>LXQE01000001.1 GCA_003326195.1 Nostoc punctiforme NIES-2108
TGGCTGTTGACCGTGCTGGGTGGCATACTAGCCATAAATTAAAAATTCCCCAAGGGTTACATTTAACATTTTTGCCCTCTCATTCTCCTGAATTGCAACCTGCTGAAAGATTGTGGACTTTGATTGATGAACCAATTGCAAATCAATCGTTTGAAACTCTAAATGATTTAGAGGAAGTTTTATTTCATCGCTGTCAATCTTTACTTCAACAGCAAGATTTGATTCAAGGGTTAACCAGTTTTCACTGGTGGATTAAAATCGGGATTTAATCGTAAGTGATTTCCCGAACATGATATTATATCTTGCAATGTGCGAATGGTAGTTGCTCCATCCATCTTAGCCACTCAACATAGACTAGTAATGCTTTCTTCAGAGACAATAGAAAAAACCCATATAATATCAACGCAGTTATGACAACCACACTTACCTCTGCTGTTAAACCAAGAGCCGAAGATAGTTTTGCCATTACCTTTGCACCATTGTCTCTGGAAGAAATCTACACCAAATCAGACGATCCAGCCAATGGTGCTGTGGTTGTGATGAGTGGTATGGTTCGCAATCAAACCGATGGTAAACCTGTGATTGCCCTAGAGTATCAAGCTTATGAACCGATGGCGTTGCGGATATTTTATCAAATTGCTGCTGATATTCGCTTATCTATGTCTGATGTGAATCGAGTCGCGATTTATCATCGTGTTGGACGTTTGCAAGTTGGGGAAATCAGCGTTTTAGTAGCTGTGGGTTCTCCTCATCGGAGTGAGGCGTTTGAAGCTTGCCAATATGCTATTGATACGCTCAAACACAATGCCCCTATATGGAAAAAAGAACATTGGCAAGACGGTTCTAGCACCTGGGTGAGTATTGGTGCGTGTGAAACATCAGGAGAAAATTGTTGATTTGAAAAAGAATTCAGAAATCAGAATGGGCTATGCCCCGCTGCGCTAACAGGAGTCAGATTGACAAAATCTTGACAAGCATAGGTAAAATGCTATGCTCTTTTTCTAAATATATTGAATTCATCGACACCACTCGCCAAAACCTTGAAAACCGTCATAACTTCTCTACGAGACGCTGCGCGAACGTTGATTGGTGTCGATTGTTTCCACAGTAAGGCTTTCAGGCTACAAAATCGATTGTTTGTCGCTGTGCAAAAGTACTCTTAACGAACTCTGCAATCTCTATACGATTCCCACCGGGATCTCGGAGGAAAAAGCGCACGCATTCTGGAAGTGGTCGTTGATCGGGAATAATTTCTATCCCATGCTCTTTTAGGTGTTCTTCAAAAGCGTTCAAGTTATCGACTTGGAAACAAAAATGCCGTCTAGATGCTTGGTTATTGGCGTTTTTCTCTCTACTAACGTGCAGTTGAATATCTCCCAATTTGTACCACGCTCCTGAATCATTTTTAACGACATCAGGTCTGGCAATTTCAGTCAGTCCCAAAACTTCGCTGTAGAAAGATAGCATTGCTTCCTCGACTTCAAAAGGATAGGTTACTTGAATATGATGAACTGCATTAAGCTTCATAAATTTTTCTCCTAATTTGGGTTAAATTTGGTAATGCTACAATCACCTTTTGCCATAATACTGGCGTATTTCTAAAGTTTTTCTGTTCCAACTCACCAAACATCTATGCGACAAGCTTTCCCATACTGATGCGTTCTTCAATGAGATAGCCAAGTTTTCTATAAAACTCAACTACTTCTGCGTTGGAGACACGAACTTGGAGATTAATTTTGAGGCATCCCATCGCTATTAATACCTTCTCTGCGTGCTGCACTAGCTTGCTACCAATACCCTGCCGTTGATACTGAGGACTGACCGCAACTGTGTATAGCCAACCGCGATGCCCATCATATCCTGCCATGATAGTGCCTACAATTACAGAGTTAATCTCAGTAACGAAAAACAACTCAGGTTGTACAGCAAGCTTCTGACTGATTACCAATTTTGGGCTGCTGTGGTGCGACGGATTATTAGGAAACACCTCATCCCACAAAGCACTGACTAATTCAGCATCAGATTCTTGGTATGGTCTTATATTCATCTACATCTCTAAATCAAAGGACTTGCCTTTGCACATTGTTTATGAAATACTACTCTTAAAACTACGGCAAATCGATATATTTTAAGTAGTATTGTACAAAAATTACCATAAAACATCGCGTCCTGAAAGCAATTACAGGCTAATCCTAAGATGACAAACACAGAAATTCGCACTGCTCAAGTTAAAGTCCCTAACGGAGATTTGCAAATTGATGCTTACTTAGCTGAACCAGCACAAAAGGGAACCTTCCCAGCCGTTATCGTGATTCAGGAAATTTTTGGGGTTAATATTCACATTCGGGAAGTTGCTGAGAAATTTGCCAAAGAGGGGTATGTGGCGATCGCACCGACTTTATTTCAACGCACCGCCCCCGGTTTTGAGGGTGGCTATACCCCTGAAGATATCCAGCAAGGGAGAGGATATAAGGAACAGACAACAGCAGAGGAAATATTGAGTGATATTAAAGCTGCGATCGCTTATTTAAGAACCTTACCAAATGTGCAAGGAGATGCGATCGGCTCTATTGGTTTCTGCTTTGGTGGTCATGTCGTTTATCTAGCTGCCACTCTACCAGATATTAAAGTTACAGCTTCCTTCTATGGTGGCGGGATTCCCAACTCAACTCCCGGCGGTGGAGAACCAACCATCACCCGCACTCCAGAGATTAAAGGCCCCATTTACGCCTTCTTTGGTCTTGACGATCAGGGAATCCCCTTAGAACATACAGAACAGATTGAGGCTGAATTGAAGAAAAATCAGATTACTCATGCTATCTTCCGTTATCCCGGTGCAGGACATGGCTTTTTCTGCAATCATCGCGCCAGCTACAATGCCGAAGCTGCTGCCGATGCTTGGAAAAATGTTCAAGAACTGTTCCAAAAGAACCTTCAGCTTCAAAAAGTCTAAATCTTTAGGTTACGAGCAATACAACACTAGAGGCGCACATCTGTGTGCATTGGTGTCAACTTAAGCTAAAAGCTTTGTCAAATCTCGTTTCCAGCCTCTGGGCTGGAAATGCTGCTCCTGGTGGCTCTGCCGCCAGCAAGGGAGGCGGAGCCTCTAAGCACAGCATTCCCAGTCGGAGACTGGAAACGAGACAACGAGACAATATCTAAAGGCTTTTTCTAGGCTGGCTTTCACGTTAAGTTGACACCAATTATCTGTGCGCCTTTACGACTGAACATAGGCAAATATTAGCCAAATAAGTCCAAAAGCAAATTAAAAAACAAAGTATCACGTCCATGATTCCTGCCTTCAAACAGCCACAAGTTAAGATTTTCCAACGTTTTTCACTATTCCTTTTACCTGGATTATTAACAATCTCAACAACCTTAATCAGTTGCTCAGTCCAAACCCCAAATTCAGCAAATCAAACCACTGGGTTAAAAACCAAAGTTGTCCGAATGGGATATCAAAGTTCTGGAGATATTTTCAGACTTAAAGGACTGATTGAAAAACGTCTCAAGCCTTTAGGTATTTCCGTAGAATGGGCGCAATTTGCCGCCGGGCCACAACTGATGGAAGCGATGAATGTGGGTAGGGTTGATATTGGCTCTGTAGGCGAGACTCCCCCGATATTTGCCCAAGCGGCTGGCACATCTTTAGTTTATGTTGCTAGTAATAAACCCAGTACTGGTAAAGGAAGCGGAATTATCGTTCAAAAGAATTCACCGATTCGGACTTTAGCCGATCTCAGAGGCAAAAAAGTAGTATTTCAAAAGGGTTCTGCTTCCCATTACTTATTAATCAAAGCTTTAGAAGAGGCTGGTTTGAAATATAGTGATATTCAAGCTATTAGCCTCCCTCCTTCAGAAGCTCGTGATGCTTTTATTCAAGGCAAAATAGATGCTTGGGTAACTTGGGACCCTTATTTAGCCGTGGCTCAAAAAAAAGCAAATGCTCGTGTTTTGAGAGATGCTAGTGGCATTTCTACTCAGGGCGGATATTACATGGCGGCGCGAAAATTTGCCACAGAAAATCCGAAATTAGTGCGATTAGTTCTTGAGGAGATAGATAACACAGGTCAATGGAGTGAGAAAAACCGAGCAGAAGTTGTAAAACTGACTATTCCTCATCTCAAAATTGATGAAGATATTTTAACAACAATGGTTGAAAGGCGAACTTACGGTATAAGACCAATTACGCCTGAAATTATGGAAAAACAACAGAAAATTGCAGATTTGTTTGCCAAAGAAAAAGTGATTCCTAAACCCATCAATATTAAGGAAGCAATGCTGACTAGCGAACAATATGCAGCTATAACACCGGAAACCATTAGCCAGAAATAGCGCCAGGAGATAAGAAAATGGAAGTTTTTTGGTATTTGCCGACACAGGGAGATGAGCGTTATTTAGGTACTACAATCGGCAGGCGACCAGCCACTTATCCCTATATGCAGCAAATCGCCCAAGCTGTTGATAAATTGGGCTATGGCGGGATGTTGATTGGTACTGGACAAAAACAAGATACTTGGATTGTCGCTACTTCATTAATTTCAGTTACGGAACGCTTGCGGTTTCTTGTAGCCTTTCGTCCGGCAATTATGTCGCCTTCATTAGCAGTGAGGATGGCTGCTACTTTTGACCAGATTTCTAATGGTCGAATTATTCTGAATGTTGTCACTGGTGGCGACACAAAAGAACTTGCTAAAGATGGGATTTTCTTAGATCACGATCAGCGTTATGAACTCACAGATGAGTTTTTGACAATTTGGCGATCGCTCATGCAAGGTGAAGAAGTAACCTTTAGTGGTCGCCATCTGAAAGTTCAAGGCGCAAAACTCCAATTTTCTCCCGTACAAAAGCCTTATCCCACCTTATATTTTGGCGGTTCTTCAGATGCGGCGCTCCAAGTTGCTGCCAAACACATTGATGTGTATTTAACTTGGGGTGAACCACCAGATCGAGTTGCCGAAAAGATTGCCAAGGTACGTCGATTAGCAGCAGAACAAGGTAGAACGGTACGTTTTGGGATTCGGATGCACGTTATAGTCCGCGAAACTACGCAAAAAGCTTGGGATGCGGCCAATGAACTGATTCAGTATGTCGATGATGAAACCATAGCAGCTGCACATCAGCGATTTACTCAATCTGAATCAGAAGGACAACGCCGTATGGCTCAACTGCATAATGGTAATCGCAAAAACTTAGAAATTAGCCCCAACTTATGGGCAGGTGTTGGCTTAGTGCGTGGAGGTGCTGGGACTGCCTTAGTGGGAGATCCAGACACAGTTGCAGCGCGGATGCTGGAATATGCCGATTTAGGAATTGATACCTTCGTTTTCTCAGGTTATCCCCATCTCGAAGAAGCTTATCGAGTTGCAGAATTACTGTTTCCTCGCTTACCAGTGCAAACTCCAGGCATTGCATTACCGCAGCAGGTTGCAAGTACATTCAGTGAATTTGTTACCAAAACAGATTTACTCAAACCCCAACCTGTGTAAGCAATTCAAAATTCAAAAAACT
This sequence comes from Nostoc punctiforme NIES-2108, assembly GCA_003326195.1. Lineage (GTDB taxonomy): Bacteria > Cyanobacteriota > Cyanobacteriia > Cyanobacteriales > Nostocaceae > Nostoc > Nostoc punctiforme_A. The sequence goes on from LXQE01000001.1 coordinate 5,512, forward strand.
AGCGTGATTTAACTTATAACACCTGAGTACAACATTGCATAAATTCGGCAAAACTCTGCGTTACTCTGCGCTTACTTTGCGTGCCTATGCGTTTAAAAACACTTTCTTACCAAACAGAAAAAAGCATGAGTACAAAAAAACCTCAACTTAGACTAGGTGCATTCTTGCCCAGCACTGGCCATCACGTAGCGTCATGGCGACACCCCGAAGCGCAAGCTGACGCTGGTTTGAACTTTCAGCATTATAAAAGGCTCGCACAGACGGCAGAACGCGGCAAATTTGACATGATTTTCTTTGCAGATGGCGTGGCTGTGCGCGACCGTAATCAAAGCGCTGACCTTTTGAGCCGAAATGGCAAACTCGTCCACTTTGAACCTCTCACCCTGTTGTCGGCTTTATCTGTAGTAACGGAAAACATTGGTTTGACGGCGACAGTATCGACCACCTATAACGAGCCTTATCACCTCGCCCGCAAGTTTGCATCATTAGATTATCTCAGTGGTGGCCGTGCCGGTTGGAATCTCGTAACTTCTGCTACTGAAGCTGAAGCGCTGAACTTCAATCGGGAAAAGCACATGGAGCATACGCTACGTTATCAGCGTGCCAAAGAGTTTGTGGATGTCGTCACCAAGCTCTGGGATAGTTGGGAGGACGATGCCTTTTTACATGATAAAGAGTCGGGTATTTACTTCGATCCAAATAAACTGCACGTTCCCAACCACAAAGGTGAACATTTTTCAGTACGCGGCCCGCTAAATGTGGCGCGTCCCATCCAGGGTTATCCGGTGATCATTCAAGCTGGATCTTCCGAAGACGGTAAGGATCTGGCTGCACAAACGGCGGAGGTAATTTTCACTGCCCAGCAGACCTTGGCAGAAGCTCAGGCATTCTATGCAGATGTGAAGGGGAGACTGGCTCAATACGGGCGCTCACCTGACCATCTCAAGATCATGCCAGGTGTATTCCCAGTTATCGGCAAAACCGAGCAAGAAGCTAAGGACAAATTCGATCAAATTCAGGAGTTGATCGATCCGGTGGTCGGCTTAAATTTGCTTGGCTCAATGATCGGTGGATTTGACCTATCTGGCTATCCATTGGACGGGCCGTTGCCCGATTTACCAGAGACTAACGGCGGTAAAAGCCGTCAGCAACTTTTGACTGACCTAGCGAAGAGAGAGAATTTAACAATTCGCCAACTGTATTTATGGATAGCTGGAGCGCGTGGGCATCGTCAGATTCTAGGCACACCAGAACATATTGCCGATCAGCTAGAAGATTGGTTTGTCAATGGCGGGGCGGATGGATTCAACATCATGCCACCTTGGTTGCCCGGAGGATTGGATGAGTTTGTAGACTTGGTAATTCCTGAATTGCAACGTCGCGGTCTGTTCCGTACAGAGTATGAAGCACGAACCCTGCGCGAAAATCTTGGTTTACCTCGTCCGGTAAATCAGTTTAGCAAAGTTGCTACTCGTGAAGCGGCGATCGCCTAACTTTTTCTAAAGCAAGTTTTGCATTTTTACAGCAATGTCATCAATAACACCAGAATAAAAATATCCCCGACTTTTTAAATAAGTCGGGGATTTTAAGCTCTCAATCTTTGGAAATCAAATCGGATTACCAAAGCTGTTTAATCGCACATAATATCACTCAAATTGCACAAGCGATCGCCCCGATACAACAATAAAACCTACAGAATCAAGCCTCAGAAGCGGCTGGCGAATTCCCTCTAGAATGGCTGCATTTAAAGCATTTTCTATCTTCAATTCTTCAGCTAATGCATTATCCCAACTTTGCTGATTTAAACGTAGACCTAATTGTTCTACTCGATTGGCTAATTTCTTTTCGGCGACTTTAGCACAATTTTGACATAATTCAATAAAATCGGGACGATTGGAAAGTAATTCTGAAGAAGCATTACGTACTTGATAGCAAAAATTTTGCCATTTACTAGGATCAACAAAATCGTCAATAATTCCTAAGCGCTCTTTTGCTAGGTTGTAATCTCGTCCTTGATTATTGTTTTTATCTTTATATGGACGTTGCAGAATACTTAAAAGAGCTTTATCCTCAACAGCACGTATTGGCTCCTTGCGACCATCAACATAGATAGTTTCTATAATTGGTGGAAATAGAGCATCAACACGTCGCTGCAAGTTTTTGAATTGAGAATTATCTAGTTTGTTATCTAGTAAAACTTGTTTGGCAATTCTTAAATTTGCCTCGACTACATAATTGCACTGGAAACCGAACCACTCTTTCCCTTCTTTCGCATCCCAAGATGCATCAGTGCGCCAGAGAGCAAAGGCTTCACCTCGGTCATCCCAGTTGATATAGTTCAAGAGTGCTTCAACAAATCCTTCGCCAACTCGAAAGAGTTTAACACCAGCATTCTGGTTTGCTACTCTGCGATTATAAGTACCAAATTGGTCTAGGGAACTCTCAGCAAAACGGTTTTGTAACTCATTTATCGGAACCAAGGTACGCGTTGTCGGTTGATAACGTCGCATCTCTGATGAATCGGGGTTATTGAGTCCTCTGAATCCCAGCGCGTCGCAAATCCAGCCTTCAATTGCTCGTTTCATTTCTAGATGACGAGCATCGTAATTATCTAGCTCTTGAAAATACTCGGTAGCAATTTCATCGTTTGCATCAATTTCATCTAGAGCATTTTGTTCGCTAATTTTGGCTATTTCCGCTTCAATTTGCTCTTGAATTGGTGAAACCATCTCTAATAATCCAGCCGCACCTGATTGAAACAAAACTGTTTCCAATTCTGCAAGTTTCTCATCAACATAAAACTGGAGACTGGCAATTGATTGTTGGAAAATACCAAACCCATCTTTTAAGACTTTATACCAAGCATTGTGAGGGCTATCTTCCAAGTAAGGGCCAATCAAGGCACTAGATTGGATGCCAATTTTGCTGCCAATGCGGTCAAGTCTACCAATTCTCTGCTCTAATTGATTAGGCGACCAAGGCAGGTCAAAATGAATTAACCAATCGGCAAACTGGAGGTTACGCCCTTCTTCTCCAGAGCGATCGCATACTAAAATAAAGCAGTTTGGGTTATTCTTGAACCGATTTAAGCCTTCTTCAACCTTGTCTGGTGATTCTCCAAATTGATGGCTGGCTACTGTCTCTGCACCAAAGGTATCAGATAAATACCGGACAATTTCGCCACAAGTTTGCACAAAACTGGTAAATACAATAAATTTGGGCAGAATATCGCCAGTAATTGGTCTTTTAATTCTCTGCTGTATTCTCGTGATGAATTCCTTTTGATTCTTCCGAACGTTTGCGGGAATTTTGAAATAAGTACCTAGCTGATTCAGCAGCACTGTTTTCAAATTTTCCGTCCGTTGTCCGTCCTCTTGAGGTTGACGAATAATTTTTAGTAAGGATTGGAGAATCTCTTCTTCCCCTGAGAATTTGGGGGTTGTAGTTAATAGGCGAACATCATCTTCTTTAAACTCCTGGATGAGTTTAGCATGAGGTTTCGCAGTTAAACGCGCCGTAATTACCTGCTCTAAAATGCCTAACCAAGTCCCAGCAGCGAGAAATAACAACAGAAAAATTCGCTGATATTGCTTTTCACTAGGAGCAACACTCCGCCATTGATTGAGGAGTTCGTGGATATCAAGCGATCGCTCGTCTAAATCATACTCTTCTTTGGGCGTAAAGTTGCGGTCAAATATCACGTCTTCCACCGCAGCGCGACGGTTGCGAAGCATTCGGCGGTGTAGTCGATAAATATCGCTGACATGGACGCGAATCGCTTGGACGATTTGCTCTTGCTCAGTAGAATTTGCTTGTAAACAATTTTCTAAATCATCCGCCAGCTTCAGTAAATACTTATCTTCAGCCAAGAGGTTGCGCAATTGCTGCAAGTTGCTTTTGAGAACCTCTGGTTCTGCACCTTCTTTAAAAGAAAGCAGAAGTTTACCAATTTGCTGACGGCTTTCAACTTTGGCGCGAAAACCTGCTAAATCACCAATTTGATAGGTTGTCGGGTCGAGCAAGTGCAACATGGCCAGAAAATCCTGCTCGTGATTGAGAACCGGAGTGGCAGATAATAAAAGTAAGCGATCGCTTTTATGAGCAAGTTCTTTGCAAGTCTGAAAACGCTGGCGCACTGTTGCATCCTTAGAGGTTGCCATTGCGGCGATGTGATGAGCTTCATCTAAAATTAAGCAGCCTATCCTTGCTTTCAGGTTGATTTTATGAATATCTTCAACCGCCAGCACCGCTACCCGTTTGCCAAAATGGGAGATGTAAAACTTGTTTTCTAACTCAGTCCGCCATTGTTTGAGCAAATATTGCGGAACTAATACCACCGCACCTCTTTTCGGTTCATCGAGGAGGAATTGACGGAGAATCGCACCCGCTTCGATGGTTTTTCCGAGTCCGACCTCATCTGCTAACAAGTAGCGTTGAATTGGGTCTTCCAGTACCCGCCTGACTACTTCAACTTGGTGAGGATAAAGATTAATATTTGCCGAAATCAGTCCCGTCATCCCGCGACTCACAGCGCGTTGCTGAATCAAGGATTTCACGAAAGCCAATCTTTTGTCATGGAAGTAAGGCGTTTCGTGACCCTTCATCGCCAGAGTTTGGATGGGGTCTGTATTTGGTAGATTACACCGAACGTAAATATCTTCAACAGAAGCGATCGCAGTTTTCTTATCTGGTAAATCAATTTGATACATTTCTGTATCATCATCCCAGATAAAAACTCTGCCCACTATCCACTTATCCTGAGTTTGGGACTTAATATAGCATCGAGCCTGGGGTTCCAGCTTGACTTCAGAGAGCGAACTTAAAGGTAAAGTTTTTTGGAGACGTTGGCCTATAGAGCAGAAATACTCAACGTTTGCATTGGTATCAGATATTTCCGTAACTTTTCCGATACCCAAAGAGTTATTCTGGGACTGTACCAATAAACCAAGCTTAATCATAGATCCAGTCCCCTGAACACACTAAAAGAACCTTCCAGACTAGTTTTTAGCCCATATCTGGCAGTTTTGTCGATCAACATTATAGATAATAACTGGTATTACAGTTTTTGTTAGAGCGATATCTACGACGAGCTATTTGGCGCCGCTCCACCACAGCCAAGTAATAAAATTAGCAATTTTCAGGTAAATACACCTCACACTAGAGGTACACCATTGCTGTGCTTTTACAACATATACAGTTCAATTAAATGAAAACTGCTGTAAATTCACATTTCTCAGCAAACTTTTGCGTAAAAGCATAACGTTGTTAAACGCAGGGCGACGCAATGGCATTGTTCGCCAACGCAATGGCATTGTTCGCCAACGCAATGGCATTGTTCGCCAACGCAATGGCATTGTTCGCCAACGCAATGGCATTGTTTGCCAATGCAATGGCATTGTTTGCCGACGCAATGGCATTGTTTGCCGACGCATTGACATTGCAGAGTATTGCCAAATTAAATTTGCTACGAATTAATGAAATACTGTACTTAGCTGATTATCTGTTGTAACAGATTTACGCTTTAGCTTGAGAAGGTAACGATACAATTAAGATCGTGTAGATTTATTTACTATGAAGAAAGTTAGAGACAACACAATTAAGTTAAATCAATTTTTAAAGTTGATGGGTATAGTGCCAACTGGAGGCCAAGCCAAGCTGATGATTCAAGGTGGCGATGTTCAAGTCAACGGGATGCTGGAAACTCGACGAGGACGACGACTAGTACCGGGCGATAAAGTGACAATCCAAGGACAGACTTTAGAGGTGAATTTGAACAACAATGAAGACCCAGATGTAATGATAGATCTAACCGAACAAACCGAGTAAATAAAATTTATCCCAAAGTTACAAGTTTCTTTTTTTTCTTGTGAGTAATGCTGCAAATTTCCAACAATGTTATTATCCCACAGACTGAGATTGAAATTACTGCGATTCGCTCGCAAGGAGCAGGAGGACAAAATGTAAATAAGGTTTCCACCGCGATCCACTTGCGCTTCGATATTGCGGCTTCATCATTACCCGATTATTATAAACAACAGCTTTTAAAGCTCAACGATCGACGCATTAACCAAGAAGGAGTAGTTGTAATTAAAGCCCAGGAACACCGAAGCCAAGAGAACAATCGCGAGTCAGCCTTGAAACGACTTCAAGAACTCATTCAAAGCGCAGTTGTCGTGACAATCAAACGCAAACCCACTAAACCAACTCGCAGTTCTCAAAGAAAACGCCTTGACCACAAAAGTAAGCGCGCACAGATTAAATCTAACAGAGGGCAGGTGACAGATTGTTGATTTATCGATTATTTGTAGAGAGTAGACATATTATTCAATATCAAAAAAGATGAATAAGACATTACTAAAGATTTTGATGTTTGCGCTTTTAATCTTGTTTATTATCTCTCCCTTTGCAGCCCTTGCGAGTTTAATGATTGTAGTATTAGTTGGAGCGTTTTTATTTTTGCTAGGAGACGTGTTTCAAGCAATTATTGGTGGAGACACCGACCCGAAAAAGTCATAAAAGCAAAATTCCAAATCAAGATAGGGATTTACCCGAAAAAGCCGTTTCCAAGGTGCGATCGCTTTAAGATAGACAATTTTCAATCTGTCACAGCATAAGTTGACAGATACAATTGCTTTCTCAACCAAAAATTAAATAATTGTAATGCTGAGGTACACAAGCTAAGTCTGTTATCCAGACATAAAGCGTGTTTTACTCCTGAGTTCTGTTAGTGCAGCGGGGCGTAGCCCATTCTGAATTCTGCTGTATATGTATCTATATTAATGAAAAATATTCCTTGTGTTTGGCATAATAATATTTGAACAACTCGCTATTTTATAAATAAAAACACCTAAAATTCATTTAGATAGGGAGTAATAATTATATTCATTGAAGATAAACACACTGAGAGATAGTAGAGCTAAACTAAAGAAAAAGAAAAAGAAAAATTAAAAATTAGTAGTCACAATATAATAAGTATTAGTAAAATGAATTGTTGATAATTTTCATAACAGCCTAAACACTTTTTTATAGTAAACATCAAGCAGAAGATATAGATGCGGATAATTGGACATATCAACAACAAAAGGTACCACCCATGAGTTCCCGCGCACTGCTGTTAGTAAATCGTCATGCTCGCCAAGGGCAGAAGGGTCTGTCGGAAGCGATTCAATATCTAAAAACACTTGACTTTGATTTAATTGAGGAGTCTACAGAAGATCCCAAACATCTTGCTGAAGTTATACTTCGCTACAAGCATCAAGTTGACTTGGTAATTATTGGCGGAGGAGATGGTACTCTAAATGCTGCCGTAGATGCTTTAATTGAAACTCAGTTACCTTTGGGAATCTTGCCTCTGGGAACTGCCAACGATCTAGCGAGAACTTTGGAAATCCCAAATTCCCTCAACGAAGCTTGCAAAATTATTGGAGATGGACATTTACAGCGCATCGACTTGGGTTGTGTGAATGGCAAGCACTTTTTTAACGTTGCCAGTATGGGATTGAGTGTAAAAATTACCCAACGACTTACCAAAGAAGTTAAGCGCCGTTGGGGAGTATTTGCTTATGCTGCCACTGCATTGCAAGTTCTCTTGGAAGCCAGACCTTTTACAGCAGAGATTGCGATTAATGGTGAATTGGTTCACGTCAAAACAGTGCAAATTGCTGTCGGCAACGGCCGCTATTACGGTGGTGGTATGGCAGTTGCTGACGATGCCACAATAGACGATCAAAGGCTAGACCTTTATAGCTTGGAGATTGAACACTGGTGGCAGGTTATACTATTACTACCCGCAATGCGACGAGGGCGACATATACATTGGCAGAGTGTACGCTCCCTTCAAGGTCAAGAAATAGAGGTACATACTCGCAAACCTCGCCCTATCAATACAGATGGTGAAATCACTACCTACACACCTGCCCATTTTCGGGTTATACCTAAAGCTATAGCTGTTTTTGTACCCGCAGAAAGCAGGAGTTAGGAGTCATTCAATTTTAGATTTTAAATTTTAGATTTTCCTTCAATTCAAAATCTAAAATTGGCAGAGTTTAAAAGTTATTCTGCCTCATCTTCCTTTACTACAAAGTGGGAACTCGCATCAACTCACGCCAAATGCATCTGAGATTTTCTCAAGATATAAAGTCCCTGTTGCAACGCCTAGCTGAACAACCTCTGACTCTAGGTGATATTCTCACAGAAACCTCAGAACGGGGCTTCAGCCTGGTAATTACATTATTAGTTTTGCCTTTTTTACTTCCTATGCCACCGGGATTAACTGGCCCATTTGGTGGTGCTTGTTTACTGTTGTCAGTGCAAATGGTTTTAGGAAGGCGATCGCCTTGGCTACCGAAAAGAATCGCTAACTACAAATTTCCTCGTTCCTTCGCCCAGTTACTTTTGCAAAACTTGGGACGGCTTACCAAAGTTTTCCAGAAAATCGCCCGTCCCCGATTGGCAAAAATAGCTCATAATCCTTTAATTTGGCGAATTAATGGGTTTTGTATCTCTTTATTAACAGTATTACTAATATTACCAATCCCGTTTACAAATCCTATCCCTACTATTGGTATTTTACTTTTGACTGTTGCCACCATAGAATCTGACGGTTTATTAATTTGCATCAGCTACGGCATTACTGCTCTGATTACCTTGCTGTTTGGATTTATTGGTTATGCAGTGTGGTTAGCTCCCAGTTTGCTGCCATCGATATTTAAATAATAAAAGCCTCCAGCTTGTGGCTGAGGGCTGTAATTCTTAGGGTGCATCTACCATTTATTAATCCACTTTATTTATTGCCATATCCGGGCAAATTAGACTTTTAAACAAATTTATTTTATTTCCGAAAAAATATCAGCAATAAAAAAGCCTTCAACTAAAAGCTGAGGGCTATGATTTAATTAAGGTGCATCTACCATTTATTAATCCGCTTTATTTATTGCCATATCCGGGCAAATTAGACTTTTGAAAAAATTTATTTTATTCCCGAATAAAAAAGTATTAGCAATAAAAAAAGCCCTCAACTAAAAGCTGAAGGCTGTGATTTAATTAAGGTGCATCTACTATTTATATATCCGCTTTAGTTATTGCTGCATCAGGAAGAATTGAAAAAAAATGGACGACTGTGGAATTGATTTACTTAGCTACAACGGTAGTACTAGCCTCAATGAGGATCGTCTACGGTATTTGACTAGGTAATCATTGACCAACTTCACATTAATTTTACAATTATCCCCATTTTCCTCTGAATACACAAAGTTTCTGTTAATATCTCTGATTCGATATCCGCAATAGTACGAATTTAGTTTATTAGTTGGGTATATGACTATGAAAGTTAGACACACCCAACTTGATGAAGCGATCGCAATTTCTATTAGCCCTTGCTAGTCTTAGTATTGTCGGGGGGAGCTTTTTTCTGAGAACAACTTTTAGCAGTACTAGCGAGCCTAAAATCATAACTGATACATCACGCTACAAAGAAATTCGTAATCAACTATGGTCTGAAAATGACCAAGTAAAACATTTTCCTAATGAAATTCCCCCTGATGCTAAAGATGTTCGTATTGCTTACTCTCCCAAAGTTTTGCAAGAAAGTAGTTTTTTTCAAATTAGGCTGAAAGAGCCACCAAAGAAGATAGAAAAATTACTTTCACAATACAGAAATACTGCCAAGCACCAATATAGAGGTGGTAACACAAACGACCATATAAATCAACCTAACGGTGTGCCGACAACTTTCTTCTACACTAGTGACTCTCCTACAGAATCTTTTCCAGCTACTTATGAAATATTGGTATTAAATACAGATGACAAAGGTAGACCTGGCTTTAAGTGGAATCATGGAGATAGCTACGGCGTTGCTATTAATAGTTCCACCTCAGAAATTATCTACTGGTCTGAAAAATGGTGATTAGCAATTCAAAATGCATTTTAATCGCCATGAAAAAATCATTATTTGTAATATCTGACTTAATCAACTTCTTACATGAATCAAAAGCCCTCATACTAAATCCCTCTCCCAAAATTGGGAAAAGGGGTTGGGGGATGTGGCAAGATACCGCAGGCAAATTGTACATTTGTGCAAGAGACTCCATGAGTGGAACTCACAAGGAACAATGAAAATACTTCTTCCTATTCCCCGTTCCCTGTTTCCTATTTCCTATTTTCAAGGCAGTCTAATAAAAAATACCTATATGTCATACAGAAATTTATCTTACTGGTACAGTTAATAATGTTGTGTTTTATTCACACTAAATTCAGTAATAGAGGTCTACCAAATGAAAAATATAGTAAGGAATCTCCTTGATGAACGCATCAAATCGATGGTTAGATCATCCGATCTGTATCAAGGTTTATATAATAGAACGCATTCCAGTAGGCTAGCTATTACAGGCAAAAGGCTTGATATTTGTGCTAATGAAGTTGCTATATATCTGCTTCAGTCTGGCAAAGAAAAATATGTATTACGTGATAAAGTTTGTCTTGAAATTGGAAGTGGATGGTTACTTACTCATTCGTTAGTATTTTACCTTCTTGGAGCACAAAAGGTTTATGCAACGGATATTTGCCCGTTATTACAACCCGAAAATATTTTTAAAGCCGTGTGTAATTCTGTAGATTGGAGTATCTTAGATAGTCTATCTACATTTGAAGATCGGGATATTATCCGCTTACGTTTAAAAAAACTGCTTTCATTAAAAAATTTATCTGTAGAAGTTTTACAAGACTTGGGTATAGAATACATTGCTCCAATTAATTTGGCTCAAAAAGTGCCGAGTAAAGAAAAAATAGATTTTATATTCTCTAAATCTGTGTTAGAGCATGTCCCCATTGATGATGTTGTGCCACTTTTAGAAAATCTTGTAACTAGCCTCTCAGATGATGGCTTTATGTTTCATCTGATTGATTTACTAGATCACAGAGATGCAAAAGAAAGACCATTTGAGTTCTTTATTTATCAACAACAAGCCTATTCGAGAGAATTACAATCAAGGTGGGGAAATCGAATTCGACGAAGCCAATGGAAGCAGATATTTTCTAATCTTAAGCATTTGGACTCTAAATTTGTATTTGAGTGGTCGCGCAAGGACGTAGAATTACCAGAAAAAATCGACTCGTCTATTCAATATACAGATGAAGAAGATTTAAGAATCTCCCATATCGGTATATTGGGAGAATTAATATAGTTTCTAAAAGTCAAGTTTTAGGTCAGGAGAAGTTCTGAGTGGAGCAAGCCTTCATTCAGATTTCATAGTACTAAGTGCTGGTTTTACCCTTTTGGATATATCACTTTGGGTAGTTAAAACTTTTAGTCAGCATAGCTAAGATTTATAAGTGCTTAAAAACTATCTGAATATGTAGAATGCCAACTGCTTTAATTACTGGTGCTTCTAGTGGTATTGGTAAAGCCTTTGCTCAAGAACTAGCTGCACGTAAAACAAATCTTGTACTCGTTGCTCGTTCTGAAGATAAACTAAGCAAATTAGCTAAACAACTACAAGAACAACACAAAATTCAAGTAGACGTTGTAGTAAAAGACCTCACAGAACCTAATGCAGCTGCTAGTGTATTTGATGCCACAAAGGCAAAGGGATTAAACATTGATTTATTAATCAATAATGCTGGTTTTGGTTCCTATGGCGACTTTGCTGAAGGGGATGGAGAAAAACAAGTTAAAATCGTACAATTAAACATTTTAGCATTAGTAGATTTAACCCACAAATTTCTACCATTGATGCGGCAACGTCGTTCTGGAAGTATTATTAACGTATCCTCTATTACCGCATTTCAACCAATACCATACCTTTCTGTTTATGCTGCTAGTAAAGCTTTTATTCTCAGCTTTAGTGAAGCATTATGGGCAGAAAATTATCAGTATGGTGTCCGTATTTTAGTCACTTGTCCAGGGCCAATAGAAACAAACTTTTTTGCAGAAGCTAATTTTCCTCCAGCGCTGGCAGGCAGTACAGATAAAGTCTATTCTTCCGAAAAAGTGGTTTGGGAATCTTTAGAAGCTTTAGAAAAAGGCTATCCAACTGTTATTAGCTCTGATAGTACCACTCAAATTAGAAGCAAATTATCTCGGCTTGTACCGCGCAAACTTCTACTGAATATGTTAGCGAAACGCTTTAAAGCCTAAGTATTAGGTATCTATTTAGGAGTTAGGAGTTTAGGGGTTTGGAGTTTAAAGTTAAATAAACTGATGTATTTAAAACTCCTCACTCCTAACTTTTCACTCCTAACTTATTACATATACCTTGTTAATTGAACTCGGTAACGCTCTTTTTTTGTAACGGCGATTTCCCCAACTTCTAAACGCCCTTTAGAGCGAATGGCGATTAAGTCGCCTGATTTGACTTGAGAACTAGCTTGGGTAACTTCCTTCCAATTGACGCGGACATCACCAGCATCGATGAAATCAACCATTTTGCTGCGGGACATACCAAAACCAGCAGATGCGATCGCATCTAATCTTAAAGAAGCCTCCACAGTAGTTAATTCTTTTTTCTTGGGTTCCCGAACCTTTAATTCAGTTAGCTCAATCTGCTGAGTTTTCACAGGAACCGATCGCACCTGTTTGAGGCTCATTGACAAAAATTCCACCAACTCTGGTGCAACAATCGCTTGCGCCCCTCGTTCTCCTAAGACAATCACATCTCCCGTCTTTTCACGAACAATTCCCGTCCCCAACATTGCGCCTAAAAAGTCGCGGTGAGAGGCGGTATCAAACAGGAAATTACCAGCAATTTCTACAGCTACAAGGCTGACTTGAGATTGATCTAACGGAAGTTCCGAACGAGCGATCGCTATTCTTTGGCGTTCAGCTTGCGGATATCCACCCCATGCCACCAATTGGACTTCTGTTAATCGGTTAAACACCCGTTGAATTTCTGCCAATTCTGGGGGAGATAGAAAATCTGTCAAAACTACTTCCCAAGTTTTGATCGCTTGCTCTGCTTGATCGATTGCACGAGCGACACTATCTCGATTTTCAACACCTTTTAAAAGTTCTTCTCGTGGCAACATTCTTAAAAATTATGAGTTATGAATTGAGAATTAATTTGCTATAACTATCCTGATTCTAGCTTTAATTCCCATTTCTACAGTTCCTGTCCAGATTAGGTTAGCTTTTCTACTGGGGATTTGTTTGCGATCGCAGCGGCTTACGCCATCTCCAAAGAATAGGAAAGTAACTCAAGCCGCTGTATTGCGATCTGTAAACTATGATTTATTCAATACACAGTATTTGTGTCGGCATAACCTTGGATATTTTCTGGATCAAACTGACGTAATATTTTGGTTGCTTGGCGAGTCAGAGTTTCAGAACCTTGAACAGCTACTAAATATTTACCTGCATCTAAGCGGTTGCGATAAGGTAAAGCATCACCACCACCTATAAGTAAACCAACTCCGCCACCGACAAACACACCGCCCATTGCACCACTAGCAGCACCCAGCAGTCCGCCAACAATGTGATTGCCAACTTCACCCGCCCAGGCAAAAGTATCTAAACCAGTAATCAGGCTGAATGTAAAACCTGCAAAAAAGCCAAATGGTATCAGCCAGGTTGCCATCTGTTTTGCTTGTTTTTTAGCTTGGTCTTTGGGGTCAATTAAGCCAAACTCGTCAGCCGTTTTATACCCCCTCCCCAAAATAGTGCTGTTAATGCCTTCTTTTTCTAAAGCTAAGTAAGCAGCTTCGGCTTGAATGCGGTCTGGTAATACGGCAACAAGGTAATTCATTGATTTTACAATTTGTCTAATAGAAGTTTTGCCTTAATTAACAGCGTATCAGTCCTGGTCGATTGAACCTCGTATGACTAGAAGCACACATCTGGATTACTCCAAGACTTATACCATTTCATGAAATACTTGATACAAACGATTTGTCTCTAACTCTTTCTCCCTGCTGCCTAAATGCGGGACGGGACGATCATTTTAACAAATCTAGTGGCTCACAAAAATTGTTTACGCCTTGCTTGAGGACGTATAGCAAAACTGGCGTTGCCAAAATCTTAGGAAATGTTGGCGTTGTTTTTAAACGTTCCATCATCTTCTGAAGAGAAGTATTAAGCAAATCTTCTCGATATTCTTGTTCGCAAATGACGACACGCCATTTTCTCGCCAAGGCATCTAACCACTCGGAATTTGCTCTTTCTGGTTGTTGTCCTGCTCGGATAGCTAGCGTCATCGCTGCATCTTCCAAATCTCCATCACAGTCTTCAATTAAATCCAGCGCTTCCATATCGCTAGGATCGTCTGCCAATTGAGAGCGAAACTGTGCAATTTCTTGAGATGTTACTTTAGTCATGAGTCTTTGACAAGGCAAGCGATCGAACACTCAGTTATGTTAGTCCAAATTTGACTATAGCGCTTCTCTGTTAAGTCCAATAGACCTCTTGCAAAAAAGTTTTATGGTATTGTGAAGGGTTAACTAAGCAAACAGAGAAATTTACGCTTTCTGAAGTTCGTAGTTATAAATCCCAGCAATTAAATGACAACGCAACCCAAATCGTTTTCTCCGATTGCGGTAGCGCTGACTCAAAATGCGAAACACTTTTAAACGGCGGTTGATATGTTCAATCACTACTCTACGACAAGCCAGAGCACGGTTGGACTGTTTTTGCTGCTTGGTTAATTTACCACCTCTGGGCTTTTTGTGAGGCAAGCAACTGTTGGCATGTAAC
>LXQE01000002.1 GCA_003326195.1 Nostoc punctiforme NIES-2108
AAAGAACAACTTATTACAGCTAAAGCTACATTTAATGACCTAGATGCAGTCCTTGCTAATGATTTACAATCCATTACAGAAAATCGGGTCATTTCATCAATCTCTGATTATGTTGAACAATCTGCCATAGAATCGGCTTTAGCTGAAACTATATTAGAAGTAACACAACAACTTTCTCAATACAAAGAACAACTTATTACAGCTAAAGCTACATTTAATGACCTAGATGCAGTCCTTGCTAATGATTTACAATCCATTAYAGAAAATCGGGTCATTTCATCAATCTCTGATTATGTTGAACAATCTGCCATAGAATCGGCTTTAGCTGAAACTATATTAGAAGTAACACAACAACTTTCTCAATAYAAAGAACAACTTATTACAGCTAAAGCTACATTTAATGACCTAGATGCAGTCCTTGCTAATGATTTACAATCCATTACAGAAAATCGGGTCATTTCATTAAGCTCCAATCATGCTGAACAATCTGTAATCGAATCGGGTTTAGCTGATGAAACATTACTAGGCCACTTAAAATTGCATCTCAAACAAATAATTCAAAGTTTGGAGCGAGAAAAATTGGCAGAAGTAGTTATGGAAGTAGGAAAATATATTAAAGGTGAAAAGGTAACAGGGGAAAAAGTCAACTGGTTATTAACTAGCGTTACCGATGATGCCAAAGCTTTGAGCTTTGAACAGAAAATGAACATCGTTAGGCAACTAATTAGAGATGACAAACCATCGATTATGAAAAGATTGGGAATCAACTCGCCATCGCCAGATGACAACGAAGAGCATCTACGGTTCCGGCGTTAACTTATTAGTTATCACGTATCAAGTATCAAGTTCAGATATCAGATATTTCCATCAATTCATTGATAGGTTGGTTGTTCACTATTCATTATTCACTGATAACTGTTCACTGATTTAAATGGTATTGTTATCCCTATTATCTTCAACTGCTTACCTAAAACAAAATTTACCAGTTTCTGACCGCTCACTAAGATGATTTCATCGGAGTCACGAATCAACTGTTTTGATAACTGTCCAGTTATGCCAGTATGCACGAAGAATCCACCACTGGCTCTCTCACTTTCAATACAGGACAGGAAATCTTTGATATGTTCTGGGCTAATGTAATCAGCGTAACGCTTAACCTGGATTACATAAAGCTTTCCCAAAATCAACACGCGGCCATCTATCCCGCCGTCACCGGTGTACCGAAAGTTGCGTTGGATTTGCCAGCCCTGTTCAAGGCAGCAAGTGAGTACCAATTCCTCAAAAACGTAAGGTGATATCCTACGCAGTGTGGCGATTACTACTGGCAATTTGGCTAATTGAGTTATGCTACGAAGCTCAAGTAATACTTGACTAGCGTACTCAATATTATTCAAGTGTTTCTTAAGATTTTTAGATAATCTAACCCTTGGTGTTCGCGCTGGACTTGATAGTAATTGCTTCTTAAAATTTTTAGCTAAGAAAGCCTTTTGCGTTGGTGCTGGGCTTCGTCGTACAAAATGTTGAGGTGAAATGTCAGACGATTTCGTACTCTTAGGTGGTAATGGCGATTGCTTAAAACCTTGGGAGCGATACTTTGACTTTGGCGTTGAAGGTGGAAATAACACAAACAGCCAAGCTAGAAAAATTATTCCACCCACTGCAAACAACAAACCAATGGTTAGGATTAGTACCATTTTTACGCTCCCTCTGCTTTATCTGTGCATACTTCTAAATTGTGATTCTTGTTGAGAATTCTGCTGAATTTGATGATGCATATCAACAACAGATTGAACCTTATCAAGTGCCTGTAACTGTTGCTCTGACACGTTAGGCGATAAAACTCCGTCTGCGAGTACAGCCTGACCGTTTTTAGCACGGACGATTACATTATCGCCAAGACGTTCAAAATCAAAACTTGTACTTTTAAAACTCTTAGAACCATCAGGGTTATCTTTACCCAAAATGTTAAGCAGGGCTTTAACACTTTGCTCGATAGCTTGGCCCTTGGCATCCTCAACAGCAGCCCGTAGTTCAGTTCGAGTATTGTCAATGGCTGAC
The DNA here is from genome assembly GCA_003326195.1 of Nostoc punctiforme NIES-2108. Lineage (GTDB taxonomy): Bacteria > Cyanobacteriota > Cyanobacteriia > Cyanobacteriales > Nostocaceae > Nostoc > Nostoc punctiforme_A. The sequence continues at coordinate 2,059 of LXQE01000002.1, forward strand.
TTAACACCCATAAGGCTTTCATCAACCGTGTTTTTAACACCGTCTACCTGTGTACGCAATTCTTGAGTTAAGTTACCAACTTGTTGATTGATTTCATCCCTGACGTTATCTGTGTTTTCTCTGACTTCATCTAGTCGGTTAGCAACTTGTTGCTCTATGTGAGCTTTCATCTGTGCAATTTCTTTCCTTAGCTTCGTGACTTCAGGGGTCAGAGCATCCAAAAGACGCTCAAATGCGTTTCTAGCTGTTTTCTTTACCTGACGTTCAACTGAACCAACCCAGTTTTGAAGAACCGTATTTTGAACTTGTGGCAAAAATCCTTCATTTGCCTGGGACAATGCTTTTTGGGTATTCTCAATTAACTGTTGCTGCTTCTCCAAGGATTTACTCATTTCGGCAACTTGAGCAGCTAGTTGTGACAAAGATTCAGGTGAATTCTGGTTTGATTTAATGCTATCAACAAGTTTTTGCTGTTCACTAAGTTTCTTCTGCAACACTTGCACTTGCTTTTGTAAAGATTCTACGCTGTAGGTTCGTTGTTGCGGTGCTTTCTTCTGTTTTGCAATTGCCGGATCAACTAGTCCTAAACTGTCGAGCAATACTTCTCCATTCTTACTATGAAAGACTTTCTCGTTATCAATCTTGATTAGGATAGTACCGTTAAAGCTTTGAGGATCAGAGAGCGATTTATTTAGAATCTCCGTATTTTGAGAATCTAAATAATTAACAGATGGTTGTTCTCCTCTGTCAGCTTCGTAAACCTTTTTACCTGATATGTATACTGATAAATGCTCCTTTGGGCGTGGACGAAGTGAATTACTTTGTTCTGGAGTATTGTTTTTCTCTTTATCCTTGTTGTTTTTCTGCTTAAAAATGTATTCAAGTATGTCTATATAATCACGTTTAACTTCCTTAGCATCTCCATCATTAATCATCCTTTTTACCCGTTATTATTGTTTGAAGTAATTCGGTTATATTAGTATTGATTTTTGGAAGAATAGCACCGCCAATATGATTAATTATCTCTCTGCCTTCAATTTCAATGTAAGCAAAGTCTCCATCAACTACTACGGTTACAGACGAGGGATTGGCTTCGGTTGGGCAAGGTATATAACCAACTAAAACATTATCTGTGATAGAAATTACGGCATCTTCAATCTCAGCAGTATAAACTTCGATAGTCCGAGGGATATATCCTTCGGGAAAAGGTTTTTCGTCCCAACTATCAGAAATATTTACTAGTTCTGAAGGATATCTATCGGCTAAGGCTGCTATATCATCAGGAAGCCTTAAAATTCTTTTTCTGTCTGTTTCTGAAATGCGGTAAGAATTATCTGCCATAGTTTCTCCTTCTGATTTATTTAATAGTAACTCGAGTGAACTATCTGATTTTAAATCAAACTAGCATATTCTGATAACTGCTCTTGGTTTTCTATTAAAGGCAATAATTCCAAAGCAGCTTGCCGACGAATTTTCATTTCTTGATCTGCTGGAGGTTTCAAAATTGATTTAGATGCCAATGACTTTTGAAACTTGTACCAAGCTCCGACACTCGTTACCTCTGAGTCAATTTCATGTTGAGGAATATGAATATTTTGTAATATTGGTATACTTATCTGTCCACGAGAACGAAACCCTGGACTAATAATTACGGCTTTACCTTCTGGTAATGTATTAAATTGATTAATATCAAATAACTTACGAGTACTGTTTTGGTCGGAGTTGGAAATACTTGCACCACCCTTTCCGCCTGATGAGCGGGAACGCTGTTTATACTTAATCTCTTCATCACCTAAAAACTTACTAAAACGTTCTGCTGCTACATCATCTTGGGGATTAAAGAATGCTTTGGTAGCGCATCCCCCAAATATGGCATTCGTTGTATTTTCTCCATAAGCCTCAATCAGCATTGAGAGATTTTGTAAACCTAATATTGAAATTAGCCCATCTTCCCGATTTTGGTTTAACCAATCCACCAGGGCTGGTAAATATAATGTCGGTAATTCATCAATCCCAAGCACCAGAGGACAAGTGCGTTTATAGGCGACATTTCTGCTTATTATTAAATGCAGGATGGAGACAAGCAGCGGTGCAATTACATCACGCTTTTCTTTGTTCATCCCAAATATCACCATCTGTCGCCCTTTCAAGTCCAGTGGAATATTGGTTTTTCCGCAGAAAGCTGCCAATGCTGCCGGAACCATGAATCGGCTGAACAATCCACTAGCTGTACCCACGATGCTAGCCGCTGTTTCTGGGCTACCAGCTACAGATACAAACTGTGCGAAAGCTTCCCTAACCATGAAATTAAGATTTTCTGCTTGTTCCATGCGCTTAACTAGCTTTGGCAATCCCAATAGGGCTTGGCACATCATGATATCTGGGTATTGTGTTCCCTTCGCCAACATGAAAACAGCTTGTACTAGCTGATCTCCGGCATTCGTGAAGAAGCTGTTTCCTGAATCTTTTTCACCTAGTTGAAAGTTGCGGTTGAGAGTGATCGCAAGCTGCCGCGCCATTTCCGAGTCTTCATTATTGCGAAGAAAGTCTATTGGATTGGCAACTGCCGATTCTGCAAAACCTGGGGCTAAGACGGTGACTTGATAACCACGTAAGAGTGCATATCCTGCTAGTACTGGCGCTTGTCCTTTAGATGGAGAATAAGCTGATTCTTGCTCTGCGTACTTGAAATCGTAAAGTGCTAAGGGGAACCCCTGATCTATTGCTGAACGCAGCAGAGGGTTAATCATTGAAAATGACTTTCCACAACCTGGGCCACCACAAACGAAAATCCCCCGTTGCGCGTCTGGTAAGTACAGTGTTTTAGAATCTGAAGGAATTTTTGTTTTTCTGATTCCACCCACAACTTCACTGCTTGTATTCTTGGGAGTGCCAACGTACAGCGACACACGATTATGTTTACGTTTATTGATTTGTTTACAAGCAAGTTTACGAGCTGCTGTCTTCTCTGCTGCTCCACCCCATCTTGCAGTCGCCAATTTAGCAATACCTGCTTTTGCATCAATATATTTAGCCACTACAATTACTGCACCACAGGCGAGTAATCCAAGTCCTGCCGGAGAAATTAGCACTGACTCAATACCTGATGGCAGCAATTGATTTGGGTTAACTGATTGAGAATTTGTTGGTGTCATTGACCAGTCCCCACAATTACTAAATTATTCTCCTTCACCCCAATCCACGGCACTGGGCCAATAAAGTAGGGCGTACAGGTCTTGGGCATAAAGGGGGGACGGGCACAGATTCTAAAGAATAAACCAAAGTCTGCTGTACCTGTTGACTCATTAACTCCGGTCAATGCAACCTTGAAGCCACTGCCATAAACCAATCGTCCTGTTGGTTCAAGACCTCCGTTTACCGCAGCCAAGAAACCATAACCACCTTTGACCTGCTGCGATGAACCAGATGCCCAACGCTTTCCATATAACGCACCTTTTGAACCTGCAAAATCTCCTAATTCCAGATAAGAGCATTCTTTACCTGATGAACAGGCTACTGGTGTGGTGGTATCACCGCGCTTCACACTTCCAGAGATAAAGTAGTTTGCTCCCACTCTTGCCTCTCCATGTTCTGATGAACCAAAAACTGTTGATGCCACACCAACCACACCAAGATCCGAATCAATCGGCTGGGGCATTTTGCTAAAAGGAACTTGATTGAGTCCTGGTACTTGAGAAATATAACTCTGCTGCCACGATTTGAACTTATTCAATGGAGTTTTTGTTAATTCTGGTACAGATTCAATTGCATACTTGCTTAAATCAAGCTTACCCAAAGCCAAATTTGCCGCTTGAGGATTCGACCGTAAAATTTGAGAAATTCTTTGCCTACTCTGTACCCCATTTCTAGACAATAATGCAGCTATTGGTGGGACTTGCTTAACACTGAGATTTCCTAAATTAGGAATAGCTTTGACTAATGATGCTGGAGTCTGCCATTGCATTAATCCAAAATCTTTCAATGTGAGTTCTTTGGTCGGTACTACGAGCGCACTTATCGATTTTAGGCTAAAATTAGACATTTTGAATGCATCATCTGCATCCCCTAGCATGACAACAGAATCTACCTTTTGACCTGCTGACCATGAGCGTGAAGGATCGTATCCAAATACTGAGATCAGATTCTCTGGAATGCTTAAATATCCTGCCTGTTGTAAAGGTGGGAGATTGTCCCAAGTGATGCGTGACCAGTCAGGAGCTTGGGCAAGATATTGACCTTGTGAATAGGTTATGGTAGGAGTATCAGCAGAAGATGGGGCAGATAAGGTAAATGGAATTAAAGCTGTAGCTATTAACAAATATTTGGTAAATTTCATCTAAGTTACCTTCTAATTAACTATTACCTTTTGCACTTTTCTATATGATTCATGCCTATACTTGTTCAGATTTATAATCTGAACAAGTATTACCTTCAACTCCATTAGGATGTAATGCATTTCTGCCAACCAATAAATATAGCGATAGGGAATGGGCAGACAAATTAAATTCCCAAATTCTCTATAAAAATTACGCTTTCGACTCATTATCTCTGCCCCCACTCGATTAACTGATTAAAAATTTCTTCTGAAATACCAGAGTGGGAGATAGCTATTTCTCTACTCTTACCAAGTCGGAGCAATTTAATTGCATCTTGAACTTTATTCCATGTCGCATCTCCAGCCTTGATCTGACCATTGCGCCCAGCGTTCGCTAATCCGTAAACAAGGGCATTAGCATCATTTCTTACTTGGGGAATACCAGGAAATATTGTAGAGTTTGTAGTTTTTACAGGTGTAACAGCAGCCACTCTTTCTTGGGGTGGCGCTGTAGTTGTCACAGGCATTTTGTTTTCTCTAACTGTTGGCACGATTTGCGGTTTAGTTCTGATTATCGGCAGTGGTCTCAGAACGTCCGGCTTAATCACCAAACTGGTGTATGATGGTTGTCCTGTTGCAGGAATTAATTTGAACTGGTATTGTTTCTGTCCATCCGAACCACTAGTAATCACGGTAATTTGGGTACTGCCATCAATGCTATTGGTCATATTGGGGAAACTTATCGGTTTGATTTGACGCAGAAAAATAACTGTTGCATTGACTTGACCACAGTTAGAAGTCGAATCATTTGACGAAGAATTATCAGTTTTTTGGCATAAGCTTCCATTTGAAGTAAAAGAGATACGAGTCGGATCTCCAATCCAGACTTGTTTAATCGTTTCACCAGTCGGAATGAAGTTAATTGTTAATCCATATCCCCGCCAAACTTTCAACTCAATTCCTGCCGAATTAATACCTTGGGCTTCATTTTGATAAACTGTTCTAGCTCCACTCCCAGCTAAAACTTGAATCGGACTCAGAACTAATAAATTGAGAAGGCAGAAGGCAGGAGGCAGAAGGCAGAAGGGAAACCCCATAAATAAATTTAGGGGATTCAATAGGGACGTAGTATTTCTTCTCCCAAGGGGAGACGCAAAACGCGATGCGCTGCGCCACTCGTTATACATCTTTTTTTTACTGGGCAATAACCCAGAACTAAAGTTTTTTATTTCTATACCCCACACCCTACACCCCACACCCTTTTCTTTGTAAGTGCAAGCTACTTTTCATAGAGAAATCGTTTGATTTACGAATATTTGAACAGTTGTCTGGGCTGGCACTACAAATACTTGGCTATTGGACTGCAAAGATTGTATTTGTTGAGTATTCCATGACTGGATTGATTGCAGTACTTGACTAAAACTTCCTTGAGCGAACCCAGCTAATAAATTTTTATTGTCATTACTCACGGTACTAGTCGAAAATCCAGATGAACTTATAGTAGTTTGGCTGTTGGGATTATTTTCTACTTCAGCAGCTTTTGATATTCCAGCAATTACTGCTGTCATGAAATCTCTACCCAAACTACTGCCTTCACGTGATTGCCCCCTGAGAGTTTCTCCATTCTTATTGAGAATAATAATGGAATTCTCCGGTATAGTCTTTTCTAATGTCTGACCATCAACATTAATTAAAGCTGCGATGGCAGACATTTGAATATATTCGCCACTATTTGAGCCATTCGGCACAACAACCAGATAAGAATCTACGGGTAAAACCTCACTGCCATCTGATGCTTTTAATACTGAGGTTAGTCTAATCAGATATTTTTGAACTTGATTTGCATTGCCAGCACTTATCGCAATTGGGGTTTCTATTTTGCCCTGTATCCGAGTTCCTACTATCACACGTCTAGCATTATAATCAATGTTTTGTGACTCATTACTTGAAGTTTTTACTGTCACATTAGCTGTACCAGTGCCACCTGATAGCCCTTGGATACTAATTGGTTCTTCAGCCATAGTATCAGTATTATTAGCGCTGAAACTACCGACATTAGAAACAGTTAACCACTGTTGCATTGGATCTACGCTTTCTTTGGTGGTAGGCACACTCGGATTCATTCTATTTGATTGAGATATAGGTCTAGGTCTAGGTAAAGGATTTGAGAAAGATTTTGTTGATACAGGCAGTCTTGCTCTAACTGGTTCTAGTGTGGGATTCGGATGAATAACTATTGGCTGAATTTGTGCAACTGAGGCGTACTGTCGTTGGCTTGTTGGTGAGATCGTTACTGTAGAATTAGTTGATGAAGTCACAGGGTTGGGTTTAACAACGGTGTTTGCTTCCTTAACTGTGGTTTTGCTTCTTGAAGTATTACGAAGACTTTCTAATTCTGGTTTTTGAGAAGTAATCGCTAGTGCCGTCTTAATCTTGCCAGGATTTTCTGATTGTGATTCTAAATCTTGAGCGTTGCCAGATACCTCTTGCTTTATCGCTTCCGGTTTAACTGTGGTGGAATTGCTTAAAGCATCCATAGAAGTATTTATCATCCCACCTGCCACTGCAATCAGCAGAAAAATTCCACTCCCGATTACCCCAGCTTTGAGTAAGGGATGCTGAGAAATGACGCGAGTGGTTACAATTTCTTCTGGTTGTGGGCGCGTTTGAGGTTCATTTGCTTCTTCTCGATCTGAGAACTCAATTTCAAAAGTTACGCCATTCATTGCTGCAAAACTTTTTTTATCCTGGGGGACTTTGGGAGTTGCCAAAACTGATTCCTCTAACGCATCTATTGCGTCATTTTCTTCAATAGATAGTACATCTGTGACTGCCATTTGATTACTTCCCGATTTCTAAATCTTGGATCTTATAAATTTCTAATCCCGCTTTGCGAACGCTATATGCAATTCGTTGAATGTCGGATGAGTTAGACGGAGGACTTGGTGTATCAATTGCTCTAACAAATACGGTTTTATTAAATGCGATCGCTTGACCAACCTGATTGCTGCCCTGAAAGACTACGAGGTTAGCTACCATATCAATTGACCAGTGACCCGGTGCCAATTTCTGGGGTTCCGAGAAATACCGCACGGCCAAAACTGATTGCGTCGTGCCGTTGAAAACGTCAACTGGTGTCAGATTGCCTAATTCCTCTAAGAAATTACCTCGAAAATCTTCAGATAATGCAAATCCTGTAACCCATACATTCGTCGTGATTTTTTTCTCCCCTACTTGTACACCAGCATCTAGTACCGCTTTTTTAGTTGGGTCGGAGTTGGAGTCATCAGACTTTGGAATTCCAGTCCAGCTTAGTAGCCCCGTCATTGTCTGTCCCACAAAATAGGTAATCACTTGTGGCGATCGTTCGTCATTGGCAATGGGGGAGACTCGTATCGAAGACCCATCATTTAGTTCAACTAGAGTCGGTGTTTTGGAATTTGCAACTCTTCCGAGCCGAGCAAAATTAATTATTTGAATTAAAAGTAGAACAATAAGTAAAACTGCGTTACCCATAAGAAATATGGGAGTTAAGTTTATTTGTTTTTTCTCCAGTAGTTGCATATATTAAAGTCCTTCTCTACTCTCCCGTGTGCGAACTAGGTAAATGTTTGGATCTTCTCAATACCTTTAACAAATTTCGTAGGTTTAATTCTGACTTCCGACTTCCGACTTCTTCAATTATTCCTTGGCATCACCACAAACTTGGCTGCACTGGTAAAACCAGAAAATAGAGCCATTCCTCCACCCGTTCCAATTGCTACTGCAAGTATGGGTGAAAATATTGCCTCTATTAACTGTAGAAGTAATGGATTATTTGACGGGGAGTTAACTATAGAGCTAGCAGCTACACCGACAATAATTGAGTAAGACATAAGGATTAATGTTAGTGCTAACCACCCCGAAAGCCAAGCAAAAATCGGTTTGGCTCCGATTGGCAGCATAGACAATACTAAGAATATTGGTGCCACATAAGCTGTCAAAAGAAAAGAAAACTGAACGAGAAACTGAAAAGCTGCCGATAGACCACTAAAAATTATATAAGATAGTCCCTGAACAATTGTATTGACTGCTCCTCCAGCGACATCTAAAGGGTTCCAATTATTTTGCCCTTGAATCCTTTTCTTTTGTTTATACTCTGATGCTTGAGTGTCAATTTCTTGAGCTACCTTATTTTTACAATCTTTCTTAGGAGTAATTTGATTGCCATCTTTATCTATTTCTAAATCAGCTAGTTTTTCACATTCTGCCATTGCCGTCTTTGCAGCGAGAATAAAAGTTTGATCTGTATTAACACTCCGAATCGCTTCTTTGAGGGTTATACCATTTCTCGTAACAGTCAATACACTAGAGTTTAATTTATTGGAAACATTTCTTAATGCTAGAGAAGTTGTAGCTAGCATTGCTCCATTATTGTTGAGCATCAGAATTACCATCATTGGGAAAGCCATCTCTTTGATAACTCCACTTGAAAAGCCCTCTGACATTATTTGCTCATACCATTGCAACGACCAAAAACTTACTAAAACTACTGCCGCTAGCATAGAGACATTAACAATAGCTACATAAACGGGGTTTTGACCACTCGCAAATAGTTTCCAGTCATTATCAAATGCTGAAACAAAAATTTCCGAACCGTTGATTGCACCTTGTACAATAGTTTCCGCATCAGTTGGCAGGTTTTTATCTGTCTGATTAACAGTCGTTTGAGCAATAATAAAAGGAATTAAATTAGTTAGATAAACATACATTATTAAACTCCTTTGGAAAATGTATTTAAATATGTGGTTCCCTTTCCTTTTTTACGAAAAAGATAAGGTTCAAAGCCGTACAACTCTTAGAGACGCTACCGCGAACGTCCCGCTACGCGCTAACGCCTGCAAGTGGCGCTATAGCTCCTTTGCTCCCTCGCTTCCTTTGTTGAGAGCAACAACCGCAAGTGGCGTGGTTTTTCTCCTCTGCTCCCCTGCTCCTCTGCTTTTTCACTGTCTCTCCCAAAAAGCGTCGTTATAAGCACCAGCCTCTAACAATTGCATGGCCACTGCTCTACTTTGTGCATCTTCTTTGCGAGATTGTGACGAAATATTTTTCGAGATGTCAACCAAATTGACATTAGCTGCTGCCAAGGCTCGTGTTTGTTTTTGAGTCTCTCCATGTATTGCCTTGGAAATGACAACATTTTGTAGATTTTGAATTGCCATTTTTTTGAGAATATCTTGAGTTACGATGTCTGACTGTGCGTTGTCAGCGTTAGTTGAAGAAGTACTTAATGCATTATTAGTCAAATCGGCCTCTTGTGCTTGTACTCGTTGTCCATCAACTCCTAAAGTTGATTGAGATTGACCTAGAGTATATTGACGATGCCATGACAACTCTGCATTCTCAGCTTGAGTATTAGTATTGGGCTGAGTTATATCTGGATTTTGTGAGCGAATAACTTCTTTGATTTTTTCACTTGATTCTAGGGGGTCTGGAATTCCTAATGACCCAATTGTAGAATCAACCGCCTGATTTAATTGTCGAGTTATTTCAGCATTTATTTCTCCATAACTTTGCCCTAAAGCTTGGTTCAACTCAGTTTTATAGCTTGATATTCGGCTTTTTAGGCTCGTATAAACTTGCTGAAATTGAGTCAAAAAGGGTAACTCTAATCCCCAAGCTTGATTACAACTATCGCCAATCAATATCGTCGTAAAGAGAGAACTAACGCCAAGATAAATTACCATCGGCCGTAAAATCATGCTTTTGTGTGATTTCATATAGATCCTCGAAAAATACAGGAAAAGGTTTTGGTGAGCAGGGACTAGTAACAAGAGCTTCAAAATCGTTCAAAGGCTCGGCAGTCACAATTGCATCAACATTTGTTTCTCCTCCTGGTGGTTTGGAATAACTTTCAAAGTAAGTACTTTTATAATGTGGAGTATTATTTGGAATCAAAGGATGCTTTTTAGTTCTAATTAATACATAAGATTTCTTTTGCAACTGTGTGTTAATCCCTGGCTGCTGAATTTTATCTTTAGGAATAGCATGACTACCATTTCCTGAATTGAAAGCTGAATAGAGAGTTCGACTTTTGAAAATCAAGTCATCAGCATCTTTTAAAGATTTTTCACAAAGGACTTTTTGATTAGCCAATAATTTTTGATATTGCTCATCTTGATACTTCCACATTTGAAAACTTAAGCTGGCGACTCCTATAGCTAAAATTGCCATGAGAATTTTTTGTTGAATTACAAAAGCAATTAGACCTTTCATAATGACTGTCCTTGTTTGATGCACTCCACATAATACTTAGAAAACTCCGACACCCATTCAAACTTGTTCGGATATTGAGCTTGAAAGCGATTGCGCGTTGCCTGTTCCTCTCTGCTGTTGGCAACTAGCGCCAACATGACGTAGGAGGGATAATAACGGCAACGAATGTATGTGCGGTTGTAATCCAGCAACCATGTTGTGTACATTTGCTGAAGATTAGGGCGAAATAGCTCATTCTTCTCAATAATTGAGTGAGGAATAGAAAGGATATCAGTAAAGCTTTTCGCCGCCCCGGAAACCAACCGCCCAATCAATCTTGTGGGTATATTTTGTAGAATCTGTTCTCCTGCCTCAGATTTGGCAATGGAAATTACATCTTGGGCCGCAAGAATTATTCGGCTACCAGATTTCCGAGCCGTTGCACATTTTCTACCTACTAAACGGGACAATGCAGAAAACCTCAGTAAGACACTGGCTTCATCCATGAAGAACACACTCTTTGGTGAAGATAGTGATTGCCGCGAAGCCGCCATATATGCACTCATCCCGAATACTTCTGCATCTTTATCTGATTGCAGGTTGGTTAGCGCAAAAGTAATTAACTTAGAATCAGTTTGGAAAGTTGATGGTTTACAAATCGCATTGCCGATAGAACTGGCTCTCCAGTACTTGAGGCGCAAACGAATGTAGTTCAGTGCTTTCTCAACATTCTCATCTTCATAACCCAAATTAATATGTTCCATCGAGAAGAACTCCTCCATATCCACCAAAGTCGGAGTGTTATCCCACTCTTGTGTTCCAATTCCAGCTACACGCGCTAATTCAAATCTTCTATGTATATCTGGATTGTCATAAAAAGCTTTGACACCCAGAGGAATCAAAGACTCGATGGTTTGTGCCAAAAAGCCATCAAATTTTTGTGACCCTAACACCAACTGCAAAACTATTAGGTTGACATCATTTCGATGAAATTTCAGTCTTTCTTCTCTCCCCTCTACATCCCACTCTGGAATTGCTGACAAATCTATTGGCTGGACAAGATTATTTGATTCTTTGGCAATATTAAAGTAAAATCCGTTGTGGTATGGGGTGAAATCTCCAAATGTCCCCGTTCCATCATCATTAGGTAAGTCAATAATCAAAACTGACATTCCCGTAGCCAAGCATTCTGCGATGATTGTGGCAACTAAAACAGATTTTCCTGAGCCTGTCGTTCCTAGAATCATCATATTCTTGGTTATCGACAAGTCTAGATGCACCGGGGAATGACCTTGTTCTGCGATTAATTCAAAACCCTGATTATCAACCTTGGCAATTTGCACTGTACTAGCTAATCCTAGTACTTCACTCGCAAAAAATGTTAATCGACGATTATAAGGGCGTGATAATAACTGTTCCATTTTGGCTCCCAATGTTTGTAGCCAAATCAGCCAAGCATATTGCGTTTCTCGAATTAGTTCTGCTGGTTGGTTAATATACCCAGAAATCAATCTACAAGTATCGTCAATTTCTTCAGGTGTATCCCGATAAATTAACACTACTAACCCTAATGTTTCTGGTGTATCCCCTGTGTACAATTGCTTTTGGGCTGTTACACTCCACTCAACATTTATTTGTGAAGCTACGTCAATTGTTTTCTTTTGAGCGCTGATTTCTGCATTTCGCGCTCTCCGGGTAATCATTTGTTGCGCCAATCGGGTTAGTTTTTGGTCGGCGGGACTGATTTCGGTAATCACTTCCACATCCGAAATTGCCTCTCGTGCAAATATATTCCACAGAAACCTGATTTGTGCTTCTGTTGATGCGAATACTTCTGGTTTTTGCGACAATACCATCACGCCGACATATTTTTTACCACCCTCGCCATCAGGCAGACATACCCACTTTCTATCTGCGAAAGGTATACCATTATTCATCAATACTGATGTCGCGTGAGCTTGATCTATATATGATTTATTCGTTGCTGGGGTTTCGTTAAATTCCTCCCTCAGTCCCAATGAATCAAATACTAAAGTATGCGGGATTTTTACAATCTTTGCTCCCACACACTTACTTAACTCATTCCATAGTTGCTCTGCACTTTTTGGCTTGGGCGCAAAACCCATCTCTGTTAATATCTGTAAATGTCTTTGTGAAACATCTATCGCTTTTTCTAATATCCTTTTTAAGTTCTTTTTCGTAACTTCTGTCGCCCCTGTGGGTGTAAATCGTCTTGTCAGAAAATCTGCCAGCTTCACCAATGCTCGGTCTATCGGGTCGCCGCCCTCTGTTCCCCCTGGTACTATAGTGAAAGTCGTATAGACGCTCAGAGTTATGTTTTTTCTCTGACGCAAACGTGTCAATTCCTGAATTCTTCCTAACTGCCCCCAGTCCAGAAATTCGCTCTCATCTGATACTGGATTTTGCAATCGCTTGTAGAAATACTCTTTTGCATCACTATCATCACAGAATGAACTCCATCTAAATGTGAACTTTTCAACTTGGGGTATCTCCTTGCACCCATTCTCAAAAGCTTTGGCTATTACTTCTACTTCTTCACTTGAATTAAATAATGGATGAATTCCTGTGCAACTATATCCAAATACTAGTTGTAATGTATTATTCGTGTCGCTGAGAAGTTTTTTACTAAGTAAGGAAGCACCAATACTATAGCCACCCCTTTTGAGTTTTACAAAAGTTGTCAAATCTAGCCAGTCCTCAAATGGACTTACTTTCGTGTTGGTTTGAGAACGACTAATCTTCATCTTTTCCACGGACTACGAATTTTCTTAGCTCCAATCTTTTGTTTTTGTTGCGGTGTTAAGTATCTCGTATACCCTCTCGACCATACAGGCACAATTGGATAAATCTTTGACCAAAATAAATGAGGTTTTTTCCCTGATAAAGCTAATGCTGTTGCACTTAACCAGCAACCTATCAATATACTCCAAGCTAGATTTAATCCCAATGCAAAAGCTAAAAAAAAACCTAGACCGAATAATGGAATCACTACAGCAAACTGAAATCCTGTAAAGATTCCAATCGGTGCGCTCTTCCCTAACGATTGATTGACTTGTTTGATTTCTCTATGACTCATTATTAGTTATTAAAATTAAACAAATGAGCAGAAATTGCTACCTCTTTCTGCTCGACACTTCCAGAAGTTGTTGTGTTTTAGTTGCAAGCGGCACTGACATTTGCAAACAGAATATTTTGGGCAATGAATAACACTAGAGTTATAAAAAATATCCCTACTGGTTGCTGAACCATTTGCGTTACTTCTTGCCCGTCACCTAATGCATTGGCAACCTTCACTCCTGATGACACGAAATAAATGAATAGCATCACTGTTATCGCTGCGTTTATCACTCCTGGTAAGCCATTTATTAATGCATTTCCTTGAGCCGATGCTCCACCAAACATACACGTCATTGCTATTTGTGCTGGGTTAAACAAACCAAATGCTTGTGCTGGTCTTGTTTGACTCGCAACAATCAAAGTTGTACCAACCGCATATATCTGATATTGGTATCTCAAACCTACTTTACCAATCAGCTTGGCAATCACCTGATTCTTAGTTTTAGCTCTTTGGCGTGAACCACGTTCCTTTGTATTACTTACCAAAACAATCCCTCCTTTATTTGTCATAAATAGTCAGATAAGTCTAATTGTGTTACCTCGAAACTTAAGAGAAGAATACATTCGTCAGAATCAAGAGTATGCCGATTCAGCGGAAACTCTGGGCGCAGGCTGACTCCGTGTTGCAACACTAAAGCAGAATTTATTTGAGATAAATATTCACCATATTTATTTTCTTTCTACTGTTAGTAACTGGATTATACTATCACATCAAATAAAGCTGGAGGCAAACTTAACAAGCTTTTTTGTGAACTTTTTTTACAGGAATGTAAGACAAAATTTAAATATTATTGTCTGACTTTATTCAGTTATTCATTGATAAGCTTACTCAACAATTAATTTCTCTCTCTCTAATCAGCCTTTTGATTGTGGTTGATAAACTTGTACCCCAATCAGAGGCGATTTTCTCTAACCTTTCACGTTCAAACTCATCTAGATAAACTGGTAAAGAAGCTTTTTTCTTTTTAGAATTCTTCATAGATAACTTATCTCTTACTTTTGACATATTATGCTAATTCCTCTATTTTTTAAGCTAAATATTCTGACTTCTATAATGTTTTTATGATATTATTACAATATTACTTTATTCTCAGGTTATGCGATTACACCCATACTTGTAGGAGCATATTATAAGGGGAGTCAAATTATGCGTTCCAAGTCAAATAAACATAATTCTGCCAGTGTTACACTTCGCGTAGAACCAAAATATGTGAGTGATTTAAAGCTCTATTCACAGGTGGTTGGAAGAAATCAATCTGAGATTCTGCGGGAATTACTTATATCTGCCCTCAACTCCATCCCAGAACATCAAAGAAGAGCTATGGAAATTATTGCTCAGTGCAGAACCTCTAACTGATTGCCAATTCTCACTTGTAGCTCTACTACAACCCTCCTAAGAAAGTGAGGGTTTTATTATTAGTAAGCAAATTTTTTTCAAACTACTAACAGGAGCATAATCTCTGCAAATCCCTGATACTTCATTAACCACACACCAAAAATACTTGTCAATATATATTGAAAAAACATTGGGAGGGAAAAGAGATAAATCTGCTCCCTAACTCGAGCGACGGCAATCCTAACTGATGTACTGAATTAAACCCGTGCCTAACTTCTGAACAGCGATCGCCTGGCCGTGGGCGCTTGAGCCATCGCATCCAAAGACTACTGCTTAACTTACACTTTTAAAATCTATGGCTATTCCAGCAGCACAGTTAAAGATCGTCCAATCAGTAAGGTATTTGATTGGGACTCGAAGTGGTATCAATACTTGTCGGGTTTTGGGGAAAAGGGGAAGGTGGGGCCCCCTCTGGGGATAAGGGGCGGGGCAAAGGGGAAAGAAAAAACCTTTAACCTTTACCCTTTAACCTTTTCCCCAAAMCCAATGCCGAGTTAAAAATGCACAAAGCGAGCAGTATTGGAAGTGGTATGAGTGCAGCAATAACCGATATCAGCAAATCATCTCTTACTCTCAAAAGGTCACAGTTGAAAGATGCCAGCTTTTTTTTACGCCCTGTATTGCTCATGTTCACGTGTCATCTAGGTAAACTGGGACTCTCGACGCTTATTAAATCGTATAATTCATCATGATGAATTACCTTGATAGTATCATCGCCAAATGCCTCAGCGCATTCCTCAAGCAATGTTTTTATGAAGAGATACTACCGCCAACTGTCCATTAAAGAATTATTTGTCAGTTTTAAAGAATTAGTGTCCAGTCAGTTGATTTTTTGAGTTCAGCGCAATTAGAGTAATCCCGCATTTCTCACAAGCTGCTTTGCGTATAAGTAATAAGTAATGAGTAAAATTATTAACTTATTACTTATTACTCACTACTCATTACTCCTCCATTCAAGGTGTGGTGAGAAATCCAGGTAATGCTCCATCCCCGTAAATTCAGTTTTGAAGAATTAGTGTCACCTTTCACCCACAACAGTAGAGTCATTATCTAGCAAGTACTGAAACAGTGGTTTATGCATTACAACGTGCATAACTGGCGGGCGTAACTTGATAACTGTTATCTAGGTAAAGTATAGGTAGTTCCAACGGGAACTTTCGCCTACGCACGTGCAATTGTCGTTGGTTGCTCGGCATCGCAATTTGCCGACCAATGGTCGGCAAAAACTTAACGAACAGAATTCAGGAGTCAGGAGCCAGAATTCAGAATTGAATTCTGTGCGAGTGCCGGATGAATAAACGGCGTTTTTGCTCCCCCACTAAATCTCCGATTTAGTGGTGCAAGAATCAAGTGGTGGGTCTGAATCCCCCACTCATTCATTCTGACTCCTGAATTCTGACTTCTGAATTCTTCTTCAATTATGATTCTCAAAAACTAATCCTTTATATGAGCCAAGATCGAGGGTGTTAAAAGGAGCGGGAATTTGTAGACCACCATGCCAAACGATGTCTGTGCCTTCCCTTATGCCCTCTTACTGTATTTTTTGTAATATAAAACACTTTATTTTACGCAATTATCACTACTGTAGGCATCGCTATGCAGTAAAACTTTCTGCATTATACTCATCTAGGTAAATAGGCTAAATAAACCTACCACCAACATATTTATTTACCTAGACAAGTATCATGATACAGCACGGGGGTTTGGTTAGATGTTAAAGTTGTATTTTTAAATGTGTAATTTACGACATCATAAACTAACTCGCAATCAGCTAAAGTTCCTTCGCCCATTAGGGAGCATCTTGGCGTTCGTAAATAGAATTCGATAAAGTAAAATGGCACATCAAGTTGGGATAATCTCTTTTAGTCGTAAATATTTTTACCCCTGACCAAGATGCCAGCGCCTTTAAAAGTTGACCTGTCACCAATAGAAGATCAAGCCCTACTAGCACTCACTCAAGCAAAAGGTATACCACCAAGAACTCAAAGTCGTGCCACTGTACTACGCTTATCAGCCGCTGGATGGACAGTGCTAAAGATCGCACAATACTTAAAATGGCATCCACAGACT
>LXQE01000003.1 GCA_003326195.1 Nostoc punctiforme NIES-2108
TTTCGCTAGTCCCCCTTGTCGATACTTTTGCAACCAGCGTGTTACCGTTGAGCCATCTCTGCCCAACATGCGGCTTAGTTCCTGATGCTGTGTTGCTTGTCCTGTTTTTATCCACCACAGCATTTGCAACCGTTCTTTCTCAAAAGCAGTCCGAGCCTTCTTGAGACTTTTAGACAAATATTCAGCGCTCTCACTGATTTCTAAGTTAAAAGGGCGTCCCATTGCTTGCCAAGCAGTGTTTAATTTTTCCTATCACCCTATTCTACAGTTCTATGCACCCTCATATAGAATTGGTATTATAACAATTTTGTATGAAGATGCACATAATAAAACCCCTCTAGTTTAGCAAAAGGGGGACGGCATAGCCGGGGGTAAAAATATGTAGTTTCACACTTAGTACATTTATGATGTTTTTTTTGACTATACAGCAGATTTCAAACTAGTGAGGTACACAACGATTCGTCTGTTAGCCAGGTATAAAGCGTATTTTACTTTTGAATTCTGAATTCTGCTGTAAGTACCTAAGCTGGTGGAGTTTGTGAAGAGAAAATATCTGTGAGATTCTCCTCAATCAGCAAATCTGGTGTTTGTATAATAAATGGGAGTTCGGCTCCCACAAGACCTCTTTGGATGCGTTCTAAAGTCTCACTAAAAACGATAAACAGAGGATATATAGCATTAACTCCCTCACTCAAAATATGACTGTGACGGAGGGGCATCAACCACTCATAATCATTGTCTAGGCAAACTTGGGTTTGTCGCCAACGTCCTAACAAATCAGAAAAGTCTTCGTGAGCGCGATGAATAAAGACTAAAATTTCTGCTCCAGTTTTGATTTTCCACTCTGGATCGCACATCAAAATTGCCACATCACAGGGTAAGCAAATCGTTTGTGGGGCTGTTGTAGCAGGATTGCGAAGCCGGACAATTGGCAAAGGTATAGTGATGACACTTTCATCTGGACGGCGCAAACTGGGAATCATCTCCAAATATGGCCGATATTGCTTTAGTAAGGCGATCGCAGCTAGATGATTGCTGTACTCTGCCAAACTCGCTTCGTACTGAGATTTTTGCACAGTCATAATTTATTAAATAGTGAGGAGTTAAAAGTTAATAATAAAATTAATCAGTTAGGAGCTAAAAGTTAGGAATAAAAAATTTTAATTTCTAACTCATAACTTCTAACTCTTAACTATTAATCCTTTATCCCAGCTTTTCAAATACCGCAAACATCGGTAGATACATCGCTAGCAAAATGGTTCCCACCATTCCTCCTAGAACTACAATCATCACCGGTTCCAAAATACTGGTCATTGCTTTTACTGCTTGCTCGACTTCATCTTCATAGAAATCGGCAACTTTCATCAACATTGCATCTAATTCTCCAGTTTCTTCTCCGATACTAATCATTTGAATTGCCATAGCCGGAAAAACGGCATCTTTTTGTAAAGCAATGCTAATCATGCCTCCTTGTTGAATCTCCATACGGGCTGCGTCTATGGCATTGGCAATCACTTGGTTTCCTGATGTATCTCGGACAATTTCTAAGCAAGTTAAAATTGGTACACCTGAACGAGTCAAAGAACCAAAAGTTCGGCTAAAGCGGGCAACTGAAGATTTTTGAATTAAGTCACCAAACAATGGCATCTTCAGGGACAAACGATCAATTGTGATGCGACCAACAGGAGTTTTACCGTATTGTGTAAAGGCAAATTTTAGTCCTATAAGAGCAGCAAGTAGGACGAAAGCACCCGGACTTCTTAAAAACTTACTAGCATCCATCAAGAATTGCGTTAGAGGTGGTAATGAGATTCCAATTTGTGTAAAAATCGTGGCAAAAATGGGAATCAGAAAAATAGTCATGCCCAAAAAAATAGCAACTGCGATAAAACCCACGACCGTTGGATAAGACAGTGCTGATTTAATTTGGTTCTGTAAACGGGCAACATCTTCTAACAACTTGGCTAAACGATTCAATACTTCGTCTAGAACACCACCAACTTCGCCAGCTTGAATCATACTCACATATAATCCATCAAAACAGTCAGGATGCTTCCGCATTGCCTCTGAAAGATTCATTCCGCTTTGAACATCAGTACTAATCTCCACAAGAGCTTGTTTCAATTTAGTATTACTACACTGTTCGGAAAGCACCCCCAGACTTCTAACGATCGCAACTCCCGCATTCATCAAAACGGCAAATTGGCGCGAAAAAACGGCTTTGTCTTTTACAGAAACCTTAACTAAGGAATTCTGGAATTTTTTAAAGGCAACATCTGGCTGAAATCCCTGAGATTGCTTGAGTTCTTGAACTACAAAACCTTGATCTCTGAGATTAGTCCGAGCCTGTACCAAGGATTCGGCAACAATTTTTTCTGTTCGGGATTTTCCTTGTGAATCGCGAACACGAGCAACGTAGTTTGGCATAAATAAATTCAAAATTCAAAATTCAAAATACTCAAGGGGATGAAATATTCTTCATCTCCCCTATCCCCA
Organism: Nostoc punctiforme NIES-2108; assembly: GCA_003326195.1. Taxonomy (GTDB): domain Bacteria; phylum Cyanobacteriota; class Cyanobacteriia; order Cyanobacteriales; family Nostocaceae; genus Nostoc; species Nostoc punctiforme_A. Next base: position 2,497 of record LXQE01000003.1, read on the forward strand.
ATTCTTTTAATGTGCTTTGGCAGCCGCACCGGGTCTAGCACCGGCGGTAGCTTGCGGTGTAGAATTACCAATTAGACGTTGAATTTCATCTGGCTTAGAAGTCTTAGACATTGCCGCTTCAAAGGAAATAGTTCCTGCTTTATAAAAATCAGCTAAAACCTTCTCCAGAGTTTGCATTCCCAATTTGCCGCCAGTTTGAATCGCTGAGTAAATTTGAGATGTTTTGCCTTCTCGAATCAAGTTGGAAATAGCAGGAGTTACTATCAGAATTTCTTGAGCCATCACCCGACCATATTCACCGGGTTTAGGGTTTTTCTTGGACACCAAGGTTTGGCTAAATACACCCACCAATGAGTTAGACAACTGCACCCGCACTTGGGTTTGTCTTTCATGGGGAAAAACGTCAATAATCCGGTCAACTGTTTGGGCGGCAGAACTAGTGTGTAGCGTGCCAAATACCAAGTGTCCTGTTTCTGCTGCGGAAATCGCCAAAGAAATCGTTTCCAAATCACGCATTTCCCCCACCAGAATAATATCTGGATCTTCTCGCAGGGCTGCTTTCAAAGCATTAGCAAAGCTCTTAGTATCTTCTCCTAGTTGCCGCTGGTGAACCAAGCTTTTAATTGGTTCATAGACAAATTCAATCGGGTCTTCCACCGTTAAAATATGCTCTGCCTTGGTGCGGTTAATCAAGTCAATCATTGCCGCTAGAGTAGTTGTCTTGCCGGAACCTGTAGGGCCTGTCACCAGAATAAGTCCTCTGGGCTTATCACACATTTCTCGCACGATATCTGGCAGCCCTAATTTTTCAAAATTAGGAATCTTAGAACTTAATGCTCGTAAGCAAGCAGCATAAGCACCACGCTCTTTATAGACATTGACCCGAAAGCGAGCCAAACCTTTGACACCATAAGAACAATCCAACTCCCAAGTCTGCTCTAAGGTTTTACGCTGGGTATTGTTGAGCATACTAAAAATCAGCCTTTGACATTGATCGGCTGTCAATACATGCTCACCTATAGGGGTAAGTTTGCCACTGATACGGAAGTAGGGAGGCAAACCTGCGGATAAATGCAAATCCGAGCCACCCATTTCAATCAACTGCTCCATCAAATCTTCAATCATCATTTCCATAGTTCTGCTTCCTTTTAATGTTTTTTATTTGTCAGTTGTTTAAAGTTATTAAGCATTCACCAATGACCAATGACTAGTCTTAAAACCGAGCTGTCATACAGTAAGGACAATCCAGCCATTCTTGTTTCAATGTGGCATCGCAACTCCGACAGGTAAGACCAGTCTTGCGTTTGGCTTTTAACTCTGCTTCCAAACCAGTATCAGTAAACGTCACTCGTTCTACTTCTTCTAGAGTGGTGGAACCTTCACGCACTAAGTCCAAACTGTAAGCCAGTAAGGTTTTCATACCCTCTTCTATTGCCACTTCCTTGATGCGTTCCGTTGGTGCATCTTCGTTGATCAGAGTTTGCAGGTTTTCGGTGACTCGCATGACTTCATAAACACCACAACGCCCTTTGTAGCCCACCCCATTACATTTTGGGCAAAGCTGATTTTTGGCTTTGGCATCTGCGATCGCATCTAATGTCAAGGTGTTAGCTTTATAGAAGGTGACTCCCACATCAGAGGAAGCTGATAGACCATAACGAGCTAGTTCTTCAGTTGTGGGAGTGTAGGGAATGCGACATTCAGAACATACACGCCGCACCAGACGTTGAGCTAAAACGCCAATTAGGGAACTAGAAACCATGAAAGGCTCAATCCCCATTTCTCCCAAACGAGCGATCGCTCCTGGGGCATCATTGGTATGTAAAGTAGTTAATACTAAGTGACCGGTCAAGGCAGCTTCAATCGCTGTTTTTGCCGTTTCCTTATCCCGCGTTTCACCCACCAGTAGCACGTCTGGATCTTGTCGCAAGAAAGCCCGCAACGCGGTAGCAAAATCTAGCCCTTTTTCCCGAATCACCTGTACTTGAGTAATCCCTGGAAGACTGTACTCAATTGGGTCTTCTACAGTACTGATATTAATTCCGGGATCGTTCTTTTCTGAAAGTGCAGAATATAGCGAGGTTGTTTTCCCGGAACCAGTTGGCCCAGTTACCAAAATTAGCCCAAAGGGACGGCTAACCATATCCTGGACAATATGCAAAGTCTCTGGATCGGTAATTAACTTATCTAATCCCAGTTGGGTAGAGGAGTTATCCAAAATCCGCAGTACCACCTTTTCCCCGTAGCGACTGGGTAAGGTATTCACCCGGAAATCTACTTTGCGTCCCTCAAACAGCCGCCGGATACGTCCATCTTGGGGTAAACGGCGTTCAGCAATGTCTAGATTGGAGATAATTTTAAATCTGGCTGTCACCGCTGGGATGATTTTTTTCGGTAGGGGATCGAAAGCTTCGCGCAGTACCCCATCCTTCCGAAAGCGAATGCGTAAGTTTTCTTCTTGCGGTTCGATATGAATGTCAGAAACGCCCTCATGTAAGGCTTTAGCCAGAATTCTATTAACTAGGTTGATAACTGGGGCATCCTCCGCACCCTTCATTGCTGCCCCTAGATCGGCCTCCATTTCTTCAGGAGCATCCGAAATATCGAGATTTCCGAGGTTTTCTAAATCCTGATTAATATCTGTAAACTTTTCTTGTTCCAGATGCTTCTGCTTAACAGCCATTTCATCCAGATATTGGTTGATTAGCTGCTGGTAATCTTCCTGGGTAATCACCATACGCTGCAAGGCCAAGCCTTGGGGGCGTAAGATGCGGTTCAGGTCATCGGAAGCTTCTAGATTATCTGGAGCAACCATCGCCACTAAAACTGAGGGCGGGGTTTGGTCTTCGTGTTTCGACAGTGGTACTAAACGATGGCGACGGCAGATATCGACTGGGATGAGGGTTTCAATCAGGTTCCCCATCATCGTGTTGCCAACGGAATTGACTTCTGGATCGAGAAATTCAACTCCGTATAGTATTTTCAGTTCAAATAGTTGCTGTTTTTTGTATTGCCTAAGCAACTCAGGTGATAGTTGTTGCCCAGTGATTGACTCTAATACTTCTGTTAACGGTCTGCCAGATTTGCGGCTTTCAATTAATGCCAGCCTCATCTGTTCGGTATTGGCATAGCCAGATTGCACTAGCTTGTTGCCGAAGGGCGAAAACTCTGTTCTAGTAGTTAGAGCGGTACTGCGCCGTTGTGGTGACGAGTAAGTCATAAATGAGCAATTGAGTAGGGGAAACCTCTGCTTAAAGTATTCCCAGGCTGTGAGACAGAATTCTCATTTCCCAAAAAAGTCCTGAGTCACGTCGCTTTGCTCCAAATTCAAAATTCAAAATTAAAGATATTTTCAAATTAAGATAAGGGGCGAGTCGCATTTGGCGCTATTATTGCAAATTACTCGTTCGGGTTCCCGCCTTAGTAGCGTCTGGGCTAACGTGTTCACCATTTGTCACAATAAGAGGACGGTTACATCACTTCCAAGAACTTGTCGGCAACAAAATCAGCCTCAGTGGCACGTCGTGGATGACGACGGTTGCAAGCTGTGGAGATACACTGCCATAAATAGGATCTGGAATGAATAGACAATGATCGATGAAAATAAACAGATAAACAATACAAGCCAGCAATTGGGTGAACCAACAGAGGTAAAGCAAGCAATGAAGAGTGACTCCCCAGCCCAAGTTAATTTCAATGAATCTGGCAGCGAGGCGACAGAGCAAGTGGCAGCCCAAACAAATATATCAGGCGATACTGCTACTCTCAATTCAGAAAATAGCGTCGCTGCAACTGAGAAAACTGAAGTAGAAAGGGCAGCTTTGGCAGAACTGACTCAACAAATCGAGTCCGTCAAAACGCAACTAGAAGAGCGTAGTACTCAATATATGCGGATTGCCGCTGATTTTGAGAATTACCGGAAACGCACTAGCAAAGAAAAAGAAGACCTAGAGTTGCAGGTGAAGCGGAATACGATTTTGGAATTGCTACCAGTAGTCGATAATTTTGAGCGGGCGCGAGCGCACCTCAAACCACAATCTGATGGCGAAATGACCATGCACAAAAGTTACCAAGGCGTTTACAAACAATTAGTAGATAGCCTGAAGCGCTTGGGTGTATCACCAATGCGTCCCGAAGGTCAAGAATTCGATCCTAACCTGCACGAAGCAGTAATGCGGGAACCTACGGATGAACATCTTGAAGGAACAGTGTTAGAAGAGTTAGTGCGCGGGTATTACTTGGGCGATCGCGTGCTACGCCATGCAATGGTCAAAGTAGCTGCTCCCAAGGAAGATACACCTTTCGCACCAGAAGATCAGTCGAGTTCAGCCAGCAGTTAAGCTGTAGTCGCTCGCCTCGCTGACCTCAAGTGCCTGGGTTATAGCAAAGACGAGCATCGCGTACCTAAAACTTGGACAAGGCTTTGGATAACTCTCTGTGTTTCAACTTCTTGATTGCTACCAGCAACAGGGGTTACATAGAAGTTATCCGCTAGCCTTTGTTTTTAGCAAAAAAGTTAGTCCGCGACATACTACAGCAGAAATATTCAGTAAAAATACTGTCAAATATGGGAAAAGTTATTGGGATCGACTTAGGCACTACTAACAGTTGCGTCGCAGTTTTGGAGGGTGGTCAACCACTAGTGATCTCCAATTCTGAAGGTGGACGAACTACTCCAAGTATTGTGGGATTTGGGAAGAGTGGCGATCGCTTGGTTGGTCAATTGGCAAAGCGCCAAGCCGTAACCAATGCTGAAAACACAATTTACAGTATTAAACGATTCATCGGGCGGCGTTGGGAAGATACTGAAATAGAACGCGATCGCGTCCCCTACAACTGTGTCAAAGGTCGAGACGAGACCGTTGATGTCCAAATTCGCTCAAAAAACTATACGCCACAAGAATTATCCGCGATGATCCTGCAAAAGCTGAAGCAGGATGCGGAAAACTTTTTGGGTGAGGAGGTCACTCAAGCAGTGATCACCGTACCAGCATATTTCACAGATGCCCAAAGACAAGCAACTAAAGATGCTGGCACCATTGCTGGACTAGAAGTCCTGCGAATCATTAATGAACCAACATCTGCGGCTTTAGCTTTTGGATTAGAAAAGCAAGACCAAGAGCAGCTAATCTTAGTATTTGACTTGGGAGGCGGTACCTTTGACGTATCGATCCTGCAACTTGGGGATGGCGTTTTTGAAGTGAAGGCGACTTGTGGTAACAACCACTTGGGTGGAGACGACTTTGATAATGCGATCGTCCTTTGGATGATGGAACGTTTTCAAGAACAAGAGAAAATCGACCTTTCCAAAGACAAGATGGCGCTGCAACGCCTGCGGGAAGCAGCGGAAAAGGCAAAAATTGAACTCTCCAGTATGATGAATACCTCTGTCAATTTGCCATTTATCACAGCGGATGACTCCGGGCCAAAGCATCTGGAGATGGAACTTAGTCGCTCGAAATTTGAAGAACTCGCCGCGAAATTAATTGAAGCGACCATCGAGCCACTGATCCAATCGCTCAAAGATGCGGATCTCAAACCAGAAGCCATAGATCGGATTATTTTGGTAGGTGGTTCTACGCGTATTCCGGCAGTCCAAAACGCGCTAATTAAGTTTTTCAACGGCAAAGCTCCCGATCGCTCCATCAACCCTGACGAAGCCGTAGCATTAGGAGCAGCTATCCAAGCAGGTGTGTTGGGTGGCGAAGTCGATAATCTTTTACTATTGGATGTCACCCCTCTGTCCTTGGGAATTGAAACTTTGGGTGAAGTGTTCACCAAAATCATTGAACGCAACACCACAATTCCTACGAGTCGGTCACAAGTTTTTTCCACCGCCGTTGATGGGCAAACCTCAGTGGAAATTCACATTCTCCAAGGTGAACGAGCGATGTCACGAGATAATAAGAGTCTCGGCAAGTTTTTGTTAGCAGGAATTCCCCCATCTCCCCGTGGTGTACCGCAAATTGAAGTATCCTTTGAAATCGATGTCAACGGCATCCTGAAGGTTTCTGCCCAAGATAAAGGTACAGGTAGAGAACAGAGTATCAGGATTACCAATACAGGTGGTTTGAATAGCAACGAAGTCGAACGGATGCGCCAAGAAGCCGAACTGTTTTCCGAAGAAGATAGAAGACGTAAAGAACTGGTTGAACTCAAAAACCAAGCAGATAATTTGTTGTTCAGCTATGAATCCACCATCAAGGATAATAGCAACTTTATTGGCGAGCAGATGAAAACCTTGGCCAGTGAAAAAGTTGAACAACTTCAAGCTGCAATGATTGACTCCAGCATTTCCATAGTGGAATTTAAGCAGCGCTTAGACGACTTCCAACAAACCTTGTTTGCAATTGGTGCTGATGTTTACAATCGAGCTAACAGCCAAACTGATGAGATTGAGGAGGGTTCATCTGGTCACTTTACCCCAGAAGTAGACTCACCAATGAATGGCACGCTGATACCACAATTCAACTTTGATTTTGACGAAGAAAGTACCGCTCAAGCTGATTATGAGGCGATAGATTAGGGGTTGGGGATTGGGTATTGGGCACAAGAGGCAGAGGGGCAAGGGGGCGGAGGGGCAGAGGGTAAAAACTTACTGCAATTTCTCCCCCGCTCCCCTAAGTTATAAATTTTTATTAAGACATTTTAATATATCTAAATATTTAGCGAAGTTTCACAAGACCCCAGCGGTTTGCTAGATTGTAGAAGCAATATTACTTTGGGCTAGGCAATGTGCAAGTTCAGAGCCACTTCCATTGCATAAGGGTGGTTTTCCACACCTAATGGTGCGGCTAGCCCCTCTGGTTGATGGGCGAGGTTTTCCTCTCCTAAGTAGCACAATTGTAAAAGAGACAGCCGACTCGGCAGTGAGAAGTCTGAGCAGAGGCTTCCCCTGTTCCTAACTTCTATAGCTTTTGTCGTCTCCCACGAGGAAAGCACCTGTTGCTCAAGATTTGTCGGTGATTTTTGTAAAAGGTAAAGGGTAAAATCAGTTATTAACAAAAATTAATTTTATCTTCTGCCTGCCCTCCGGCAAGCCACCCTCTAAAGGATAATGTGTTGCTCTTGCATATCTGTAGGCAAAACACTTAATCCATAGGGTAGCAAGTGACCGTGAATGACATTCTACTGACTTTTGCTTTCTTCCTTCTAACTTTTACCTTTGCTATATGGCCCGCGACTATTATGAAATCCTGGGTGTCTCTCGTGACACTGACAAAGAAGAAATCAAACAAGCCTATCGCCGTCTAGCCCGGAAGTATCACCCAGATGTGAACAAAGAACCGGGGGCGGAGGATCGCTTTAAAGAAATTAACCGCGCTTATGAGGTACTCTCAGAACCCGAAACCCGCGCTCGTTACGATCGCTTTGGCCCAGAGGGTGTCTCAGGTGCTGCTGGCGCGGGCTTTCAAGATGTCGGCGATATGGGTGGTTTTGCCGATATCTTTGAAAGCATTTTTAGTGGCTTTGCTGGCGGTATGGGTAATCCCACGCAACAAAGACGGCGCAATGGACCTGCGAGGGGTGATGATCTGCGGCTAGACCTGAAGTTAGACTTTCGAGAAGCGATATTTGGCGGCGAAAAAGAAATTCGCATTTCCCATCTAGAAAATTGTGAAGTTTGTAGCGGTTCTGGTGCTAAACCTGGAACCCGCCCTCGGACTTGTTCGACTTGTGGCGGATCGGCTCAAGTACGCCGTGTGACTAGAACACCCTTTGGCAGTTTCACCCAAGTATCAACTTGTCCCACCTGTAATGGAACAGGGATGGTAATTGAAGATAAGTGTGATGCGTGTGATGGTAAGGGCGCAAATCAAGTCACAAAGAAACTCAAAATTACCATTCCAGCAGGGGTGGATAATGGCACACGTTTACGCATTTCTAGTGAAGGAGATGCCGGTCAACGTAGTGGCCCTCCTGGAGATTTATACGTTTACTTGTTCGTAAATGAGGATGAGGAATTCCAACGGGATGGGATTAATATTCTCTCGGAAATCAAAGTTAGCTACCTGCAAGCGATTTTAGGTTGTCGGTTAGAGGTAGATACAGTAGATGGGCCGGTAGAACTAATTATTCCACCTGGAACTCAGCCGAATACAGTGATGAAGTTGGAAAATCGTGGCGTACCCCGTTTGGGTAATCCCGTAAGTCGTGGGGATCACATGCTGAACGTGTTAATTGATATTCCCAATAAAGTCACCCCAGAGGAGAGGGAACTGCTGGAGAAGCTAGCTAAAATTAAGGGGGATCGGACTGGTAAAGGCGGTCTAGAAGGATTCTTGGGAAATTTATTTAAGTGATGATGCCCTCTTCTGTTTTAACTCCCGATGCTCAACTTGATTTACGCGGCACCCCTTGCCCGATTAATTTCGTCCGGACAAAACTACGTCTAGAGAAAATGCCATTAGGAGGTTTGCTAGAAGTCTGGCTAGACCCTGGTGAGCCGATTGAGCAGGTTCCTGATAGTTTGACAATGGCAGGTTATCAGGTGGAACAAATTACAGACTGCACTAATTATTTTTCTCTGTTAGTGCGCCGTCCAGTTGCTGGCCAATGACAGGGGAAATTTTTGACGTAACTGGACATTTATTGGGTACGGTGGTGGCTGTACAGGCTAATTTTTACCGAGTACAGATGGATCAAGAGGCAGGGGAGCAGGGGAGCAGGGGAGCAGAGGAGAAACTGGATTTAAATGCCTCTTTGCCCTCGCCTCCTCTGCTGCTTTGTACTCGAAGAACACGTCTGAAAAAAATTGGACAACAGGTGATGGTAGGCGATCGCGTTGTGGTAGAAGAGCCAGATTGGGCTGGAGGGAGGGGAGCGATCGCTGAGGTTTTACCCCGCCAAAGTGAGTTAGATCGTCCGGCGATCGCCAATGTCAACCAAATCCTTTTGGTATTTGCCGTTGCCGATCCACCTTTGGAACCTTATCAGCTGAGTCGATTTCTGATTAAGGCTGAGTCTACTGGCTTGGATGTGCTTTTATGCTTGAATAAAAGTGATTTAATTTCACCACAAGAACAGCAAAAAGTTAGCGATCGCTTGCTCGGTTGGGGCTATCAGCCGATATTTATCAGTGTTAAAGATGGCATAAATACTGAACAAGCAGCCAGATATTTGAGCAATAAAATAACTGTAATCGCTGGGCCTTCTGGTGTAGGTAAATCCAGCCTGATTAATACACTAATTGACACGGCGAAGTTGCGAGTTGGAGAAGTTTCTGGCAAACTAGCTCGTGGTCGTCATACCACTCGCCATACAGAATTATTTGAGTTACCTAGCGGTGGAATGCTTGCAGACACTCCCGGCTTTAATCAGCCAGACATGGATTGTGTCCCAGAAGAATTAATCCATTATTTCCCAGAAGCAAGAAAACGGTTAGCAGTTGCTAGCTGTCGGTTTAGTGATTGTCTGCACCGAGACGAACCTGAATGTGTTGTGCGGGGAGACTGGGAACGATATGAACATTATTTAGAATTTTTGGACGCTGCGATCGCTCATCAAACACAGCTACACCAACAAGCCGATCCAGAATCCACCATGAAGTTAAAAAGCAAAAGTAAAGGCAAAGGGCAGAGTCAATACGAACCCAAGCTAGAAAGTAAAAAATATCGCCGAATTTCTCGCAAGACTCAGTTACAGGACTTGCAGGAATTATATCGAGATGAGGAATAAGGAGTGCGATGTCTACGACGGGCTGTGACGCTCGCGGACTCGCTACCGCTACGCTATCGGTGTCGCATTCATAATGCAAAGGTTGGTCACGATAGCATAGATACAAACATACAAAATAGTTTTTATGTTTCAGCCCCTTGTTACCACCCCTAGTTTACAAGCTGTCACTGAGAGTATAATTTTCCCACCAGGTGATATCTATAGTGACGAACCCCCCTTGGAATCTGACTTACACCGCGAACAAATTGATTTACTCATCCGCCTGATTAAATGGTGGTGGCGCGATCGTCAGGATTTTTATGCTACTGGCAACCTGACAATCTATTTCAGTCCCAATCAGAAAAAGTCAGAAGAATTTCGAGGGCCGGATTTCTTTGTGGTTTTAGATACAGAAAAAAAAGACCGCAAAAGCTGGGTTGTGTGGCAAGAAGATGGCAAATACCCCAATGTGATTATTGAGCTATTATCTAATTCCACTGCCTCAGTTGATAAAGGTTTAAAAAAGCAAATTTACCAGAATACATTTCGCACTCCAGATTACTTTTTGTTTGACCCAAACAACCTAGAATTACAGGGATTTCACATAGTTGATGGGCAATATCAACAACTTGTAGCCACTGAGTCGGGTTGGTTGTGGAGTCAGCAATTAGGGCTGTATTTGGCAGTATATTTGGGCAAATTACGCTTTTTTACACCAGATGGACAGCTGGTGATGTTGCCAGAGGAAGAATCAAACCAACAGTTACAGCAGGTAAACCAACAGTTAGAGCAAACAAATCAACAACTAGAAGAAGAACGTCAACGGGCTGCAATATTGGCAGAACACTTGCGAACCGCAGGTATTGATCCTGAGCAAATATTCTGAAAAATAGAATTTTATCTCTAAACTAGGCATAGAAAAATAGTGCTATGAACCAAACAATATCTGATAAAGTCCGTTGGACAACCTCAGACTTAGAATTACTTGCAACTGACGAATGGAAGCGCTATGAGATTATTGACGGAGAGCTATTTGTGACTAGAGCGCCTCACTGGAAACATCAAGGTACTGCGGGCAATATATGCTTAGAATTACAAATTTGGTCTCGCTCTAGTGGGCTAGGGGAAACCCGTCAAACTCCCGGCATAATTTTTACAGATGCCGATAATGTCATACCCGATCTAGTTTGGATTAGTCATGAGCGTTTAGCACAACTGCTAGATGACGAAGGGCATTTGAGAGGAGCGCCAGAACTCATTGTGGAAGTGCTTTCTCCTGGGACAACTAACGAACGTCGAGATCGAGAAGCCAAGCTAAAACTATACTCATCCACAGGAGTCCAAGAATATTGGATTGCAAATTGGCAATTACAGCAGCTAGAAGTATATCGCCGAGAAGCTGCCCAATTAAAACTGATCGCAACCTTGTTGGCTGATGACGAAATCACATCACCATTGTTACCAGGTTTCGGCGTTCCAGTTCAGCGTTTTTTTGTATAATTCTGGCGTAGGCGTAGCCCGCTGTAGGCATCGCTCATCAAACTCAGCTGCACCAACAAACTAGGCAAAAGGCAGAGCCAGTACGAACCCAAGTTAGAAAGTAAAAAATACTGCCAGATGTCTCAGAACACTCAGTTATAAATGACGTTTTTTTAAACCAAAGTGAGTCTCCCACAGAAATGCACGTTAACCCAGAATATTGCCGGCAAAAGAAGCAAACCCGCAATTGAGTAAGTCGGCGATCAAAATTCAATGTATGTGAAGAAATATAAACTTGAAGTAGGGTGTGTTACGCCGTAGGCTAATGCACCTTGAATTGTTGAGGTTCGTTAGGTGAAAAATTAACAGAACGCATACAAGCCAAAGGTCTTGAACCGGAGTAAATATTTTCAGTGTAGGATTATACAATAAACAAATAGGCAGATTTTACAACTAGTTAACAACAAAAGGCGATGGAGGTACAACAATTGTTGTGTCCTCACAAGTACTGTAATTAACTCAATTGAAAACTATTCTTACGATCCCCATAAAGTCTTAAAATATTGTTAATTTCAGGCAAACCTCTCGACCTTCAACTTACAAGTATCACCCCAAAATCACTATGGCTATCGGCTACGTCGCGCTTGTACTCCACGCACATCTGCCCTTCGTTCGTCACCCGGAAAGTGACTACGTGCTGGAGGAAGAATGGCTCTATGAAGCCATCACAGAAACCTACATCCCCTTATTAAAAGTATTTGAAGGCTTAAAGCGAGACGGTATCGACTTTAAAATCACGATGAGTATGACACCCCCTTTGGTGTCGATGCTTCGTGATCCTCTGCTTCAAGAACGCTATGAATCACACTTAGCCCAATTAGAAGAACTTATAGCACTAGAAGCAGAACATAATGTCAACAACGGGCATCTTCGTTATTTAGCCGAACATTACGCTACTGAGTTTAGCGAAGCGCGTCAGCTATGGGAACGCTACGGCGGGGACTTGGTGACAGCTTTTAAGAAGTTCCAAGATAGTAACAACCTAGAAATCATCACTTGCGGCGCAACCCACGGCTATTTACCGTTGATGAAAATGTATCCACAAGCAGTGTGGGCGCAAATTCAGGTAGCCTGCGAACATTATGAACAAACCTTTGGACAAGCACCTAGAGGTATTTGGTTGCCGGAATGTGCCTACTATGAAGGTTTAGACCGGATGCTAGCGGATGCTGGATTACGCTATTTCCTCACCGATGGACATGGCATTCTTTACGCCCGTCCCCGGCCGCGTTTTGGCACTTATGCGCCAATTTATACAGAAACTGGTGTTGCTGTCTTTGGTCGAGATCACGAATCTTCCCAACAGGTATGGTCTTCTGAGGTGGGCTATCCTGGGGCGGCGGAATATCGAGAATTTTACAAAGATTTGGGCTGGGAAGCAGAATATGAGTACATCAAGCCCTACATTATGCCCAATGGTCAGCGGAAAAATACGGGCATTAAGTATCACAAAATTACGGGTCGTGGCTTAGGTCTATCAGATAAGGCGCTCTACGATCCTTATTGGGCTAAAGAAAAAGCAGCAGAACACGCTGATAACTTTATGTATAACCGAGAGCGGCAATCTGAGCATCTCTATGGTATAATGCAACGCCCGCCAGTTATCGTTTCGCCTTATGACGCAGAGTTATTTGGACATTGGTGGTATGAAGGCCCTTGGTTCATCGATTACCTATTCCGCAAATCGTGGTATGACCAAAAAACATATCAAATGACCCATTTAGCAGACTATTTGCGAGATCAGCCAACTCAGCAAGTGTGTCGTCCTTCGCAGTCTAGTTGGGGTTTCAAGGGTTTCCACGAATATTGGTTGAATGAAACGAATGCGTGGATTTATCCACATTTGCACAAAGCTGCTGAACGGATGATTGAAATTTCGCACCTAGAACCAGAGGATGAGTTGGGAGAAAAAGCATTGAACCAAGCAGCGCGGGAATTGTTATTAGCACAATCTTCCGACTGGGCATTTATTATGCGGACGGGAACTATGGTACCATATGCAGTTAGACGGACGCGATCGCACCTAATGCGGTTCAATAAGCTCTATGAAGATGTTAAAGTTGACAAAATTGATAGTGGTTGGCTGGAAAAAGTAGAGTTAATGGATAATATCTTCCCCGAAATCAACTATCGCGTCTACCGTCCGCTATAGTCTCACACAAATTAATCAACAGCAGTAGTAAGGTGGGCAATGTCCACCTTCTATTATTAGCTAAAGGCTATCTGGATCAATATTTAATTCTCGGAGTTTAGCAGCTAATCTTTGCGCTTTCTCTTCTGCGGCTTGTCGTGCAGTTGCTTCCTCTTCATGAGTTAGCAGTGTTTGGCCCGTAGCTGGATTGTAAAAGCGCAGTTTTCCCGCCTCTAAACGCAATTCTAGCCCCAAAACTTCACTGGATAGGGATAGTGTACCACCTGGCAAGATATTGGTTGCCACTGGGAAATAATTTCCATCAACCAACTGTAAACCCTGAAGTTGGGGATTGAGATAATCGCCTGTGGGGTCATATTGAAAATATTCACGCACTCCCAGAAAGGCGTAAATTCCTTTCTTTGCACCTTGGTCTTTGCTGCGGGTGGTTTTTGAGGTAATCTCTAGAACAAAATCTGGGGTTTGATTGGTTGAGTCGATGGGGGATATTATTCCCCGCACCTCTCAGTTAAATCTGGGCGTGCGACTTTCACCGCACCCAGCTTCCGATGTTCTCAGCTTGCGCTTTTGCTCATGTGTTTGTAATCGTGGCAACTCTCATGAATTGCTTCAAGATTATTTTTCTTCCAGTTGGCATGATTTTCATCGATGTGATGCAGGTGAACCCGTTCTTCATCGATGAACTTTAAACCGCAGGAAGCACATCTATGGTTTTGCTTTTTGAGAGCAATAGAGGTTTCGCCGTCGTAGAGCTTACTTTTGCGTNTTGGTTGAGTCGATGGGGGATATTATTCCCCGCACCTCTCAGTTAAATCTGGGCGTGCGACTTTCACCGCACCCAGCTTCCGATGTTCTCAGCTTGCGCTTTTGCTCATGTGTTTGTAATCGTGGCAACTCTCATGAATTGCTTCAAGATTATTTTTCTTCCAGTTGGCATGATTTTCATCGATGTGATGCAGGTGAACCCGTTCTTCATCGATGAACTTTAAACCGCAGGAAGCACATCTATGGTTTTGCTTTTTGAGAGCAATAGAGGTTTCGCCGTCGTAGAGCTTACTTTTGCGTTCGCTCCAGTAGGCTGTATCTCCGTCATAGGGGGATTTTACTCCTTTGACCATGACGTGTTTATTTTCGGAGTAGGAAACTTTTGGGAATGCTTTGTCTAGTAATTTCTTGCTAGAGTGGCGGTTTTGCTTGGTTTCCTTGTTAAATACCGTGTGGGTTCTTGTTTCGATGTGGTATAACGAGTTTCTTGACCCGTCCATCTTGCAGAACTTATGGTAATTTCTCCACCCTCTTACTACCGGGGCTAATTTCTCCGCCTTTGTGGTAGCACCATAATTCGAGTTGTTGACGATGTGTTTTACTTTCTTACGAAAAGCTTTGAAGTTGTCCACTGAGGGAATACATCTGAACTTTCCGTTTTTCTGGACTTGAAAGTGCCAGCCGAGGAAATCAAACCCATCTGTCGAGGCGGTAACTTTGGTTTTCTTTTGGCTTACATTCATTCCGCGTTTGCGGAGGAACTCGCTGATTCTTTCGAGTATCTCTATCGCATCATCTTCGGGTCGGAGTATAATAACCATGTCATCCGCATAACGGATTGATGGTTCGACAATGCTCCCTTTTGGGGTATTGTCTTTGATTTTCCTGCCTTGCTTGTGACTGTTGTGGTATCGATGGATACTCTCAATCCCGTTGAGCGCGATGTTAGCTAGTAAAGGGCTGACCACTCCCCCTTGTGGGGTTCCCTGTTCGGGGAACTCTGGGTTCACTCCCGCCTTGAGGCATCGGAAAATTCCGAGTTTCATGCCTTTGGGGGCGATGAGTTCGTCCATTATTGCTGAGTGGTTAATCCTGTCGAAGCATTTTTCGATATCGAGTTCGATTACTCGTTTTTCTGTTCCGTTGCAGTGAGATTTGAGGTTATCAAAGATGTACTTTTGTGCATCGTGGGCAGAGCGCCCTGTTCTGAACCCATAACTCCTCGCGTGGAAGGTTGCTTCGTGTGCTGGTTCAAGTGCATATTTTGCGAGGCATTGCCAAGCTCTATCCGCGATGGTCGGTATCTTAAGCATTCTGGTAGTTCCGTCCTTTTTGGGGATAGGGATTTCCCGTAGTCCTTGATGCTTCCAATTTCCACTGTTCATTTTCAGTAGTTCTTCAAGGTTGAAGCGTTCTTCAAATGAGAGGGATTTCTTCCCATCAATACCAGCCGTCTTTTTACCAGCGTTTAGCTGAGATACAAGTCTAATTGCAAGAAATCGAGCCGAGGTAGATTTTAGAATAAGCTTTTGGAGTGACCTAGCTTTCCGCTTGTCTCCAACTTGAACCGCTTTGTACACGCGCTTTTGAAGGCGGAAAAGGTTACGGCGGAATTTCTTCCACGGTAGAGCTTTCCAAGATTCACTAGTTTTGTAACTGTGTCTAATCATTTTCTCTTCTGGAGTTTGTGTATTCTGAACACCTCGAACCAATTACGGTTCGTCCTACCCGAATTGTGGGGATTCCTCCGCTCGTCTGGGCTACTTGGGGAACGAAAGCCCCTAGACCCACAACTCGTTTTTATTCGTTCCCTCGGAGAGATTGATTGTTCCGTTAGATGTAGCCAATTCGACTCCTAGATTCCCTTGACTCTTGCCGCTTACCGGAAATATGTTCGGCGGGAATGAACTCTAGTGGGGTCAGGGGTTTTTGCGTTGCGCCCTGCCCTGGAATAAATCGCTTTTCTAGGCTCTGTTTCATCATAGGAACTCCCTATTAGCGCCAGTGTCAACCCGCAACGGTCGTCTGATTGCGCCCTGTTCCCAGCTTCACTCCACAAGAATCGAGCTTGTTCGGTGTGGGCAGATAAGGAGTCAATTCTGAGTCTGAATGGCAAGGCTTACACTTGGGTAGAGTCGATGCCCGGTATTATCCGGGGCACCTCTCTGTTAAATCTGGGCGTGCGACTTTCACCGCACCCAGCTTCCGATGTTCTCAGCTTGCGCTTTTGCTCATGTGTTTGTAATCGTGGCAGCTCTCGTGAATTGCTTCTAGATTATTTTTCTTCCAGTTGGCGTGATTTCCATCGATGTGGTGCAGATGTACCTTTTCTTCATCAATGAATTTCAGACCGCAGGAAGCACATTTATGGTTTTGCTTCTTAAGAGCAATAGAAGTTTCGCCTTCGTAGAGCTTGCTATT
>LXQE01000004.1 GCA_003326195.1 Nostoc punctiforme NIES-2108
CAATCATGCTGAATCTTCTTATCAAAACCAAGTTGTTCAATCATGCTGAATCTTCTTATCAAAACCAAGTTGTTGATGCTGTTAGTAATGATGCTGATGAATTAACGGCAATCAACGGATGGATGCAACAGTTGCAAGCCGTAAAGACTGGAGCAGTGTAAGTCARAAGTCAGGATTCAGAATACGGAATTATTCTGAATCCTGACTTCTCAAAGCTAAAGGAATTAAACCATGAGAATCATCGTCACAATTGTTGAAAAAATCACAAGTGAAGCGCATATCGATATCCCTGATGGGCTGAATCAATCCGCAATCAAACAACACATAGTAGACCGCTACAACACTGGGGGAATGTCCACAGATATGAACATCTTCCAAGTGGATTTTGAATCTATCAGCGCTCGAATTGTACAAGAACAGTTTTCTTCTAAATCTGCATAAACATTGGAGGTAATAAATGAATCCCAAATGGACTGATGAAGAACTCGGAATCATTGAAGCTAAAGCTGAACTTTATACCCCTAAACAAATAGCCTCAATCTTAAAAAGACATGGGTATTTTCGTACTCCAATTGCTATCGCTACTAAGCTTTGGGCTTTAGGTTATTCTACAAACCCCTTTCTCGATAACTATAGCAGTGCTGAAATCGCCCGTGTTCTGTGTGTGCATTCCACCACCGTTTCTGGTTGGGTGCGCCTTTTCCAATTCGCAATTCGCAATTCGCAATTCGCAATTCGCAATTTTCTTCCTCATATCTTAAGTTTGATGCTTGAATATTAATTCTGTTTTCATAAATAAATTAAGAGGTTTATATGCCAATTGAATTAATTATCCAATTGTATCTTAATTGCGAATTGCGAACTGCGAATTGCGAATTGTTTAGCCGTGGTTGGTTGAAAACTAGCCGCCGTTCTTCTAAGCGTTATCAAGTTCGTCGATGCCATCTCAAAAACTTTTTTGAAAATCCTCCACAACATCTAAAAAAGCGTATTGCCTCTATTGACTCCGAAGCCATTAATTACTTATTAGGAAGAAAAGCATGATTGACCACATTAACGCACTTCAAACAAGCTGGTATCTCTCTCCACCTTGGCGTGGAACAATTCCACCTGTTGCAGTTAATTTACTGGAGAGAGTTTTCCTACGAACTACAAGGAGATTTGGTTACTGCTGCGGTATGCAATGGAAACACGAATGTTGGATTTATTCAATTGATTGCGGTAAAGAAATACTTCACGCCACACAGAACCAAATCATCGGGACTGGAGAGTTAGAAAGCATCGCTGTGCAAAAACCTGCTTTTGTTCTAGGGCAAAGAGTGATCCTCTGCTCTCACGACAAAGGAACAAAGCAACGGCTGATTTTGGGGATTGCGTTGGTGCATAATTCTTGGTTTTACCTTGTTGAATTGATGTCACCAACGTTAATTAAGACACCAACTATATCGAATCGTTTCTCATTAGTTGGTGAGAAAAGTTTGGTGCGGGTAAATGTTTAAGCAGTTTTGAAGGAGACGATTATGATATCTAACTTGATAAGTCACCAAAGCAATCATAACAGTAGCCCGTTTAACACAATTCGTCACCTAGATGACAACGGCAATGAACACTGGTTAGCTAGAGAATTGATGGAACTGCTTGGTTATAAAAAGTGGGAGCGTTTTGTAGATACTATCGACCGAGCCAAAATTGGTTGTCAAAACACTGGATTCTCAGTACAAAATCACTTTGCCGACGCTGGGCTTTATACAAGAAATGTACCCAGTGACTATCGCCTTTCTCGCTATGCCTGCTATTTGGTAGCAATGAACGGAGATCCACGAAAACCAGAAATCGCAGCAGCCCAAAGTTATTTCGCTATCAAAACCCACGAAGCAGAAACTCATCAGAACTACCAACCAAAAACAACCATCGCTCACGAAGCCGCACAGTTAGCAATGATGTTGGGGGAATTTGCTGGACTAGACAAATCCCTCACTGCTCAGTTAGCAGTCAATGCTGCCACTAAAGTTAACCCCGCACTTAAACCCGCAGCAGATGAATTAAAAACTGCGATCGCAGTTACAAATGTTTCCGAAGATGCATTTCTCAACCCAACACAAATCGGTGAGGTAGTGGGAATGTCTGCACGGGCTGTTAACCACTGCTTGCTAAATTCGGGACTGTAATACAGAACTGATGACAAGAAAATTCCCTATCGTCCTACTGAATCTGGTAAGCAATGGGGGCGGATGGTTCCCGCAGTCGCCAAATCCTCAAACCAAACTGTTTTTCAACTGCGGTGGTTGCCCGAAATAGTAAAAGTCATCTCTCAATAATCAGGAATCCAGAAGTCAGAATCCAGGAGCCAGAATCAATCAATAAGAGATTTTTTTTCCAAGCTCTTAAATCGGTTTAATCATCAGCCAGCTTCATAACATTCATTCTGACTCCTGACTCCTGACTCCTGACAGAGTGAATTCTATTTAATAATTCCCTACCTAAATCAACCTTTCATTATGAACACTCTACGAAAAACCTTGGCAGAAAAATACGGTCTAGTTGCCGATATCATGCACGACGATTATTTTTTTGTTCAACTACCAGAAAACGAAGATCATTCACTCAAGTTTTTAGAGAGCAATTTACCAGAGTGTATTCGGGTTGAACTTGCAGAATGTTTCGCTGGTAGTGTAATTGCGTCTTGGGAAGTCCCCTTATTTTTACTCCCTCAAGTGTTACAGCAAGCCCATGATTTTGTCATTGAGTATTGGGAGCAAGTATCTCAAGAAACGTGAAGTATTCTCCACCAAATAGAACTAACAGCAACTGCTTCAGCACACGTTCTTTAATTGCAGAAAACTACCATGCAACAACTAAATTTATTCGCTGAATCAACCCCAGTTTTACCCATTACTTACTATCCCGATTTCTTAAGCCTTGAACAGGCAAACGAACTTTACCAACACTGCTTGAAACTGGAGTGGCAGCAAAATCAAATCAGAATTGCGGGTAAAACTATGCCCGTCCCGCGCCTTGAGTGCATTTATGGTGATGCCGGATGTGATTATCTTTACTCAAACAGCGTGTTTTTGAAACCACTATGGTGGACAGAGGCTCTGTCTAGCTTGCGTGATCGCATCACCGCTTTGACTAGCTACAAATTCCGCATTGTTATCGGAAATCAGTATCGCAGTGGACAGGATTCGATTGGCTGGCACTCCGACAATGAGCAATCAATGGGTATAAATCCAGCGATAGCTTCCATAAGCCTGGGGTCATGTCGCAAATTCCAAATCAAACCGAGAAATGGCAAACCAACCGACTTCTGGCTGGAACACGGCAGCTTGCTTGTGATGCACCCCGGTTGCCAATCTACACATCTGCATCAGGTTCCGAAAACAAACAAAGTGGTTAGCACCCGTATTAATCTCACATTCCGTCCACACACAGGAGGCGGGAGATGAGAAGGGTAAGGGGGAAAGGGCAAAGGTGAAAGGAATTGTTCTCACTCCTTTAACCCTTCACCTTTAACCTTTTCCCTTTCTCAAGTCTAAAAGAGTCTCAAAGCGGCATGACCCATAGTGCCGCTTCATTTCCATGCGTCAAAAAAGAGAGGAAATATGCGTATAATCGAATCTGATTCTCATGCTAAACATCAACAAGAATGGCTCAACAGTTGCGTTGACGAAGAAATCATTGCCCTGAATGTACGTTCGCTCCACGCCACAACACCTTACGAATACTTGCTCTACAGTCCCAAAATCTCCCGTCGCAATGATGGACGATTACGCGATCGCGATTTAAAGAAGTATCAGCACATTGAATTCGGCGGCTGGTGGTGCAATGGCGTTGACCCCCTCAACGAATATGCCCTAATGATGTGGGGCTGTTTCAAACCCAACCATCCCCGAAGAGATCGCCAGAAAATTCACAAATTCATCAAGTACGAGCATCCTTACAGAGAAGAGACACGCGCTTTCTTCCTCTTAGTACCGAATCGCATCTGGGTGAAAGTCTCCAATCGTAGCGGCATCCCCATCACCGAAGAAGACTTGCAGCATCCTGGCGGTTTCTGGCACTGGGTTTGGAGGCATAATGTGCCAGTCACAATTGTCGAAGGTGTCAAAAAAGCGGGGGCGTTACTGACTGCTGGTTATGCAGCGATCGCTATCCCCGGTGTTAACGCTGGATACCGCACACCTACTGATGAGTACGGTACTGGCATCGGTAAGCCAAACCTCATTCCAGATTTGAAACATTTTGCAACACAGGGGAGACAGGTTAATATTTGCTTTGACCAGGACAACAAACCTGAGACAGTTCAACGGGTAAGAACCGCTATCAGTCGCATGGGTCGGCTGCTGGTAAATGAAGGTTGTTCACTGCGAGTGATTGATTTACCGTTAGGGGCAGAGAAAGGGGTTGATGATTTTATCGTTGCTCACGGTCAACCGGCATTTGACGCACTTTACAATACGGCTGTTGCATTGGAGTTATGGGAGATTAAGCTGTTCACTTTGCTGACTTATCCTCCGTCAATCGCACTCAACCAAAGATTTCTCGGTCAGCTTCTCGTCCCCGAAGGTGAAAAACTGATTATCCTCAAAGCTCCCAAAGGCACTGGTAAAACCGAATGGCTGGCAACTGAGGTGGCGAAAGCACACGACCAAGAGAGACGGGTATTAATCATTACTCATCGCATTCAGCTAGGTGAGGCATTATGCAATCGCTTCGGTGTTAACTATGTTACCGAAGTCCGCACGAATGAAACAGGGACATTGTTGGGATATGGAGTGTGCGTTGATTCACTGCATCAAGAAAGTCAGGCGCGATTTAACCCCAATGACTGGGCGAATGATGTCATAATTATTGACGAATGCGACCAAGTATTCTGGCATTTGCTTAACTCTGGTACGGAAGTGCAAAAGCGGCGTGTGTCCGTTCTCAAAAACCTCAAACAACTGGTACAGAATGTTTTGGGCAGCAGTCAGGGAAAGATTTACCTATCAAGCGCTGATGTATCCGACACAGATGTAAAGTATGTTTTATCACTCGCTGGAGAATATCGAGTTAATCCATTCGTCATCGTCAACAACTATCGGCACATAGCTGGAAACTGTTACAACTAT
The DNA here is from genome assembly GCA_003326195.1 of Nostoc punctiforme NIES-2108. Classification (GTDB taxonomy): domain Bacteria; phylum Cyanobacteriota; class Cyanobacteriia; order Cyanobacteriales; family Nostocaceae; genus Nostoc; species Nostoc punctiforme_A. The sequence goes on from LXQE01000004.1 coordinate 5,112, forward strand.
TCTGGGAGTAACCCGAAGAATCTCATCGCTGCATTGGACAAAGCCATTACCAAAGGAGAGCATCATCTATTGTGTTGCTCTGCTCAAAAAGCTAAGTCGAAATGGGGAACGCAAGCATTGGAAGAACGTTTTCGCCGCAAGTTCCCTCACCTACGGATTCTGCGGATTGACAGCGAATCTGTTGCTGACCCCTCTCATGCGGCTTTCGGTTGTATTGCTCACCTGAACGAAATTCTCACCCAGTACGATTTGGTTATCGCCTCTCCAAGTTTAGAAACTGGGGTATCCATCGACATTCGAGGACATTTTGATAGTGTATGGGGAATTTTTCAGGGTGTGCAGCCGGTTAATTCTGTGCGTCAGATGTTGGCGCGGGTTAGGGAGACAGTTGACCGTCATATCTGGATGAGAGAGTGGGGGATGTCGGTTGTGGGCAATGGTTCTACAACGATAGGAGGATTGCTCAGAAGTCAACACGTCGCAACACAAGCGAATATTGCGCTGTTGTCGGCGGCGGATAATGACGATTACAGCTATATTGACCAGAATTTTCAGCCCGAATCTTTGCAGACTTGGGGTAAGCGTGGTTCTGTAATCAACGTCGAGATGCGGCGCTATCGGGAATCTGTGCTTCGAGGTTTGGTCGAAGATGGATATATCGTTATTGATGCTGACGATGCCGACGATGATGAGACTGGCGCAGTAATCGAGTCGGTTAAAGCGGCATCTGTTGAATTGTATGCTGCTGAGTGTGAAGCGATCGCGGATTCTCCAACCATCTCTGATGCCGAACTCAAGAAGCTGCAAGACACAAGGGCGAAAACGAAAACCGAGCGACATCAGCAACGCAAGGCGGAATTATCCCGTCGCTACGAAATTGACGTAACCCCTGATTTGGTCGAGAAAGATGACGACGGCTGGTATCCTCAACTGCGGATGCACTATTATTTGACGCTGGGGCGGGAATTTCTGACAACTCGTGATGCCAAAAGAGCTGCATCGCAGTTAGAAGCTGGGGAGAATTCGATTTGGAAACCAGATTTTAACAAGGGACAAATGTTGCCTGCTGTATTGTTGTTAGAAGAACTGAATCTGTTGCAGTTGCTCACGCCTGGGGAGCAGTTGCGTTCTTCTGACGAGGCAATGCAGGAATTTAAAGCACTCGCTGTAAAGCATCGGTATGTTATCAAAAATTATCTTCACGTGACTATCTCAGAAAAACTGACTTCCATAGCGATCGCACAGAAACTACTTGCGAAGATTGATTTGAAACTGGATTACGTCGGTCGGTTGGGTACGCGTGAAAACCGGGAGTGCGTTTATCGGTTTGTTGCCCCTGATGATCCGCGTGATTCTATTTTTGGGCAGTGGTTAAATCGGGATGAAGCATTTTCAAGGGAATCGGTGTCAGTCACTAATAATAATATAAGTACAACTACACCAGTCATTGACACCATTCCCCAGGATATTCCTCAAACACTCACGCCAGTGGAAAGTTCGACTGTCCAAGGGTGGAAGGGGCTGAAGCTGAAAATGCGCCTTGGACTCGACAGCGTTGGCAAGTTCTACCAACAGCTAGTCTCCACAATCGGGGAGGCTATTGGCGTTGCTGATGGTGAGCCTTACTGGAATGGGTATTTGGGGCAGTGGCAGGTTTGGGTTAAGTTTACAGATGAGTGTAGGTCTGTGGTCTGTGATTGGTTGGTGGCGGTGTAGTCCAAAGTAGTTCACTATTCCATTGAAACCGAAAATGTGAGTCGGTTATGCAAGCACTTTCCCAGTTTGGAGCAAATAATCTTTATTGCCAAGCCATTCAAAAAGACAATTGTGTGTTCGTTATCTTCTGAGTAGCTTAAAGTGACCGGAACAAGTTTGTTTTAGCCCAAGATTGAACCTGAACCAACTTCCCACTGATGTTTGAGCAATTCTTGGTAAGTCTTTTCCCTTATCATCATCTGCTTATACAACATCTGCAAAAACTCTTGAGCTTGCTCACGGGACATCTGCTGCACAAGATCCGCAAAAGTTCTAAGGCTAAATTCTTGTTCTAAAGATAATTCAATGGGTTGGTTCATAGCTTTTATTTGAGTTTGCTTATGTAAGCAAATATTATTTTATATAAATAAATATTACGATAGCTTTACAAAAGATGAAGGGGGTGTAAACCGTACCGGCGTAGGTTAGAAATACCGTCTCTGCTGCTGAAAACCCCGATATCACTCCACTGTGGCAACCCAAGTAAAAACTTAAGTTCTAAAGTTTCTTACTAAGAGGTTTTTAAAAGCATTTTTAGCCTCTGCTTGCGGCTGACGATCGCTTGAAGGCGGGCGAAACAGCGCCATCGCTCTTGGAGAAGATGGGCAATACAATTATTCCTTTGGGCAAGAGTGGTGAGTGTTGCGGCGTGATGCTGGAGTTTGAGGATCTTGATCCTGACAAATTTGCTCAATTGGTGACAGATGCCCCGCAGTGGACTGAATGGATGGCGTGAGAAAGTTGCGATCGCTTACCAAAAGGATTTGCGTGTGTCACTGTAACCATAAGTTTGCCGCTTTTGAAAGCATAACGTTGCCGCAGGATGTCACTTAAAGGATAAAGTGACCGTTTTTAAAGGATAAAATGGCCGCAGAACAGAACCTATGACAGAAGCGTATTTGAAACAATTGAATGTGATCGCTGATAAACATAGCGAAAGTAGGGCGACGCAAAAATAAGCATTGCAGGTTTTTAGGGCGGCCACTTTATCCTTTAATTCCGGCCATCTTATCCTTTAAGTGACACAGGACAAGCCCAAAGGCTTGATTTAATGCTCCGCGATCGCAGCCTTAAAATTTGGTTTTGAAACCAAAAAATTGCCGAAAGTTTAAAAATCAAGCATAAACGTGCCGGAAGTTCAGGGATTATGCACCCTCAAATACCTGAAGTATCAAGATTGTCTCTTAAAAACCCCAAAAATTCAAGCTGTCGTAAGTCCATTTGAAACCATAAACGTGCCACCCCGGCAAACTTATGGTTACAGTCACAGCATTAAGCAAAACAGATGCGAGATGCTAAAATAGCACCCCACAAGCCATAACAGTTGGTGATAGCACAGCGCTAATTTTGATTAAACAACCACAAAATTCTTTTCGGTTAGTGACAGTCCAGCAGATAGTTGTGCAAATTTTATCTGACTAAATCCAGCCGCACTGCCATCAAGGTCAAAGAATAGTCCACCTGTAATGTCGTTGTAGATAAATCGTTGAGCGATCGTCGTTGCAGATGTTCCGATAGTAAACTGATTAGCTGAAAGCGAACTTTTTGATAACCCGCCAGCAAAATAAAAAGCTGATATTTGAATCAAGTCATTAGTAGCGTTGAAGTCATAAAGATCGTCAACACCTTCATTATGATTATAGAAAACAAAGGTATCAGTCCCATTCCCTCCAATTAGGCTGTCATTACCCTTTCCACCTGTTAGGGTATCATTGCCGTTGCTCCCCACAATCAAGTCATTGTAATCTGTACCGAAGATATTTAGTCTTTCGACATTGTTGTAATTAACTAGATACGTATCTGCCGTAACCGATCCAGTGTTAGTAGTAGCATTAAAAGTCGAAGTAATCCCTTTTGTAGGATATTGGTAATATATGGACAAGAAATCGTTACCATTACCCCCATTTACCGTTTGAGTCGCTAAATCAGAGGAAACATCACCTGAGAATGTGATGCCTAAATTGAAGGAATCATTGCCATCTCCCCCAGAAAGGAGGTTATTACCTTTTGCATTGGTAGCATCAAAAGTATCGTCACCAGCGCCACCGTTGAGGGTGTTATTAACTATAGAAAGAGTGGGGTCGCTGCTTCCGATGTCAAGATAATCATTGCCATCGCCTCCAGAGAGCAGATTATTGCCTGTTGAATCTTTACCAGACAAAGTATCGTTACCTGCACCTCCAAGTAGTTTGTTATTACCTGTAGAACGAGAATCTTCCAAGTAATCAAAGGAGGAGGAGTAACTGTAATAGCCAGAGATGTTAAGAGAATCATTGCCATCGCCTCCAGAGAGCAAATTATCGCTTGTTGAACCGGTAGCATTCAAGGTATCGTTACCTGCACCTCCAAGTAGTGTGTTATTACCTATGGAACGAGAATCTTCCAAGTAGTAGCTAGATCTCTTCATGTAGCTGCCAGAGATGTCAAGAGAATCATTGCCATCACTCCCAGAGAGGAGATTATCGCCTGTTGAAGCGTTAGCACTCAAGCGATCGTCACCGACACCTGCTTGTAGCGTGTTATTACCTATTGAACCGCTAACATTCAATACATCGTCATCGGCATCTCCGTCAAGGATATTATTGCCTGCACCGCCAATCAAAGAATCATTGCCTGAACCGCCAATCAGAGTATCATTACCTGCACCACCTCTGAGTATGTCATTACCACTCAATCCGTCGATGATGTCATTACCCCCTTGACCATTGATGACATCATTAGAATTGTCAAAACCTGTAATATTGTTATCGAGGTCATTCAGGAAAGTAACAGTGTTCTTATTGAACAGGTTAGTTTGAGTGGAGTTTGCATCAAACACATCAAAACTGTCAGTGACACTAGTTTGTCCATAAAAGAGGATATTGCCAATAGCAGGTTGTGAAGAAGTTGCTGGCAAATTATCCAGATTTTCTAATTTGAAGTTTTGCAGAATGACTTTACTATTAGCGAGATTTTCAAAAGTGATTTCTAAGTTGTTGCCATGAGGAGTTAATTGCAGATTTTGAGCAGTCAATCCATCACTTGTAAATTGCAAGGTGTCTCTTGAGGCAATCACCGTTGCTGAGGGATTTGAGCCTTTACCCACACCACCGAAATCGGTAATAGTATCAGTATTTTTGCTGTAGTAATAGTCGTTGTTGTAAACAAATTCATCATTACCAGCGCCACCAGTTAGAGTATTATTACCAACGCCCCCGGAGAGGGTATCGTTGCCACTATTTCCCACAATCAAGTCATTGTAGTCTGTACCTAAGATATTTAATCGTTCGATATTCTTGTAATTAACCTGATTCGTACCCGACCTAATTGAGCCAGTGTTAGTAGTGGCATTGTAAGTTGTTGCGATCGCCGCACTACCTTTGTAATTGACGGACAGTACATCGTCACCCTCACTCCCATCTATAGTATCATTGCCACCATAGCCCGTGGAGAGCGTATCGTTGCCACTGTTCCCCACAATCAAGTCATTGTAACCTGTACCTGAGATATTTAATCGTTCGATATTCTTGTAACTAACCTGATTCGTACCCACTTTAATTGAACCAATGTTAGTAGTAGGATTGAATGTCGTTGTAATTTTCTCTGTAGCATCATTGTAATTGACAGACAGTACATCGTCACCCTCACCTCCATCTATAGTATCATTGCCACCATAGCCCCCGGAGAGGGTATCGTTGCCACTGTTCCCCACAATTCGGTCATTGTATTCTGTACCTGAGATATTTAATCGTTCGATATTCTTATAATTAACCTGATTCGTACCCGACCTAATTGAGCCAGTGTTAGTAGTTGCACTGTAAGTTGTTGTAATCCCTGCTGTAGCAGCGGTGTAATAACTGTAATCAACGGATAACAAATCGTCACCCTTACCCCCGTCTACCGTTTGATTCTCTAAATTTAAATAAAAGGAATCATTGCCATCGTCTCCAAAGAGGAAGTTATTTCCTGTTGAATCTTCAGCCTTCAAGGTATCGTCACCAGCACCACCGTTGAGAGTATTATTGTCTGAAGACAAAAATATACCACCGTAGTAAGTGGGAATACCAGAGATATCAAGATAATCATTGCCATTCCCACCTGATAGCAGGTTATTGCCGGATGAACCCTTAGCCATCAAGTAATCGTTACCAGCGCCACCATTGAGGGTGTTATTGCCTGATGAGATAAAATTAGGAGCTGCTCTATAAGTAAAAACACCAGAGGTGGAGAGAGTATCATTGCCATCGCCACCTGATAGCAGATTATTGCCGGATGGAGACTCAGCATCTAAGTAATCGTTACCAGCCCCACCGTTGAGAGTGTTATTGCCTGATGAGGCTGTAGAATTATAAATGTTTTTAGAAACGTAAGAGGTGGAGAGAGTATCATTGCCATCGCCACCTGATAGCAGGTTATTGCCCCNCCCGCACCACCATTGAGAGTATTGTTACCTAAGGCATCAAAACCAGAGAGATAGTCATTGCCATCGCCTCCATCCAAGAGGTTATCGCCTGATGAAGAGTCAATATTTAATGTATCGTCACCAGCGCCACCGTTGAGGGTGTTATTGCCTATCGTCACCAGCGCCACCGTTGAGGGTGTTATTGCCTGATGAGATAAAATTAGGAGCTGCTCTATAAGTAAAAACACCAGAGGTGGAGAGAGTATCATTGCCATCGCCACCTGATAGCAGATTATTGCCGGATGGAGACTCAGCATCTAAGTAATCGTTACCAGCCCCACCGTTGAGAGTGTTATTGCCTGATGAGGCTGTAGAATTATAAATGTTTTTAGAAACGTAAGAGGTGGAGAGAGTATCATTGCCATCGCCACCTGATAGCAGGTTATTGCCGGAGGTTGCCCCAGCATTCAAGTAATCGTCATCAGTACCACCGTTAAGGATGTTGTTACCTGTTGAATATTTAACATCTAAAATATCATTGCCCACACCACCAATCAGAGTATTATTACCTGCGCCACCTCTGAGTAAATCATTGCCACTTTTGCCGTCAATGCGGTCATTCCCGCCTTGACCATTAATGACATCATCTGAGTTATCAAAGCCGCTAACATTATTATTCAGGTCGTTAAGGAAGGTGACTGTGTTCAAGTTGAAGATTGTGCTTTGGGTGGAGTTGGCATTGAAGACATCAAAGCTGTCAGTAAAAGTTGTTTGCCCATAAAACAGGATATTGCCCAAGTTGACAGTTGCTCCTGTAGATAAGCTGAGGTTATCCAGGTTTTCTAAAGCAAAGTTTTGCAGAATGATTTTGGGACTATCCTCCGCGTCAAAGGTGATTTCTAGATTGCTGCCATTTTCAGCCAGCACTAGATTTCGAGCAGTAAAGCCATAGTTGTCCCCAACGAAATTTATGGTGTCCACTTCGGCAATGACTCCTGCCGAGGGAGTTATGCCTTTACCTACGCCACCAAAATTGGTGATGATGATGAGATTAGAGGAATAGCCTGGTATGGCGTAAATATCGTTGCCACCTCCACCAATCAAGGTGTCGTCGTAGCCACCGCCGTATAGAGTATCGTTACCGTTGGTTCCAATGATATTTGCCATAACTTTTACCTACCTGAATTGATTTTTTCACTAACTTCAGTTGTCAGTTTACAAATTGTGCTGTTTAAGGGCGCAAAAATCCACCGAAATCTGCATACTTTATACCTCACCCTTAAAGAAGAGTAAATTTCTCGAAAATTTCTCCGATTCCAGGTTTTTTACTAACACTTATCTAACTATTTTCTTACTATCTAAGTTTTAAATACTGTACAAATTCATGAAGGTGAACATTCAAAATAATCACTCATTTTATGCTTTCTTAAACATCTCTGTTTGCCGAAATCACTCTTTCAATYATCAAAAAATCTGACAATTGAATCCTAAAACATACCTTTTATAGTTGTTGTTTTGTCAGCACCTAAATCTTACTAGAAGATAAAATAATCAACAATTGGCTCTTGAACGGAAAGAGGTTTTTATACCCTCCTAGTGGTCTATTCTCAATGTGTGTCTAGCTTGAACACAGAGAACCTCTCACAATACTTCTCGGTTTTTGCAGTTCAAAAGAGGAATTTGCTTTGGGGGAAAGGTGAAAGGTTTTTCTTTCACTTCTCCCTTTAACCAAAAAATATTGGAACATCTCAGTAACTTCCAAATAACTACATAGTCAATATCTTACTTAGATGTTTATACTTAAACAGTCATCTTTGCATACTCTTCACATTATGTGCCGCTCAATGTATATCTCAATACTAAACTTTGTCTATTCTTCATCTACTTCTAGTTTCTAAGCAATAAGAAAACAGTAGGAAACTGTTTTAATAAGTGATAAAAAATACATATTTTCCCTTTTGAATACTGCGATCGCTTGTCCATTATCGGAGTCTGCTTTGTGGATTTTGGGACAGTATCTCTCGCAACTGGGTTTGTCTACTGAGCCGCTGCGGCCATCGGAAAATGGGTAGAGGGTTCGGTATTACCGACTGAATACTTCTGATGTCCAGTTTATCCAGAATGTGCTGGATTATTGGCAGAGGCAACGGGAGGACAGGGAAAGAAAATGCCACCAGGAGCAGGAACTTCAGGCGGCTTATGCGGCTAGGATGCAGTCTCAATATGGTATTGAGCAGAGGAGCAGAGGGGAAAAAACTTATACAATAATTCGCACCCCTGCACCCCTGCTCCCATACCTTCTTCATCGCCGTCCACACCCCCAAAACATGAAGATGAAGATAATAATCGGGGGGGTATGGAMACAGATTCAGAACTCAGTGATTCTTGGTGGAAACGGGTTAAATATTATGCTCAGTTGGCGATTGAGCAGTTTGAGTTCGGGGTGGAATCAGTTAAAGAATTACATTGTTTTGAGTTAGAGATGATTCACTCTTGAAAAGTATGCTTCAATGTAGCATAAATCAGATGAATCTATTACGTGAATGACGCGCCCTCTGCCACTCATTGCTACTAGCTTACCGCGCTGCTTACAGCACCCTTAAGGGCTGCAATTCCCTGTTCAATACTAGCCCACAGACCCATGTCAGGTTCCTTACCGGCTATCTCTCGCGTTCCGACGAAGTAAAGAACACCTTTAAGAATCTCTTGGTGAGCGCGATTTTCAAAATTAACTCGGTTGAGCGGTTCCATCAAATCTTGAAGGTCATCATTCAAGGACTGGGCAACCTTGTGTAGAACCAGCCCGGTCATTGTCTGTTGATGCTTTAGCAACTCAAGCTGTAAGTACTTGTCATACAGAGTTAGCTCAGATCCGCTCATCATTTGGCTTACCTTGTGGGCATGTTGTTGAGTAATGTCCCGAGGTTCTGCTGCGTTGCCGTATCTAGAAATAGCTGCTTCGATGATGCCGAGATTTTCGCGATCGCTGTTTATCATTCCTTCGAGCCGCTCGCAAATCGTATTATCGTCCGTCTGTGCGATTAACTTTTGCTCACTTTCCAACAGAACATTCTGAAAAAGCTTTAGATCAGCAAGCTTAGTCGCTATATTTGTCACATCAGCCATGATTATTAACTCCAGACTACAGGTTTTATCGGTTATGACAAGCTCTCCTCACTTTTTCCATACTCTCGTGAGGTTTGAGTAAGTCCGTCCCTCCTTAGAAAGATTTATATCAAGTAACTTAAGTATGTTTCAGTCTTTTTCTAGAAATTTACATGCGCTCAGGTCTATTTCTGCCAGTTGGTAAAGAGAATAGGCTTCATTAAGAATGTGACTGCTTGGCTGGCTTTAGCCGCCGTCTTGTGATCAAACGTCCTGGTAACATTTGGGAGGTGTTAGTAGTTGTAACGACATAACRRAACCGGAAACTAACCTCTGTGCCAATGACGATAAATCGTGGGAAGTTGCCATTGAACAGTATTTTGAACCATTCAAAGTTGGCAGCGCCCTATGTTCCTTGACGTGCTTTTGAAACGCAATGCACTCCGGGAATCTCACTGGAATCCTTTGGCTAAAGCTTGTGATGACGCGATGGCGCTACCATTTTGGTTAAATGACAACCCTGTAATCACCACCTCACAAATCAAGGGTGATTTGCAAGATATACAAGCTCGTTGTGGGTCAGTCAGTTTGGTGATTGTGGACTATGTGCAGTTGATTGAACTAATGCGCCGTGAACGTGGGCAAAACCGCGTGCAAGAAATTGACTCCATCTTAAAACAACTCAGAGCGATCGCTAAACAATTCAATTGTGCTGTCTTGGGTTTAGCACAGTTAAAAAGAGAAGTTGATTCTCGCTCCCAAAAGCGTCCAACCAAAGCAGACTTTCGAGAATCAGGAGGATTTGAACAAGAAGCTGCTGTTATGTTGGGTTTGTACCCTTGAAGATTACTACGACAAGCAGACTACCCAAAAAGGCATTTTTGAAGTTTCAGTTCTTAAGAGTCGGTTTAGTAGTGAGACGACTGTTAATCTCTTATTCGACGAAAGATTTGGACAGTTTAAGAATTTGGCTAAGTCTCAATATTAAATACAACAGGAGTTAACCTGAGCATTGTAAGTGTTCATGCAAGCAGCACTCCAGCGATGGAATCAGGGAAAATATATAACAATTAAAAACCTACTGTTGCCTTAGTCTAAATCAAAACGATGAGAAGATTATGATGAAGATGAATTTCCTGACTCTTGACAAAATAAACAAAATCATTGAGCTTGCTAAGTTAGTTTATGGTTCAAAAACTCCCCAATCAATATCTGATATAAAATTAACAGATTCCAATACACAAGCCAAGGAACTAATCGAATTTTTGATTGAGCGTTAAACATTAAACACTCTCATAAATACATTGTCTGAATACATAAATAATCTTTCTTCGGAGGAAACAGCAGAAGCTATAGCACTGATGGTACTTGGTTGTGGAGATTCTGGGAGACAACCATCGGATTTCCTTGAGTTAGTGAAAGAGGCTCAAGGAGTCGAAAGGCATTATCTAGTTGAAAAGTCTTTATTAGCTAAATACCTACGTTCTGGATTGGAAAAACTAAATCTTAATTGAAATAAGGGTGAAAGAAATTGAGTTACGATAATACTGCCAAGTACTTAGCTGAATTGTATCCAGCCGAATTTGCCAAGTGGTTGCTACCAGATAAAGATACAAAAGTTACAGTACTTAAAACTGAACTTTCAATAGATCCAATCCGCGCAGATTATGTCACATTTTTGCAAACAAGTAGTCGGATTTTGCATATTGAGTTTCAAACTCTCCCCAAATCTAATCCACCAATTCCTTTGCGGGTATTAGACTATTACGTGAGATTGAAACGGCAATATAACACACTAGTAACCCAAGTCGTGATCTTCTTGCAACAAAGCAGTGACCCCATTGCATTTACTGAAGAATACACGGATGAGTTCACAAATCATCGTTATCGAGTTATACGGTTATGGGAACAAGATTCAGCTTTGTTTCTGGATAATCCAGCGCTATTGCCTCTTGCACCTTTAACTCGAACTGATTCCCCAGCAACTTTATTATCCCAAGTAGCTCAAAACATCGCTAAAATTCCAGATAGGGATGAAAGGCAGAACATTGCTGGATGTACAGAGATATTTGCAGGTTTAAGGTTTGAAAAAGATTTAATTCGTCAATTTTTACGGGAGGATATTATGCAGGAATCTGTTATCTATCAGGATATTTTGCAGAAAGGGGAATTCAAATTTTTCTATCGCCAGCTAAATCGCCGTTTTGGGGAAATTGATATATCAATAATTGAACGAGTTCGAGAATTATCTACGGAGCAATTAGAGGCATTAGGAGAAGCATTTTTAGATTTTTCATCAGTTGAAGATTTAGTAGCTTGGTTAGACCAATTAGGATAATAAGGATAAAAGCGGAGGAAATCAGATCAAAACCTCCGCTTCCCAGTTTACTATTTCTCTGTCTTTATCATTCCACACTCTACAGATAATTAAAGACTGGAGTAAATCTGTAAATGCTAAAAATAACAACGAAATAAATGTGGAAATCAGCGCATGATACTTTCCACTTTATACCAAAATGAACAGCTTTTATTTTTTCAGGTTCTATCAATAATGATCTTTCAAAATCTATAAATAAGAAGTTCTTAGGCAGTTGCACAGTTGCATCTATATCTCTGGTAATTGCCGTACTTTATCAAAGCAGTTGTTACGAAGTGGTACTGCGATTGGGGCTAATGTAAGAGTTGCTCAATCGGCACAATCTGATAAAGATTTTCTTAGCAAGCTAGAAATTGCATAAATGTGGAAATCAGCGCATGATACTTTCCACGAAATAAATGTGGAAATCAGCGCATGATACTTTCCACTTTATACCAAAATGAACAGCTTTTATTTTTTCAGGTTCTATCAATAATGATCTTTCAAAATCTATAAATAAGAAGTTCTTAGGCAGTTGCACAGTTGCATCTATATCTCTGGTAATTGCCGTACTTTATCAAAGCAGTTGTTACGAAGTGGTACTGCGATTGGGGCTAATGTAAGAGTTGCTCAATCGGCACAATCTGATAAAGATTTTCTTAGCAAGCTAGAAATTGCACTAAAAGAAGAAAGAGAAACTGAATACTGGCTGGAAATATTAATAGAGTCCGAACTGGTTGATAAAAGTAAGTTTGACTCATTGCTGCAAGAAACTAGAGAAATTGGAAAGATTCTGGTTTCATCTACTCGAAAGGTGAAAGAGAAAATCAACAAGCTCAATTAATTGCGAATTGCGAATTGCGAATTGCGAATTGGTTTGACCCCCTGGGCAGACCAAATTGTCAATCAGATTACGCAAGTACGGCTCTCTCATGAAGACCGAAGCTTTGAACCCGGTATTCGTGAGGTGGCTTTTGGGATTCCCGTTGGAGTAGCCAAGGGAGTCAAGGGGAATTATGATGCCCGTCGTGCTTATGGCTTGAGTTGTTCTCCAAGGCAAGCTGCTGTGGCTTGGAAACGGATTGATTATTTGTGCAGTCTAAATTAGATCCAAAGATTTCTTAGCACGGGTGACTGATTACGATTTATACCAATTTAATATGAAGCTGCATAGAATAGAGCTTCCAGGATAAAGTTGTAAGAAGAGACTGAAATTACCTGCTCAAATGAAAGTTGGTCGAATATTTCTTGGATGCGTTCACGTAAAGCTTGTAAAGAAGAGAAAAGTTAATTTTTGAGCGGTTTCTTGAGGAGTTGCCAAAGTCTCTCAATCGGGTTGAGTTCAGGGGCTGATGCTGGTTGAAACAGAGGAATAATATTCTCCGGCCAACGGAGCTTTGAACTTGTATGAGCAGGTGCTTGATCAATCTGTAAAATAGCGTAATCGCTACCTAATTGCACAGATAGCCAGTCCAAAAACTGTTGAAAACACTCGCCATCCAGTTTTGGGTATTCATAAAGGAAATGATCTCCAGTCAATGGTTCAATTGCACCATAAATCCAAAAGTTTTCCCTCGGCCATATCACCTTAACAGTGGGCTTGACTCCAAAAGCTGTAATCACTTTTCCTGTAAGAGTTTTGAGTCCAACTCTAGTTTCATCCTGGCACAGGTAACGAACACACTTGCCGGGTGCTAGATGTTTTTCTAGACAATTAAGAATGATTCCGAGTTTTTTTTAAATTCAGATACCAATTTCTCGTCTTGGTTATGGCTTTGAGGGCGAGGGACTTTTAGTTTTGCCCCTAATCGATATCGCACCCATGCATAAACTGTTGGATACTCTATGTCTTGTCCATGTTCTTGTTTCAACCACTCGACTATTGCACCATAGCTACTAAAGCCTTTTCCTGTTTTTAGCTCCTCCTCAAGTGCTGCGATTGCAGCATCATCGATTTTCCGTTTTGCTCCTGGTGCTTTTTTAATTTCTAATAAGCCTGATATGCCATCAGTTCTGTACTTCTGCAACCATCTTGTGACCGTTGAAGTATCTTTTGCCAAGCGTTGTCCGATTTCTTGCTGCTCCTTAACCTGCCCGTTTTTTATCCACCACAGCATCATAAGCTTTTCTTTCTGATTTCCTAAATTTGCTGTTTGTAGACGTTTTTTAAGTTCTTCTTCGCTCTCTGCGATTTCAATCTTAAAAGGGCGGCTCATGGTTATTTTAATTTATCGAGTTTGTTTTCTCTATTATATGCAGCTTCATATAAAATTGGTATTAGAGAGGGTGCGATTATGACAATCTACACCTCATACTACCGTGGCCAAGTCCGAGGCAAGGCTATTTCCATCTCGCTGTATCCTCAGTCTTAAACAATATTCTTAATTAGCCAGGCTGGACACTAATAAATCTTTCAATTTCTACAGCTTTAATAAACCTTTATAAGAAGAAAAAATTTGAAAGATAAATAGGAAAGGGCTTTGACGACGCTAGTTCCGTTTTCATACGGATTTAGTTGAAGGTGTAATAAAGCTAATTGGAGTAGATTCACAGGAGACATAGCATCATCGACAAACTAATCTAAGGATGAACTATCTTGCTGGCAGGGCAGATCAGGTAATACCAATTCAAAATTCATGCATTAAGAAAGCCAGACAGAACAAAAGTTTGGGAGTATGTATCTGTTGCATTCTTTTTTCAAATTGGTATAATGCATTGCTGGGAGTTAAAGTGGGAGCATTATAGTTATCAATAAATCGTCGTTTTCAGTAATTTCTGGAACGGCACTCTAAATAATATTTGAGGCACTTTAATGGATCGCATACACGCTGCAATTCTCACTAAAATTCTTACTGATAACGGGTTCACTTCTGGCACTATTGCTGAAAAATTCATCCAGTGTCAAACGCCTGGGCATGATGATTACTTACTTAGATTTAGTTGGGATAATAATTCCGAATTAGTTGGAATTGAATTATTAGACTGCTGGGCAGATTCTCTAATTTCCTCTTGGAAGACTTCTTCCGCCATGCTCCATTTAGTTTTGAGACAGGTACAATTCTTTGTTAAAGAGTATGAAACTATTTAGCACTCATAACTATAGTTACTAATTAAAAGACTATAAAAGCAGGTGCTTTGATTATTTATTTGAGCCAAGCCTGCTTAAATTATTTGCGTCAGATGCAGGGTTTGGCTGGTTTGGCAGGCTAGGGCGTGTTTTAGAACTAGTACCGCAAAGCGGAATTAAAAATTAAAAATGAATACAGTATAAGGGTTTCGTTGATTTGGAATGATTGGTTTATTTCCGCCGTGTTGTACTAGTACATTGAAAGTGAAAGGGACAGCAATGTTTAAATTTTAATCTTTTTAGCTTTGGTTTTTGTTTCAACACCGTTCAGACAGTTGAGCGGATGAATCTTGGATGCAATTGTATGAAAAAAGTATTAACCAAGATTCAATCGATAGTGCTTACTCTTTATAAGGCTGTTGCTACGCTGGCTTTAATTGCGCTTTCCTTAACAATACTTACAAAAGACAAAAGTTATTTTCAAATAAATCTCAAGTTTATATAAATGATTTATTAATGAAGTTTTGGATTACAAGTAAATACCTTGAAGAGGATGTGCTAAAAATGTTTTACAGCAACTATGCTGTAGTTAACATCTAGACTTGTAAGTTTAGATAATTTATGAAATTTAATTATTAGGGCAAGTCATGAACAAAAAATGGGCTGTCAAACGAATCACACTAAATCTCGCATCAGTTGAAAGCGAAAAGCTTGAACGATATTGTGCAAGTACAGGTAGACCAGCAACTGATGTGATTCGGGAATTGATTCGCTCTCTTGAACAAGAGCCTCTTATGGAGGGAGCAGGGAACAAAAGGGATAGTTCAAGTGAAGATTCAACTTTGCATGAACAAGAACGCTAACCCTGGCTTATTAAGATATTACGTTTTAAAATTACAAAGGTAGTTTACTTAACCCAAAGTAATGTCGATGCAGGAGTTGAGATCGAATGGCATGAAAGCCATTAGACTTGTCCGAAAACTCCAAAGTCAGAGTGTTCAAAACCTCTGCTGATATAAATTGCCATAATTCCACCTTGATAATTTAGTATGAAGCAATTAAATTGTTATATAAAGCTTATTTGATGTTGCCTTAACTGTTAATAACAGATAATTCTTAAACAACCAATATTTATTAATAGTAAATATCCTGATGGGGGGATTGTTATGTATCAAATATTATGTGTTTACTAAATTAGTAGCTGATTTAACAAAAAAACTTTTCGGTTAATTCTAACCCCTGCTTCCCCGAAAACTTGAAGCGGTGGTTCTTTATAAGGTAGTCACAGCTTGTCAAAGATGTAAAAAGCTATGTTTGGCGGCAAGCCGCTTCTCTACGAACGCGAGCAGCGTGTCGCAGACAGACGCTACACAAATGCGTTTACATACCCTGTTTGAAGCTGGTATGCAACTGCGTACAAAGCCAAAAGCACCAATCCACCCCGCGATTTATTTTGCCGAACAGCTTTGAATAGATATTCAAGCAAGCTTGGAATAACAGGAGAGCATAAGAAATGCTGAAATTAACTTACACTCAAAGCAGCTTTTATTTAGAATGTCTTACTATCTCGTTAGAAGAATGGCTGGTTCAGCGAGTAATTTTGTCCCTGCGAGTTGGGCAAAGTTTATCCATTCAACCTAGCACCGCCTCCCTTTTGCTTCCTGCTGATTTACTAGGACTAGAAGTGCTTAAGGCTGAGGTAAAAAGAGATCACACAGGGTTCATCACCCTTTGTGCCTGCGATGCCGAATATATGGAAGTCACCTTGCAAGGTTCTTGGCTATTAGATAGTTCTGAGGATGCTGTAGGTGTGTTTTTCGCCACCATCAGCCATCACACTGAGTTCTTTTTGCACAAACTTTGGCAGGAAGCTGAAACTTGGGTACGGTGTAGATAGGTCATCTGCAATAGTTCTACAGCAATATTAACACCTTTAGAAAACTTCCTAAAAGCATTAATATTTAGTTATTTTATGAAATTAATTTTCATGACTAAATTAAAGCCTATATAGCAAGTTTAACTTAGTTAATTCAATCAATGATGTAGGTAACTTAAGGATGAATAGCCATTACCAAAGTCATCTATATGCAGGCGTAGCCATCGGGTGTGCGTTGAAGAACTGTTGTGCGGGAGCAACGCCAAAAAGTGAGATCATCGTGAAATAGGCAGTTTTTGCAGGGGGAGCAGAGGGAGTAAAGAGACAAAATTTGAGTACTTTTTACGAGCGTTAGAGATTGCTTAATCAAGGGGTAAATTTTGGGGCGACGTTTACAGCCTTGTGAGCAATAACTTTTAGCTTCATTGCGATAAATTCGCAGGCTTTGGTTGTAGCGGTAAGCGAACGCTTACCGTATCTAAGAGTTGCCATACCGTAGGCTTATCGCCTGCTCAATAGCCGTTGATGGGATACCTGTATCCTGTCATAGCTTTTTTAAACACCTTATTTAGGTTAAAAAGTCAATCCCATAAATGAAGTATTTATTTAGAGGTATATTTTGTATTTCAGCTAACAAAAAAAGTTTACTTATTATTAATAAATAAAAAAGCTCCTATCCTTAATCATAAATATCCCTGACGGGGGGATTGTAAGTTATTAAATATTATGGTTTTAATTATTTAACACATGATTTAGGAATATTTAGATGCTAATTAAAAGATGGAAAGAGTTGCTATTAGCAGTGGCCATATTACCTTTGTTTATCCAACCAGTTTCAGCACATATTATCTGGTTTGACTATGAAAATGGAGAATACAACCTCTTGTTTGGTCATCCAGAAGATGGGCCAGAACCTTACCAGACATCTAAATTTAAGCAAGCTACGGCTTATGATTATAATAGGCAAATACTTCCGTTTGATATCAATCAGAAAAAAGAGGGGCTATCTCTAACTTCTAATGGTGAAATCGCAGCATTAACTGGATTTTTTGATAATGGCTATTATGCTAAGTTAGGTGATGAATATCGCAGTATTTCCGAACCAGAAATTGGACAATATCAAGACGTTAGCCATTATCTGAAGTATACTAAAGCTCTTTTCGATTGGTCTGACACTTTGGCTCAACCATTCAACTTGCCTTTAGAAATTATCGCACTACAGAATCCTCTTGCAGTAAAACCAGGAGAGAACTTGAAAGTTCAAGTTCTTTATCAAGGAAAACAAATTCCAGATGTGACAGTAGAATATTTGGGCAAAAAGTTAACTGGCGACCAAGATGGTACTTATTCGGTTCCGATTGGTGATCAAGGATTACAACAAATAGAGGCTAGTTACACAGTTGCTTCAGCTACCAGCCCTAGTATTTCTTACGAAACTGGCTTTACAGCACAAAAAACTTCTGTACCCGATCCATCGGCATTACTTGGTCTTAGCGTAGTTGGATTGCTGGGATTATACAAAAAAAGGTTTTTCGCCTAAAGCTTAATTACGAATTAGTCTCAATGCGCTTGGTTGTCATTCGTCCTTCAAGCGCTGCCCGATTACCCCAAGCTGGCAATCGCAGGCTGTGGAGGGGCGGTTGTAACAAGGGCACAGGAGAGGCGATTGCTTACGGTAGACGCACTTTCACAAAAATACTCTACCGAGTTATTCACATCAATAGAGTATATACATTACTTCATATTACAGTGGACAAATCATAAACGAGGGCATCTCAATATCGCTGTACCCTCCCAAAAACTGGAAAGGCAAACACCTTCCCCTGTTCGCGCCAACTCCTGAACTTTTAAAATGGTGGAAAGCCTCTACCAAAGATACTGAAGCTGAAAAAAGAGTACGAGCGTCAGTTTCTGCTCGTTCTTCACTCTTCGGCAGCAGTTGATTGAGCTTTGGGTGCGGAAACAGCAGCAGGCTAGCGCGGACATTACATTACTGTGCTTCAAGAACACCAGGGATTTCTGCCCAATGGCACATCGCCTTGCGGGAGGTGGTTGGCGATCGTCTCATTTAGAAGAAGACAATCGCAGAATTTTTCGGTCTACTGACGGGAGCAAGAAGTGCTTTGAAATTGCAACAAGGGTGAAATTGCAACAGACTGCACTTGCTTGACAATACCATCTCCCTGAATAATCACCTGGGAACGTGACTGAATTAATTCCCGTATCTGCGGACAACCTAGAAATTGAGTCAGTTCTGTTAAAGCAAAAAGAAACTCTGTATTTAATTTATCTAAAGATGGTCGCAATATCTGGTTTAAGTCTGGCACGTGAGGAAAAGATTTAATGCCTTGCTTTTGCCAGTTTTGAAAATCAACTGTTTGGATAAGTTTTCCTGCTTCTATTTGTGCTTGAAAAAATGCTGCAACTGTATCGGGTTCTAGGCTATGGATTGTTGCTTGTTGCCTAACCTTTAATAATAACTCTTGTTCACGCTTTCGATCCTCGATAGGACGTTTGTGATTCCATTTCCATCGGGCTACATCATGTGCAATTAGCAATCTTTGTTGGATTAATTTTAGTAATTTATCTACACGTAATTGTTGTTCTGCACTTGTAATACCTTGAGGATCTGCTGATTGTAACAACCCAGAGTTCTTGGCAGCAAATTCTAATTTGAAGCTAGCAGCAACTACTCTACTACTGAAAAAAAGCTCAAAGAAAATTATGATAATAAACAGAAGTGGATACTTTGTCAAAAAACTTAATTTCATGTCAAAAAACGGCTACATCATGTGCAATTAGCAATCTTTGTCCATCGGGCTACATCATGTGCAATTAGCAATCTTTGTTGGATTAATTTTAGTAATTTATCTACACGTAATTGTTGTTCTGCACTTGTAATACCTTGAGGATCTGCTGATTGTAACAACCCAGAGTTCTTGGCAGCAAATTCTAATTTGAAGCTAGCAGCAACTACTCTACTACTGAAAAAAAGCTCAAAGAAAATTATGATAATAAACAGAAGTGGATACTTTGTCAAAAAACTTAATTTCATGTCAAAAAACTTATGCAGCCTGCTAGTTATTAGTTTTTTACAGTAAGTTGATAGGAATATAGTATTTAAATCTCAAGCAAAATATCTCATAGTTACTCACAAAAAGCAAGCTCATTACAAAACAATAAGCTGTTGCGTATGCAGGATTGAAATACAATTACAGACCGAAGAAGTAGCATTTAATCAAATGCAGATATTCTTAAATCTCGTGCAGAGTCCCTGCTGCAAGCTATCTGTGCTGGCTAATCCTAGTACCTGAACTTGAGTATGAGCGTCGGTTCCGAGAGGTTCTTCACTATAAGGCAGCAGTTGATTGACCTTTGGGTACGGAAACAACAGCAGGCGAATGCAGATATTACCTTGTTGTGTTTCGAGAAGACTGAAGATTTCTGCCCAATGGCATATCGTCGGCTGTCGAGGGAATGGTACGCTTATAAACTTGAAACTCTTGCTGTGACCGGATACAGGGGTGTAGGCAATACTTTTCGGAGAAACCCAACAATCTCTCTTTTGGTCTGGAAAAGGTTAGAGGGCAAGGGATAAAGGTAAATTCAAACGCTTTCCCTTTTCCCTTTAAGGGAACTTTTTAAGCGTTGTCTCTTGATTTATACATAATTCCTTTGGTATATAATATTCTTCTTCTTTTGTTTTGTGTTTTATGCAAAACTAACCAAGAATCTTGAAACTACTGTCACCAAGGGTGAGTTAGCTCCCAGCATCAACACCATCCCAGATGTAAGCTCAGATATCAAATGCGTATTTCGTTACACACATTAATTACATAGCGTAAGAAACGTACTGCTTCAACAGCGCGGCTCACTTTGCTGCGATAAGAGGAACCATGCCGAATTTCACGGAGGTTGATTGCCTCTTGAATAAGTTGATGCCACTTTGGTGGAAGATGCACCAAAGCATATCGACCAGCCTCCGTTTTGGAAACGATTTCATCCTCTCTCAACACGTAAAACAGACGCAGAACGCCAAGCACAGCCCACTCAAAACCACTATCTGTTAATAAATATGCTAATTTACTTGGCGAACGCGTCCAACTCACCCAATAGCTGTTCAGATTTTCCTTCATCTTTCTTTGCAGCAGATTCCAATCAAGTGTAAATGCAAGGTTTTCTGGTGAAAGTCCAATCAGACAAATGCCTCGATGTTTCAGCACCCACCAAGTGGTTTGGTTTATGTCATGATATCCAGCAGAGTGCAGAGCGCTGTCATGATAGTAGGGGTAAGGAGCAATTTCTGGTTGCTCCCGGCCGATATCTTCAAGAAGCAAATAACTTCCTTCTAGTTTCCACTGTGGGTAGCTCAGTTCTAGTTTTTTATGGACTGCTTTTAGTTTTTTTACCTCGGATGTTGTAGCCTGCCGTATGAGAATAGTAATAAAATCAATGTCACTCAAGTATGGGTTAAAGGCATTAAGTGCAATAGAACCATGAATATAAAAGCCTTCTATCAGACCCGGAAGTTCGATTTGTAATAACAACAAATAATCATTTAATACTGGATGAATACATTCTGGGATGCGAGTATCCATAGTCAATAAACCGCATTACCTTTATTTTTAGTCTTGCGCTCACACTTAATAATAAGACCACCTTCATTGGCGGGCTATTAGGGATCACACTCCGCTCACGTGCCCAAAAAGCAATCCACACCTATCACCCACACAACAATAAGCAAAATCTCTCGGATTCCTTGATCACTTCTTGTATTCTAAGATATCCGTTCTTTGTGGAAAGCCAAATGATTCCTATAGATATGAAACGACTCATCAAAAAAAACCCTAACCCAGTTCGCAAGAAAACAGAAGTAACCCCACCACCGATTGAACCCATTGCGATTCCTGAGAGCCAAAATATTCCTGAAACAGTGATTGAACCAAATCCACCTGTGTATATTGAAGACTACGTTTTTGAATCCGAATACATTTCTGAACACTATCGTCCCCTACGCTCCGTTGGTAACTCCGGGTGGCAACCGTCTGATGTGTGGCGCGAGTTGAGAGTTGATGATTTCTGTCGTGGGTGAGTCAGTATTTAAAACTTGTATAATCCTACTACAGGTACATCCCAGCTTCTATTTGAAAATGCTATCGTCTAGCATGACAGAGTTAAAAGAACTGCCTTTATGGATTCACCTGTGGTACTGATCAATGTCTTCTCTGTTCGGAGAGGTTTGGAAGATGAGTTTCTTCAGAAATGGAATCAGACTGCTCAGTTGATGAAAAATGAACCAGGGTTTATCGAAACAAAGTTACATCGCAGTCTTGATCCAACAGAGAGATTTCAATTTATTAATATTGCAAAATGGTCTAGTAAAGAAACGTGGCAATCAGCATTCTCTAAACGCATTTCCCAAAATGAGATTTTTGAACAACAATTACCTATTGAAGCTAATCCTGCCCTTTATCAAATTGAAGCAGAGTATTAATCTCAAAACAGAATTTAGAGGAATCGTAATTCAGCTATGATTACTGAAAATGATGATTCAGTCGATGCAGTTAATGAACTGGCGAGAAAAATATCTATTAAAGAAACTCAGCTAAAAATAGCTCAACAGTCTAATCTTATTCAGACTGCTGAAGCGTTAGAAAATCAACTATCCCAATTACAACAAGAATTAGAAGATAATTCAGACACACAATTGCAATCACTAATGAGCTTGTAAAATGCTTACGACGGCAACTGAGCTTTTTATAAGTGGGGCTTACGTCTGCGCTAAAATATGATGTTCCCATTCTGAAATAGTGGCAATTGAATTACTTGGGTTTGTTTGGCGTTATCCAGGTTAGACAACGAAATCCCCAACAACCTAATACTGCGGTTTTCCAGATCAATCGACTCAAACAGCGCTTTGGCTATCTCAAAAATCGTAGAGAGTTCACTAGACAGCAGTCGTCACACGCCCTATTATAAACGAGACGATCGGTTATCTTGTCTGGAGAATTATTATGAATCCGTCAGGAGAGTCTCGATGAATGGAGCCGAAGCGAAAGGGGCCTTTGGAGAAAGGCTTGCGTCTTATTACCATCAGAGTGATAGCGAAACTGCGACCCTGGCTTGGTCACAGCAAAGTACGTTCGCTATTACACGGCTCCACTCGGACGTTGGGCTGCCTGGCACCTCAAACCCTATTCCTGAAGAGTCCGCAATTCACGTATCCGTTGCGATCAAGCCCGTTCCCTTACACAGCTATGAACTTTGTATCGATGATCGCGAGATTGCAGTCCCGTACATACCTGCGTACCGGACAAGCATTATCGATCTGCAATCGAAACCTGTGTGCTTCGTTGATTGCGGTTTCGACTATGTTCATTACCACGTACCTCGAGAGGGCCTCGACGAAATCGCACGAGATCACAACATCCAGCCGATTGGAAGCTATAAATTTGCGATTTGTGAGGATGATCTGGTCATTGCACAGATGACCAAGAACGTTCTGCCATTCATTGGGTCGCAAGATTGGCCTAGTTCCCTCGCTCTCGATCAGTTCAGTCTAATCTTCGGTGCACATCTGCTCCAAAAGTACGGCGGCTTGTCTCGTCTACCAGAAGTCTCGCCGCGAGGGCTTGCCTCATGGCAAAAGCGTCGGGCCACCGAACTTTTGCTGGAACACCTTGATGGGAATATCCATCTCGCCAGAGTTGCTCAAGAATGCCAAATGTCTGTGAGTCATTTCGCACGGTCGTTCAAAGTGAGCTTTGGTGTTTCGGCTCACCGTTGGCTCATCGAACGCCGCATAGATCGTTCCAAAGAACTTCTCATCCAGACTCGCACTCCTTTAATCGATGTCGCACTGCAATCGGGTTTCTCCGATCAAGCTGCATTCACCCGAACCTTCCATCAGGTTGTGGGCGACAGTCCTGGACGTTGGAGGCGAGAACAAGTCGGTCGCTGAAGTTCACTGTCCGGCAAAGCAGCTAATCAACAAAGACGCAAAAGAGAAATTTCTGGGCTTCACAGAGATGTGAAGCCTTGTCTGTGCGCGATCGTGTACGTAATTCTGCTTGTAGCAGATTCGCCAACAACATTGACTGCTACTCAAACCCCTAACTGAATCTTTTGGCTTCTTGGTCCTTGGTCAGCACCCTGTCAAAGCGTGCTTTGCCGGACATGATACGTGCGTACTCCATCTAAATTAGAACCTGGTTCGGCTCTTTGCCACTCCAGCCGACTGGTTATGAAGACGCTGTTTTCAACGGGAGAATCTCTTTTGACATGGTGAGCCTTTCGCGTTTCGTGAAGCTTTAAGATAAGAGAGCTACAGACTGTAGCTGCTCAGTTGCAGAAGTGGTATGGAGCTTGGGTAGTCGGTGTACCCATGAGCGTCGCCACCGTAAAACGTCTTGGATGTTGAGAAAGCACTAGGCGAGAGCGATCTCACTCATATCGATTGCGACTAGGAGAGGCTCCTTGACAAGCTGGTAGTCCCCTTCGTATGCATAGATTCGGCGCGTTGTCGGCACAATGATTCCGTCGATGTCACGGTAATTCGAGGCGTAATTCAGTCCTGTTGCTCCGCCGAGGATGTCTACCGTATAGTCGTGTCGCGGTAACTGAACTCCTTTGCGCTATTGGGGCATAGTCAGCACTATGCGAAAGCGTGCTTTGCCGGACATCATGCGTGCGTAGGCTTCAGGAGCCTTCTCAAGGGGCATGGTCTCGATCGTGGGACGGATACCCTGAAGAGCACTAAATTTTAATGTGTCTTCTTCCTCGATGGGTGTGCCGACGTTTTCGCCTTGAATAGTCTTCGACCCAAAAATAAGTTGTGTAGGATTAATTTCGATAGGTTCCGCGGAAGCACCGACTACAACGAGCTTGCCACGTGCGGCAAGACCCCCGACAAGAGGACCCATCGATTTTCCACTAGCCGCAGTGGCGAGAATCGCATTCGCTCCACCCATTTTGAGGAGGGCCTCTGCGGGATTCTCCTCTGTGCTGTCGATGTACCCATGCGCCCCCAACTGGCGAGCCAGTTTTTCTTTTTCCTTTCCCCGCTGAATCGCCAAGGTGTGAAATCCCATCCTGGATGCGAATTGCAAAGCCAGATGACCCAAACCCCCGATACCTTGTATGGCGACCAAATCTCCAGCGCGAAGCTTTGAGTTGCGGAGTGCGTTGAAGGTAGTGAGACCCGCGCATAGAAGCGGAGCAACGTCTACAGAGGAAAGGTCCTGCGGAATGGAGGCAAGCGCCCGCGCCTCAGCGATGACGACTTCCGCATAGCCACCATCTGTCGTAATACCAGATATAATTAGGTTGGCACAATTAACTATGTCACCGCGCCGACAAGGTTCACAGTAGCCGCACTCGCCACCGAACCAACCAACACCCACGCGCTGGCCGACCTCCCAATTCACGACGCCCTTTCCAACAGCTTCGATCCGACCAGCGATTTCGTGACCTGGTACGCGCGGATAGATAATTCCTGGCAAGGTGTTTTCGACGGTAACTGAGTCGCTGTGACATACACCGCAAGAATCCACCCGGATGCGGACCTGGCCGGCTCCAGGATCGGTAATCCTTCGCTCGACGAGGTTGAAAACACCCGGAGAGGTCACTTCTACTGCTTTATAGGAATTTTTCATGGGTTGATGTTGATTCACTTGTGCTGAGTTGTGGGGCTTACTATGCCAGAGAAGCCGCCGCGAGTGCGATGATGTCGGCGACCTCTTGCGGGCGGGAAACAAAGGGAGCGTGGCTCGCCGACACAGACTGCACGGTGGCACTCATCCGTTTAGCCATGAACTCCTGGGCTGGCGGTGGGATCATGTGGTCGTCCGTGCACACTAGATACCAAGAAGGAATCAGCTTCCAGGCGGGCACACCTTCTTTGTCGGTGAAGCTGGCGACGCTCAACGGCCTCTGCACCGCAGCCATGACGGCAGCTTCAGTTGGGCTGGCATCCGCGGCAAACGCCTCATGGAAGCCCTCCCGGTCGATCCAAAGAAAACCGTTGTTGTCAGACCATATCGCCGCAGAGCCAGGCGACGGTGAACCCTGTTTGCTGAGGGAATCAAGGCTCTCACCTTGGTCAAGACCGAAAGCTGTGATATAGACGAGGGCTTCCACGTCGGGAGTCTCGGTGGCCGCGCCAGTGATCACGGCGCCACCGTAAGAATGCCCAACCAGAACTGTGGGTCCTGTCTGCATTGAGAGAAGACGACGCGTGACCGCAATGTCATCCTCAAGCGAAGTCAGCGGAATCTGCGCCGCTGTTACACTTAAACCCTTCGCCTGGAGTAAAGGGATTACCTTGCTCCAGCACGAGCCGTCAGCCCAAGCACCATGTACCAACATCACATTTATACTTTTGTTCATACTTCCTCCATTTGAAAAACAAGTTATTCGTTCGCTCTCTCGTGTTCGATGCGCTACGCCAAGGCGTTTTCGTGATAGAACGGGTAGTCCGTGTAGCCGTGCGCGTCGAACGTGTAAAAGGTGTTGCGATCGTAAGCCGTAAGTGGCAGCCCCTCCTTGAGGCGGCGAGGCAGATCGGGATTAGAGATGAAATGGCGGCCGAAAGCCACCGCGTCTACGGTTCCGCTTTCCAGGATGGCCTCGGCAGTGTCTGGCTCAAATCCACCGGCAGCGATGATCTTGCCTTGGAAGATCGTCCGCATTTGCTCGGCGGCGATTGCCCCTTGGTGCTCCAGAACGACCACATTGCCCTTCACGCGTGGTTCGATGATGTGGAGGTAAGCGAGTCCGATCTGGTTCAGCTGTTCTGCGACGTGCTGGAAAAGCGCCTGCGGGTTGCTGTCTGACATACCATTCCACGTACCACTCGGACCGACGCGAACTCCAACGCGATCGCTCCCCCACACTGAAGTCATCGCTCTGACCACCTCAAGCAGGAATCGCGACCTGTTCTCAATGGAGCCACCATACTCGTCGTTTCGCTTATTGCTGCCGTCTTGCAGGAACTGATCCATGAGATACCCGTTGGCAGCGTGTAGCTCTACGCCTTCAAAACCGGCATCCATAGCCCGTTCTGCCGCCCTACGGTAGTCCTCAACGATGAGTGATATCTCTGCGATGGCAAGCGCTCGATGCGGTGACGGCTGAACCCAACCGCTGGATGCTGAAACCAAATGCGACGGGTTCTGCCAGTAAGCCGGATCGACGGAAGCGGAGACAGGCATCTCGCCACCGCTCAGATCAACATGCGAGGAACGCCCGGTATGCCACAGCTGTGCAAAGATATGCCCGCCCTTTGCATGGATGCCGGAGACGACCTTCTTCCAGCCTTCAACCTGCTGGTCGGAATAGAGTCCTGGGGCACCTAGCCATCCACGGCTCGTGACCGAGATGTTGGTGGCTTCGCTGATAATGAATCCACCCGCAGAAGCCCGTTGAGCGTAATACTCAGCCATGAGATCGCCGGGAATGGAATCGGGCTGAATAGACCGCGAGCGAGTTAATGGAGCCATCACGACGCGATGCTTTAATTGCATTGCTCCAAACTGAACGGGAGTGAAAAGTGTGGCCCTGTTCATTGTCATGTTCATCTTGGCATCTCTAACTGTGATAATCCGCGCTGGCAACAAATCCAGGTTAGCCGGATGGGTTAGCGGAATTCTTGTTAAAATCGGTCATTTTTCTGGCTTTTTCATGAGCGAAATTGCAAATACCTCTCGGACGCTTCGATGCTACTAAGAACGCAGGGTAATAAACCAGGGCGACCACATCATGTCAATAAGCAAAGTATATTCTCAATAGAGTTAACACTAATATCATTAACTTGGTTCTCCTTATAGAGCAAAAACCCTAGCTTTTTGGCAAAAACTTTTTCCATTCGCTAAAGCCGATGTAACAAGCTTGTCCCTGACGCACTACCTCAGCGAGTGCCGTCATGGTTTCTTCTAAAGGCGTATTTTGGATCGTAGCGATGGCATTAGTACAGGTCAACGTATGTCAAAAACCCAAAAGAATTTTGACTTCTAGACAATCATCCTACTGCGATCGCTTTTAGGCATCTGCCCAAAAAAGATATTTATGTCCAATTAATAAATTCTTTGGTAAGAGACTCGTATTTTCCATAAATTTGGTGTACCTTGTTAATTCTGTGCAATTATTAATACTTAACTTCTTGCAACTTTACTCAGACAAATTTTAAACCAATGCCTTCCAGGGAATACTCAATGAATACTTCTAATGAGATACATACAAAGAAAATCATCAAAAAATCTGACAAGCTTACCCTAAAACAGATGAAATTAATTGAAGAAGCAGAAGACCAACTTCTTCAAACCGATACTGTCAATTCATCAATCCCTGTAGTTGAGGTTGAGGAGAAACCAGTAATCACTCCTGAACCTAGAGTTCCTGACTATGTTCCATTCCTTGACAATCCTCCTGTACAATCGGTGGGCAATTCCGGCTGGCAGGTTTCTGATGTCTGGCGGGATATTCGGGTGGATGATTTTTGTAGTTAATTAGAGCAGGCAATTTGTATTCCCAGACAGTTCTGCATCAAGGCGGTTGCAGTTATCCACGATCAGAATCTTAGAAATTGAGGAACAGGAACCGCTTCAGGGAGAAAAGTTTTCCCGAAGGCATACTTGTGCAGCAATGCCTCAATACTTCGCTGAACCAATATTATGGCAACCGCCTGAGCATCTTTTGTAAACTATCTTTGCACTCAGTCAAAGCTATAGTTAATTGTGCCTATAATAAGTTACGGCTAATTATAACTAAAAGTTAGCACTTCATCTGTGTATTGCTTGACTTAGGCATTACAAGCGATACCAGCGATAACCAAAATTCATCGGCAGCGCAATAGTTTCTTTTTCGTTGCCAATATGCTCAGTCAGCGATCGTGTGACTTACACCATAAAGTGACCGTTTTTTCCGCCATAAACTGTCCGCAACGGAGGCTGAAATACTTGATTTGTCGTAGTGCGATCGCTCTGCGAATATTAGGTTTTGAAACCATAACGTGACCGAAAGTTCAAAAATAAAGCATAAACTGACCGAAAATATCTATATTTTTGCAGCTTGAAAAACTTGAAACTACTAAATTTACGTATCAAAGCCCAAAAAGAGCAGGTTTTAAAGCTTCATTTTCAACCATAACCTGTCCGTCGCGGACAACTTATGGTTACAGTCACAGATCGCATATTGGTGAAAGTCTTGTGTCTGGGGGAAAGTAGTTTTTATCGTAGTTTATGTCGGATAAAAGATAAGGGTTACTTATTTTGTGTTCTCCAGGATTCGTGTATACTGAACTTTTAAATTCAGAACTACCGAGTGCGATCGCGCAAGATTACTGTGAATAACCCTGAACTAAATAATTTACCTCCGATTAAACTCATTCCTCTGAACGCTGAAACAGCATTGCTGACTGGGCGCACGGCTAGTACAAGACCACCAACCGATATTCGGTGGGTAAAGGTGCTGGAATTTTTACGCAGCAACAATCTCGCACCAAACAGCCGCAAGCTTTACGAACGAGAACTCAAACGATTTTTGGCTTGGAGTGAGCTGCACTATCATGAGCTACGCCCACGTCATCTTGCGCTATATAAAGAATATCTCCGTGATGAAATACAGACTGATGCAGGTAAACCGCTTTCCAAAAGCAGCATCAATGCAGGAATTGCGGCACTCAAAAGCTTTTTGAAATGGATGTGCTATACGTATCCTGAAATTATTGCTACTAATCCTACACTGGGAATAAAACTGGAAAAAGTGCCACTACCACCAGCCCAGAGTTTAACCCCAGAACAGATGGAACAAGTTTGGTCAGCGTTGGCATTGCTGGGAGAAACAAAGCAACGGGATACAGCACTTGTTCACATTCTCAGTCATGGGCTGCGTGCTGGAGAAGTTGTGCAGCTAAATGTTGGCTCATTTGATGGCAAGCTCCTGTTTTTACCGGACACCAAAACCAATGAACCACGCTTAGTGCCACTGCGAAAAGAAAGCCGAGAAGTCGTGGCAGATTATTTACAATTACGCTCACAGCAAGGAGAGGTGTTAAACAGCCTTAGTCCACTGATGATTTCACACCATGCTTCATACAAGGGTGAACGCTTGAGTTATCACGGGATTTACTTCGCTGTAGAAAAAATTGGTGAAATAGCTCATATTGAAGATTTGCACCCTCACTCCTTTCGTCACACCTACGCCACTGATTTGCTCTTATTAGGTCTTGATCCCAGCCATGCGCGTAAGCTAACGGGACATCAAAGTGATAAAGCCTTTCGACGATATACACTCCGTAGTGAGCAAGAAGCTGCGATCGCTGCCTACT
>LXQE01000005.1:0-18439 GCA_003326195.1 Nostoc punctiforme NIES-2108
GATTTCTAATAAGCCTGATATACCATCAGTTCTGTACTTCTGCAACCATCTCGTGACCGTTGAAGTATCTTTTGCCAAGCGTTTTCCGATTTCTTGCTGCTCCTTAACCTGCCCGCTTTTTATCCACCACAGCATAATAAGCTTTTCTTTCTGGTTTCCTAAATTCACTGTTTGTAGACGTTTTTTAAGTTCTTCTTCGCTCTCTGCGATTTCAATCTTAAAAGGGCGGCTCATGGTTATTTTAATTTATCAAGTTTGTTTTCTCTATTATATGCAGCTTCATATAAAATTGGTATTAGGCAAGAAGAAAGCAATAGGTAAATGTGGGAATGAGTAATAAAAAATACATATTTTTTTGGAGGCTGCGATCGCTACTTGTCCCCACATCAACACTTCCCACACTAAATGCTAGATTTTATTTAGCCACCCAGCAGGAGTTTTCTTTTTCTTATGTGGTTCTGGTCTGCCGATTCAGTAGAACAAGAATTATTTGATTTGTATGCCCCAGCCCTGCGATCGCTCGGCGTAAATTTTAATGAAGAGCAACTCCAAGACAGTCTAGAAGCATCCAACTATTGTTTAGAAGATGCTTTTAGGAGCGCGATTGTTTATATGCTCTGGCTCGAAGAAAACTTGAAGCCGATCTACCCGACTGCGATACTAATCGACGCACTGGCAAATCAATGGCGCACCAAGTACTGGAAGCCGGAGTATTTAGAACTTGAACAGTTGCTTTCCCCCGGAAAGCGCTGGTGGAGGGCAGCAGTAGATAAGTGGGGTTACGACGAGCGTAATCAACTGGTTGCAGACATCTTTTATGACCACGGGCAGGAATTTATTAAGTTCCGAAGCGGGAAAGAAATTCTAGTTGATACTGCTTATAAGTGGGGATGGGAGCGAGTCGCAGATTATGCGTCCCTGTTTTCAGAAAATAATTGGTCGCTTGGCAGTATCAATGCAAGGGAATCTTGATCTACACCTTCTGTATTAGTACATAAACACGAGTCAGAATTCCTTCTGCCTCCTGACAAAAAGCCTTTCTTCGATAAGATGACTAAATTGTGGTTGCCAAATTAACTTTGATAATCAGATCATTGAAATCTTTGTCGCCACCGTTGGCTAAATCCTCAAAGCCAAAAGTATTACTAGCTAACAAACTAATGTGATCCGTATTATCAGAATTAGCACCCAAGAACGGGAAATAAACCGCCGGATCATTACTAGAATTGTCATCTAAAAGCGCATCAGGAGTAGCATTCACAATCATGAAGGGAGCAAAAATCGCACCAGGTTGGAAAGTACCAGTAAAACTAGCAGAACCTTGGTTACTCACACTCAAATCAATACCAGCAACCCGACTACTCACAGCAGCCTGAATATAACCAGCCTGTCCCGTGAGAACATCAGCATTACCATCGCCATTGGTATCAATTCCCCCATTTTGATCAGTCACCTGATAAAAGCCGACATAATTGTTATAAGACGCCTCTCTGTAAACATTAAATTCCGCTTGAACTGATTGTTGGACATCTCGTAAATCAATCAATTCACCTTGAAATTCACCTTGGAGATTTGTACCCAAAGGTAAAGCTTGATCACTCAGGTTAATTTTCACCACCAGATCATTAAAATCTGTAGAACTCTTACCAGAAGCATCCTTCCAACCCAGAGAGAAACTATTATCACCCAAGTCGGTAATTTTTTGGGTTGGGACACTAGAAAACAGTAACTTGCCGATGGAATTTGGATCGTTGCGTACAGCATCAAGCGTACCGTCTTGAACTAACAAAAATCTAAAATTCTGACCAGAATTCAATTGCAGCAGCCTGGTGAGATTATTAGTATCAAAGCCATTGGGGTTATTAGCGATCGCAGATAAAATTACTACTGAGCGTTGTAAGGCAGCTTGGGCATAACCTTCAGCACCAGGAGCAATACCGTTAATCGTACCTTGAAGATCATCAACAGTAAATAAACCCAGTTCATTCACTACCGGAGAATTGTGTCCAGTCAGTTGGATTTCCAGCGTGGCTTTGTCATCCTGACCTGTGATATTGAAGATATCATCATTGGGGTTAGTCAGACGGCTGGGTATTTCGTCGTTAACATTAATAGTCAACTCCTTCTCAAAATTGAGACTACCATTATCAGTAGTGCGGACGCGGATTTTGTAAGTAGGCTTAGTTTGAAAGTCTGGAGAATTGTTGATTTTGAGGGTATTGCCATCAATGGTGAAGGCATTATTATCAATATCGTCAATTCCGGAAACTAAGCTGTAGGTGAAATTATCGTTTTGATCTGGGTCGGTGCTGCTGAATGTACCGATGACGGTGTTGGCTGCTGCTTCATCGCTGACGGTGTTGGCACTCAACGCCAAATCTGTGGGTGCATCATTAACGGCAGTCAGATTAATGTTGCGGGTAGTAGCGGTGCTATCTAAGCTGCCATCATTGACGACAAAGCTGATGGTGCGGTTAGTGGTGCTGGGGTTGTCGCTACTGTTTTGATAGGTAACAGATTGTAGTGCAGTTTCATATTGGGCGACGGTGGCAGTGCCAGTTAAGGTTAARACACCGTTGGTATAAYTGCCAGTAATGCCGTTTTGGGTGGCGAAAGCGAGGGTGTCTTCTGTGAAACTGCCGCTAATGCTAACTGTGGCGCTGCTGAGGTTGGTGGAGTCGGCATCGGTGACGGTGATGCCAGGGTCGATGGCTGTGGCGGCGGCGTTTTCGGTGTAGGTGAGGGCGGTGTTGGTGGCGGTGATGACTGGGGCATCATTAACCGCAGTCAGATTAATGTTGCGGGTAACAGGGTTGCTATCTAATAAGCTGCCATCTTTGACGACAAAGCTGATGGTGCGGGTGGTGGTGTTGGGGTTGTCGCTGCTGTTTTGATAGGTGACAGAACGCAGGGCAGTTTGATATTGGGCGACGGTGGCACTGCCAGTTAAGGTTAAAACACCGTTGGTATAATTGCCAGTAATGCCGTTTTGGGTGGCGAAAGCGAGGGTGTCTTCTGTGAAACTGCCGCTAATGCTAACTGTGGCGCTGCTGAGGTTGGTGGAGTCGGCATCGGTGACGGTGATGCCAGGGTCGATGGCTGTGGCGGCGGCGTTTTCGGTGTAGGTGAGGGCGGTGTTGGTGGCGGTGATGACTGGGGCGTTATTGAGGTACACAAAGGCATTAGAGTTAAGAGAGTTAACGCTTAACCCAATGCTATTTACAAAGCTCGCAATGAGTTCATCGGGTTCGGTATCGGGTTTGTCAATCCTGAGGTTTATGTTGCCATCATCGATCTCTAAAAAGTACTGGGTAGACGGGCCGAGAAGTTGAACTTTATCTTCATTGACATCGAACCCGACAATCCGGGCGTAGTCGTTATTTCCGGGAGTGGTGATGTCGCCATTGTCATAGTAAATACTGGTATTGCTGGCCAGAATGTAGGTATCTGAGCCGGTATCTCCGGTCAGTATGTCGAACTCTCCAACAAAACTGTTACCAGCCACCCCAACTAGGGTATCGTTTCCAGCACCACCATTCAGGATATTATTGCCACTGCTTCCTATGATGCGGTTATCTAAGCTATTACCTGTACCGTTACTATTACCTGTACCTGTTAAGGTGAGGTTTTCTAAGTTCGCACCTAATGTATAATCTGCAAGAGAGCTAATGACTGTATCAATGCCACCTGCAACAGAAGCATTAGTTTCAGTTACTACATCTGTAGCGCTGTCCACATAATAAACGTCGGAGCCATCACCCCCGTCCAAATTATCATTACCGGCACCTCCGTCCAAACTATCATCACCTAAACCACCAATCAGATTGTCATTTCCTGCTCCACCAGTTAGGGTGTCATCCCCGGCACCGCCATCGATAGTGTAGTTACCCGAAGCCGTAGCTAAAATGGTAACGCTATCGTTGCCATCCCTTGTATCAATGGTGTTATTGACGCTGGTTGTAGATGCCGTGACAATATCTGCACCAGAACCAGTTGTAATAATTTGCTGACCCTCAGTAGAGGCTGCGTTCACTACAACTGCACTTGTGCTGGTACTGGTTATGGTTTGTGCGCCTCCAGCAGATGTGGCATTCACTTCGACAAGATTTACACCATTACCACTACCGTCACCAATCGTCTGCGCCCCCGCTCCGGTGGTAGTTGCAAAAACTGATTTAAGACCTACACCTGTTATATTCAGTGCCCCGGCGCCAGAGGTTGCTGTCACCGTGGTAGCACCTGAACCCGTTACAATGTTCTGTGCACCCGCTATGGATATTGTTTCGAGGGTTGCCATCCCGGTGAATGTGGTCATGGCGATGTTAATCACACCGGCCCCAGATGTTTTTGTTGTTAGGTTTACGCCTAAGGCTGCAAATGCCTTTTCAAAATTAATATCTGTAGTAATGGTTTGTGCACCATTACCTGTCGTATTGATTTCAATATTCTCGATATTGCTTAGATTAGTCCAGAGATCATCAGGCGGTGTGATAGCACCGGCCCCACCATGGGCAATATACAGCGTATCTATACCTAATCCACCATTGAGGGAATCGCCAGAATTAAAAGTATCCGTTCCCGTAGCATCATAAGTCCCATTAAATGTGTCATCGTCTATGGCGCCAACAATGGTATCGTTGTTGGCGGTTAAAGTGTAAGTAGTCATAGTTATTTCTCCAATTCCTTAATGTCAATACCTTTGCCAAAATAAGAGCCTAGAAAAATTTTGGCAAAACTGGCAAAATTACTCATAAATAAGCGTTTCGCTTAAAAGGTAGTTTGTTATCTCAAACCCTTATACTGCGGTCAATACGTTAAAAAAACCTTGTGGGAAACCTTATGGGAAACCTTAAAGAACTTATTGTTTTTGTCAAACCTCAGAGAACAGCGAGTTAATAGTGAAAGCGTCATTAACTCACCCTCGTAAATTTACGAAGGTATTGTAAACTGTAAATATACGTAATTCTTAACTTAAGTAAGTCTTAGAGGATGTTTATTCTGAGCGGCTTCAGTAATACCTGAACATCAGTCAAAACCAAGATTTAGCTATTCCTATTGACCTCGTCTATCTCAGGGACTATGTTATGCGGCGATCGCCATTGGTAGATTCCTTTTTTAGCTTACCTGCTTTACATACCAATTAGACAGCTAGGGGCTACTACCTATGAATATGATGCTCGTGGCAACATTCTGACTGAGATTGACGCAGAAGGGCAAATTATCAAGCGTAAGTATGATGATAACAACTATGTTCTGGAAGAAACAGTAATTTCAGACCGTTCTGGGCCGAATGGTTTTACCACTAAGTACACCTACGATAGCCTTGGCAATCAGCTAACTCAAGAAGATGCATTAGGTAACGTCACACGCTACACTTATGGCGATAAGAGCCGCCTACTGACTGAGACTGATGCCTTGGGTCGCACGATAACTAATGTCTACAGTAGAAGTGGTAATCTCCGTTCAACTACTGATGCTCTTGGTCACACCACTAGTTATGACTACGACCTCAGAGGCCAACTCCGGTCTGTCAAAGATGCTAACGGTAAAGTCACAGGATTCGATTATGATGACAATGGCAATGTCACCAGTGTTACAGATGCCTTGGGCAATGTTACGACTTATACTTATAACACCAACGGGGACAAACTGACCGAAACTCGTCAAATGACCGTCGCCAATGGTCAGGTACGAGAATTGTTGACAACGTGGACGTATGATGAAAACGGTCAAATGAAAACGATGACCGATGCCGAAAATCATACCACGACTTATGAATATGATAAATTAGGTCATCAAACTGCGGTTATTGATGCACTTCAGCACAAAACTGAGTATAAATACGATAGGTCAGTTGGTTGCAACGATTTACGCAGATAATACACCTGACAACCCAGATGATAACCTGCGCGAAACTAGCCGCTACGATGCTGCTGGGCGTATAATTACCTCCGTTGATAAAGCTGGACGCGAAACGCGCTTTGTTTATGATGATTTCGGTAGGCTAATTGAAACTCTCAATCCAGATTCAACACCAAATAATTGGGATGACAATACTAAAACTCGTACCGAATATTACAGCGATGGTCTAGTAAAAGCCCAAATTGATGAGCGTGATAATCGCACAGAGTTTCGCTACGATGCGGTAGGTCGGCAAAATCAGGTAATTTACGCAGATGATACACCTGCAACTTTAACAGATAACCCGAAAACTACTTACACTTATGACAAAGTAGGGCAGCGTATTGCTGAAACTGATGCGCTCAACCACATCACTAGCTACAAGTATGACGACCTGGGAAGGTTGAGTAAGACTGAGTTGAACGACAAAACTTTCACCATTAGTGAATACGATAACCTGAGTCGGCGAATTGCAATGACCGACCAAAATGGCAAGCGGACTGAGTATAGCTATGACGATTTAGGTCGCTTGACTGGGGTGAAGAATGCACTTCAAGATTGGACAGAATACGGCTACAACGAAGTTGGCAACCTGATTTTACAAACAGATGCTAACCAGCATACAACCAGTTTTGAATACGACGGCGTGGGAAGACGCACGGCTACCATTCGAGTGCGGTTCGTTCGGTCGAAATGATTAATATCCAAGGATGACCGACATTGGTGAAGTAATCCGAAAGGATTGAGTTCGCACTTTAATCCTTCACCAATGAAACTCACAATCCATGTAGGTAAGGAAATCTAGCCAAGCTAATAGCAAAGATAGCTAGAAGAGAAAGGAAAGTTTAGGCTAACACTCCTAAATCATAACCGAATCTTTAATATACCAAGTCCTACCGCCTCGGTGCGAGGTTGAAAGCACGTAAAGAACCAGCAAAACTGGTTTCCCCTATAGAGGAGAATGATCATCAAATTTATAAAGCGGGGACGAAAGCGGTAAAGATGGGGATAGCTGAACACCCTCACTGCAAGCAAGAATCCTATGGGCAGATAAACTAAGTGTCGTTTGAACCATCGTTAGTAGCCACCAAGGGATATAAGCTCGTAGGAAATTTTTCCTACCTCTTGGGTTGGGAATAACCGACAAGGGTAAAGACTATCAGGATTTCGAAACCGAGATAGCGCACCTCTTAGAACCCCGTGGAGAGACACGCCCTAACGATTCTCTATGGATTATGGGAACGAAATAACCCTCTTATATTCTCCTGAAATAGGTAACAGGCAGGCATCAGCCATAAGAAATGAGAGGGAGGGATGGGTTAAGAAGCAAATGCCTAGCCTGAATTGACAGGCAATGCCACAAAAAAGATGGCGTAACTGCCGGGATAAGCTAACGTAACCCGCGATGTGTGAGTGCAAGAGGTACAAGTAGCAACGCCTATGCCTAAGTCAAATTCTTTAAGGAATATTGAGGGATGGAAAGACATCAATTGGCGTAAAGCTGAACGATATGTTTTCCGGTTGCAAAAGCGCATCTATGCCGCTTCACGCCGTGGAGATGTCAAGATAGTTCGTAAGCTCCAAAAGACGCTGATGAGGTCTTGGTCTAATAGGGTGTTAGCGGTACGTAGGGTAACAGTTGAAAACCAAGGTAAAAAGACGGCAGGTGTGGACGGTATTAAATCACTGACCCCAAAAGCACGTTTTGAACTGGCAGGGCAATTAAATCTAACTGGCAAATCCAAACCCACTCGTAGAGTTTGGATTCCAAAACCAGCAAGAGAAGAAAAACGCCCATTAGGAATACCCGTAATGTACGACCGCGCACTACAAGCTGTATTAAAAGCTGCACTTGAGCCAGAATGGGAGGCACTCTTCGAGCCAAACTCGTATGGTTTTAGACCAGGAAGGTCATGCCACGATGCGATAAAACAGATTAAAAACTGTATTCAAAGCAAGGCGAAATATGTGCTAGACGCGGATATAGCCAAATGCTTTGACCGCATCAACCATAAAGCATTGCTCCAAAAGTTGAACATCAAGGGTAAAGTCAGGCAACAAATTAAAGCTTGGCTGAAATCCGGGGTTATAGACAAAGGAGCATTTACTGCCACATCTGAGGGTACACCGCAAGGAGGTGTGATTTCACCATTACTTGCTAATATTGCCCTCCACGGTCTTGAAGAAAGGATAAAACAAGAATTCCCCAGAATGGTGTTATTCAATGAGGGAAACTTGGTTTCACAAAAAAGGGGTGGATTTTAAAACACCCAATATAATCCGATACGCGGATGATTTTGTGATTCTCCATGAAGATAAAGCCGTCGTCCACAGATGCCGGGAAATTGTCTCGGAATGGTTAAAAGGCATAGGTCTAGAGTTGAAGCCTGAGAAAACACGGCTAACTCACACGTTCCACTCGGAACTAAGCGAGGATGGAATTGCCGGATTTGACTTTCTAGGACATCATATTCAGCAATACCCAGCCGGGAAGTACAAAAGCAATAAAAATGCCCAAGGCACAATATTAGGTTTCAACACCTTCATCACCCCATCCCAGAAGGCGAGTAAGGCACATCAAGAGGGAATCAGGAGGATTATCATAAAACATAGGTCTTCACCACAATCGGCAATAATCAAAGACCTTAACCCTGTTATAAGGGGATGGACATCCTTCTATGCAAAATCTGACGCTCAAACCGTCGGAGAATTATCAAAACAAGACCACCTCACATACCTGAAACTTCGACGATGGGCAAAACGTCGCTGTGGAAACATAAATGATGGTCACATCAAATATTGGACTTCCATTGGCGGTAATAACTGGGTATTCGCAACCAGAGAAGGGGAAGCGAACCCCCTTCGGTTACTTAATCATAATGAGTTTGCTTGTAGTAGCACTAACTATGTAAAAGTTAAAAGCGATAAAAGCCCTTACGATGGCGACACAGTTTACTGGAGTAAAAGATTAGGGATACACCCCCAAATGCCTAATCGTAAGGCTAAGTTGCTAAAACTTCAAAAGGGTAAATGTCCCTGGTGCGGATTAAACTTCCAAGAATGGGATGTTTTAGAGGTAGACCATAAAATCCCCAAAGCATTAAGTGGCAAGGATGAATACATGAATCTGCAACTATTACATCGGCATTGCCACGACGAAAAGACAGCACTTGACCTAATAGAAATAAGGAAAAAGGATACATCCAAATTCCTAGGCATGATTAACAAATTCATGTCGAAATTCAATTGGGAATGGTGTGATGATATCCCTACATTTTTGGGGATTGACAGGTCAGGAGTCCATTAGTGACAAGGATGTACACATCGAGTAGCCGTGTGCCGTGAAAGTGGCAAGCACGGTTCCGAATGGGAGGGGTGAAGCAGTAATGCTCACCTCGACCCTAACCCAATGAGTCAACCTGCTGACATGACCTACGATGCTGTGGGCAATGTACAAACTTACACTGACTTTAACCGCAATACCATTACTTATCAGTACGATCCCCTGAACTGGATGATTTCTAAACAGTTCCAGGATGAGTCTAAGGTAAGGTATACTTACACACCCATAGGTTTGCAAGATGTTATTACATTTGTTGACGCAAATGGTGTAACTACTGCAACTGACGATTATGACTATGACGAACGCGATCGCTTAGTCAAACGTACTGACCCAGATGGGCGCAGTATTAGCTATACTTACGATGCTGCAAGTAATCGCACTTCTGTTACTACCGCATCTGGCACAGTCAACTACACCTTTGATGTTCGTAACCGCCTTGACCAAGTAATTGAGGGTGAGATTGTTACGGCAGATTATGACTACGACGCTGTAAGTAATTTGGTGCGTACTACTTTAGCTAATGGTACGCAGGAAATTCGCTCTTATGATGACCTCAATCGATTGAAGTATTTGGAAAATCATAAGGGTGACACCATCCTCTACAGCTACACTTATACTCTGGACAAAGTAGGCAACCGCACCAAAGTTGTTGAACACAATGGTCGTAGCGTTGATTATACTTACGATGACTTGTATCGGTTGACCCAAGAAAAAATTACTGATGCGATTAATGGAAATCGAGTATACGGCTATACCTACGATAAGGTAGAGAATCGCAAGACTAAGAGTGAAACTGTCAACGGTGCTACAACGGTTACAGATTATGCCTATGATGCCAATGACCGTCTGTTAAATAGACTTGTCGCTTAATAAGAGAAAAATAAGGATGCAATGGAATTCTCAATGTCACTTATCAATTTATGCAGCCATCAAGTAGAAATTCCACAGACCCGCAGCAGTCAGCATGAACCGATCATCCAAATCACGAATGCGGTTTCTGTATACTGCTGTGGCAGCATTGTATCTCTTAATACCTGATATTGTGTGTTCACATTTAACGCGTTCGCTGCTTTTTTTTCGGTTGGACTGTTTCTGTTCTTCGCTGAGTTCTTTGCCTCTGGGCTTTTTGTCTGGAATTTTGATGTTGACGAATTCTTTTTGTAATCCCTGGAAGCCCAAATCTACATGGATTGGAACTTCATCTGGAACAAAATCTACCAATTTTTCCTCATCCAATTGTCTTTTATCATGAATCTTCCCAACTGTAGCATCAATCGGGTATTCCGAAAAATATTCTTCCTCGTCTCAATCAACTGTATGAGCAAATTCTACAACGAGGGTTGAGTTTTCATCACAGCCAACCACCCCTCACTCGTCAAGGTAATCGCGGACGAGTAAAACGGCGAGTTGGTCATAATTTGCTGTTGCGTCTCCAAAATTTTCGGGGTGATGTTTTACGGTTTCTCACAGAACCTGATGTTCCCTTTACCAATAATCAAGCAGAACGTGACTTGCGGATGATGAAGTGTAAGCAGAAAATTTCCGGTGGCTTTGGCTCATTTGATTTTNTGGTCATAATTTGCTGTTGCGTCTCCAAAATTTTCGGGGTGATGTTTTACGGTTTCTCACAGAACCTGATGTTCCCTTTACCAATAATCAAGCAGAACGTGACTTGCGGATGATGAAGTGTAAGCAGAAAATTTCCGGTGGCTTTGGCTCATTTGATTTTGCGGTTTCATTCGCTAATATCCGTTCTTTTCTTTCCACTGCTTCTAAGCATGGTCTTAATCTCCTCGAAGTTATTACTGATGCTTTAGAAGGTAATGTCTCTGTTTTCCTTTCCTCTATTACTACTAGCTAGGCAGTTATGCATTTTCCTGTTTCATTCCAGCCGCTGATACTTAACTTTACCTTATTAAGCGACAAGTCTAATATCTTTCTATGTCCAATGAATCTCTTTGGAACGAAAAGCTCTATCCCAATCGTTAGCAATCACCTCCATCATATTGATCATGCCTTCATAGCCAAAATATGGCTTGTCAACATAAGTTTCTCTGTTAGTGGGGCTAAATACATCAAAAGCAATTTTTATTCCTAGTTCCTCTGCCATGTATTTTTCCCATGCCGAGCCAATGACAGCATCAACATCAAACTCTTCTAAAGTCTGTTTTACCTGATAGCCATCTGCCGAAAATATTACGCGGGAAGTAAGACCGAGGCTGTGCAGTTCTCGCTCCAAAATTGAACGAGAATCAGGCATCGCCGAGCGAAATAATAAGACTTCAGGAATCATCTCCAATTCNTCTCTGTTAGTGGGGCTAAATACATCAAAAGCAATTTTTATTCCTAGTTCCTCTGCCATGTATTTTTCCCATGCCGAGCCAATGACAGCATCAACATCAAACTCTTCTAAAGTCTGTTTTACCTGATAGCCATCTGCCGAAAATATTACGCGGGAAGTAAGACCGAGGCTGTGCAGTTCTCGCTCCAAAATTGAACGAGAATCAGGCATCGCCGAGCGAAATAATAAGACTTCAGGAATCATCTCCAATTCTTCAAAGAGCATTCTGACCAGTCCAATGCCAAGCGTCCCATCCGCAGATACAGCAATTCTACAGTTACGATATCGGGGAATAATCATCAATGCTCGTTTGCGAAGTGTATCTACAACCATTTCTTCGCCTTGTTTGATGATTGGCTCTACTTTTTCATCTATCTTGAAATGTGCCGCCAATGCCTTCAACCATCGAGTAGTGTTGTTTACACCTATTGGTAAAGGTATATCATCAAGGATCAAAGGGATGTCATGGGTCTGTTGCATTTTCCGAGCAAACTTATACCCAACATCATGACTGAGAACAATATTGGCGGTTGCCTCACCAGCTTGCTCTAGTTCTTCAAAGGAGGTATTATGAGAGAAGACCGTCTGTACTTTAATCCTTAAAGATTTTAACGTCTGCTTTACCCATTCCAAATCAGCCCACCAAGTAGGATTCAGATTTGCCTGTGGTGCAATGATATTTACAATCCTTGGCTTCCTACCCCTTCTCTTAGTCTGCCTTTTTTTGATAAAAGGAAGTAAAGCCTCCAAACCCATCTCCAAGCCATCGTAAGCATTGCCCCGAAACCCACCAGCCATTAAAGGAACGAGTTTGGCTTTGATATTTGGCTGAAGCTGGTTGCACAATCCCGCAATATCTTCACCAATAATGTCTGCCGCGCAAGTCCCAACGACAAACATCACCTTAGAATCAAAAGATTGATCCGCCTCTTTAATCATTCCTTTGAGTTTATCAGACGCTCCCATCACAATATCTGACTCAAAAAGACGAGTACAACCTACTTTCCGCTTGGTGAAATCAACCTCATGAGCATCATACCCAGCTGCGACAGTGGACGCACAACCCTGTGGAGACTGAATCACAATACTAACATCTTTAATACCAGCAACTGTAGTTGCAATACCTTCAAGGGCACAGCCAACTACTGGGTCTTTACTATGATTACAATTGTCAAAAGTTGTTTCAGCAGACATTTTTTCCTCCTGTTTCTCTAAGGCTTGACTATGGTAAATGCGTTTCACACAGCCTGTAGCAACTTCTGCTTTGACGTTTCCGTGTTTCGCACAGCCTGTAACGGCTTCTGTCTTCCCTGTAGCGACTTCTGCCTTGACGTTTCCGTGTTTCGCGTAGCCTGTAAGAGCTTCCGTCTTCCCTGTAGCGACTTCTGCCTTCACATTTTGCACAGCCTGTAATGACTTCCGCCTTGAGATTTTAAGACAGTCGCTACAATTTTCTTGTAATCCAAAATTGGTATTACTCGTTCATACATTTTCCCCGTCTTTTCTCTGCATATACGGTACAGTCAGGCATGTCTTGAGCTAATTTTCCGCTTAGTGATTGAGTAGATGCTAACCCGGAATTTTTAGGGAATACCATTTGCTTGGTTAAAGCACTACGAGGTCTAAAGCCATATTGAAGTGCTGTTTTAATACATTTTGCGACCTTTAAGGCTCCGCGATAGCCGAATCTAGGACGATTTAAGATAGCATTTAAATCGACTACGGGAATATGGGGAAAACTCAAGGAAGAACCAAAATACACTACCGATTCTGCATCAAGACCACCAATGAAATCCAGTAATTCATCTTCCGTTTGTTTCATGGACTCGTACTTGCCAAAGGCCAGTGTCCCTTTCGTAATCAGGATTTGTGGGTCTAACCCTGTTTCCAACAAATAATCTACACTGGTTTCTCGTGCTTCTGTACTCCAGGGATGGAAGTTATAGATTACTACACGCATCCCAAAATCACGATCCAACATGTGAGCAAGGGATAAGCACTTGATAGCATCATGTCCTTCGATAATCGCTAACTTCCCTTCTATATAACTCTTAGCTGCTTCAAATTCAGTCTTGATTGCGGCATATTCCTTTTCCATTAGGGCAGCTGCCTGTTCTTCCATCCCTAAATATTTTGCCGCCCCTTCGAGCCATTTTTCTGTAGCGCTGATTCCATAGGGAAGGATAGTAGAATTTAACGGCGTACCGAACTTGTCTGACATGGCTTTGCCAATGGTATAGCCAAGATCCAAACATAAGGTACAGTTGACTGCCGCACTCGGTGCTTGCTTGAGTTCTTCTAATGTACAATCACCTGCGATGACGCTGTGAACTCTTGCCCCCATTGCTTCTATCAATCGCACCAGTTCTTTGACATCAGTTTCGACTTCTGTCCTTTCAGGGCCCATCTTCGCGCCCACAATATTGACAGCATCGGCTAGTTGTGCTTTCCGTTCTGGAGTTGGCGGCTCCATAAAGTCTACGATTTGCCGAAATACGATATCAAATCCACTGCGATACTCCCCGGCGAATCCTTCACAATGTATCGTCATGATCTCAGCATCGATTTCACTGCGGGCTTTATTCACTACGTCATCAACACAGTCGCCAATAATACCAGACGCACAACTAGTGGCAACAACGATCGCATCAGGATGGTATTTTTCATCTACTTCTCGAATCGCGCCTGCTAATTCTTTTTCGCCTCCAAAAATTACCGCTTTCTCACTCATGTTTGTAGTCACCACGGGTTCATAAGGTGAACCACTATTGCGGCTATTGGTCAGTTTGTATGCCCGTTTGACTCCATAAGCACAGCCACTCGGCCCGTGAGAAATGACGATCGCATTTTTAATACCACTTAAAATCTTCGTTGCAGTCCAGAATTTACAGGGGCGGGTATGACTACCTTGCAAAGTAGTCTTAAT
This sequence comes from Nostoc punctiforme NIES-2108, assembly GCA_003326195.1. Lineage (GTDB taxonomy): Bacteria > Cyanobacteriota > Cyanobacteriia > Cyanobacteriales > Nostocaceae > Nostoc > Nostoc punctiforme_A. The sequence continues at coordinate 14,512 of LXQE01000005.1, forward strand.
CTTACCCTCTTTTGCCAAGCGATACAGTTCGCTCAAATTTCCGTAAAATACGACATTCTTATCTATACTTGTTGCAGTCATGATAACTCTCCAGGCACAGCCACTCGGCCCGTGAGAAATGACGATCGCATTTTTAATACCACTTAAAATCTTCGTTGCAGTCCAGAATTTACAGGGGCGGGTATGACTACCTTGCAAAGTAGTCTTAATCTTACCCTCTTTTGCCAAGCGATACAGTTCGCTCAAATTTCCGTAAAATACGACATTCTTATCTATACTTGTTGCAGTCATGATAACTCTCCAGTCTTTCTCTATCGCGTCGGTGATTTAGATCCCCGACTTCTTTAAGAAGTCGGGGATCTCGCATATCATTAAATGTCCTCTTCAGCCTCTTACCAAACGTTTAAGAGCCACTCACGCTCGTGCTTGTTCTCCATATCTGCAAACATGGCGTTAGCAATGTTGTCAGCTAGCCATTCTGCTCCTTTGTAGCCAATCACAGGGTATTTCCACAGACCTGCGCGGTCAAAGCTGGGGAAGCCAACCCGAACCATCGGAATTTTGTTATCGATAGAAATATATCGACCCTTGGAATGACCTAGAATCAAGTCGATTTCCAGGGATTTATCTGTAATGCGGCGCTCCAATTCCCAGAGGTCTGCATTCCAGATGACTTCGATATCACAGGCTGCTTGTTTTTCCAACTGGGCAATTCTTGGGTCTTTGGTGCAGGCCTTGTTGTCGTCTCCCAACAACATCAGCACTGGCTCTAACTCAACTTCTAAGCAGAACTCTGCTAGACCAATTACTAAATCGGGATCTCCGTAAATAGCAACCTTCTTGTTGGCGAAGAACATGTGGGCGAGATCGGCGATCGCATCAATAGCTTTACCCCGTTCTCTGACTAAAGATTCTGGTATTGGTTTACCAGTCATTTTACTGATATTTTGCAGCCAGATGTCGGTATTCTTAATACCAATTGGTGTTGGGCCAAGAATTGCGGGAACTTTGAACTTCTCTTGTAAGAATTCGGCTGCACTACCGCCTTCATACTTGCATAAGGCAATAGTTCCCAACGCATTGGCAGAATCAGCGATGTCTTCGATGGTGGTATTACCAAAGGCAAAACTTGTCTTATCAGGCATGGTGGGCGCATCGAAAGTTTCTGTATCCAGTAAAATGTTTCCTGGAACGTCCATCTCTTTTAAGATGCGCTTAACTTCGGTAACATCTCCAGGGTTAAGCCACCCAGTAATGATGTTCAACTTGCCAGTTGGTTCGCCTTTTTTTGCTAGGCTAGAAATAATTGCGTGTACGCCGACATTATAGCCAGTGACTTGAGAGCCTTTGTAACTGGGGGTATGTACAGGAACAAGAATAACCTTGCGATCGGGATAGTCTTTCTTTAACTGGGCGTTGAGCTTGTTAATGGTTCCTTCGATATCATCCCCAATTGTCTCAGTTGAACAAGTCGTAATAATTGGGATAATCCGTAAATCGGGATATCGTGCTACTAAGGTCTTTACGCCTTCCTCAATGCGTGGCTGTCCTCCAAGAACAGCGCTATTTTCATGGAGTGAAGAAGAAGCAATGTCGAAATTTTCCTTCAAATGCTGGGCAAACAGGAGACGAACGAACATACTACATCCCTGTCCTCCATGCACCAGGGGAATACAATCTTTGATTCCGATAGAAGCATACTCAGCCCCAGCCGGCTGACAGGTAAATATAGGATTGATGATTCCCTTGCGTTCTTTCTGTTTTACGACTAAAGACATTCTCTTGACTCCTGTGTGGTAAAAAATTGCGTGATGCGTGTTTGGCGTTGCTGAACGAAGATATGAAGTGTCTTTTTGAGCTTAAGAAAATAGAGCGGTATCTGTGGCAAGCTAACGCTGCATCCAACCAAGAAGCAAGCTACTCATAGCATCGATTACAGAACAAAAGTAGAATTGAATTTCGTGAAAATCTTGAAAGCTAGATGAGATGCTTCTGTAGTCAGATACCAAGCTTCTTAGGAATGCTTTTGGTGTAGCCCGTCGCAGCGTTAGCGTTAGCTTGCCGTAGGCATCGCTCTCTACTCTGTAAGAAAATTTCTGCACAAACACTAACAGGATGACTTGACTCTAATTCATGCTCCAATTCAACAACGCCGTTCGTTTGTAGGACTTACGCAAAAACTCTCTCAAACTCTCTTCCCCCGTGGCCTCTACGTCCTCTGTGGTTTGTTTTGCTTACCTTTGCGTAAGTCCTAGTTTGGTTGAATTACCGATCGAATTGCTTTAATAAAGCGAATAATGTAATTCACCATTCTTCGACTTGGTTATTACAATATCGACCAGCATTACCTTAACAGCTTCCAGTACTGCCTTGTTTTGCGAGTTCTCCATGCTATTTAACCATGAAAACCTAATTTCCAGGTCAGCCGAAAGGATCTTCGCATCTGCATAAAAACCCCTGTCAATCAAGGTTTCCAGAACTACCTTTTCTCCAGTCAAGATTTGGGCGGTCATATTGAGAACACCATTGATGTTTTCTTCCCGATCCCATGCACGAGAGTGAAACTGCCACAAACAACGTTCTTGAATTAATTTTGTGACTTCCGCAGCTCGCTCTTGAATGTATGACGCGATTTCCTTAGCTTGCACTTGAACCTGTGGTGCAGTTTCCTTAGTTTGTGGTTGAACCTGTGGTGCAACTTCCTTAGCTGGCTTTTGAACCTGTGGTGCAGTTTCCTTAGCTTGTGGTTGAACCTGAACCTGTGGTGCAACTTCCTTAGCTGGCTTTTGAACCTGTGGTGTAACTTCCTTAGCTTGTGGTTGAACCTGTGGTGCAACTTCCTTAGCTGGTTGTTTAACCTGTGAAGTGGCTTCCTTAACTTGCTGTTGAACTAAAGAAACGACTTGCTCAGATAGCTCTTTGGTTGCTTTACCGTTGCCATTACCATTGGTACTTGGCAGATTTTGCAGACCACGGATGTCATCCTTAGCTAACTTCATCAAAGGGGAGTAAATGGCATTATACATATCCCTTGCCATATTCACCGCACCTTCAAAACCCATATAAGGGCCATTGTGGTAGCCATGACCATTCACATAAGGCAAATGCAACTTCTTCACCAATGCACCCACCCTCGGGCCAGTCAACACCAAATCCGGCTTGACCATCTCCAGCACCTCGAAGAACTCAAGTTCATTGCCATCATCAATATAGATAGTACCCTCTTCACCTCTGGCAATCACCTTTTCAAAATCCTCTTGGTGTCCAAACTTGGACGACATCGCCACCACNAACTTCATCAAAGGGGAGTAAATGGCATTATACATATCCCTTGCCATATTCACCGCACCTTCAAAACCCATATAAGGGCCATTGTGGTAGCCATGACCATTCACATAAGGCAAATGCAACTTCTTCACCAATGCACCCACCCTCGGGCCAGTCAACACCAAATCCGGCTTGACCATCTCCAGCACCTCGAAGAACTCAAGTTCATTGCCATCATCAATATAGATAGTACCCTCTTCACCTCTGGCAATCACCTTTTCAAAATCCTCTTGGTGTCCAAACTTGGACGACATCGCCACCACTTTCATCCCCAAATCGTCTTCCAGCGCTTTCGTCCAGTGCCACAATCTCGGGCCACCTGTCCAAATGCAGACCTTTTTCCCAGTCAAGCGCTCCTTATACCAAGCTAACTTCGATTCATATTTAGCGACTTCTTCAGCAATCACCGCTTCGGCTCTATCTTCAATCCCAAAGAAAGCCCCGATTTTGCGTAACCCTTCCTTGGCATAGTCAAAGCCCCAAGTATCCACATCAATCCGGGGAATGCCATATTTTTTCTTTAACTCATTGGCAATATACCCAGCAGAACGGGCACAGTTGGTAACATTCAACTGCGCTCTGTGCATCCCACGCAATGAAT
>LXQE01000005.1:18465-28934 GCA_003326195.1 Nostoc punctiforme NIES-2108
GTAATTTGCACACCCATTTTTTCCATGTACTTTTCCAGGACAAAGGTATCTCCTTGAATGTTGTAGTCACCAATGACATTGATAGTATATGGGCTGGTAATTTCCGGCTCATAAGTTCCTACCTTGTCCGTCATCCACCCCATATTGAATACGTGGTGTCCTTTGGATTGACTCACCCCAGCAAAACCGGGACATTCGACAGTGAAGATATCGACATCACCAAGTTCTTTTTCTACTTCTTTGACTACAGGCTTAATATCATCGCCAATCAAAGCAGTAGAGCAGGTGGTGTACACCATCATCCGCTTGATGTCAGGAAATTCGGCAAAGGCTTCCAGCATCGCTTTTTTCAGCAGCTTTTCACCACCGAACACAACGTGCTGTTCTTTCATGTCCGATGACCAGACATATTTAAGTTGGAAGTTGCCATTGTCGCTGGGATAGCGTTTGGTATGCCATGTATCATAAGCACAGCCCACAGGCCCATGTATCAACTGGATAGTGTCTTTGAGAACACCACCAATTACTAGCTTTGCACCACAATAGCTGCATCCGCGTTCCGATAATGAGCCGGGAATGGTTTCGACGTGGGCGCTAGGGAGAAACTGGGTTGTATCTTCTCCTTTCTCTTTAATATATATGTGCTTCTCCCGTTCGGGGATTGTTTCGTCGCACTTAAACAACTTCATTGGCATGGCTGATTGCTCCAGTTGCAATTTATCAGAAGACAGACTCTTCTAATATATAATTTTTGTCAGAAACTTGTTGGAGTTCCTTGATTTCATAGCTGCATCCGCGTTCCGATAATGAGCCGGGAATGGTTTCGACGTGGGCGCTAGGGAGAAACTGGGTTGTATCTTCTCCTTTCTCTTTAATATATATGTGCTTCTCCCGTTCGGGGATTGTTTCGTCGCACTTAAACAACTTCATTGGCATGGCTGATTGCTCCAGTTGCAATTTATCAGAAGACAGACTCTTCTAATATATAATTTTTGTCAGAAACTTGTTGGAGTTCCTTGATTTCAAAATCCTATCAACCTTTCTAATTAATAATAGTAAAACTGATAACAATAACGCGAATTAATATTGCAAAATAGTCATTAATCCCGTTTATAATAGACAGTTCGGTATAGATTCAAAGTAATCTCAATCATTCTATATAAAATACTTTGAGTCAAGAGAGTAGACAGACTATTCTAACTGGAAGTGAAGAGATAAATGATTTAATTTCTGTCCTGACTATAGATATCTCTCCAAAGAAAAATCGACGATATTTTCTCAACTCTCAACAACAGAATAACGCAATTATCGGCTTTGAGGCTCTCGATATGATGACTAATTGTAACCACGAATACTCTTTGTAAATTAATTCCTCAGCGCAAGTAAATTGGCCAGATGTATGATATTCTTTATTTATAGGGAATCTAAAACCAGAATAAAAACTCCTTAGATTCCTTTGAAGTGAGTATCAGACCAGCCTCATCAGTTATTGGTGACGGCATAACGTTAATCGAAGTGGAGCAAAACCGCCTAAAAATCGGTTTTTCGTTTGGCGAAGCTGTTGCAATAGCGTAGGCTGGACTGATTTTTTTATGTATCTTATTTGCAGCGAAAAGAATACTTGTCTTGCTGTGAGTAAACAGAAATTTCTCATTCACCTGCCGTATCTGTGGAAGTTTTTTGGATTTTTGGTGACAGGATTGTCACTAATTTTTAGCACCCTTGTTGTATCTCGCATCCTGCTAATATTTACTGCCATATCTGTAAGAAGCTGTTTAACTTCTAGCAAATAACTGCAATATTTATAGTGCTGGATAGACGGTTGATGTCCACTATCTAACAGCATCAATTCAGTCACAAACTGGGTAGTAAATACTTTCAAGATTTACAACTCCAATTTGATTCAATACTCTGCTTGATTACACCATAATCTGGGAGCCGAATTAATAAGTCTGCGCCATTATTGAGGTTTTTATGCGGAAAATCGCTATTTATGGAAGAGGGGGAGTTGGCAAGTCCACAACAACTCAAAATGTAGTGGCTGGACTCACTGATCTGGATCGTAAGGTGATGGTTGTAGGGTGTGACTCAAAAGCAGACTCCACCCGACTCCTCTTGGGAGGATTCCACCAGAAGATTGTACTCGACACGTTGCGTAAAGAAGAAGATGATGATTTGAATCTAGAAGACTTCCGCCAGGTGGGATGGGGGAAGACGCTGTGTGTGGAATCGGGTGGGCCGGAACCTGGTGTAGGATGTGCAGGTAGAGGCATTCTGACATCAATTGGGTTGCTGGAACAACTTGGTGCTTATGATGATGCAGTTAGACTTGATTATACATTTTATGACGGTCTAGGTGACGTGGTATGCGGTGGATTTGTCATGCCCATTCGTGAACGCAAAGCTCAAGAAGTTTACATTATCACTTCTGGGGAAATTATGGCAATGTATACCGTCAACAACATCTGCCGAAGTATTCAAAAGTATGCACCCATAGGCGGTATACGTCTGGGAGGATTGATTTGCAACTCTCGCAAAGTCGATGAGGAAGATGATTTGATCAAAGCTCTGGCAGAGAAACTGGGGACTCAAATGATCTACTCCATACCCAGAGACAATATGGTGCAGCAAGCAGAGTTCCACCGCAAGACGGTGATTGAGTATGCTCCTGAGTCTGAACAGGCGCAGCACTATCGCAACCTAGCAATGGCAATTGACCAGAATACAGATTTTGTCACTCCGAAATCTATGTCTAACGATCAGCTAGAGGAACTGCTGGTACAGTTTGGGTTGTTTAGACACCTCCAAACATTAGGTATCACCTCAAGCTCCACAAAGGTTGCAGATTCATTTTCGGAGATACCTCTTGAATAGGACGATGCAGTAGGGGTTATCCCTCATACAAAGTGTCTGGAGCAATTGGCGATCTCTGACTCGAAAAAGCAGAAAAAACTGCGTAAACTTCTTAACACCATTTGAGAAATCGGCGTTCTGAACCACGCCAAAATTCGTCTACCTCATTGAAGGAGGAGAACTCATTATGTTGACCGAAGAGGTTTTAGTCCAAAAATTTATCACCGTAGTCAAGGAACGCTGCGCCAAAGTAGGTGAGTTGCTCCAGTACTGCCACGTCGAACTCGTAAACTCTTACTGGGGCTGCCCTCCAAAACTTATACAACATTTTGTTGTTTATTATCCTAATATGCTGTTTGCCTCAATTAATGACAACAAAGATGTTTTCAGAGGCGTTGCTCAAGATTTGGGGATATGTCAGGCTGTTTGCATAAATGCTACACGCATTATTCGCGATCCCGCCTCAAGGTTGAAGGAAAAGAACCCGATCTTATGGTTGGAACTCCAGTGGGTGGCAGTACCAACTAAAAAAGGCAATTGGCATCTAGATCAGAATTTACCGCACTCGGACTAAGTTTTTTTGGTGACGTAGCTTGCTACCGTTGGCGATGCCTAGGTTGGCAAGCTACGCTAAATCACTAAAATAGTATCCAAAAATGCAAGTATTTTAGCAATATGTATGCTATGCTTGCAAAAAATAAGCAAAATTGTCAAAACATCAATATGTCTGACAACAAAAACGGCAAATACGAGAAAACCTTGCGATTGACCCAACAGATTTAAGTTTGTCTGCTGTGGCTTTTTCTAACGGAGATATACAGCCTCATGAAACTGGATGTGAATCTTTGCAATAACCTGAAGTCAATTAGAACTCGCTTGGGCATGAGTCAGCAAGAATTAGCTAATATAGCTGGCGTAACTCGTCAGAGTATTGGTGGCGTGGAACTAGGGCAATATGCTCCTTCTGTTGCTATGTCACTGCGTTTAGCCAAAGCTCTTGGCTGCCAAGTCGAGGACTTATTCTGGTTTGAAGAAGATTTACCAGAAGTTGAGGCAATTCTTGCGGGATCAGTCCCTAAGCAACAGCGATCGCGAGTTAGTCTAGCGCGGGTTGGGGATCAATGGATAGCTTATCCCCTCGTTGGGAATGATGCTTTTCGGATCGAAATGATTCCAGCTGATGGTGAGACGCTTGCAGCGATCTACCCTGATGCTAAGGAATCCGTAAGGGTGGAAGAGTTACCCAGCATCAGCAAATTGCCATTAGCGTCAGAAGTAGCTGGTAATGAGCGTCAATCGGAGGGTGAAGCACAAAACCAAAACGTTACAAATAAAGTCCTGGTTCGGATTCTGGATGATATAGACAAACTACACAATACAGTTGTGATTGCTGGTTGTACACCTGTGCTTTCCCTCTTGGCAAGAGCAACTGAACGTTGGCATCCGCAACTGCGAATTCATTATCGTTTCGCCCACAGCAAGGCTGCATTGCATAGTCTGTGCAAAGGTGAAGTTCATATTGCAGGAATGCACTTATACGATCCCAAAACTGGGGAACATAACATTCCCTTTGTGCGGGAAGCCTTAACAGGCAAGAGTGCCGTTTTGATTACCCTTGGAGTTTGGGAAGAAGGTTTGTTAGTCCCACCAGGAAACCCAAGGGGAATTAAAACAGTTTCCGACTTAGTAGAATTTGGAGCAACTATTGTTACCCATGAAGCGGGTTCTGGCGGTCAGATGCTTTTAGAACGGAAACTCCAAGAAGAAGGAGTGCCATCCCAGACTGTGAAAGGATTTACCCATATCGTCCACAGCCATCAAGATGTTGCCTTATCTGTAGTCTCAGGAATTGCTGATACAGGGATCAGTACGGCATCTATAGCTGCTGCTTTTGGGTTGGGATTTATCCCCCTTCATAGTGCGCGATACGACTTGGTGATTATTAAAGAATACTTGCAAGAAGAACCAGTAAAACAGTTCCTCAGTATCTTGGGACATCAGCTAGTGCGATCGCAATTAGAGATTCTCGGCGGCTATGACACTAGCAAGATTGGGGAAGTTGTAGCAAATATTTAGTAATTCGTAATGATGTTCTCTACGATCGCGCAGCGTGTCGCAGACAGGCGCTAAAAGCGTAGCTTGCAACTCTTACAGAGTACGCAGACTTGCTACCGCTACGTTCGCGGAGCGTCTCGTAGAGAAGACAGTAATTCGTAATTATTATCCTATGGCTAAGAAATATGTCTTTTAGTTTCCACAACTCAAGTTAGCTGCTGTGCATTTCAATTATGAATTACTCAAGCAAATCAAAATCACCCAACAAGTTAGCTGATCATGAATCATGACTTCACGATGAATAAACATCCCGTTCAGATTAACGATACAACCTTGCGAGATGGCGAACAAGCCGCAGGTGTAGCCTTTAATGTTGAAGAAAAAATTGCGATCGCTACTTTTCTGGATGCCATTGGTGTTCCAGAATTGGAAATTGGCGTTCCGGCAATGGGACAAGAAGAAGCAGAGTCGATCCGAGCGATCGCTAATCTGGGATTAAATGCCCAATTACTTGGTTGGAACCGTGCTAAATTATCCGATATCCAGGCATCCATAGATTGTGGTTTGGAACGGGTGCATATTTCCGTTCCTGTCTCAGAAATTCAGATTGCCGCCAAGTTTGGGGGTAAGCAGCAGGTAATGCTGGATCTTCTGCGAGATGCGATTAATTTTGCCTGCGATCGCGGTTTAGCTGTATCTGTTGGCGGAGAAGATTCTTCCAGAGCCGATCCATCTTTTTTATTGGATGTGGCGTATTATGCTCAAGAGTTGGGAGCTTTCCGGTTTCGCTTTTGTGACACTGTAGGAATTCTCGACCCTCTGAACACTTACAGCAAAGTTCGCTCCCTTGTGCATCATCTATTCATTCCCATAGAAATGCACACGCATAATGATTTTGGATTGGCAATGGCGAACTCGCTAGCTGGTATTGAAGCAGGGGCGCGATCGGTCAACACTACGGTAAATGGGATTGGCGAACGCGCAGGTAATGCGGCGCTGGAAGAAATGGTGATGGCACTGAAACACCTTTACAACATCCCAACAGGTATTAATACAAAACGGTTGCTGGAACTATCGCGGTTAGTTGCGAAAGCTGCTAATTGGCCGGTTCCTCCCTGGAAAGCGATCGTGGGTGAAAATACTTTTGCACACGAGTCAGGGATTCATGCTCACGGTGTGTTGCAAAATCCCGGTACTTACGAACCTTTTGCGCCGGAAGATGTTGGTTGGGAACGTCGCCTTGTTGTAGGCAAACATTCCGGTCGGCATCTGATCATCAGTGTGCTGCAAGAACATGGAATCATACTCAGTCAGCTAGAAATTCAATCAGTGCTGGATGCTGTAAAGCATGAGTCAGTAAAAGTTAAGCGCAGTCTCACTGTTGAAGAACTTCTGAGTTTTGTTCCCCAAAGGTGAACTCAATGCGGAGTCGGGAGGGTTAAGAAAGCATCACAATTCCGTCTCTGGTTAGCGATTGCAGTTATTGTACCAACTGCTAGAATATTACCAATTATGTTGGTAGCAGCTATGCCGAGAAAAGAGCAAGGATGGATCACTTTTCAATTGTCTCCAGAAGAACGGCAACTTCTAGAGCAGTACTGCAAGCGCTTCCAACGCACTAAGACTGATGTTTTGCGCTCCCTGTTGCGTAGTCTCCAAGGACAATCACTCAAACAGCAGGGAAAGCAGTTTGATCCTGGGGAAGTTGATCTGGACTGATTTTGAGCAGTATTGAAGAACCGCTATCGGTAAAGCGAGTTGTCTTGCACCTAAACAAATTTGCAATGAGGTTGGTAATCCTTCTGAAATCGTAAAAAAGCGTTCAAGTTCAAAAGTTGGCTATGACAATGACAAATCCTACAAAATTATTGCGATCAGGGCGCTTCGGGACTGGGTAATGAGTACTGGGTACTGGGCAAGAAAATATGAATCAGATTTGCTTGGGATCTAAATTCCCATCTTAAATCTTCTCAGTCCTCAGTCCTCAGTCCCTAATCCCCATTCCCCATTCCCTAGTCCCCAGCCTCTAGTTCAATACCACTTGATGTCCAGGGTAATCATGATTGGTTAATTTTAGTAAAGCGTTTTTTCTACCATGCTTAATTTTGATTCCATTCGTACCACAGCAATGCAAAAAGTCCCATACAATTGGGCTTTGATCAAAAACCTGCTTTCACCAGAAGCAAGCTTAGAACTAACTGCGAGTTTTCCCCACGAAGAGTTTCGCCTGTCGGAGGGAGAGGGATATGGATACTCTTGGGGAAAAATGCTTGCAACTAGCGAGGATATTTCCTTGATGCTCAAATCTAGCGATAATCGCTGGCGAGAGCGGATGGCACAAGGCAGACTTACTTATGACTTGAGACACCTGAGTAAAGTCTGGCGACAGTTGATAGAAGGATTGTGGACAGATTCTTACCGTGCAGCTTTAGCTGAAATGTCTGGGTTGGAACTAAAAGACTGTGTAATGGATATTGGATTTCGTCGGTATAGCTCAGGACAGTTACATCACCCTCATACAGACGAGCCAAACAAACTTTTAACTCATCTGCTATTTTTCAATCAACAATGGTCTGTAGACTGGGGAGGCTGTTTGCGAATTCTCAAAGACTCCCATCCAGAATCTGCCTTCCAAGATATTCTACCCCTTAGTGATTCCTCAGTTGCGATCGCACGTTCTGACAATTCTTGGCATACGGTAACTCCGCTTACTTGCCCTGCATCTGAGTATCGGCTAGCTTTACGAGTTGCTTTTTTTCGGAACGATCTAATTTCAGATTTCGGACAAACCCAGCTAGCTGCGTAGCAATCAAACAATTTTGGATTTTAGATTTGCAATTTTGGATTGAAAAAGACCATTCAGTACTTAACCAAAAAACTTTTTAATCCCAAATCCAAAATCCAAAATCGGTACATTTTTCGTCGTTAGTAATCCCTCTGAAATCGTCAAAAAGTGTTCAAATTCAAAAGCTGACTATGACTAATCCTACAGAACTACTGCGATCGCGCTACGGTGAAGTTCCCTTCAATCACGAAATTGACTGGAACGATTCTCTAGAAACGCTAATAGCCCACCGTTCAGTCCGGTCTTATCTATCCGATCCTTTACCACCAGGAACCCTAGAATGGCTAGTTGCTGCTGCTCAATCTGCTCCTAGTTCAGCTAATATGCAAACCTGGAGTGTAGTAGCAGTTGAAGATCAAGAGCGTAAAGCAGAATTATGCAGGCTGGCTAATAACCAAGTATGGATTAACCAGGCTCCTGTATTCTTCGTTTGGTTAGCAGATTTAGGTCGTCTGGCTCATGTTGCCCTAAGTCGCGGACTAACTCCCGTAGCTCTGGATTACGTAGAACTGTTGGTTAAAGCAATAGTCGATGCTTCAGTCGCAGCGCAAAATGCGATTGTCGCTGCTGAATCTGTTGGTTTAGGAACGGTATATATCGGCGCAATCCGCAAAAGTACCCAAGAGGTAGCTACGTTATTGAATTTGCCACCTTTTGTGTTCCCTGTGTTTGGGTTGTGTGTGGGTTATCCCAATCCTGAAGCACAACCTGTTATTAAGCCGCGCCTACCTCAGCCAGCTGTATTTCATCGGGAAACCTATAAATTAGTAGAGCAAGATGAGGCGATCGCTCACTATAATGATATCATGAAAGAGTTCTACACTGAACAAAAGATGAATGTCCCTGGTGATTGGTCGCAACATTCAGCCGAGCGAATAGCCACTTTAGACTATTTAAAAGGGTGTAARGATTTGCGTGAGACTCTGAATAACTTCGGCTTCAAGTTGTTATAAAAGGAGTCAACAGCCAGAATGCAAAGATACAGGGTAAGCATCCACCCTATCTTTAGTAGTCTGTCAATAAATAATTGATGGATAAATTAAGAGTAGAGACGGCGATTTATCGTGTCTCTTTAACCATCAAAATGAATTTGACAGACTACTCGTCTCAAGTAAACTATGCGCTGCGGCGACCAGAGGAGAACTTCTGATATCTGCACCAAAGCTTTTGACACTTAAAGACTCAAAACCCTACACTTCAGTTTCAAAAGATGATTTCGGTGCATAAATCTAAGCAATAGATAAGAACTTAGGCACCATGACAAAATTATCTCATTGCGAGTGCAGCATCTCCAATAGAAGCAATCTCAAACCTTAGTTTTCAGTGCGTAAGTCCTAAAATAGACTCGCTAACTTGTCAGATATAGCAATTCTCCTGCTTGAAACCTTTGTACGAATTTTGGGAATCTGAAGGCATTTAAGCAGTCAACAGGCGAACAATTTAATGGGTATTCCAGCAAGCTTTATCTTTCAAAAAAGGGCTGACCTGTAATAATAGCTCTTTGACTGAGAATTGCTGACCAGAAATGTAGAATTAACCCGCGAAACCAAAGGAACTTCAAACAATGAATAATCTATCTACCAAAGACCTCAACAGACTACGCTCTCAAAGCAAAATAATTGTTAGTCGAGTGGAGATTTTCATCGAAACTTACTTATCAGAAACCTCTCTTGATGAAAATCTGGTTAACGAAACCTTAGAAGAGATCGTCAAAGCTGCGAATAACTTAACAACCGCAGCATCAAAGATGAAAACTGCCGAAACCGCCCATAAACTCAACGGTTCCAAATAGTTTAATAGGGCTGAGTTAAACCCCATAGTTAAATGGGGATTGAATGAATACAGTTCCAAGTGCTGAGTAATCGATGCTAGATACTCAGCACTATTTCAGTTATGGAAATTAATTGAATCTAGACTGTTAGGAAATACGATGCTCAAAGGGCTAACTTTAAACTTCAATGACTGGTTACAAAGAAATACAATTATACGTAACCTGGAGTTTTTTCAAGACTTTATTATTATTTCTCTCTGCCTTGGTTTATTCTGTGTGATGCTCATCCGACTGGGAGATATGTTCTTCTCCTTTTTGAGAGGCTGAAGAGGACATTTAATGATATGCGAGATCCCCGACTTCTTAAAGAAGTCGGGGATCTAAATCACCGACGCGATAGAGAAAGACTGGAGAGTTATCATGACTGCAACAAGTATAGATAAGAATGTCGTATTTTACGGAAATTTGAGCGAACTGTATCGCTTGGCAAAAGAGGGTAAGATTAAGACTACTTTGCAAGGTAGTCATACCCGCCCCTGTAAATTCTGGACTGCAACGAAGATTTTAAGTGGTATTAAAAATGCGATCGTCATTTCTCACGGGCCGAGTGGCTGTGCTTATGGAGTCAAACGGGCATACAAACTGACCAATAGCCGCAATAGTGGTTCACCTTATGAACCCGTGGTGACTACAAACATGAGTGAGAATGTGCTTTGAACGATAATTTGGCCAAAAAATGAATCATAACCTGACCAATAGTTCACGTAATCTCAAGGCTTTGAAACAATCAACATCTCATGCTGTGAATCAAATAATGACCGCAAGTTTAAAATGTGCATCATAATGCGACCAAAAGTTTAATTTCAACATTATTAAATTTAGGAGTATTCAAACACTTCAATTTCAGTCTAAATTTGGAACTTTTGTACTCAGATATGATTCAAA
>LXQE01000006.1 GCA_003326195.1 Nostoc punctiforme NIES-2108
ATAGCACGCTATATGACGGCGAAACCTCTAAAGCGCTTAAAAGGCAAAACCATTCATGTGGACATTGTGGAATGAAGTTTATCAGCGAAGAACGGGTAAACCTCCACCACATAGACGGAAATCATGATAACTGGAAAGTTAAGAATCTAGTTGCTGTACATGAGTCCTGTCATGATTACATACACATGAGCAAGAAACAGGAACATCCTGAGAATATCGGGAGCCGTGTGCAGCGAAAGTTGCAAGCACGGTTCTAACTGAGAGGTGCGCGGGATAATACCCGCCATCGACTCAACCAACTTGATGGACAAAACGAGCAGTATCAAGCGCTTGATGAAGCGATTAGAACTGCTCGTTTTGTTCGCAATGCTTGTCTTCGGTACTGGATGGATAACAAAGGTATTGGGCGATATGACCTGAGTAAATTCTGCGCTGTACTTGCTGCTAACACCGAGTTTCCTTGGGTATCCAAGCTTAATTCAATGGCAAGACAAGCCAGTGCTGAAAGAGCGTGGTCTGCAATTGCTCGATTCTTTGATAATTGCAAGAAATCTAAACCAGGAAAAAAGGGATTCCCAAAGTTTAAGAAAGAACAAACGCACAGTTCTGTTGAATATAAAACCTGTGGGTGGCGACTTGATGACGATCGGAGATACATAACTTTCACCGATGGTTTTAAGGCAGGAACCTTTAAACTCTGGGGAACTCGTGACCTGCATTTCTACCAACTTAAACAGTTTAAAAGAGTGCGGGTTGTACGTCGTGCTGATGGGTATTATGCCCAGTTTTGCATTGACCAAAAACGAATTGAAAAACGAGAACCAACGGGCAAAACCATTGGTATTGATGTTGGTATTACCCTGTTCTACACCGATAGTAACGGTGAGACAGTCGCCAATCCTAGACATCTTCGTAAGAGCGAGAAGTCTTTGAAACGGTTGCAACGCCGTTTGTCTAAAACTAAAAAGAGTTCTAATAATAGAGTTAAGTTTAGAAATAAACTTGCGCGTCTTCACCTCAAAGTAAGTCGCCAGCGTAAAGACTTTGCTGTTAAGACGGCAAGGTGCGTAGTGAAGTCTAACGACCTCGTGGTGTATGAAGATTTGCAGGTGCGAAATATGGTTAAGAATCATCACTTGGCCAAATCGATTAGTGATGTGTCGTGGTCGTTGTTCCGTGAATGGGTTGAATATTTTGGCAAGGTATTTGGAGTAGTCACGGTTGCTGTGCCGCCTCACTACACAAGTCAGAATTGCTCTTACTGTGGTCAAGTTGTCAAAAAGACTCTTAGCACTAGAACTCATATTTGTCCTCATTGTGGACATACCCAAGACCGGGATTGGAACGCGGCGCGGAACATATTAGAAAAAGGTCTAAGTACGGCGGGTCACGTCGGAACTAACGCCTCTGGAGACATCGACCTCTGCATGGGTGGGGAAACTCCTCCAAGTAAGTCGAGTCGTGGAAAGAGGAAACCCAAAGAGTGATCTTTGGAATCCCCCACTGCATTCGGTACTCCGAATCAGTGGTGGGAGGATGTCAATTCGTTGATAAGTTCCGAGAAGTTATTGGCGATTCCTTTAAGAATGTGTCCCGCCGCAAAGACCAATAATTATTAAGCGATCGCCTAAAAATCATGACTCACAGAAATAGCGATCGCCTAACTCCTCAAATCGCCAATATAAGCCCCAATTTGTTTAAGTCCCTGCAAAACTTGGATACGTTCTGATGTATTTTCAAGTAACCGATAAGTATTGGATCTAGTATATTGAGGGATATTTTGGTGGCGATCGCATTTCAAAAACAATACTTCTCTTCCGTTTGTAACCATTCCATAACAACTTGACTGTAAGTTGGGAGCGCTCAATAAATAAGTAAGTGCTTGGGGAATTCCCGCCGTAACGTCTAGTCTTGCAGGCTTTGACTCGATTACCAAAATCCAAAAACTATCTTGAATCACCAAAATATCAATCCTGCCTTGAACTGCAATAGCATTAGCTTCGTCTGCAACTTCGATATTGGTACTTACTTCTGCTTTTACCAAAAAAGGAAACTGATAGAAACCTGCTAAATCTAGCAATGGTGATATAACTACAAGCTTAACAATTTCTTCGAGAGGTGGTTCTTCTTGACTGAGATAGGTATAGTTTCGAGTGAGGCGATCTAGTCCTTGTAGTTCCGCTTCGGTTAGAGTCGGCGCATTATTTAACCATTCATCAAAAAAGCGATCGCTAGAGTCGAGTCTCAAGCCAAAAGTTTGACGGAGACCGCCAAGGGTAAGGCTACTAGCATTTGTAATCACGGTTAAATTCTTGTAGTAATTACATGAAGTTTAAAAGTCTAGACATTTGATCTAGCCTCCAATACCTAATATACGATATATTAAGAGCAAAAGAGAGATAGCCTAAAAATCACGACTCACAGTAATAGAGATCGCCTTTAAAAGATAGATTGTTGAGGCGAACGCCTAGAAATCACGACTCACAGGAATAGCGATCGCAATACATTACTCCCCTGAGTCGCAGATATTGTAGGGTTTGTTAATGTAACGCATCCAAACTTTACTTAATGCTAATTGTTTGTGCGTTACTCTCCGCTAGGACACTCGACAAGGTTGCTTTTTGCCAAATAAAACTCTATTCAGGGATATTATCCTGCAAAAATCTTGTTATTACACTTAGTTGGTTGTTTTATCTGACAGTTTGAGCATAACAGTATCCTCCGTAATAAGTATTGAAGAAAACTTGCTCCTGATTGCCGTGTACTAAATCATCGGTTACATCTAAGTCCAAAAGAATTTTTCGTGGTTCTTTTGAGTAAGATTTTAAAAATATACTTACAAATAGGCTTTCAATTTCTGCTGGAGAATGCCCAATTCTATGGTAACGACTATCTGCTCCTTGTTCTACATCTTCACTCTCTATGTTCCAGCCTATTTAATGTACAAATAAGCTGCTAATGTTCCAGACTCATGCTCTACTCCAATTCTTTTTCCTAGTGCTAGAGCAAACATCGGATCATGACGTAATTCTTCATGGTCATTTAAGTCTTCGTATCCCATGACCAACCCGTAGATTCGTTGTCTAATTAAGTCTTCCATTGAATGGTCAATTCGATAAGACTTTCGGTAATCTTGGAAACACTGTGCAAACTGTGATGTGATTTGCAGTTTTCTGTCTATTTCAGCAATTAAGCTTAAACCTGCATCAGATGTTACTTGTCCACCCTGGAAATTAACTACGACTGGAACTGATTTTGGCTGTTCAAATCTGAACTGTTTTGGTATACGATCTGTCGAAGCTGGGGTCATACTCTATAACTGCTGAAATACTTGCTATATATACATTTTCGCAGTTTTTTATCCCTTTTTTTCAGATTTTGTGAGAAATCCGCCTCAAAGCACCATCTGCCAAATCATTTGCGTAGCGTCTGTCTTCGACACGCTGTTCGCGCGTTCGTAGAGAAGATTGTTTAGGCTTATGGCTTGTAAATACACCGAATCAGCACAGAAATTAGAGATTAAGGTCAAATGTTTAGGAACTTTGCCTTTAAAACCTGTATTGATTAGGGGAATTGGCTATAGCGAGTGAAGCCTTCGAGTGAAGCCTTTAAATTATATTCCGGATCAGACTGATGTAAGGGAGTGAATATATAAAGAAGAGGATTATATTCCCAGATGATTAACCAAATTACCGCCTTAGAATCCTGTTGGCATATTTCTCCTGGGTGGGGTAAGACCATGCCTCCATTAGCAGTGGAAATGTTAGAAAAAGTTTTGTTGCCAATCTCAGACTTGTCAGGTTATTGCTGTGGTGTTGAGTGGTCAGGACAAGAATGGATTTATGCAATTGTTTGCCAGAATGAAACTCTCTACTTAGCTGAACAAGAATTTCATACAACAAATGTACTAAAAAAGTCCACTGTTTCTACTCCAGCTTTTAGATTGGGGGACATAGTTGAGGTTGATTTCGGTGAACGGCCGACACGCCGAATTATTCAAGGAATTTTTAGTCTCAAAGAGAATTGGCTTTATGGGGTAGAGTGGCGCTCCCCAACTTTAAAAGAAATGTCTGCCCAAAGCAGAACAATATGGCTTGCTGATGTTGATTTAGTTAATGTTAGTGTATAAATATTGTCATTTGATATTCCAGAATAAGGCTATAGGTTACTATCACCCGATCCTCTTGGTTTTGAGTGAGTTTAAGATGTCATCACTACCCAGGGAATTTTCCATTGGTTGAGCCACATCTTCAGCATTTTCTATGAGTTGGGGTTCTGCTGCATCTGAAAGTTGCGATACTACAATAGTAGATGTTTCTGCTTTTACCTCGTTTTTCGTTGCCATTAATCCTGACTGAAAAAAATCTTTCTGAGTATATAGTTTGATTGACCTTGTTATTTAGTATGAATAATAGGGAATAACATTAGCCACGACGAAACAGAGTTTCGAGATAAACTTGGGAAACACCGCGATCCCCATCAGCATTTTGCAGCAGAAACAGGGAGATGGCTGCGGTAATAAGGCGATGTTCATCCCAATCAGGATGTTTTTCTAAGTAGGTATTGAGAGATTGATGTAGCGTTTCGGGAAGATTAGTAAAGATATTTTGGGTTGAGTTCATATAATAAAAGCTTAAGAAAAAGCAAATCAATAGGGACAACAAGCTAGAGGTGATACAGTGTAAGTACAGTTTCACCCATTCAATGCTAGCCGAACCACTGGCACTAACAACTGAATAGTTTTATACAGTTGATGCTCAAAATGGAACAGGCGGCAAAGGCTAGTGGATTTATTTTGTGCTGATTGGCTGAGTTTGTCAATGTTGCAAAATGTTAAAGAGAAATATAGAAAAAATAAATAATTACGTGAAAGCTAGGGTTAGAAGTAGGTTTTGTTTACGTTGCGTAATAATAACTCAGTAAAGCAGACTGATTGCTACAGACATGACAAAATACCCATTGGGTGAACAGAAGCCGATTATCTTGTCAAACAACTGTGGAAAACAGCAGAAATAGCTGTGGAAAGTCTGTGGAATCTGCCAGGAAAAGTAGAGGTAATGATAAGAATTGCAAAAAGTTCAGATTTGTAATCTCTGCCGTTGCAGTGTAATATCAGCCTCAGTATTCCCAAGGAGCTAATCATGAGAGGATGGGTAAACGATCCACATTCAGGAGGGGTAAAAATCCCGGAGCAAGTCAAACAGAGAACAAAGCAACGGATATTAGCTTATGCAGAGCAGCATTATACAGGAAAATACATACGTATTGAAGTCCGTTTTAAGGGATATTTCTGTTACATAGATGCTTATAAAGAACCATTTTTACCAGACAATGATGACCTATCAATGTTTAAAATAACACGCTCTGAATATATAGAGAGAGCCAAGAATACACCAATTCATCTGTGTCGATTGCGGTACAAAGGGAATGAAGAGAAATGGACAAAGGCTTTTTATACCTATAGTAATGAAAAGTACGAACCTAGCGTATTTAACAATGGTACTTTTTATGGAACACCAGAAGAAGCATTTCGGAGTTCAGCATTGTATTTAGATTAATCAAATTTTGACAGCTTTCATGATTTTTGAGATAGAAATATAAAATTGTTTGGCTAATAAAAAAAGTAACAATATCGCTCAATATGTCTGAATCTTATACGTTTCAACCTTTACCGCTAATTAATTCTAGCTTGGATATTAGTGAGAATCACTACTGGAATTACCATAATATCGAGGAACTAATTAGTTGTAAAAAGCCTTTGACGGCATCTCTTGATGAAGATTTATTTATTGCTGTGCATCAAATGTGTGAACTTGCTTTTCACCAAATGATTATTGATATGGAACGAGTTTTGAAGACTTTAGCACAAGC
Organism: Nostoc punctiforme NIES-2108; assembly: GCA_003326195.1. Lineage (GTDB taxonomy): Bacteria > Cyanobacteriota > Cyanobacteriia > Cyanobacteriales > Nostocaceae > Nostoc > Nostoc punctiforme_A. The sequence goes on from LXQE01000006.1 coordinate 5,872, forward strand.
ACTACAAGATGCAACTGATCAGATCATTGGCAATACGGCAGAGGTATGCTATTTCTTTCGTCGCATCCTGCGTCTTTACGAAGTTGTAAATACAACGATGCCGATTTTGGCGACAATGCGTGCTTTTGCGGAGTTCAGAACTAGTATTGGCCCTACTAGCGGGTTTCAGTCTTTTCAGTTCCGTCATCTAGAAATTATGAGTGGGGTTTGTAAATACTGGGATGGTGGTACTAAAAATTCTGAGGGGAAATTGCATATTGCTGAGATCGAGTTTAATCAACGCTATGGTGAACAGGTAGCACAATGGTTTGAATTATATCGTCAGCACAACCTTACTTACTATTATCAAATCTTGATTAACCGCGTGGCTGGTAATTCTCAGGCAGAATGTCTAGTCAATTTACAAACTAATACAAATGCTAGTGCAATTCTTCAGTGCTTTAGTGCTTATGATAATTTGCAAAGGCGATTTCATAAATCTCATCTAGGGTTGGCAATTACACAACTAAAAATAGTTGGTGCTGATATTGGTACTGGTGGTACATCCTTTAGAGATTATCTAGCTAAATACGATCGTGAAGAAGCACCTCTGTTTCCAGGTTTAGAAGATATTCTCTAATTGCATCAGAGTGTTAGTTATTTGTGAAAAACATGGAATTGTTGAGGTTACGAGATGTAGGATAATATGTCTGGATGCTAAATAATCATCGAATGATAAATTTGCAATTTCCTAATGATTGGCAGAAAGTAGTAGCTGAAGAATTTAAACAACCTTACTTTACTAAACTTCAAGATTTTCTAGTAAGTGAAAGGTTATCCTATACTATCTATCCAGCTAAAGAAGAGACATTTTCTGCTTTTGAACTGACACCTTACGACCAAGTAAAAGTCGTATTGCTGGAACAAGATCCATATCACAATGAAAACCAAGCACATGGTTTATGTTTTTCAGTAAGACCAGGGATAAAACCACCTCCATCACTTGGCAACATATTTAAAGAACTTAAACAAGATATTGGATTTGAAACCCCAAATAATGGCTATGTTGTAACATGGGCTAAACAGGGTATACTGATGTTAAATACAGTACTAAGTGTCAGAGCAGGCATGGCAAATTCCCATAAAAATAAGGGTTGGGAAACTTTTACAGATGTGGTAATTAGTAAAATTAGCCAGAAACCTGCACCTGTGATCTTTGTGCTGTGGGGTAAGGATGCACAAAAGAAATTAAAGCTGATAGATACTAACAAAAATATCATAATTCAATCAGCACATCCTTCACCACTTTCTGCTCACAATGGTTTTTTTGGCAGCAAACCCTTTTCAGCTATTAATTCTGCATTAATTTCTTATGGACAATCAGAAATTAATTGGCAAATACCAAATATTTAAAAATAAAATACTTTATTAAAGATAAAGAAAACTATGAGCGAGTACCAGTATTACGAATTCCAGGCATTAGACCGACCATTAACTGCATCAGAACAAGCATATATAAGTAGTTTATCTAGTCGGGTACAACTGAGTGCAACAAACGCAATTTTTACCTACAGCTATGGAGACTTTCGAGGTGAACCCAAGGAAGTTCTAGAAAAGTGTTTCGACATCATGTTATACATGGCGAATTGGGGAACGCGACAATTAATGTTTCGTTTCCCTAAAACAGTGGTTGCTCCATCAGTTTTTGAACCTTATTGTTTACCTAATAAAATTACTGTATCAAGTAGCAAAAATTATGTAATTGTAGATATCAGTATCCAGGATGAAGAATATGGAGATTGGATAGAAGGAGAAGGATGGCTAGCAAAATTAGTGCAATTGCGTGATGATATTTTGCAAGGAGATTACCGAGTTTTCTATCTGGCTTGGTTAAAAGCAGCTTCAATAGCAATTGAAGAAGGGGAAGATGAAGAAGATTTAGTTGAACCAACTGTCCCAGCCAACTTGAAAAAGCTACCTGATGCGATTGGGACTTTTATAGAGTTATTTGATATTGACCAGGATTTAATTGCATCGGCATCTCAAGTGAGTATTGATAAAAAAGAAAATACTGAACCCATAAAAGAGTGGATTACAGCTTTGTCATCAGAGGAAAAAGACTATTTTCTTTTGAAATTGGCAACAGGTGAAATTAATGTTGGAATACAACTTGTAAACCGACTGCGAGAACTATTTAAAATTCCCAAAAGTGATAGCAATTATGATACTCACAGACGCTCATTCTCCCAGCTACTAGAAAATGCTAATGAGCAAATGCAACAACGTCAGCAACGAGAAAAATTAGCAGCACAACAGGAAAAAATCTGCAAGTTAGAAGTTCTAGCTAAAAATCAAGATAAAGTATGGTCAAATATATATAAGTTACTTGAATTCAAGCAATCCAAAACTTATGACCAAGCAGTTGCACATTTAGTTGACTTACGAGAATTGGCTGAATATCAAGGAAAGCTAGAGGAGTTCAAAGTTTCTATTAAGCAGATGCAAAAAAATTATAGCACCCGGACTGGATTGCTATCGCGCCTGAAAAAAGTTGGATTATTGTAAATTCTCTAAGTGTACAATTTTTCTTTTCTGACATGGTGATGCTGATTACCATTTTACATTCATGGTATGAAGCCCCTATTTTTAAATAGGTCGAATAAAAAAAGAATATTTTTAAGGCACGTAGTGCGATAACTTAGCAGTGCGGAGCCGGAGCCGCTCCGCCTCCGGTACATATTTGAAACAAGAGCTTTTAAGTTACTTATTCCCTTTCCCATTTCCCTTTCTTCACACTCTTGTTTGAGCGAAAAATAAGCTGATGTATCTAATAAATACATCAGCTTTTGACTTATCCCAAGATTTCAATCACAGCCGCGAGAATAGCTGGCGCTTTGTCTGAAACCGGAATGAATACTCGCTTTTTCCAGTTGATGATCTCAGTGAAACAGCCAACAGCTAAGAGTCGCTCTGCCAGTGAGATAGCATTAACCAGTTCTATGCGAGGTTCTGCGGCAATATAAGAACGCCGTAAAGTTATGCCACCCGGTAACTGCTGGGAATAGCCTTCGTTTAGCACTAAAGAGACTAACTCCTGTGGGCTTAACAGCTTGTTCTTAAGTCCGAGTTGTTCAGCCACAGATTGAATATCTACTGCACTGACCACCCGACCCAGAATTTTCTCGCCATCGCTGGTCTGCAACCGATATACTCGATTGTTCTTCTGGGGTAGCATTTTCCAGATTGGCAGCAATATCCCAGTCACAAGGTGAATATAATCAGTAGTGAATCTGGGCAATTGGTCAACTTCCTTCGACCAAGCTGCAACAAACGCATCAGCCGAAACCTGCTTCCAAGTGGACGATTCCAACTTATCGACAGGGACACGCGTTTCTTTCTGTGGACGAACGAGTAGAACTCTTGGAATCACCCCGCCTTGGTCATCAAAGAAGCTGTGCGTAGGAATGCTCACAGCCGCATTACCGGATTTCTCATTGCTCATGAGTTGCCCTTGATACTTAACAACAAACTCAAGCATTTCATCAGCCGTTTTGATGTTGTTCTTTTGGACACGCTCAATCTTTAAGTAATTGGTCACGCTATCAGTTTGAGGATGAGTATAAACTGATTCACAGCTTTCGATACTAAATCTATCAGCCCGAAGTGTTTCTACTCCAACTTCAAACACACCATTTGCGATCGCAGTCTCGATTTGTTGACTTAATAGCAACTCGAAACGCTGGAAAATCGTATTTTGCATCCCGATTGTCAAAGCCAGCAGGCGATTGAGGAACTGTCGCAAGGGTGGGAGGTCTATCTTCATTCCACCTTCAGTGGAAGTGAGCGAGAGTCCTGTCATTTGCTCGAACTTTCCTAAAGGCACTTCATAAAATCGACCTTGAAAAATCTGCTTAAACAACTCGTATAAAGCATATTCAGCATAGTTCGATTCTAGATTGTCTTTGGCATCAAACATACCGTTACCGCCAGTTTGCCTCTGACCACGGGTGAGTGCGCCCAAGCTGTCCAGCCGTCTAGCAATCGTGCTGATGAATCGGCGTTCACCGCGCACGTTAGTAGTCACAGGACGGAAGACTGGTGCAGAAGCTTGGTTGGTACGGTGAGTGCGCCCAACGCCTTGAATTGCGTTGTCAGCACGCCAACCAGCTTCGAGTAAATAGTGCGATCGCCTTCTACGATTTACAGCATTTAAGTCAGCATGATAACTTCTGCCTGTACCACCTGCATCGCTGAAGACGAGTATTTGCTTATCTCCCGCCATGAATGCGTTAGTCTCAGCAATATTGGCACCACTACCCCGTGAATCCACAAACAAGCGTCCGGCTTCGTCTTTCAATACTCGTTTGCTACGACCTGTGACTTCAGCTACTTGCTTGTTACCGAAATGCCACAGCAGTTGTTCTAATGCGCCGGGGATTGGGTCAAGGCTGGCGAGTTTGTCTACTAAGGCATCTCTCAAAGCCACAGCTTCAGATGAAACAATCGGTGAACCATCGGCATCAAAGGCTGGTTCGGAGCGTTCGTCTCCATCAACGCCAGAGTGAATCTCATGCAGATGTACGGGAAAGGCACTTACTAAGTAATCAAGAACATACTCCCGTGGTGTTAAATCAAGGTTCAAATCCTGCCATTCTTCGGGTGCAACTTCATTGAGTCGGCGTTTGAGTAATTCTTCATTGGTGGAAACTATTTGAATTACAACAGCATTGCCTTGGGCTAAATCATTCTCAATTGCTTTAATTAACTGTGGGCATTTCATGCTAGTTAATAAATGATTGAAGAATCTTTGCTTATGCGATTCAAACTGAGACATGGCAGACATTTTAGCAGCACGATTGTATGTTTTCGCACCAGTGATGTTGCAGGCTTCTAAAGCTTTATGCAAGTTATTATGGATAATTTGAAAAGCGTCTGCATAACTGTCATAGATACGTTCTTGAGTAGAAGTGAGTTCGATTTCTAACATCTCATACTCAACTCCCTCAAACGAGAGACTCCGCGCCAGATAGAGTCCCAAAGCCTTGAGATCCCTGGCGACCACTTCCATTGCGGCAATACCACCGCCCTCAATGGATTCCACAAAATCCTCACGGGAGGTAAACGGAAAGTCGCCCGTCTGCCAAAGCCCCAGACGATTTGCATAAGATAGGTTGTAAACCTTCGTCGCTCCAGTTGCTGATACGTAGACAACCCGTGCCTGCGGTAATGCGTTTTGCAACCTCAGCCCAACAATGCCTTGCTGGGATGCTGCAACCATACCGAGTTTACCTTCCTGCGCCATCGCGTTGCCCATTGCATGGCACTCGTCAAAGGCGATCGCTCCCTCAAAGTCCTTGCCTGCCCACTCAACGATTTGCTTAAGCCGACTTTTGCCGTTCTTTTGGGATCGTAGAGTTGAGTAGGTGCAGAATAGGATGCCTTGGGTAAACGGGATTGGGTCGCCTAGCTTGATGTTGCCCAGATCAATAATGTCCTTTTCGCTACCGCCTAACGCACACCAATCACGTCTTGCATCCTCAATCAGTGCAGAACTCTTTGATACCCAGATTGCTTTTCTTCGTTCCTGACACCAATTATCGAGGATAATGCCAGCTACCTGTCGCCCCTTACCAGAACCCGTGGAATCACCCAAGAACCAGCCACGACGAAATTTTACCGCATTTTCTTCGCCAGTTGCCGCGACAGTCACGTTATCCCATGAGTCATCAACAATATAAGACCCAGACAGAAATTCACAGTGCGCCTGACCTGCGTAAATAACGCTTTCAAGTTGTGCCTCTGATAACAAGCCTTGTGTGATAATGTTGCTAGGAAGATGCGGTTTGTAAGTTGGTGCTGGTGGCGAGACAAGTGCTAGGGCTGCACTTTCACAAAGAAGCGAGGGGTGAGGTAAAGCGTCCTTGATTCTGATTCGTTGTGGGCGATATGTTTCGTATAGGGTGTCTTTCAAACCCTCACTAGCCGTCCACTCGATAACCTCATATTCCAGCACTACTACGTTGTCTGGAAGAAATGAAACTGTTTCTGATTGTGCAACTGTAGTACGTTTTGGCAATTGAACAACTTTTGCTCTCGCAGCAGCTTTGATTTTTTCTGAGCGTTCMCACGGAGATCGCTCAGGTAATTGCTCAATCAACGCCAACAGTTCGGGCAGATCCAAAGTTTCAGTAATGCAAGGGATTTCGCTGGAGTCAGCCGGGACTTTATCAATTACCGTGATTCTGGTGTCGATTTGTGTACCATGCTTTGAGTAAACCTTGCCGTTAACCCCGACTGACATTAAAACTCGCGCTTTATCTTGCCACTTAAGGAAAGTCTCTCGCCAAGTAGGATTATTGGGAGAAAACCAGTTAGCAGTGATTGTTACCAGCCGTCCACCGTCAGCCAGTCTTTGCAATGCCGAGTTGATGTGGCTCTTAGTTGCGTCGGGGTTGCGACTGTTGATTTTGGGAGATGCAGAGAAAGGTGGATTCATCAGCACAACTGAGGGCTGAGTCTTGCCAACCAGATAGTCGTTAATTTGTTCCGCGTTTACTGAGAATAATGGTGTACCAGGGAATAATCGCCGCAGAATCTTCGATCTATCGGGTGCAAGCTCGTTGAGCATCAGACTTGCGCCTTGTAGTTTAGCCATTTGTGCTAACAAACCAGTCCCGGCTGATGGCTCCAGCACCAAATCAGTAGCTTGTATAAATCCTGCTTTGGCTACCAGAAATGATAGCGGCAGAGGGGTGGAGAATTGCTGAAGCTGTACCGACTCTTCACTGCGCCGTGTTTGCGTTGGACAAAGGGCTACTAACTTCTCCAATTCCAATAATACTGTTAGCGGCGACTCTAATAAAAGCTTGTAACCTTTTTGACGCAGATATAGGATTTGCGCCACTTCCACAGCTTCGTAAGCATCTTTCCACTGCCATGCACCCTCTGCTGCCGTGCCTAGAAAGTAGCGATTCATCTGGGCTTGGATTGTCCTGGTGGAGATAGTACGTTGCTCAATCAGTGATTTGGTGAGTTCTTGAGCAACGTTGAGGATTGATTGCCCATAATCCAGAACTGTTTCTAGGTCAAACAGAGTTCCTTGCGTGGCTATAAGGCTGACCATATCTATATATATGAATACATCACTTTCGCTTTGGCGTAGCCGTTTGACTTCTCAAATGCGATCGCCCTTGGAGTGGCTTCTTGGATTTCCTGTTGTGGAGTAGGTTGTACTGCTGTTGCGGAAACTGTGGGCTGTTTAATAACCGATGGCTCCCATTCGATTGGCGGTAAGGGTACAACCCACAAACCATCTATGAAATCGAAAACCATCAGCGCAACAAAGCTGATAACGACTGCTTGGATCGTCAGGGTGAGAGTAGCTTGGATATCCATAATTAATTCCAAATGTTTGTGATTTTTCAATGTGGCGAGGCGTTGCACTTGGGAAAGAAAGCGTGTGTTTGGTCGTTGCAACTCTCACTCTGGTTTTGGCATAGCCATGAAAATTCCCATTCACAAAACGGGTGATTATGTTTACCTAGACCATTGAAATCTTCTTAGCAAAGGCTAAGATCCAAAAAGTTACTAATTGCAATAAGCAATGGCAAGCAAAGAAATCCAAGTCCGAGAGTACACTGTCAGAGCGCACAAGCGGGAAATTCACACTCGCGTTTTCAACTTTGTATGTAAGCAGTGCGAACAGCCCACACAACGAGAAACCTTTGGTGTCCGACCTCTATATTGCGAGAAATGCCGTCCGCCACAAGCACCCAAGCAATCGAAAGTAGTCCCTCTCAAGAAGAGAAAACCCAGAGCTATGGCTTACGAGAGTGGTAAAGACATAGCCGGATGATTTTTTGTCTCTTGGGTGAATGAAGCAGTGCGCTCATTCGCCCAAGCTAACTCAAACTGGTAAAAAGTAACTCTAATAAATTCACATTAGGCGAAACTACATAACTGTTGAGCGCATTCTGTGGCTGACTGGATTACAGCGTGAAATAATAGCAAAAATGATCCTGTCAGAGGCAATTTAATAGAATATTGAAGGCAGAAATGCGCCTGCTGGCTCGTTGTACAGTCCCATACCCATCAACGTCATTGATATTAAACCTGGACTGACAAGAATAGAAAACGCTATGGCTAAAAAAATCTAGCTATTGCTAGATGCGATAACCCTCAAAAACGCTATAGGCTACAATTGTTCAGTAGAAAGATTCGCTTGTGGATGCCATAGTAGAAAGATCGCACACACTCAAACAAGCCTTGGTTGATTTTGTCCTAGATGCTGACGGCAAACTAGCACAAGCACTCGACATTTATGCATCTGCACAGATGTCTAGCGGTAATGGCGAAGGCACCCAACAACAAGTAATCATTGACAGGTTTATTATAGAAGGGAAAATTGGCGATCGCTCACCTATAGAGTTATTTATTGCCAGTCATGCAGATTTGTCAGAGAACGATTGCAATCTCCTGAATAGCTGGCATCGTAGTTTTATTGGTTTATTTACTATTACCCAGATTTTAGCTGATGGCTTAGAACTCATGAACTGGCTGACAGCTAAACATTACATAGTTCTGACAGCTAAAAATTACATTGTCAAGTCTAACAGTTCTGAAAAACAGCCAGCCATATCTCGTTTCAAGCCAGGAGAGATTTTACTAACACGCATTTATCCTCTTACTGATAATGAGTGGATATTTTCTGGCTCTCACACATTGATGGGTAAACTGGGTAAGCCAAAACTCGCCGTCGCCATTGGAAATTTTAAAGATAATTATAAAAGTCATCTTTACAGCGATGCTCCAGACTTGCTAGAACAAGCATGGCAGTCAGTAGAGCAATATCATCAGCAGTTTGTTGAGTTTTTTGGGAGTGATGAAGTTACATTACCAGGATACCAACTTAATAAAAAGATAACTGAATTTCAAGAAATTATCGCCGATAAATATCTCAAAGCGGTCGGACTTCATAGTTCCAAATCTTTGAATGAAATAGTAGCAAAAGCTGGTATTGGCACAGAAGAAATTATCGCCACTGCTAAAGAATTTAGGATTGATACTAACGCTGTTTCTCAAATATTGGATGGGAAAAACAGTAAGCAAAAAATGGTTGCACCGAAAGTAGATTTACCTGCTGAACTCAAGAAAGCAGAACAAGTCACAGCCATTTCTCACCCACGTTGGGGATTGATGTTTTTACCAACATATACTAAATTCACAACTAGATTATTAGCTGATGATTGGCAAAGTATTGAAGGTGCAGCAAAACTAATTCGTCACTACTTGGAAGATAAAAATATTAATGCTTATATCTGGCATCGGTTAGCACAAAAATATCCCACTCAATTAGAAAAAGTCTTGCAAAATTTCTTGCAACGTCCTGAGTTTAGCCTGAGCAATGATTTAGATAAAATTTTGCAAGAGTATGGTAAACCTATGGAGCCAGAATTACCGGAAATTGCTAGTGTTCCTTTACATCTACATAATTTGTTTCAAGAAGCACTTACAGAAGTGAATAAATCTAAACCCAAAGGTAAAGGACAAAAACAACCAGCGAAAGGTTTTCAAAGAGGTTAGTTTAATATTAGGTGCATCTCAAATCCAGGTAAGTAAATCGGAGAAAAAATTTATAAGTATGTAACAAACAGTTAAGCAGAAAAATGAGAGCTAAATTTTACACTTTGTGTACTGTAATTTCCCTTTTCTCCTTTTGCTCCTTTTGTTTGAACTCCATCAATCACAGCATAAGGCTTGCGTCTAATTCATCCTCTACTTGATACATTATCTGTATTTACTTATCTTTACACAAGTCAATGATGGGGTACTCTCTACTACCGCCTTGTCTAGTTGACAGCGTAAGCGTTTGGCTGTAAGTTTGACGGTTAATTTACACTACACTGCCACCAGCCAATGACAGGGCAAGGGTTTTAGTTAACATAGAAATTCCCCTGACAAAAGCAAATCAACTATGCCCAAGACTTGGAACATCAAGATAGATAACTATTTTCAAGCCAACCCCAATTGCATCATCGCCACCGCCCATGTAGAAAGCTTCCCCACAGACCTGCCGCTAGAACCGAACATCCGCGAACCGAACCGCAAAAGCGCGACCTACAGACAAATCTTCGATTCACTGACCACCGAACCTGCAAAATTCTTCTCTCGTCATAGTGGAATCGTTCTATCAGCTAATATTGCTAAACCTGTCAAGAACAAAACTGAACTGGAGCTAGAAATTTTAGAAGCCTCGGAGGGCGGTAGCGATGGCATTATCAACGGTGGCCACACAGTTTTAGCATTTGAGCAAGCGAAAAATTACAACTACAATTTAACCGAAGCCAGAGTAAAAGTTACGATTCACATCGGGCTGACTGAAGAATCAGCCAAAGACATAGCCCTAGCAAGTAATACCACAACGCCAGTAGATTCTCGCTCCAAAGTCAACGCCAGGGGTGATTACAAATTCATCAAGCAGTACTTAGCCCAGTTAGAACGGAAAGAAGATAGAAAATTCCGCATTGCCTATTACCAAAACCAAAGCGGCGCTCCCAGAAATGCCCAGTGCAATGTTACCCATTTGCTCAAGCTGCTTTACTGCCTCGACAGAAATAAATACAACCCCGACGGCAATAAACGAACCAAACACCCAGCAGGAATGAGTCTTCCAAGTAACATCACAGATGCAGAAAGGGAAAAATTAACCGCCTTACTGCCTCTCTTGACTCATGCTCTGTGGATAGAGCAAAGGCTGTACGAAATAATCCAAAACCATATCAGCAACCCCAGAAGAAAGGGTGCTAACGACCTAGCATCAATTGATATACGTAAAACTACGTTGTTGCCTGACAGCAAGTATTCATTCGGGTTTGGTGCGCCAACCGACTTAGCACTACCGATAATCGCATCATATCGGGTATTTCTAGATAAAGATTATAAATGGATTCTGCCGTTTAACGAATTTGCTGAAGATTTTCTCCAACACTTGTGGAATAACTATTTCCGCAAATACTTGGTATCGGAGAAAACAGCAGGAAATACAGTCGGTACAAAAAT
>LXQE01000007.1 GCA_003326195.1 Nostoc punctiforme NIES-2108
GCCGTCTTGTGCCGTCTTGTATATGGTATGCACAAGTTGTCTTGTGTATGTCTGCGTAAGTCGTCTTGCGCACATCTGTATAAGTCGTCTTGTAGATTCCTTACTTACTCGCTTGCACAAGACCACTTGTATATGTTCATAGTTCTATAGCTTTACAAGTCGTCTTGAACAGGTGACACGATTTGAGGGTGATAAATTTTTTCAGCCTGTAAATTTTTTCAGCCTGACACGACCGGACACGATTTAGTTATGTCGATTATTTTTATCGCTGGCAATTTTTAAAAACAGTGGCAATTTTTAAAAACAGTGGCAGCGATTTTTTAGCTGGCATGGGTCGAGATTTTGTCAGCGATCGCAACATTCACCAGCGACCAACACGACACTGACCACTGACCAACGATTAACACGACACGACACAACACGACCCCAGGATGGCAACCACTGACAAAATCTCGACCCTTGAGTCTTTGGGCGTGAGTCGAGTTTTCAGCCTGTCGTGGGCTTGCTGGATGCGAATCGTGCTTTTTTGGCTTGACTCTGTTGAAAACAGTTTTTCGGCTCGACTCGATTAAAATATTTTCCAGATTTACCAGTTTTTCGCCCTGCCATAGTTGTGTCACATACTTTACTTTTGGCTTTATCAATTATTTTATAGGGGCGATTTTTTTTTGAAAACTGCGGACGCGGTTTTACTCATAGCTGGCAAGGCTTTTGGACGATGAAAAGTCAAAATTTTGCCATTTTTTAAAATTACTACTGATACGGATACACCCTTGTTTATAGTGTCCATTAACACCGTAAAAATGGCTCAAAAATTTACCCATATTTAGACCATTTCAGCTTGTGTCGTACCCTGTAATTCGTGTTACAACCATTGCCAGACTACAACCGATTACAACGTGTTACACGGCTTGACCTTTTTAACTGATTTAAAACAAGTACATACGTTGAACTATTCAATCATTCAACTAGCGCTATCCAGCAAAGCCATGACAACGGGTTAAACAGTGACAAGGTTAAAATGTACATAAAAACTATTAACACCCTGTTAAAAGCCCACCCTGTTAAAAGGTGAGCTATTTACATGATTGATATTGATTTGAATGTTTACAGGACTGACAGCGATTTACTGGCTTTGAATCGTTTTAAGTTTTTAGATTAAATCAACTCCAATTGGCGCTAAAATTTTCAAGTCTATATCATCGTCTATTTTTATTTCTTTGCGGTTGTCTATTGGCTTTAATTGGTGCTTTGTGTTGTTGTGGTAATCAATTTGTGTTTGATAATTTTCTAGAATCTTTTTAATTTTTTCTACTTTGCTACCCGTTAAAACTTGGATAGCGGTTTGATTGATATGCCATTTTTGGCTTTTTTCGGTGCAATTATCATTATGATTTTTTAAAGCGTATATAGCGCGTCTTACTAGTTCATCGGCTCTACTTGGATGTGTTTTATATTTTTTGTCTTTTAGTAATTCTTCAGTGCTTACATTAGTTAAATCTTTGTCATTGTGTTTTTGTTTTTGCAATAAAGTTGTTGCTTGGTCTTTACAGGCTTTACGAATAAAATCAGCTAGTGATATTCCAGAGTAAGCTATTGCATCACTTACTAGTTTTTCTGTTTTTGTATCCAAGTTGAGTTGTGAAATTGTCATAGTTTCCAAATCGTTGGTAGTTGTTTCAGATTGTTTAACTGTTTCAGATTGACTAAGTGTTTCAGATTGATTAACTGTTTTTTGTAACTTTTCTTTTTTCCAGTCTTTGCGATTATTGTCGCCTACTTTATCCCATTCCTCGCTAGAAAGTGTTAAATATTTTAATGCTAAATGTTCGTAACGCTCTATATTGCCTTTACCTTTATTTGTGAAATATTGTAAAGAATGCTGTTGAGTTTCTGTACTTGGATAAGCCGATAAAATAGCTTTTTTTAATGTTGATAGTGGTGTTTTTCTACTATTAATTTCAGAATAAGTTTTTCTGATTTGATTTACAGCATTTTCACAAAGCTCTTTTATCTGTTCTTCGGTCGATACGTCTTTTAATTGAATTGCTAATTGTTTTCCTAGTTCATCCCACTGAGACATTTTACCCACTCCTGCTTGTTTGCTATATTCATATATTAGACCACTTGTATACCTATCGTCAAGTGGTCTTGTATAGATATATCTAAATTCTTGTAACTGAGTTTTTCTTTATTTCATAGCGCTTGTAGCTGTTTATTGTGTTTTCATCGTCGTCACCTAAGACTTTTTTTGCAAAATCTGTAAAGTCGTAGGGATCAACATTGCTATCATTCACAATTGCGGTTCTAAAATATGCAGCACGAAATTTGTGATAAGTACGTTCTTCTGATGGAAAAATATCAAACTGTTTGCAATGCTCATTCAAGGTTTTAGAAAAGCGTCTGTTTACCCGTTCTGGGTCTTCTGTTGATTCAAATCGTTTGCCCTTGTTATCGAGCCATTGCAAGCCATAACAGACCAATTCAGCAGGTAATAGAGTAGGTATTTTAAAAATTACATCTCTGAGTGACACTGCTTTATCACCCTGCTTTACCTTACGGTTTTTACCTTTGAGTTGACCTTTAAAAGCTACGGTGTAAGTGTCGATTTGTTCAAAACTAGCTGATAGATGAATTTCTGCCATACGGCGACCTGTAGCAAGTGCAATTGCACAACTTACATCTAGCCAGTTAGCATCTTGACCGTTTTTAATGTCAGTCAAAATATTAAACGCATATTTGAGAGAATCTGTTAAATCAATTTCAATTCTGTTACTTGTTTGTCTACGCTCAGTTACGTTTTCTCGATATCGAGTATTTTGTTTTTCTTTGTAACTTGCAAACTGATAACTCAAAGCATTGCCAAAATGCTTAATGATTGTGTTTACAGGATTGTAAAGAGCATTGTCTTTTAGTTCTGTTTTAGTGGCACGTTTTAAAGCTTTTTTGAGTGCTGTAATTTGCCTTAGCGCTGTACCATACTCTCGCTCATTTTCTGGGCGTTCATCTGGATAAGTAAATTTTAAATTTTTGGTTTCGATAGCTGCTAATCTTTCCCACCCTATTAAATTTTCATTGGGTACGCCTTTTTTACGTTGATTCAAATTAAAAGGTGCTAATTCCTCAAATTGTGGCAGTAAATAGCTTACACGCTCATCAATGTAAGTGTTTGTCATTTCTTCACTGGCTTTAATCTTCATTTCCTTGATTACCTTTTGTGCGATTTCTATACTCATATTATAGTAAACAAGGAATAGATTTGACCACTTGTATATGGACAGTTTTGCAACTGGCACAAGTGTTTAAAAGCAAAACGGTTTTGACCCATGATTTAGAGCAAAGTGCTTGCCAAATATGGGTTACAAGTGTTTTAACGCAAAACTGACTATATATAGATGTCAGCGATTTACTTATCAGAAAGGTGTTTCTCGCTAGCAACATTCTGATAAGTAATTTTCGTATCCGTGGATTTCACCTTGACTGATTACCTGATAAAGGGGTCAAAGTGAAAAATACTTTTTACTGCTTAGTATATGTAGCGCTATTTTTTCAGGCGTTGGGTATGGTCAATCCTGAGTTAACAAGGGGAATGCAAGACTTCGCCGAACCGCTTGCCACGCATATTGAGATAAGCTACAAACTAGAAAAACGGGTTAAAAACATCCCAGGCGACTATCCCGCCCTTGCTACGACTGGATTCTAGTAAAACTGTTTTCAGTTGATCCCGGTAAAATCGCTTTTATCCCCCAGTCATCCCCAACACGTTCAAATACTTGCTATGACTGGGTTACAGCTATTTATTGTATTTTCTTGAATATGGTTTATCCCGAACCATCCCGTAAATATCCCCAGACATGATAAAACCCTTAGCTGGCAAGGGTTTTAATCGTTTTAATTGGTTGGTTTTGTTTCTAAAAGCGCTGTCACAGCTTGCTCTACACCTTCCGATAAGTCTAATTCATTATCTACACACCACTTTTTGAAGTCGTTGAATAGCTGCTTAGGTATTAATCCGCAAAGCTTCTTATAATTTGGGTCGTCTTTCTTAGCCATTTTTATACTTTTATTCCTAGTTACTACTTAATTATAGAGGAATGTTCACAAAAACTTTAAGAATAAGGTGCGAACGTTCGTAAGTTATGCTATATTGAAAGTGTCAAGCAAAGGACAGCGAAACGCCAGACTCAAGACGGTCTAATGAAAAGCTTTTTTCTGACTCAAGCAAGACATTTAACAGACTCAAGACTGACAAAAGTATGACTCAAGTCAATTGTTCAACAGAGGTCAGAGAAAGGACAGAAATCATTATTTCTTCTGACATGATTTCACTCTACGAAAAGCAATTTTCTAGACAGGAAGTAGCAAAAGAATTAAATATTTCAGTCAGAACTTTGACAAGATATTTAGAATTTGCTATCGGATTAATCCCTGACTTAAGTGTATATGTCGATGAATTTGGAACATTAAACCGTAGAAGAATAGATTCTTGCCACGTTGAATATTTAAGAGAGGTTACAGATTTATTAAAAAACTTCTCTAAAGAACGTGTGATATCAATTCTGACTCGTAAATATTCACCCATCGAAAACGATTAACTAACAAACAAAAGGAAATATCAAAATGCTAGTCAAAAATTATTGCAAGAAAAATCAAATTCCCGCCCAAGATGTTATTGAATTACTCGGTTCTCAGTATGGTGGCACTTGGTTGTTAACTTCTCAACTAAATGTACAAATTATAGATTTTTTAAATCAAACTTTTGGTAACTCTACAGAATCTAAACAGTTGCCAGCGAGTAAAGAGCAATTACAGTTACCAGAATCTAAAAACAATTCTGATTTAACCTTTCAAAATAATTCTGAATCAAACCAGATTGAACAGACTGAAACTGTAAATCGTGTTCAATTAGCCAGTTTTCAAACTACTCAAATTATTGGCGCTAATTTAAACATTCAAAAACAGACAATTCAGCAACTATTAGACAATTCAAACGCTGAAATTCTAGACATGATTAGCCAGAACGGGCAAAAGTTAAATGGTCAACTAATGGAAAACTTGCAACACGATTTTGACAATTTAAAAGCTATTAAACCGTATGAATCTAAACCAGTAGATACAAGCGCTTATGATACCTTGATGGCTGAACTGGAGGCAAAAGGAATTATCAGCACTAAAAGCTGACAAAACTTTTCTAGAGGTGCTTTTCTCGCCTCTAGATTATTTCAACAATTTTCTAACTAAATTATTTACAGGATAAAAAAAATGGTAAGGGTAAAAAGAGGTTTAACCGATCCAACGGGTGAAAAAACAGCCAGACGTAACAATACTAAAACGAGTCAAAAACAAGAACCAAAAAAGATTACAAGCAATATTGGGAATGTAATTGAATCGGTTTCTAACGGTGTTCAGTCAGTCACTAACGGCATACAATCAGTTACTAATACTGCTACGGCTATCGGTCAAAACATTAGCTCTACGACTCAACAGCTAGCACCTAAATCCAGCCTGACAACTACACCAGCAATAGATAGTTTTGAAAAGGGTAATCAGATTGCCAATTCTTACGGAGTAGCACAATTAAATCTCAATGAAATACTAGGCAGCGACCTATACGACGCTAATTCATCGACTCTTAAACAGGTAACGCTATCAGAAGCCAATAAGCAAAAGATGATAGCCCAAAAACAGCTTAACGGGCTAGAAGTCATAGAAGCCAATTTAAGACGCGATAGAAAAGCAGCACAAGTAGCAAAAGAGAACGTTTTATTAGTCGGTGATATTGTCGATTATCACACAAGTAAAATTGATGTCAGTTCTAAAGTTATTGACAATCAAATTGCTGAGACTAATTACCAAGTCAGACAATCACGACTTTTGCAAACAGAAGAATATCTAGACCAGCAAAGGATTGCAACGGCTGGAACTATTAGTTTGTCAGAAGGATTACGGGAAGAATGGGAATTAAAATTCCAGTTGCAACAAACCAAAAATGAAGCACTCAAATTACAGGTAGAAGGTGCTTTAAAAAATAATGAATTGAAACGTCAAGAAATCGAAGCTTTTTTACTGGAATAATACGATGAAAACACAATTTAAGTCAGGCTCTAACTTTGTCACAATTGCTTCTGGTTTGATTTCATTGGGTGCTATCTTATCAATGATGAAATCACCAGAACAAAAGCCATTATGCTTGAATATATTCTTTTCAAGTATTTCAATCGCTGCTACTAGTACACTGCTAAACAATCATTACAAAGGCATAGTAGAAGACCAAATTAATGAGACTGTCAAAATTACTAGTGAAACTGTAACTAAATTAGAGTTACAAAATAAAAAGACAAATGAAAAAATACTTTCTGTCATACAAGAGTCTGACAAGCGTTACATAGCACTAAAGAATGTTGAATCAGACAATGTTAAAAACAATCAAATAATTAATGACTATTTGCTTGTTATCGAGACGTTAAGAAAAGAATTGTCTAGTGAAAAACATCTTAGACAAATTGCTTATGAAAGAGAAGACAATCGTTATTTAACACAAGTCAGTGAATTAAAAAACGTTTTTTACAATTCATTGACTGAGCAAGTCGCAGAGGTCATAAATCGATTAAATAAAGCCGTAATTGTCAACTTAGAAAAGGTGAAAATGCCATTAGCTAACAAACCTTTGAATGAGTTTAAAACTCGCATACAAGAAACATACGACAAATGTCTTGTTTTTCTTGACGAAATAAAAGAATTATCAAGCGACGATATTCTTTTGGTTTTAGATATTAACAATGACATTTACAAAGAATTGACAATACTAGAAATCAAGTGGAGAGGATTGTTAAACATTGATACAAAATTAGCTTTACTGGTTTTAGATGAAAAATTAAAACAATACGAAAGTGAATACATACCAATAGATAAAGCAAAAACAGCTATCGGTAGACAGTCAGATTCACAAAGACAAGAATTAGAAAAGTTAGCAATGTCTATAAATGGTCATGGTACTGATATCAATGAATTAAAAAGCCAAGTACAAGATTTACTAGCAGAAATCGAGTCAAAAAACCTTGTCATAAACAAGATGAAAAGACCTTATACATGGTCTTTGGCGACCCGTCCAGACTTGGCAAAGGGTAATCTTATCATTGGCTATTTTGAACGGCTAGGAATCATACTAGATAGGGCTGAGACAGATTACGATTACTGGCAATCAACTCTCTATTTTCATATCGACCGTAATCAAAGAATTATAGTGCCTAGTGAATTAGAACCAGAGATTGAAAGATTGAAAGTAGTTTTAGATATCTCAGAATTAAAATTTTCTTGGGACACTGACAAAGGACTAATGAAAGCATATTTAAAACTCGGTCAAAAACCAGCAAAACCATTAATTGATGACGATATCGATAAAATCTGGAAAAATAACAAAAAATTTCAAAGCATTGTTAAAAACTGGGAACGAGTCAGAGTTACAGGCGGTTCACAAGCTGGAAAGTCACCAACGGCTGAAAATTTAGCCGTCTGTATACTGTTAGGTCGTTTTGAACAGATTAAATCGGCTGAATTGTACAATCCACAAGACAATTCACAAAAGAATTACTGGACGGTTCCCACAGTTGGGTTTAATCACGCTGACTCTATAGAAGGAATTCAAAAGCTTTGCGACATTGTGAATCAAAAAACTAACGACCGTAGTCAATTTAAAATCACGATATTTGATGAAATCGATAGCACCTTAAATAGTGCTGACAAAGGTGAACAAGGTTTGATAGGTAAAAACATTCTGACCATAATTAAACAAGCTAGCCATCAAAATCTAGGAGCTATTTTTATAGGTCAGAGTGCCAATGTCAAAAACTACCCAGGTACAGATCGCAGTGATTGGGAATCAGCTATTAATGTACACATCGGAGCGAACGCACATCACGCAATTACTAATAGCAATGAAAGCAACGACGAAAAAACACGTTTAAAATTGCAAGCTGATAAATTGATCGAATACTGTCAAGAAAAAAATAACGAGCTAGGACTGTTAAAAACAGATGCAAAGGCGTTCAGATTTGCGCTCGTAATGGGTGATAGCAAGCCATATTTTATTCAGCTACCAGATTTCGGACAATTCACTTATGGCATGGTAGAGAACGCTGTAAAGTGCCCAGCGTGTAATTCTACCAATGTAGTAAGTAATGGCAAGGGTCGCAAAAAATGCAAAGACTGTAAAAAAGATTTTCCAGGTTAAAACAAATTAACAGCTAACAAAGTAGCAGGAGTTAAAATGAACGATTTTTTAAACACTGACAATGTATCTATCAGAATTTCTGCAATAGTGGCTATTCGTTGGAAATTTTTAATTGGAAATAAAACCTGTGTAAATCTTGTTTTGCAAAATGATAACATTTATTTCTATTACGATGATTTAAACGATTTTCAAGCCATAAAACAGATTGCTATAATCGCTGGCAAAGACTTAAAAGACGTTCTAGGACTGGTAAACATTCACAGTTAAAATAATAAAAAATCTCTAAATCGAGCAAATCAATTTAGAGATTTTTTAACAAAACAGAGTTTTAATAATTAAACAATCAAAACCGTGAACATACATCGGTAAATTTATGACAATTCAACAAAAAAAACTCTGTTTTAACTTTTAATTCTCTAGTATGACTGTACCATTTTCAAGTTTTACTTTTACCAATTTTCCCGGCAATTGATTAACTGAAAAATTACAAATATCAGGATTTTGATTCACGACTCGTTTTAAAATTTTCAGCGATTCAATATATGAATTTTGAATTTCTAGAAATTTAGTCAGCGATTTATCAATATTTACACGTTGAACAAGCCATTTTTGAAATTCTGGATCGTTTAATTTGTCGTAATTATTTAATTGTTGTACTAATTGAATTAATGATCTCTGACAATTTGGAATTATTTCATTTTCTAACCTGGCTATAAATGTGTCGCTGGCTTTACTAATTAGATTATGTGGCAATCTGTACTCTTTGTTAGATTGCCATATCTTTAAAAACTCTAAATCACTTTGATATCCTTTTAATTGATCTCTTGTTGAATCAATTTGTCTTTGTAATTTATCGTTTGTCTTTGTATATTCTTTTGAAAATTTATCTATATGAATTAAATAATTATCGTTAAAATGTTTTTGCTCTTGTAATCGAGTCAAATCATTTTCTAGATTTAATAATTCACTTTTTTTACTTGCCAGCGATTGATTGCTAGCCCGTAATGATTGCTTTAATAATTCAATTTTTTGAACACGTTCACTTTCACTATTTGATTCATTTACTATGTTTTGTAAAGCTTTTAAAGGCAATAATAAATCTTGTTGTATTGCGTACTTTGGCGGATTTATTATTAAATCGAGACTATCTTGATATTCTATTAACTCGTTTTCAAAACTTTTAATTTGTTCAGTAATATTATTAATTAATCCTTGTGTTTGTTCAATTTGAAAATCGATATTATTTGTTAGTTTGTTAGCTATTTTAGTAGTCATTGTTTTGTACTTTTACTGGTTTGCATACAACAATTATAACGATATTGTCAATAGTTTTAGAGACAAGTTATGATAAGAATATCTAATATTAAAAGGTCGCCCTTAATACTATCAGGACGACCGTGTAAAACCAATAAAAGGATTGATTACTATGTACATTGTACCGGATAAAACCCAGGTATTCCAAGCGATAAAGAGCAATATTGAACTGATAGCCAGCGATAGCAAATCGTTTGATGAATACATTCAAAAAATTGCAATATTTGCAAAGTTGATTCGTTTAAATGTTTCAGAAAGTGAATTTATAAATCTATGTTTTAAAAGTTGGGATTATTTAAAAAATGACAAAAATAAATCCAGTAATAGCAGTAAAAAATAAAAACAGTAAAACATAGTACCAACTTGGTACTACATAAAAGTGACACTTTCTTTACTGGACACTACACACAAACGGCTAATTGCGTGTTACTATGTATTTATGCGGGTCAAGAACCTTACGAAAAATTACAACAATCAAAGCCATGCCACAAACATATCAAGAGAGAAAAATTAACAAAATAAAAAAAGAATTCTGGCTAACCAAAGAAGACAATCAAATTCTTGAAACACTGGCTAAAAAGCACAATCTGACAGAATTAAACTTAATTCAGATAGCTCTAAAATTGCTAGAAGATACAAAGATACTGGACGAATGCGAGATTACAACTTTCAAGCCAAACAAATATAGTAAACCGATTTCAGTAGTTACAAGCAAAATAAAAGTCAAAAACGATTCAACGGTTAATACTGATTCAACGATTACAAGTAATACAAGTATTACAGATGATTCAAAAGTTTTAGTTTGTTCTAAATAATCAAAACTCTGTTTTTTGATTTAGTGATTACCAGATTAAAAACGCCTTGAATCTGGCAAGGCAAAAAAATAGCACCGCGACAACGGTGCTACTCAATTAATAAAATTTCTTACTATGTATCCTACCAAAAAGACTGACAAGTTTGAAAGCGCATTTATACTTACTGGTAATGGACTGACAACCTTAGATAGTGATATTGTAACATCAGTTGTCACTAAAAGTAACACAAAATTTTACCCGACTAATAGAAATAATCCTTGTCCGGTCTGTGGAGATACTACAGGTGATTGTAGATTTCAAGACATATATATCCATTGCAGAGATTATGTAGAAGCCAAAAAATTTGACAAGATTGGCGATTACAAGTGTACAGGGCACACCAAGGATGGACAATGGGCGACATTTGTACACAAAGATGACGATACTTATCAAGCTAATCAGCAATACAGCCCAGAGCAAGCCAAGATAAAAGCCAAAAAACAAGCCGATAAACTAGCACAAGCAAAAAGCAAGCTAGAAAATGATTTTAATGAGTCATTGCCAGCAGGGTTACGGCACATTGAATACTCAAGGCTTTTAGCCGAGCTAGAACTACACCCAGATGATAGAGCCGATTTACTAGCCAGAGGCTTTACAGAATCACAGATTGTTTTATCTGGTTTCAAATCTGTAACACGATACCAAGAATTAACAGGCGAATATCACGCAAAGTTACCGGGAATTAATCAAAAATCTAACCAGATAATCGCTGGTGAGTCAGGATACATTATCCCAGTCAAAGACTACGACGGTTTCATTGTTGGCTTGCAATTACGGGTAAGAAATCCATCGGACGGCAATCGATACCGTTGGATTAGTAATAAAGATTACGCGGTTTTACAGCTTGCCATACATATAGATGGATTAGAACCTGTTTTAGAAAATCCATTAGCCATATTTAAACCTGAAAAGCCTGAAAGTATATGGATAGTAGAAGGAACAGGCGTTAAACCGTTTCTGACAAGCCAGAGATTAAATGCTTTTGTCATTGGTGCGGCTGGAGGTCAGTTTATACAGAGTCAAAATCAATTCAAGTTTGCTATTGAACGGGCGATCACTGACTACGGTCAATTGCCAATCAGAATCGCTGTAGACGCTGGAGACATTGAAAATACAAGCGTTCGTAATCGTTGGGTTGAGCTTGCAAGACATTTACAAAAACTCGGTCATGATTTCGAGTTTGTATGGTGGAATCAAGTAAACAAACAAAATGATAGCGACATTGACGAATTATCAAGTACAGAACTAGAAAAGATTGAATTTATCACTTTTGAACAATTTTTGAATTTAAAAAGTAATGAAATTGTTTTTAAAAGTTCACAGGCTTTTAATGAAAGAGCATTCCAAGAATGGGATATTTCACGCAAATTTACAGCTACTCACAAACTGAATCAAAAGCACTTTCAGATTAGCGATGATATACCGAAATCTGGTGCAATTATAGCGGGTAAAGCGTTCATGGGTTCGGGTAAAACTCACGCACAATTACAAAATATCAAAGCAAATAACGATAAAGGCATTTACAGCTACATTATTTCACCACGCCGAAAATTAAACAAACAAACAATTGAACGGGCTAAAAATATCGGTTTAACTATTTACAATCTAAAAGATGATAACGGGCTGGAATTGTTGCCAGGAAAACAAACCAATATTAACTCATGCGCCGAAAGCTTTTGGAAACTTGACGGATATTTTCAAGGCATGGATATCTGTTTTGATGAAATCGAGTCGATGTTACCACAAATTTTATCCGGTCAGACAATCAAAGGTAAAGACCTACCATTAACCCTTGAGATTATCAAAAAAGCTGTACAAGAATGCAGCAATGTATATCTATTAGATGCTAATTTGAGTGACAAAACAGTTAATTTTTTCGCTGAACTGGCTAAAAACAAGAAAGTTGTTAAAATTGACAACTTGTACAAGCCAGCAAGAGAAAAGCCAGTAACAATAATCGACTGTATAAACACTAAAGAAGAAATTAGCATTCATGATAAATCAGCACTTGTAAGTTTAATTTCAGTTGAACAAAGACCAATAATCGGTACTGACTCTCAGACATTCGCTCAAACACTATCATTGCTGCTAGCTGGACAAGGTAAAGCAGGATTTGTACTGGATTCCATTAGCAATGATCAAACGTGGACTGAACTATTCAAACGACAACCGGAGCTAGAAAAATACATTGAATTACTTAATGCTAAAAACATTCCAGTAGGTAGCTATTGGTATGAGTTTTTATTGGCAAATCCAGACAACTTTTTTACAATTTTTAATCCTGATTATTTTATTTACACTACGACGGCTGAAAGTGGTGTATCAATCGATTTGAAAGGATTTTTTAGCTGTAAAACTCTAGTATTTTTCGGTGTCATTGCCACCAACAACCAACTACAGATGTCAGGGCGTTTAAGGGATGACAGCATACCAATGTATGTTTATTGTCCTGAACGCTCGGTTATTCCACGTTCTAGCGACTTTAACCAGCAGAGAGAAGAATCACTAGTAATCGCAGTTAGACAGGCATTCAAGGCACTCTCTGACGATTTAGACGTTACTCCTAGCGATGTTTTTAAACTTGCTAACGAACGCACCAAGAATATAGATGAATTCTGGAAACTTGGGAACCAATTAAAAGCGCTTGAAAACTTTGAAAAATCTAACTTACGGGCTTGCCTGATTTACCGACTTGAACAAATGGATTACACGGTCGAAATTAAACAAGCTGAAAGTGTAAAGGCTTATAAAGATGAACTCAAAGAAAAAAAAGAGATAGTTTTGAATACAGAAGCGCTTGAAATTTTTAATTCTGTAGCATACGAAACTGTAGACGACGCTGAAAAGGCAAATAAAAAAAGTGATTCAATCAAAGTAAAACGGGCTGTTAAAAAAACTAAAATTCTTTTTAGCAATCCCGGTATTGAACAAACTAAAAGCTGGAGTGTTGAATACATTCATGATTGCTTTGTAAAAGATAGAAATTGGCGATACAATCTCGATAAATTTTATTTACTGTTTAATCCAGAGATATCAGCCAAAAAATCCGATTATGAAAGGTACTTTAAATTTACGAGTCAGCACGTAAATAAACAGCAAATCATCAAGGATTTAGAACTGACATTAAAGGGATTACGAAATCTAAAAATAGATGAACTAATTACAGAACTTGTAAATGGTTTACAAATTCACAAAGACAGTGAACGAATTCAACAAATTGTTAACATTGCCAGAGGTAAAAAGATATTCGGTTTTAATCCAAAGCCTGAAAGTGTAGACAGAAAAGAAAACATAGAATTTATCAAATCTTGTCTATCAAAAGTCGGTCTCAAGCTTAAACATACTAGCAGCATTGTAGAAGACAAAGTAAAAAGATATTTTCATGGACTAGATTTAGAAGATTTTAACAGTGAATATCGCAAAGACACTTTAGAGTGTATCGCCAGATATCACGAACAATGGTTAGTCGAGAAATACAACGAAAATACACCGGACTGGGAATATTCAAAGAATAACAACGGTGAAAGACCACCAAACAATCAAGATTCACAAGTCAGTGAACAAGTTCAACCCGTTGAACAGATTAAAGGCAATGAGCAGATAAACGATGAAATTAGAGAGGGTAAAACAAAGGCTATCGCTTTAGACGTTCACAACAATTCAAAATCTATCGATTCAATCAATTTTGATTCAGTAATCCAGAAAGAAGCTACTCGGTTTATTTGTTCGCTGTTGATTCAAGACAAAATCACCGAAAAAATCAATACAGATAAGCTGGACGAAACTATAAGCGATTACCTTGCCGAATGCGCTTTTTGTCAGTAACAGTTCAATCGTTTAAAACGACTAATAAATAAGATTGTGTTAGTACGTTAACACAATCTTAATAAAATACAAAAGCAGGAAAAACAAAATGTTAGAAATCGATAATTACGCCAAAATCGCCAAGGGTGAAAGTGAACATCCGTACATAAAAGTTGTGAATTCAACAAATGACAATCTCACCCCAGCGAACAGAAACTAGCGGGCGTTCCACCACATGGAACACCCAGTCCCTACCTGACAAATGGTGAAACGCAAAATCGGATTCTGACGACTTCCTACTCTCTCAATTCCGCAACCAGCTTTAGCTCCATTGCGATCCCTTACATTTCCATAAGTTCCGTTCTGCAATCGGTAACGGACAAAGAACCCTTTACCGTTCTCATTAGTGTCGCAAGCGTCCACAATCTCCCGATTGTCACGTACTTGACCAAAACCATTGTTGCTGGGATAACGTATACCTTCGGCAAGTACTGGAGATATAACAGTCGTACCGACCAACAGCAAACCGCTCAAAGACAATAAGCTTGAACCTACTGAATTTAAAAGTTTCATAAAACTTTTTAGCATAAATGTAACTTGAATGTTACAAGCAAGCAACTAGTTACAAAATAACTGGTTAAAAACATTTAACATTCCCTGAATCTCCAGAATCGCTTACAAGCCACTCCTATACCTCCCATTGCTCAACAACCCCTTTTCTCTCGCAGAATTGGGGACTTTTTTGGTCTTGGCGACATTTTAGAAGGGTAAATGATGAAATCCATCATGAGGAGATACTTTAAAGTGTAACGGCGATTTTAGAACGTCTTCAGAACGAGATATCAGCCCAAAATATTGCTATTGAAAATCGCCATTAAATCATGTAACCCGTTAAAAAGTTTTCAGAAGTTAATAAGTTGTCATTAGCGCTCTGTCAGTCGATAGAGCGCTTTTACTTGTGTTTACTGGTTTTGATAGCAGTGAACGATTCAAAGGTTGTAACGGGCTTGCCAGATATCGCTAATCAAAGGCTAACGATTAAACCGAGTGACCAATGTCTAACGACTAACGACTGACAACGATTAGCCCGTTTAAAAGGCTTTACACGGGTCAAATGTTATCACGTGTTCAGATTTGCCTATCAAAAGGTTTTAAACGTTGTAAAGGCTTTGCTGGATAGCGCTAGTTGAATGATTGAATTGTTGAGCGTATGTACTTGTTTTAAATCAGTTAAAAGGGTCAAACCATGTAACACGTGTAATCGGTTGTAATTGTTTTTATCGTTCTCAGTACACTTTATTCGTTTCAGCGATTTTTAATGTGATACAGAATACACTAAAAAATGAAAACTTGTGTACGTACAAGGGGTTTTGAAAACCCCTAAAAAATGGCATTTTTTCGACCTTAAACCCTTGCCAATAAACGATTCCAACTTTTTTTTTTGAAAAGCGCTCCCTTATAAAAATATGGAATAAACCAGAAGTATAATATATGTCACACATTGGCAGGGCGAAAAACTGGTAAATCTGGAAAATGATTTAATCGAGTCGAGCCGAAAAACTGTTTTCAACAGAGTCAAGCCAGAAAAGCACGATTCACATCCAGCAAGCCCACGACAGGCTGAAAACTCGACTCACGCCCAAACACTCAAGGGTCGAGATTTTGTCAGTGGTTGCCATCCTGGGGTCGTGTTGGTCGTTGGTCAGTGGTCAGTGTCGTGTCGTGGTGAAAATGTTGCGATCGCTGACAAGCTCGACCCATGCCAGCTAAAAAATCGTTGTGAAAACTGGGCACTGTTTTTAAAAATTGCCACTGTTTTTAAAAATTGCCAGCGATAAAAATAATCGACATAACTAAATCGTGTCCGGTCGTGTCAGGCTGAAAAAATTTACAGGCTGAAAAAATTTATCACCCTCAAATCGTGTCACCTGTTCAAGACGACTTGTAAAGCTATAGAACTATGAACATATACAAGTGGTCTTGTGCAAGCGAGTAAGTAAGGAATCTACAAGACGACTTATACAGATGTGCGCAAGACGACTTACGCAGACATACACAAGACAACTTGTGCATACCATATACAAGACGGCTTGCAAAAATATCGCAAGACGACTTGTGCAGACATATCCATGTACAAGAGGTTTTGTAACGCAGACATACCTATGTACAAGACCACTTGTAACGCAGACATACCTATGTACAAGACCACTTGTAACGCAGACACACCTATGTACAAGACCACTTGTAACGCAGACATACACAAGACGACTAGTGCATTCCTTGGTTACATTCCTTGTTCTCTAGAGAACAAGGAATGTAACCAAGGAATGCACTAGTCGTCTTGTGTATGTCTGCGTTACAAGTGGTCTTGTACATAGGTGTGTCTGCGTTACAAGTGGTCTTGTACATAGGTATGTCTGCGTTACAAGTGGTCTTGTACATAGGTATGTCTGCGTTACAAAACCTCTTGTACATGGATATGTCTGCACAAGTCGTCTTGCGATATTTTTGCAAGCCGTCTTGTATATGGTATGCACAAGTTGTCTTGTGTATGTCTGCGTAAGTCGTCTTGCGCACATCTGTATAAGTCGTCTTGTAGATTCCTTACTTACTCGCTTGCACAAGACCACTTGTATATGTTCATAGTTCTATAGCTTTACAAGTCGTCTTGAACAGGTGACACGATTTGAGG
>LXQE01000008.1 GCA_003326195.1 Nostoc punctiforme NIES-2108
GGTGCCAAGAAGTTCAACAATTGTGGTGCCAAGAAGTTCAACAATTGTGGAAAAAATGGGAGAGTCAGGGTTTATACATCTTTTTCCTACCAAAGTATTGCTCAGAAATGAATCCAATTGAATTGGAATGGCAACACATAAAAAAAGATGAGTTATCTGGGCAAGCATTTGATGATGAGCTAGACCTTGCTTACGCTGTAATCAATGGTGTTCAAGCTAGAGGGGAAAAAAGCAATCACAGTACACGGCGTGTAAAATTTAATTCTAAACCCTCTGATTAAGATTCTGTTACATAGCGGGAAATTTTAGCACCCACTTACTTAACCCTAAATCTTTAAACTGTGCTAATTCTGAGTTAGATAATGGCCAAGGTGGGCCCGATGGTTCAGATTCTGTGTCTCGAATACGAGTAATCATCAACAGCGTTCCACCAGGAGCAAGTACAGAGGTAACTGAAGAAATAACCCAAGAACGCACATTCACAGGCAAAGCTTGAATATTACGACATTCAAAAACAAAGTTAAAAGCTTGATGCCATTGTGAGGGAATTGCTAATAAATCTGCAACTATATAGTTGACAGTTGAATTAGGAAATCGCTCTTGGCACCAAGCGATTGCTGTCGGTGAAATATCAAAGGCGGTTACTTCAAACCCCAGATTTACTAAAGCTTCGGCATCGTCTCCCAAGCCACAACCAATTACTAACGCCTTTTGCCCAGAAGCGAACGGTTGACGAATCATCAACCAATCTTGTAGATAAGGATGAGGAGCTAACTTAGCCCAAGGAATTTGTGCTGTGTCCCCTTTGGCTTTGGCATATAAAACTTCAAACCATGCCGAGGGGTCTGATTTTTGTAACGCTTCTGTGGCTAGCTGTTTAATATAAAACTGTAAATTTTCCGGTTGTTGCTCCAACATAAAAATCGACACCACTCCATTGTCAATTATGGCAGTCTATACCAGTTGAACTGAAAATCATAATTGCAGGCTAACTTACGTGAACTAAAAGTTGTGAATGATCTTTTTGATTGTGCCTCCTCAAAGCAAGCATCGGTTTACAGTCCTAGCCAAGATGAACCAAATACCAATTACCATTCACCATTAGGTGCATTTGTAAATCTGGCTTCTACCGTGCAATATAAAACTGCCCTAGACTGAAGCTAGAGCAGTTTTGATAGAAGTAAATTATATGGGGGGCAATTAATGTTGTCCCCAGTTTATCCATAGTAGATACCGTTATATAATACTATTCACCTCAATTTTCGTACTTTACGCAAAAAAGGAATAATCTTGAAGTTGGCATTACAAAGGAAGGATAGAAGGCGGAAACTGCTGAGGCTTACAAAAATGCGCTTGGTGGATCTGCACCTGCTTGAAATCTGCGACAAATTTTAACTGGAGTGCTGGTTTTAGCTTCAAGGCTAGTTTCGTTTGTCTTGACTCCACACTCCAGTTTTAGAAGCGATCGCTATTTTCTGAGCCTGTTCAAAAGCTATTTGATTCGGGCATCCCACTCCGCCAAATTGATGGCACGGCTACTCCGTCGATAAGTTGTCCGAGGGCTAATGATTAAAAGCCAGTCTTGTCCTTAACTTATTTCCTCCAACATAGCTAAATGCTTACTCAAAGGAGCCAGGGTATTAGCAACAATCATCCCACTAGCGACGACGGCGGGTAAACCGATGCCGGGGAATGTGGAGTCACCGCAGCACATCAACCCCGCTAAAGGTGTACCGTGACCAGGAAATAAACCTTTAGCGGCAGAAATTGCCGGGCCATAGGAACCATGATGGCGGCGTAAAAAACGTTCGTGGGTGAGGGGTGTACCAACCAGGGTGATTTCGCAACGGGTGCGGATATCGCTGATGATTCGTTCTAAAGCTTGCCACATCACCTCGGCGCGCGATCGCTTTTGTTGCTCATATTCCTGGCTTCTCCTATCTAGCCCTTGCCAAAGTGCGTAGGGTTCATTACCGGGAGTGTAAACGTGAATTACGTGTTTACCTGGGGGTGCAAGCGATGGGTCAAGAATTGAGGGTATTGATACCACCACAACATTTTGCGGTGCAGTAATGCCCAATTGCCAATCATTAACCACAATATAATGACAAGCTAAATCTGCTGGTAAACCTTGAGCATCAATACCAAGATGCAAGTGCATGAAACTATCACACTCTGGTATGGCTTGGCGTTGGCTACGGAATTTGTTTGGTACTGCTCCTTCTGGTAATAGTTTTAACGTATCCCATACCGAAGCATTAGAAACAACTGCTCGCCGCGCCCGAATTTCTTCCCCATTTCGCAGTTTAACACCTACCGCCCGTTTACCTTGTACCAAAACTTGCTCAACATGAGAGCCTAACATTAATTTCCCACCATGTTTTTCTAGTCCTTGCACCAGTGCATTGACTAAAGCACCACTACCACCAACAGGGTAATCTAACGCTACTCCTGGTTTGTACCACTCCCCAAACATAAATGCGACTTCCGCGGCGTTAGTTCCTGATGCTGGTAGTCCAGAGAGGAGAAAACACAACAAGTTCAACCAGTTAATAATAAAGGGGTCATGGACAACACCATTCATGATCCGGTCAAAAGACCCCGTTAACTTGAGAATATTGGCAGTATGTTTAGCTAACGATGGAGCAAATTTACTGATAGTTAAAGCTGCACCTATATCTAAACGTAATGCAGATGCAGGGAGAGCGATCGCCGCTGCGGCTAGTGGTGTCATCACCGCTTGCAAGCGTCGCCATTGGGACACTGCATCTTCACCTCGCAGCCTTGCCAGCACTTCACAAAACTGTTCTGCACCTACAGATGTATCAAAATCACCTTCTGGTAGCCGACAACCCCAAGTATCATAAGTCACACATGGCAAATCCACACCAATTACATCTAGCACTTGTCGTAAAGGGTTAACAGAAGGAGTGTAAGACAACCCAGAGTAAAGAGAAGGGCCACTATCAAACTTAAATCCTTGACGTTCAAAACTGTGCGCCGCTCCACCAGCAATTGTATGACTCTCACAAACAGTCACATCAAAGCCATATCGCGCCAAAACAGCAGCACAACTCAACCCCCCTATACCACTACCAATTACAACTACATCTTTTTGGTTCATAGTCATTAGTTATTAGTGCGTAGTCTATAGTTATTGTGCCAAGTTTTTCACTCTCAATAACTGAGGAGAAAGCAGATTTTCTAATATTTGGATTTGCTGTGTCATTTTCACTTGCGGGAATTTTGTTAGTGGGACTTAGACAAAAAGTACCCAGAAAAAAGCCTCAAATTTATATACAGAGAGACTTTGACATCGTTTTGTCTAGTCTCTTGATATTGGGTTTTAAGCATTTTTGAGCATTTAGTGTATTTTTCTTGCCCTGTATGGGTTTAGGGATTGTTTGTGCCTCAAAAATGTTTAAGTCCCGATAAATGCGTAGCTTGTCGCCTTCGGCATCGCTCAAAATTAGAGTCAAGTTTTATATTATACATCTTGTAAAAGTTATGGTGGCGATCGCACCTTAAACCCACGTAGGTGTAGCCCGTCGTAGACATCGCTCTTAAAGCAAAGCGTAGCCAATTATTTTCTCTCTTACTGCCGAAAGTGCTGCTGATGTGGGAAGAGGAGTCATGAGTAGGGAGTTGGTGGTCAATCTTGGGTCAAGATTCGTTGCTAGACTTGAATAGGGAAAAAAGTTTAGTGTTATTGTTTTTCTTCATTAGGATACCAACCTGCTGGAATAATTTCAAAATTCCAAACATCTTTGAAGACGTATATGCGTCCGATCATTTCCGATGGGTAAAGCAAATTTTTGTCGCCTTCCTTCCAATCTTTTTTATCAACTGTTCCCATAACTACATAGTTATTACCTACAATTTGAGGATTTGTTTGGACAAAAGTAGCAGCCATCAATGGCTCAATTTCCTGTTTTTTAGCAATAATTAAGTCGCAGCTTGGGCAATATTTACACTGTTTATTGAGCAAAAATAGCTGTTGTGGTTGGATATGAATCACTAAAGGAAATTTGCGAATCTTCGTTTTTGTTTCACACTTTGGGCATTTAGTGAAAGCACAGTCTGTATAAGGATTTAGGAAAAATCTGTGTCGTTGTTTGAGAGATTTAGGCTTTGATGTCTTGGAACTAATTTTAGACATTTTATCAATTGAATCTGGTTATACAGTTAAAATTTAAATTTGTTTAAAATAATACAGTGTTAATGTAACTTGAGCATGACTTCAATCAACGGAACAATTACAATTAACGTACAGGCTGACGATAATGGCCAGTATGTTTGTGAACTGTTGTCATCTGTTGACCAGCCAAGAGATGAAATTCGTTGCTGTGGGCAAACCAGAGAATACGCTATAGCTATTGCATTAGAGCAGTTAGCGAGTAAATATCGTCAGATTACCGAAGAGGGTCAAAATAAGGATTGGCTTGCAGTAGAGCGTTCTGAGTCAGGAGAAGTAATACAAAAGCATTATCATGTGATTTTACATTATGAACGGATTGGGAGAGCAGAGTCTAAATTTGAAGCAATGCAGGACACGCTGCTGGGAAATACCGTAGTTGAAAATGCCAAAGTTACCTTGATTGAGATTGATGCAAATTTACCAGTCCAGCCCTTAACTTAATGATCTGCTAGATAATTGCAATGAATCGGCAAGTAGGAGAAAACAGTAATGCAAAGTATCAAATTGCGTTCTTACGTAGGGTCTGATGGGATCTTACATTTAGAAATCCCTGTGGAAATAAGGGACATAGAAATAGAAGTGACAGTAACCTATCAACAGCTAGAACCATCAGTACCCACAAAAACACCAGACGAATTGGGATGGCCAGCAGGATTTTTTGAACAAACTTACGGCAGTTGTCAGGACGATCCAAATAAAAGCGAGGCGTAGTCCATCACCCCAATGGATTCTCTCTCTTATTGGCGAAAATCCTACTGATGTGGGCTATTGCAGTGATAAGTGGTGTGTTGATGGGAAATCTGGCGCTAAGATTCGGTTTACAAGCTCTTTTAGGCTGATGCACCACTAAGACAGTTAGTCTCCTGCATGAATTAATTCAAGAAATTGCGAAATTTCTTTAGTCGAGCGAATGTGATAAACATTTTTGATGCTTTGAGCCTGCTCGATAAACTCACGATATTTTGGGGTCAAATATTTGTGACATAACCAAAGCGCACGGTAGCTACTAAGAGAACTCCTTAATATGGGGCTGTTTTGGGGCCAGCCTGATGGCGGTTGAAAGTAACCTGTGATAAATCGTTTAGTTACCCACCAAAAATGCACATAGAGCGGTAAATCAATAAAAACTAGAGTATCCGCCTTGTCAAGTCTTGGCCAGAGA
The DNA here is from genome assembly GCA_003326195.1 of Nostoc punctiforme NIES-2108. Classification (GTDB taxonomy): domain Bacteria; phylum Cyanobacteriota; class Cyanobacteriia; order Cyanobacteriales; family Nostocaceae; genus Nostoc; species Nostoc punctiforme_A. The sequence continues at coordinate 5,361 of LXQE01000008.1, forward strand.
GTTTCCATACAACCAAACCCATCAATAATCCATTGGTCAGTAACTAAAATTTGTTGATGGGTGTGCTTATAGTCTTCATGTGGAACCTCTGTACCTCCTGATTGATATTTAATCTTGTCCAAGACGTAAAGTGGCAAACCAGTGATTTGAGATAATCTCTTGCTTAGAGTTGATTTGCCGCCTCCAGCATTGCCAAACACCGCTACTTTTTTCATCGCCACTCTCCTTTTAGTGTAATCAAGTCAAATTTGGCACAAGCCTGTCATAAGAGAATAAAATTTTTTGCTTGATTACTTTTATACTACAAAATGTGTCGCCAACTTTTCTTTCTTTAGCATTAATAAACCCAGAGGCGATCGCTCTCTTAAGCGAACAGATAGAGGTGTTATGTGATACATTGTTTCCAACAAGTATCTATTTCAGAAGAATAAGTATGCTGCAATAGAGCAGCTATAAAATCGTAGATATGTAATTTGAAAAGACAGCGAATGCTCGAATGAAACGAAGGTTCACGCTGGATCGCACCTAACTATTCACTTACAATTAAATTCTGAAATTTACGTACTGGGAAATTACTGCGTAGTTTAGACGCTCACTCAGATGGTGTTACTTCAATTGCGATTAGTCCAGATGGCAAGCGGATTGTAACTGGTGGGATAAGCACCCCAACAATGAAGGTTTGGGATTTACGCACTTTTCAAAGTAAAATTTTCACTAGTTTTTGGAGTTGCTAGAGAAGCCCAGAATAAAGGTAGTATCTGAAGATGATGGAATCCCCAAGAAGTTATTACGATGCTGAGTTTGGACAGATTATATTGGAAGATAACTATTGGACTTTAGCACAATGTGCTGTTTTGGGCGATCGCCGTGTACCGATTTGTGTGAATTTTGAACAGGGGCAGATTGGGGAACTTTCATCGCTTCAGCGGGAAGCTATTCGGCAAGCTCTAGCCTTGCCACCCGATGTGTTACACATCACTGCTCCTCTGGTGCTGCAAAATTATGATGTATATCGTGACATGATTGGAGATGAGTCAATGCCTGTGTTGGCTAATCCGATTCAGGTCTGGGATCAGGTCACTTTCTCATATATCTATGTGGAGTATGACCTAGATATTGCTACCTTTAAGTTGATAGCTGAGTGTGACTGGGACCCAGAACACGGCTTAGAAGTACGCTTTCGCAATGGAGTAGCAGACGATGCAGAAAAGACGAGGTGAAACAGGACGGTAAAAACTATATAGCTTGGCATAAAACCGTGGTGAATTGAAGCATATCGCTTATCGGCTGCGATCGCTGCCAGAGGAACCAAATGTCGATTGCCTATTGAACGTTTCCTGGCTGTTTTGTAGTACCTATGGAAGATATCCTATCTCTTTTGACTGAATATGAAGACAGATTTACCTAACCGAAAGTGCAACAGTTACAACAGTCAAACATTTAGGGAGACGAAATGGTAATTATCTATCGTGCCAAAGTTTCGGGAGAAAGTAGCACCTTAACCAATACAGATGTATTTACTTTACTAGTATTAATCCAATCACTGTTGATTGATTGCATTGTCTACATCAGCTAATGTTTCATACTGTTTACAAGGCAACCATTTCAAGGCTCGCAGGACTTTCTGGCATCACCGTGCCAAAACGGGAAAATTGTACGCTAAGGCTGAAAAGCTTGACTTTTTTATAAGATACTGTAATAGTATCCATTATGGCATCTGTAAATACCCAGTTTTCAATCGCTGTTCATGTACTGGCAGCAATCGCAAATTACAAGACAACCTTTACGTCAGAAGTTCTGGCAGGTAGCGTGAATGCGAACCCGGTTTTCGTTAAGAGAATTCTTGTCAAACTCTCCAAGGCGAAGCTGGTCACGACCACCGTGGGTAAATCCGGGGGCTATGATCTGGCTAGAAGCCCAGAGAGTATTTCTCTCTTCGACATCTACTCTGCGGTCAGCCCTCCAAGTGCTTTTGCCATCCACACCTATGAGGAAAAAAAGTGGTGCGTAGTGAGTAGTAATATTAAGGAAGTCATGGGCGAGGTGCTGATCGGCACACAGAATGCTGTCGAAAATGATCTGAAGCGAACCACTCTGGCAGATGTGGTTTCAAAAATTAGGAGCAAGTCCAGGTAGCTATTTTTTTGATTCAAATAGATACTTTAATAGTACCTAAAAGGAACACGAACATGAGCACTATCAGCATGAACAGACTGAATGGAAAGACCGCCGTGATTACCGGCGGCGCTACCGGCATCGGCCTCGCCGCTGCAAAGCGCTTCATCGAGGAAGGCGCTTTCGTCTTCATCTTCGGCCGCCGGCAGGATGCGCTCGACGCGGCTGTGTCCGACCTCGGGCCCAATGCCCGTGCGGTGAAGGGCTCGGTCTGCGATCTGGCCGACCTTGACCGACTCTACGCGGCGGTGAAGGCCGAGCGCGGAACCCTCGACATCGTCTTCGCCAATGCCGGGGTGGGAAGCCAGCTTAAGCTCGGCGAGATCACCGCCAAGCACATTGACGAAACCTTCGACACCAACGTGAAGGGTACGATCTTCACGGTTCAGAAGGCGCTCCCGCTGATGGGCCAGGGCGGTTCGATCATCCTGACCGGATCGAGCGCCGGCACCACGGGCGCCCCGGCGTTCACCGCCTACAGCGCGAGCAAGGCGGCAGTGCGGAACCTCGCGCGGACCTGGGTGGAGGACCTGAAGAGCACCGGCATCCGCGTAAACGTGCTGTCGCCCGGGGCGATAGCGACCGAACTCGCGACGGAATCGCTAGGCGAGGAGGGACTGAAGGCCTACGGCTCGATGACTGGGTTCCAGCGCATGGGCGATCCGACGGAGCTCGGGGCCGTGGCTGCCTTTCTTGCGTCGTCGGACAGCAGCTTCATGACCGGCAGCGAGGTCGCCGTCGACGGCGGCCTGGCGCAAATCTAACCCGCTCGCCTTACGGCGCGCCATTTCGATTATTCAGAGCGCCGTAGGGTTCGGTAGACCAAATTCGGTAAACCAAAGGATAATATATGAGCTACGCAATTATCGGCTTCGGCAAGATCGGCCAGGCTCTGGCCAAGGCGTTTGCCCGCAAGGGCATCGAAGTATTCGTTGCGACCACGCGCGACCCGGCAAGCTTCACATCCGCTGCGGCCGCGATCGGACCCACGATCATCCCCAAAACACTGGCGGAAGCCGTCAAGGCGGACATCATCTTTTTGGCCGTCCGTTTCGAGTCGCACCAGGATGTCGCGAAGGCGCTGCCGACCTGGCAGGGAAAGACCATCATCGACGTGACCAATGCCTACGGCGTGTCCCCTGAGGCACTGGGAGGACAGCCTTCTTCCAAGGTCGTCGCACAGGCCTTCACTGGTGGAAGACTGGTTAAGGGCTTCAACCATTTGGGCGCTGCCGTCCTTGACCAAGATCCTGCCGTGCATGGCGGAAAGAGAGTCGTGTTCCTGGCGAGCGACGATGACGCTGCCGCAGAGGAGATTGGTGCGCTCGCGGAAAATCTCGGTTTCTCGCCGATCAAACTTGGCGGGCTTTCGGAAGGCGGACTGCTTGTGCAGGCCCGGGGAAATAGTTGGGGTCGGCTGATCTTTAAGGACTTGGTCAAGTTCGACTGATGAGTCGTGATCGCAAATCTCGATGCGATCCTGCCTCGTGGACCACAACTTGTCCGATTAGACCGGACACAATCCGACTTAAGGAAAAAGGAGAGATTCGATGAGCATCAAAGAGAATGTCCAGATTGTGAAGGATTTCTTTGCAGCAATGGGCAGCTACAACGAACACGATCTGCTTGAGTTGGCTGCCGAAGATATTGAATGGATCATTCCGGGCGAAGGCTGGCCGCTGGCAGGTACGCACCGCGGGCACGCGGAATTGGCGGCTGTGCTAAAGAAGGCGTCCGAAGAGGTGGAAATGAAATACCCAAAGCCCCCCGAATTCGTGGCGCAGGGAGACCGGGTTCTGGTTGTCGGCGTCGCTACGGGGAAAATCAAAGCCACGAATAAGCCGTTCAGGGACGATTGGGTCTTCGACATTACCGTTCGAGATGGAAAAGTCGCGCACATCCAGGAGTATATCGACACGCAGGCACTGGCGCGGGCATCGCAGATGGACGCGTTCGGGCTGGCGTAGCGCTGGACCGAACGCGTCCATCGGGCCGGGGTAGACGGTGGGTCAGCCGTGGATCGCCCCCTCGCACGCCGCGCGCTCGTCGAATGCCCAACCATAAAGGAGATCACGATGTACGACCAATCCAAGCTATCCGAGTTGATCCGGTTCGCACGAGTCGATGCGGGCTCCACCGTCATCGATGTTTACCCAGGCGACGGTGACTGGACCCGTCTCTTCTCCGACATCGTGGGACCCGAAGGACGGGTCTACAGCTTCGTGCCGGCCGAAGTTGCCCACTTCAAGAACGATCCGGTCGGCCGCATGCGGACGCTTGCGAAGGAGCCGGGCCGAGAGAACGTCGAAGCCGTCTCAGCGGATCTCGTGGCGATGCCGGAGGCCGCACAACCAGCAGATGTCCTGTGGCTGCACCTGTTCTACCACGATCTCCACACCGCGCTGATCCAGGCCAGGGGTGCGACGGCGGCCCACTTCAATCGAGCTGTCTACGAGCGGCTGAAGCCCGGCGGGTCCTACGTCATCATAGATCACGCCGCCGCCGTCGGGGCGGGCACGAGCGACGCCCAGTCGCTGCATCGGATTTGAACCTGCATCCGTTCGCGAGGAGGTGGAGGCGGCCGGCTTCGTACTGGACGCGGAAAGCACCATGCTCGCGAACAAGGACGATCCGCACTCGATCAAGGTGTTCGATCCCTCGATCAAGGGCGAGACTGATCGCTTCGCCTATCGGTTCGTGAAGCCCTGACAGTTCCCGGATGCCATTCCAGAATCGGATCGGATTCAATATTTCACTTTAACCCCAGAGGATCAAGTCCAAATTAAGGTTCTTGGCAACTTTTGGTGATGATGAAAGGTTACGCGCTTTAGGCATCACCGTGCCGAAACGGGAAAATTGTACGCGCTTGGAATTGAGACTAACCTAACGCCGTGAAAATACGTTGTTTTCAGCAAAGGGCACATCTCTACTCTTCATCCTAGACTTGTCTAATGTCTTTCCAGTTGGTGCAGAGTACTAATACTACTCTGCACCAACAAAATAAGGGTAATCAGCCGCTCTTCGGGTGAAGGGTAAAAAATCAGTGGCTAAGATGCTTGCTAGGCAAGCTTTTCAGCCTTAGCGTACAATTTTCCCGTTTTGGCACGGTGATGCCTTTCTCATCAACACCTTTTTCCTCAGCATACTTAAATATTATTTTGATCCCGTTCCGAATACAAAGCTTAGGAACGGGGTTGTTGTTTAGTGCATGGTGTAGTGTAGCTCATAGGTGTCAATTTAAGCTCAAAAACTCGGTTTGAAAGGGACAAAAAACGAACTTTTTCAGGGACTATTAATGCTTTGTTTATTTGCATCACTCCCAGCTTGCGTATAAAAGTTAGAGAAAGTTCATCTTTATACTTCGTTCCTAACAAAACCCATCGTTGATAAATGGGTTTTAACCTTAAGTTGACACTAATGAGTGTAGGTGCGCTATTGCTTGTGACAGTTGCGTAAGTCCTGTGGCTCTTGCACTGGAATTAGTTTTGTAGTTATGAATAAAATCTTGGAGTCAAAGAAACTCCAGGAGGCAAAGGTTGGGGCTGGATTGCTACCCAGTCATGAGAAAATAATGAAATTTTACTACTAGGTGGTGGCAGTGGTAAAGTTGGTGAACCACCATTAATAGATTGAGTTTCAGTGTCTTTCAGTTCAATTTCTTGAAGATAGATATCTTCAATGACTAGTTTTTTTAAGTTTGGTATCATAAGTTTTTGATCAATTAATATTTGATGATTCTAGTGTTGTGGGCTGTTGTTCGGAGTTAATGAATTCATTCTGAACTGGTTTTCCTATTGTCTTAGGAGGTTATGGTCTATTTCCTGTGATCTGTGGTTCTGGTTGTCGGTTATCATTCTGCCTCATGTTGATTTATCTCCTTTGTAGCTTTAATTATTTGGCCGTTTTCAAGCTTTCTTGCTTGGAGTTGGTAAATCTTGAAGTTCAGTAAACGCAGTCAGAAAGATGCTTTGGTTTTGCAATTCTAGTTCTCAAATCCGGTTGGCATTACTCTAACCTTGCACCTAGATGGATTAAATCTTACCTTAGCTCGGATAGTGTCACTCTGTTTCCGACCTGATTGCTGATCAGGCAAGTCCGCTTGTCAATAGGGTTTGAGACGCGCTGACCCTGTTGTTACCCTATAGGTAATGTTGGGGAATCAAAGGAAATACCGTCTTTTGGTGTAGATAGTACTACAACTTTAGAACCTGCAAAGGTAATGAAGTTGTAAAAAAAGCTTTCTCCAGGACTAGTTTCAATTTTCCTCAAAGAGACTCCATCGGCTGAAGAATCAGAATCATACAAGACAGTTACTTTTCGTTCGGGAATATTTAATGTTAGTGTATCTTTGGAGAACCAGAATGGTTGTAGCATACCTGCTTGTATTACCTGTCCACACGCTCCGAGAACAGTGAATTGTATATTTGAACTGACATCCCTGTTTTTGAATGTGTAGGTAGCACCTCCGCTCATTTTTTCCGCAGTTTGATCGCTTAGTTCTTCATAGAGATTCAAATTCGCGTATTTCATGGATCTAACTCAAGCTATCTTTAATCGAAAGGTCTGATGATGGCGGAATGAAGTTATCTTGTTGGTTAAACAGAAATCGAAAGAGGGCATCAGTCCGATTGCGGAAGGTGTAAGTAAAACGACCGCTGAAAGTTGCCCTTCTTCAGGAGTCAATTGAGCGAATATTTTTTCATCATCATTTTAATTAAATGCATACACAAATAATTAGGTAAGTTTTAGTTCACGATCTCTGTACTGTCATTCTCTACGATGACTTTTAGTTTTTATGCACTGAGAATGGAAAGCACCCCAAGCACTACCAATTCTGCTCAAATCACCTCTGCCCCACCGTTGATGCTCTCCCATTTTTGAGATTCAAGCGAGGAAAGTTGAGTTCTTGAGTTTTCCTCTAAGAAAATTTGCAGTATTAATTTATACAAATTAATTTTATCTTTAAAATATGAAGCGATCGCTTAGAGTTTTTTTAGAGGAAAAGCGATGCCTACGGTGGGCTATTTGATGTCGCTTCACTCCAGTAACTATCCCGTTTATTGGTAAAAAACTAGACGCAAATGGGGAACTGATAGATATAAACACTCTCAAAAAATTGCAGTAGTATCAATGACCACACCACTGCCAGTTCCATTTTTTAAAACAGCACCTAATCCAAAGCAAATACCTTCAGTACCTGTAACTACAGCGCAAGTACCTAACTCTCAAAAAATTGCAGTAGCACCGATTACTAATTGATCTGCTCCCCAAACCTGACCGTGAGCGAATGAAACAACTGTGAGACTCCTGTTGAGCTTTCAGAGCGCAGATGAGTGCAATTTCAGAAAAATTAATTTCAGAAATTAGTTCCTATCTAGCGGTATCTAGCGGTTCCTGTGAGCGCTAAAGTCTGATATGACTGTAATTGTCCAAACAGGGGAGTACGGATAAACCCTGATGTTTTTTGAGTCGTCAAAATGGCTTCAGTAAGGAGGGAAGTTTCTTTTTTGCCGATAGCTAGATTGATAATTGGTAAGAGGAAGCTCAGTTTGACTAAATTTCCTCCAATGTCAGGGTTTGGTGGTTTGCTAATAATTACCGTCAGTAGTGTCCCAATATCAGTATCTAATGTCTGAATTTGCTCACCACTAAAATGCTGCTTGATGTTTTGTGTTGTGTAATCAAGCTGTGAAACTCCATTAAGAATTGAATACTTTATCTGAGTGCTTTTGCCCTCAAGCTCAAACTCATTTGGTCGTTGCACAACAATTGCTTGTGCTGGTTTTGTGGATTTGGGCATCAAAAAAGAAACCAATGATGTCGTGCTTCCGCCAGTCACAAAGGTAAGAGCAGTTTTGAGAATTTGACGGCGGGGAAAATTTGGGAGTATATCTTTGAGGTTAGAGTTAAGGTTCATAATTGAGAAATACTAGAAGTAAAATTCTGTTTATTGTTTTTACCGACTCAATTGTGTGCAATTAAGTCAGTTAGGTTTTTGACTTATTCCGAATTCCAATAGATTAGTTCATTAATTAAGAGTCCTTTTTTTTTAAAGATTTTATTTACACTTATGTCAATGTTGTGTGATAAATATGTCAAAACTGTATAGTTTCACAAATTGATGCCTTTGGGCTTGTGAGGGGGTTGGATTGGCTCAGTGCCTAATTAGTAGCCGTACATTGTTAATTTTCGCGTTTTGCTAGAAAATTACTCCTTTTCCCCCTTTACTGATAATAGTTATTAATGCTACATTTCCTTTACTTACAATCCTCCAGGTTAATTTATGAACAAAGGTGAATTAGTGGATGCTGTAGCAGCAAAGACCAACATCACAAAAAAGCAAGCTGATGAAATCATTAGTGCTTTTTTGTCAGTTGTTACCGAAGCTGTAGCAAATGGAGAGAAGATAACGCTGGTAGGGTTTGGGTCATTCGAGCGACGCGATCGCTCAGAGCGCGAGGGGCGTAATCCCAAAACCAATGAGCCAATGACTATCCCAGCTACTAAAGTGCCTGCATTTTCTGCTGGGAAACAGTTTCGGGAGAAAGTAGCGCCATAAAGCATAAGTAAGCGACCCTATCCAAAAGGCTGCCCCCAGCGCTCCCAGTTCTCCTTATTAAATGGACTGCGCCACTTCAAAATAAGGTTCAACTCCAACTCTTGCCGTGCGCGTCGATTAACTGGAGCATCCCACCAAAATGCGGCATTGACTGCTGTTTTCATTCCATAGCGATAATGTAAATCCTGGTAGCTTGCTATGTAATCCTTGCAGGCGTGAATTCCTTTCCACCGCTTGTTACTTCTGCAAGTTTCCCCCACATACAAAATTAAGCCAGCCGCAGAGTCAACAACAAAGTAAAGACACGCATCGCCGGGGCTATCAGTTGGCATCCTCCAAAACGAGAGCGATTGCACCTGTAACTGCAACGGATCGATCCGGTTTGGGTCGCAGTGTTTTGGTGCAATGTCAAACAGTGTCACCTGCTGTGGTGGTTTGTTCTCTCTCACCTTCTGCTGATAATCCAAAATCTGAGATTTCCACTTCAGCAGCGTATCAGCACTCATCACCAGCGCCTCTGCTCTATGTGCTGGTGTGGGTTTTACGTCTGGAAATAGGTTTAGCTGATTGGGTTCCAAGGGTATTACGGGGAGTTACTTTCCCAGTAGATTATCCCCCAGAACTGAAATGCAAGAAACCTGTTAACGGGTTTAGGCGATCGCATTCTTTGAAACTGGAACCGGAACAATAAACTTATTTTTGCGCCCAAATCTGCGTGACGCGAGGGATGCAAAATATTGTTGTTTCGTCAGCAGCCATTGCGCCAGAACTCGCCGGAGAATAAATAAACTATTGCACCGTACTATTCCTAAGACTTTAGGCTAGAATCCCCATTCCTTTAGGCTAGGGGTGTTGACAGGGGATTTATGATTTTTGGCTCATGTCCCCGCAAGGATTCAGGTTTTATAATTAAAGTTAAAGGGCTTAGAGCATTAAGCATAAATGAGGTTAAAGGCTGTGAAGAAAATAGTTGTTGCTGCAATATTCAGCTTAATCGCTGGCTCAACATCTTTACTTTTTCCCCAAGCCGCTAAAGCTGATAGGGTTGTTTACTGTCATCCTGTTACTGAGAATAGGGCGATCAAAGAATCAGCAGTTGACCACCCCCATGCTTATGCAGATGGTTTTCGAGAAGGAGAACAAAGCGCTCGGAATAGAGAAGCTTATAAACCTCGGACTGTGGGAGGTGAATTTGCTCGTGGTTTTCAGGATGGTTATTTGAATCTACCTTATGCTGGGCAAGAGAATATTGTACCTAAAACAATTGTGCAACATACTACTACTGTTTGTAATGAAGATGGTTATTACACCGTAGCGCCTCCGACTACTTACATCTACAACCCTTATCCCATCTATGTGTCGCCATATCCTACTTATGGCATCAATTTCGGATTTGGAAGAGGGTTCCACTTTGGATTTGGCGGAGGGTTCCACGGATGGGGCCACCATCGAAGATGGTAGGGGTGGTGAATTTCATTGGAGAAAGTTTCTGGGCAGGAGGATACAAAGTATCCTCCCTCGGAAGGGACGAGGGAAAAATTCGAGAGTATATCTAAAATCAGGAACCTGTCAAAGAAGTATGCCTTTGATATTCAATCCGCACTTGCTTAACATCAAGCTCAGATTCTAAAAACTCAAGTTTTTCTACTTGCTGTAATCCCAAACTTTCAAACTGTGCTAATTCTGAGTCTGATAATGGCCAAGGTGGGCCATCCAGTTCAGCTTCTGTATCTCGAACACGAGTAATCAGCAAGCATTGTGCCACCAGGAGCAACAAGGGAAGCGACTGAGGAGATAACGCAAGAACGCACATTCAACGGCAAAGCTTGAATATTGCGACATTCAAAAACTTTGTCAAAAGCTTGATGCCATTGTGAGGGAATTGCTAACAAATCTGCAACTACATAGTTGACAGTCGAATCTGGAAATCGCTCTTGACACCAAGCGACTACTGTTGGTGAAATATCAAATGCAGTTACTTCAACCCCTCTTCGGAGCTAAAACACCGATTCAGTAATAAAAAAAGAGACTGAGACATCCAATTTTTACGCCTTTTAAAACCAAATTTTCCTTGTTACAACCAAAAAAAACCGAGCTTTTTCGTCATAACTCTGAATACTGAATCGGTGTTCTAGAGCTTCGGCATCATCTCCCAAACCGCAACCAATGACTAGCGCTTTTTGCCCTTTTATCTCTAAATTCAAGCTAAGTTTTACTTTGAATTTAGAGCCTCATAATCATCAGATTAACCATAAGCACCGTTGGGAAGAAATCTTAAGAGTTGCTTCAATCTCTGGTCTGCTTCTTCATAGCAGTGACTAGGCATTTGATAATTCATAAAGGGTTCGTATTTATGCCCAACCAGTCTTTTTGCATAGGTAATCTGCGTAATGTAGCGAGTTATAGAGGACGAATTTCTAGACCCTCTATGCCATACCTGATTGTTAAAACAAACAGCAGAACCCATTGCTCCCAAGCAGTTATAAACCCGGTCTTCATATCCAGAAATATCACCATTGCAGAACTTGCCAAATAGATGAGATCCTGGAATCACCTGAGTTGGCCCATTTCTTTCAGATAGTACATCTGTCAAGTAATAATTTACTGTGAATGCTAGAACATTCAG
>LXQE01000009.1 GCA_003326195.1 Nostoc punctiforme NIES-2108
ACGCAAAAGTAAGCTCTACGACGGCGAAACCTCTATTGCTCTCAAAAAGCAAAACCATAGATGTGCTTCCTGCGGTTTAAAGTTCATCGATGAAGAACGGGTTCACCTGCATCACATCGATGAAAATCATGCCAACTGGAAGAAAAATAATCTTGAAGCAATTCATGAGAGTTGCCACGATTACAAACACATGAGCAAAAGCGCAAGCTGAGAACATCGGAAGCTGGGTGCGGTGAAAGTCGCACGCCCAGATTTAACTGAGAGGTGCGGGGAATAATATCCCCCATCGACTCAACCAAGACGCGAATAGATTTGGTGAAATGTTAGTAGAAACTGCTAGAGCGATTAACCCTGACTTAACTATATTAGATGGAATCATCGGTCATGAAGGTAATGGCCCCAGCAACGGAGAACCTCGCCAACTGGGGATTTTAGCGGCCGCATCAGATATATTTGCCTTAGATCGGGCAATGGTAGAAATCCTGAATGTTTCTCCTGAACAAGTGCCCACAGTTGCAGCTTCTCAAAGGCTAGGAGTTTGTCCAGAACTTGCTGCCATAGAGTTTCCGCATTTAAATCCTGACTTATTAAAAATAGAAGATTGGCGGCTACCAGACAAGTTAATGCCCATTGATTTTGGTATGCCTCGCGTCATTAAGTCTACGTTTAAGCATCTTTACACGCGATTTATCAAGGAACCAATCAGTGTTTATGGAAGAGAGTGAGGAAGAAGCAGGGGAGAAGTTGCAGTAAGTTTTCCACTCTGCCCCTTTGCACCTCTGCCTCTTATGCCCAATCCCCAATTCCGAATTTAGTGCAAACGTCGTTACAGCAATTTTATTTATTAGCACAGTAATCTGTAATTACCCTCCGATTGCTTAACCAGACCGCCCTATTATATTTAGTGGCGGTTTTTTTAGCTGATTAATTTGTTATACAATTTTTCGTCTTAGATTTTAATTTATCCAAAAAGTTATGCGGATTTAGGATCTGGAAATTGGGATTAGGTATTTTGTTCAGATATAAGGAAAGTTTGGTCATAACCCACTAAATTTCTACGCCAGCTTCTAAAACTTTTTTTACTCTACCTTTATATAGATTGACAAAATTGCTGTGATATTACGTAGATTGCAAAATTGAAATTCTTAAATATTTGTTTAGTGATATCACTGAATCCATTCTCCCTTATAGAGTTGATGTATCTGTATTTATTCGGTAGTTATCATTGGTTACAAAAATCATTCCTACCTATTTCTTCTCTGGTGTCAAATATTTTTGTGTATAACTACCATATAACAATCAAAAATACTGAATATCTATCAGTGCAATTGCGGTTTTGTGTCCTGTATCACAAATTAGCAATTCCAGTAAAATGACCTTATCAAAGGCTTTATAGGATGTTATAATCATGAAGTATCGGATAAATATGTTTTGCTAATTAATCTTTAATCAGCGAAAAAATGTAACTTATGATGCTGTCAAAGTTTGCTTTGCGTATGCAACCCTTTACACCATACAGGGAAACATCTGAAAATATTAATTACAAAATAAAACATGATTTGTTTACTTGTAACTTTGTATTAAGAAGTCCATGTATAAAAAAGTTACTATGACAGTTGTATAACTGGTTTAGATTGTAGAATGCTACACATTTTACAGTTTAAAAATAGCTAAAATAGCATTAATACTCTCACTCAGAGAGTAAACCTACACAGTGTTACGAAGAACTTCAATTTTGTATGAATTCAAATAGCCAGTCTGCCAATGCCGCTACATATTCCCAACGTTTGGCAGACATTGTGGGAACTGCGATCGCTCTGTTGACTCTTACCCTACCTGTATTTGTCATCGCCCACTATTCTTCAACTAATGTTCAAAATAACCAGCAACCTCTGATCCAGAAGATACAAGGAAATCAAGATTAATCAAGCTTCCCAGTCGCATTTCTTCATGAGGATACCTACAAAAAAGTAGAACACTGATTTTGTAGACAATCCCTGTGAATGTGGGTGTAGTTCGTCAAGAATAAGCTAAATCTGGATTGTGTGACTCCAGATTTGAGTTGTCTTAATAAAGTTAGGACAGAAATCTTTCTAACAACAATTAAAGGCGGAGGATATCGATAATACCCTCTTGGAAAAAGCGTTGCGAAGTTTGCTCGTAACGCTTTTTCTATTTTTTGGCTAATTCAAGGGAACTGGGGACAAGGTGACAAAAGTTAGAACTTACAACAAGTCTTTCCCCTTGTCCCCAATTCTCCTTGTCCCCTTGTCCTCTTCCCCATGCCCTCGAATAAATACCTTGGGAAGAGATCCATATTGCCCTAAAATTCTACACGGGGAGCGAAGCTGACTGAGTGCCCCCGTAATTCACTGTTATCAGAGGAGTTTTTTGTGGACTTATCTCGCATTCCTGCCCAACCGAAACCCGGTTTAATCAACGTTCTGATTGAAATTACTGGCGGAAGTAAAAATAAATACGAATACGACAAGGAACTAGAAGCTTTTGCTCTAGACCGAGTACTTTATTCCTCGGTACAATATCCTTATGACTACGGCTTTGTACCTAATACTTTGGCTGATGATGGCGATCCCCTAGATGGTATGGTCATCATTGATGAGCCGACCTTTCCCGGTTGTATTATTGCTGCGCGACCAATTGGCTTTTTAGAGATGATTGACGGTGGCGATCGCGATGAAAAAATCCTTTGTGTTCCTGACAAAGATCCGCGCTACACTCAAGTAAAATCCCTGAAAGACTTAGCGCCACACCGTTTAGATGAAATTGCCGAATTTTTCCGTAGTTATAAAAATTTGGAAAAAAAGGTGACTGAAATTCTCGGTTGGCAAGATGTAGACAAGGTTGCAGCTTTAGTAGAAAAATCCGTCAAAGCTTATAGAGGATAATAGAGGAGTTAGGAGTTAGGAGTTAGGAGTTAAGAGTTATGAATTTTTATTCCTAACTCCTCACTTTAATTACTTTTGCTTGTTACGGATCGCAAAAACTGCCACCAACCCCAAACCAGAATGCAGCGTACTCTCCTTTTGGCAAAAATTCATAACTGCACCCTTACGGGGGCGAATATCAACTACGTGGGTAGTATCAGCATTGATGAAATCCTTTTAGAAAAAGCTGGTATCTTACCTTATGAGCAGGTGCAAGTAGTTAATAGTGCCAACGGTCAGCGCTTTATTACTTATGCGATCCCCGCTCTAGCTCATTCAGGAATAATTGAGCTAAATGGAGGTGCGGCACGTCTAGGCATTATTGGCGATCGCTTGATTATAATGACTTACGGGCAGTTCACTCCAGAAGAGTTAAAAAGTTACTCTCCTACGGTAGTCATTGTGGACGAAAAAAACAGGCTGTTGGAAGTGCGGCGCTACGATGACCTGCTCATTAAGGTCTAATTTCAAGGAAAATGTCAAATTTTGAGTTGTCGGATTCCCAGAGCTACATACCGGAAAAGTCATCTATCCTGCCCAGTAGCCCAGCAGGTGAATTTATCGTGCAATTTTGGGGTGTCAGAGGTTTGATTCCCACCCCAGACACCAGCACCCACCGCTATGGTGGTAATACTGCTTGTGTAGAAATGGCTGTAGGCGGGAAACGCTTGATTTTTGATGGTGGCACTGGTTTACGCATATTGGGTAAAACTTGGCAAGAACTACAACAGCCAATACAAGCCCATTTATTTTTTACCAACTGCCAATCAAACCGAATTCAAGGGTTTCCCTTTTTTGCTCCGGCATTTATTCTGGAAAATTCTTTTCATATTTACGGCACAGCTGCCTCAAATAGTGCCTCAATTAAACAATGTCTGTACGATCAGATGCTCCAGCCGCACTTTCCTTACCCTTTACAGGTAATGCAGTCAGAATTGCAGTTTTACAATCTGACCCCAGAAAGTGACGTGAAGTTAGATGATGTCACCATTACAACTGCATTAATTAATCAAACTCAGCGGTCAGTTGGCTACCGAGTTACTTGGCAAGAGTATAGTGTTGCCTACATCACAGATTTGCACCAAAATGCCGATCAAGTGGAGCGAGAGCGGATTTTAGAGTTTATTAAAGGCGTTGACTTACTAATTGCCAATGCCACTTATACTCCGCCGACATCTCACAACCATGATTCTGCTGATTTACTCTGGCAAGCTGCGGTGAATGCCGCTCTGAGTGCTGGTGTCAAACGGCTAGCTATTTCTCATCATCATCCAGATGACCATGATGATTTTCTTGACCAGATTCAAGTTGATATTAAATCTGCTTTTCCTCAAGCCATACTAGCTCATGAAGGTCTAGTATTAGCTGTTGGTAAGTGATTTGACTCTATTGGCAAAATGGAAATTTACCCCAGCTTTAAGCGAATGGAATTCGCACGCCAGTGCGGTCTTGGCTACACAGGCAAAGTCCGCCTCCGCGGACTAAGAAAAAATTAAGGGCTTGAAACCCACGGAGGTGGGTTTTGTTTGTGTAGACGGGGTTTCTAACCGCCCTTTTAACTTAAGTTGACACTATTCCACAGAATTAAAATTGGCTATTGCCCCTACGAAGCATTTTGCAACTCAGCTGTGCGTATTGAAAGCTGCTCTGTCTTATTACCTCGTTGCACTTTCACCTGTAATACTTGACCAAGGCGACTGTCTTCCACAACATTCTGCAATTGTTCAGCACTGGTAATTGCTTTACCATCAACTTGCAGAATTACATCCCCGCGCCGGATACCCGCAGATGCCGCTGGAGAATTAGGAACAACTCGCATGACAAAAACACCATTGATTTCTGGTATCTGAATCGGAGAGTTGGGATCGGTGTTATTTTGCTTGGCGAGATCGGGTGTCAAAGTTAGCATTTGTACGCCTAGATAAGGGTGAGCAACTTTGCCATCACGTTGTAGTTGGGCAGCGATCGCTTTAGCTTTATCAATAGGAATGGCAAACCCAATACCCATTGCATCAGGGCGAATAGCTGTGTTAATCCCAATTACTTCACCTAGACCATTCAATAGTGGCCCGCCAGAGTTACCAGGGTTAATGGCGGCGTCTGTCTGAATGAAATCCAAACGTTTGTCACTAATGCCGACTTGGGCGCTAGAACGTTTGAGGGTACTGACAATTCCCAAGGTAACAGTATTATCAAATCCCAAAGGATTACCAACTGCGATCGCCCAGTCTCCTACTTGGACATTGGTGGAAGAACCCAAGGGTGCAACTGGTAAATCGTTACCAGCGTTAATCTTGACTACTGCCAAATCTGTGACTTCATCAATACCCTGAACTTTACCTTCAAAGGTGCGGCCATCTTTGAGTCGGACTGTTACTTTATCAGCCTTATCGACCACATGAGCATTAGTCAAAACTAACCCGCTCTTGTCAATAATGAAACCTGAGCCTAAACCGCGTAACTGCTCAGAAGGCATCTGTTGGGAGAAACCGTCACCAAAAAACCGACGGAAAAAGGGGTCTTCCATAAATGGATCGACGCGGCGAGTAATTGTTCGCTCAGTATCAATACGTACAACTGCTGAACCAACACGATTAACTGCTGCTGTGACAAAGCTAGTGGTACCGATCGCAGCAGTGGCTGGTGATTGCCGTTGAGCAATTAGATTTGAAGTATCAAGAGCAGTTATTGTGGGTGCTGGTTCGGCTTGGGAAGGTAACACCTGCAATGTGCTAACCGCTAGCACAACTCCTAGCGCGATCGCTAAAATATGAGTACTGAGTTGACGTAGAGACCGAGATGTTTTGGGAAATCGCATAATCACAACCTAATTTATAAGCCTAATTGTTGCTTAGTCGTGACAAATCTATTTACAGTTATTTTTATTTCAGGTTTCGCCTGCTCTTTCCAATACTGGGGTTAGGGCATTTTGCGAACTACCTGTAATCAACTTAATAGAAAATTTAACCCAAAAGCTATTATGGACATTTACCCTTTACAAGTTCGGTTTTTACCCATCAATAAAACTTTTGGATTGCTAATAAGACTAGTCCGCTCTCTGTTCTAACTCTAGACTATGGATGAACTAACTTTTGTATAAAATTTCATTCCGATTAGCTGCACCTAGCTGGGGTAAAGAGTTGATGGCTGAGTGGGGAGTGAGGTTAACAGGAACGGTGAGAGGTAGTTGTAATTGTTTAACAACACTTTGCAAAAGTTGGTCTTGTCCAGTCCGCAAACCCCAGACATTTGTCCCACGGTTGATAATAGCAAACCAAACCAAACCGCGATCGCGTGTGGGCATCACTCCCGCTAAGGCGCTCACATCCCGGAGAGTACCAGTTTTGATCACAGTCGCCAGGGGAATGTGCCTAGTGTGTAGTGTCCCCCGGTGATCGAATCCAGACATGGGAAACAAGTCAGCCAGATTCAGTTGATGGGCAGATGCCTCAGCTTGAATAGCCATAAACATGGCACAAACAGCCCTGGGGGAAATGCGATTTTCCGGGCCCAATCCAGAACCATTGATTAACTGGATTTCCGCTTGTGGCACCCTCGCCAGGTTAGCAGCAGTTGATTGGACTACACTTGCTCCTCCCACTGAATCTGCTAGCATCTCTGCCATATCGTTGTTACTATAAACGTTCATTTCCTTGAGTAGTTGCTTCAAGGGCAATGAGCGATGACGCAGTAACAAAGTTTGTTGAGGGTTTGGTTGCGCTTCAACTTTCACCCCGCCTGCAATGAGAACTTGAGGCTTGGGTGTTCCCTTGGGCATGATTGAGTGTGTATAAATCGCAGGTCGTCCCCAAGTTGCACGATTTAGCGTTTGCTTGAGCATCAAACCGGCTAGCATTGGCTGACGTTGAAAATTCATGGCAAAACTGCCAGTAATAATCAAATTCCCCTTTACTTGCTTGATGCCCATTTTATTGAGAGTATTACCAAGAGCGATCGCTTCTTCCCAAACAAACAAAGGATCGCCACSGCCTGTAACCACYAAATCGCCCTGCACAACTCCATTTACCACTGGKCCRGTGAYACTCACCAAAGTATCAAATTGGTAATCTGGSCCCCAAGTTTTCAAAGCAACWAGTGAAGTGGCAATTTTAGTTAAAGAAGCAGCCGGCAGAGGTGTCGTACCTTGGTGATTTGCCATCAGCATCGGCCCCGACTGCATCCAAATCCCCTGACTCTCAGCCAGATTTTGCGCCACCACCTTTGATGTGATGAGCTTTTTCAAATATTCCTGCACCGTAGTCGCCCCAGCTGGATTTGGATCGGGGGCAAGAACCAAGCCAGGGCTACTTTGCCAAGTTAGTGCATCTAAGGCATCTAGAGGTTTGATTTGTACCCCAGCCATTTCCAGCCAAAGCGACACCAAACCTGAACCCAATAATTCCAGCATTTTTTATTCCTCTGTTAGGATCTCAAGCGTTGTTTACTGTGCTAATATACAAGCTTTTTTACAAGAATCAGTATTGAGTAATAATAACTGGTGTTTTTCCCATCTGTAAGTAGGGTGAATTATATTGTCTTCGTGGCTTGCTTGGACAATGCCAAAATGCCCATAGCTTATGAAGATAGCCGCATGAAAATAAAAATATTTTTGATCTGTGCAGATACTACGCCGTTAGCGATATCGATGACGAACTATGACACTTGTACCCCCGGAGAAGCAAGGAAGCTTGCGGTAGCGTCTCCGATAGTAGGAGACTCGCTCTAAGCCAATACAGTTGAGTTAAGCAATTTATTTCCTTCTCTTTCTTCTCTCTGCGTCCTCTGCGCCTTGGCGGTAGCCTGCGGCAAGCCCTACGGGTTCACCAGTTCCTTTATGCCGGGGAACCCGTCCACCGGACTGGCTCACCGCTTTGCGTCTACGTTAAAAAATTGACTTGGAAACAGAGTTTTAGCCTAAACCCAAGCGTATTGCACTCTAAGCGATCGCGTACTCCTGCAAAGCAAGCTACGCGCAGCGTGTTGCAGATAGCCTGAGAAGAAGGCGATCGCTCTTGGTAATTCTATAACCTTGAAACAAAAAAAGGGAAAGTATTCAAAATTCTCCCCTTTTTTCCTTTAATAAACTAATCAGCATTCAAGTTGCATAACAAAGCGGATAAGATGTCTACCCCGCAAGATATTGAGAAAATTTTAGTATGCAAATTAGATGTGTTTTAGCTTACCTACTTTCTTTCTGGATGCGCTACATCCTCTGGTGAAGGAGTACCCATCCGGTTAATTGTGGCAATCATCTGATATAAGCGCCCCAAATCGCGTTGATTGAAGTACAAAATCAGGCGAGGTAGTCCAACAGTTTCATCTTGTGCTTCTTGAGGTAATGCCTGACTTTTTTCAATTCTTCCTTGAATAATAATGTCGCTAAAATCAGCATTCAGTTGTTCTAAAAGAGCGTCTGATATATCTGTCTTCAGGCGGATGACTAACTTATCGCTTACATAGCGGCTGGAATGATAAACCTGGTAAAAACGGGTGATAGCATCACAAGCTACATCCAAGTTATCTGTCACCGTGTAAAGGCTGGGGTCTTCAGGATTGACAAGACCATTTTGCACTAATTGTTTATCAATATATTCGCTCCAAGAGCGCCAGTAATCACCACCAGGACGATCGATTAAAACTAAAGGTACTGGCCCAAATTTACCAGTTTGGCTTAATGTCATACATTCAAAAGCTTCATCTTGAGTGCCAAAGCCTCCCGGAAACAAGGCTACAGCATCACTTTCTTTGAGAAGAAACAGCTTGCGGGTGAAGAAATATTTGAAGTTAATTAGCTTGGGATCGCCCTCTATAAAAGGGTTTGCTTGCTGTTCAAAGGGTAGCTGGATGTTTAATCCAAAAGAATTTTCTCGCCCAGCACCTTCATGACCCGCCTGCATAATTCCACCACCACCACCAGTCATCACCATAAATCCTAATTGAGAAACAGCACGAGCAAACTCAAGGGCCATTTGGTATTCTGGTCTATCTGGCGCTAGACGAGCAGAACCAAAAATGGTGACTTTGCGAACGTGTCGGTAATCATAAAAAAGCTGGAAACCGCGCTCCATATCTGCTAATGCCGCAGATAATATTTTCCAATCGAGACGCTCAATTTCGTGATCAGCTAGACGAACAATAGTAGTAAGTGCTTGCTGAATAAATTGCCGATTTTTTAATGTCGGTAAACGAACGATCAATTCAGCGATATCCGCCTGTAAAGACTCTAATGTGTCAAACGACGCAGATGAGGTCATGAGAACTGCTGCAACAATGGCACTATATTTTACGTGAATTACTCACACTCTAGCAAGCGGGAATAGCCCTTTGATGTGCAGTTAGCAAATTAATTCAGAACAGACAGAACTGGTTTTGAAGCTGAAAATTCTAAATTTTTTTTTGATCGGGCTTGTTGTGATACTTCAACTTTTGAAAACCATAGCAAGTTCTCTCGGTCGACTAATTGACATAACTCACTCACTGAGGATAATGCTCGTCACAATATACAGCAGATTTCAAGTTGGTGAGGTACACAAGCTAAGTCTATTGCCCAAATATTAAAGCATGTTTTACTCCTGAATTCTGAATTCTGCATTCTGAATTCTGTATTCTGCTCTATATCAGAGTTTGTGTAAAATGCTATGACTTACATCTATAGCGTATATTAAAAGAAAATTTTGTATCTTATTGCCAGATTTTTTGGGAATTAATGCCCATAATAAAAGCACTCTAACCCTAATCTAAGAAAGTAAAAAAGCTCTCTAGACCACAACACCGTTTAGTTAAACCTAAAATCCTTGTTAGAGACGCGAAATTGGACTGGGCAACTCTTGGAGACGCGATCGCAAACGCCCCGCCATGCTAACGTCCCGCTGCGCTAACGCGTCTTTACAGGTCAAAAATCAGTACCAAAAATCCTTAACCCAAGCGTATTGCTCTAAAGGATCTTTGATCGAAACCTGTCTCAATTACACATTCGACACATTAATTCATAATGTGAACTATTTGTATAGTGCCTAAATCCTAGTAGAATATTTTCGCAAATCTAAGTAGGAAGATAGATGGAAGTTTCTGGACGCATCAATTACCCACTGAATCCTCCTCCCCCTCTTGAAGATTTTCCCGTCCTTCAAACTGAAAAATATACCCTACGGCTGGCTTCAACTGAAGAAGAATTAGAATCAATTTTTCGGTTGCGCTTTGAAGTTTTTAATCTTGAACTAGGCTTGGGATTTTCTGCTTCTAAGTTTACCCAGATGGATATAGATAAGTTTGATGCGGTTTGCCATCATTTAATCCTAATCTCCAAACATACGGGTAAAACGATTGGAACTTATCGGATGCAGACCTATATAATGGCTTCTCAAAGACTAGGATTTGATGCTACCGATATATTTAATCTTAATGGAATTCCCAATTCTGTGCTTCAGGTATCAGTGGAAGTTGGGCGTGCATGTATAGCTAAAGAATATCGTAATAGTCAGACACTTGTACTACTCTGGGAAGGGTTGGCAAATTATCTCATCTGGAGTAAAAACCAATATTTCTTTGGTTGTGCATCATTACTAACACAATGTCCTGGGCAAGCTACTTGGGCTTATGATTATTTTCGGCAGAATAACTTGATGCATCCAAGTATTTTGGTTTATCCAAATTCACAATTTTGTCTAGAACTGACTCAAAATTGTCCAGATTCATCTCATATTGAGATTCCGAAAATTTTGCAGGCATACTTGAATATTGGAGCTAAAATATGCAGCCTTCCTGCTATTGATCGGCAGTTTAAAACTATTGATTTTTTAACTATATCTAATATTGCAGACTTTGCCAGATGGCGTTATCCAAATCCTCTCAAAAAACCCTTACCACTGAGGGTGCGATCTTAGCTTCCACTAGCTTAAAAGCAAGAGTTTATCTTCTTGCCAAGGGAGTATTATCAATCTGCTGATACAGCTACTTTAAACTGCTACCTCGAATTCTGATCGGTTAACAATACCAAATGGCGTGGCGTAGGCGTAGACCACCGTAGGCATCCCTCGTTCTATACCCTGTCCTGTGCTGAAGGCAAAAAACAATCATTTATCCGCCGTTAGGAGAATTGAGAACTATAACCCACAAAGCGATTGCTGCACGGTAGCTATGGAGTCGCCTAAGCACACATGCGGCTACACCTAGTGGATTTTACACTCCATTTATATCTCGGTTTCAAAACCAAATCCAGTTTTGCGGGATTTGATACAACCTTGCCCATGTCTTTTTGTAGTTAATAAAGGAGAGGTGTTGATTGCCAATCTTCCCAATTAAATTTAAAGTCTGATTGGCGATGTCGACGACGGGCGTAGCTGCGGCATCTCATCCAGCCCACTTAATTAGATGATTTGAGAAAACTTTTTAGGAAACCCACTTATGCACCATCTCAAATTTGCTCCGAGTTGGTTGCGATTTTTAATTATCTTCTTATTAACGATGGGTATATTGTTTCGCTTTTCTAATCTTGATGGTAAAGTTTTCTGGCAAGGTGAAACTTATGTCTCATTGCGAATTTCTGGTTACACAATTAATGAAGCTAAACAGCAACTTTTTAATAATCGTGTGATTGGCAAAGAAAGTTTTGTTCAGTTTCAAGGTGCAAATTCCGAAAAAAGCTTAAATGGCACAATTATGTCTTTGGCAAAACAAGATTCTCAGCATCCACCGTTGTATTACATAATAGCCAGATTGTGGATGGAAATCTTTGGTAATTCGGTGACGGCAATTAGAAGTTTATCAGCTTGCATCAGTTTGCTGGCGTTTCCTTGTGTTTATTGGCTATGCCGAGAATTATTTAATGTGCCATTATCGGTTCCTGGTGTTGCGATCGCACTCATGGCTATCTCTCCAATTCATCTAGTATACGCCCAAGAAGCACAAGAATATATTCTTTGGTTAGTTACCATCTTACTATCCAGTGCGTCTCTGCTGCGAGCTATACGGTTAGAAGATGAGCTAGCAGAAGAACGACAAAAACCCGATTTATTCGCCATTTGGAGTATTTACACAGTCACTTTAGTCATTAGTCTTTATACATTTATTTGGAGTGCATTTGTAGCAGTTGTTCATGGAATTTATGTAATGATAACTGCCAAATTTAAGCCTACTGAAACTGTGAGAAGTTATCTGCTAGCATCACTAGTAGGTTTTTTAGCTTTCATGCCTTGGATAACAGTTCTAACGGGTGAATTTTTTCAATTTCTGATTTCAGCAGATAAAACAACAGCGCAGTCATATTTAATACCTATCTTTCCATTTTTATTGATGCAGTTAAGCCGGATTTTTTTTGATATAGACCTTAGATACGAAAATTCTCTAGGCTATTTAATTGCACTAGCTTTTTTAACTTTGGTAGGATATTCAATTTATTTTCTTTGCCAATCAACTAACTATAAAACTTGGTCTTTTATCATCACGTTAATTGTAGTACCAGCATTACCCCTAATACTGCCAGATTTAATTGTTGGGAGTATACGATCGTCTACGGAAGCATATTTAATCCCATCTTATTTAGGAATCCAAGTAGCTGTTACTTATCTACTAACTACGCAACTATACAATGGGAGTGTGTCACGCCGCAACATTTGGCACATAATCATGGCATTAATTATTATTTGTGGTTTGATTTCTTCTAAGGTGAGTTCACAGGCAGAAACTTGGTGGAATAAGGGTATGAATTATGGCAATCCCCAAGTTGCCCGAATCATTAATCAAAGTAATCGTCCACTTTTGATTAGTGATGCTTTTAACAATAATTATGGTAATGTCTTTTCTTTAAACTATCTTTTGGAGCCAAAAGTGCGATTTTTGTTGGTGAACAATCAAAAAATTCCTAAAATTCCTGATGGATTTACTGATGTGTTTTTACTTAATCCTTCAGAGGCTTGGGGCAAAACCATAGAAAAAAAGTATAAATTCAAGACAGATATTGTTTATAGTGATAACTATTATTCAATCTGGAAATTGGCTAAAACTCGTAATTTACGGCGACGGAATATTTCGCCTAATAATCAATTATCTGCCGAGCTATAGCAATCCTATTTGAGTTGTGAAAAATATAGATTAGAAAACGAACCGCTAAGGACGCCTTCTCTGCGAGAGGCTCTGCCAACGCGCAGCGTCTCGAAGAGAAGGACGCAAAGGAAAGAAAGAAGAAAGAGAGATATAATTTTCACGAATGGTTTAGGACTGCTATATCAACTAGGCAAACAATTCTTCCATAGCTGCCAACTCTTAAAAAGTTCCTTGTTGCACAGATCAGCCTGCTTGAAGTACATAAATCCACTTTTCCCACTTCACTAAACAAGTAATTTTTAGCTAAATATACAATTTTTCCCTTGCACAAAAAGCTACTAAGTCTAATTACTACTTCCGGTACTTGACTAACTCCCTACCTATAATTACCACCCACCACTGTAGAAACTTTGCTAGCAATTTCTTGATAAATATCACAAGTGCCGGATCGACTTCCAGCAATCGTGCAAGAAATCAAACCCCCGATTGGATGCAGAATTTACCGCCACTTTGAGTTTCTGCATAGGTAGAGATTGGACATTTGAGGGCACAACAATCGCCTGGTATGACGATCATTTATCAGGATTTGGCATAGGCGCCGCGGAACCTTCACCCTGATGATTTGCTTAGAGCGATCGCCTCCATACCGTGTCTATTAGGTTAGACATTTTTAATAACTAGTTTCGAGAGTTATAAAGTTGTTTCGTTAAAGTAGATAATTGTTGTACAAGTTATTGTGAAATTTAGTTATGCGGCATCTCCAACTTGCTCCCAATAGGTTGCGGTTTCTCATTGTAGTTTTGTTAATGGTGGGTATATTTTTTCGTTTTTTTAACCTCGATCACAAAGTTTACTGGCACGATGAAACTTTCACTTCATTGCGGATTTCTGGTTATACGGCAAATGAAGCCAAGCAGCAAATATTTAATGGTCGCATAATTAATAAGGAAAGTTTTGCCAAATTCCAAAGTCCTAATATGGAAAAAGGCTTACGTGACACAATTATATCTTTGGAAGTAGACGATCCACAACATCCACCACTGTATTATATACTCGCTCGGTTTTGGGTGGGAATCTTTGGCAATTCGGTGACGGTAATTAGAAGTTTATCTGCCTTTATCAGCTTGTTGATTTTTCCGAGTATTTATTGGCTGTGTCGAGAATTATTTAGAACATCGGCATGGGTATCGGAGGTTGCGATCGCACTCATGGCAATCTCCCCTATTCACTTAGTATACGCTCAAGAAGCACGAGAATATATTCTCTGGATAGTGACTGTATTACTATGCAGTGCTTCATTATTAAGAGCATTACGGTTGGAATCAAAAGATCGAGTACTACGCATATTAAATTGGGGAATATATGCAGTCACTTTGGCGCTTAGTCTATATACATTTTTGTTCAGTGGATTTGTCGTAGTTGCTCAT
This sequence comes from Nostoc punctiforme NIES-2108, assembly GCA_003326195.1. Classification (GTDB taxonomy): domain Bacteria; phylum Cyanobacteriota; class Cyanobacteriia; order Cyanobacteriales; family Nostocaceae; genus Nostoc; species Nostoc punctiforme_A. Next base: position 14,414 of record LXQE01000009.1, read on the forward strand.
GGTCTTTATGTAATTGCCATTGCAAAATTTAGATTTACTAAAACAGTAAAAGCTTATCTATTAGCATCTTTAGCAGGGTTTTTAGCTTTTACATATTGGATAATAGTTTTAATAGTTAACTTATTGCAAGTAAAGAGTTCAACAGCATGGACAAAGAGATATTTACCCTTAGATGGTTTAATTAAATCTTGGCTTTTACAGTTAAATCGGATCTTTCTTGATTTAGACTTAGGCTTTGAAAATCCGTTTACCTATGTAATTACGCCATTTTTTCTAGTTCTGATTGGATATTCTATTTATTTTATTTGTCGAAAAACTAACTATAAAACCTGGTTGTTTATCGTCACACTGATTATGATTCCTGCATTACCTTTAATGCTACCAGACTTACTTTTTGGGGGTATACGCTCACTTGCCGAACGTTATTTATTGATTTCTTATTTAGGAATTCAACTAGCTGTTACTTACTTACTAGCTACGCAGCTACATAATAAGAGTTTTGTACGCCGGAGAATCTGGCAAACCATCATGGGACTAGTGATTATTTGTGGGCTAGTTTCTTATGGAGTGAGTTCTCAGGCTGAAACTTGGTGGAGTAAGGTTATTAGCTATGGTAATCCACAAGTTGCAAAAATTATTAATCAGGCTACTCATCCACTTTTGATTAGTAATGATTCTGGTATTAATTATGGGAATATCTTTTCTCTCAGCTATCTTTTAGAGCCAAAAGTGCAGTTTCAATTAGTAAAAGACCGTTCTATCCCGAATATTCCTGATGAGTTCACTGATATTTTTTTACTAAATCCTTCAGATACCTGGCGCAAGCAAATAGAAACAAATTATAATTATAAAACGTTTGTTGTATATGGTGACAAGAATTACTTGCTCTGGAAAATAGAAAATCCACATAGCGACGTATTTTTTGAAAAAATTAGGACTTAAGCAAAACTAGACGCTGTACAAAACTAGGCGCTGTAGTTATAGGCAATTCATATACAGCACTTTGCGCGACTAACTGGTACAGTAGCAACAATGAGAAAAGTAGTTTTGGAGTTGCTGGCTTGAGCATAAGAGAACTCCTAGAGACAACAGTTGTACTACTGCCAAAATATTTTTAGGTGAAAACTTGCGGATAAATGCTTTGAGTTGCCACCAGAGATGTTCGATGGGGTTAAATTCAGGTGAATAAGGTGATAAATAAACTACCCTTGCGCCTACGGACTCGATCATTTCAATAATCCCCTTGATTTTATGTGCTTTGAGATTATCCATGACCACTACTGCCCCTTTCC
>LXQE01000010.1 GCA_003326195.1 Nostoc punctiforme NIES-2108
AATCATCAAAGGCTCCCTCTCTAATGCGGAGTCATACTAGCAATTGGAGGTGTGCCCTGACCTGGGTTGACGGATGAATACAGTCTCCTAAACGGGATAATGGCAGCAACCATTTCACCAATGTCATAACCGTCTCAACCCAGAACCAAGCTTCTGTACGGGCGATAAAGCACCATTGGGGGATCGGTCAAAACTTTCAGGACACAATAAAAGTGTAATTCTTTTCGGTGCTTCTTAATTTTGTTTCTTCCATCCATAACGGAAGCGATAGCGTCCGTAAACAGCTTCTGTCACTTTCCGAGATAAGCAAGTAGTTCAGGAGCTAAATCATCCATAAGCATAAGAGGGTTTAAATTGATTCATTGCAGCAATTAAATGATTGAATCCCAATAATAAATGTGAATTAGGGAAAATACTTAACCAGGGATAAATCAACCAAAATAGTAAAAGTGGTTGGATAATGAGACGTAGATTATTTAAAGTATTCTTCCATCCATATTCATGGTTCCATTGTGGATGATTAGAAAAATCAACATCATTATTTTCTTGTGTCTTAGTCTCAAATTGACAAGATTGATTTAAACCTAATAAGACTGAAGAATTTAAACTAATCATCGTGTAAACACAAAAAATAATTTCCCACCATCTCTCAATATGTTGAAAATCAGTAAAACGGTAATCTGTCCAGCCTAGTTCCTGTTTACACTGTCGAAACCCATATTCTACCCAGGTTCTTAATCCATATAAGTCACCTAATATTTTCTTGAGATTACCTTGCAGATTCGTCATCACGAAGGAGGTAGAATTTTCCGGCATGGTTTCTGGATCGGTAGTTATTTCCCAGTAAGTTATGGCTCTTTTTTTACCATAAATTATTTCTCTAATATATCTTGTCTCTGATTTTTGATTGCTAAATGTTCTCTCAAATTTACACCACTTATTTGCCCTAACCCTTTGCTCTGCTGGTAGCCAGACTCCATGATTACTTCTAATTGACACCACATAACCTAAATTATATTCAGCAATTTTTCTAATGAATTTGCTACTTTCACCATATAAACTATCAGCCAGTACTAATTCAATATTGAACCCTGATTCCATTAATTCTGTAATTATCTCTGATGCTAGCTCTATTTTAGCTTTATATTTATCTGACTCCTTTAATGTTCCTTTTGGTTTAAATACTTTGACGATTAATGGAAAAGTTATATTAGCATAAACTCCATAAGCATTGACTGAAACTATTCCATTATCTATTTTCCCTACGCTTCCTAAATATTGTCTAGCTACATAATCAGTCTTTTTACCTTTTTTCCTATCTCCTGTTTCATCTATTACTAATGTAATTGCCCGACCATCTAATTTTTTCTTTAACTTATTTAATCTTCGTTATTTTAATTTATTTACTGACCAATCTGAATTTGCTAAAAAATGGTGTAGTGACTGTGCCGAATTTATGCTCACTACCTTTGCTATCTCTGGTAACGATTTTCGTTTTATCGTTGATATTATCCCCATGTGTAAATATTTGAAGCACTCATAATTCCTTACTTCTTTAAATAAGTCTTTATACTCTGCACAATATTCATCTACGATCGCAACTGTTGGGTGAGCGTCTCTTGCCAAATGTTTCAGGATTTGTAATTCTACATCCATTGCCCTGCTTACCTTCCAGAGTTTTTTCTTTTAATCCTTTTATTAAGAATACCCGGAGAGTGACAGAAAAGGGGTAGACGGCATCCGCACCACCGATTCGTAACGCCTCTTCAACGGATATCTGCGGAGGTGGTGGAGCATTGAGCCATTGGGCATAAGCTGTGAGCCACTCGCGCACTGTTAAGGGGTGATCGTCCGTAATCAGGTAAATACCAGGATTGCCCCGTTCTGCTGCTGCAACTGTGGCGATCGCTGCATCCTCAATATGAATCCACGACCATACGCCTTCCCCATTCCTAACGATTGGGAACTGTTGCTGTCGCACCTGTTGGGCAACATCGCCATCAGGGGCAAACCAAGTACCGGGTCCGTAAAGGAAGCCATAACGCAGAGCAATTCCTTTAAGATTTCATCTCCTGTAAATACACTCGCTTTAGCGATATCAAATTAAGAAATGCTGGTTAGTCTCAACTAGTAATGACTAAAAAGGAATTTATTTCTTAATTCAAAATATTTAAGTAAAAAATTATGAGTAATATTTTTTTACTCAAATATTCTTAACTAGCTATAAAAAATTATCTTTTTACAATTACTATCAAATACAGATTAGCATTTAATTCCCAAACTCTCAATGCTGGGGTGGGGGATAAAAAGGTGAAAGATTATTTCAGCGCTTATGCTAGCAAAAAAATAAATTTGGAGGTAAAAACCTCGTCACCTTTTTCCGATATAGCAGGGGACATCCATTCGATTCTGTAGAACCAGCAATCATTAATTAGTTGAATAACTTGGACTATGCAGATCGGTGGCCCATCTAGTGACAACCGAAACTCGACTAACTCATCCAATCGAAACGCTTATGCCTCATTATAAGCGAGAAGACTGCACAAATAATCAATCCGTTTCCAAGCGATCGCAGCTTGCCTTGGAGAACAACTCAAGCCATAAGCACGACGGGCATCATAATTGCCCTTAATTCCCTTGGCTACTCCAACGGGAATCCCAAAAGCCACCTCACGAATGCCGGGTTCAAAGCTTCGGTCTTCATGAGAGAGCCGTACTTGCGTAATCTGATTTCCAATTTGGTCTGCCCAGGCGGTTGGCTGTTGACGGTGGAATAAGCCATCGGTGTAGGCAATGATAAAGACTCTTTCTCTCTCATGTGGCAATAAGCATTTCACAAGCTCATTAGTGACTGCAATTGTGTGTCTGAATTATCTCCCAATTCTTGTTGTAATTGGGATAGTTGGTTTTCTAATGCAACAGCTTATGAATGAGATTCGACTCTTGGGCTATTTTTAGCTGGGTTTCTTTAATAGAGATTTTTCTCATTAGTTCATTCACTGCATCGACTGAATCATCATTTTCAGAAATCATGGCTTCATCACGAATATCCGTTTTTAGCAGGAATAATTGCTACAAAGCTTGCTATGTATGAATAAAAATTAGCTACATTTTTCATTTCACACAAGTATATTAAAAAAGATGTTTCCTTTCAAAACTTGCTTGAGTGATACCAATGCAGACACAGGTGTTAGAACTAGAAAAAATCGCTGACAAAATTAGAAAACTATTCGCACTTAGCCAATCTCCCAACGAAGCAGAGGCAAGCGCCGCCGCAGCTAAAGCCCAAGAAATGCTAACCCGGCACAATTTATCAATAGCCTCACTCCAAGATTGGACACCTCAACCACTAGAAGAAGAAGTGGTTCGCCAGTTCAAACGTATGACATCGTGGAAATTTATTTTACTAAGTGGTGTTTGTTGGGGGAATTACTGCTCTGCGATCACCAGACACTACCATAGCGGGTCTAAAATGATTATCTTAGGGCGAAAAGTGAATATCGTCTCTACTCAGATTCAGTTTGAGTATCTTGAACAAACTATTGAACGACTGGCAAAACTTGCCCAAGGCGATCGCGCTTTTAGAAATGCCTTTAAATTAGGTGCTGCTAATAGATTTGTAAGTAGGATTCTTGAGAATCGTGATCAACAGAAAAATCAAGGGATTGCTGGAACTACTGAATCAGTTGCAGTACCCACCATTATCGTGCAAGCGCTCTACGAAAAACTAGAATCTGAGTTAGAAGCATATCTAAACAAGGTGAAAGTGAAACAAATGGCTGTACCATCAATTGGTTCAAAAGACGGATATTTCTCTGGTATATCTGCGGCTGATTCTGTCTCTCTTAATCGCCAAGTTAGTAGCACTCAACAGCACTATCTGCCAGGTTAATTAAGACGTATCAGGAGATAGCGGCAGTGATGAAAGTAGATTTTGGAGTGATTGACCCCATGCAGTGCTTCATGCGATCACTGTATGAATTGCAATCGCGGTTGGGTGAGAGCGCAGATCGCCCCTGTGTGGAGTTGAAGGGGTGATGATTGTATACCGCTTCAGTGGCAAATCTAAACCAATGATCTACAGGCATTTGACTTGCTTACTGAAGGGATGGTGTTGATGCTGGCACTTAACTCTTGTGTGATGGCAGTTTTAAGATTTTTGGTTAATTTTGCATAAAAACACAAAACAAAAGAAGAAGAATATTACATACCAAACGAATTATGTATAAACCAAGAGACAACGCTTTAAAAATCCCCTCTTTTATTTCCCTTTTCAAGTGCTGCCCTGAACTCCTTGCTCAGGGCAGTTTTTCTCATACAAGTGGCCTACTTTGAGTCTTGCACCCGTTGGTCGGCAGTGAGAGCTTACGCCAATGATCTGGTTGTCTAAAATATTTATATTAAAGAACTTTCAATTACGTAGCTTGCTGCTAGCTAGAGGCTAGGATTACGAATTACGGATTAGTATAAGTGGGTGTGTCAGAGTTTTGCCTTTACAGACAATGTATTATTCTTGAGAACAGGGAGCAGAATAGAGCGTGATAAAAGCAGAAGTAGCGTCTTACGGATGTTGGCGATCGCCCATAACAACAGACTTAATTACTGCAAGTACAATTGGGTTGGGACAAATTGCCCTCTGTGGCGAAGAGATTTACTGGAGTGAGTTGCGACCATCAGAGTCAGGTAGAAATGTCATAGTGCGGCGGGGTGCAGATGGTAAAATCCAGTCCCTCACGCCTAGTGGCTTCAATGTGCGTACTCGTGTGCATGAATATGGTGGCAGTTCCTTTCTTGTGGTGAATGGCACTGTTTACTTTTCCAACTTTATTGACCAACGCCTATATTATCAACACAGCGATCAAGAGCCGCAAGCCATCACCCCAAAAGCTTCCACACGCTATGCAGACGGTGTTTTTGATAGTCAAAACAACCGAATTATTTGTGTGTATGAAGATCACACAGATGTGACAAAGGAGGCGAGTAATAGTTTAGTCGGCGTGGAACTAGACGCAGATCATAAAATCCAACTATTAGTATCTGGAAATGACTTTTATGCTTCGCCTCGCCTTAGCCCGGATGGTTCACGTTTAGCTTGGCTGACTTGGAACCATCCTAATATGCCTTGGGATGGGACTGAACTATGGGTTGGGGAATTAAAGGCAGATGGTTCTCTAGGAAATACTCAAAAAATTGCTGGGAATTTAGATGAGTCTATTTTTCAGCCACAGTGGTCGCCAGATGGTAAGTTGTATTTTGTTTCTGACCGTACAGGTTGGTGGAATATATATCGTTGGCAAGATGAAAATGTAGAAGCGCTAACTCAAATGGAAGCAGAATTTGGTCAGCCGCAATGGAATTTTGGGATGTCCACTTATGCTTTTGGGTCTGCCAACCAGATTATTTGTACTTATACCCAGCAAGGCATTTGGTATTTAGCAAGCCTTGATACACTAACACGTCACTTAGAACTAATAAATACGCCCTACACAGATATTAGCTCTCTCCACGCCACCTCTAAACAGGTAGTTTTTCGCGCAAGCTCGCCAACTCAATTAGCAGCAATTGTCCGTTTGGATCTGACAACTAAAGAGCTAGAAGTACTACGGTGTTCTAGCGATGTAACTATTGATGCTGGTTATCTTTCTTTACCTGAAGCTATTGAGTACGAAACATCTGATGGCAAAACAGCATACGCCCTTTTCTACTCACCTCGAAACCGTGACTATACGGCTCCTGAGACTGAAAAACCGCCCTTGATTGTCAAAAGTCACGGTGGCCCCACCGCAGCAACTTCTAGTAGCCTCAATTTTAACATTCAGTATTGGACTAGCCGAGGAATAGCGGTTTTGGATGTAAATTATGGTGGCAGTACAGGGTACGGGCGGGAGTATCGGCAACGGCTTTCTGGGAACTGGGGAATTGTAGATGTGGATGATTGTGTTTTTGGTGCGCGTTACTTAGTGTCACGGGGAGATGTAGACGGCGCTCGTCTAACTATTTCCGGCGGGAGTGCAGGTGGTTACACAACGCTTTGTGCCTTAACTTTCCGAGATACTTTTAAAGCAGGAGCCAGCTATTTTGGTGTCAGTGATTTGGAAGCTTTAGTTCGGGACACACATAAGTTTGAATCACGGTACTTGGATGGTCTGGTTGGCCCTTATCCACAACAGCGTCAGATTTATCAACAGCGTTCGCCAATTAACTTTAGTGAGCGTCTAGACTGCCCAATGATTTTTTTCCAGGGATTAGAAGATCGAGTAGTTCCGCCCAATCAAACTGAAGCAATGGTTACAGCGCTAAGAACAAAAGGTGTACCTGTGGCTTATGTTGCTTTTGAGGGTGAAGAACATGGTTTCCGCAAAGCCGCAAACATCAAGCGTTCTTTGTCAGCAGAACTTTACTTTTATTCACGAATTTTCAATTTTGAAATTGCCCAACCAGTCGAGCCTGTAGTCATTGAAAACTTTTAGCTAAGTAGCTGTAATCAACTTTTGATTTTTTTTGTTTAGGATTAGTTTCTTATAAGTTTTTGTCTTTCCTCATTTAATATTTGATTATGGAATTAGTATTAGTGAAGCTAGGAGGTTCCTTAATTACTGACAAGGATAAACCTTATACTGCTCGAAGAGAAGTTATAACACAACTGGTTGAGCAAGTGAGCCTAATCAAACATGAAAATCCTAATCTGAAATTGATTATTGGTAACGGTKCTGGTTCTTTCGCCCACCAATCAGCGAATAAATATAATACAATTAATGGTTTTTCAGGTGATGAAGAAAAACTAGGGTTCTGCTTAGTTCACCAAGATGCTTTAGATTTAAACTTTCTACTAGCTAAAAAATTTTTACAGGCAGGGTTGCCAGTGGTAAGTTTGCCACCTATTACTATGATAATCACTCACAACAAAAAACTATTGAGGAGTGACTTTAGTGTGATAGAAAGTAGCCTACAAACAGGTTTAATTCCTTTAGTTTTCGGTGATGTAGTTCTAGATCAAGCTATTGGTGGTACTGTATTTTCGACAGATGCAATGCTTGCAGAACTAGCGAAATACTTCTATCTTCAAGGTAAGTTTAAAGTTAGACTAATAAATGTTGGGAATTATGCAGGTGTATATGACCAAGATGGGCAAGTAATTTCCAATATTACTCAAGCTAACTATTTTCGGATTAAACCTTTCTTGGGCAAGAGCAAATCAGTAGATGTTACTGGCGGGATGGCTAAGAAAGTTGAGGAGTTTTTGACTATTTCTAGTTTAGGGATTGACTGCTGGATAATTGATGGGAATATCCCAGGTAATTTAGCCTCTTCAGTTTTAGGTACGCCAACTCTAGGCACTTTAATTAGGGCATTTTAACAAANCAAGGGTAAGTTTAAAGTTAGACTAATAAATGTTGGGAATTATGCAGGTGTATATGACCAAGATGGGCAAGTAATTTCCAATATTACTCAAGCTAACTATTTTCGGATTAAACCTTTCTTGGGCAAGAGCAAATCAGTAGATGTTACTGGCGGGATGGCTAAGAAAGTTGAGGAGTTTTTGACTATTTCTAGTTTAGGGATTGACTGCTGGATAATTGATGGGAATATCCCAGGTAATTTAGCCTCTTCAGTTTTAGGTACGCCAACTCTAGGCACTTTAATTAGGGCATTTTAACTAAAATGATTTCAAAACTGTTGGTAGTTAATCCGAATTACTTACCTTTAATCTTTTTGAGATAACTCATCGAGAAAGGCAGAGGGCAGTTCTTGCTGTAGGCAGCTATGAATCTATCCCATGAATAAAATTAAATTATGCGAACCCAGATGTGAATTGTCGCTAAGGAAAGAAAACCATTAAAGCAGGCGCAAATTCGCTCTCACCGCACACCCTCTGTGCTTCTCTTTTCTGTCCCCTGCTTGTTGGTTGTCCTCTTCCTTACCTGTACCAACACATTTCAAGTGAGTTGCTTTTGGTTTGTCATAAAAATCCTCCTGATAATTGTTTCTGTATGTGAGTAAATAACTGCGCGGCAAAACTGGGTGGTACAGAGTAGCCAATAATTGACCCCGCCGTAGCAGTTTCGTTAGGAAACTCGTACCAACCGGGAAACCCTTGCAAGATTGCAGCCCCTTCAATAGACAAGGATTTGACCGTACCATCCGGCAACCAGATATCAGCGAACTTACTACGGTTGCAGCCTTTGTGATCGGTGAAGTGCGATCGCAGAATGGTATTGCAGGGTAGATGCCCAGGCTTATACTTCATTCCGTTGCGCCCTCCAACTCTCTCTAGTAGCAGTGGCGTTGGTTCGTTAGCCGTCAGAAATTGTTCTACCGCTTGCCGTTGTTTGGGGAGTAGTTGAGAATCGGTCATCATAGGAATGAGATGGGCAATGGCATCGTACCAACCTATTGGTTTTCTGTAAGCGGGTAAAGCAACGCCAAACCCTCTACTTGCAACCAGAACTAACCGCCGCCGCGCCTGGGGCAGTCCAAAATCAGCCATGTTGACCACGCTGTAGTTGACCGAGTACCCCTCCTGCTCCAAAGCTGACAGGATGATACTGAAGCTCTGGCTGTTCTGATAGCGCGGCACGTTTTCGAGCGTAAACACCCGTGGCTGCAACTGTCGGATTGCTTCTGCTACTGCGATCGCAGTAGCAGAAGCATCAGCCGTTTCAATACCCTTACCCGCTTTTGCAGTGTGAGCTTGGCTGAAGTTGGCGCACACCGGGGAGGCATGGAGGTAATCGGGGCGGCGGGGAAAACCTAGAAATCCTAACTGTGCTATTTCTTGGACTGTTAGTTGGATTATTCTACAGCCATACTCGCTAAAGTTGCGGTGATGATTGAGAGCGATCGCCCTAAGTTGTTTCAAGATAGAGTCGATTTCTTGTACACGATTTTCCCCACGTTCACGGCGCATTGGTTCAATCAACTGCACATAGTCCACAATCACCAAACTGACTGACCCACAACGAGCTTGTATATCTTGCAAATCACCCTTGATTTGTGAGGTGGTGATTACAGGGTTATCAATCGCTTGTTTGACAACAAGAGTGCTGATTGATTCAAAATCCACTTGAAAAATGTTCATATCTGCTTGCATTTTTCCACTGTTATAGCAGTTAGTTATATGCTGTTTAATTGCTGGTTTTTATAATCCAGTAGTCAGGTGAATGTAAACTGATGATGTGATTTTTAAGGGCTACTGTAACTATCACTTTCATTCTTGTTATCCTAGAAATGCAAGAGTGTTTTAGTGTGGCGATTGTTACTTATTAAGCGGCAGTCGCTTTTTACTTTGATTGTCAGAAACCTTGAATTGACAATACTTTTGTCATGTGTTTAGTACTCGCTAGATAAGTCATTTTTATCACAAAGTATCTTAAAATATTGCTAGTTGCTTGACTACGTGAAAAGAAAACTTTTGATGTTAAGTATTGGTGATATTTGATGCTTTGCTAAGAACTTGGATCTTTAGATGAGCGTTCGCTACTGTGGTGGAAGCGTTTGCCTTACAGCCCTTATCAAGACAGGAGACACTGTTTTGAGCATCGGTGAGAAATCCGGGTTAAAGTGATCGCTAGGAGTACCCGTGTGGATAAGTTAAATGTGGTTCGCCTTCCTAAAGAAATTTGTAGTACATAATTTTGACATATTAACAACACAAACTTTACGTAAACTAAATTAAACCTTTTGAAAAAAGCAGCAATCTAAATTTAGAAATCAGTTAAATTGCTGAAAATCAACTCACAAAGAATTGAACTGAACTAATGCCCAATACTTGAAAAAAGGAAAATTAGTTATGAAACGGATACTTGCAGGTGTATTAGTTGCTTTGCCACTGTTTATTGCTGCCATGCCAAAACAAGCATCAGCATTAGTAATCGATATTGGTAGGCATCATCATCACAGATGGATTTCTGGACATTGGGAGAGAATAAATCACCATAGAGTATGGATTCGTGGCCACTATGAACGTTGATGAAAACCTAACTCTTCTTTGATTGGAAGTCGGCGGTCAACTCAAAGCCCAGAGTGGGTGGGGTAATTCATTTTTTGGTTGTCCATAAGTCATGACTAGAAGCTAGGATTTACCGTTAGGCGATCGCTCTGTTAGTTTAAGTAAAAACACGGGAAGAATAATGTGGGTCTGGGCAGAGATATTCATAGGATTCCCTTATTCTTCCTACTCCAGACTTACTACAAGTAATTTTGGAGTTCCCTAATGATTGAACACTTAATGCATACAGTCAATCAAAATACCGAAGCATTTGCGGATTTATTGTTTGGATTTTATTTAGATGGAGACGCGGTAACTCGACAACAAATTGAACTGGAAATACTTGATTTGGCGAGTAAACATAAAAATTGGCATGAGCATGGACAAGATTTAGTGCAGAGATTACGAGAGTTGGCACAAAAAAAGGGATTATAGGAAAGAGTTGCCAACAAGGCAATCTTATAGCATGAGCAAACTGGAGCGCCAACAGATATCTCGCTACTTTCACCCCGTGTAATAGGCAATTGAAAGTGCTTCTATGTCTGCCATGAGGGGATCACATCTATGTAACGTTCAAATCCTAAAATTTTTGGGAATACTAAGTTTACGTTTTTACGAGACATAAATAGATACCTTACAACCCTGGATAAATTGCAATCTCGATAGAGTTGGCATTTATCCAGGATTTTTTATCAAGAAAGGCAGAGGGCAGGAGGCTCAGTTGGCTTTTATGGAATTCTGATTCCAGCAGTAAAGCCTGTTACCGTAGGAAACAAGGGGTTAAGACTAGGGTGTTGCACCTCACTCAACTGAAACCCTATCTACGTAGGTAAAAAAAGTGGAATAACTCTTTATTCGACTGTAATGGTACTTTTTTAGCTCTTTAATTACTATTCTTTTTGCTATAACTGTTTATCTATTCTCAGATACGCCTGATATTAGAGCAGGATTTGAAAATAATCTTAAATTTATAATTTTATTTACTCTGCGATTAGCTATGTGTTTTAGCTCAATATTTAGTATTGTAGCTTACTTAAATAATAGAAATTATTCCGTAGCTGCCTTACTTGAAATTAGCCCTATAATCTACAGTTATGATACTCCCACCGATCACCAGCCCTTATAGAAAATCAAACTACTTTTCTTGTTGAGCGGCAGTTTATAATATTCTATAAAGATGATTAAGAAAAATGATTAAGCCTAAAAATGTGTATCGCGGACACTCAATGGAAAAAGTTGGTCATGGTAAAAGAGCGGGATTTAAAACAACTATCAACGAAAAAGAATGGTCTGGCGTGACTGAATTAGAGGTAAAAACAGCAATTGATGTTTGGATTGATGAAGGAATAGAGCCTTAGTTATTGCCTACATAGCTATACTTTGTGCCGACATGAATAATTGAGTTGCGAAACTGGGAGGTACGGAATAGCCGATGATTGACCCAGCAGTGGCAGTCTCGTTGGGAAATTCGTACCAGTCAGGAAAACCCTGTAACCTCGCTGCACCTTGAATAGACAAAAACTTGACTGTACCATCAGGCAACCAGATATCAGCGAACTTACTACGGTTGCAGCCTTTGTGATCTGTAAAGTGGGTAGGTGCAGCCCGCCGCAGGCATCGCAGAATGGTATTAGCGGGGTGCGACCCTGGCTTGTGCTTGGGTAACTTGCGTCCCCCAACTCTTTCAATCAACAGTGGTGTTGGCGCATTCCCGGCTAAAAATTTCTCTAAAGCTTGTTGCTGTTTAGGTAGCAGACGTGAATCAGGCATTTTAAGGATTAGATGAGCGATACCTTCGGCACACTTTTCTAATTTTCTTCCTCTTTCCTATACTCACTCAGTCACTTCCAAAACCCAGCATTGGCAAAGATTTCACCTGATTCATTAATATTAATCAATCCATAATTTGTTCTTAATATTATTTATCTAAAGTTTCAAAAGATTAACTATCTAATCTATACAGCACTTCCGGCAACCATGAGGTACATCCTCAAAACTTAAAGCTATGCTAGGAGGAGGCAAGGATAAAAACTGTATTGCACAATAGCGGGAAGCGCTGTATCGCAAAAATAATTTAATTAGAGATAATTACAATTTAGGATGATTTACTATACTGAGAAAACTCATGTTGAGATGAAGCATTTATGAGAGAACAGATTTGCTATTAATAATTTATTTTAATGAAATGCTTTGATTTTCATAGCTCAATTTCTAAAAGTTTTGTATTTTTGTTTAAAAAAGCACAGTTCCAAAAAGACTTCAATACAGCTATTGTTGCACTAAATTTTGAGTTCACTGTGATTAGTGTCAGATTTAAAGTTTCTGGAATTCTCTGATAATTACGTACAAGGGAAATGGTATGTTCCTGCTTGAACAACGCAAATTCTTTTTTACTACTACAGTTGCTGCCATAATTCTTGCTCTTGGTACAACAAGCACTGGCAATGCAGATTATCCTAAATTCCTTAAATTCCCTAAATTCCACAACCAGCCTCTTTTTGGAGGTCGCGTTAAGAATGTTATCTTGTTCATTGGTGATGGAATGGGTGATTCAGAAATTACTATTGCCCGTAACTACTCAGTTGGGGCTGCTGGTCGTCTTACAATCGATACTTTACCATTTACAGGTGAGTACACAACATACTCTCTACAAGAAAAAAATCCAAAGTTACCCGACTACGTTACTGACTCAGCCGCTTCTGGAACAGGTTGGGCGACAGGAAATAAAACTTCAAATGGTCGAATTTCTACTACTGCTGGTACAGATAAAGATTTGAAGACGATATTGGAACTGGCTAAGGAAAGAGGCTATAAAACTGGTGATGTTACTACCGCCGAATTAACTGATGCTACGCCAGCAGTACTGTTATCCCATGTGAGCGATCGCAGTTGCCAAGGGCCACAAGATACGGCTAATTGTCCACAAGACAAGAAGTCAGCAGGAGGACCTGGTTCAATCGCTGAACAATCTATCGACCATAATGTTGATGTACTTCTGGGCGGTGGCAAACAGCGGTATAGTCAGACAATTGATGGCGGACAGTTTGCAGGAAAAAGTGTCATTGACGCAGCAAAGGCACAAGGTTATCAAATTGTAACTAACGCTGCTCAATTACAGGCAGCACAACCAGCAAGCAGGTTACTTGGTCTATTTAGCCCTGGCAATATGAGTCTTGAATGGGGTGGACAACCAGCGATTCCTTATCCTGGTAGTGGTCCGCAGCGCTGCCTAGAGAACCAGCGACCAGCAGACGAACCTAGCTTGGCTGAGATGACAAGCAAAGCAATTAGTTTACTTGAACAAAAAGCAGATAGAGGTGGATTTTTCTTGCAAGTTGAAGGAGCTTCTATCGACAAGCGCGATCACGCTGGTAATCCTTGCGAACAAATTGGAGAGACAGTTGCGCTTGATCGAGCAGTTAAGGTAGCGCTTGAGTATGCCAAGCAGCATCCAGATACGCTGATAATTGTGACCGCCGATCATGCCCACACCAGTCAAATCATCCCTCCCCCAACGGCTACCGACCATAGTCCAGGCAAGTATAGTACGCTGATCACTGCTGATCAGGCAGAAATGACAGTAAATTATGCAACAAACCTTCCTGATAACTCTCAGGAACACACAGGCACTCAGGTACGCATTGCTGCACATGGCCCACAGGGAGCAAATGTTGTTGGTGTACTCGACCAGACCGATCTGTTTCACATTATTGCTCGTGCCATCGGTGCAGAGTGATTTCAACACCACAAAATTCTAGTGTCCGATATACCCTTGATCAATCATAGTAAAAAGCGGGATACACCACATTTTTACCTGCTTTTTACAGAAAATAACAGGAGCGTGAAAGCCCACTTTTTCTAGGTGTGGATTAAACGCGACTCGGCATCTAAAGATTGCGCTCATCTAGTCTTTTGGTTGGCAATATACTTTGTTTCACTCTGCATGAAAATTTATAGCTCTCAGAAATGCTCGAAAGATACTCTGGGTAAAGGTTATGATCAATGGTAATTCTCACTCTATAATATTGACACCAGTTGAGCAAATTTGTCAGAGATAATTTATTTAGCCTGTAATGACTTAATTATTCGGAATTTTGAATACAGACGATGATGAATTTGTACAATGCTTAAAACTTAGATAGTAAGAAAAATCAAAATTAGTGCTAATACAAGCCATTCTTTGATGACTAAATTTTCGATAAATAGTAATATTTCCCAAAGGTGACGGAGAAAAGTATGCCGACAACATCAAATTTTGTGGGGGCGTTTGTGCCTGAAAACAGCACTAACGCGACTTAAACATTTTTGAGGTAGAAACAAGCTTAAAACCCATGCAAGGCAAGGAAAATACACATCCGCATATAGGTTTTAGGCTCTTTTCTGGCTACTTTTTGTTTAAGTCCCACTAACAGCTCTCTCCAAAACTGAAATTACTGAAAAAATCGATTGAGGTAAGTAAAAGTATGGCAAATATTATTAGAACGAAGGGTAATGATAACTTATACGCCAATGGCTACGACAACACCTTGACTGGTGGAGGTGGTAATGACATTTATAACTACGATGGTACTTATTATACTATCACCGATTTTGGTGGAGTAGCTAAAGGTGTAAACTCATCAGCAGCAGAGACGGTATTTCTAACCTACGCCGATACGGTTTACACCCCTTCATCTTTTGTAAAGATATCGTAATATTTATTTATATAAAACAATATTTGCTTAACTTAGCAAACTCAAAAGCTATGAACCAACCCATTGAATTATCTTTAGAACAAGAATTTAGCCTTAGAACTTTCGCAGACCAAGTGCAGCAGATGTCTCGTGAACAAGCTCAAGAGTTTTTGCAGATGCTTTATAAGCAGATGATGATAAGGGAAAAGACTTACCAAGAATTGCTCAAACATCAGTGGGAAGTTGGTTCAGGTTCAATCTTGGGTTAAAACAAACCTTGCTCCCGTTACTTTAAGCGACTCAGAAGATAACGAACACACAATTGTCTTTTTCATGCAAATCCCTCTAAGCGTGGGCGCTTAGAGGGATATTTGGTATTGGGTTTTTGGTATTGGGTTTTGACTGCTAGGTTAAATTACTTGCTTTTTTGACTACTTCCTTTAACTCTTCAAAGGAGATACTACCGTCTTTATCTCCATG
>LXQE01000011.1 GCA_003326195.1 Nostoc punctiforme NIES-2108
AACGTAAAAGCAAGCTCTACGATGGTGAAACCTCTAAAGCTCTTAAGAAGCAAAACCATAGATGTGCTTCCTGCGGTCTAAAATTCATCGATGAAGAACGGGTTCACCTGCATCACATCGACGAAAATCACGCCAACTGGAAGAAAAATAATCTTGAAGCAATCCACGAGAGTTGCCACGATTACAAACACATGAGCAAAAGCGCAAGCTAAGAACATCGGAAGCTGGGTGCGGTGAAAGTCGCACGCCCAGATTTAACTGAGAGTTGCCCCGAATAATATCGGGCATCGACTCAACCCGGTAAAAACGACTGAAAAAAGGGGGATGTGTATGGTTTTGATGGGGGCAAAAAAGTAAAAGGAAGGAAACGCCAAACGTTGGTTGATAGTCTAGGATTATTACTCAAAGTTGTAGTTAGCGAAGCAAATGACCCAGAACGATTGCTTGCTGCTTATGCCTTAATGGAGCTTTTGGAGGAGCATCCAGAGATATTAGAACAGGTTGAGGTGATGTGGGTAGATGCTGGTTACAGCACTTACGGCAGCTATGAGGTACATCCCCAAATCTGAAAGCTTTGATAGGAGAGGGCAAGGAGAAAAACTGTATTGCATAATAGCCGGAAGCGCTGTATAACGGTGACAAATTTGCACTCTCAGTTTGGTTAATGATTCAAGCTTGTGTTGAGGTGATGAATCGTTTGGGGTCTGGGTTTGAGATTTTACCCAAGCGCTGGGTTGTTGAACGAACTTTTGGATGGTTCAACCAATATCGTCGTCTCAGTAAGGATTATGAGCGACTTCCTGAAATGAGCGAGGCTGCCATTTATGCAGTTATGACACGGATTATGTTACGTCGTCTTACAGCCTAAAGATTTACTTTATAAATGGTCTCTAACAAAAAACAAATGACAGCTCTCTTTTGTGGTCAAAGCTGAACGCGATCGCCAGTTAGCTTCAATTGCGCCCACCTACTACTAAGGATTGCGATCGCTTACCAAAATGACTAGCATCTCGCATTCGATTGCAAGATGCTAAAAATAGCACCTCGCAACCCCTACCGCTTAGTGATGGCAAAGCACTAATACAGATTAAACAACTACAAAATTGTTGTTGGTTAGTGACAACCCAGCAGATAATTGTGCAAATTGCAGCTGAGTAAACCCAGATGCACTACCATCTACGTCCAAGAACAGTCCACCTGTAGCGCTGTTGTAGATAAATCGCTGTTCGCTAGTAGTTGCAGATGTTCCGATGGTAAACTGAGTAGCCAAGAGTGTGCCTGGTGATAACCCACCAAGACTCTCATAATAACTACTAGCTAATACCTGAATCACTTCATTGGTGGCGTTGAAGTCATAAAGGCTATCAACGTTTTGATAGTACTCATTAAAAACAAAGGTATCAATACCATCCCCCCCATAGAGGGTATCATTGCCATTCCCCCCATAGAGCGTATCATTGCCAGAAGTCCCCACAATATTGTCATTGTCGGTTGTACCTGAAATATTTAATCTTTCGATATTCTTGTAACTAACCCCACTCGTGCCTGCTGTAATTGAGCCAGTCTTAGTAGTGGCATTAAAAGTTGAAGTGATTTTCCCTGTAGCATTGGTGTAATTGACGGACAACAAATCATCACCCTTACCCCCATCTATCGTATCTTTGCCACCAGATCCCATAGAGAGCGTATCATTGCCGGATGTCCCCACAATATTGTCATTGTAGGCTGTACCTAAAATATTTAATTGTTCGATATTCTTGTAACTAATCCCACTCGTGCCTGCGGTAATTAAGCCAATGTTAGTGGTGGCACTAAAAGTTGTCGCGATACCCCCTGTAGCATTGGTGTAATCGGCGAATAACAAATCGTTACCCTTACTCCCATCTATCGTATCTTTGCCACCAGATCCCGTAGAGAGCGTATCATTACCAGAGGTTCCTACAATATTGTCATTGTAGGCTGTACCTAAAATATTTAATTGTTCGATATTCTTGTAACTAATCCCACTCGTGCCTGCGGTAATTAAGCCAATGTTAGTGGTGGCATTAAAAGTTGTTGCGATACCCCCTGTAGCATTGGTGTAATCGACGAATAAGAAATCATCACCCTTACCCCCATCTATCGTATCTTTGCCACCAGATCCCGTAGAGAGCGTATCATTGCCAGAGTTCCCCACAATATTGTCATCGAAGGCTGTACCTAAGATATTGAATCGTTCGATATTCTTGTAACTAATCCTACTCGTGCCTGCTGTAATTGAGCCAGTCTTAGTAGTGGCATTAAAAGTTGTAGCGATCCCACCGATAGCATTCTTGTAATCGACAAACAACAAATCATCACCTGTCCCTCCATCAAGTAGGTTATCGCCTATTGAACCGCTAGCACCCAATGTATCGTTACCTGAGCCTCCGTTGAGGGTGTTATTGCCTGTTGAGACAGAGTCCTTGAGGTCGCCGAAGGATTCCAGGAGGAAGTCACCAGAAATGTCAAGAAAATCATTGCCATCGCCTCCAGAAAGCAGGTTATCACCTTTTGAACCGCTAGCTTTCAATGTATCGTTACCTGAGCCTCCGTTAAGGGTGTTATTGCCTGTTGAGCGAGAGTCTTCATTAGTCCTGTATGCAATGCTGAATGCGCCAGAAATGTCAAGAAAATCATTGCCAGCGCCCCCAGAGAGCAGGTTATCGCCTGTTGAACCGCTAGCACTCAATGTATCGTTACCTGCGCCTCCATTGAGGGTGTTATTGCCTGTTGAGACAGAGTCGGAGTCCGAATTCCCGGCGTTGCTGAACAGACTGAGTAATCTGCCAAAGATGGAGATATTATCATTGCCATCGCCTCCAGAGAGCAGGTTATCACCTTTTGAACCGTTAGCACCCAATGTATCGTTACCTGAGCCTCCGTTGAGGGTGTTATTGCCTGTTGAGGCAAAGTCCTTGAGGTCGCCGAAGGATTCCAGGAGGAAGTCACCAAAAATGTCAAGAAAATCATTGCCATCACCCCCAGAGAGCAGGTTATCACCTTTTGAACCCTTAGCCCTCAACGTATCATTACCAGGGCTACCGTTGAGGGTGTTATCACCTGTTGAATATTCAGCGTTCAAGGTATCGTTACCAGTGCCACCAATGAGAGTATTATTGCCTGTTGAATATTCAACGTCCAAGGTATCATTCCCTGCTTTACCGTTAATCGTGTCAGCGTCATTACTGCCGAATAGGGTATCGTTACCGTTGGTTCCCATGATGTTTGTCATAGCTTTTATCTACATCTATCTAACTTTTCAGTAACTTTAGTTTTCAACCTGCTGTTTGTGCTGTTGAGCACACAAATAATCCACCGAAATTTGATATTTTCGGCATACTTTATTCTTGACTTGATATTTGGTTTCTTGCTAGCGTTAAAGTTTTACTATAGGAATAATATTTTATTTTTGAACAAAATTAGGTATTGTAGGCTGTGTTAGAACGCAGTTTGTAACGCACCGTCATCAAGGATTTGGTGCTGTACTCTCGGCTAGCTCCCCTATATAACTTTTGGTGAAATCAAATACTATTCCTATAGAAGAGAAAATAATTAATGGTTGGGCGAAATTATTTTTATACCCTTTTCATGGGCAATCTTACTTAAATATCTAGCCTGAAAATAGAGAACATCTCAATAACCCAACACTAACCACATACTACCGTATTTAGCTAAATATCTTTGTTTCAAAACACATTGAGAGCATATTCTTAACATTATTTATTGATTAATTAATTTACCGAGAATGGGAAAAGGGTACTAGGTTATACTCTTTACCAATCAAGTATTTGAAGCTATAGCGTTCCACCCTCAATAAGGTTGCGATGGCGCTCCGCGATCGCACTCTGGCACAGTGACGCCAGAAAAAGCTATTTGGGGGCAGTAGTCGCTTTGAGTTCATCCCTTTTCCTTTTTCCCCTCTTGTTTGTAACTTCTGTCACCTTCAATTCTTCTTCTTGCTTACTAGAGTTGACCATTTTCACCAAGTGCTGATTCAGATAACTTTGCGCCGAGATATAAAGACTTTCCCAAATCTCTTGATTGCGGCTGATTTTAGTTCCTACTGTATTTCCTGCTGTTTTCTCCGACACCAAGTATTTACGGAAATAGTTATTCCACAGGTGTTGGAGGAAATCTTCGGCGAATTCGTTAAACGGCAAAATCCATTTATAGTCCTTGTCTAGAAATACCCGATATGAGGCAATTATCGGTAATGCCAGGTCAGTTGGCGCACCAAACCCAAAAGAGTATTTGCTATCAGGCAGAAGCGTAGTTTTACGTATATCAATTGATGCTAGGTCGTTGACACCCTTTCTTCTGGGGTTGCTGATATGGTCTTGGATTATTTCGTACAGTCTTTGCTCTATCCACAGGGCATGAGTCAAGAGAGGCAGTAGGGCAGTTAATCTTTCCCTTTCTACATCTGTGATGTTACTTGGAAGACTCATCCCTGCTGGGTGTTTGGTTCGTTTATTGCCGTCGGGGTTGTATTTATTTCTGTCGAGGCAGTAAAGGAGCTTGAGCAAATGGGTAACATTGCACTGGGCATTTCTGGGAGCGCCGCTTTGGTTTTGATAATAGGCGATGCGGAATTTTCTATCTTCTTTCTGTTCTAATTGAGCTAAGTACTGCTTGATGAATTTGTAATCACCCCTAGCGTTGACTTTGGAGCGAGAGTCTACTGGCGTTGTAGTATTACTTGCTAGGGCTATATCTTTAGCTGATTCTTCAGTCAGTCCAATGTGGATCGTAACTTTTACCCTAGCTTCGGTTAGGTCATATTTGTAATTTTTCGCTTGCTCAAATGCTAAAACTGTATGCCCCCCGTTAATAATGCCGTCACTGCCACCCTCGTTAGCTTCTAAAACTTCTAGCTCTAGTTCAGTTTTATTCTTGACAGGTTTAGTTTTATTGGCTGACAGAACGATTCCACTGTGGCGAGAGAAGAATTTTGCAGGTTCGGTGGTCAGTGAATCGAACATTTGTCTGTAGGTCGCACTTTTGCGGTTTGGTTCCCGGATGTTCGGTTCTAGCGGCAGGTCTATAGGGAAGCTGTCTACATGGGCGGTGGCGATGATGCAATTGGGTGCGGCTTGAAAATAGCTATCTACCTTTAAGTTCCAAGTCTTGGGCATAGTTGATTAGAGTTGAGTTAATCTTGAACTTGTGCAATCAGGAAATCAAAAATCTAAAATTATATAAGCAGGACAGCTTATCCTTCACTAATCAACTGTAACAAGGCTTCCGTCGAAATCTTACCACTGATATCAGCACCTTCCAACAGGCTGTCTGCCAAATCTCGCTTGTGTTGATGCAATTGCACAATCTTTTCTTCAATAGTATCCTTTGCTACTAGACGATAAATAGTAACAGGGCGTTGTTGCCCAATGCGATGGGCGCGGTCTGAGGCTTGGTCTTCCACAGCGGGATTCCACCAAGGGTCTGTATGAATCACATAATCAGCCGCAGTCAGATTAAGTCCTGTCCCCCCTGCTTTGAGACTAATCAGAAAGACATCCCCTGAACCTGCTTGGAATGCATCGACCCGTTTTTTGCGCTCTGCCACTGAAGCTACACGGATAGTAGGTGTATCTTCCCAAAAAACTAACGGGTGTCCAATTAAAGCAGAGATGGCTTTTTCCCCGAAGGTATAATCAACTTTCCCGTAATAAGAGCCATCGTTATATGTTTCAATACAACTACATACCCGCATATCTTGAGGTGTGATGTAATCAAACTCAGATAATGCACTGTTGAGACGCTTGAGGGCTATGGGGCGACCTTTACTCCACTCCCCTTTGGCATTCACTTTTTGTTCTCGTGGTTGCAAGACACATCTGCTGGGATAGAAGGTGATGAACCATGCTAAACGTAGTTCTGATTCTGGTTTTAGGGATGTTTGTGGTCTTGATTGGAGATTTGCCAGCGCATTGAGGCACATTTCCCAAGCTTCTTGGGGTCGAATTAAGTCTACGATAGTTTGGATATTGCTATCTTCTCGCAGTGCAGGAGCAAGTTTATTATAGTTACTATTTGGTTTGAGCCTGGATAGGAGTTCTGCGGTTTCCATTGCCAACCAGTGATAACCGGAGGCAAGCGATCGCCGATATAGTGGTTCTAGTAAATTAGGTAAGCGTTTTTTAGCACTTTCTGCATCCATCCAGTAAAGGCATAGTGAACAAAACAATGTTTGTAAGCTATTTTCTTCTTCTACTGAAGAAATATGACCGCTGACTACAAATTCTTTTTGGGTAATATCACCAAGGTGAACTTGTAGTACCATGTTCAGCCTGCCATAAGTGAACCTGAGCCAATGATCTCCTTGACGGGACATCAAATTGGTATACTCTTCTGCTTCTTTGAGGTGTTGTGCTGAACCATCTTTTAAAAGTGCGAGGATAAAAAATAAGCCCCCCATTGTATTGAAATATATTTGCCGTTTGCCTGTAGCCTTTTTGATGGCTTTCAGGGCATCTTTATAATATTTTATGGCTTGTTCATTATCACCCCGCAGGAAACTTAACCAACCCCAAAAGATAGCAGCGTTATTTTGATATTCATTTGATACACGCTCTAGACTTTCTTGTGCTTCTTGGGTACAACTCTGTAACAACAGTTGTTCTGTCAAAATCAGATGTAGATAATCTGAGCAATGTTTTTCACTGTCAGAGCATTCTTCTTCTAGCAGCATCAACGCATCTTCAGAAGCAGATAATTTTAAGGCTGAATTGAAGAGGATACTGGATATACCACTTTCATATAATCCTTGTGGAAGGGTGTTAAACCAATCTGCATCAAATGGATTATTGTATATCTGCTCAAAGATATTTTCTATTACTATTTTTTCTTCGCTATCAGCGTACTTCTGGTAAGCTTCAATTTGCTGATTAATAAAACTAAGGTCTTGACGATAAATACCAATGCGGATTTCTCTGATACACTGGCGTAAGTTGTAGAAGATCCGAGAATCTCTATTCCAGTGAGTACGTATTGGTAGCTTTTCCTCTACTGCTGTGACGAGTATTTCAAACTCTCCGGTTTGTACAGCATGGCGAGTAGCAATTTCTGTAAGTAACGGATGACATTCAGCACCTTGCCTGTTTTCCTGTATTAACAAGCCTGCTTTTAACAATTTATCAATTTGGTGACTGAGGGTTTTAGTAACCCAAGGTTTATTGTTTTCATCTAAAGCGTTAATTTTACTAAGACAACTTACAAATGAATTTTTGTCTATCGGTGCATAAATTACCGAAAATAACTGAATAATTTTTTGTATGGAAGAATGTAACTCGAAATATTTCCTTGCGAGTAGTGCTTGTTGTATTGTGGAATTAGGCTCAAAAATAGTCATATTATTTATTCAGTTCTTTAAATAATTCCATTAATTTACGTTTGCGTCCATGAGCCGCTTCTAGTTGTGAGCGATAAGCAGACCATTCAGCTTTTTGTCCAAGGTGAAGATACGCAGCTTTTACTTTTTTGAGCCAATTAACCGCAGCGTCATAACGGTCAGCTTTTCCTTGTTCCATAATTGGTTCTGCCCGTCTGCGAGCGTCATTAATTACCCAATCTGGACGATGAGAAACTGCTGCATCCATGACTCGATGTACCAATTCTGAAGCATAGTAACTATCTCTTTCTACTTTTTTAATTGCATCATCAATTAATCCTTCATGGAGGAAAATATCAACTTGAGCTTCTTTTATTCCCCAATCTGGCTGCTCTCGTAGTGTTTGCAGTAAATCTTGTTTGACCGTCAACCAAGTTTCTCCTGCATAGTCTTGAATCTTACCATAGTCTCGAAACGATGGTCTGATTTTAAAAGCAATGATGCTAGCAGTTAAGGCAGTGGCATTATCTTCTAATCCTTGGGCTAAATTACTTGTCCAAGTAGCAAATTCATATAAACAGTTACCTGTTAGATTTATACCAGCAAGGCATATTTCCAATGCTTCAACCAAATAACCATCTTCTCGCAATATTTTTGCCAAGGCAAAACCCTCTTCTGCTCTTTCCATCAGGATTTTAGCCGCAGACATGGCTTCTTCTACTCTTCCTAAAGCTGCTAATTGCGTCAGGTATTGCAGAGTCATTTCTTCTGCTAAAGCTAGATTTAAATACTCTGTATAACGATTTTGACGTTCAAGAATTTGCAAGCGAATCAATGCTAAATCATCAGCAAAGCTTGGTCGTTCATTTTCCCAAAGTTCTGCGGTATCATCTCCTTGCATAATTTGTTGAAGTGGTTCATAATCCCAACCTTGACGCAATGCTTCTAAACTCATACTAAAGTCTGCACTGATTTCGTCTTGCCATGATTCCAACATCAATTGCAAATCTACTATTTCTCCTGTAGACATTTCTGCACACAAAATTGCTTTTGTCCAGGCGCTATCAAGAGGTTCTGCAATGGAATAACTGTCTCCACCGTAATCTAGCAACTCGTCTCATTCTTGGGCATAAGTTTCGGTAATAGTTTCGAGAATTGCGATCGCATTATTGCCATCTCCATTTTCTGCTAACTCCCGCGCTTTCTCAATTACAGCCAGCAAATCATCTGTAAATGGGTCTTCTTCTGAACCATACTCTAATTCCTTCAATCCATCCCGCAAAATCCGCTTGACATGAGAGCGAAAAGGTGATGTATCAATTTTGCTTTGGCGGGTAGAAGGCTGTTTTGTTTGCGGTTTTGGCAAGTCTATCAAACTGACAAACTCATCAATATCATCAATTAGTTCTGGTCTATTTTCCACCAGTTCTTGTAATAATCGCTGAGTTCGAAGAAAATCGAGGCGATTTAATAATTGTTCTAGCGTTGGACGTTCTTCAATAATCTCTGATTGACGCGAACAGCTTAATAAGGTGGCAACGATATGTTTGCACCAACCATCATAATCATAAGGACAAGTACAACTTGCTGAGGTAATTCCACCTCCATCAAAACGAATACTGACTTGATATGGTGTAATTTCGCTACCCTCTATCTCTGCCTGAATCAGATTACCGCGTTTTTTTAGTTTAGCGATCGCACCCTTGCGGTAATATTCTTCACCACGACTGTAGGATGAAGCGTTGGAGTTATGACGGATTATTGCTTCAGAAATTCCAGGAATCGACATAGCACCCAAGTATTTTATTTTTAGCTTACGCTTAAACTGCCTTTATTTCCTTTTGGGCCTGTATCCTACTTAAATGGCATAGGCGAATTGTAGCGTTTGAGTTGTCGTTATGATAGACAATAACCCTACTACAGAGCGCCCTATCTCTTCACCCTCTTCGTTTGGCTAAGATATTGTTATGGAATACGGCATTGATGCACTTATTTACTCAGTACCCTAACGAGTGATGAACTGTGGGGCGTGATTTCAAGTTTGAGGATATTGAACCGTCCAAGTTTGCTCAACTGGTCACAGATGCGCCCGATTGGACAAAGTGGATAGGTTGATTGTGAAACTGTTGTTGTCAGTATCTTTACCAACTTTTTCAGATATTCTGAAGCTGATGAGCTTTTATCACAACAAGACAGACAAACAGTTACGCAAGCATGTAACAAATGGTCAACACAGCGTAAACGCTACAAACGCATCATCACATCTGTTGTAGATTCTTGAAGGCATTAAGCAGGTACTGTATCGAAATTTCAATTAATCACGGCACACAAACCAACGAATTGCTATTCTCTAATTCAACAAAAGCAAGCATTCTTAACACAAGGTAGAACATAACATGGAATCTACACAAAACAAATGGGCATTAGTCACAGGTGGAAACCGAGGGATTGGGTTTGCCATCGCTCAAGGTCTACTGGCAAAAGGCTACTCGATAATTATCACTTCCCGCTCGTTTGATAACGCAAAACTTGCGGCCCAGAAACTTCAACCAAAGGTAATTCCTCTCGAATTGGATGTCACTGATGATCGTTCTATCAACCAAGCAGTAAAAACCCTGCACCAGAAAATTACTCGGTTAGATGTTTTGATCAATAATGCTGGCGTCTATCCAGACAAAGATGTAAATATTCTTACCATTGACCGTGAGTTACTTGATTCCACAATGAATGCCAACACCTTTGGCGCAATTCGGATGGTGCAGGCATTTTTACCCCTATTGGAAAAATCCCCTGATGCCAGAGTTGTCAACGTTTCAAGCGGATATGGAGCATTAGAAGGCTTGTCTTACGATGTTCCAAGTTACTGCCTATCAAAGCTGGCATTAAATGGTGCAACAATTATGCTGGCACAAGCTCTACAATCTTTTGGAATTGTTGTCAATTCCATTTGTCCGGGGTGGGTTAAAACAGATATGGGTGGGTCATCAGCACCGCGCACGCCAGCAGAAGGAGCCGACACTGCAATTTGGTTGGCTACTGATGCTCCACGCAATATAAACGGTAAATTTTTGCGAGATCGTAAAGTAATTTCTTTTTAGATGTTAATTGTCGTTATAGTTTTTTACCTTGAAAAAGCATACATATATCTTCATATCTTCTATGGCTTGAAAAACCCCACCTTCTCTCGACGTATTAAATAATGGATTTATTTGACCAGCATCTTGCAAAAATAACTGAAAAAGAAGCACCCCTAGCGGCTCGGATGCGTCCACGGACACTTGATGAATTTGTTGGTCAAGATCATATTATCGGACAAGGAAGGCTACTGCGGCGTGCTATTAGTTTGGATCAACTGTCTTCCTTAATCTTTTCTGGGCCACCAGGGACTGGCAAGACTACTTTAGCGCGGGTTATTGCCAACAGCACCCGATCGCGTGGGAATGCCGGAAGGACGTTATCATTTGGCGCAGGCAGTACTTTATTTAGCGACTGCACCAAAATCCAATAGCATTATGGGCTTTTTTGATGCTTTAGCCGCAGTAGAAATTGAAAATGTTACTCCCGTTCCCACTCATCTTAAAGATGCCAATCGCGATCAAAAAGGTTTTGGACATGGGGCGGGTTATCTCTATCCTCACGCTTACCGAGATCATTGGGTAGAACAGCAATATTTACCCACCAGCTTGCAAGGTCAATTGTTTTATCAACCATCAACCCAAGGTTATGAACACCAAATCGCAACACAAGTGGCGCGTCGTCGGGAAGCCCAACTTGCTGCAATAGTAGAAGGTATTGGTGTTGCACCAATGGAAGTCATGACTTATGGAACTGTTGACCGAGCAGATGAGCGCTGGTTGCAACGCACACTTTCTCAGGTAAGTACACAATTAGCATCTGTGCGCGAACGCATTTTCACTTTCGCCCAATTACAACGTCATCATTTACTATTGGATCTAAATGCCGCCACTGGTTTACTTACTTGGGAAGCAATCCGGCAAGTTCCTGAAGGTGGGGTTTATGCCTGTGTTCGCAATCGCTCTGATGCCAATGCTTTAATAGAACTTGCTGCGGCACTTCCTGAAACAATGCGACCAATAATTTTTACTGCATCTGTTGCACAGATACCTGCTATGCTGGCATCTCTTGCACCAAATGTACAGTTTGACTCTATTATTGGGCGCAATATACTAGCCTCGGAACTAGACAAGGGACTTGCTGCTCAAATTTTAGCTCAATTGCTCCCGCACTCAGTCAAGCTTATTTTAAGTGAAACAGTACCTCGTCATACCCAAAGGTTTTACCGCTTACTGCCCAGCCAAAATCTCGATGCCCAATTGTATGAGCGATTAGTTTTAGCGGAAGAAGCTATTTATACAGATGCCTCTGACCCCATGCTTAACTGGGATGCTGATGATTTGCGTCACGCTTTTGCCTCAAATGGACACTGCGTACAAGTAGTTCTTGAGCAGTATTTGACACCTATGCACATCTCTGGTAATTTTATCAAGCGTTTATTTACTGCTAATCCTAATCGACCAAGTTATGCAGATCGTCTAGCTGCTAATTTAACAAGTGAGGAAATAAATATTATTAAAAATTTATTTGTTCGTTACTTACTCAACAAATCTGTTAATTGGTCAAGCACTGTGGCATTTTTAAATATTACCGCATGAACATAATAGGCTCTCAAATCACAGTCATTTATAATTATGATTTTCACTCCTGCAATTACTCGGAAGTAGGTCTTGATCAAAACGGAGAACTGAAGCTTAGGTAATATTTTTCCTTGCCTTCGCTTTATTTGTAGATGAGTATGAACTGTTCAAAAGGATTTTAGAGAATTATGCCAATTAAAAAACACATTAATCTGAATGTTGGAAGTTTTCTTAATACCGCAGATAAAAAGATAGTTGTCAATTTAGCTACTGAAGATATTTTAACTTTAATCACCCAAGAGTTAAAAACTCGTTACTCCCCAGAAACTCAAAAACAATTACTTGAGGAGAGTTCCCAGTTGTTGCCTGATTTCGTGCTACAAGAATTATTAAAGCGCCAAGAACAGGTAGTAAACGTTAACCCCGATACCTTAATAGTGGTTAACTGTCAAATAGCAGCGACAGAAGCCGATGATTTGGGATTTGATTTAAATATCGAAGCATATTTTGTAATTGCAGATACAACAGGTCAAAATCATTTTCGCGCTAATAGGATCGGACTTTGGTCAAATATATGGGGTGATGAAGAACGGCTTTTCAATTTAGAAGATGAACTAGGCGACCAATTCTGGAGTAATTATCAAATCCAGTTGCTTTTTGATGAAAAAAATCAGCAAACAATTGAACTGTCCGTCTCACAAACAGATGATTATGCCGCGAGGTTAGAATTTGACCCATCGCTGAAAAGGTTTTCACCATCTATAGTTCCCTTTACGGATAATGATTTTTAAAAATTATCAATCAGAATACATGCGTCAGTCGTCAGAATACAGGAAAGGTATTCTGACCGATAAGCCGAAAAAATAACTCCAATGTAGGTCATTGTTGTGGTCAAGGGATTTACTAATTTTGTCTATCTTTGCTCAACGTTCAGCATTCATTCGCAGTTTTCTAAAACTGGCATCTGTAAATGTTCTTTCAAATCTAATGGTTCCGTTGGCAGGACTAATAGATGTAATGTTTTTAGGGCATTTAACGGAGATTCGTCATTTAGCAGGTGTGGCAATAGCAACAATTTTATTCAATTATATTTATTGGACATTCGGTTTCTTACGCATGGGTACAACTGGAATGGTTGCACAGGCTATAGGGCGTAAAGATAACCAATCGGCAGTACTGATTGGTTTACAGCATGGAATTTTAGCGCTGATATTAGGACTTGCCATCCTGATATTTCAAAAACCTTTACAAATATTAGGGTTTGCAATTTTAAGTGCAACACCAGAAGTTAAAACTTCTGGTGTTGATTTCTATAATGCTTTAATATGGCGTGCCCCAGAAACATTGATTAACTTTGTCTTGATTGGTTGGTTTCTTGGACAAGCCCAAAGTAGTAAAGTTTTGTTGCTTTCAGCTATTTTAAATGTTGCCAAACGCTTCCGGGAGCCTTACTTTCATTAAGCGTCGGAGAGAACTAAAATACTTATTAGTATAAATATACTATCAAACTAATAAGATGACAGAACAAGGCAGCATTTACAACCATAATGGTCAACCATCAACAGCTAGCATTCAATCACGTCAAATGGCCGAAAAGTTCGCCAATGGCATTGCTGAATTTAATTGGAAAGTTGATTACTTCAAATTTTGTGAGCTTTTAGAATTAGAACCAGGGGAGTATGCAGATGAGCAATACCGATATTTTCAGCAGTTAGCAGAATAATCGCTGACGAGATTTAACGCTGAGTCTTTAGCCAAAATGATTGATGCTGGGGTGGAAAAGTAAGCTTTTGAGTTCATGTTGAAAACGCGAGTGTGAATTTCCCGCTTGTGCGCTCTAACAGTGTACTCTCGGACATCAATTGTTTTGCTGGGCATTGACTGATTACTGTTGTGGACTTACTTCTTTAATATCGTTTTTCGTCTTAGTTCTACAATATCCGTGCATCATCTGATACCAATTTTATATGAAGCTGCATATAATAGAGAAAACAAACTTGATAAATTAAAATAACCATGAGCCGCCCTTTTAAGATTGAAATCGCAGAGAGYGAAGAAGAACTTAAAAAACGTCTACAAACAGTGAATTTAGGAAACCAGAAAGAAAAGCTTATTATGCTGTGGTGGATAAAAAGCGGGCAGGTTAAGGAGCAGCAAGAAATCGGAAAACGCTTGGCAAAAGATACTTCAACGGTCACGAGATGGTTGCAGAAGTACAGAACTGATGGTATATCAGGCTTATTAGAAATCAAAAAAGCACTCTTGTGCAAAACGGAAAATCGATGATGCTGCGATCGCAGCACTTGAGGAGGAGTTAAAAACAGGAAAGGGCTTTAGTAGCTATGGCGCAA
>LXQE01000012.1 GCA_003326195.1 Nostoc punctiforme NIES-2108
TGATTTGAAAAGCGGCGATCGCCAATTCCACTTATACCCAACTGGTTGTACCTTTTAACTAATGCGTATATCCATGTCCTGCTGTAGCCTGTTACTTCCTCTACTTCTTCCGTCTTTTTTCCTTGTGCTAGTAACCATATAATCTGGTATTGACGACTTTCTACCCTGTCTTTCGTCTCACGGTAAAGCTGTTCTAACTCAGCAATATCTAAATGCTTGGCTATACTGATTCTTTTCGGCATACTTCATCGTTTTCATCCCTGCTTTTATCATAAGTAATTATCCGAACATAATATAAAATTATCTTCGCCAACGGTGTCGCTGGCACTGGTGGCCCAAACATACCGCCTGTATTGGCATCTCTGCCACGCACCTTATATGCACATACCGCCGATGCAATCGACTTCAACAATCTACGTGGCAAAACAGTAGCAGTGCTGGGTGCTGCGGCCTCGGCCTTTGATGCGGCAGGAGTGGCATTGGAATCAGGCGCGAAGGCAGTACACCTGTTCGCACGACGGCCAGCGATCGCATCTCTGCCAGTGAATCGCCTGCGAGGTTATCCTGGCGCTTACTATAACTATCCGCAACTACCTGATGCAGCTCGGTGGTTCCAAGCCTGGCGCTTTCATCAAGTTGGCTCTACGCCACCACCAGACGCAATCGAGCGGGTAATTGCGTTCTCTAACTTCCACCTGCATCTATCCGCACCGTGGAAATCTGCTCACAACCAGGGCGATCGCATCGTCGCTCAGGTAAATGATGATGTTTTCGAGTTCGATTTTGCGATCGCTGGTACTGGCTACTTTGTTGACCCGACAAAGCGGCCGGAACTCGCCGAATTTGCACATCATATTGCCCTCTGGCGCGATCGCTATGAAGCCCCAGCCGACCAGCGTGACGATCAACTTAGCACCTACCCTTACCTTGGCAGCGCCCATGAATACCAAGAGAAAGTACCTGGCAATGCCCCCTATCTGAAAGACATCCATGTGTTCAATCCTGCTGGTTTCGTAAGCTTCGGTCTGCCCATCGGCGACGTACCCAGCATCCGACGCGATGTGCCAGCAATAGTGGCCCGCATCAGCCACGACTTATTCTTCGCTGACTGGTCACTACACGAAGCCCGGATCACTAACGGCAACATTTCGCCGGACTTTGACACATCTTTGTATGCAGATGCGGTGTGGAAACAGCAAGCCGAGGTGGCAGTCAGCTAAATCTATGTAGCGTTTATAATTCACGCCTAATGTGAATTAAAAGCGATGCTCAATCTTATTCCATTTACTTGTGCCTGGAGGAAAATGACACACATGAATAGTTTTACCAGTATCAGTTGCTAATTCTTGTAACTTCAATTTCCTTTTGGCGTGAGCGATAACTATTGCTACCACCGCAGTCAGCCGTAATCATTATATGCTCACTGCTGGGATAAACTTGTTTACCCATTGAGTACCACCAATGACGAATAGACTCGACTGCAAACTCTGCGGTATCGTGGTCAATGCCAACATTTACCCATCCTTGATTTGAGGTTAAGTCATAAATTCCGTAGGGAATTGCCTTGCCCAATTTGGGGTCAACTTTCATCATGCATTTTCACCTCAATTGGCTGTTCCTTTTCACACCACTCGGTTCCAGAATTTTTCAAATCTCCAATTAATTCTTTTTTTTTGTATCAACTGAAATTACGGGTTCGTTCTGGGATTGAAAGTGCAAGACTTGGTTGGAAATATGTAAAAACTGCTCATCTCTATCTGGATAAGATGAGCCATCACGGGTTTTACGATTTGATTGTAAGCTGTAGCCAAGCGATTCAAGTAAGTTATAAACACTTTTAGGACTAGTCCTATGTCCCCCAATGTTTAATGCCGCAGCCAGTTTCACAACACTTTTAGAAGTCCATTTTAGAGGAGATTCTGGATCTCCCAGTGTCACTGGTTCAATCAGCGATTCTAAATCTGATAGCAGCATTGCGTCTTTTTCTTCAAGTAGTTTACGTCTAGCACCTGACGAACGAATTCGATTAATATCATCATTCGGGTTACATTCTGATCATCTAAGCATTCGGCAAATTGTTCAAGTTATTTTTACATGATGCCTTAATAGAATTTATGCAACTATATATCAAAAGCCGTAAAGGTAATGTAGTTTTGGAAAAGCTTCCGCAAGTTTTACAGTCGGCTATTTTCGCCCAAGTCCCACATCTGGAAGCGTAGTTGCACCTGCGATCGCCTCTCGAGACTGGTCAGTTAAGATCCCTCTAGGAAATTCACCCCACTGTTGTGCCGATGAAATCAAGAGTTAGGGCAAATCACGGTAAAATTATTGATATTTATTATCAATAATTAACACCAGTCATGACCATTACCCTGACGATGAAAGAGAATTGGGAACTGTGGGCGGAAGCTAACCAAAATAGCCATCAAACACCAATAAAAGAGCCATTTGAAATCATCAGTGAAATGCCTAAGCAACTGGGTAAAGGCTATGTGCGTGATATTGAGGTGCATCCAGAACTCTGGCTGACGATTTGGGATTGTGAATATCACGATGATGTGTTAATGAAAATCCCTGAATGGGATCACCCATTGCAATTTTGCGTCTACCTTTCCGGCAAAGTCATAGACGAATACGGTGGGCAATTAGGGCAAGGATACACGTGTATTTCGGGTAGCGGAGTTCAACGCCAAATGATTTCAGAATCCACCAAATCTCGACGTGTAGGCGTTGACATTCATCTGCCTCCTGACTTGCTGGGAACTTTTTTCCCCGATGAAACAGGAGAAATTCCCCAGCAGTTGCGTCTGTTGGTAAAGGGGAATGATTGGCAGACTTTGCTCTACCCAGAAACTACAACGGCTATTGAGGGAATCGCCCAGCAAATTATTAACTGTCCTTTCCAGGGAATGACGAAGCGGATGTATTTACAAGCGAAGGTGTTGGAACTAATGGCGTTGCAGTTAGCTCCTATATTATCTACTCAAGATCAACTACAGCGATCACCACGATTGAAGCCAGATACCATAGCCCGGATTCATCTGGCTAAGGAAATTTTACGCTCTAGGTTTGAGAATCCACCCTCATTGCTGGAATTGTCGCAGATTGTTGGGGTGAGCGATCGCACTTTACGGCGTGGATTTCAAGAATTGTTTGGCACAACAGTGTTTGGCTATCTTTCTAGTATCCGTATGCAGCAAGCAGAGCAACTTTTGCGAGCAGGTAAGCTGAGTGTTGCTGAAGTTGCCAATTTGAGCGGTTATTCCCAACAAGGACACTTTGCTGCTGCCTTTAAAAGAAAATTTGGTATTACGCCTAGAGAATATTTCTCAGGAAAGAGAAATATTTTAGCTTTTTAATGCCGTTTTGCGATTGTAATGCCGTTTTGGAATAGACTCTCACACTGACTCTTCTCTACACTATGCCTTATTGCAATTAATAAAAATATGCAATAAGTCAGATTTTTATGTGAATTTTAGTAACTGTGGTGTGATGAGCAAGATGAAAAGTTGGATATTTCTGCACAAACAAAATTCCTGGCTATTACCCCGCTATGTTGGGCGTGCAGTTGCTTATCTAGCTGGCGATCCACAAGTAGTGCGCTGGAATGGCCAATCGCTTTCCAGTGGGCAACTAGCACAGGTTTATGACTTTACCGATCTTGATGGCTCTCAACCCGATGTGTGGCGCTACATTCATGAAGTGCAGGACGCGGGTAAACCTGCTGATGCGACCGGATATAGGTAATGCTCAAGTCACAACACATCGCATTTTCAACCTCGCTTTATTGCGCTTGGCTCCATGTAAATAATTTCCCAAATATGACGGTTTAACTCAGCAAACCCGTGTCCGTACATAAAACTGTGGTCTTGTGGTTCATTGTAGGTTGCTCCACTGGCGGCAAATGCAGGGAGCAACCATCGCATCAACTTTTTCTCCGCTTGATGAAGATAAACATACAAGCACCTCATCCCTAGTAAGAGAGACTCAAGCTTTCGCCAAAAACTCATCTAGGCAGTCAAAAGTGGAGTTCCACCCTTCGATCACACCCATCTGTTCATGCTTACGCCGATCCTCAATAGACTGATGCATAATCTGGAGCGTGAGTTTGGTATTGCTATCTAAATCCTCGAAAATGGCTGTTACAACCATTCCCTTTGGTAAATCAGTATTTACGACTTTTTCAAAGCCTTCATCAAATTCATCACTGGTAACAATCCTCTCAAAGGGTACGATTTCGCGAAAAACACCTTTGGCCGGGTACTCCCTGCCGTCTGGGCCAGTCATCACGTAGCGCCATTTCCCGCCTGGACGCAGATCCATCTCAATCACACGGGTTGTGAAACCTTTGGGTCCCCACCACTGCGCTATATGTTTCGGATCAGTCCATGCTTTAAACACAACTTCGCGCGGCGCTTTCAAGATGCGAGTAATGACGAGCTCACGTTGGGATTGAGCATCAATGGAATCCTCAATGTTACTCATCTTGTTCCTCCTGGGTTTGTAATTCTTGCAGGTAATCATCAAGCCTAGAGAGCCTCTGTTCCCATAATTGGCGATATTGCTCAATCCAATCCGCCGCTTCTTTGAGCGGCTGTGCTTGAATCTGGCATGGTCGCCATTGAGCTTCGCGACCCCGCACAATCAGTCCGGCACGCTCTAGTACCTTTATATGTTTGGAGATTGCAGGAAGACTCATCTTAAAAGGCTTGGCTAACTCACTTACCGATGCCTCACCTTTGGCGAGGTGAGCCAGAATTGCACGCCGCGTAGGATCAGCAAGGGCAGCAAAGGTAAGGCTCAGTTGCTCGGTAGACATTTTTATTTAACCTAATGGTTAATTAACTACTAGGTTAAATGTACTATTGAATCATGTCAAGCCCCCACTTAAGGGAAATCCAAGAAATAAAATGCCCGTTTGGGCAATATAGTTGTACTGCGTAACACTTAGTGCTTCACCACACAAACTTTGCGTGGTGGCAAGCTCTTGGGCAGAGGTGCAAAGGGGCAGGGGTGAATGGCACTAATAAAAGCGTAAATCCTTTGTATTCCTGGATGAAAGAGTGTAGAGAATTAAGAAGATGTTGTACTATGTGACATACTCGCATTTAAATGAAAATAAATAGAGAACGGAGGCGGCAGATCGTGAACGACTGGAATTTGCCTTGGGAGGGCGGATGTCGTTGTGGACAGATACGGCTTCAGGTGAGTGCCCCGCCTCTGCTGACGATGGCTTGCCACTGCACAGGTTGCCAGCGAATGACTGCCAGCGCTTTTTCTTTAAGCGTTGCGATTCCAAGCATAGGGTTCTCCGTACTGAAAGGTCAGCCGACCATCGGCGGTTTGCATAGCGCGACTCGCCATTACTTCTGCCCACACTGCATGAGTTGGATATTTACTCGGCCTGAAGGAATGGACGAGTTCGTTAACCTTCGTGCGACGATGCTAGACGATGCCTCATGGTTCACGCCTTTCATCGAAACTTGGACGAGGGAAAAGCTGCTATGGGCGACGACCTCTGCGGTTCATAGCTTCGAGACCCTGCCCAAAGAAGAAGACTATGCTTCCCTGATAGAAGAATACGCCAAGCAAGCGTCGAAACCTACACTATGACGAACTGTTCTGGAACGGATTTACGACTGGCTCTCGGTACCAACACTCACAAAACTGCTTCCCTCTTCATACTAATGGCGACTCTTGGAGACGCTCTGCGCGTTCGGCATCGCTTGGCCATTTCTATGTACTGACTGAAGAATAATTCTACTTCCTGGTTGATGCGTCAGACCAGTTTTAGAGTTAATTTTATTCACGTCTGGAAAATTTTTAGTTCTCTGTTATTTTCTCCAATTTTGGGATTTGTTCTAGCAGGGGATCTGCTGTATTACAGCTTTGCAACCTAAAATTTTAAATAAAATATAGATATGTATATATACACAGGTTGTATGATTATTTATCACTAAATACTAAATATCGCTCGTTTGGTAGTTTTATAACTTTAGTAAGAAAATGTATATATTACTCGTGTAAGTTAAATCAGCTGATAATCTTAGCCATCGTATCAAGTAAAAATATAGTTCTATTAGATATGCGATCGCATATCTTCTTAAAATGCCAAACTCCAACTTCAAAGATGACTCCTTATGGTTCAAAAATGCAATTATCTACGAACTAGGTGTTCGCACCTTTGCAGACAGTAATGGTGATGGTATTGGTGATTTTCCAGGGCTGACAGAAAAACTAGACTATTTACAAGATTTAGGTATTACTGCCATTTGGTTGTTACCTTTTTTCCCTTCACCACTCAGAGATGATGGTTACGATATTGCCGATTACACTAGTATCAATCCTATCTATGGCACGCTAGAAGACTTTAAAGCGTTTTTGAGGGCTGCTCATCAGCGCGGTATTCGTGTAATTATTGAGTTAATTATTAACCATACCTCTGACCAACATCCTTGGTTTCAAAGGGCACGTCGCGCCCCGAAAGGCAGTCAGGAGCGAGATTTTTATGTTTGGAGTGATACTCCTGAGAAATACCAAGAAGCGCGAATTATCTTCCAAGATTTTGAGACATCTAACTGGGCTTGGGATTCAGTTGCCCAAGCTTATTGCTGGCATCGTTTCTATTCCCATCAGCCGGATTTGAATTATGACAATCCCTTGGTGCGCCAAGCAGTATTTGATGTTTTAGATTTTTGGTTGGAGATGGGTGTAGATGGGCTACGCATGGATGCTGTGCCTTATCTATACGAACGGCAAGGAACGAACTGTGAAAACTTACCCGAAACCCATGCGTTTTTAAAGGAGTTGCGATCGCACATCGACACCAAATTTCCTAACCGGATGTTACTAGCTGAGGCGAACCAATGGCCTGAAGATGCAGCTCAATATTACGGTGCCGGGGATGAGTGTCACATGAACTTTCATTTTCCTCTAATGCCGCGTTTGTTTATGGCAGTGCGGATGGAAGATAATTTCCCGATTGTAGATATTCTTCAGCAAACTCCATCGATTCCTGATAACTGTCAGTGGGCATTGTTCCTCCGCAACCATGACGAACTGACTCTAGAAATGGTGACAGATGAAGACCGAGATTTTATGTATGGGGCCTATGCACAAGACCCAATGATGCGGGTAAATTTAGGCATCCGCCGCAGATTAGCGCCGCTTTTGGGTAATGACCGCCGCCAAATTGAGTTACTCAATAGTTTACTATTATCTTTGCCAGGAACCCCCGTACTTTACTACGGTGATGAAATTGGCATGGGAGATAATGTTTATCTAGGCGATCGCAATGGTGTTCGCACACCTATGCAGTGGAGTTCTGACCGCAACGCTGGTTTTAGTCGCGCCAACCCGCAACGCTTATATCTACCCGTCATCGTTGACTCAGAATATCACTACGAAGCACTCAACGTCGAGGCACAACGGACTAATACCAATTCTCTCTGGTATTGGATGAAACGTTTACTCGCTACTCGCAAACGGTTTGCGGCATTGGGTGAAGGGCGTTTTGAATTGGTACAGTCTAATAATCGCAAAGTTTTTGCCTTCAGCCGGATTGCTTCTGAAGAATATGTCTTGGTAGTCGCAAATTTATCTCGTTATGTGCAAACGGTGGCGTTAGATTTATCAACCTTCAATGGGCTAATACCAATAGAAATTTTTGGTTCCACTGAGTTTCCAGCGATCGCAGAATCGCCTTATTTCCTCAGCTTAAGTCCTTACGGGTTTTACTGGTTCACCTTACAGCGTAAACCTAGCTTGACTCAATCTCTTAAACCCCAAGCAGACTTAGCAACTCTGTCGGTAAATGGTTCATGGCACAATGTGATTTGGCAACGAGAGTCACAAAGCATTCTACAATCAACACTGCGGGATTACCTCTATACCTGTAGCTGGTTTGGCGGCAAAACTCAGACTGTACAATCAGTACAAATCATTGAAGCGATTTCTTTACCCTATAACCAGCAGATAGCTGAAATTGTTTGGTTGCAGGTAGATTATATCCAGGGAAACTGCGAAACATATCTGTTGTTTCTCGCCTATGCAGAAGGTGAGCAAGCAACACATCTTTTGGCAGAAATGCCGCAAGCTGTGATTGCACGGCTTGGGGTGCAAGGCAAAATAGATACTCCTCCATCCAATACTCAAGAAGTTGGAATTTTATTTGATGCTTTAGCAGACAAAAACTTTCTCACCTCACTGCTAGATGGGATTGCTAATCATCACTCTTATAAAGGGATAACCGGAGAATTATTTGGCACTACTACAGATTCATTCTCCCAATTGCGCCAAGAGTTAACTAATAGCGAGCCGACTGTCCTAAATAAAGAAGAACACACTTGTATAGTTTATGGCGATCGCTTGTTGCTGAAACTCTTCCGTAAAGTCGAGGAGGGTTTGCACCCAGATTTAGAAATCCGGCGTTTCCTATACCAGAAAAAACGCTTGCAACACTCAGTTTTGCTAGCTGGTGCTTTAGAGTACCGCCGTGCAAGAAAAACAGGCAATAACACTACCCTACCTACAACTATAGGCATATTACAAGAATTTATTTTAGATACCCGTAGTGGCTGGGACTACACTCTTGACAGTTTGCAAAAGTATTTTGATTTAGTGACCACAGAACACGCCACTATTACCGAAGTACCTCTGACATCGGGTTCTTTGTTGGATTTACAGAGAATTGAAATTCCAGAATTGGCAATTGCAACTATCACTTCTTACCTACAAAGTGTTGAACTGTTGGGTAAATCCACAGCCCAATTCCATACAGCGCTGGCTACAAATATAGATAGCTCAGACTTTGCTCCAGAATCTTTTTCATCGCTATATCAACGTTCGATATATCAAAATGCACGTAACCTAACCGGGCAAGTATTTCGCTTGTTAAAAGAACGAATAGAGCGCTTGCCGAACAATACTCAACCATTAGCATTAGAAGTTCTTAATAGACAACAGGAAATTTTAGAACGCTTTCAGTTAGTTGTCAGACAAAAAATTACTGCATTGCGGACTCGTTATCATGGAAACTACCAATTGGGGCAAGTATTTTACACAGGAAAAGACTTTTTGATTACTGATTTTGAAGGCAAAGCAGATCGCAGTTTAAGCGAACGACGCATCAAGCGATCGCCTCTACAAGATGTAGCAGGAATGTTGCTATCTTTCAACTATGCAATTAACGAGGCTCTGGGCTATCAAAAAGAATCTGGGATGATCCTGCCTGAAAATTTACCCCTTATAGAACAATGGGGACAGTTTTGGTATACCTGGGTCAGTACTAGCTTTTTGAACTCTTATTTAGAAACTGCTAATCAAGAATCTTTCCTTCCAAACACAAGAGAAGAACTAGATGTGCTGCTTTTTGCCTATCTTCTAGAACAAGCAATTGATGCACTAGGCTATGAACTAAATAATTGCTCTGATTGGGTAAAAATTCCACTCCAATTTATTCTGCAATTATTAGACATGTCCAGAAATATATAACCCTTTTTGTGTAAGGGTTTTAGAGAAAATTTGTATGTCTCTAAAGAACCTAACAATAAGGATTTGATATAGTTGCTGATAATTTATAGGTTAAAGAATTATTCAGTACCCTCACTATTGATGAGCGTTGCGGCGTGATGCTGGAGTTTGAGGGTCGTCTTGACCCTGACAAATTTGCTCAACTGGTGACAGATGCCCCACAGTGGACTGAATGGATGGGGTGATTTTTCGGCACAGATTGCGATCGCTAAAAGGTCAGTTCCTCCCAAGCAAAAAAAACTAACTTTTTTACTTGTATATTCAACTTCATAATCTCAAACAAATACACCCACTTTCGTGCGTTCACATACAAGTTATGGGAGCAACCTGGATCTCAATTGGACTAGTGTCTTGATTTGGGACGAGAAAAAACCAAGAGCAGATTCTGACCAATTAAAACTCTTATACCATGTCAAACTAAAAGACAAAGTGTTAACGGAGGTTTTTAAAGATAGATTCTGTAGCCCAACTTGAGTCAGGATGGCACGATAGCGCACTTGAGAGCATTATAAATATAGTCAGAGCGCCCGATGGTGATTTTGAGAGTATTGGCAACCTCGCAAATACTATTGCTGATTTGCATAGCTTACAAAAAATAAATGCGGCTTGGATGCAAATTTAGTATGGTGTTGAGCAGAGGAGCAGAGGGGAAAGAACTTATACAAGGATTTTCCTCTGCACCCCCTGTACCCATGACTTCTTCATCGTGCTAATGACTATCTAAAAAGCGTTATCTCATCGTTTTTGTGGACATTTACGACCTCATCCATAATTGGGGCGCTCATGTGCGTGAGAGCTAAAACTGATTCTTCTTTGATGCTAGTTAAGCGGACGTATGCGATAGTTTCTTCTGGGTTGAGTTCAGCCACAACAATTCTATCCATTGGCAGTAAATCATTACTTGTCGGCTTCAGTGTCCATATGAGTACGTTCGGTAAATATTGGTATCCTTCTTGTGCCAAGAGTTTGTCAAGCAGTTTGTGTCAAAGCTCAAATTACTAACTGAAGCGATCTGCCAGCGGTTTTGCTGCGATCGCGTTCAGGTCAGCCACCGTTTGCTGCTCCAGTTGCAGCACCGCAGCTTTGACATTCTGACGTAAATGCTCAACCGATGACGTGCCGGGAATCAGCAAGATATTGGGGGAGCGCTGAAGCAACCATGCCAGCGCTACTTGCATCGGTGTTGCGTCTAAAGACTTGGCGACGCTTTCAAGTACCGAAGATTGTAGCGGCGTGAACCCGCCCAGCGGGAAAAACGGCACATAAGCGATGCTCTGCTGTGCGAGGTCGTCGATGAAAGCGTCATCTTCCTGGTGTGCCACGTTGTACTGGTTCTGCACACAGACAATCTGCGTGATCGTTTGCGCCTCTGCCAACTGCGTAGGCGTGACATTGCTCAAACCGAGGTGACGAATTAATCCCTGCTTCTTAAGTTCGGCTAAAGTCGTCAGCGGCTCGACCAGAGAACCCTCCGATGGTCCGTGACCATCACCCATCAAGCGGAGATTGACGACATCGATCGTATCGAGTCCAAGGTTACGCAGGTTGTCGTGAATCGCTTCAGTCAGATCCTGCCGCGACATTGCAAGAACCCATGAGCCATCTTCAGGACGACGCGCTCCAACCTTGGTTACAATTACCAAATCTTTGGGGTAGGGATACAGCGCTTGTCGGATAATCTGATTCGTGATGTGAGGTCCGTAGAAGTCGCTCGTATCGATATGATTAATGCCAAGTGAGATAGCTTCGCGCAAGACGGCAACGGCTGCATCCACATCTCGTGGCGCACCCCATACATTCGGACCCGCAAGTTGCATAGCACCATAGCCGATGCGCTTCATTGTGATTGAGGTGTTCGGCAGCGTAAAAGTGCCGCCAAGGTTCGTTTGCTCAGACATATTGCTACTTTCTCCAAGAATTTTTTAGTGATTTAACGAAAGCAATACAGCATCATCTCCCTGACTTTTTGAGGGTTTTCTTGAGATGCTTTCATTCTGTACAGGGTTTGTTGAGAGTAGAGTTATTGTAAAAGCTGGAAATTCAATCAACTCTTATTCGCCGCTCACGCGCAACACGATTTTGCCCAGATAGTGCTGTTTCATCGCTGACTGCGCTTGTGCGGCCTCTTCCAGCCCAAATGTCTGCGCGATGTGAACTTGAAACTCACCCATATCGATCAATCGGTTGAGTTGATCTAACAACATCCGGTTGGCGAACCCATTTGCTTTCTTGAGTTCCACACCGTCGGGTGCTAATGGTTCGGGCATCACGCCATTAGGAAAGGCGATCGTTCCACCCTGACGTACCAAACTCAGCGTGGATTGAACGGTGTTGCCGCCCACCAGCACCAGCGCGACATCGAAGCCATCGGGCGCAAAGGCACGGGCGCGTTGCACAACGTCGTCGCTATGTCCGTCTACTGCTTCATCCGCCCCCAACTGCTTA
Source organism: Nostoc punctiforme NIES-2108 (assembly GCA_003326195.1). Lineage (GTDB taxonomy): Bacteria > Cyanobacteriota > Cyanobacteriia > Cyanobacteriales > Nostocaceae > Nostoc > Nostoc punctiforme_A. Next base: position 11,977 of record LXQE01000012.1, read on the forward strand.
ACCAAAGCTACACCGTCTGCACCCGATGCGATCGCGAAAACGTTCGCGCCCATGCGTTTAGCCAGTTGTAGCGCAACGTGACCGACGCCACCGCTCGCGCCCCACAGCATCAATTTGGTTTTGTTGCCTGTCCCCGACACTTGCAAATTACTGAGTGCCGTTACACCAGCAATGGGTAGCCCGCCCGCCATCAACATATCGAGACCATCAGGCATCGGCGCGACCGTCTCTTCAGAGACGACGACGTATTCTGCATAGCTACCGCCCTTGTCGTTCATGAAGCTCTGGGCGTAAACGCGATCACCAACAGCAAAACGCTCTACACCATCGCCAATCGCAACAATAGTGCCTGCACATTCGCCGCCCAGTACACGCGGAAAGTGAACTTTGTTATACACCAGTTCACCTTCCCGCTCCAGCGCATCCCAGCCGCCAACTCCGGCAATCTCGATGCGAATCAAAACTTCGCCCGCGTCTACTGTAGGCATGGGTAAGGTGTGCAACGTCAGCTTGTCAGCATGACCGAACTCGTCAACCGCCATTGCTTTCATTTGTTGGGGAGTATTTTGCATAAATAGGTTCTCCTGCTAATTGCTTGAGTTGTTATTGATTGGTTTAGAGGCGTAAAACTGCTAACAAAGTTTGTTTGGACGAATTGCCATTTTCTCCAAAAAGTTTTTAATCGTTTAAGGAAAGCAATGCAGCATTGTTCTGTTGGACTCTGTAACGTTTGAGATGCTTTCATCCTACAAATTCGATCCAGCGTTTCCAATGCCTAAAGCTCTTTAATCTTTGCCTATTTCTCCAACGTGGATAACTTGAAGGCATTCTATAATCGTGTAGGGCGTTGAATGAATTGAGGTTTTACCATGACAGTCAAAATTCCCAATTCTGATGTCGTTGCAGAGCAGTGCCAAGCGCTGGCGACATTAGTAGCGCGACACACCGAACCCAATGGCAACCGGATCTATCCAACTGCGATCGCACCCTTGAGCCTTTCGCGATCGGATGCATCCTCTACCATCATCTACCAAGATTATCAACCGGGTCTCGCCCTTCTCGTTCAAGGCAAGAAAGACATGGTGTTGGGGAAAGAAATGTATACTTATGAGGCAGGGCAATGTTTTGTTGTCTCAGTTGATCTTCCCCTCGGTAGATGTATTGTTGAGGCGACACCCGATCAACCGTATTTAGGATTAAAGCTGACTCTAGATTCAATGCAACTCTGTGAGATGGTTGCTCAAATGAATTTCAGTTCGGGGAAGAAAGAAAACTCTGTCCGAGGCTTATTTGTAAGCAACGCTGATGCCACGTTGCTCGACTGTGCCCTTAGACTCACTAAGCTCTTAGATACACGCCAAGATATTCCCATACTGGCACCAATGATGATTCGGGAAATCTACTACCGTCTGCTGATGGGAGAACAAAGTGAAGCCGTGCGCCAAATTGCTACATCCGGCAGCAGTATGCAGCGGATTGCTTCAGCGATCAAACGGATCAAGTCTAACTTTACTCAGCCGATGCGAATCGAGGACTTAGCAAAGCAAGTGAGAATGTCTACTTCGTCGTTTCATCAGCATTTCAAGCAAGTGACCTCAATGAGTCCACTTCAATATCAAAAGCAGTTAAGACTGTCAGAAGCCCGTCGCCTGATGCTGACGGAAGGTTACGATGCCACCTCTGCTGCCTATCAGGTTGGATACGAAAGTCCCTCACAGTTCAGCCGAGAATACTCCCGCTTGTTCGGTGCACCACCGATGCGAGACATCGAACGGTTACGATCAACTTGACTTGAACTTCTTGACAGATTTCCCATTGATCATCTGTTTGGCTTGCTCTAGCTTCTGCTCTGGCCCACCTGTGATCGCTTCAATCTAGCGGGGTAGCCTTCGTAGCAGTCAGGGCAAACGCATCTTATTTACTAATAAAAACTAAGGGAGATTCCAAAATGACATAGATAATTCTAAAAATTGATGGGATGATAAATAAAATAAATAAAATATTTTTAAAAATCTGAATTAGCTTATCTTCAACTGAATGACTAATCATCAATACTAAAATAATTCAATTATGAGCTACGTAAAAACATATTTAGAGAATAAATCAAACTTTTATGTAAAACATTCAACTGAAGTTTTGATCTACTATTTTTAAGCTAGCGCTAAAATGTTTAGTAAATATTTGTTATCCATCGCCG
>LXQE01000013.1 GCA_003326195.1 Nostoc punctiforme NIES-2108
TGTTTAGCTGTTGTAAAGGTAAACAGGCACAAAACTTTTGCCATTATCTGGATAAACACCGCGATGCCTTCGGCGGGCTACGCCTACGCATCATCAACTACGAATACCATCAAGCTGAACAAATTTGTTCGATTGGTTCTGGATCGGTTGAATCTGCCGTTAAACAGGTTGACCGTCGAACTAAGATTTCAGGAGCGCAATGGAAACGAGAAAATGTGCCTCAAGTCCTTGCCCATCGCTGTGCTTACCTCAATGGGTTACTGTCAATTTAAGCCACTTCAAAAACTGAGATGCTCCCGTCGTAGACATCGCTCTTATGGAGTGTAGTTATCACCTCCCCAATCAATTCTCAGGAGTATTGCCGACGAAAGTCTTGCTGATGTGGGCTATTGGAGTGATGAATGGTATGTTGTTTATTCAAGTTAATCAAGATAATATACCTCGATTAAGAACAGGAAACTTCAAATGAGAATTTTTGTTCCAGGCCGTCTTTGTTTGTTCGGAGAACACAGCGATTGGGCAGGAGAATATCGCAGTGTTAATCCTCTGCTCGAAAAGGGCTATACCTTAATTGTTGGTACTAATCAAGGAATTTATGCCAATGTCTTACCTAATTCTAATGAATTAATTATTCGTACTTCTCTCAATGATGGCAGGAGTTATGAACCGTTGAGATTACCTATGGAATCTAATACCCTGAAATGCATAGCGGCAAAGGGTGGCTTTTTTAGTTATGCTGCTGGTACAGCTTATCAATTTCTGACTCACTATGGTGTCGGCGGGCTTGAGGTTGATAATTATCTAACCGACTTACCCATCCAAAAGGGATTATCTTCGAGTGCTGCCTTTTGCGTTCTGATTGCGAGGGCTTTTAATCGTCTGTATGGCTTGAAGATGACAATTCGTTCAGAAATGGAGTTTGCCTACAAAGGAGAAAGAACCACTCCTAGCCTTTGTGGTCGTATGGATCAGGCTTGTGCTTATGGAAATCGCCCAATATTGATGATATTTGATGGTGAAAAAATCGACCTACTCGAATTGAAAGTGAGTGAGGATTTGTTTTTTGTGATTGTCGATCTCGGCGGGAGCAAAAACACACAAGAAATACTAAGACGATTGAATCAGTGTTATCCTTTGGCTACTAATTCAAGAGAGCAAAATGTCCAAAAATATTTTGGTTCTATTAGCTCTGAAATTACCCAGGCAGCAGTTGAAGCAATACAACTCGGAGATGCTCAACTTCTTGGAGCTTTAATGACAAAAGCCCAAGCGGAATTTGACCGATACGTAGTTCCGGCTTGTCCCGAGCAATTAACTGCAAAAAATCTACATCTGCTTCTCTATCACAAACCACTTAAGCCTTATATCTTTGGAGGAAAAGGCGTAGGTTCTCAGGGGGATGGCACTGCACAACTGATAGTTAAAAATCAAGAGAGTCAAAGAAAAACTATCGAAATTATTAAGCGTGATTTTCCTCAAATGCAAGCGTTACAGTTAACTATCTCAAGCTAACAACTCCCATGATTAAGCAAGTGATGCTCAAGGACGAAAATTGAGTTTCTTTAATACCTCAATAAGTGGAGGATTTGAGGGAATTGTAAGTGAAACTAAAGAGAAGTACGAAAGCCAGATTTGCTACATCGCCGGAGTGAAGTGCTGGACACGGGAAGCTCGATTTGGCGATGAGGATAGCATTATACATATTTGGCAAATTCAATAACTGCATTTGCACTATTTTTGGTGAATGGGAATTCCTAAAAGGAGAAGCTGGTTAGGGATACAGAACTTAACTTTAACTATCGATATTCTCGCTCAAAAAGTACGACTAATTTCAAAGTAAAATTTTCACTAGTTTTTGGAGTTGCTAGGGAAGCCCAGAATAAAGGTAGTATCTGAAGATGATGGAATCCCCAAGAAGTTATTACGATGCTGAGTTTGGACAGATTATATTGGAAGATAACTACTGGACTTTAGCACAATGTGCTATTTTGGGCGATCGCCGTGTACCGATTTGTGTGAATTTTGAACAGGGGCAGATTGGGGAACTTTCATCGCTTCAGCGGGAAGCTATTCGGCAAGCTCTAGCCTTGCCACCCGATGTGTTACACATCACTGATCCTGTTGTGCTGCAAAATTATGATGTATATCGTGACATGATTGGAGATGAGTCAATGCCTGTGTTGGCTAATCCGATTCAGGTCTGGGATCAGGTCACTTTCTCATATATCTATGTGGAGTATGACCTAGATATTGCTACCTTTAAGTTGATAGCTGAGTGTGACTGGGACCGAGAACACGGTTTAGAAGTACGCTTTCGCAATGGAGTAGCAGACGATGCAGATCAGATAGGTGAAACAGGACGGTAAAAACTATATAGCTTGGCATAAAACCGTGGTGAATTGAAGCATATCGCTTATCGGCTGCGATCGCTGCCAGAGGAACCAAATGTCGATTGCCTATTGAACGTTTCCTGGCTGTTTTGTAGTACCTATGGATAGATATCCTATCTCTTTTGACTGAATATGAAGACAGATTTACCTAACCGAAAGTGCAACAGTTACAACAGTCAAACATTTAGGCAGACGAAATGGTAATTATCTATCGTGCCAAAGTTTCGGGAGAAAGTAGCACCTTAACCAATACAGATGTATTTACTTTACTAGTATTAATCCAATCACTGTTGATTGATTGCATTGTCTACATCAGCCAGAGTTTCATATTGTTTTGAAGGCAACCATTTCAAGGCTCGCAGGACTTTCTCATCAACACCTTTTTCCTCAGCATACTTAACCAAGTCTTTTTTGCTGAGTGGATAGTTAACTGCAATCAAGTTTTTCTCTAATTGTACTGGACTGATTTTAGTGATGAATATTTCATCAATTAAGTTGGCCACATCAGCCAGAGTTTCATATTGTTTTGAAGGCAACTTTTTCAAGATTCGCAGGATTTTCTCGTCAATACCTTTTTCTTCAGCATACTTAACCAAGCTTTTCTTGCTAAGGGGATAGTTAACTTTGTTCAAATTTTTTTGTAGCTGTACTGGATTCAGTTTAGCCATAATAAATCTCTTTATGGTCTTGACGCTGTGGATTCAGTGAAGAAAGTGAAAAAATTAGTAAAAGTCAGCTTGCACAGTTATGCACAGTAGTAGGTTGAGGAAAATGTAGTCCATACACACCTTATTCTGCATTTTAGATATTTGCAATCAGTTATCGAACAGAATTCAGGAGTCAGCAGTTAGAATACAGGAAAGGTATTCTGTGCGAGTAGTGGATAGCGAAGCGGTAGCCAGGAACGAGCGTCCGTAGGAGCGTCTGAATAAACGGGTTTAAGCTCTCCACTAAATCGTAGATTTGGTGGTCTTCTCTACGAGACGCAAGCGCGAACAATTCCTGCACGGTTTGAATCCCTGATTGATTCTGACCGGAGGCGGAGCGTCTCCGGCTCCGCTCCAGAATTGGTGAATAGCTGAATTCTTCTTCAAATTAATCTTTCTTCAATTTTTCAGGTTTAGTATGCGATTAATAGCACTTCTATGAAGAAAAGTGACTAGCCTACATAACTAATGTAGTTATCCTTAAACAATTTTTAACCACTTTAGTTTTTCTTAATTCCATTTTTTCCAAGAAAAGCAACTTCTACATAGTACATTGTTAATTTAAAAGAAAATTAAGTTACTGCTAATTCCACCTCCCCTTTTAATTACCGAAAGTCCTACTGAGGTAGACTATTGAAGTTATAATTGGGGAGTTGGCGAGAAATCTTGGGTCAAGATTCGTTTTACAAATTATCTAGGCTGATCCGCCACTAAGACAGTTAGGTTAAATTGCAGATGAAATCATATCCCTATCTAATTCCGCGATTTAGGTTTAAATCCAGGCTAAAACTGCGGATTTTGTCTAATTCCTAACAAATTTCCGTCAATATCCTTGAAAGTGGATAATTGCACTCCATGACCAACATCTGTAATTGGCCCAACTGAGACTCCTTTTTCAGTCAGGCTTTGACGAGCAGTAACTATATCATTGACAACAAAGGTACTAACAGTATTACCTGGTTCAACTGAGTCACTCAAGTTCAATCCGATTGCAAAACGTGGAATATCAGGAAAACTAAACTGTCTCCAGTTAGGTGTGTCATATTTTTCTTCAGGAACTAACCCAAGCTTGGATTTGTACCACTCGGCACTAGCTTCAAGATTAGTAACGTCTAATTTAGTGACAAAACTATATTCACCAAAAGTATTTTTCAATGTCATATTCTACTGTCCTAATCCAGAACTTTTGTAATACGGCTATTATAAACTTTTTAGCACAATATACTGCAAACTTACCAATTAATAGTAGTTTAAATTGTACTTAATGGAAGGTATAGTGTACAAAGGTTCAGTCAGAACTGCTCGTAATGACTCCATGTTTGTTTTTCTGTTGTGAACAATATTTGAAGCCACAATATTAACTTCATTCAATATCTACCGATGATTGCACATAGCTGACTTGAATAGGGAAATAACTTTAATGTTATTGTTTTCCTTCATTAGGATACCAACCTGCTGGAATGACTTCAAAATTCCAAACATCTTTGAAGACGTATATGCGTCCGATCATTTCCGATGGGGAAAGCAAATTTTTGTCGCCTTCCTTCCAATCTTTTTTATCAACTGTTCCCATAACTACATAGTTATTACCTACAAGTTGAGGATTTGTTTGGACAAAAGTAGCAGCCATCAATGGCTCAATTTCCTGTTTTTTAGCAATAATTAAGTCGGCAGCTTGGGCAATATTTACACTGTTTATTAAGTAAAAATAGCTGTTGTGGTTGGATATGAATCACTAAAGGGAATTTGCGAATCTTCGTTTTTGTTTCACACTTTGGGCATTTAGTGAAAGCACAGTCTGTATAAGGATTTAGGAAAAATCTGTAGTGTTTAACAATTAGGGTATAAGATGGACTCCGACCCAGTTAAAGACTTAGAGATTGTCGCTTATGTTATGACAATCGCTAAAACTCATAAAATTAGTGTTAAGGAAGCTTTAGAGTTCTATTTCAAAAAACTAAAATTTGAACTCGAACAGAAACAGCAAGATAAAACAAACTTATCTTCAAGTTTAAAAGAAAGACTAAGCCCCCAAAATTGGGAAGCAGTAATGAAGTATGTACGCCATCATCTCACTAATGAAGAGATTTCCCAAGCATACTACCAAGCTAAGAATGAGGGAAAATTAAAGCCAGCTAAACTATTAGTAGGTGGAGATTTTTACTTTAGAAACTCTGATTTTGTAGGCAGTAAGTATTTACCACCAGGCATTACGGTTGAAGCAGAAGTGTACGATAATACAATTGGTCATGTTTGGCTCTCACCAATTGAGTGCGAATTTGTTTTTATAGATGAACTGGAATTTATTTAAGATTTGCTCGATACTACTTACACCAGACATAGACTTTCTGGGGCGATCGCTCTGTTTCCTCTAATAAAAAGCTGCCAACAGTTCTGCTATTTTCGCCTTGAGTGTTGTAATTGCCTCTTGTAAAGTTCTACTTGGTTCTGTATCTACTTTTTGGAGCGTCACCCACATCAGCACTTGACCACAGATAGCTATGTTGCCCTACCGTTAGACATCCTTGCCACTTGTCTTCATAAGTATCAAGTGTGATAAAAAATCGCCGTGGCATTATTAGTTCTTCGGAGTTAATAAGAAATTGTCCCCAGACAGAGAAGCCGAAATACTCCTCATTTTTTTCATTATTGTATTCCCAGTCAGTCAAGTTGGGGAAAGCAACTTTAACTTGCTCTAAAACTTGTTGTATTTCAAGTTCTGTTAATAGCATTATTATTGTTTAATAGAGAATATTAATTTAAGTATTTACTACACCTCGTACCCAAAAGCCTTACAAATACTGGACTTCCTCTTATCAAGCGTGCCATTTAGATATGAACTTTAATGCTTAACTGACAAAATTAGCTGTGTTTCTCTACAGTAATCTATACTCTGATTAACCTGTCATTGAAATCCCTATGAGCTGCGAACATTTAGATAATCTGACTACGGAAACTCTGATTTCTAAAGCAAACTACCCAGTATTTCGTTGTGAAGAGTGTATCCTAATAAACAGTCGTTGGGTGCATCTCCGTATTTGTCAAAGTTGCGGCAAGATGCTGTGCTGTGATTCTTCTGTTCATCAACATGCCCGACGGCATTACGAGGAAACTGGACATTCAGTAATTAGCTCGGCTGAATTAGGAGAACAGTGGTTATGGTGTTTTTTGGATGAGCAGGCAAAGAATTATTAAAGTGAGGCAAACGCGCTTCACTGCCAAAAGAGGGCGATTGCTATCTTCCTAACGCCTCAGCCAATTGCCCTTTTATGGAGAAAGCTTTGACTTGTCGCCCAAAACCAGTATCATCTGAAATTTTATGCGAAGAATTATTATTGGTGTTATGGGGAGAGGAGAAAATGCGACAGCAAATGATTTACAAAATGCTTATATATTAGGTCAACTTATTGCCAAACAAGGATGGGTTTTACTCACTGGTGGTAGAAATGTAGGGGTAATGGATGCAGTAAGTAAAGGTGCAAAATCTGCTGATGGTTTAACTATTGGTATTCTTCCAGGTGAAAATCAGGATGGTATGTCCTCTTGGGTGGATATTGCTATTTTCACAGACATGGGTAATTCTAGGAACAATATTAACGTTCTTACCAGTGATGTAGTAATTGCTTGCGGGATGGGTGCAGGAATCGCTTCAGAAATTGCTCTAGCTTTGAAAACAAATAAGCAAGTAATTTTGTTGAATAATGATGAAGAAAGTAAACTTTTCTTTAAAAAACTGTCGCCAGAAAATGTTTATATTGTGGAGAGTGTGGAGCAGGCGATCGCTACTGGCAAAACAATTTTATCTTAGTTACGAATTAGTGAATCAGTAAAATCTTCTCAAATTGGGAGGTTCTCGAATTGATTGGGTGTGAAAAATAACTACGAGGAAACACAGCTTTCAATTAGACAGTAAAAATGTTTCATCAAAATCAAGATTGTGAAATTGACTCCGAACCTTTAAAGATTGTTGGAATGACCATCACCATCAACATTATTAAGTTAGAAACCCAAAACAAGACAACAACGCCAAAACCCAATAATGTCAAATAGGAAAATGTTAATTGTGTGAGTCCATTAAGCAGTTGCCACAGCCGAAAAGCTGTGTATAAAAAGCCAATGGGTACAACAATACTTGGCACTAGGGAGCGACTAAAAATACGTTCAGATATGAGTTGTACGGCGACTATCAACAGGTAACTTCCCCAAAATACCCATGAAGATGGTTGTTTCCAAGCCAGAGCTAACAAGCACATCGGTAACAAAACTCCAGCAACCAAGGCTAATTTGACCCACCATCGCAGAAATTGCCATTGCTGCTGGTTATACCCAATTTCTGCCGTAAAGGGTAAACTTCGAGCTTTCACACCGAAACCATAGCCAAGAGCTAGCAGGCTTATAATCAGAATAAAAAGCGTAAGAATTAATCCATTATTAACTGTCATCTGCTCGAAAATACCAATTCTCATACTCTTAGTTTAATCCTAGCGTGGTAAAATTCACTAGAGAAGACGACTCTCTAGATTAGCTAAGTACTAGCGTGGTAAAATTCACTAGAGAAGACGACTCTCTAGATTAGCTAAGTAACCCTTGGGGTCTCTGCGAAATCGATACTGTTCAATTCTGGCAATGCGTGGTGTTTTTGCAATTGAGAGCGTAATTCGAGCCAAGTATGAATATCAACTTGTGCTAAATCAGATGCGGTAAAAGAATGAAGTTTAGTAGCGATTGCACAGGCAAGTTTGACAGAACCACGAATAACGAGGGATGAGGGGGCAACCTTACGACCAGTACAACGACGTTGATGATGACGTAGCATACCAAAAGCATGTTCTAAGTCATTATTAGTTCGGGGAAAATCTTCAATTTCGTAACAATGAAAAAGTCCAGACCAGTAGTTATGGGTAGTTTTTATAAAGTTATCGATTGCGGTATTGAGTGTACCAGCTTTCTGTTTTTGTTGGGACATTTCTGTTAATAGTTCCTGATAACTTTGTTTAACTCCAGCAGCATCAAGACCTATTTTATTATTGAGAATATTACTAGCTTGTATCTTCCCATTGATATGCAAATATAACAGGTGAAAATAAAGATGCAGTCGCAGATAATCCCTTGGCTAGAAGGTGTTTTAGGTTGACTAAGGGTGGGGGTAAAGCACTTTTTTTTCCATCCGTCCTAAGCTTTGCTCTATCAATGTCAAATTCTCTTGTAACTTTAATCCAGATGCCTCTAACGGTGGATGCCCATCATTGGTTATAGAACTACGCACTGCCGAGCAATAATCTTCAATAATAGTTGCCAAATCCTCATCTTCATTGGTAACACTACGTTCAATATCTCGTAATCCTCTAACTTTTTTTTCAATTCCTTTTTTGCATGTCGATCCGCCTCATATATGGGTTTAATTGCTTCCTTCAGGTAATCATAATGACACAAACCATGAGCAATACTAGGTAATGCTAACCTAACAGCTTTGCGAATTGATTATTGTCCATCACTAACAACGCCATCAATTGGTACATTTAGGGTGTTAGTTACTTCTAATAATAACGCCACTAAATCTTCGTTTCTTGATGATAATAAGGTTTTAGCAAGTATTATTTCTCCTGATAAGCAATCTCGAATTACCCATAATACTTCATGTCCAATTTCTGGCTGCATTCCATCGATCGCTAATATCACCCGTCCTTGATTAGCCACTATTGCTTTTAACCAATTATTATCTTTTAGCCATAAAGAAAGTAATTCGTCATATCTGTCAATTAGGTGCGTGACCGAACGCTTACCTTATACATATACTCTTTAATTCAAGGTGAGTGTGTATTTGGGGAACACTTCTATGTTCCTGGTATCGTAACGCTCCTTATAAAATCACATCCAAACCAAATTCGCTCTGTGGTAGAGCGAGTGACCCTTCTTGCTCTGGTCGATATGCTTTTCTATACCGCACACATGACTTATTTTGACATCGACGAATTTTTAGCTGTAGTTCTACTACCCCATTTAACGTTCTTATATGTCGAGGATTATTGTATTCATTCCACATTGCTTGACCGCACGAGGGGCATTTTTTTTGAACACAATCGAGTACTTCAAACGATGTTGCCTCTGGTTTTAAACAATTTCATGCCAAGTTTTTGCACCATTATTTCGCTACAAGGTCAAGATTACAGGATTTCCGCTCTTCTCTAGTAAGTTTTGCCACGCTAGGTAAAAACAATCCGGCTTCAGACACATTGCTGGTGATGGCAGGGTATACCTCTTGAGTCGTCTGTTGAACTATTGGAAAGATAAGGTGGTCTTGCAGGTTTTGACCAACTCCTGGCAAATCAGCCACGACAGAAATTCCTAGTCCTTGCAGGTATTCTGCATCGCCAATGCCGCTTTGCAGCAGCAACTTGGGTGACTCGAACGCGCCCGCACTTAAAATTACTTCCTGGTTGACCCTGACCTGATACAGCATTCCCTCGTGCAGATATTCCACTCCAACAGCGTGAGTTTGCTCAAACAACAAGCGAGTCACTCCATCTGAAGATCGGGTTTCTTAGGTTGAGGCAATAGGTAATTAATCTACACGGAACATTAACCCAGAAATTAACGGGACTTGGATGCCTAAAATGTTCAATCTGAGATAGGTGGCCAAAGTTCTGCGACGCCGAATAGCCCGTCGTAGACATCGCAAAAGTCCCAATCCACCAACACCCCATCAACACAAGCAATCCCCCACTGTGGAAACTTCGCCAGCAACTTCTGGATCACAATCTGCTTTCGCGGGATCATCCCAGCACTCTTGCAAAAACTCAAACCCCAGATTCTGCCCAGAATTCGCCGCAACCTTGAGTTTCTGCATACGCTCCGGTCGCATATTTGACAAAAGCAACAATCGCCTCATGTGACCATTTTTCAGCATTGGTGACAGACTCGGCGGAACCTTCTCTACGAGACGCTGCGCGAACACCCTCATCAACTGCTGGAATAATCACATGAAGCCTTATTGGGTGACAAATGAAACTTACCAGCGGTGGGCATCAAACGCTGTGACTGCACCAGCATAGGCATTTACGATGCGTTAAACAATCACAAAATTGTTTTCGGTTAGTGACAATCCAGCAGATAATTGTGCAAATTCCACCTGAGTAAACCCAGACGCACTGCCATCAAGGTCAAAATACAGTCCGCCTGTGCTGTTGTCATAGATAAATCGTTGCTCGTTTGTGGTTGCAGATGTGCCAATGGTGAACTGACTTGTCAAAAGTGAACCTGATGATAACCCACCGCCAAAACCAGTAGCCGATACCTGAATCAATTCATTCGTGGCGTTGAAGTCAGAAATAGTGTCAATGCCTTCATTGTAACTATTGAAGACAAAGGTATCTTTACCATCTCTTCCATAGATAAAATCACTACCTTTGCCACCGATGAGGGTATCATTGCCATTTCCACCGTCGAATAAGTTACCATAATAGTTATCATTGGTAGAAGAGTCAGATGCGGCAAGATAATCATTGCCATCACCGCCGTTAAGAGTGTTACTACCGTTAGCAACAATTAAGTAATCGTTACCAGCGCCACCATTAAGTTTGTTATTGCCGAAGCCGTCTTTCTGATTGGAGTAAGCAAACAGAGAATCATTACCATCCCCCCCAGAGAGCTGATTACCGTAATAATTATAAGAATTACTGTTGTTACTCCAAAAAATACTCAAATAATCGTCACCAGCGCCCCCATTAAGTGTGTTAAGACCTTCACTACCAATGAGAGTATCATTTCCGGCATTACCCCTTAGCAGGTCATTACCAGTACCACCGTTAAGGTAGTCATTGCTCATACCACCAATGAGAGTATTATTTCCCGCACCACCATTGAGAGTATTGTTACCTAAGGCATCAAAACCAGAGAGATAGTCATTGCCATCGCCTCCATCCAAGAGGTTATCGCCTGATGAAGAGTCAATATTTAATGTATCGTCACCAGCGCCACCGTTGAGGGTATTCTTGCCTGATGTAACAATATTGCCCCCCTCGGAGTCATTGTACAAGAAGCCAGAGCCGGAGAGATAATCATTGCCATCGCCCCCCAAGAGTAAGTTATCGCCTGACGAATAGTCAATATTTAATGTATCTTCACCATTACCACCGTTGAGGGTGTTATTGCCTGATGTGACAGGATAAGAAATTTTGTAGTCGCCAGACCCGTTCTGGTAGTAGCCATAACCAGAGAGAGAATCATTACCATCGCCTCCATCCACAAGGTTATTACCTGATGAATACTTAATATTCAATGTATCATCACCAGCACCACCATTGAGGGTATTATTGCCAGAAGCGAAGAATCCTCCGTAGTAATCAGTGGAGCCAGAAGCACTAAGAGAATCATTGCCATCGCCACCATTGAGTAGGTTATCGCCTTCTGAAAAGTCAATATTAAATATATCGTTACCAGCACCACCGCTGAGAGTATTATCGCCTAAAGAGCGATCAGTGCCGTATCTGGTAATACTGCCTGAGGCGAATAGATAATCATTGCCGTCGCCACCATTAAGTAGGTTATCGCCTGTTGAAGCGGTAACACCCAAGCTATCATTACCAACGCCACCATCGAGTAAGTTATTGCCTGTTGAATAGTCAGCAGTCAATACATCATCACCAACGCCACCGTTAAGGGTATTATTGCCTGATGCGCCAAAGTAACTGAAGTAATCGAAGCCAGACAGCGACAGAAAATCATTACCATCGCCACCATTAAGTAGGTTATCGCCTATTGAAAAGTCAATATTCAATGTATCATTACCAGCGCCACCGTTAAGGGTGTTATTGCCTGGGGTAGTAGCGGCACGAAGAAAATCATTGTCATCGCCACCATCAAGCAGGTTATCGCCTTCTAAAGAGTTAGCATTCAAGTTATCATTGCCTGTACCGCCAACGAGAGTATCATTCCCCACACCGTCAACGAGAGTATCATTCCCCGCACCACCAACTAGGGAGTCATTCCCTGCACCACCTCTTAAAGTGTCGTTCCCACTCAGTCCGTCAATAGTGTCATCGCCCCCCTGACCATTGATGACATCATCTGAGTTGTCAAAGCCGCTAACATTATTAGAGAGGTCGTTAAGAAAAGTGACAGTGTTTTTGTTGAAGATAGTGCTTTGGAGCGAGTTGGCATTGAAGACATCAAAGCTATCTGTGGTGCTAGTTTGCCCATAAAACAGGATATTGCCTGAGTCTACAGTAGCTCCTGTAGATTTGCTTAGGTTTTCCAGGTTTTCCAGAGCAAAGTTTTGCAGAATGACTTGGCGACCACTTACCCCTTCAAAGGTGATTTCCAAATTACTGCCATTTTGGGTCAGCAGCAAATTTTGGGCAGTGAAGCCATATCCCTGGAATTCTAGAATGTCTACTTCGGCAATGATTCCTACCGAAGAATTTACACCTTTACCTACCCCACCAAAATCGGTGATGATATTAGTGTCGCTACTCTCGCCGCTGAAAATAAATTTATCCTTGCCGCTTCCACCAGTCAAAGTGTCCTTGCCAAAGGAAATTGTGATGGTATCGTTGCCTGCAAGACCCTTAATCGTGTCCGCTTCGTAACTGCCTACTAGAGTATCGTTACCATTGGTGCCAATGATATTTGCCATAACTTTTACCTACCTTGAATTGATTTTTTTAGTAACTTGAGTTATCAATCTGTTGTTTGTGCTGTTTTTGGGCTTAAACAACTCACCGAAATTTCACCTTTTCGGCATACTTTATCCATCACCCTTGAGGAAGAGGATTTTTCGGTAATATTCACCCGATAAAAGGCTTTTAGATGAAATTTATCTCACCCTTCTCTTACCATCTAATTCTTAAGCACTATACAATACAATCTTATGAGCGTGTGCATTCACGAGAATTACTTATTTCAGCCTAGATTAAGCATTTTTGTTCAGCATAAATCACCGAATAAGTCTCAAAAAATCTGAAAAATGAATGCTTAAAGTACAACTTTCGTATTTGTTTTTTGCCAGTGCCTAAGTCTTACTAGAAGAGAAAATAGTCAAGAGTTGACTCTTGAGCGGGAACGATATTTTTATGCCCTCCTTGTAAGCTGTTCTTCGTGGAATCTTAGCTTGAAATTAGAGAATATCTCAAGGACTCAAAATCACTACATAGTCAATATATTACTTAAATATATATACTTAAATAACCAGCTTTACATACTCTTCACATAATTTGCTAATAAATGTATATACAAATAGTAAGCTTTGTGGATTCTTTATATTCTTATAGTTTTTATACCAGTTTAATATGAAGCTGCATAGAATAGAGCTTCCAGGATAAAGTTATAAGAAGAGACAGAAATTACCTGGTCAAATGTAAGTTGGTCGAATATTTCTTGGATGCGCTCGCGTAAAGCTTGTAAAGAAGAGAAAAGTTGATTTTTGAGAGGTTTCTTGAGAGCTTGCCAAAGCCTTTCAATGGGATTGAGTTCAGGGGCTGAAGCTGGTTGAAACAGAGGAATAATATTTTCTGGCCAACGAATTGCAGAACTTGTATGAGCAGGTGCTTGGTCAATCTGTAAAATGGCATA
>LXQE01000014.1 GCA_003326195.1 Nostoc punctiforme NIES-2108
CTGTTTAGCTGTTGTAAAGGTAAACAGGCACAAAACTTTTGCCATTATCTGGATAAACACCGCGATGCCTTCGGCGGGCTACGCCTACGCATCATCAACTACGAATACCATCAAGCTGAACAAATTTGTTCGATTGGTTCTGGATCGGTTGAATCTGCCGTTAAACAGGTTGACCGTCGAACTAAGATTTCAGGAGCGCAATGGAAACGAGAAAATGTGCCTCAAGTCCTTGCCCATCGCTGTGCTTACCTCAATGGGTTACTGTCAATTTAAGCCACTTCAAAAACTGAGATGCTCCCTGGTAAATTCTCCTGGTTTAAATTCGCCACTACTGGGACGGCGTTCGCTGTCATCGCTTTCAGCCTTGGGGTGTTCTAGAAGATAAACAAAGCGACAATCAACATTATCTAACTGAGTTGAACTTTCAATATTCCATGCTTCCACACAAGCACCAGTCATTTGGGCGCTAGTGAAATTAGTACCAATTGCCTCAGCTAGAGTTAAATTTGCCCACTCTAAACAAGCTCCTTGGAAGCTTGCTTCAGTAATATTGGCATTTTTGAGATTTGCTTCTTTTAAGTCTGCACCTATGAGGTTAGCGCCTTTAAGGTTAGCACCAAGATATGATTTTTTTCTCCCATTGCAGCTTATGAGTAAATTGAGAACAGCAAGGTTAATTAGTATAGTGTTGTCTACTCTGGCAAGGTCGAGCTTTTTGGCTTCATAAAAACGAGTACGTGTGAGGTTGGCATTTCTGAAATCTGTATTTCTGAGAATTGCACCTGTAAAGTCAAGATCAGTTAAATCAGCACTACGAAAACTAGTTCCACCTGTAGCAGCAAAGGTGATTGCGAATGAGCGAAGCCAAGTATCTTTGTCATCTCCTGCTATACTACGCCAGCCAATGTAAGCATTAAATAATGTAAAGGCTGTGGCGAAGGTGAAGGCTCCGGCGGCGGCGAAGACTCTAGCTTTGGGTACGGCTATGACAATGGCTCCTGGTACGGCGAAGTAGAAGGCTACGGCAAAGGCAAAGGCTACGGCAAAGGCTCTGGCTAAGGTTCCGGCTACGGCTCCAGCAAAGGCTATGGCAAAGGCTACGGCTACGGCAAAGGCTATGGCTACGGCAAAGGCTATGGCTATGTCTTGGCCGTAGCTTCCAGCAAAGGCTCCGGCTGTGTTTACGGCTTCGCTTCCAGCGAAGACTCCGGCTCCGGTTCTGGCTAAAGCTATAGCTGCGGGTAGGGCTACAGCTACGGCTACGGCTACGGCTAAGGCTCCTGCTGTTAAACCCTTACGAATGGTAATAATACAAAAAAACAGCAGCAAAATTAGGGAGACTATCGCTATGATGAAGTTTTGAGTATTATTATAGTCCAAAATAAATACTACCAACATACCCAGGATGGTTGATAAAAACCCTAATAGTCCCAATAGCAACCATGAGGCTATAAGCAACCCAATTGTCCAAGGTCGCTGTAGTCCAGCTTTAGCACTTGTAAAATCAGCATCTTTAAGAATCGCGTTGGTAAAGTTTGCCCCTCTAATATCCGCCTTGCTAAAGTTGGCTCCAGTCAGGTTTTGACCTTTAAAAGAGCGACCTCGGAGATTTTGACCGGAGTAGTCTGGTGGCATAATTACTAATTCGTAATTCGTAATTCGTAATTCGTAGTTAAGAAAGTCAGATTAAATCTGGGTTTGGGGGTTTTAATCTGGTGACGGATTTTAGAGAATTGGTATCACTGAGATTTTATACAAGTTTGCTGTGCAATATTTCGGATTTTGGGAAAATACAAAAATTTTGGATGCAACACGCAGTATAAAAGCATAACTGTGCGTCCTTACTTTAAATGCTTAAGTTATCATCAGCAATATTGAAGTTGGTGTAAGCATACTTAACCTGTAGTTATCAATATTGCAACTGTAGCAGTCTCACAACTTATGGGAGTAGCTCCCGATTTTATGGCAGTGGCTCCCGAACTTATAGCAGCGGTTCCCGAACTTATGGCAGTAGCTCCCGAACTTATGGCAGTGGCTCCCGAACTTATAGCAGGGGTTCCCGAACTTATGGCAGTGGCTCCCGAACTTATGGCAGTGGCTCCCGAACTTATGGCAGTAGCTCCCGAACTTATGGCAGTGGTCTCAATACGGTTTTGTTAAAGTTTCAATCTTTTGAAGATCCCCCCAACCCCCTTAAAAAGGGGGGCTTTTAACCCTCTTTTACCCCCTTTTTAAGGGGGTCGCCGTAGGCGGGGGGATCTTAACCGATTTTACCAGAATTGCCAGAAAACCCCCCTAAAAACAAAAAAAACCCGCCGTAGCGGGTTACACAACAAAACTATGAACAATGAAAACTTGATTTAGCTGGAATACCTCATTTCAGCTTCCAGTTGACGAATTAGCTGTTCGTCGCCTTTTGCTCTGGCTATTTCCAAGCGATGCTCTAGGCTTCTTTGAATATTCGCTCTGTGAGTTTCTCGTGATTTGCTCACACTTTGTAGTCTATTTTGACTCATAGTGATTACCTGCTTTAATTTTTCAATTTATGTCTTGTATTGTTAACATAACACATATTTTGTAGCTGTTGCTACAGAAAAATATCTTTTTTATATATTTTTACCAAAATATGTCTAATAACCAGATAGATCGACAACCCCTTGTGACTTTACTGAGCGATTTCGGCGATCGCGATGTTTATGTAGGCATAATCAAGGGAGTCATAGCCCAAATCAACCCCAGACTGAGGGTAGTAGACTTAACGCACCAAATTCCGCCGCAAGACATTGCCGCATCCAGGTTTAGCCTGATGAATGCTTATGCCCATTTTCCAGTTGGGACAGTGCATCTGGCAGTAGTCGATCCAGGTGTGGGAAGCAAGCGACGAGCGATCGCAGTAGAATTTGCTCAAGGGTTTTTGGTTGGGCCAGATAATGGTATATTCAGCGGCGTACTTAGTCAAAGTCCTGCGATCGCAGCCGTCGAACTTACAAATCTTAATTATTGGCGCACTCCTCAACCAAGCAAGACTTTTCACGGTAGGGATATCTTTGCACCAGTGGCAGCTAATCTTGCTAGTGGTGTCCCCTTCAAACATCTAGGACAAGAAATCGAACCAGTAAGTTTGGTAAACCTGGATATAGGTAACTGCAAGCAGACAACCACCAGTGTAGTGGGTTGCATTCAATATATTGACCACTTTGGCAACCTAGTGAGTAACATTCCAGCCAGTTACGTGCAAGGCAAAAGTTGGTATGTGCAAGTTGCCGGATTGAGTGTACCAGGCTGTGAAACTTACAGTGAGGTCAAAGTGGGAGAGATAATAGCTTTAGTTGGCAGTCACGGCTGGGTAGAAATTGCCATTAATTGCGGAGATGCTCACTCACAATTACAGATTAATTTACAAGATGTGCTAGAAGTCTTGTTTTTTTAAGAAAATCAGACCAGTGAATATTGCTAAAGTTAAGACAGTGAAAAATCATCAGACTGCAAAGTGCCTGTTGCTGATTTGTGGGAAAGGCAAAGAAAGGAAAAATCCTAGATATAAAACGGAGGGTGGGCAACTACACACCACTTAAAAACAAGCAGTTACACTCACCGTAGGTAGTGACAATTCGACAAAAATTTCCAGAAAGCAACTGCTAAAAGACGTAAGTTTAGGAATGGTGACATGAAGTTCGCCTTATTGCTCATAATAATAAAAGTAACCCTTGAGCAATTTCCTGTTGTACTCTACTAGAGAATCATAATTATATTCTTAACTATGACTACACAAACACTCTCTGCACCAGAAGTTTATCAAGGTCAGTTTGGAGAATTTACAATTACTCAGAGCGATCGCACTGGCGTAATTATCTATCGCGCTGGATTAATGGTAGCAGCACTAAGCTTTGCCATCGGCAGCGCCTTGATTTTACTCAACAATAACCCAACTGTTGTAACTTTACTGACACCTCTATATGCTTGTTTTAGCCTCGCTCTTGGTGTAAGTTTATTTACCATCCATATCTATATGGCATCACTGCACCGAACGTTGCAAGTTTTTTGGGCGATCGGTACTATCGCATCAGTGATTTTGGCAATCACTAGTAGTGAACCTTTAGCTCTTGCTGTTTACAATCAGCCAATTACTTTATTTGGGGTTGGTTTTATCTTCGTAGCTTTGACAGGTATTTATTTTAAAGAGGCTTTTTGCTTCAATCGCCTGGAAACCAAAGTATTAACCCCAATTGTACCGCTACTGCTGTTAGGACATTTGGTGGGAATTTTACCAACTCAGGGAGAAAGCATTTTATTAGGAACATGGGCGATATTATTTTTAGTATTTGCCTTGCGAAAGACAGTACAAGCAATTCCTGCTGATATTGGAGATAAATCTGTGTTTACCTACTTGAAAGAACAACGTTTAGCAAAGGTTTAATGCGGATAAAAAATCGTCGGTGTCAAAAATTTCCCAAAATCAAACTAATCAAACGCCAAGAAATGTGGACACTTACGGCTCAAGGGTGGGCGATTGTGATCGCTTTGATTGCCTATTTAATATTTTTCCTTTTTACTCATGTACACTCATTTCTCGCCGTAACTTCCCCGATCCAATCAGCAGAAGTATTAGTTGTTGAAGGATGGCTACCAGATTACGCTATAGAAAAAGCTTTGACTGAATTTAAAAACGGTTCTTATCATCAAATAATTACTACCGGAGGCACATTAGGAAAAGGAAGTTATCTTACCGGATATAAGAACTTTGCAGACGTGTCAGCTGACACCTTCATAAAACTCGGTTTAGAAGCAGAAAAAGTAGTAGCTGTTCCGACACCTTTTGTGGTTAAGGATCGTAGTTATGCATCTGCTGCTGAATTTGAGCGTTGGCTAGCCAATTCAAATTTAAAAATAGAATCGATTAATCTTTTTTCCTTGGACGTTCATGCCCGTAGGAGTTGGTTTCTTTTTAAAAAAATACTTACCCCTAAAATTAATGTTGGTGTGATTGCTGCTACAACACAAGATTATAATCCAAACAAATGGTGGGGTTCTAGCGAAGGTGTGCGGACGGTTCTTGATGAAGGTATAGCTTATCTTTATGCACGTTTTTTGAATTGGAAAGCTTAACAGTAATACAGCAGAAATATTTACTTTGGCAGCCATTTAATTTTAGATTTTGGATTTTTCAGTCAATCCAAAATCCAAAATTCAAAATAGTATTACTTACCCAGGATTTGTAATAATGCTTGCCGATAAATTTTCAGACCCTCTGCATTCAGATGGTCGCCATCACTGGTTAAATTTTCTTTAAGAACATTATTTTCATATAATGGTGCTAGTCCGGCTGCGGCAACTGGTACTTTTTCTGTTTCAGCAACTTGATTAATCAGAACATTAATTTGTTCCACTTTAGAATTTGGAGCCGCTACAGTTGGATCTGAGCTTGCTGCCACTGTCGAATAAAAAGCCGGAATCAGAAAAAGCTCTTTAGTTCCCATTGTGCGCAGAAGTGCGATCGCCTCTTGGAGATTTTTGGTAAATAACTCATCACTAATTTTATACAAAGCATCATTTCCACCTATGGCAATAATCGCTTTTTCGCATTTCACCTTGGTAGGAATTAAACTTTTTAATTGTTCTAGTAATGAGATTATACTCAGACCATTTAACCCAAAATTAAAAGTACCACTCCCAAGGGTATTGCCAAGTCCAGCCGAAATAGAATCGCCAAATAAGCAACCGGAGAACTGTTTATCCTGGGCGGCGAGTGTTTGATATTGTAGTGCAACTTTCCCTAAAGGTGAAGAACTTACGTCATCTTTCGGCGGCGCATCAGCAGAACTAGCAGAGGGATTTGCCATACCGACTAGCTTCTTAATCTTTGACACATCAATAACTAGTTGATTACTGGGATAGGCTTGTAGAAAGCTGGTTATTCCTAGACCTTCTGGTGATTTTGCTCCGATGATGAGGGCAGATCGTAATGCTTGTATACTGGCTTGATCGCGACGAGCGATCGCACCAGAAGCAAAAGATAAAATTTGCTTGCCCATTCCTGTGTTTATCAGCTTATCTAAAGCCACAATATCAAGCGACATTTTCACTTGCAGGGCTTCTTGGAACTTCTGTTTTTCCTTAGCGCTGAGGTAATCTAAGAAAGATTGCAAATCGCTAGAAGCCTTTTGCGTCTCGCCATAGTTGCGTATATCTGCCACTGGGATCGATTGCTCAAACAATCCGTATCTAATAGTCACTTTTTCGGCTGCCAAACTAGGCAACAAACCAAGGCCACTATGCACCAGTAAAAATATTAAGCACCCAGATAGGCTTATTAAAAAACGATAAAAATATTTCATCACAGAAGATCAGAAGATAGATAGTCAATAGTTAATAGTCAAGAGTCAAGAGTCAAAAGTCAAGGGGTTAGTCATTAGTCATTAGTCATTAATTATTCTTCCCCTGCTTCCTCATCCACCTCATCCCCATCAACAAACAATCCCAATTTGGGAATACTCAATCCAGTGGGCGTGAGGATAGAACGGTGGTAGAAGAAGGCGCATATTGGTTAGCTTGGGCACAAATTTCAGGAATTGGGCCGGTATTACTGCGACGGCTGCAACAGCATTTTGGCACGCTGGCAACAGCTTGGAACGCTACCAAGGTACAGTTAGGAGAAGTAGAGGGTTTTGGTTTTCAGACACTAGAAAAAGTAGTACAACAGCGATCGCGTTTGCACCCAGAACAACTATTTACCAAGCACCAGCAGGAAAATTCTCATTTCTGGACGCCAGCAGATGCAGATTATCCCCGCTTACTGCTAGAAACTCCCAGTCCACCGCCAATTTTGTACTATCGCGGTGAAGTTGAACTCCAAGAAAATCTCGGACAAAAACCAATGGTTGGGATTGTCGGCACACGCCAACCCTCAGAATACGGTATCCGTTGGACTCGCCAAATTAGTACAGCTTTGGCTAAAAATGGCTTTACAGTTGTTTCTGGTATGGCAGAGGGAATTGACACCGAAAGCCACATCGCTGCCATGAAAGCAGGTGGACGCACGATCGCAGTTTTGGGAACTGGTGTAGATGTCATTTATCCACATAAAAATCGGGATTTGTACAAGCAAATTTTGACGGCTGGTTTAGTCGTCAGTGAGTACCCTACAAAAACTCCACCTGATCGCACTCACTTTCCCCGCCGCAACCGAATTATTGCAGGTTTAAGCCGCGCCATCCTAGTAATGGAAGCGCCATTAAAATCTGGTGCGTTAATTACTGCTACCTACGCAAATGAATTTGGTAGAGATGTCTATGCATTACCTGGAAGAGTGGACGATTATCCATCCCAAGGATGCTTAAAGTTGCTGAGTCAGGGAGCTTCCTTCATTCTTAAAGAACTAGACGAACTGTTAACCATGCTAGGAGCAATACCACAAATTGATACAATTGAGGCTTCTACAGCACCAGAACAGTTAAGTTTACCAACTTTATCACCAGAATTGCAAAGGGTAATGGATGCGATCGCAAGTGAAGCTTTACCCTTTGATTTTATTGTCCAACAAACTGGCATGGCTGCTGGCTCAGTTTCCGGCGCTTTATTACAGTTGGAACTTATGGGTTTTGTTTCGCAACTACCAGGTATGCGGTATCAAAAAAGTTAAGAGTTAAAAGACAACAACTTTAGTTTAGGGAGAAACACCGACCTACTTATCTGGGAGGGTAATACTGCGGATTCATAACTGGAGATTGATAACTGTTTGTGGGTACTGTACTTCCCATACCGTTGGGTACAGGAGTGACAACAGGAGGCTGATAAACGCTCATGGGCGCAGTGCCTGTTGTACCGTTAGGTAAAGCAGGATTCGCAACCTGGGGCTGATAACCATTTGTGGGTACAAGATTTGTAGTGGCGCTGGGTGTGACAGGATTTTGGCTAAACTCTTGGTAGGCAGCACGAGAAATTGAGCTAATCAATTTTTCGGCGCGAGGATCGTTTGCTGGACGTTGTACCATTACAGAGGCTATGTAGCGCTTGCCAGTTGGAACAACAATTAAACCTGTATCTGCCAGCATTGTGCCAATATCACCTGTTTTGTGGTATGCTTTTGCACCTGTTCCTAAACCTGATGGTAGCAGAGTGTCTCTTTGGGTGCGACGCAAGATATCGAGCATGAAATCGCGTGATGGCATACTGACTAAATTTCCTTGACTCACAATCGCCATCAAATTCCCTAGTTCTTTGGGACTAGTGGTGTTTGTCCCTTGCAAATCTGGGAGTTGATTCCGAATTGTTGTGGCTGTCAATCCCCAACTACGGAAACGCTGGTTTAAAGCGTCAATTCCTCCCAGTCGGGCAATCAGCATATTTGTCGCCGTGTTGTCGCTGATTGTAATCATTTTAGTGACAACTTCCAAAGCGGCGTACTGAGTTCCCGGTGGTTTGTATTGCAAATCTCCCGAACCGCCAGCTACCATATCCTGTTGCATGGTCAGCATATCATCTAGGCGAATCTTCCCCGCGTCTACATCCTGGAAAAAGGCAATCAGAATCGGCACTTTAATCGTGCTAGCCGCCGGAAAACTGGTAGAGCCATTGATATCTACATAATTACCAGTATCTAAATCTACTAAGAAAATTCCAGGTGTGAGATTTGGGTTGGTAGCCGCCAAATTTTGCACGGCATTTTTCAAAGAGGTAATTTCCTGAGATAGGTATAGACTCGAAGCTGCGGCTGGGGGAGTTTGGGTTGGTTGTGGCTGCGATCGCACCACATTATTAACATTATTATTAGATTGCGACGCCGAATTTGTGCTGATGCGATTGGCTGGGTCTAATACTGACAATACAGTCCCCACAATTGCACCCATCCCAACACCCACAATTAATAACCGCAAAACATACAATACGGTTTTGGCCATTGGCTTTAACTGGGTTTTTCGCGATGAGCGTCTGCCTGTTTTTGGCTTTTCCATCCGCACTGTTTTAACCATCACAGCACCTGGTCGAAAGGGAGGAATTTTTCCCTTGACACTAGGTATTGGTTTTACTGCCGTTGGCATAACTAACCCCGATTTTACCCTACGTGTAGCGCCAGAGATTGGGGGAGAACTGATTTGATTTTTTTGGCGTGTTAGCGCCCCTTCTTGTCCATTTAGATTTTGCTGCTGACTGTTAGCTTTAACTCTCTTCTTTACCACTTTTTGAACTTTTTGTGGCTGCTGGCGCCGATTTAAGGGTTGACGCCGCGAGAAAGCTGTTAGTTCGCCACTTGATTCTGACACCGTTACTCCTTGTGACCCACTTGACTGTTTTCTTGCAGACTTTTGACCCCAAACTTAATCTTTAAGCAATATTAATACTCAAATTCCACTTTGCCACTAAGTAGCATTTTTGTGTTTAGTTTAAGCGATATTAATTATTTTGGGGGGATGATTGCGTATATATTAAACGAATAATTACAAGTTTTCACTATTCCTCTGGTTTTTCAGCGCCCATTCTACCTGCTGCAAAATTCCTCGCAGCATAGCCACCTCACCAGTTTTCAAGTGAGCGCGATTATACAATTGGCGAAATTTTCCCATACGACTAGCTGCCGTATGAGGATATACATAACCAATTTTCAGTAATACTGATTCTAATTGCTGGTAGTATCCTTCCACAACATCCAAAGGTGCGAGTTCAGTTTTAGGTAAGGTTTGAGTGTCAAGTTGTTGGGCACATTGTGACAATTCATAACAACAAATTGCCACAGCAGTAGCCAAATTCAGGGCGACATAATCTTGACTTGTGGGAATGCCAACAAACCGCTGTGCATAGTTTAATTCTTCATTGCTTAATCCCCGGTCTTCCCTGCCAAAAATCAGTGCTGTGGGTTTTTCTGATTCCTCCAGTAACCAGGGTAGTGCAGTGCGAGGATTTTCTAAAGGTGTTTCTAAACTGCGAACGCGACCAGTGGTAGCGATCGCCCGTACACATCCATGCAATGCTTCTGGTAAGGTGGCCACTGTTACCGCAGATTCTATAATTTCTTGAGCGTGAACAGCCATCATCAAAGCTTCCGTCGAAAGCGGATCGCATTGGGGGTTCACTAATACTAAATTATATAGACCGAAATTTTTCATTACCCTGGCGATCGCGCCGATATTTATCGGCCCAGCTGGTTCTACCAACACAATTCTTAATCCAGCCAAGCCCATTTTTTGCCTCCTGCGATCGCACCAGATAATCCTTATAGGCTAATTTTCAGCGTCGTTCTGCTGAAGAGTTTCCTTGAAATCATTTTAGCTGTGTAAGTGAATGCCTGCGTCAGGTCTAAACAGTTCAGCGCAATCTTTGCCGTTGGGCTAGTCGTTCTTCCACTGGTTCGAGCTTTCAATCTACAACATCAACTCGCTTTAATGCACCCGTCAATTCTGTCATAAACTCAACAAAGACGCGAACTTTAGCACAGAGATAGCGTTTTTGCGGGTACAACACGGAGATCGGTAATCCAACTTGGGTCGCGTAGGATTGAAGAATTGGTTGGAGGTCTCCACGCGCGATCGCTTTGGCTGCGATAAATTTGGGAAATTGAACTACACCGGCTCCTTGAATGACCGCCTCTAGAATGACTTCTGAATTATCGAATCGCAGATAACTGTCAACAGAAAGGTCAATCGCTTTTCCATCTTGTTCAAACTTCCATTTAGGCTCTCGCCCAGTCTGTGGATAGATAAAGTTGACACAGCGATGCTGCAAAAGTTCTGTGGGTGTTGTGGGCGTGCCATACTGGGCGAGATACTGCGGCGAGGCACAAGTGATGTAGCGTGCAGTTGCCAGATGGTGCATGATTAAACGGCTATCACTGCTCATTCCAATCCGCACTGTCGCGTCAATACCTTCCTCAATCAGATCGATCGTGCGATCGTTAAAAGAAACATTCAGATTTAGCTTTGGATATTGTGTGATAAATTGCAGCAGAGCCGGAGCGATATGTATTTTGCCAAACACAAAGCTCAGATCGAGCCGCAATGTTCCGAGCGGCATTGATTGCGATTGTTTGACTTCGAGTTCGGCTTCTTCCAAATCGTTGAGAATTTGCTGACAGCGTTGATAAAATCGGTTGCCATCTTCGGTCAGCGTCAAGCTGCGAGTTGTTCGCTGGAGCAAGCGCACCCCCAAGTCATCTTCCAAGCGCAATACGGCTCGACTCACGGCTGAAGGAGCCATACCTAAGTGTCGTGCTGCTTCCGAAAAGCTGCCAGATTGAGCGGAGCGGATAAAGATCATCAGGCTTTTCAGCTTGTCCATTAACGCAAACGCATCTTTGAATTTTTTGCACAACTGTTTTGAATTTTAACTACTTTTTCTCTTTTGCTGTACAAGCTACTGTTTAGACAAGATAAATTTCAAATACACAAACAGTATAAAAAAAACAGACATGACACAGCAAACAACCGCAGAACGAATTATCTTAGTTACCGGAGCCACGGGCAATCAGGGCGGCGCAGTGGCGCGTCATCTTTTAAAGCGCGGTAACTTCAAGGTGCGTGCCTTTGTGCGCGATCCAAACAAGCCCGCCGCCCAAGCACTCCAACAAGCGGGGGCAGAACTCGTAACAGGAGACTTCAGCGATCGCGCTTCCGTTGATCGCGCTTTGGAAGGTGCTTATGGCGTTTTTTCGTTGCAGACCTTTCTTAAAGAAGGTGGATTAGAAGCCGAGATCCGAGATGGCAAAGCGATCGCAGATGCAGCTTCATCGGCAGGCATTCAGCATTTCGTCTACAGTTCAGTGGGAAGCGCAGAACGCAACACGGGCATTCCACATTTCGAGAGCAAGTTTCAAGTCGAAGAATACATTCGATCGCTTGCTTTGCCCTACACGATGATGCGTCCAGTTTTCTTTTTCTATAATTACAACACGATGCGTCCGATGATTGAGCAAGGAACGCTTCTCCAACCGCTCAGTCCTGAAACGAAATTGCAGCAACTTTCCGAAGAAGATTACGGGAAAATGGTCGCTTCTGTGTTCGAGCGTCCCGCAGAATTCTTGAATTGCCAAAAAGAAGTCGCAAGTGTAGATATGACCATGACAGAAATTGCTGCTGCATTCAGCCGCGTTCTGGGTAAAACTGTCAACTACCAACAAATTCCGTTTGAAGCGTTTGAGCAGCAAGTCGGAGAGGAAGTAACCACGATGTATCGCTGGTTTGAGAACGTCGGCTACGGAGCGGATTTAGCGCAGTTGAAACGTGACTTTCCTTCCCCAAGCGACTTTGAATTCTATCTGCGCGACCATGACTGGACAAAATCAGATTAAAGCGCGTCTGATGTCAGGTCAAAAATGTGAATTGACAATTACAGCCCGATTAGAACTGGAATCTGCTAACTCCCAGTTACAGCACTTTGTCTAACGGTTTGGTACAGTAGTGGAGAAGATAAAAGTAAAAAATCAGATGAAACCCTACTCAGTAGACCTGCGCTCAAAAATTATTAGCGTTTACGAAGCGGGAAATACATCTATTCGCAAAGTAGCAGAAAGATTCAAGGTAAGTAAAAATACAGTACAAAACCTCGTGAAGCGAAAACGAGAAAAAGGGACACTACAGCCAAATGCAGCAACTGGAGGAAAACCGAGCCAACTATCTGGTTATGAACAACAGATAGAGCAAATGGTAGCAGAACATTTAGACTA
>LXQE01000015.1 GCA_003326195.1 Nostoc punctiforme NIES-2108
CTTCTGCCAGTTGGGACAAGACGATCAAATTGTGGAATCGGGAGACGGGCAAAGAAATTTCCACCCTAACTGGGCATAGCCAATTGGTCAAGAGCGTCGTTTTTAGCCCAGATGGTAAAACTTTAGCTTCCGCCAGTTGTGACAAGACGATCAAATTGTGGAATCGGGAGACGGGCAAAGAAATTTCCACCCTAACTGGGCATAACGCTGAGGTCAACAGCGTTATCTTCAGTCCGGATGGTAAAACTTTAGCTTCCGCCAGTGCTGACAAGACTATAAAATTGTGGAATCGGGAGACGGGCAAAGAAATTTCCACCCTAACTGGGTATAACGCTGATGTCAACAGCGTCGTCTTCAGCCCAGATGGCAAAACTTTAGCTTCCGCCAGTTGGGACAAGACGATCAAATTGTGGAATCGGGAGACGGGCAAAGAAATTTCCACCCTAACTGGGCATAACGCTGAGGTCAACAGCGTCGTCTTCAGCCCAGATGGCAAAACTTTAGCTTCCGCCAGTTGGGACAAGACTATAAAATTGTGGAATCGGGAGACGGGCAAAGAAATTTCCACCCTGACTGGGCATAGCGGTAGGGTCTACAGCATCGTCTTCAGCCCAGATGGCAAAACTTTAGCTTCTGCCAGTTGGGACAAGACGATCAAATTGTGGAATCGGGAGACGGGCAAAGAAATTTCCACCCTAACTGGGCATAGCCAATTGGTCAACAGCGTCGTTTTCAGCCCAGATGGCAAAACTTTAGCTTCCGCCAGTTGGGACAAGACGATCAAATTGTGGAATCGGGAGACGGGCAAAGAAATTTCCACCCTGACTGGGCATAACGCTGAGGTCAACAGCGTTGTCTTCAGTCCGGATGGTAAAACTTTAGCTTCCGCCAGTGCTGACAAGACTATAAAATTGTGGAATCGGGAGACGGGCAAAGAAATTTCCACCCTGACTGGGCATAGCAGTTTGGTCAACAGCGTCGTCTTCAGCCCAGATGGTAAAACTTTAGCTTCCGCTAGTTGGGACAASACCATARAATTGTGGAATCGGGAGACGGGCAAAAAAATTTCCACCCTGACTGGGCATAGTAATTGGGTCAACAGCGTCGTCTTCAGCCCGGATGGTAAAAYTTTAGCTTCCGTAAGTTGGGACAAGACCATCAAATTGTGGAATCGGGASACGGGCAAAGAAATTTCCACCYTGACTGGGCATAGCAATTCGGTCTTCAGCGTCGTCTTCAGCCCGGATGGCAAAACTTTAGCTTCCGCCAGTTGGGACAAGACCATCAAATTGTGGAATCTGAATCTTGATGATTTATTAGCACAGGGTTGCAGTTGGCTTAAGAGTTATTTGATTAGCCATCCTGATGCGGTTAAGGTGTGTCCAAGGCAGTAGGAGATAAGGAGGATGAGGGAGTTAATATTCAAAAATAGCTATCGCTCGGTAAAAAAGAAATGCGATCGCAGTTCTGAACTCGGTGTTTCAAGCTCCGAACACCAATGGCCGAGCAAAAAAGTCGAAGTTCCGAGTTCCGAACACCAATGGCCGAGCAAAAAGGTCGAAGTCCCGAGTTCCGAACACGAATCGCCGAGCAAAAAGGTCGAAGTCCCGAGTTCCGAACACGAATCGCCGAGCAAAAAGGCTGAAGTTCCGAGTTCTGAACACGAATCGCCGAGTAAAAAGGTCGAAGTACCGAGTTAAACCTCCGGTTCTACTCCCAAGGCTTTTAACTGAGCGGCTAATCTCTCTGCACGCTGACTTTCTTGTTCTGCACGCTGGCGTTCTTGTTCTACAAGCTGTTGAGCGGCGTTTTTCTCTTGCCGTTCTTTTGCTGCTAACTCTAAACCCCACAGTAATAATTCGCCGTTGTCATCCCACCAACGTAACCAATAACCTGTGCGGTTTTCTCGGCTTCCTTGCCATACGCCTAAAAACAAATTCATTTCGGCAATCCAGTGACGATTATTTGCATCTGGTGTTTGCAGTTCATAATTTCCTAAATCATCTCGCCGATAAACTTCTAACACTCCGCTATCTGGTTCAAAAATGGCATAGTTTGGCACTTGTAAAATCTGCTCATAATAAAACCATTTACCAGGGGGATAGGTCGGTTTACTCGAATACTCTCCACCTTCGGTATCTGAGAGAAATTCCATCACAATTACGGGAATATCACCTTGGAGTCGTGGCGTATAACTACGCTTCACTTCTTCTCGTAAGACTCGAATTGATGGTACATATCCCCAATCTGGCGCTTTGACCACAAATCGATTATTCAAGTTGGCGCAGATACCGTAGTTAGTGATGGTTAACGCATCGGCGGGTAATCTGCCAGCAAGTTCCAAGCTTTCTGTTAAAGCAGCAGCCAAGAGTGGCTGATTAATGTTATCCACTGGTTCGTTGTCTAAAACAAAATCATCAGGTAACTTTTCCCAGGTGACATTATGGGTGGCTGCATTGGCTAGCATAATCAGAATATCTCAAGTACAATTTCCATTTCTAATAGCCCGATTAAAAAATTGTATACGGCGTTACTCCTGAGCAAGCGATCGCACTTCTTCCACTGACAATGCCAAAGCTTGGGCAATCTGTTCGATGCTCAAATTCATTTGCAATAATCGGGGTATGGCATCTCTCCTAGCTTGTTCTGCAAGTTCCGCCCGTTGCCGTTCTTGTTCGGCGTTGCGAGAAATTTCTGTATAAGTTAAAAATCGTTCTCCATCAGGGCGATATAACTGTAAACCCTCTGATGATGGAACAAAGCGAATTTTTAACAGAGGACTAACCCAATCTTCCATTTGGGGGATGACATCTAAACCATCTTCGCTACGCAACCATCCACACAAATTATTTTTTTCAGGATCGTAAATGTAGTACTCTTCTACGCCATAGCGATCGTAGAAAAGTAATTTCTTGTCCATTTCAGTTTGGGTGTTGCTGGGAGAAAGAATTTCAAACACCACTTGCGGTGCAATTCCCTCCTCTTTCCATTGTTGATAGCACAAGCGATCGCCTTTTGGTCTACCCAATACCACCATCACATCTGGGGCGTTAACAATTTTGTTGCGTTCCTCTACCGGATACCAAAATAAATCCCCGGCGACAAATACATTTGGATCGTCAGCAAATAGCCAATCTAGATTCTGCTTAATTTCTACAATCCAGCCAAACTGTATGGTATTATTAGCCACTGGTTGTCCGTCACTATCTGGGTAGATGACCTCTGGCTGGGTCGGCGGTTGGATTTGCGATACCATAGCTTCGCCCTCAGAAGGATATTTAATCAGGATGCTTCCAAATTAGCAGACTCTTAAGGATGTCTGCGCCATGAATCTGGAACGATAACTAACCAAAACAGTACGATTGTTCTACTATAAACTAATTAAAGATAGTATTATTAAGGACTGTTTCATAAGAAACTCCTTCTTCGCCGCCCAATATGTCAGACAAACAGCTAGCAGCATCCTTGAATGGAAATCTTCCGTACCCCAGCCACAACAGCCAGAATACCATTCGGATTCGGGGTGCTAGGCAGCATAATCTGAAAAATATTGACTTGGAATTGCCACGCGATCGCCTAATCGTATTCACTGGCGTTTCTGGTTCTGGTAAGTCTTCCCTAGCCTTTGATACCATTTTCGCTGAAGGGCAACGTCGCTATGTGGAATCCCTCAGCGCCTACGCACGGCAATTTTTAGGACAACTGGATAAGCCGGATGTGGAAGCGATTGAAGGCTTAAGTCCAGCCATTTCCATTGACCAAAAGTCAACGTCTCATAACCCCCGTTCCACTGTCGGTACGGTAACGGAGATTTACGACTATTTGCGGCTGTTGTTTGGTCGGGCTGGCGAACCCCATTGTCCGATATGCGATCGCTGTATTGCACCCCAGACAATCGATGAGATGTGCGATCGCATCATGGAATTACCAGATCGCACCCGCTTCCAAATTCTTGCACCCGTTGTCCGGGGTAAAAAAGGCACACACCGTAAGCTTTTGTCAAGTCTGGCATCTCAAGGTTTTGTCCGTGTGCGGATCAATGGCGAGATCCGCGAACTGTCAGATTCCATTGAATTGGATAAAAATTTTACCCACACCATCGAAGTGGTAATTGACCGCTTGGTGAAAAAGGCTGATATCCAAGAGCGTTTGGTTGATTCCCTGTCTACGTGTCTCAAGCAATCGGGTGGTATTGCAGCCATTCTGGTGAGTCTACTTGATGACGACGGACAAGAAAAAGAAGAAGAATTAGTATTTTCGGAAAATTTTGCTTGTCCAGAACATGGCGCGGTAATGGAGGAACTATCACCGCGATTGTTCTCCTTTAACTCACCTTATGGTGCTTGTCCGCACTGTCATGGAATCGGAACTTTAAGAAGATTTGCGCCAGACTTGATCGTACCTGACTGGGAAGCGCCAGTTTATGCTGCGATCGCGCCTTGGTCAGAAAAAGATAATTCTTATTACTTGGAATTACTTTATAGTGTAGGACAGATTTATGGGTTTGAGTTACAAACAAATTGGAGCAAGCTGACAGAAGAACAGCAGCAAATTATTTTGTTTGGCGAAAAAGATGAACGAGCCGCAGAAGCACAAAGGAAGCAGAGTTTTAAAGGTGCTATCCCAATTTTGCAACGGCAATATGAAGGTGGTTCTGAACTAATTAAGCAAAAATTAGAGCAGTATTTAATCGATCAACCGTGTGAAGTTTGTAAAGGAAAACGGTTAAAACCGGAAGCCTTGGCGGTGAAGTTGGGACAATATGGAATTTTAGAATTGACTACCGTATCAATTCGAGATTGTCGGGAGAGAATTGAGCAATTCAAGTTGAGCGATCGCCAGTTACAAATTGCTGATTTAGTCCTGAGAGAAATCAAAGCTAGATTGCAATTTTTGTTAGATGTCGGTTTAGATTACCTCACCCTTGATCGTCCCGCCATGACTCTTTCCGGTGGCGAAGCCCAACGAATTCGTCTAGCAACGCAAATTGGTTCTGGTTTAACAGGAGTTCTTTACGTTTTAGATGAACCGAGTATTGGTTTGCATCAACGAGATAATGGCAGGTTGCTCAAAACTTTAACTAAATTGCGTGATTTGGGTAATACATTAATTGTCGTTGAACACGACGAAGAAACAATTCGCGCAGCCAACCACATAGTTGATATTGGCCCTGGTGCAGGAATCCACGGCGGAAATATTATCGCCCAAGGTGATTTTCAGGCGTTATTAGCAGCAGAAGATTCTTTGACGGGTGCATATTTATCAGGAAGGCGAGTAATTACCACACCAGCAGAACGCCGAGAAGGAAATGGGCGTAGTTTGGGAATTAAAAATGCCCATCGCAACAATTTACAAAATATAGATGTAGACATTCCGCTAGGTAAACTCGTCTCCATCACAGGTGTGTCTGGTTCTGGCAAATCTACCCTGATTAACGAATTACTATATCCATCTCTGCAACACCATTTAACTAAGAAAGTTCCCTTACCCAGACATTTGGATAAAATTCAGGGATTAAACGCGATTGATAAAGCGATCGTTATCGATCAATCTCCCATTGGACGCACACCACGTTCTAACCCTGCAACTTACACAGGAATTTTTGATGCCATTCGGGATGTATTTTCCCAAACAGTGGAAGCCAAAGCTAGGGGTTACAAACCTGGACAATTTTCCTTCAACGTTAAAGGTGGACGTTGCGAAGCTTGTAGCGGACAGGGTGTGAATGTTATTGAAATGAACTTTCTCCCTGATGTTTACGTGCAATGCGAAATTTGTAAGGGTGCAAGATACAACCGCGAGACATTACAGGTGAAGTATAAAGATAAGTCAATCTCTGATGTACTGAGAATGACAGTTGAGGAAAGCTTAGACTTTTTCCAGAATATACCCAAAGCGATCGCGCGTTTGCAAACTTTATTTGATGTCGGATTGGGTTATGTCCAATTAGGACAACCTGCGACTACCTTATCTGGTGGTGAAGCGCAACGGGTAAAATTGGCAACAGAACTATCTCGACGCGCTACAGGAAAGACACTTTATTTAATCGATGAACCGACAACAGGGTTATCTTTTTATGATGTCCACAAATTGTTAGATGTGTTGCAACGATTGGTAGATAAAGGCAATTCAATTTTAGTAATTGAACACAACTTAGATGTAATTCGTTGTTCTGATTGGGTGATAGATTTGGGGCCAGAAGGTGGCGACAAAGGTGGAGAACTGATTGCTGTGGGTACACCGGAGGAAGTTGCAAAAAATCCCAGGTCTTATACTGGGCAATATTTAAAGCAGGTGTTGAAACAATATCCGGCGGTGAAATCTTAGTCTTTTGCAAGTAACGTATATTACATAAAACTAAAGCATCCTATCTCTAAATTTTATGCCTAGTTTAAAAACATTTAATTTTTGATTGTTGAATTGCAGTATGGGTGAGTTAACTGTGCATTATCTAAATTACCTAAGCCACCATCTTCTTTTCTTGTTTTATGATCTATAGATATAGAGTTACTGTGAAGATAGCCACTACAGATTTTACATCTTTGAACTTTAGGTAAAGCATCTCTGATAAAAGCTGCTGCTTTGGTTTCTCGTGAAAAAGTTTTACTTTGAGTTTCACTTGTGTTAACTCTAGATTTCATTTTTAAGGAACCAAAAGTTTTTTCGGCTATGATTTCCTTCATAACATTTTTTTTATCTACACCTTGTGTTAATTTCTCAATTATTGCCAAATAAAAATCTTTAACCTTTTCTCGTGCCTTGACTGCACTACTTTTACTTACAATTTGTGGAACTATATCATCATGTTGCCAAATCACAAATTCAAAATCTTTCCTGCATTTTATAAATTTATCATAAGATTTATTTTTTCCTAAAAATAATACCAAGCTAACAACACCATAAAATGAACCTACCCTATATCGGCTATCGTGAGTATAGAAATATATCAGTGGGTGAAGCCCAAGAGATGAAGGATCATTAGTAGTTATTCTCTGGGCTAACTTTTGACAATTCGTTAAGAATTTTACAGTATTCTCACCTGTTGGATCATCATTTAAATCCAGTTCATTTTCTGCTTCTATATTGTTAACTATATTGACAAATTCTATGACAATTCATAATCCTGGTAGGAGCCTATCTTATCCTTAATTAATTTTCTAACTTCCTGAGCAGCATTTTTTTGCTCTTCTGTGATGTATCCATCATAAAATTTATTGGAAATATTTTTATCGCCATAATCATCATTTATCCAGGCTATTAAAGCACTTAACCTATGTGAACCATCAATTACGAAAAAATAACCACTATCACTTCTCCAAAGAATAACAGCTGGTATTAAATCACCATTTAAAAAACTTTCAATAAAATCACATATTTTCTGAGCATCCCACTCATTAGTTTCTCGTTGAAAATCAGGTTTTCGTAAAAATGGATAGAAAAAATCTTTTTGCTCTAAATTACGAATTTGTATCATAGGAATATTATTGAGTATCATTTTAGATTGCTGTCCTTGAAGCTCAAATGCTTCTCTAGGTATAAGTGCATCTAGGCTAACTTTTGGGCTATCTTTTGGCATTTTAGGTAGTTTTTTCGTTTTTTATACTGATTACAAGTATATACAATATTTTCGTTAAAAACGATACAACAAAACTTGTAATTAATCAATATAATAACCAGAAGTTTTCATAGCAATTCGGTTAGGCAAAATGAATCATGCCTAATGGCTCTGAACTAGATTTCACTTAAAAAAGCGATCGCTGATTCTAAAAGAAACAAACTTGCATCAAGATAAAAAACTTTCCCAAAGCCTCAGTTTCTTTTTGAGTGACTTATAGTCGACAAAATCCCCAACTTATCAAATAAGTTGAGGATCTGCGGTTTGCAATTCTTACAAATAAAATAGGATTGCAATAAATGTTTATCAAGTTGTAGCTAAAGCTGGTTCTGCCAAAAAATATTTCAGATTTTCTTGCTGGGTAGCAAATTTCAAATATTGAGATGCCATTTCTGGTGTTAGCAATTCAATCATTAACCTGTTTTCTACCCAGAACTCAATCACATCAAAGAAAGAATCGCGGTTACAGCGCACTACACGCCAACCTTCACGCACACCAATTTTTTCAATTTCTTGTTGACCAATTGGTACAGAGATAGCTGCATGAATATCTGTATACTTAGAAGTAATAGCAGTATGTACAAATACGCATTCTTCATCACCTTCACCAGGTTCTATTTGAGAACCTAAAGGATAAAGTTCAATACCTGTACCGTATTCATCAAAAGGTAGAACCATATAACTTCCAGGATTAGGAGGAAAGGGAACAGCTTGCGCTTTTAAGATTTCCCCCAGAACTTTAGCAACATGACTAGGGTTTCTAACAGCAATTGAAATATGGTGAATCATAGAATAACCTCAGTTCGATATTTTGTAGATTAGAAAACAATCGGGTAGAACTAGGGGAGGCAGGGGAGAGAAAAAATTCTTAACTTCAGCGTATTGGGTTCTATGCAAATTGAATGCTCATTAGCTTATTGAGGTCGTCCATAATGAGCGCGACCCTTACCATCGGCAGTCTCAAGTACTAAAACTTGCTGTCCATAATCATTTGTCTCAATCGACCATTGGTAAGTCTCAGGCTTTGCTGTATTGCGGCTGGAGTAGGTGCGCCCGCTATTGCAGATTTGCCCTTTAGATGTACTGTCGCTGGGTTGAAAAGTAAGGTGTTGAGCCTCAATCTTAACTTTGCCTTTTTCTTCTATGAAGAGGTTAGATGCACAGTTGTAGGTGTTGATTTGAATCAGTCTATTTCGCTTGTAGTTGCCATTAGATGCAAGTTGGAATTGGTCGCTAGAGCCGTTTGGGGCTGCGGACTGCCCTGTGTAACTGTCTTGGTATTGGATAGACGAGATTCGACCGTACCGCCACTCGCCCTGGAGTTCAGCAGGCACTCCAGTGTCATTACCCGCTTGACTCGCGCTTGGGTAAAAAACAAGGCTAGCGGTGAAACCCAAACTCAGGGCGGTAGCAGCGAAAAAGCGGACAGTTTTCGGTATGGAATAGAATTGCCTGTTGGTTATTGAGTGCATAGCATTTTTGTAGAAATAGATTTATTTATCAACGAAAGCGATTTCCAACGCGAACTCTGCGTGTTTCTATACCGCCTTTGCGAATAGGGGCACACAAATGTGCATCCAAATCCATCCAAACGAAAACTTCATGCAATAAACTGCAATCCATATTTGTTCAAAACAGGCTGTACTTTTTCCATGTTTAGCAATGGACTATCTGCTACTTGACCCATTTCTTCATAAAACTTTTGCGCACCCTTCGGCGAAATTAAAACCAAAAATTTCGCAGTAGCAGAACGAATCTTAAAGCCGTGTGGTGTATTGTGAGGAATGTTAACGAAAAAGCCTGGTGATGCCAAAATTGTTTCTGTACCAATTTGGATGTCTAGTTCACCTTCTAGAATATAAAACGCCTCTTCCCAAGGGTGAGTATGAAGTGGTGGACCATTTTCCTCTATATCTGTAATTTCATAAATTGTCCACGCTTGATTAGTCTCTTCTCCGGTTACTTTTGTTGTAAACTGTGCACCAATAACTGAAAATTGATTCCCTTCTCCTGATGCAAGAATAGTGGGTTTCCGCATGGTTGCACTTTGCATACAAGTTACTCCTTGTTGTGTAATTTAGTAAGTGATTTACAAACTTGATTTGATGTTTTTAACATTAGAAATTAATCGGGGAGAACTAGGGTAGATAAATGGGTAATTGCTATTTTTTTTGTAACTGATTATTAACATATTGAACTAAGGTTAAAATCTCTAGAAACAATTAGTAGCCTATTGTGGCTAAAGTCGATATTTCCATGCCTAAAGAGTCACTCAACTTCCCTAAAGCAGACATACTGGTGATTGATGATACGCCAGAAAACCTAAATCTCCTATCTGCCATGTTGACGGAACAGGGATATAAAGTTAGAAGTGTAACTAAAGGTTCTACGGGTTTACGGGGAGCAAATGCAGTTCCTCCCGACCTAATTTTGCTAGATGTGAATATGCCTGAGATGAATGGCTATGAAGTCTGCCAACACCTGAAGGCAAACGATCGCACCCGCGAAATTCCAGTAATTTTTATCAGCGCTTTGGGTGACGTACTAGATAAAGTAAAAGCTTTTACAGTTGGTGGGGTGGACTACATCACTAAGCCTTTCCAACTAGAAGAGGTCTTAGCACGAATTGAAAATCACTTGACTATTTGGAAACTGCAACGACAACTCCAAGCCCAAAATGAGCGGTTGCAGCAGGAAATTTCTGAACGCGCCAAAGCAGAAGAAAAGTTTGCTAAAGTTTTTCGCTCTAGTCCCAACCCAATCGCGATCGCCACAGTTTCCGAAGCTCGTTTTATTGATGTTAATCCCAGCTTCTTGAAGATGAGCGGCTATTGTCTAGAGGAAGTAATTGGAGATACTGCTACCGAACTTAATTTAGGTAAAAGTACAGTCGCGATCGCTCAAACAATTCAACTTCTGCCGGAAACTGGCTCACTGTACAATCTAGAATTTGAATTTTTTACTAAGTCTGGAGAACTCAAAACCATACTGATATCTCTCGAATTAATTGATCTAGCTGGAGTGCCATGTGCTTTATTAATTGCCAATGACATCACCGAACGCAAACGTCTAGAAAACGAATTTATCTCTTTAGTCAGTCATGAGTTGCGTACACCTTTAACTTCCACAATGGGAGCATTAGATTTATTGAGTTCAGGACAACTGGGAACTCTGAATGAACAGGGGCAAAAAGTCCTAAGCATTGCCACCACTAATACTGAACGCCTGATTCGTTTAGTGAACGATATTCTCGATTTAGAGCGGATGAAATCGGGCAAAATCCTCACGCGAAAAGCGAAGTGCAACGCCGCAGACTTGCTAATTACGGCAACGGAAGCGATGCAAGCAATGGCAGATAAATTACAAGTTCGACTGATTATAAATCCCGTAGCAGTAGAACTTTGGGCAGATCCCGATCGCCTSCTGCAAACCCTCACTAATTTACTGAGCAACGCGATTAAGTTTTCTGAACCAGGTGACACTGTGTGGATAAGTGCCACTCTCTCAGAATCCAGAGGCGTTGAGTCTGAAGAAAATCAGCCTTCATCATCCAACTTCCTTTTAATTACGATCCAAGATGAAGGGCGAGGAATTCCTGAAGATAAATTGCAAATAATCTTCGAGCGTTTTCAGCAGGTAGATGCATCTGACTCCCGCAACAAAGGAGGAACAGGTTTAGGACTTGCTATTTGCCGAGATATCATACAGCAACATGATGGTAAAATCTGGGTTCAGAGCATTTTAGGCAAAGGTAGTACCTTTTATGTACTGTTACCTTTAGCAGACTCTCAATAACAGCATTTAATTACCCAAATCTCCCCTACTTCTGCCCGATTGCATTCTAAAATAACGTGAGTTCGACGGATAGAAAAGCCCAAAAAGCTTGCTAGATAGGAATTTGCTTAACTGGGCAGGCGAAGTGTGATCGCTAAGATTAATTGAGAATGAGCAAAAAAGGCACAAAAAAACGCCGAGACTAAAAATATCTAAGAAAAATGAGGGTCAGGGCTTAGTCTACCATTGTATCTCGCCTCGATATCGTACAAATCTTCTGTGACGTAGATGATTTTTGCAACCAGTGGGAGAACTTGTGGCAACAAGTGCCACAGTTACCATCTACAAAGGAAGAGCGCCGCAGCAAATCAAAAATGCATTTATCAGAGGTGATGACAATTGCGTTAGCGAAGCTTACCGAAGGTATCGCATTTCACGGTAGTGGTTATAAAACTTTCAAGGAGTTCTACACCTTGCACGTGCTACAAAGTTGGCGTGGAGCGTTTCCCAACTTGGTGAGCTACACCAGGTTTGTGGAACTGATGCCTTCTCTTCGAGACGCTACGCGAAGGTGTTTAATGTTGTTGTGTTGTTTTTTACATACACGCACAGGAGAGGTTACAGGGATTAGTTTTATTGATTCGACTCTGA
>LXQE01000016.1 GCA_003326195.1 Nostoc punctiforme NIES-2108
CTAGTAGTCTGCCAAGCAAAGTTTGCTAAGTAATACCTGTGATTGGTAAATTAGCCAAAAACAGGGAATAATATGGTAAAGAAGTACATCGTTGACTTGAGTGAAGATGAAGTTGCTCAACTACAATCAATAATAAAGAAAGGTAAGCACAAGGCAAGAACTATAACCCGTGCAAACATTCTTTTGATGGCTGCTGAAGATGAAACAGACTCGGCGATCGCTGACACAGTTAGAGCGCATACTGCAACAGTACAACGGATACGAGAAAAATTTGTCATTGGTGGGTTAGATTTTGCTTTAAAGGATGAAGCTCATCCACCAAAACCTACAAAACTAGATGAAAAACAAGAAGCATTTTTGATCGCGACTGCTTGTTCTAATCCGCCAGAAGGAAGAGTGCGCTGGACAATGCAATTATTAGCAGACCATTTAATAAG
This sequence comes from Nostoc punctiforme NIES-2108, assembly GCA_003326195.1. Lineage (GTDB taxonomy): Bacteria > Cyanobacteriota > Cyanobacteriia > Cyanobacteriales > Nostocaceae > Nostoc > Nostoc punctiforme_A. Next base: position 438 of record LXQE01000016.1, read on the forward strand.
CGTTGGGATAATAGATTCAATTTCCGACGAAACAATACGTCAAACTCTAAAAAAAACGAAATTAAACCGTGGTTAAAAGAACAGTGGTGTATTCCCGAAGTTAACGCAGAGTATGTATTCAGAATGGAGGATGTTTTGGATTTGTACTTCGGAGCCATATAATCCGAAAAAACCTACAGTTTGCCTAGATGAACGGCCATATCAATTAGTAGAAGAAGTAAGACTTCCTTTGCCACCAGAACCAGATCAGCCTGAACGTTATGATTATGAGTATAAACGCAATGGTGTTGTAAATTTATTTGCTCTTTTTGAACCTTTAGCTGGATGGAGGCATATTGAAGTTACACAACGTCGTACCAAAGTTGACTTTGCTAAACAATTGAAAGAGTTGGTAGATGTTCATTACCGCGATGCTGAGGTAATCCGTTTAGTAGTTGATAATCTAAATATTCATACTCCAAGTGCATTATACGAGATTTTTTCACCACAAGAAGCACGTCGAATCATTCAAAAATTAGAGTTTCACTATACTCCTAAACACGCTTCTTGGTTAAATCAAGTAGAAATTGAGTTATCTGTTTTATCTCGCCAATGTTTAGAACGGCGTATTCCTAATGCAGAAACATTAACTTCTGAGATTGCCGCTTGGGAGAAACAACGTAATCAACAAAAAGCCAGTGTCTATTGGGGTTTCCAAANTTATGATTATGAGTATAAACGCAATGGTGTTGTAAATTTATTTGCTCTTTTTGAACCTTTAGCTGGATGGAGGCATATTGAAGTTACACAACGTCGTACCAAAGTTGACTTTGCTAAACAATTGAAAGAGTTGGTAGATGTTCATTACCGCGATGCTGAGGTAATCCGTTTAGTAGTTGATAATCTAAATATTCATACTCCAAGTGCATTATACGAGATTTTTTCACCACAAGAAGCACGTCGAATCATTCAAAAATTAGAGTTTCACTATACTCCTAAACACGCTTCTTGGTTAAATCCAGTAGAAATTGAGTTATCTGTTTTATCTCGCCAATGTTTAGAACGGCGTATTCCTAATGCAGAAACATTAACTTCTGAGATTGCCGCTTGGGAGAAACAACGTAATCAACAAAAAGCCAGTGTCTATTGGGGTTTCCAAACCAAAGATGCTCGTCGAAAAATGCAGCGTTTATACCCGGATTTAACCTAGCAAAGTTGGCTTGGTAGACTACTAGTAGATAGAATAGACAACAAAGATTTTAGGTGCTTCTCAGTAGCGATGAGACTGAGGGAAGTTGCTGCAAGATCCATAATTCACAACGTTGACCAGACAAAGTATGAATAAGGGCATCAGCGTCTCGCTCATCACCGATTCTTCCGAATAACCAACAAGCTGTCTGTGCTTCTTCAAAGTCAAGGGTATCAATCCAATTACCACTACGGGAAGCAAACCCTAGTCTTTCAAGTGTCTCGATCTCACCTACTGCTTCTGGAAATTGATTTTTGACTTCTTGAAGATTCATCGATTGGGGTAAAAATAGTGTCGCCCACACTAGGGGCTTATTGGCTGAAAGTATTATTATTCATCTTAATTTGTCAATGGCTGTAACCAATAAATTCAAGTATGCTGAATTTATCAGTGAAGAGTGCAGATTCCACAGGAGATAGCTTTGTTCAATATTAACTTTTCTTTTTGTATCTGGTTAAAACAACGTTATACAGTCATTGGAGTTTTATTGCTTGCTATATCTATTACAAATTTTAATAGTGTTGGGATGGTAGAATCTGTCCGTTCATTGGATGGTCAAACGACAGTCGAAACCCGTTATTTTATTAGTAGCCTTGAATCAGATGCTAAACAGTTTGGTAATTCTATTCGCAGTCATTGGGCAGTTGAGAATTCATTACATTGGGTATTGGATGTCGCCTTGAAAGAAGATAACTGTAGGATTAGGAAAGATAATGCTCCACAGAATTTTGCAATTCTTAGACATATTGCAGTCAATCTTTTAACTCAAGAGAAGCGTGTCAAACGTGGAATCAAAAATAAACAGTTTCTCGCGGCGATGGATAACAAATATTTACTAAACATTTTAGTGCTAGCTTAAAAATAGTAGATCAAAACTTCAGTTGAATGCTTTACATAAAAGTTTGATTTATTCTCTAAATATGTTTTTACGTAGCTCATAATTGAATTATTTTAGTATTGATGATTAGTCATTCAGTTGAAGATAAGCTAATTCAGATTTTTAAAAATATTTTATTTATTTTATTTATCATCCCATCAATTTTTAGAATTATCTATGTCATTTTGGAATCTCCCTTAGTTTTTATTAGTAAATAAGATGCGTTTGCCCTGGTATCGAGTTGGGTAAACCAGCTACCATTCCTTTTGGCGGTTTGGATCTACTGCGTGAGTGGCTGACTCGGCGGCGGCGACTATTCACACAAGAGGCGCGAAGTCTTAGCTTACCCCAACCCAAAGGTGTGTTGCTGGCTGGCCCACCCGGAACAGGAAAATCTAACTGTGCCAAAAACATTGCAACTATACTGAATTTACCACTCCTACAACTCGACATTGCGTCCCTCTTAGGTTCACTTGTTGGCGAGTCTGAGGGCAATGTCCGCCGTGCACTTAAAACAGCCCAAGCTATTGCTCCATGCGTGTTATGGATTGACGAAATAGAAAAAGCCCTCTCCGGTAGTGGCGATACAAGTGGAGTCAGTCAAAGGGTTCTAGGCAATATCCTCACGTTTATGTCGGAATCAACCAGTGGCGTGTTTGTCGTGGCAACTTGTAATGACCCATCTGCCCTGCCAAGTGAACTAAAACGGAAAGGCCGCTTCGATGAAAATTTCTTTGTTGATCTTCCTACGGAGCCTGAGCGTGTACAGATTCTAGGGATTCATCTACAACGCTTTGGCATTCACCTGGAATCGGAGTACCTTGAAGCGATCGCAGCTTCCACCGCAAAGTTTTCAGGAGCAGAACTGGAAACCCTCGCTTCGGAAGCTGCTCTGCTGGCATTCGATGAAGGGCGACCGCAGCAGGTAACACTTGCTGACCTCGAAACCTGTCGTCAAACCATTACCCCACTTGCAATTCAGGATGCGGCGGCGGTTGAACGAATGCAGGTGTGGGCATCCACCGCACGACGGGCTAGTAGCCCTGTGGTTGCAGCGAAGACTCAATCTTTGCGTGCTGCTAAGTTTCGCAATATGAACTGATGAGAAAGCGATTGTCTCCTGATTCTATGGGGCGATCGCTCTTTTAAGTTCGTAGCGATCGCGTTCAGTATATCTATCTCAGATAGGGCAATGCCCTGAAGTTAGGAAATTGACAGGGTAAGAAAGATGGAAATCTATTTAGTCTTTGTTGACGCAATTCAAAACAGCAATAAATTCTGGGCGGCCATTGTCGAAGATGGTAACTTAACAGTGCAGTGGGGCAGAGTCGGTTATCAAGCGCAAACCAAAGTTCACACATTAGGCAATCATCAGAGAGCCGTTAGCAAATTCAACAATCTAGTAGCCGAAAAGATGATGAAAGGCTACAGAAGAAGTCAGTCACAAATCGACAGTAATTGTGAAGTTTATGAAATCAACAGAGCGATTGAATTACTAGAGATTATTCGTCCTTATGTAGAGCAGAGAAATTTTTCAGTTGCTTATATCAATGCCCTAAATCAATATTTAAAGATTGTCCCAACACCTTTAGGTATGCAAATCGAACCATACAGGGTATATCGCTCAGTAGAAGATGTCGATTATCAAATGGAATTACTCAATTCTCTGCTAACTACACCTGCACCAATTGTTGCTGCGGTGGCTGTTGGTCATGCCCCTGAAGCGACAGCGGAACCCAAGGTAGTCAGTCTCAAGACTATCAGTAAGAACTTCTGGCGACATTTATAAATTAGCTTGTCGGAAAGTATTGCAGCCAATTTACTTGCTTCGATGCAGATTGATAAAATATCCTTCAGTGCGATATGCATCTGGGGGATATTTTCAACTTCCATAAATTATTTACAAAATGTATGAAACAGCCATGCTTTGATTGTGCGTTCCAAAAATCTGTAGAATACTCGCTTTCCTCTAAAAAAGCGCATGATATTCTGCAAGCAATTACACACGACAAAGCTTTTCACTGTCACAAAACTGTAGACTATTTAGAGTCTATTGAAGCTAATGGTCTCTTGAGTAGTACCAATAGCAGATTTCAATTGAAGTTTAATATTTGTACCTTTTTTCAGGGCAACTTCTCCACCAGGGCTAGACAAAACAAAAGCAGCAGCAGCACCACCACCTGCTAGTCCACCATGCTTGAACTTGGCTTGATTGCCAAGAAAATGACCTGCAATTGTACCACCTAAAATAATCCCTGTATTTTGAATGAACTTACCTTTGGTTTTTGTTTCTAACTTGGTGTTTACTAAAGTTGCATCAATGGGATAAGATGAACCATTTTTAAGCGAAATATCATCAAAAACTAAATGTAAGCTTGCTTTTTTTCCTTTAGCAGCTTTGACTACATCTTCTAGGTGTCCCTGTATTTGACCTTCTTGAAGAACTTTATTGACTCCGGTTGAGGAATTCTTTATTTCTAAAACAAAACGGTCATTATTTTGGCTTTTACTCGTAGATATCTCTTGTTGAAGAACAGTCTCAAAACTTGTTCCAGCAGGTACAGATATTTGTTGATTATTTGGTTGACTAGATGTGCCTTCAGGGAGCGCAGTTTTATTGTTACTAGAAGTTTTGTCAGTCTGGGTATTAGTTTTATTACAACCTGATGTGCTACTTAATAAAATAACACTCAATAACAATGGCAACAGATTTTTCATAGCGACGGTGTTGATGCAATGAATAATAACAATACAATCTTTTCAGGGTTCTTCGGTTATTTTTATGGGAAACTTGGTTCCAAATCCTTGAAACCCTTATCGGGAAAGTATTTCATTGAAAACAAAGTGATAATTCTTTATAACCTAGAACCCCTTGGTTATTGAGTATTCAAATGGGTGAATTACCTAAAGCCAAATTACTCCTAGCTGCGGAAGCAAATCACAACGATGTGGGAAACTGCGGAAAAACGCCGTTAATGTATGCAATAGAAAACAATAGGCTGGAAGTCCTACAGTGGCTAATTGCAGAGAGATTTGATATTGAAGCCACTGATGACTTTAGTAACACTGCGTTAATAATCGCAGCAGAGTATGGTGCTACTGATTGCGTCAGAATTTTACTAGAAGCTGGCGCAAACCCCAGCAGAATCAATCATTGCGCTGACAAAGCCATTAAGATAGCTACAAAGAAGGAAATTGTTAGAATGTTAATTGCAGCTGGTGAAGATATGAGCGATATTAACGATGATATACGGCGATCGCTCACTGGAATTGCCAACAGCAAATTTTCACTATCAGAATTATCGCCGGAGCAATATTTTGCTGGTAAACATCCGCGCTTTGGTAAAACCAATCCAGAATTAATGAACATCCCTTTTTGGCAAGCGATGATTTGTGATGGTCGTTCTGCTTATACAGCAAAAAATATTTTTAATGATCTAGAAAATTGGCAACAAGATAAAGCTTGGTGTTATGACCGATTTGGCAGAACCATTACACAATTACCAGATGGCAGAATTGTCGAAATTGCTGGTGAACATGAAGGCTACTATGACCCTGATTTTTGTATCTATAACGATGTTGTAGTTTATCAAGGTGATGGTAGTTTTCAGATTTTTGGTTATCCCCAAGATGTATTTCCACCAACTGATTTTCATTCTGCCACATTAGTTGGAAAATACATATATATCATTGGCAGTTTAGGATATCTAGGTACAAAAATTTATCATGAAACTCCAGTTTATAGATTACATATCCACACATTTGTAATAGAAAAAATAGAAACAACTGGGGATAAACCAGGATGGATCAGTGAACACAAAGCTTACCACCAAAAACCAGCTAAAATACATATTACTGGCGGTAAATTATGTGTGGTTGGTAATGAAAAAATAGAAGATTATATAGATAACTCAGTTGATTACATCTTAGATTTAATCAACTTAACTTGGAGTCGCACAATTTCTTGATCACAATCTGCTTTCGCCGGATCATCATTCCAACACTCTTGCAAGAAGTCAAACCCCGGATTCTGCCCCGAATTCGCCGCAACGCGTGAGTTTCTGCATACGCTCCGGTCGTACATTTGCCCTTGCAACAATCGCCTCATGCGACCATTTATTAGTGTTTTTGACGAGTGCGGCGAAATAATAGCCCTTACTCATCGTTACAGTGGTTCTCTACGTTCGCAGAGCGTGTTGCAGACAGACGCTCCGCAAACACCTGAAACTGTGTTTTCAGACATCAGCTATTGAAGATTGTTGATAAGTTGGAAAATCGATATACCCGGATGGTAAAAAGGAATACCAGTCTTTGATATCGGCTGGCGGATTCAGCGGCCAGTTATGAGTAAAACGCTGCACTAAGTCAGGATTACTGATAAATAGACGACCAAAGGATATTAAATCTGCAACTGGACTGTTAATCGCAATTTCTGCCTGTTCTTGGCTATAGCCACAGTTTCCCATAAGTGGCCCTGTAAATACATCTCGGAACTCTGCTAATGTCATAGGTGTTCCTAGTTGGTGAAAGCCAAGAGCTAACCCATCAACTATATGAAGATAAGCTAACCCATAAGTATTCAATTGCTCAACTATATATAGAAAAGCTTCTCGATAATCTGGGGAACCCATATCATTGTAAGTACTGTTAGGAGACAAGCGAACTGCAATCCGATTTGATGGCAATACTGTCAAAATCGCCTCAACAATTTCCTTGAGGAAACGATAACGATTTTCAACCTCTCCTCCCCAGTGATCAGTTCGCTGATTTGTTTTAGATTGTAGGAATTCATCAATTAAATAACCACCAGCAGCATGAATTTCCACGCCATCAAACCCTGCTGTCTTTGCTCTTTGAGCGGCTTGACGATAATCCTCTACGATTAGCGGTATTTCATTAGTTTCTAGCGCTCTAGGTATTTGATAAGATTGTTTTCCATTAGGAGTGGCAATGGAATCTAGATTTATCTTAATTGCAGATGGTGCCACTGGTAGCTGACCATTTTCTTGAAAACTACTGTGTGAAGCCCGCCCACAGTGCCATAATTGTAAAAAAATCGGTGTCCCTTGAGCATGAACAGCTCCTACAATCTCTTTCCAAGCTTGTACTTGTTCTGGTGAATAAATGCCTGGCGTATTTTCCCAGCCAATAGCTTGACGAGAAATTACACTAGCTTCTGCGATAATCAATCCTGCCGCAGCACGTTGAGCATAATACTCTGCCATTAGGGCATTAGGCATACGTGTAACACCTGCCCTTGCTCGTGTCAACGGTGCCATAGCTATCCGATTTTTTAGTGTTAAATCTCCCAGTTGAAATTCACTCAGCAAGGTTGGAGATATCGTTTGAGTAGTCATAGTTCATACTTAGAGTTGTATACTATTACCTTACATAGCTGAGTTCTTCACTGCTACCAAAGTTTCATTGCAGACTACTAGTTATGTCTATACAAGTATTTGAAAGCGTTCCCTGTGGCATCGTAGCACAGACGAAACGTAGGGTTAAGCAAGAATCTTCGGCTTGTTTTGTCCTACCCATAACAAATAACGGCTCTCCTCACTACCGATTTGGTCTAAACCCGGATTTCTCACAAGTGAGAAAAAATCATGGGGACGAACAAAATTTAGGGTAATTTAATTAATACATGATGAAATTAGATGAGTGAGCAGGATAAATTAAAGTAAAAACCGAAATATAAAAGATAAATAAATTACAGATTACCTGTCTTGCACGGAGATAAAAAACTATGAAAAATGAAAATACACATAGCAAAGCGAGGGTTTAATTAAGAAAATTTACCCGAATAACAAGCTAATAATAATGAATTAAATTAGGTGTTCATTAACAATTGGCTCGGAAGTTGAGATAAACATTTATAAACTGTTGCAAAAATATCCTTATAGGAACAAGCACTACTAATTGCAATTAAAACCCGTTGGCTACTAATAGTGATAATCGCTCCTAGTTTCAATAACTTTGTACGAATAGTTCCAACTTGAGCATTTCGGAGTTCGGTTTTTGATAAACCTTTCTCTCGAAGAGCATTTATCAAAATATAAGCGATAGAAGCAAACCACAGACGTAATTGATTTCCTGCAAATGTATGGGTACTAGTTCTGTCGCTTTTGATTTCTAATTTTTGTTCCTTGAAACAGTTCTCCATCTGACCTCGTGGGCAATATTTTTTAGTATAAAGTCGCCCTGGAGTCACTTTATTAGTGGGGAGTGAAGTCACAACGAAGCGAGTATTTACTCCTTGATCACTGTACTCAATTTTTGAAACAACACGGCGATTACGACTCCAAGAATCTTTTGTTTTATAATCTAGTGAAGAATACCAAACTGAGCTATTAACTAATGCTGTTGCTTGTTTACTTAAGTCATCTGACGGAGTAAATAAGGTTTCAAAAAACTCGACTTGGGTCGTGGCGTAGTTGCTCGTGGTCATTTAAGTCTTCATAACCCATTATCAAACCATATATCCTCTGCGCGATTAAGCTTTCTACGGAATGGTCGATTCTATTTATATCTCGGTAATCTTTAAAACATTGAGCTAGCCGTAATGTGATTTGTTGTTTTCGGTCTAGTTCCGTAATTAAAGTTAATCCGGCATCAGATGTTACTGCCTCACCCTTAAAATTAACTATGATTGGAGATGAATTTACTTGTTTAAATTTGAACTGTTCCGGTATACAATCTGTTTTCTGAGGGGTCATACTTAAAACTGCTGGAATTCATTTGCAATAGACATTTTGGCAGTAAATGACCCCTCTTTTCTCTGGCTTTGTGAGAAATCCGGGTTTAGAACAAGCTGACCTGAAATCACTTAAAGCTAATTTACAAGGTGAAGCTGTTTATGATTATGTCACAACTGCGATCGCAGCTAAACGCCGAGTTGCTGATTATGTGAATCGCCTGCCCGTTAGTGAGCGCCCCCGGTGGATAGCTGAATATCAGTTGCAAGGGTTGGTTACACTCCCAGAACCACCAGCACAACAATCACCTTCACTGACTGGGATTCCTAATCCTGATATTGCTGACATTGATGAAGAATCGGTGCAGTCGGTGATTAATCCGGGTGCGATGAAAATTCTGCAAGCCCTAGCAGCAAATTATCCTGGTTACATCAGAATTGATGGTGCTTGGATTGATGAACTGTGTAATGCTGCATCTAATCAAGATATGACTCTTCGCAGTAATCACCATTTTTACATTTCTGGTGGTACACAGTCTGGCAAATCAACTTTAGCATTAAAAAGGAGATATTGGAAGTCTTGCGACAGGCTTGCGAACTGTTAGATAAAGCCGGAGTTCGATATGCCCTGGTGATTCCCACTCGGTCTAATCCCTTTGTTACCCTAATCCCGGAATTTGATATCAAAGGTCTGGAACAAAAACAAGATTCCAAACCGAATAGTGACACTGTTCATAGTTCTAAAAATAATCAGCAATCCTCGCAGCAGCAGACTGACTGGTATGAAGAAATTAGAAAATGGGCAGCAGAATTAGGAAGAAGACCGCATTTCCAAGAAATCAAACAGAAGTGGCACGAATTAACGGGGCAAGAGTTAAACGAAAAGGGGGTAACTCTATTACTAGAAAATCTCGGCTACCCAAACAATTAAATTGGAACGCTCGATATGGTAATCCTAAAGAGTATAGAAAACAAGTAGCAATCGCTCACCGAAAAACCCACAATTATTGTGTAGTCTGCCTGACTCAAAAGAGTGAAAAGATTCATCACGCTTACTATGGCAACGACATCATTGGTAAATCTACATTTCCTACGTGCTACCGTTGTCATAATGAGATTTGTCATAGTCCAATTAACTGGATAAAAAGCCGTAATAATCCTGTTTGGAGCAATCGTAATACTGACGAATTTATTACAAGATTGAGGCTGGGATATCAATTACTTTATGGAGGTGTTATTTGGTGATTAAGCTATTAATAAAGTATGCGCCTGATTCCGTTGTGGACGCCGTGAATGATATTTATTTAGCAGAACTGGACAAGCGAGGTTTAAACCAATTCGCAATTCGTAATTAATACTTGATGTATCAATAGATAATATTAATTTTATGGGCTTTTTTCATAACTTATTTTAGCTGTTTTGTTTTTAAATAAATTATTGAATTACGTCCATAATTGCGAACTGCGAATTGCGAATTGCGGATTGGTATGATTGTTTAGCCTTGAGATACTTGATGGAATTATCAGCAGAATACTTTGGATTGCTCGGAGTTGAATAAAATGTATAACGAATACGACAATTTGAGTTTTGAAGAACAATTACACCTGACTGAATCCCTTATCAGACAACGACACAATCAGCAGATGTTCTTGCGGCGAAATGCCCAACTGTTGCAGCAGGAGTTAAGCTTTGAAGCTGAATTGGTAGAAGATAATCCAGAGTTAGCCCAGACGATTCATTCTCTTACTATGCGGGAGATTCAGAGTAATCAGCAAGGGCTACAGAATGTTTTAGGCTCAGAAGAATTAGCGTCAAAGGAGCAAAGTGTTTGGAGTAAGTTTTTTCCGGGATTGGGTGGAAGGTAAATATGTCTTGGTCGAAATCTATTTCAATGGACGTTGCTAATAAAGGTTAAAAGAAAGTGCCTTTTGTCAATCAGTTAAAATACTCAAAATAACCTTAATAAAAATTTTGACAGATCCCTTGCTGGTTCTAAAATGAAATTTGACTTCATCGCTGACACGCCTCAGTTTATGCAAAACTTTAGACAAGATATAAATGCCAGAGCTTCTATGGATTTGGAACAGCGAAGGACTTGGTATTCTCCTGTCGCTGATGTTTATTACAACGCAAGACCACACTATCCGAAGGAATTAATTGATCGGTCTGTCGCTTTAGCCCAACTTGACTCCGATGCGTCGATTCTTGAGGTTGGTTGTGGTCCAGGAAATGCGACGGTGGCTTTTGCTCAATTTGGTTTTTCAATGACGTGTATTGAGCCAAACCAGGATTTTTATCATTTGGCACAACACAACTGTGATCGATATCCAAAAGTTACAATTTGCAATACTTCATTTGAGGAGTGGCAACTAGAAGCAAAACAGTTCAATGCGGTTTTAGGAGCCAATTCCTTTCACTGGATACCGCCAGAGATTAGATATACCAAGGTAGCATCGGCAATGTGCGATAACGGTTTTCTTATTTTGCTATGGAATCTGACCCCAGAACCGAAATACGAAATTTACCAAGTTCTAGAGGAAGTGTATCAAGCTTATGCTCCCTCATTTGCCCGATATGACGGTGCAGAAGTTCAAGCGGAGGTTTTGAGGGGTTTTGAACAAGAGATTTTAGACTCCAATTGTTTTCAAGAGTTGGTTGTCGAGCAAACCGCGTGTGAAGTCACCTATAGCATTGATGACTACCTCAAGCTTTTGATTACCTTGCACAGAGTAGAGCCACAAGCCAAAGAGTTACTATGCGTA
>LXQE01000017.1 GCA_003326195.1 Nostoc punctiforme NIES-2108
ATTGACTGCAATATGTCTAAGAATTGCAAAATTCTGTGGAGCATTATCTTTCCTAATCCTACAGTTATCTTCTTTCAAGGCGACATCCAATACCCAATGTAATGAATTCTCAACTGCCCAATGACTGCGAATAGAATTACCAAACTGTTTAGCATCTGATTCAAGGCTACTAATAAAATAACGGGTTTCGACTGTCGTTTGACCATCCAATGAACGGACAGATTCTACCATCCCAACACTATTAAAATTTGACCAAATTGAATCTGGGTTAAGCCGAGATTCAATTTGAGATAACGTTATCACTTGTCCCTCAACTGGTTCTTTAAAAATCCCAGTTTTCCAGGGGGCTAGAACATCGATTCAGTATTCATTATGACGAAAAAGCTCGGTTTATTTGGGTTGTAACAAGGAAAATTTGGTTTTTAAAGGCGTAAAAATTAGATGTCTCAGTCTCATTTTTTATTACTAAATCGGTGTTCTAGAGTCAAACAAAATTGGAACTTAAGTAAATGGGGTAGCTTTCACTTCACCAGTCTGGGCATTACGACTTACTTGCAGGACGGTATCTATTGCATCTGCACCCATGCGCGCAGCTATTTCCGGGCAGGGTTTACTGGCATGGGTGTTAACTTGGATACTATCTTTTTTCTCCAGACTGATTTCTTGTCGCCCATATTTCAGGACAGTTGACATCCAAACTAATTCGTCCATAAACTTTTCCATGCGGCGAATGTAGGTTGGTTTGTCAATCAAATTACCCGACTCATCAAATAGTTTTTGAACGTTACTAAAGTTGAGGTCGTAGAAAATAGTCATTAGACCTAACTCCCGCATCACAGGTAAAAGGTTTTGGATTACCCTTGTACCACCAAAGGGGCCTGCAGAAACGCCGCACAGTCCAACGGCTTTATGAATGTATTCTTTGAGGCAGGTGTCAAGTATGTGCTTGAGTAAACCTGGATAACCGTGGTTATACTCTGGTGCAACGATAATTAATCCATCTGCCCGTTCCATAGTTGCAGAAAATTGAGGGTCTTTGAGTGGTTCACTTGCATCATCATTAGCGATCGCTATATTTCTAATATCGATCAGTTCGGTTTCTAAGCGATCGCGTGCTGCAACCTGCTCAACGATAAATTTAGCAACGTGTTCACTCTGGCGACCTTGACGAGAAGTACCAAGGATAACTGGAATAAATAAGGATGAATCTGACATAATTTTTTCTCCCTACTGTTGTTGATAATTCCAAAGTAGTCTACCATCCACAAAGAAAGTGCTACCTGTAATGTAGTCGGCATCATTAGAAGCCAGAAACGCGAGTAAAGAAGCAACATCTTGTGGTTGACCCAAGCGACCAAGCGGAATATTTTTTAATTTGATTTTTAAGTTGTTGGTTAATATTTACTAACTCAAACTAGCAGCACCAAAAGTAGCATTAAACTTGCGACACCAGATAGCGATTGATTTGTAGTCTGCTAAATTAATGTTTTGAGGAATAGAATATGTTTGAGCGCCACTATATTTTTGTAACGGAGATAGGATAGTGTAGTCTCCGTTTTTTAAAGGATACGATGGTGGCTTAGTTGAATTAATTACGTTATCTGAACGATGAAAAATTACTACTAAATCTGGCCCTGATTCAGAAGTCTTAAATGACTCATCAAGCTGTAAAAATGATTTGCCGTCTTTAGTGGTAATACTAACTTTCCCTTGGGTTTGTTGTTCTCCAGAAACAAATGTGCCTGACTTCATAGCAGTTGAATCTGGAAATTGCGCTGAGTTAGCTAACGGTTTCGCCTGAGTTGAAGACACGGGGACAGAGGCATTCACAGCTATAGGACTTTCATTAGCCTGGTTCTTTGAGACTTCGCGGACGCAGCCAACCATGACAAGAGAAGACAAGCCCAGTATTAATAAATATCTTAATTTCATAATTTCAATTACTCAGTGCCTCAATCAGCAATATAGCTCTTGGCTTGAACTTTAAACTGATTATTGCTTAAATAATTCATCTAAGAATTATGAATAGATAAGGATTGATATCTAAAAAACTGATATTTTCCTTAGAAACTTCTTACAGATTTCTCAGCCAAATTTAAATTTTTAGGTTACGGGTAATTAAATGTAAAAAAAGATACGGTATATTGTCAATAACCACCCTGATGTTTGCTTGCTATTTGTTGTATAAATTTACATTTATTTAAGTAAAATTTCATAGTTTTTCTGCATAATTAGCACATTTATCTAGTAAAATTTCCCCATCAAAATTATTAGGATATCCAGAGTTAACACCTGGAAAATCCAACCAATATTTAATATTTGATTTTTTAACTTATTTTGCTAAACCATACAACAAGCATCCATGAGCAAAGCCAATGATGAAGAAATGTTGTTGCAACAGCCTTGGCAGCGCGAGCGGCAGATAATAGCACGTTTGTCCTCTTTGAACTATCGCACTGGTGAAATAGGTAGCTATTTACACAATATTGCCTGTGGAGTCAGTGAACTGATTGCTGTTGATTGGACGGTTGTTACCTTTTGCCAAGAAGGGTTTGAAACTATTCTAGCGAGTAGTCTGGAAATGTCCGAAGATACACCTCGCGTTTATGCACTGCATGGTAGATTGATTGCTACAGTTTTGCAAATTGGGCGCACATTAGCTGTTGAGGATGCTGTGGCTAATCCAGAATATGGTAAACCTGCGCCAGGTTATCGAGCATATTTAGGTATACCCTTGCAAACTACTGAAGGTCAAGTCTTCGGTACTGTTTGCTCTTTTCATCGGCAAGCAAGGGAATTTACCAAAGAAGAAATCCAAATTGTGGAATTGTTCGCTGAACGTGCTGCTACTGCCATTGACCATTACCATCTTTACCAGCAGCAGTGCCAATTTAATCATATCCTGGAGACTGAGGTAGAAAAACGCACCGCAGAACTACAAGCAGCGCAAGCCAAGCTTTTAGAACAAGAACGGCTGGTAGCTATTGGTGAATTTGCGGCGATGATTGTGCATGAAATTCGCAATCCACTAACAACAATGATTATGGGATTGAAGTATTTTAAGAAAACTGTTCTGACTGAAGCGGCTCTTGAGCGATTATCGCTGGCACTTAGTGAGGCTAGTCGGCTAGAAAATCTGCTGAGTGAAATTTTGCTTTATGCCAAACCCCAAGTATTGCAACTGTGTGAATTGGATGTGAATGAATTTATTTGTGAATTACTGATGCCAATGTGCGAGATGCCAGAAGCACTCTCACGGCAAATCGAATTTATTCCAGCGTTACCTACAGTCAAAATCTTAGGAGATAAAGATAAGCTAAAACAAGTGTTTATTAATATTGTTCGCAATGCTTGTGAGGCAGTCTCAGCCGGAGATGCGATTAAATGGGAAGTGGATAGTTCGTCTCCTGATAAAATCTGCATTAATGTCTGCAATGGTGGTGAGCCAATTCCTTCAGAGGTTTTGTCAAAGCTAACGCAGCCGTTCTTTTCCACAAAACCAAGCGGTACTGGGTTGGGGCTTGCCATTAGCAAACGTATTGTCAATGCTCATGGTGGAGAATTATCTATTGAATCTGACACCGTGACAGGTACTAAAGTCAGTGTTCAATTACCTCTGGTTGTTCTTGAGAGCCTGTAAATGGATGGTATTTTTGACGGCTGGAGCAAATGAAGACAGAACCTAAAAAGTTTACAATTTTGTGTAAGTGGCGATCGCTTATACCATTTCACGAAATTATTGATACAAATCACCATTCTTGCTCCCCCTGCTTCCTCTGCAAGAATCTGTATCAATCATAAAGTGAAACGCTATTACTATGAGACATAGACTTATTCCTTCCCATCTGTGCCGTCATGCGTTGTTTGCAAAAAAGGTGAAAGTTCTTTATTTAACTTACCTGCGCGGACAAACTCAGCGTAGGTATCAGCTTCAATTGCCAGCAATTCCCCTCGCAGTTCTTCGGTTGTAAATTCTTGTAAATTTGGGTATTCATCAAGTAACTTGTCAATTTCTTCTTGCAAACAGGTAATTTCTCCAGAAAGCAGCGTCTTCTGGTAATGATAAAACTCTGGCTGAATGCCGGGACGCTTTTGCGTTGTTTCTAAATATTCCAGCGCCCGTTGGAGAGCAACTTGACGAGCAATTGCTTCCGTGTATTTTTGATGTAACGGTTGCGAACCTAAAAGTTGGAGTTTCTCTAATAATGCTTGGGTGGTTAAGCCCTGTACTAACAGGGTAAATAAAACTACTCCAAAGACTGTAGCAATAATTTCTTCCCTTTGGGGGAGTATGGCTGGTACACTCAAGGCCAGGGCGATGGCGACAGAGCCGCGTAGCCCACCCCACGTCAATACAGTTTGTTCAGATAAAGAAATTTCGGATTTAGCTAACCAGTTGCTGAGACTACTTAAAGCATAAATAGATACTGCCCGTCCCACAATCATAGCTGTGATCGTCACTACAATAGTTTTTAGGTTATCTCCTAAGACAGCAAAGCGAATTTGATCGCCAATTAAGAGAAAAACAATCGAATTCACAAAAAAAGCTAGAAATTCCCAAAATTCAGTAACAATGATCCGTGTGCGCGGGTTCATGCCAATGCGTGAGCCAAAGTTGCCCAAAATTAAAGCTGTGGTGACAACTCCAATCACTCCAGAACCACCCAAATATTCTGTTATTAGGTAAGTGCTGTAGGCAGAAACCAGGGTAAGAGATTGTTCTACTAATGGTAAGTCGAAACGTTGTGTTAGATAGGAAATACCAAACCCAATTAATCCTCCAATGCTGATACCAATACCTACTACTTGAAAAAATTCTAATAAAGCAGACTGTAAATCAAGTTTGGCAGTACCTAACGGCAAAGCAACTAATAAGCCAAAAGCCACAACGTCCATACCATCATTAAATAAACTTTCTCCTTCCATCAGCGTTCTTAGACGTTTGCTTGCTCCTAGTTCCCGAAATAGAGCCGTTACCGAAACCGGATCGGTTGCTGATAGACTAGCTCCAACTAATAGAGCAATATTCAGTTCAAGTCCAGCGAATTGATGAAGACCGAGTGCCACTCCAGCAATAGAAATTATTACCCCTACTACTGCATATAAACAAATAGGTAACAAATCCCGCTTTAAGTCTGACCATTTCAAATTCCAAGCAGCTTCAAACAGCAGTGGCGGTAAGAAAATCATCAGAATCAATTCAGGAGAGAGATTAACCAATCGCACATTTACGAATGCTAACCCTAATCCCACTATGACCAGTAAGAGTGTATAAGGAATGCGGCGAAACCAACTAAAAATCTGTGGTAGTGTTGCTACACCCAATGATACAGATAATACTAGTAGAAATTGCTTGAGTTGTTCTGCAATTACAACTTCACTTGTGGTAGAATCTAAGACCATTAAGGGATTCCAGTTAAATAGAATATTTAGCATGAATTAAAGAGTTTTAAAATTATTTTTTCATCGAACCACAGAGGCAATAGAGTTGCCAGTGCATTGCGTGGATCTGATCCCAGAATTTGCTTATCTTGACATTTCTCATTGTTCGTTGATTTGAGCATCTACCTTACCGTTGTCATCTCGTGAGGAGCGCTCTTGAGCAAGTAACCTGAGTGAATCACCAATGTTGCGGGGTTTTGGTACTTCACCTTTACCAGATGGCCAACCTTCTAGCCACCGCGAAGAAGATTGCAAAGATAATCAATGCCAGCACGATATTCGGCAGTAGGACAATGAATCCGTTAATCATTCCCTGAACTCTGTCCCAGAGTGCGGATATATCTGCATTCATGATCTTACTTGCTTAATTAGTCAACCTTAATAAGGTTATAAAAATATCCTGATATCTAACTCCACCTTTAGTTAGTTTTTCCTATCTATAAATAGGATGAAAAATTTATTTGACATATTATGCTAAGTCTCCTTCGTAATAAATATGAAACCCTTGCTACACCAAAAAATAAGAATTATTTAATAACATTTTAGGCAGTTGGTTGGGTTTTGGGTTTTTTACCTATATTTTTCAAGCAAGTTTTGATGTTTAACTAATAATTTGGCATAACAGGTACGGAAGAACCATTTATCTTAGGGCAAGATAATAGGATTTTAGATATTTTATTTGTGAGGAGAATCTAATTTTTCTCCTCTGATTTCTTTCACTTGACTAACTTCAAAAATCAGGGAAAAACGTTGCCCAATTTCTTTTTCAAGAAACGCTTCTAAAAGACTTACTTGCTTTGATGTTACAGGTGATTGTGCGCTAACGCTCAAGCGAACTTGAGGCGGATTACTCAGCCAATTAGTATCAGTTTTTAGTAGTTCCAAACGTTGAAAAGTTACAGTTTGGTTCAAGAGTGCCTTTCTCAAATGGGTTTCGAGTTCTGCTTGTCTAACTAATCGGGTAAAGCTCACAGTTAAAGGGATCAGTAAAGCACCTGTTAACGCCAATGCCCATAGCAGTGCTTTTTGGGCGCGATCGACAGGAGAATAGCCGGTGAATAAAAATGTCAGCATACTCATTTGCCACATTTTGACAACCAATGGTTGTCAAATTTTCGTAAACACCTGCTGCGGCAATCAAATAATTTGATTGTTGCCGACTATGCCCAAAGCGATCGCGGCAGTATTCCTCAAATGTTTTATGCATGGAGCGATAAAGCCGCCTGTCCCTCAATTCTGTCAGCGCTTTCCCTGCCTCAAAAAACGCCCGTTCCACACGGCGCTCTAGGTAAAGAAGATCGCGCTGTTTTTCCTCTGTCAACTCTGGAACTTCAGCAGCAGTAACCGTAATCGTTGCTGTAGCAGGATTTTCTGGATCAAAGGTGTCTTCGGCAGAACTAGCGATTGCTTTTAAATTATTGGATGTAGCAGAGATGGGTTAGAATATGTGCTTTCTTCCTCCTAGTCCTGAATGGCATTAAGATAAGCGTAAATCCATGATATTACTGGCTTTAGGAGTAGGGTGTGGGGAATTAAGCAAAATAAAATCCTCTAGTACACACTCAACATTAATGCACTATAGCACTACAGTCTACACCCTACGCCCTGCCCTGACCAGGTTTCGCCTTAACTTAGCGCCATTAGTCCCTAACCCTTTGTTATCGAAAGCAGCAACTAATTAAGTTTCGCCTTAACTTTCTGATTTTAATTGGACAAAATTATTCAAAATTGGAAAACTCAATATTACAGACCTCAATTCATTCAAACCATGATTAAGACAGTTTTCTACAACACACTCAAGTTTTATCTTGCGGCGATCGCATTACTCTATTAGCCATATCGAGTGCAGTTAATTATATATTCATTTAGGCCTTACTTGAGGCTACCAGTAGTAACAAGCTAAATTAACAAAACTTAACTTCTAAAAGCCTGTTACTCCATATTGAACACTATTGAAACAGACTTGAGATTACTCCCAACTCAAATCAAAGAATGCTTTATGGTGAAAGATACAATAGTCAAAAAATCCTCTGTTACAAAACCTCCGGTTCACCAATTGACCATTCTGACAATCGCTACAACTTTTTTAGTTGGCGGAGTTACAACCTATATGCTCTGGCGGTTTCAGTCATCTCAAGCCGGTGTTACCCAAACAGTAAAAGTTAACAATATACCCGAAGTCAAGACAGTAACTGCTTTGGGGCGTTTAGATCCTGGCGGTGAGGTCATTCAAGTTTCTGCTCCTACTTCATCCGAAGGTAGCCGAGTTGAACAATTACTTGTCAAAGAAGGTGATTCAGTAAAAGCAGGTCAAGTGATTGCCATTTTGGATAGCCGTGCTCGCCTTCAAGCTGCTTTAGCAGAAGCCCAACAGCAGGTACGAATAGCGCAAGCCGAACTTGCTAGCATTAAAGCAGGGGCAAAAGTTGGAGAAATTGAGGCACAGCACGCACAAATCGCTCGTCTGGAAATCGAGCGCCACAATAACATAGAAGCCCAAACTGCTACGGTGGCTCGGCTGGAAGCTGAATTCAGGAATGCTCAGGTCGAAAACCAGCGTTATCAGATGCTCAATCAGGAAGGAGCTATCTCTGCATCGCTTAAGGATAGCAAACGTCTTAATTTTGAAACTGCTCAAGAGCAATTGCAGGAAGCCAGAGCAAATTTAAAGCGCATCCAATCAGGACAAAAACAACAACTCAATGAAGCCAAAGCCACGCTGAAACAAATTGCTGAAGTACGTCCAGTAGATGTCGAGGTTGCAGCCGCAAAAGTGAGTAGTGCTAAGGTTGCAGTTCAAAAAGCCCAGGCAGATTTAGAACAGGCTTACGTAAAAGCGCTACAGACAGGAAGGGTGCTTAAAATTCACACTTATCCGAGTGAACGGGTCTCGGATAAAGGAATTATAGAGTTCGGCAAAACAGGACAGATGTATGCGGTTGCTGAAGTTTACCAAAGTGATATCAGCAAAGTTCATGCAGGTCAACGAGCCAAAGCGATTGGTGATTCTCTACCAGAACAACTGCAAGGGACGGTAGAGCGGATTGGCTTAAGCGTAGTTCGACAAAACGTGATTCATGCCGACCCAGCTGCTAACACTGATGCTCGGGTGATTGAGGTTTGGGTGCGTCTCGATCCAGCATCAAGTAAGAAAGTAGCACAGCTAACAAATCTTCAAGTGACGGTGGTGATTGAAATATGAAAGGTTTAATCCAACAATTACAGCAGCGAACACCTCTAGGATGGTTACAACTGAGTCATGAAAAAAGCCGTCTGTTGGTGGCACTGTCTGGCATTGCTTTTGCGGATATACTGATGTTCATGCAACTCGGTTTTATGAATGCGCTGTTTGATACCAGCGTTTTGCTCCACCGCAAATTAAAGGCTGACGCTGTACTAATCAGTCCCCAAGCCCGCGACTTAGCAAATATAGGAACTATTCCCCGGCGGCGGCTCTATCAAGCAATGGATGTGCCTGGAGTGAAATCAACCCAGCCTTTGTATATCAACTTTATAGATTGGAAGAATCCCCAAACCCAGCACAAGACCTCTATGCTGGTAGTAGGTATGAATCCAGAGCGTATTACTGTTGATTTGCCAGAGGTTAACCAGAATTTAAAAAGTATCAAGTTGTCAGATACGGTTTTATTTGACCGAACATCTAGAGGAGACTACAAAGAGATTATTGCCAAAATTGAACAGGGTAAAACTGTCAGGACTGAAATTGAGCGACGTACTGTTACTATTGGTGGACTGTTTCAAGTTGGCGCTTCCTTCTCTACCGATGGCACTTTGATTACCAGCGATCAGAGCTTTTTACGGTTATTTCCTCAACGGCAGGCTGGGGCGGTTAGTTTGGGATTGATTCAGTTCAAACCAGGTGATGATCCAGTACAAGTTACATCTGCATTAAAAGCTTACTTGCCTAAAGATGTTCAAGTGCTAACACTTGAAGAATTTATTGACTCTGCAAAGGATTACGAAGCCAAAAATAGACCGATTGGTTTTATCTTTGGACTCGGTACTGTAGTCGGGTTTGTAGTTGGGATTGTGATTGTTTATCAAGTTCTCTCCACTGATGTAAATGCCCACATCAAGGAATATGCAACATTTAAAGCAATGGGTTATCGTACTTTTTACTTGTTGGGAGTCGTATTTGAAGAGGCGTTAATTCTGGCAGTATTGGGATTTATACCTGGTGCGTCAATTGCTATAGGACTTTATCATTTGGTTCGTAATGCCACTAACTTGCCATTATCTATGCCGTTGTTAAGAGGAGTATTTGTGCTGTTACTAACATTAGTCATGTGTACTATTTCAGGAGCGATCGCCACCCGTAAACTTCAATCTGCTGACCCAGCTGACATGTTTTAGGTATACACCATGTTTAACAAGCCAGTCATTTCCATCCACAATCTCGATCACTTCTTTGGTCAAGGTCAACTTCGCAAACAAGTCTTATTCGACATCAATTTAAAAATTCATGCGGGCGAAATTGTGATTATGACCGGGCCTTCCGGTTCTGGTAAAACTACACTACTCACCTTAGCTGGTGGATTGCGCTCTGCTCAGTCAGGAAGTCTACATGTTTTAGGAAAAGAATTATGTCATGCCAGTCCAGCAGAATTGGTACAAGTGCGACGCAACAACGGCTATATTTTCCAAGCTCACAATCTGCATGGTAGTCTAACGGCACTCCAGAACGTCAAAATGGGCTTGGAATTGCACAAAAATATTTCTTCAAAACGAATGCAACAGCGAGCAGCACAAATGCTGGAGCAGGTGGGATTAGGGCATCGGATAAATTACTATCCTGATGATCTTTCAGGTGGGCAAAAGCAGCGAGTAGCGATCGCCCGTGCTTTGGTAAGCCATCCTAAAATTGTTCTGGCTGACGAACCGACTGCTGCCCTCGATAGTAAATCTGGTCGAGATGTCGTTAACCTGATGCAGCAGCTAGCAAAGGAACAAAGCTGTACTATCCTCATTGTTACCCACGACAACCGAATTTTAGATGTTGCAGATCGTATTGTCCAAATGGAAGACGGCAAACTAGTAAATAACTCAACGCAGATATCAAATATTGAAATGTCTCATCGTTGAAGATCATTCACAAAAAAGTAACTTTAAATAACTTTTAAAATTATGATCGCAGAACTTGATGATTTCCATGTCTTAACTACGCTTTATCAAGATATTCTCAAAGCGACTATCCCCTTCATTTTTTTCACTACTAAGGTAGCTCAGGTTGAAACTCACAAAGGTCTTGATCTAGAAATGAATGATTCTCAATCTCAGCCATGTACATTAAGAAAGTTATTGGCATTAATTGCTACCAAACTCGAAAAACAGACTCTCCTGAAACAGGATTTTGAGGCTTACGCTCAACAAGTTCTAGAGCCATTACCTATTAATACTGCTAACACGACAACTCAGCAGTCAAATCATCAGTCTGTTCTCTTGCTCAAAGAAGTCTTTGACTTTATTGAAGCAAATTATCATCAACCAATTACCCTTGACGATGTAGCACAGGTAGTTGGTTACTCTCCAGCTTATCTGACTAACTTGGTACGACTACAAACCGGTAAAAGTCTTTACCGATGGATTACTCATCGACGGATGGCAGAAGCATATTTTTTGCTATTAGAAACAGACCAAAACTTAAATCAAATTTCTCTGAGCTTGGGTTATCAAAATACAGCTAGTTTCTGTCGTCAATTTCGTCAGATAAATGGCAAAACTCCTCATGTTTGGAGAATGATATGCCGCCGTTATCTTAGTCCAAAAACAATTAGTGCTAAACAATTAATATCTCAATCAAAAGAATGGTTATTGCATTACAATTTTCAGGCAATCTAAGCAAGGGAGGCTTATAGGCACAGCCCATACTTTATAAAATTGTAATTTATAAAACTCAATGCTTTCAATGGCTGAAATATTGACTTTCAGCCATTTTTTACTTTTCAAATATAAACATAAACTTACATTTTTAATTTAATATATTATATCATGTTCGGGAAATCACTTACGATTAAATCCCGATTTTAATCCACCAGTGAAAACTGGTTAACCCTTGAATCAAATCTTGCTGTTGAAGTAAAGATTGACAGCGATGAAATAAAACTTCCTCTAAATCATTTAGAGTTTCAAACGATTGATTTGCAATTGGTTCATCAATCAAAGTCCACAATCTTTCAGCAGGTTGCAATTCAGGAGAATGAGAGGGCAAAAATGTTAAATGTAACCCTTGGGGAATTTTTAATTTATGGCTAGTATGCCACCCAGCACGGTCAACAGCCAAAA
>LXQE01000018.1 GCA_003326195.1 Nostoc punctiforme NIES-2108
CGTCGTATAGACACCATGCGCTGCCAGTCCGGTTCCAGATTGACGTGACCTTGTTGTTGAACACATATCCACCGATCGGGTTAGCCAGATTGGCAGAACCTTTGGCGAAATACGCAAAAGACCCGTTGTAGGTGGAGTTCGTCCAGATGCAGAACTTGCCGGAGGGGCAGTCGGCCGAGTTGGCGGTCGCCGGGGAGGCGATGCCGACGGCAGTGACCAGGGAGGTCAGCGCGAGCAGCAGCGTCAGGGCAGGGCGTGCAGTCTGGCGGGGCCGTAGCGAAGCGGCAGCGCTCTTATCGGCGGATGTTATGGGTCGCTCCTTCATCGGTTTTTCCATTTAATGGGACTTTGTAGGAAATGCTGTTGTTCTCTGTTTACTGGCGTTGCTGTTACTCACTTGCATCGCCGACATAATTATCTGTCTGGCAGTTGGAAATTATGCAATAAGCATTACGAATAAACACTTTATCAGTATTGTATTAAAGAGCCTAAATATTTCACAATCAGTCAAAAGCTATATATTAAGCAAATAGTAACCGTCTATCTGCTGGTGTAGATATAGGAGTGCGAAAAATTTCGGAGTCTTCCAAGCAATCGGCTAACACTCTTGATTCAACCTCAGATCCGTTTTAATTTCTCCCTGCCTTAAAGCCTTCCCCATTAAGAAACTCTTCATTTATCAGCAACAGAATTTTATCTGTGTCCTTTCCCATCCGTGAGAGGTTAGAATAAAGTGCCTTTTGTCAATCGGCTAAAATAGTCAAAATATTTTTGATAAGAATGATAATCGTGTATGGGGATAGGGTGATGAGGCAAGCGAACCTTGTCTCATCACCCACTATTTGATTATCATTATCTTAAAGGTACTTGATAACTTAAATAAGGTAAGAAGAAGTATTGTAACGACAAAAAATTAAAGCAAGAAGCGGGCAACATTGTTAGGTAAATTCAATTATGAAACGAGGTAATGAAAAGTTTGGTTTACCACCATGCCCAAGCGACCCAAACAAAACTCTGACCACGCACAACGACATCATACTCCGACTATAGATAATGAAGTCATCGCCAAACACTTAGAAGCAATATTTAACTCCAGCAGTTTATGCTCAACAACAATATTATAAGCAGTTAGGATTACGAGATAGAATTCTGAATTTATCATTTATGGTAGCAGCAGTATTAACACTGTTGTGGCGACAAGTTCCTGGCGTTCAAGAGTTAAATCGTCTATTAGCACGAGAAGGTTTGTTATGGTGTGGAGTTACTAAAGTTGCTCAACAATCGCTGTTCAGTTTGATTTTTAGTATTTCCTGCTGAATTATTTGAGCGCGTTTTTAAAGATTTACTACCTCAGTTACAACTGAATTGGCAACAACGACTCAGACGACCATTACCAAACAGTGTTAAGTTCGCACTACTTAATTTTGAACGAGTTTGGATAGCTGATGGATCTACATTAGAAGCCTTATTCCGCAAGCTAAAAAGCCTAGAACACTTGAAAACAGGGCAACTAGCAGGGAAGATTTGTACAGTTATTGATTTGGTTAATCGTTTACCCATTGAAGTTTGGTTTCACACAAACCCCGCCGCATCAGAAACGAATTTTGAAGCCCCATTACTGAATTTACTACCTGCCAGAACTCTGATTTTACTTGACAGAGGTTTTTACCATTTCCAATTTTTGCAACAACTTATTAACCAAGAAGTCAATTTTATTACTCGCTTAAAAGCCAAAGCATCTATTAAATACTTAAAGATTTTTAGCTATGACCATTCGCTTAAAGACCGATTGATTCAACTTGGAACTGTTTGTCGTGGCGCACCAGTTTTAACTTTACGCTTAATTGAAATAAAGGTTGGTAAAACTAGTTATTCTTACATTACTTCTGTTCTCGACCCTGCGATATTACCTCCTTATGTTGTGGCAGATTTATACGGCATCACCGTGCCAAAACGCGAAAATTGTACGCTAAGAAAACCTCAAAAAGTTGAAACCCTTAACTATCAATAGTTTCAGAAAGTGCCATCCGAATGAAACTTTTTGTATTTCAGACTAATGAGCGTTTAAAAATTTCAAGAGAGTTGAACGCTAAAAATCTTTAATGGCAAGGCTTTTGGCAATTGATCTGATTTCTTAGCGTACAAAACTCCCAATTTGGCACAGTCTAGCCCATTAGAGGAGCTATGGCACAAATACTTGCGCCGTTTTACCCTGGAGCATTGGTATAGATTTGCAAAGCAAAGGTTATAATAGATTCGCTCTCTCACGAAAACCTACCAGAATCAAGAGTAGAAAAAATTATTGAAGCTGAAGGTGAACAAATAGCAATAATTGAAATCAAAGGCCCAGTTGGTAGATTAGAAAATGCGGAGAATTGCCTTGAGGCTAATTATAATGATACTACTCACAGTTGCTCTTATTGCTTTTCCGGGCAAATAAACAATATTTTAAATCAACTTTTTAGTTAACTTTATGAGGAAATTGACAACAAAATCATCAAAAAAGATTGAATATTATACTTTACAACCAATGCAGTTGCATGGTTGCAGAAACCAATCTGGTAATCATCGGTTTCATGTCAAATAGCAACAATTAGCAAGCAAAGATAAATGAATAATAGACTGTCTAAATCTTATAGCAAGGGAAGAAAAATAAAAAATGAATATCAAGAATGAAAATTATGGCGGTTTTCAAACTTGGTCAAAGCAAGTTGCATCTTGGCGATGTATTCCTCCAATAGTTTCGATTGACATTGAACAAGAACGTAGTTGCGTGTGGTTTAATGTAGGTGGCGAAAATCGTCTTCTTGTTAGGTACGAAATTTTTTCCAATATGGGTGGTTGGCAAAGTGGTCATGAAGCTAATGCTGCTGCTAATCCATCAGTTTTTTCATTAGAAGAAGCCAAATATTTATACAACCAACTTATTACTGGCAAGATGAATAATGAAGTCAAGTCAATTTCGACTATTGTTGCAATTGCTAAAAAACATGAAAACAGTCCTCAAAATAAAATGGGATACCAGAAATAGGGTTAGATATAGCGGAGATGGCACATTGTTTGGTTTAAATAGCAGTCTAGAAATAAAGTGATTAAACCAAGCAGTGCCTAACCTCTATGAGGGAGCAGATCGATAAATATTACTTGAATGAGGTCAGACAGTAGGTCAATAGCATCAGTCAGGTTTAAGCGCATTTATATCAGGGTAAAGAGCGCGATATTGTGACCATTGCTGTCGATAAAACTCTATTCCAGCCTGAGTAATAACCAGCTTGGTTGAGTGCTTACCGTCTTTGTTCCAGTAGCCAACTTCCTTTACTAATCCACTTCCTTGATAATCTCGTAATCTGATACGTTGAGTTACCAACCAAATAAAAAGAGTAAAACTTGTTAGTTGTATGAAATTCTCTTCTTTACATCGCGGCGATTTCTAAAGTTTTCCGAACGGCGAATATACCTACAAAAAAGTAGGGAATACGGTTGCAATGCCCATGTGCAGCCGAATGAACCACTTAGCAGAAGTTAGTACAGAAACCGAAGTTATCGGATTAAAGCCAAGCGCTTACTCCCGTGATAGAGAGGAAAATATGCCCGACTTTGAAGGGCTAACCTGGGAAATCCAATGCCAGATGGCAGAAATGGGAATTCAATAAAACTATTCAATTTACTTGGTTCTTGCTCCCGCCCAGGAATGAGAGATAAAGGTAGTTCATTCTGCTGGTGGCGCTTTTGCAGTACCTTAGTTCAATAAGAAGCTGGCTCTTACGGCAGACTCGACATCACAAGTAGAGGTTTCCTGAACGGCTTGTTCTCCCCCTTCACTCCAGGGTGCTATTTCTCTGTTTAGTCTAACATCCACGTACAAACTTCTTTATGTCCGTTAACAGCTTGCTCCCAATTTGAATATCTCCAGAATTTACCATTGTATTCACCTCCAAAAACCATAGTTTCAAAAAGCTGTGGTTCAAGATTTAGTACATTAGAATAATCCTTTCCCAAAAAAATTGTAGATACTCTTCCCCAAGAAAAAGTGCTTAAAGCTACTTGTACATTGTTATCATCTTTCCGCCACTTAGACCATTGCTCAAGACTTGTGGGAGCAATAGGTTTGTGATTTTCATCTAATATATAAAGACCATCGAGTATATTCATACAGTCCCCTAAAATAACTAACAACTTTTAAAAATATACGACCAAAATAGAAACACGACTTTGAGAATTAGATACAAATCTAAAATTGAGTTATGAAGAAATTTTTGATCTTCTTTGTCAGGAATATCACTTTCACCCCAATTTCCTAGAAAAAGCTTTGAATTGTAAATGTCCATTTGCCTTGATCGGTTTTATTTGCGAATTAGAATCATAAGAACTTTCTACTTATGAGTATAGATAATTGGTACACACGGACACCTGAAGAGAAGCGATTACTATACAAAATTCTTTGCCAATCGAAACCAACCAAAAGAAGCTCCTAAAAAGCCAAAGAAGAAATTAGAATTTGACCAAAAATAATCGCAGGCTGCGGTAAATTTTATAAAATTGCTAGCCAAAATCGCTAAAACTTAGATACAGAAAGCCCTTTTAGACCATTTTTCCGGAAATTACACCCTATCTCGGCTCAATATCACTTACGGGTAAGCTGTTCCACATTTAATTTGCATAAAATGTAAATTAGATAAGCTCATATATTTACTGCCATGCCTGCTAAAGGATACTTGACTCAATCGCAAAAAGAAAATTTACAAAAAGCGCTGTCAGAGAGCAACAATCCACAGTTGACGCAGAAAATATTAATGTTGTTACTGATGGATGATGGAAAAACTTACAAAGAAATTACTGACTGGTTAGGCTGTAGTTATAGAAGTGTAGCATACTGGTGCGTTCACGGAGATCCAGATAATTTAGAGAGCCTAAAAGATGGCAGAAATCAAGGTAATTATCGAAAAGCAACTGAGGAATACATCAATTTATTGATGTGTTTAATTGAAAAAGAACCAAGCGAATTAGGTTATGAATTTGGACGGTGGACAACAGCAAGATTATCCACCTATTTGGAAGAACAAACAGGTATTAAGTTAAGTGGAGAACAAATTCGGAGGATTCTTAATAAAAAAAAGTACGCTTACCTTTGGGCAAAATACAGTCTAGAAGACAAACAAAACCCTCAGAATAGAGAAGCATTTAAAGAAAAGCTACAAGGATATTTAGAAGCTTCATCTATTTACCCAGATAAGATTCAGGTCTGGTTTTGGGACGAAAGCGGATTTAGTTTAAGAGTGATTCGTAGAAAAAATTGGGGCAAAAAAGGTCATCCAACAAAAGTAACAGGAAAACGGAGTCGTGGACGAGTAAATATTATGGGAGGATTGAGGTTTCACGACAAAAAAAGAATGTGCTATTTTATAGAAAAAGGAACAGGTGAAAGCTTTTATGAACAATTAAAACAATTAAATAATTTTCTTAAAAATGAATGCGTTATCTTAGGTAACAGTGAGTCTGATTTTCCTAAATTAGGACCAAAGATATTGATAGTGCTAGACAATGCTAGCTACCATAAAAAGAAAACAACGTTAGCAGAGATTGAAAAGCACCTGCCAAATATACAACTATATTTTCTTCCTGTATATAGCCCTGATTTTAATTTAGTAGAACTAGTATGGCATTCAGCCAAAGAATATATATCTCATCGATTATTTAAATCGGTAGATGAGCTAAAGCATTTATTAGAGCGGTTATTAAATCAGGGAGAACTCATAATTCAATGGGGACGAAAAATTAAAAACAAGGGTAATGCTGCTATTGCAAACTAAATGTGGAACAGCTTATTATTGAAAATTGGTGACTAAAATGCTTATGGGGGAATGGTTTCAGCCTTAGCGTACAATTTTCCCGTTTTGGCACGGTGACGCCGGTAACTGTGGGTATCGCGGGACTCGTGCAGAAGACTTGTGCGAACCAGTAGACGGCTATCGACTGACCTATGTAGGACGCACTAACCTTCAGACGGCTCACAACGTATATCTAAATGGTGAGTTTTTGGGAATTATCTTCAAGGTCAGAAATGCTGATGAAGTCTGGGAAAACGACCCCAAGACTTATTACTGGCAGTGTAGCAATGGCATGAAGTATTGGAGCGTAAAAGAGGCTGTAGAAGCACTGTCCAGGGCAACTGCTCCGATTGAACTGCCGCAAATTCGTCGGGAGTTGGTAGCGCGCGTAAGTGAAATGGTGGGTTTTCATACCCACCATGCAACCATAACCAATCCTTTTAAAATAAAATACAGTTCGCCTTTAAAACATGAGTAGCAAGCCTTACGATCAGTTTTCTAAGGAATTATTAGAGGAGTTGTTGTCTCCTTTAGGCAGAGTAGAAGTTAACAAACAAGTCACTGATGAAAGCAGATTTGTTGACGTTTTGTTTACAAGCACACCAACTGCCCAAGCTCAAAATCTTGGATTATTGGGCAGAATCGCTGTGTTAAATACGGCACTTTTGGAACCATTCCGCAGTCAACCAAGTAGATCAGAGGTACGTAACTGTTTTCTGAAATTGTTCACCGTGATTGCAGACTCACAACGTAAAGCCAAGCGAGAGAAAACCAGTTTACCAGAAGATAGTTTAGCGCGTTTGTGGATTATATCGCCTAGCGCTTCAGCCTCTCTGTTGGAGGATTTAGAGGTTAAACTAGATTTAGAAAAGTGGAGCAGGGGAGTTTACTTTTTCCAGAAGTGTTTTAGAGCAGCAATAGTAGCGGTTAACGAGCTACCAGTAACAGAAGAAACATTATGGCTGAGGATTTTGGGTAGAGGCGAAACGCAACGTACTGCCATTGATGAATTGCTGGCACTACCCGAAAGCAACCAATTAAGACAGAATACTCTCAAACTGATTACTAATTTGCGGGTCATTATAGTTCAACAGCAAGAAACTTTAACAGAAGATGAGCAGGAATTAATCATGAATTTGTCGCAAGCTTACGAACAATGGGAAGAAACTACTAAGCAGCAAGGAGTACAAGAGGGAGTAAAACTTGAACGCCGCCAAGTTATAGAAAACTTGTTGAGATTTAGGTTTGGTTCTGTGGATGAAGAATTAGCGAGAGTGGTCGATAATTTGTTGCAGTTAACACCAGAAGAATTTACTCCCCTATGTCTTGAATTATCTCGTGAAGATTTGCTAGCAAGATTTAATTCACATCAATAATCTGTACAGGGCAAATAATTAGTAATAAAAAGCGCTTTTGTGAAATCAAGAGCGCTTTTTTATTGGCTCTACGCTTCATATATCACAATTAAACGGCTGCGCCAATGCGAAAGTGAAAATGCTTTTGCTACAAACAAATGAACCCTCAAGAAAATTCCGAATTACTTGCTGCCTTGATGCGCCAAGAGGAACTACTGCATCTGTTAGTCGCAGCAATTAATAAACCGAAACTTGGATTGCACTCTGAAGCTGGCAATTGTAAAATCTACTGCAATCGTCAGCACGGAGGATTGTGGTACACACTCAATGGTGAACCGAGTGATGTCCCTCAAACTGCCTTAACTGGATATCTTAAAGAACTACGTTTTGAGAATACAGAACGCCGCAAAAAAGAAACCTGCAAGTTGCTGATAACTATTCAAGCAGACCGGACGTATATTTTAGAATCAGGCTACGACACGCATTTTTCAAAGTGCATACTTGCAGCGATCGCAACTTTGACCCCAGAACAATTGTATTCTCCCATTACACTACAGCCTACTCCAGGGACGACAGATGAAAATGTGTTGTTCTGTCGCGTATGGGTAGAGTCGGAATTAGTGATGGCATCCTACAACGAGCAAACAGAGTGGCGAGAGGTCAGTAAACAGGCTTTAGCTGTAACGAAAGCTGCTCTTGAGATGGCGTTTTAATTCGTTGTAAACAGAGTTTGGGCAACTGTAATTAGAAGTTGCTCAAGCTTTGTCTACAGCTAATACGTGCTGTTCAACTATTCACAAATAATCACAGATGACTATTACAATCGTTCACCCTAGTATCGAAAACTTACAGCAGTTTTCTTACTCGTTCGACATTGAGAAACTATTGCAATCTAAAGGAATTCTGCCGTGGCTTTTAGCAAATGGCTGGAACTATGACAATGAATCTTGTTTGATTGCAAACATTATTGATGAATCTACAAGCTTGGATCAAGTTTGGGAATCAGACGAGTTTGATTTTAATGCTCTGTCAGATGAATTAAAAGAAAAACTCAATCAGATTTTTGAGCATTTCTATTTGTAGTATTTGTCACTCTCAATCAATAATTAACGCAAAAGTAACGAATTATGTCTGAAAAACTCTCCAGTCACATTTAATCAGTCTGACTGGAGAGAAAAATCGATTCCACAAAAGATTATCACACACTCTACTTCAATAGTAATCAGATGGAATTAAATTTGATTAAAGTCTACGACTCAACGCTTTTAAGCTCCTCAAAAGTTTACCAAATCGACGGTACGCTTTCACGATACTTGGGTGATGAAGGTACTATACAACATCCACAGTATTTATTTGTACCTCTGCCAAATCAAAGGAAAAAAGCCAGCTTTCGGCTAAACCGAAACAAACTCATGACTCGCTGTTATGAAGTCGAAGGCATGGTTTATCAAAAGCCTGTGGTACAGGATAATTCACAGCAACTTCAGCTATTTTGAGTCATGTCAATACATAAACCACCAGTCATTAAAAGACATATTAGGTTACAAAATAGCTCTATAAAAGTAATCTATAGAGCTACTACAGACATTCACAAATTGGGAAATAGCCGCCAAGTAGGGATTGCAACTATTAAAGGACAGCCTTGTATGGTTCGAGAAACAGGAACTTATTGGGTTACAGGCTAAGACAGGGCAAACGCATCTTATTTACTAATAAAAACTAAGGGAGATTCCAAAATGACATAGATAATTGTAAAAATTGATGGAATGATAAATAAAATAAATCAAGTATTTTTTAAAATTTGAATTAGCTTATCTTCGACTGAATGACTAATCATCGATACTAAAATAATTCAATTATGAGCTACATAAGAGTATATTTGCTTAGAGAATAAATATAAAACTTTTATGTAAAACATTCAACTGAAGTTTTGATCTACTATTTTTAAGCTAGTGCTAAAATGTTTAGTAAATATTTGTTATCCATCGCCGCGAGAAACTGTTTATTCTTGATTCCACGTTTGACACGCTTCTCTTGAGTTAAAAGATTGACTGCAATATGTCTAAGAATTGCAAAATTCTGTGGAGCATTATCTTTCCTAATCCTACAGTTATCTTCCTTCAAGGCGACATCCAATACCCAATGTAATGAATTCTCAACTGCCCAATGACTGCGAATAGAATTACCAAACTGTTTAGCATCTGATTCAAGGCTACTAATAAAATAACGGGTTTCGACTGTTGTTTTACCATCCAATGAACGGACAGATTCTACCATCCCAACACTATTAAAATTTGACCAAATTGAATCTGGATTAAGCCGAGCTTCAATTTGAGATAACGTTACGTAATTGCGGATTTCATGACGACCATGCCCTCTTTCTTCTGTTTTATATGTGCTATGCTCAATACCCTGAAAACCTGTGCTTATCCCTGACTGGAATAATTTTTCAACTTCATCGTAAAGATTTTCTTGATTCTTTTTTAAGGTAATTACATAATCTGCATTTTGCTGTGTAATTAACTTTACAATCTCTTTTTGACAACCAATAGCGTCAATTGTGACTATACATCCAGAAAGTTCTAATACCTTTAATAGTTCGGGAATTGCTGTAATTTCATTCGATTTTTCATCCACCTTCACTTGTCCCAAGACTAGTTTATTCACAGTTGCCCATGCACTCACCATCACAATTGCACTTTGGTCACTACTTTTATCATAAGAGCCACGTAAAGTTTTCCCATCAAGTGCAATAACTTCACCATTCGTTATTTTCTGTATTGACTTCATCCAATTAAGAAAACATTCTTGAAACTGTTGAGGATTTATTTGTGCAAATACCCTCGCAAAAGTATCATGAGATGGAATGCCATTCGGTAGTTCTAAAAATGTTTTTAACCACTCATACTTTGCACAGCCATACGTCTCGATTGCCGTCCAACCATCCGCTCCACAAATCACAGCACATACGGCAATGGTCATGATATCGATTAAGTTATGCCGCTTCGTGCGATCTATTCGTGGGTCTTCTATTCCCAAAAAATGGTCAGCAATTGTGATTTTCGGCAAGATCGCTTCATTTTAGGCGCTGGGAGAACGTAATTCTTCTTTCTGATAAATGTGAGAATACCACGTTCAATGAAGGGCAGCCGTCCTGACTTTCACGCCATCTGTAAAAGTCACTTTGATCGGTTAGCGATCGCATAAATTGAGTTTTTCTTTGTGCTGATATTCTCGTGATTCCTAGTCATTAATCTAAAACTATTGAGAATTAGACTGTGAGAATACCTACGCTATTTAGT
Source organism: Nostoc punctiforme NIES-2108 (assembly GCA_003326195.1). Classification (GTDB taxonomy): domain Bacteria; phylum Cyanobacteriota; class Cyanobacteriia; order Cyanobacteriales; family Nostocaceae; genus Nostoc; species Nostoc punctiforme_A. The sequence continues at coordinate 10,486 of LXQE01000018.1, forward strand.
GGAGAACTGACCGTGAAAATTCAGGCAGCCGTCGGCTGCCTCTAATTCTCCCTCACAATGATTATCATTTTCATGCTAAGTGAGATTTAATTTCCTCAAAGCCTTATGTAGTTTGAGTCTTGGTGTATTTCATCCTGATTCAGGCTCGTCAATATTTAGATGCGTTTGCCCTGCAGGCTAAGAAAGCTTCGCTTAATTGAAAGTGAAGAATAATGATTGAGGTCAACGATTATGGTACAAGCAATTGACAACCCTATCGCAGCGAATTTCCTAACTGATGCAGTAGTCGAGCGCCACAATTTCTCACAGTTAAATAAAACTCGCATTCGGTTTCGCATTAAGCTAAAGAAAAGTACAAAGTCTGCTGCTCCTAAATGGGCAGATGTACTAAAAGCTGAGGTTTCTGAAATCGAATCAGACCTTGTGAAAGTGACAAATTCCGAAGTCGGATTACGCGGAATCAAAGTATTTAAGAAGCTCGATGAAGCTGCCGCCCAACTGAGGCAAGAGATTGCTTCAGTTCAAGAGTGGATGTCTGCTGATACTGGTGACTGGGTTTGTCCAATTGATTTAGCTCCCCTGGTATGGAATCAGTTAATCAATATCAGAGATAATATCGCCCCTGGATTGCGTAATCAATTAAAAGCTGATTACGAAGCGGGACTTCTTGATTATCAGGAGCGGATTGATCAGTTCCTTTCACTTAACACCTGGGAATTAGCACAGGATAAGCAAGAGTCAGTGTGCGATTCGTTGATTAGTGAATCACGGTAATCAGTCCGTAAATAACTAATCCAGCCTGACAGCAGATTACTGTCACCAAAAGGCTGAACTCTCGGTCAGATGGTGCGATTCGTTGACCAGTGAATCACGGTAATCAGTCCGTAAATAACTAGTCCAGCCCGACAGCAGATTACTGTCATTAAAGGCTGAACTCTCGGATTGATGCAGGTGCAAGTCCTGTCATTCAGACTCAGAATTGACTCCTTATCTGCCCACACTGACCAGACTCGGTGTCTGGAGGGTGAAGCTGGGAACAGGGCACAATCAGACAGCCGTTGCGGGGTGACACTGGTGCTAACAGGGAGTTCCTACGGTGAAACAGAGCCTAGAAAAGCAACC
>LXQE01000019.1 GCA_003326195.1 Nostoc punctiforme NIES-2108
GAGTTTTCAGCCTGACAGCAATCCACAAACTACTACTCATCAAAGCTTTTTTGAACCATATTTTAGTCATTTTGAACCATTTTTTGGTCGGAAAGTTGATGAAAGAGCTAACCTGACAGCAATCCACAAACTACTACTCATCAAAGCTTTTTTGAACCATATTTTAGTCATTTTGAACCATTTTTTGGTCGGAAAGTTGATGAAAGAGCTAATTGTTTTGTGCAATTTTAAAGTTTTCCGGCTAAAAAACTCCAGGCTTTATTATGATTCACTTTTACAACACGTGGTCATGAATTGATACAAAATTTTATTTGCCTGTTGCCTGCAAGCTCTGTAATTTCGTTAACTTTTGGTCAAGTTATGGTTCATAATTTGGCCATTTTTTGGGGAAAAGCATAATGATTATTCCCCGATATCGTAACTGTAGAATTGCCATCTCTGCGGATGGGACGCTTGGCATTGGACTGGTCAGAATGCTCTTTGAAGAATTGGAGATGATTCCTGAAGTCTTATTATTTCGCTCGGCGATGCCTGATTCTCGTTCAATTTTGGAGCGAGAACTGCACAGCCTCGGTCTTACTTCCCGCGTAATATTTTCGGCAGATGGCTATCAGGTAAAACAGACTTTAGAAGAGTTTGATGTTGATGCTGTCATTGGCTCGGCATGGGAAAAATACATGGCAGAGGAACTAGGAATAAAAATTGCTTTTGATGTATTTAGCCGGTCTTACTTCGAAGAATTGGAGATGATTCCTGAAGTCTTATTATTTCGCTCGGCGATGCCTGATTCTCGTTCAATTTTGGAGCGAGAACTGCACAGCCTCGGTCTTACTTCCCGCGTAATATTTTCGGCAGATGGCTATCAGGTAAAACAGACTTTAGAAGAGTTTGATGTTGATGCTGTCATTGGCTCGGCATGGGAAAAATACATGGCAGAGGAACTAGGAATAAAAATTGCTTTTGATGTATTTAGCCCCACTAACAGAGAAACTTATGTTGACAAGCCATATTTTGGCTATGAAGGCATGATCAATATAATGGAGGTGATTGCTAACGATTGGGATAGAGCTTTTCGTTCCAAAGAGATTCATTGGACATAGAAAGGTATTGTGTCAAGAATGTTTTCATATCTTGATGCAGAGTTATCAATAAGTATTGTGCTACACGTCTGGAGTAACGGCGATCGCTACAACGCTGAGTAACTGCCGTTACAAAGCGTTAGCCATTCATCTCCCTTTAGGAGACGCTTGCTAGTAGTCTGCCAAGGTAACTTTGCTAAGTAAAACCTCTAGTTGGTAAAATAGCCAAAAACGGGGTGTAACATGGCGAAAAAGTATATTGTTGACTTGAATGAAGATGAAGTTTCTCAACTGCAATCGATAATTAAAAAAGGTAAGCATAAAGCAAGAAACATAACCCGTGCAAACATTCTTCTGATGGCTTCGGAAGGAGAAACTGATCAAGCGATCGCTGATACAGTTAGAGCGCATGTTGCAACAGTGCAACGAATACGAGAAAAATTTGTCATTGGAGGGCTAGATTTTGCTTTAAAGGATGAAGTTCATCCACCAAAACCCAAAAAGTTGGATGAAAAACAAGAAGCATAATTGAAAAGCAACTGCTTGTTCTAATCCATCAGTTGGAAGAGTACGTTGGACAATGCAATTATTAGCAGATCATTTAGTGAACGTTGGTATCATAGATTCAATCTCAGATGAAACAGTACGTCAGACTTTAAAAAAAATGAAATCAAGCCTTGGTTGAGAGAACAATGGTGTATTCCTGAAGTAAATGCTGAATATGTTTTCCGAATGGAAGATGTACTGGATTTATACAATGAGCCTTATGATCCTAAACGCCCTGTAGTCTGCTTTGATGTTGCGAAGCTTCCCGAAGGGTACGTCCCTACCAATTAGTAGAAGAAGTAAGACTTCCTTTGCCACCAGAGCCGGAGCAGCCTGAACGTTATGATTTTGAGTATAAACGTAACGGGACAGTAAATTTATTTGCGTGTTTTCAACCCTTGGCAGGCTGGCGGCATATCGAAGTTACAGAACGTCGAACTAAAGCCGATTTTGCTCTTCAGATGAAAAATTTAGTAGATGTTTGCTACCAAGAAGCTGATATTATTCGTTTGGTAGTTGATAATCTGAATATTCATACCCCCAGTGCATTATACGAAGTTTTTCCACCAGAAGAAGCACGTCGAATTATTCAAAAATTAGAGTTTCACTATACTCCTAAACACGCTTCTTGGCTGAATCAAGTAGAAATTGAATTATCTGTTTTATCTCGCCAATGTTTAGAACGGCGTATTCCTAATACAGAAACATTAACTTCTGAAATTGCCGCTTGGGAGAAAAAACGTAATCAGCAAAAAGCCAGCGTATATTGGGGTTTCCAAACCAAAGATGCTCGCCGAAAAATGCAGCGTTTATATCCGAATCTAACCTAGCAAAGTTGGCTTGGCAGACTACTAGCTCGTACCAGGTACCACCGAATCTAGCGCAGCGTTCCCCAGTTGCATCAATCTTCCCATCTCCAGTTTTTTGTTAACGCTCGCTTGACTTTCAAGACAATTGTTTCAGGATTATTTTTAGCTAGCTGTTCGCTTTCTCTTAAGCCAGATTCCCAATAACCCTGCAACTGCTGTTCCTCCAAGAGCGGATGGTTCAGGTACAGGTTTTACACTCACATTATCTAAGTATAAGAATGCATATCTATCTATATTCCCAAACTTTAATTCTGTAGATAATGCGTTTGCCGTGAAATTGAACTTATATGGCGTGTAGTGTTGGTAAGAAATATTTTTTTGATCAAAAATCTTTTTTCCACCTACAAATGTCTGAAATTGATTATCAAGATCAGGTGCCTCATCTATAGATGCTAAATAGTAACTAAGTTGGTATTTTACACCAGGTTGTGTAGAAAGCGTCTGTGAGATGTAACTAAGGTCTACAAATCCTCCAAGTGATAAGCTCTGATTACCACTTTGAGGAAAATTACTAATTCTTATCCCTGATGTATCCATTGGCTCGCCATACTTAGTCCATCCTGTAATATTAGGGTTTGTAGTGTCGGGATTATTGGGATCAACAAGTGGGTCAAGTTCAAATCCTCCATTAAAAACAATATCTTTAGGATCTATAACAGAGTTGGGATCGTATTGTGCTTGCGCTACTGGAATATAAGTGCCAGCCATCACAGCAGCGCTAGCTAAGGTAGTAGTAAAACTAAAAACAATAGTTGGAAGTTTTTTAGTTAACTTCATGAAACTTGACTCCAAATTACGACAGTTAAAACAAGTTGGTAGTTCCATCCTGGCTCTAAGCAATGTCAATAAAGTTGAACACTTGATTTTGGTTTATAAGAGTTAGCTACTGATATGAATAATGATTCATTTCCTCAAAACAATCTCTCTAGGTAAACCAATGATAGAATTTTTTAATCAAATGGATTTCAATAGCGTTATCGACATTACAGACAGAGCCAGATATTACTCAGGCTTCTACTTGTGATTTATTTATTCCACTAGTTTTTTCCTGATCTTAAGGTGTAGATTTGACACTCACATCATCCAAAAACAAAAAGGCATTTTTTGCTAGATAACCAAATTTTATCTCTGTGGATTTTCCTTTTGCTTTGAAATATATGGTGTATTTCGTATAAGGTTGAAAAGGAGTATTCTTACTAGCCAAAACCTTTTTGCCACTGATAAAAACCTGAAATTTATTCTTCAGGTCAGGCGGCTCCTCTATAGATGCAAAATAGTAAACAAGTCGGTAGCTTTGACCCTTAACTGTAGGGATAGCCTGTGATACGTAGCTAATGTCTGAAAATCCACTTAGCGATAAGCCTTGATTACCAGTGTTAGGAAAGTTACTGATTCTAATACCTGATATATCTATCGGGTTGCCATCCTTAGTCCATCCTGTAATATTAGGATTTGGAGCGTTAGGATTACCAGGATCTACAAGATCGTCGTTTTCAAAGCTTCCGTTGATAATCAGTTCTTGTCCTTCTGCTTGTGCTACTGATTTATAAGTGTTGGTAATTACAGCAGTGTGAAGGAAAGCAGTGGTTAAACTACAAACAATAATTGAGAGTTTTTTAGTGAACTTCACAAGACATGACTCCAAATAGTTCAAAATTCACGACAATAATTACTTGATTTACTTTGTGGTGATTAAGGTAGGACAAACCCATAAGTGTTTTTGAAGATATTTTGGGCAGTACTACTACTTAAGTAGTTAGAAAAACTCTGCGCTGTCGATAAAACTTTAGTTTTGGTGAGTATACCTAGTGGATAGACAATAGCCTCACTATCCGTTGTGAGGGCAGTATCTACAATTCTTACCTTCTTAGAAATAAGAGCATCAGTTCTATAAACAAAACCTGCGTCAACAGTCTTGTTTACATTGTTAACTCCAATAGTTTTATTTTCAACAGCAGTTAAAACGTTACGCACATTGCTTGCCCGGTACAATTTGGCACTGACAATATTGAAAATACTTTGCTTAGTGAGAACTTGTTTGGCATAATCTCCTGCTGGTACAACTGGTGGAGTACCTGTATAGTCACCTATGGCAATACCTCTAATGTTGGCGTTGGTCAAACCCTTGATGCTGTTGAGAGTAGCACTACCAGCACTAACAGGAGATGTCGTAGGGGTAATCAAAACTATACGATTTTTGACAATGTTTTTACGGCTACCTGTAACCAATTTACTTGGACTCGAATTCTGCAAAACATCTATTTGATCGTTGGCAGCAGAAATGAAAATATCTGCTGGAGCTCCTGCTTGTATCTGACTAAGCAAAGTACCAGAAGCACCAAAGGTATAAACAACGCTGACACCTGGGTTAGCATTTTGGTACTGAGTCTTAATACTGTTCAGCGCGTTCGTTAAGCTGACAGCCGCATACACGTTAAGTATGGTTGCAGATTTGGCTGGTGATAAATTGACGAACTGTAAGCCTATTACCAGTATCATGCTGGTAATTGCCGTCGCAATCCAAGCAATAAATCTTCTTCTGTTCATAATTTGATAAAAATGTTACCTAAGATTTGAGCATTCGCATAATCAATACTGAAAATAAACAACCCATCAGAATTGGTAGAAGCCTTTCTGATAATGGAAATTGATTATTTCCCAGCAGGATTACCTAAATGGAAAGTAAAAAAGATAGAATTCTGAAATATTACCAGTTTAATAGCTGTTTACCAACAAAAATGGTAATGAAATCTTGACAATGGCAATTGTTGGGATTCTATTAAGGAAGAGCAATTAAACTGCTTCCTATAAAGAGATGACCTAAAGTTGTTGCTACTATAACTGTCCCATCAATGGACAAAGAGCAGGGATGATTAAATAAAGGACTATATATTTGCATATAGCTTCCTTAATGATGTCTAGAATCAATACCAACTTTACAAGTAAAAACTCAGGAAAATGGTATTCCCTCAATACTTCGGGGTAGAGAATTATTTTATTAGGAGTTCGGGTTATTTCCTCAAGTGCCACTGGGTGATAAAGTAATGCGGTGTAAAGCCCAGGAGTTAAGCCAGAAGATTAGGGATGAAGATGGTGTGGCAAATGCTGTTGAAGTATTCCATCGACATTTGGGGTTGATTGGGTCAGAAGTCCCAATGCCGACCAACGAACGAGAATTGCGGTTCTTGGCGAAAGCCGAGTTGGAACCTGCTGTACAAGCGGATGTATGGCAGCAGGCAGTAGTAGAGCAAGCTGGCAATAAGGTTCCCTAGCGATCGCCTAGAAGCACAGTGGAAGTAACACCCAAAATTGTATGTGACTTCAGGTAGAATTTGCCCAAGATAGAAGGTAAAAGTTTTCTGCCTCGTCACTTGACACGATCTGTATCTTTGGATATCATTCAACTATATGGTTGAATCAAATGTAGCCCTTGATAAAATTTTTGCTGCTCTGGCTGATGTGACGCGGCGAGACATTCTGAAGCGGGTATCAACAGCAGAACATACTATCGGCGAATTAGCACAACCCTATGCGATGTCTTTTGCAGCGATTGCAAAGCACATCAGTGTGTTGGAGAAAGCCGGACTGATTACTAAGCATCGAAGTGGTAAAGAGAAAGTTATTCAGATTCAGCTGAAAACTCTCAAAGTAGCCGCAGCGTATCTGGGCGAGTATGAAAAAATCTGGAGTGCCCGCTTTGATGCTCTGGAAAAACTACTAGAAGATCGTTAACAAAGTAGCAGGAGGGTAGTATGGCACATCTGACAGTAACAGTTCCAGAAAATTCACAAAATATCTTCGGTACTGTCACAATCAAGGCTTCGTTAGAAAAGGTATTTGAAGCATATACCAAAGAGGAACTGTTTGCCAATTGGTGGTGTCGCGGTAATCCAATGAAAGTGTACCACTTCGATTGTCAAGACGGCGGCAGTTGGCACATTGCTGAACAATCAGAAGATGGTAACGAATATGAGTTTACTGGCTGTTTTCATGAAGTCGCTCTAGATAAACGAATCGTGCAGACATTTGAATTCTTGGGGATGCCGGAACGTGGGCATGTCATGCTGGAAAAAGCTGAGTTTGTAGCAATTGACGAACATACAACTGAGATTCGTACCCATAGCACAGCAATGAGCCAGTCAGACCGTGATGGCATGGTTGCTAGCGACATGGAAAGCGGCTGGCGGCAGTCCGTTGAAGCTCTGGGCAAGCTTTTAGAACCAAACGATTAATTACAATTGCGATGGCTACGCCGACCAAAGGTACGCGGTATCCGATTGATTTAATTGTGGAATATTTTGTCAGCTAAAATCCAGAAAGTGTATCCTTGTAGTAAAAGCAAACGTCTATGCAAGTTACATTTGACTTACCTGATGAAGTTGTCAATCAGCTTCAACCCTTTGCAGACAAACTGCCTCAAATCCTAGAGTTGGGGTTACGAGAACTCAATGCGATCGCTGAGTCAGGATTTTCAGGTATGGCTGAAGTCGTAGAATTTCTGGCAAGCCTACCCACTGCTGAAGCCATTATTGCCCTGCGTCCCTCTGAATCCCTGCAAGCTCAAATTAACACTCTGGTAGAAAAAAATCGGACGATAGGTTTAACCGTAACAGAAGAGCAGCAATGGCTTGGGTATCAATATTTAGAGCATATTGTCAGAATGGCTAAGGCTAGAGCCTTCAAGAAGATCAAAAAAGCTGACGCAGAATGAGCAAAACCTATATTCCTGTAGCTCGAATGGCACGCTTGTTAAGCGCAAATCCGTATTATGCTTTCAGTGGCAGATATCGCAGGACTCTCCTAGATGGCGAATGAATTGTCATTGGTGGTAGTTGGAGAGCTTTTCACCCAAATATTCCGACTGTTATAAAAATTTCCACGTTGCTCCAAGGTAAAACCACCAAGCAACAATCCTAACCACACCTCCACCATCGGCATTTGCAACACACGTTGCAGTTTAACTAAAGAAATCTCATCTTTGACATTTATCAGGTAGTTAGCGATGGCGCTCTGCCATTTTTGGACATCCTCATCTGATGCCAAATTGCGGACATCTTCTAAAGTTGTCACCTCATTGAGCATTGCCAAAACATTCGCTTTTTCAACAGGTGCTGCTACAGAATCACCCTCCTGGTTAGGATATGAAAATTGGTGTGGGCCGTGTGGTTTAAAGGTTTGTGGTGTTTCCGGTTCAATCAAATCATCTAAATCAGTCAAAGACAAACTGCGACAAAGTGGTTTAGCTTTATCTGGTGGTCAACAACAACGGTTGTGTATTGCGCGAGCGATCGCTGGGCAACCAGAAGTTATACTTATGGATGAACCCTGTTCCTCCCTCGATCCCCTATCCACTTTGCGGGTTGAAGAACTGATTCACGAACTCAAAGAGCAATATACCATCGTCATTGTTACTCACAACATGCAACAAGCGGCACGAGTATCTGATAAAACAGCTTTTTTCAATGTTAGCGCTACAGAAACAGGCGATCGTACTGGCTACTTAGTAGAATATGACTCAACACAAGTTATTTTCAATAACCCTAAGCAGAAAGATACAAAAGATTACGTCAGCGGTCGATTTGGTTAAATATAGGTTTTGGGAGTTTTTGATAATTTTCATACCATTCTTTTGGTAAATAAAAATATGCCTAAAGTCAAAGATATTAGTAAAACTATTAATGTGCATGACTCGGAGTACTACTTTAGTCGAGAATTAAGCTGGTTAGAATTTAACCGCCGAGTTTTACATGAAGCGTTAGATATTCGGACTCCATTACTAGAAAAACTCAAGTTTATTGCCATCTTTAGTGCTAATCTTGATGAATTTTTCATGGTTCGTGTTGCACTTCTCAAAGAACAAGTTAAAGCACAGTTAATTCAGCGAACTCCCGATGGTCGCACCCCAGAACAACAATTAGAAGCAATTTATCAATATCTGCATCCAATGGTGACTCAACAGCATCATTATTTTGAGCAGATGCTTCGACCAGAAATGACAGCGCAAGGTATTCATCTACTTAATTATGTTGACATTAATCCCGAACAGCGTAGTTACTTTCAAAAACTATTTCAACAAAGAATTTTTCCAGTTCTCACTCCTCTAGCTGTTGATCCTAGCCATCCGTTTCCACGAATGGCGAATCTCAGTTTAAATTTAGCAGTAGTAGTAAAAGCCCCAAATACCGGAGAAAAAAAATTTGCTAGAGTCAAAATTCCCACTATTCTGCCTCGATTTATTCCCTTACCTCAAGAATTGCAAATAGATAATGGGAAATTAAACCACTGGACAGGTATGCCGATAGAGCAAGTAATTGCTCACAATTTAGAAGCTTTATTTCTCGGAATGGTCGTTGAGGAATATCACCTATTTCGATTAACCCGCAATACAGATTTAGAATTAGCAGAAGAAGCCGATGACTTACTATTAGCAATTCAACAAGAGTTATATAAGCGCAAATTCATTGGCTCGGTGGTGCGATTAGAAATTCAAACATCAATGCCTCAATCATTACGACAGATGTTGATGACAGAAATGAAACTGATTGAGAGTGATGTTTATGAGATAGAAGGTTTGCTGAATTTAAAAGATTTAATGTCGTTTACGGCACTACCTTTACCTGAATTGAAAGATCCACCTTGGGCATCAGTAATTCCATCTCGTCTGCGTCATCTTCATCAACAAAGTCAAATTGTCAATTTCAATGATGAGGAAAAAAGTATTTTCTCGGTGATTCAGCAAAAGGATTTGCTAGTACATCATCCTTACGAATCCTTCGGCGCTTCTGTAGAAGAATTTATTGCTCAAGCTGCTCACGATCCTGATGTGTTGGCAATTAAGATGACACTTTATCGGACTTCGGGAGATTCGGAAATTGTCAGTTCTTTAATTACTGCGGCTGAAAATGGCAAACAAGTTGCTGTTATTTTAGAATTAAAAGCTCGCTTTGATGAAGAAAATAATATCACTTGGGCTAATAAATTAGAAAAATCTGGTGTTCATGTAGTATATGGACTGGTGGGACTAAAGACTCATAGCAAAACTTTGCTAGTGGTGCGTCAAGAGGGAGAAAATATTCGTCGTTATTTCCATATTGGGACTGGAAATTATAATTCCAAAACAGCAAATTTATATACAGATTTAGGACTAATTAGTTGTCGAGAAGACTTAGGGGCAGATTTAACTGATTTATTTAATTATTTGACTGGTTATTCCTGTAAAGATTCTTACCGCAAGTTGCTGGTATCACCTATTAATATGCGCGATCGCATTACTGCCTTGATCGAGCGAGAAATCGAACACTGCAAAAACGGTAATCAAGGTCATATTATCGCCAAAATGAATGCTTTGGTTGACCCCCAAATTATTGCCACTTTATACAAAGCATCTCTTGCTGGAGTACAAATTGACCTAATTGTGCGGGGTATTTGTTGTTTGCGTCCTGGAGTTCCAAAAGTTAGCGAAAATATTCGTGTTATCAGCATTATTGGTCGTTTTTTAGAACACTCTCGCATATTTAACTTTCATAATAACGGACAAAATGAAGTATATATCGGCAGTGCCGATTGGATGACCCGCAACCTAGATCACCGAGTTGAAGTAGTTCTACCAGTTGAAGATGATGATATTGTGCAGAATTTACAAAAAATTCTCAAAATAATGCTAGCAGATAATCGCCAAGCTTGGGAGTTACAGCCAGATGGCTCTTACATCCAACTTTACCCTAATAAAAATGAGCCTGAACGTAGCGCTCAAAATATTTTGATAGAAATGATGCAGTAATTCTCTAATAAAATGAAAACCGAAATCGAGCAACAGAACTACTTTCTGTTTGAGTTCACTGTCTCTACTTTTGTCAACATAAATTGGTTCTTGGCAACTTTTGGTGATCTTAGTTGAGACAAGGCAGACGGCAGACGGCAGAAGGAAGGAGAAAGGAAAAATTTCCACAATTGAAGCTCTGCTTGGATTATAAAATATCTGCATCACTTGAAAGCCGTCAGCGATCGCCCCAAAAGGTCACAAGTCCCACGCCCAGATAACAAAATGTTTTAAAACCTTCTGCCATCTGCCTTAAAGTGCGTAACTTTCAATGATCACCAAAATCTGACAAGAACCCAGAAATTGAGCAACCTGCTTTGAAAGCATAAAGCAAGCAAATTGCTCAACTTATGCTGTCACTGTAAGGATAAGATGAGCAACTTTGAAAGCATAAGTTGAGCAATTACGTAGCCCAAAGCCTTTATACTACGTCGGAAATTATTTATCGAAAACAGGTTTTGAAACCATAACATGAGCAAAGGTTTTGTTTTGTAACCCTAATGTGAGCAAATATATTCATGCCCAGCATTAAAACTTTGGTTAGGTATAGCTGCTATGAAAACCGAAATCGAGCAACAGAGCTACTTTCTGTTTGAGTTCACTACCTCTACTTTTGTAAGCATAAGATGAGCAACCTGCTTTGAAACCATAAAGCGAGCAACTTGCTCATCTTATGCTTTCAGTGACAGTATACAGGAATGTCGGTGAAGACAAAATAAGATACCCTTATCTTTTATCCGATATAAACTACGATTAATACCTTTTTCTCAGGTAGCTCAGTATTTAACGTATAAAATAATACTTTAACTTCGTAGGCTTAGTGAAATTTTGCCGCAGACTAGAATGGCACGCTTGTTAATCGCAAAGCCCTGATATAACTTGCTTTTTGAGTGTGGGGAGGGTGGGGAGAAAGAGGAGAAATTGAATAACTGCACATCAATGAACGCTGCATTGCCTCCCACACCTCCCACACCTCCCACCCTTCCTCATCCTCCCACACCCTGCCAGCAAGGAGGTTTCAGCTTTTAAAGCGTGCCATTCGCCGCAGACTAAGATTCTGTCGTTAGTTTTGATAGCGTGAAAGCATTAAGTAGATAGGCATCAAAAAAGTCCGGTATGTTAAGATATATAAATACTGAAAATACATCTACAAAGTGATTTGTGTATGGGGGCACGTTTAAGGGTATTTCTGACGCATGAGCAAGACCAAACTTTGCTAAACCTGAGAAAACAGAATGTGCCACAGAAAGTCAAAGACAGAGCGGAAGTAATTAGGCTAAACGCA
>LXQE01000020.1 GCA_003326195.1 Nostoc punctiforme NIES-2108
AGCGGGGCCAGCTTCCCTAATATCCTGCACTCTGAGTTTGATACCTTGCAGAAGTTCCGAAGCTTTTTGTAAGTCGCCTGTATTAATTTCAAGTGTTAATCCCACTAGCGATCGCCTCCTTTATTGCTTTGGCTATCTGGTCAATAGAAGCGGGGCCAGCTTCCCTAATATCCTGCACTCTGAGTTTGATACCTTGCAGAAGTTCCGAAGCTTTTTGTAAGTCGCCTGTATTAATTTCAAGTGTTAATCCCACTAGCGATCGCCTCCTTTATTGCTTTGGCTATCTGGTCAATAGATGAGGGCGAAAGCTCTGAATTATGTGCATAACCATGCCCAATATATTGACCAACAAGTTGAGGTGAATCACTGTATGAGCGGTTAATTATTTCTAGCGCTTGAACGACATCACCAAGATTTCGCGGTGTCGCTCTTAGTGCAAGTAATCGCTCCAATAAGCTTCTTAAATACTGTTCCGCTTCGCTTATTTCTTTGATAATTTGCTCGTTATCTGGCTGCATTGATTTCAAGTGTTAATTCGATCTAGTTTTTAGCTGTGTGCCTTGTAGCGGTAGTAGTCTATAGGGGTAAACCCAGTAACCGCAGAAAGGGCAAGCCCCGCACCTGCAATCAAACGCTTACGTTTTGCCTTTCGGACTATAACGGTTTTGCCTTTTTTTGTGCGGCGAGTGTAAGTGCTGCTAAAATTAGCCGAGCAACAACAGTGGCGTTTCAAAACACGGCGTTTAAGTCTACGTTTCAATCCTGCGAAAAACGCGGTCTTGGGGTTTCCCCAAGTGGAGCGATTTTTCAAGACAGTACCAAATTCCGCCGTTTTAATTGGGTGGCGAGACGCTGCAATGCTATTACCACCAATTCGTCTTTTAGCGACTCTAGAACCGCTTCCTTCTCCGAATTTGTAAGTATGCTGTAAGCTGGCAAGGACTTCATCGTATACCTCCTTTTCTACTTTTTTGGGATTCTCACCATTGGCTATGCGTTCAGAGGCGCGGTTAATTGCGGTTGATGTTGCACCTGATAAGTTCTTTTCTTTATCAAAGGCATCAAGCGCTTTGGATGCTGTCTCTGAGATTTCGGCTGATTCAGCTACATTTATCTGGTTGCCAGCCTTAGCCAAATCTTCAGCAGCACGCGATCGCCCCACTGTGCCAAATAGCTTTTTCTCTCTAGCTAGTTGACGTTTAATCGAAGCTTGGATTTGCGCTTTTTCCACAGCAAGCGATCGCGTCTCTGGAGAAAATCCAAGCAAGTCAAACAACCCACCTTGGGATTCCTGCACTTTAGGAGCGCCAACCACCATATCGGTTAATTCCTGGATGGTATCGTTGTTAATTTTCTTTCCTCGTTTCTCCTCCTTCTCAATCAGGTCTACCAATTCTTGCTGCTGTTTGTGGTCTTTGAGTGCGTTACCAATTGTCACGGCTCGTTGTTCGGGTAGCGTTCCCTGTACCACGCGGAAGAATAATGGTTCATTAAGTCGGGATAAAGCTAAACCATCAGTAGCAATTTTTTCACGCATTGGTATGCCCTTGCGTTCTAAATCTTCTCGACTCACTCCAGAATCGCGGAAGAATTTAGCAGCATCTAATGCATTCCACGACCCTCAGCTATGTTAGTTAAAGCACCAACAGCGCGGGCTTCTTGCGGAGATTTGGCTTTGATGAATTTAGCAGTCATGGTTTTGACACCAAGCGCCTTGGCTCGTTCGGTGCGGTTGTGACCATTCACTACATATACTTGCTTGTCCTTGGGATCTTGCCAAACTTGGATAATGCCAGCTAAGTTTGCATCCCAAGTTTTAACTCCAGAGAGGGAGCCAACTGAACCAGTAGAAGTTTGAGCGCCCAAGATTTTGTATTGAAAGCGTTTCGGGTCAACTTTTAGCTTTGACACCTCCACTTCAGCAATACCACTAGAAAGTACCTGCCTTGCTCCAACGCTAGCAGCTGCTTGGGTTAGTTGTAGTTTTTCCTTTTGGGACTTTAACTTGGCTTGGCGATCGCCTACCGATTGTAATAGTTGGCGATCGTAGTCGTTTTGAGGGAGTCTCCCTTGCTGGGCATCACGGTAAACTTGGGCGCGTTGCTTGGTGTACTGCTTGTAGGTGATTGGAGTTTTGGTTTTGATTCCCGTTTTTGGGTCGGTGTAGCACTTGCGGTTGTAGGGGATGAAGGTTTTACCGCATTGCCAACCACCACGCCCAAACTCTATCCTTCTGCCATCTGCCCTCTGCCCTCTGCCTTCATTAAATTCAGCGCGGCGTTTGATGCGTTTTTTGAATAGTGGCAGTCCACCTTGTAAATCTTTGTCGTATGCTAACGGGTTGAATAGGGAAGTTTGAGTATTTTTCTGAGCTTGTTGCTCAGTTTTGAGTTTAGCCATCCGCGCTTTTTTGGCTTGTTCTTCCCATGATTTAATTCGGGATTGGTCGCCTGACTTTTTAGCCTCAGCTAACTCTTGATTGGCGTAAGCTTCACGGTCAGCAGCCGATTTAAGGTCTTCAGCTTTGATGAGCTTTTTATTAGATTCCTTGGGTGGGGGCGGGGTGTCTTTGTCGTTCCCGTCTAGGTTTAAGGCTGGTTTATCCTTTACTCCAAATCTTTGTGCTAACTCTGGATACCCCTGTTGTAAATCTGGGTATCCCTGCTTGGCTGCATTGTGGTTAACTTTGCTCCAAATTTCGGCATACTTACCTTTGTTGAAATCGTCAAAAGCTTTTCCAGTTGTCTCTTTATCTTTTTTTCTAGTGGCACTGCTAGCTGCACGGGAAAGGCGATCGCGCTCCGTACTCACCTGCTCGTATTCACGATAAACATCAGGTGGTAGGTAATCTTTTAATCTATCTTCATACTGATTAACTGTTAATTCTTTAGGATTGTCTAACTCTTTTAATTTAGATGCCCATTGAGAGCGCTGTTTTTGAATATCAACAGATGGTGGTTTATTTTTCCATCCTGGTACAGCAGCCCGACGGCGATCGCGTATAGCCTGCTCTCTATCTTTATATAGCGTTTGTGCAGCTTTACCCTTAGAACCGACAATCTTCTGGTAAACCTGATAGTTAATTGGGGTCTTTAACCGTTTACCAGTCTTGGGGTCAGTCCAACATTTGGCGCGATTAGGGATGAAAGTGCCACCACAAGGCCAACCAAATTCGGCGCGGCTGTAATCGGACATTCTAAACAGTACCGTTCCCACGTTAGATCCCCCAATCAATAGAACTGGCAGCAGCCGGATTTCGCTGCTCAACTATGCTATAGCTACGGCTAACAACATCGGGTATCTCTCCTCTCTTAGGTACTCCCGGTAGAACCATAGGCTCAACTCGATTGAATGCAGTTGATGGTGGAGGAGCTAATCCAGGCAACGTAATCCCGATCGCCTGACACTCTTCCTTGGCTTGCTTAAATAGGATCGCACCATACCCCTGATCGCCCCCCTCCCCTTGAGTTTGCTGGTAATGGGTACTCATAATTTCAGCAACCACAAATTTCTCAACAATGGATGCAAGAATTCTCAATGATTGGGTAGCATCGTTAGGGACAGGTAGCTCATAGAGCATAGATAGAGCCATGTCTAACTTGGCTTCTACCTGTTCGCCAAGTTGCTCGTATAAAGAGTAATCAACTTGTTTTGCTCCGAGTGCTTGGGTTTGCCCTAGTGTCGGTGGCCCATTGTTTAGTTCAAGGCGGTTTTTGAGGCGACGGGCGATCGCCTCTGGAGTTGTGTATTTAAGCATTGGGATTGTAACCTGTGTAGCCTCTAGCCTTAATTTGATACCTACCAACGTTACCTTGAGCGGTTATCCCTAAACCTCGCTCCCCTATACTTGGGCGAAATTCCTCACGGATGTTACGGCGATCGCTCCTCACAGAACCCACACCTAAACCGTAGGCTTCACCTTTATCAATAGGGACGGATAGCCTAGCAGAAATTCGCCCCCGTTCAACCTTGAGACGATTCCTTGATTTGCGGACAATTTGTTGCTTGCCGTTGCGGATGCGGGTGTAGGTAGAAGAGAAATTAGCTTGGCTGAATAACGCTACCAGTGGGTAATTCATCGGTTATCGCCTGCCCAAAGAGTGTTTGATCGAATAGCAATTTATCTGAATAAGTTTCCCACTTCAGATTTTTACCAAGGGGGACGCGTAGCTTTAAATCTTCCAAGCTAGTAAAGGGAGATTTTACTCGCTCCTCTGCTACCTTTTTGGCAACAACAATGCTGACACCTTCAAGGGCAGCGATCGCCTCTATGGTTGCGTCGTTAATGTGAATCCTTTCAGGAGTAGGGACTACCACAGTAGAAGTTCCGTAATTAACTTGCTCGTTGTTGGGAGTTTCTGCACCAATTTTTATAATGGTTTCTTCAAAACTGCCAGCAAAGGGGCTAAACGTTGGGATATCTGGGGAACCTTGAGTAACATATTCTTCAGTTAGTAGTGCCGTAGGCAATTCACCTGGCTTATATTCCCGTGGATGGTAAAAGTTGCCTTGATACTGTGCGTGTTTTTTCAGCGTTACAGGTTGATTTGGATCGATTGTCATCACGCCACCTTCCTTGCTGCTAGCTGCTTGGGTTGTGCAATCCAAGGAATCATTCTGCCTACTGCGTAAGAGCGGCTTTCCGGTGGTGAAGATTTTAAAGTTTCTTCACTTTTAATAAAGATTCCTGGTTTGCCTTTAGCTTCAATCGTGGGGCCAAATAAACGTTTGCTCATGCCTTTGGTTAAGAAAACATAAGTATCGTTGGGGAAATATCGCCCTCTAATATTTTGCCCTGGCGCGATTTCAATTTCATACTGAGCATCACTAACCCGGAGTTTAGGAATTTTCAACTCAGTGGTAATTTTCTCCAAAATTGTTTGCCCGACCATTGCTTGCACAGATGAACCAGGGACGTTGTTGATTATCCCTAAACCGAGTGCGTAGTTGCGGGTTGATTGTTGCCTGAGCAAGTTATCCATCAAGTCTTGCGATAACACGGTTTCATCTGGATAGTAGCCATTGAGATCGTAGAATGCGCGTGCGTGCCGCTGCAAATTGTCTATACCATTGGCGTTAGTGGCATCAGTCCAGATAGCGCTGCCTAAAGTGTTACCAGTCAAAGGGGCCGGGAATAAAGTTGGCTCGGTATTGTATTGCAAGCGAAAGCGGGAACCCGATCGCGTATCGGTAAAGTCGCATAGTCCAGTAGTGACGGTTTGCCACCACAAAACATTAGCGGTTTTCACAACTCTAGGTTGGAGACTGTCTACCGTACCAATTAGCAGATCCACAAAATAGCGGGGCATATTCTGCATTTGCGCCAGTTCCATCATCCGGATCTCATCTTCTTCATTGAAGATGTGGGAGATCGCAATCTTACCGAACGACGAACCTTCAATTTTGGTCAAGCGACCTGCACGGGTTTGGGGGATTTCTTGACCTGTGGCAATGATAGACGCGATCGCCATGTTCCTTTCGATCATGTATTCCAACACCCGGAAATCGTCGGTCATTTCCATCGGTGCGTACTCATCAGGGATGATGTATTGGTCAAGCAGTTTCATATCAGGCTGCTTACCTTCGGTTTTGAGGCGAATTTCCTTATTAGGATCGACCAAGAATGCGCTTGTATTGTCAATCAGCGCATCTATCTTGGTTTTAATTCGGGCTGTATTGAGAAATTTTGCAATAGACATTTTAGGTTGGGAACTGGGGATTAGGGGCTAGGGATTAAAATTAACCGCCTGTGTAAATCGGTATGAAACTGAGTCGGGGCATGGACGCAACGATGTGTCCATCAATATAGGGCAAAGCTAAAGTATTGATTGCTGCCATGTTGTAACCAGCGATCGCGTCTCCCCTATCCTGCCCCTCGTCATCGGTGAGGTAATACTCGTGAGTGAGAATACACAGTGGTGTATCGGTGATAGTTCCAATTTTTGTACCAATAACTTGGTTTCCATTAGAACTAGAAGCGGTAATAGTCAAAGCGCCTACAGGTGTTGTGACTGCTACAACTGCCGTACCTGTACTACCACCAGTACCTTGAGCTACGCTGCTCGTTACGGTAAAAACCGCTCTATTCTGACGGTGAGTGAAAGTAATCACAGCACCGGCAACAGTGGCATCAATATCAGCCCAACTTGAAGTTTGTGATTTTTGGGCATCGAATGCAGTCTTTAATCCAGTGGCGACATCACTAGGTACTGTAGTTGTGGCAGTAAATCCAAAAGAAATGCCGTCTGCGGTGAGAGTGAAAATGTTACCGACTGCTGGGGAGGCGATCGTTACTGTAGTAGTTTGCGGCCCATCTGTGGCAGAAACTGCGGTTACTGTTCCAAAAGCTGCCGCACTTGCGTTTACTACCGCAGCATTTTCAGCAGTGGGAGTGCTTGAAGGCGTACCAATTACTTTGAGAACATCCCCTGGTTTAAATGCCCAGGGATTATTCACAATCACGGTGGTTGCATCGCTAGCATAAGGACTGATAATTTTCGCCCTTGGCAATATGCGGTTAGCAGTAGTCAATATACTGCCAGGTAATATACGCCGATGACCGCCAATTTTAGCGATATCAGTAGGTGTAATATATCGTCCATACAGTCTCTCGGTGTTGACGTTGTTGTATAGGACTGGGCGCTCAATTCTGTAACTGTAGCGAGTAAGCATGGTTTTGTATTACGAAATATTAAGACCAATTGGTCTTGGTTTATTGGTAGCCGTGGCGAGAACGGTAATTGCTTACAAATTCTTTGCTTTCTTCTTTTTCGTGAGCATCGACATCAATCGTCTCTACTACCTCTTGTGAGAAGAAAGCGCTGTAGTTTGATGGGCCTGATTGAGCTTTCCAGTTTAAACAAAACTCAACGTTGTCTAAATACTGCGATGGATTTACGCCACTGTTGTTGCAAAACTGGCAAAACACTGCAACGCTATCTACGTCTTGGCTAAAGTTGGCTGAACGGAGCAAAGAATTACGTTCTGCTGGGGTGAGTATGTTTCGCTCCTCTAGGCTATCGGCTATTTTTTCAAGTTGGCGCAACCTAAAGCCTACCTCGCGTTCAGTTTGGATAGAGTTGAATTCAGCTCGTAAATTTTGGACACTTGTGTTGAGCGATTTGTGCTGAGCGGAGTCGAAGTAAGTCGAAACATCAGCAGACATCTCAACTGAGTCGTCGGGCATTGCTTCATTGTATGCTTCTTGCCCTAAAAGCATAAATTGCTGATAAGCCATCTCATCATCAGAGAGGAAATGGTCAGCGATCGCCTGGGTGACTTCGGGAACTGGGGCAGCTGCCCCCATTAAATAAGCCTGCACTTCTTCGGGGGTGATATTTGCGACTTCAGAAACTGTAGCAATCCCCTCTGCTGGATCGTCAAAGCTATCATCAATGATACCTGAAAGCATCTCGCCAAAGTCAGCACCAGCAGCGCTCGTCATTTCTGGTTCAAATTCAACTTGAACTTCTATATCAAAGATGTCGAGTTGATTTTGAGCGTGGTCTTCAATAGCTTGTCCGATGGTGGCATCTACATCGCCAGAGTCAACCTGTCCGCCTGCCTCAGCTTCTAAGGCACTGTGGACTAAGGTAATAAATTCTACGTAATTATTGTTAAGGTGTTGAATTTCTTCGTAGTCAGAGAGTGATTGTAATTGCTCAAGTACGTCCATAATTATTAGTCATTTGTCATTTGTCATTTGTCATTTGTCGTTATCGGCGACTGAAATAAATTGAGGTTGGGCGGCGAGAATAAGCTTCAGTCCGATCACGGGTGAGTAAGTAGCCTGCCGTGCCAAGGGCTGCCCCAGCTAGAGCATATTTACCTTTATTAGCTCCAAGATGACCTAACACTCCACGCCCAGCCCGCTTGGAAGCAACAGCAATATCACCACCAATTTGACGAGCGCCTGTGGCAATATTTCCCGCACCAGCTTTAACGCCTGGGGAGACGATTTTATTGATCGCCCTCTTTGATTGACGTAAACCCTTTTTAACGATCGCTATTCCACCACGCTTAGTTTTTCTGAGGAAAGTTGGGGCATCTCTAGCGGCTTGTTTTACCTGCTGAGTAATGCTTTTTGAGGCACTAGAAGCGAATGGATCGGACACTGCCACCGCACCTGCTCCCGGTCTAAATTTGCTGGGCTTTATCGCCACGTTCTCGGCTACCGCCACACCTCCACCACCTCTAGCACGCCGACGACCCGCCCCTATTTCGGCAAATTCTGCATACTGAGTTTCAATATCCCGCATGGTAAATAAAATTACCGCCATTACTTACGCCTCCTTCTTTTAAGAGTGACAGTGTTGCTTGTAAATTCTGCATTATCGCCCTCATCTTCTGAATACTGCTGCACGTATTCTTGGGGCATCTGCTGATAAGGGTCAATTTTAATAGGTTGTGGTTCTTGTATGACCATTTCTGCTGGTTCTTGGTCTAACCCCAATAGTTCCAGCAAATCTGCGTAAAAGTCATCAACCGCTTTTAATCTAAGCGCATCAGGAGTGATACCGATCATGTCGTTCCCGTCGGCTGATTCAATGTCACCAATCACGCGAAACAAGATATCAAAGCACTCTTGTGCTTCCCCCTTGAGACGGGCAATTCTGCCTTGCTGTTCTTTGGCTTCGGCGTAGCTCAAGTTAAAATAAGCGCGACTGCCTCCGTCATCAGCGCGGAATAAAGCAGGCCCGTGAATTGCTGGGAACGCAACAGAAGACACTTCTGCAATCCGTTCTGTATCTAAATCGATACCTGGGGATAAAGGTTTTATTAATCCTTTGCGTACCTCGTCAACATAATGGTTGATGTAAAACTTACCAAACATCCCAAATTTGCCAATCAAATCCCGCATTTTGGGATTGGGCAAATCGCGTTCTTGAATAATTCTCCCCTCTACACGAGAATGGAGTTTACCAAGTTTATTAAATCCACCGTTGGGGTTGACCAAGGTTTTGGCATGGTCGATCATCAAAGGAATTTCTACCCCAGAGTCAAAAGCCGCATTCGTGTTGTCTGTCAGCTGTTGTACTCTGTGGGATGGGAATTCATGAACCCTTCCTTTATTATCTTTTTGTGTTCCCTCAACCAAGAGAAGGGCATTCTTAATTAAAAAATCACCCTGCTCGTAGCTGCCAAACGCAACTAACCCACCGGCTGAATCAAAGTAAGCCTTGCTCATATTAAAAACAGATTGAGTTTTCACCAATCTGCTAACAACTCGACTGACAATAGTATTATCTTTTTTATGACAAAGCGCCATACAGTATGACAGATTGCCATATTTTAAGAAAGTTGAAGCAGGCAAGATTGGATGCAGGATTGTCACAGCTAAAAGCCGGGAAGTTCATCCATTGTTCTCAATCAACGCTTTGCAAAAAAGAGAGAGGCGATCGCCGCTTCTTTGCTGAAGAACTATTGCAACTTTGTTATCTTTATAAGATATCCCCGAAGGATTTTATAGAAAAACGTAGAAAGAGGTCAAAAAAGAAATCAGACATTAAAGGATAATTATGGATTTCTTAGAGATCGCATCTGTACTTGCATCTCTTGAACTTGCCTGTAATCATCCCCAATTTTTTTAACTAAATCTACCCTTTTGGCTTGCAAACTATCAATTTCATCAGATAGCTTGATTGCTCGTTGCGACAATCCCCCACCTAGTATTTGCTGCTGTTCTTGCAATCTCACTAACTGCTGATTGACGGTTGCAAGTTGAGATTGAGAAGAGGCGATCGCCCCTCTAAATTCTTCAGTACTGCTTTTAAGTTGTTGAATTTGCTGATAGGCTTCATCACCTAGCTTAAGGTCTTTGATATCTTCACCCACACCCTTCATCTGCTGTCTTGTCTGCTCAAATAAATCTCGTTTTTGGGCGAGTGCAATCTCATTTTTAGTTGTACCTTTGCCCTGTTGTTTGAGTAAATCTATTTCTTGATTGAGGTCGTTGATTTCTTTAAAAGTGTTGCGAGATGTGGAATCAAGGGCATCTAATTGTTGTTGAGCCTTAACTACTTTGGGGTTAGTTGATACCGCAGGGTTAGTAAATTGTTTGCTGTTAACAAGTCCTTTTAATCGTTCTTGGGTTGCTTGTAGTTGTTTTTGTAATTCCTCTGCACTGGTAGCTTTACCCTTGAGATCAAAGGTGGGTATGCGGTTAGCGTCATAGCGTAGGCGCTCGTAAATATCCTTGGCATCTTGATACGCTTGCTCAATAGTTTGGGATTGGTTTACACGAGAGTTACCTAACTGTTGCAGGAAGGTTTCGTTAGCTTGTTGGTATTGGTCGTAAAGTTTTGTAATGGGTTGAGAGGCGATCGCCCCAGGTTTTGCAGTGCTACCAATTACATCTTGATACCGTTTGCTCCATTCCTCCATATCAAGCAAAGTTTTCCTTGCATATCCATAAGCATCATCTGGAGAGATTTGGCGGAATAGCTCGGTGAGTGCGGCGTTATCTTTTTTATCAATAGCTTTTTGGATCTCTCGCTGTAGTTCGGTTAATCGATTGTTTGATGATCCGATGTTGCTGGGGTTGAGAGCGGCGTTTCGTGTTGAAAGCCAGTAGGTTAAATTGTCTTCAGCATTTTTGAGCAAGTCGTCAAAACCCTGAACTTTGCGGTCTGAGTTGATAAACCTAAACTCAGTATTACGTTTAACAACTTCAATGTTGGCTTCAATCTGTTTCGTTTTATCCCACAAATCAGATGCCATTTTGCGGATCTGGGCGAGTGACTTGGAAGTTGTGGGAGCGCCGTTAAGAACTAAAGATAAATCGCGGGGGATGTTGGCAGTATCCCAACCATTGAAACCAAGCAACCATGCCACCGTACCTTCAGGCATTGATTCTAGTTCGCGCGGCGGTAAAGTTTCGCACTGCTTTGCATTCGGCGCTGTACAGTGCGGAGGTCTTTTACAGTGTCGATATTGCTCATCGTAGCGGTTGTAAAAGTTTTCTTGATTGGTGGCACGGTTATTTAAGTTGCGGGTTG
>LXQE01000021.1 GCA_003326195.1 Nostoc punctiforme NIES-2108
TAGTCTAAATGTTCTGCTACCATTTGCTCTATCTGTTGTTCATAACCAGATAGTTGGCTCGGTTTTCCTCCAGTTGCTGCATTTGGCTGTAGTGTCCCTTTTTCTCGTTTTCGCTTCACGAGGTTTTGTACTGTATTTTTACTTACCTTGAATCTTTCTGCTACTTTGCGAATAGATGTATTTCCCGCTTCGTAAACGCTAATAATTTTTGAGCGCAGGTCTACTGAGTAGGGTTTCATCTGATTTTTTACTTTTATCTTCTCCACTACTGTACCAAACCGTTAGACAAAGTGCTGTATTAAAAATAATGTAGCGATCGCTTCTATCTTAATGAAGTCGATTTAATTAAACATTAAATAAATTTCTAGCCTGCCCTGGCGAATGGAATAGAGCCTCCGGCACGCTGACGCGTAGCTTGCTTCTCCGTAGGAGTACGCGGCTATACAAACAAAACCCACCTCCGTGGGTTTCAAGTTCTTCGAGTCCGCGTAGCCGCGATTTTTAATCGCCTGGTATATTTACTTTAATTTATTTACGCCTAGCTACCTAGTATGTTTCTAGTTTTAGAAAAAATATATGACTAGTGTAGATATTTTTATCTGACTGATTACCAGTTAAAGATACAAGTAGATTTTTTATACAACATTTAAATGTCAAAGAAAATAGATAAAGTAATCTTTTTTTATCTATAAACAATCATATATAAGTTACAAAAAATATTTCGTAATTGCTTATATAGAACTTGAAAATTTTAGGTCAATAGTTTAAAACAATTATTTATATTCAAAGAGTGACATTAATAAAGAAAAAATAGTTATAAAGAAATCTTGAAAACCAAGTAAATGTTATTTCGTTACAGAAAGAGATTGCCAAAAAAAGTTAAAAAAATATGACAGCCAATAATAAAAATTCACCATGCCTGAAAATACAAATTCCTCACCCTTAGCTTTGAATACATCTCGATTAGCATCAGATTCTTTTGCAAAATCACAAATCTTGACAGATTCTTTTAAGAGTTTAAATTATGATTTGGGGTTTGGAAATAAGAGTTCTTTTCTAGCACTAGAAAGTCAGCCGACAACTGTGCCTGTTAAAACGTCAGCAAATCCCAATCCTAATCCTTACTTAACTAGTGCGGCGATTACTCCTGACTTTAACGGTGATGGTAAAACAGACAAAGTTTGGGTCAATTCTTCAACTGGTGAGATTATCATTCGGTTGATGGATGGCACAACAGTCGTCGAACAGGGTTCTTTGGGTCAATTTGACCTATCTGCCTATGATTACAAAATTGCTGACTTCAATGCTGATGGCAAAACCGACTTCTTATTACGCAATAAGACAACCGGTGAGAATAGCGTTGTCCTGATGGATGGCACCAAAGTTGGTAGTGCGGCTGCTCTAAGTAGCGTTGATCCAGCCTGGAGTCCTCAGATTGGAGATTTCAACGGCGATCGCAAAACCGATATCTTCTGGCATAATGCCACAACTGGGGAGAACGCTATTTGGGAGATGGATGGCACCACAGTTCTGAATGCAACTGTTCTAGACCCTACAGACACAGCACTAACTCCTACCATTGTTGATTTCGACGGCAATGGCAAGAGCGATATCTTCTGGCGCAATCAGACAACTGGCGATAACACCGCTTGGTTTATGGATGGTACGCAAAAGACTGAATTTGCTCTACAATCACAAGATGCCGCCTGGACTTCTAGCCTTGGTGATTTCAACGGCGACTTTAAAACAGACATTCTGTGGAGAAATGCCCAAACAGGTGAGAACAAGGTTTGGACAATGAGTGGTATTTTAGTCACAGAGGGTGCTTTGGGCACACTTGACTCATCCTGGACTTCCAAAATTGGTGACTTTAACGGTGATGGCAAGACCGATATCTTCTGGCACAATGGAACCACAGGTGCGAACACCGCTTGGTTGATGGATGGCACAACAGTTGCGACTGAAGCTTTCTTACCAGCTAATAACGCGGCCTTGACACCATCTCTTGGCGATTTCAACGGCGATGGCAAGACTGATATATACTGGCGCGATCAGACAGCAGGTACAGACAACATTTGGACTATAAATGAAACGACAGCAGTTGAGACTCCCATCAGCGATGCAGATAAGCTGACCGGAGAGTGGTATACGTTCTAAAATCAGAATTCAGAATTTCTGAATTCAGGAGATGGAGGCAGGAGTTATTATTTTCCCCCTGCTTCCTCTGCTTCTTTCCCAATCATCTTTATTTAAAATTTGTAACTCAAAACCTGAATTTCCCCTTTTTCCGGCAAATCTTTAGGGCTAATGGAAATACTATCTCCATTGCTACGCCGCACTGTCATCCCTTGCATCAAGGTGAGAAAATTATCCAATGGCGAAAGATCGCACTTAGCAGCATCAGCCGCTTGTGTACGGTAATGAGTCGGAATCACTAACTTGGGATTTAAAACTTGAACAGCCTGCTTTGCTTCCTCAGCATTGTAGGCTTTTGCACTGCCTCCCACTGGAATAAATGCCACATCGGGACGCCCCATCAAGATTTTTTGCTCAATGGAAATGGGTGCAGCAGCCCCGCCTAAGTGTAGGATATTAATTCCGCCTTGCTTCCAACTCCAAGCGGTATTTGAGCCAAACTGCTTACCACCTTTGCGATCGTGGTCTATGGCAACTCCTTGGAATTTAATGCCTTTGAACTCGTAAACTCCAGGTTCGTAGATCAGTTTTGCATTTCCCGGTAGTACATCCACAGCACCTTCATCTAGCAGTTGGCTGCTAATCAGCACCAAATCTGCTGCAACTTTTGGGGGACGATATCCAGCAGTACAGCCGACCGTCCGAAATGGATTGACGAGAACTTTCGCACCACCACCAGTAAAAAGAAAGCAAGTATGACCCAACCACTTAACTGATAAACCGCTAGATTGTGCGTCAGCTTGAGATTCAGAACCCAAGGTAGTAACTAAAGCTGTTACCAACCCCGCCCCAGCATAGCCCATCAACTGTCGTCGTTTCATTAATTATGCTCTTGACTGTAACTGTTCCAGAAAATTTCGCAATAACTGTTTTCCTGAAGCTGTCAGGACACTCTCTGGGTGAAACTGGACGCCCTGAATGTGAGGATAGTTCCGGTGTCGCACTCCCATAATGGTGTTATCTTCAACCCAAGCGGTGATTTCTAACACATCTGGGCAAGTCTCACGTTCGATTACCAAACTGTGATACCTGGTGGCGGTTAGAGGATTTTCTAATCCCCGGAAAACTCCCACTCCAGTGTGAGACACCTGAGAGGTTTTGCCATGCATCAACTCTGGAGCAGGAATTATTTTACCACCGAACACTTGACCAATGCTTTGATGTCCCAAACAGACACCCAAAATTGGTAACTCTTGTCCTAGCTGTTCAATCAATGCTAAAGAAATACCGGCATCTTCCGGGCGACCAGGCCCAGGAGAAATAACCACAGCTTCCGGCTTTAATGCCCGAATTTCATCTATGGATATCTTATCGTTACGAAAAACTTTAATATCATTTGCCACTGGGAATTCTGTTGCCAATTCTCCCAGATACTGCACTAAGTTATATGTAAAACTGTCGTAATTGTCGATAACTATAATCAAAGCTCATCACTCCTGGTTTTTACCACTCATCAGTTGTAAAAAGCATAGATAAGTATCTCATGCTATTTGTTCGTTAGGTGTAAAAATAACGCTGACGTAGACACGTAAATATAAAGCGGCTACTCTGCGGCCACTTTCTAAAGATTACCAAGTAATCCTTTAGCCAGGACGCTTGGTGCGTTGGCGTAGCCCGTCGTAGACATCGCACGACTTAAATTTTGAATATATTGTGCAAAGGGGATTCGGACAGAGTGTGAGTCAATTGGCAATGCCTGCGCTAAATGCTCGCCTACGCAACTCACGTTTACAAAGCCGATATAATTAACCTTACCAGAGGGGGGAGCAATAGCGTACCTGCTACTAGCATCGCTACAAAAGCAGAGACAAGGACTGCACCAGCCGCACAATCTTTAGCAATTTTTGCCAACTCATGGTATGTCTGCTTAACGGTTAAGTCCACAACGGATTCAATCGCTGTATTGAGTAACTCTAGTGCCAAAACTAAACCACTAGTTATACCAATTACCGCTATTTCTACCGCTTGCAGATGCAAGAAAACGCTTAAAGCGATCGCCATTGCACAAACACTTACGTGAATGCGAAAATTACGTTGAGTTTGAAAACTATAGCTGATTCCAGCCCAGGCATATTTAAAACTAACAAATAAATTAGAGGCTACTTTCCAGGAGAATTCCCGTTCGTTAGACACCAGTGTTTGTAACGAGGTAGGCGTTGGTGATGGAGAAATTTTTTGGGACATAGACTTAAAAACACAAGAACAGAGTTGCTACAGTGGGAATATTCGCCGATCTTAATGGCAGAATTAAATTTGAGGCAATCTTTAGGCAATTTTCCACAGAAGTATTATAAAAGTATTACCCAAAATTGACATTAAGAGATACATCAGCTACTGCTATTCCATGTCAATAGCAATACCTATTGCATTCAGCAATCCCACTTGCTGTTTTAACATTCGCTCCAAACTTTTTTCATCAGGATGATCCCAGCCCAACAGATGCAATAAACCGTGAGCAGCTAACCAGGCTAGCTCAGTTGGTAAGCTATGTTCCTGTTGTTGAGCTTGGCGTTCTGCTGTATCTACAGACACAATAATATCACCTAAGTATAATGGGACAGAGGCAAGCATTTCTTTGCTTTGAGGAAAATCCACCTCTAAAGCTGCAAAGGCTAAAACATCTGTCGGCTTATTTTGCTGACGATATTGAGCATTCAGTTCTTGAATTTGTAAATCATCTGTCAAACGCAGTCCGATTTCATAACTTGGCGCTGGTGGAATCTGAGGCTGAAGTATTTCCAACCAGTGATTAAACCAGTTTTCCCAAGTTTCAGGGGTAATTCGGGCATCAGTCTCGTCAATCTTTACAGATGTTGTCGGGGACAACTCATAAAAATACTCCTCCACATATAGTTCAACTCTCAGGGGCACACAGTCTCCTTGTCTGAGGTTTACGATTTGTCGTTAGTGAGTGAGGTAAGCAAGACCAATAAGCAGAGCTAAAAGCCCTACAGCAGTCAATCCAAAATGCTTTAGGGAAGTTCCACCCTTCCGCACCATGTTTCGCATGGCGAGTTTGACGTAGCTAGGTTGAGGTTCTGTTGAAGGTGAGTTGCTCATAGTTATTTGTCTACAGACTCTTTTATAACTGTAACAGTTGGTCTGGGATAGAATTGCGATCGCCCATATATTACTAAGGCGTTTCTCAGTGAAACGCCTTAGTAATTGGGATTTTATGTAATGAGTGCCTTTATGCCGGAGTGTTTTCTACTAGTTTATTTTCTTGGCGCAGATAAGCTTGAATGAATGTATCAAGTTCGCCATTCATCACATCGCCAATCGCTGTTGTTTCCGTGTTTGTACGCAAATCTTTCACCATTTGATAAGGGTGAAACACATAGTTACGGATTTGGTTTCCCCAGGAGGCTTCCACCATATCGCCACGAATTTCGGCAATTTCTTGGGCACGTTGCTCTTTAGCGATGACCAACAGCTTTGCTTTGAGACGATTTAGAGCTTTTTCTTTATTTTGCAGTTGCGATCGCTCTTCTGTACAGCGCACGGCAAGACCCGTGGGAAGGTGAACAATCCGTACCGCCGTTTCTACTTTGTTGACATTCTGCCCACCTTTACCACCAGAACGAGTTGTGGTGATTTCCAAATCTTTATCTGGAATATCCAATTGCACAGAGTTATCAATCTGTGGCATCACTTCCACCCCTGCAAAACTGGTTTGTCGCTTGCCGTTGGCATTAAAAGGAGAAATCCGCACTAAGCGATGTGTACCCATTTCCGATCGCAAGTAACCATAAGCATAGCGACCAGTAATTTCTAAGGTTGCCGATTTAATTCCGGCTTCATCACCCTCCGACTCTTCAGCTAAAGTTACCTTATAGCCGTGAGCTTCGCCCCAACGGGTGTACATCCGCATCAGCATAAATGCCCAGTCTTGAGCGTCTGTGCCACCAGCACCAGCACTAATCGTCAGTACAGCACCTTCCGCATCATAGGGGCCAGAAAGTAACTGTTGTAACTCCCATTGATCAAGGTCACGATTCAGTTTAGTGATGGTAGATTCCGCTTCTTGGAGTAGTGCCTCATCGGTTTCTAACTCCAACAACTCAACAACTGCCTTAGTATCTTCCAGATTGGCGTGCCAGCGATCGTATTGCTGAAGATGGGCTTTCAGGTCGTTGAGTTCTTGTAGCGTTTGTTGGGCTTGGGTTTGCTCATTCCAAAATTCTGGTTGAGCGGATATTTTTTCGAGGTCTTGAATTTTGGCTGTCAGTGCAGGTACGTCAAAGATAGTCCTGGGTTTTACCCAGGCGGCCAGACAACGTTTCGATTTCGCGTTTGAGTTCTAGGACATCCATAATGCTTGCTAAATGATAGATAGAGCGCTTTAAATTGGAAAATTGCTCTTTATTCTACTTGTATTTATTAATTTTAGCTGTAGTTGGGCAAATTCCTCTGCATCACTTGGTAAGTTCCAAAAATTACTTGAAATTATCAAGCGCTTCTTTGGTAAGAGAAGTGGTTTAATTTTGTTGCAGATAGGCTTTGATAAACAAATCAATTTCACCGTTTAAGACTGCTGTCGCAGCAGGTGCTTCTAAATTAGTGCGTAAATCTTTCACCTGAGCGTAAGGATGCAAGATATATTCACGGATGAGTTTGTTGGATAGGGATTTTATCTGCCGGGGTTGAATTTCGTCAATTTGCTCGACAATTTGGGCTAGTGCGTAGGCGTAGCCAGCCGTAGGCATCGCAAACAGTTTACTCTTGAGAATAGCTAAGGCTTTCTCTTTGTTTTGCATCTGACTGCGCTCTTGGTTGCAAAATACACTAATCCCCGTAGGAATGTGAACCACCTTTACCCATGTTTCGGAGTGATTGATATTTCTGCTATTGCTGTGCCACCTAGTTATTTCCAAATCCTTCTCTGGAATCTCCCACTCAACGGACTCATCCAATATTGGGAAAACTTCTACACTAGCGAAACTCGTGTGCAAGCTGTTAGTAACATCGAAAGGCGATATTTGCTGTAGTTGATGTGTGCCTGTTTCTGATTTGAGGTAGCCGTATGCATAACGACCGATAATTTCCAAGGAGGCAGATTTAATCCCAGCTAAATCCCCGCAAGATTTTTCCACTAAAAGGATTTTGTAACTGTGGCTTTCTCCCCATTTAGAGTACATTCGTAGCAGCATATATGCCCAATATTCAGCATCTGCACCACCAACCCCAGCAGTAATAGTGAGAAATGCACTTTTTTGGTCGCAAGGATCGGACATCAATTGTTGTATTTCTGCTGTTTCGAGTTCTTGCTGGAGTTGAGTAAGGTTGGTTTGCGCCTCTAGCAACAATTCCTCATCGGCTGATAATTCCAACAATTCCAACGCAGCCTTGATATCTTCTAGAATCGAACACCAGCGCTGATATTCCTGATGCTTGTAGAATATGGAATATTCAATTTCTTGAAGGACTTCATAAGCACGGGTTGGATTATTCCAAAAATCAGGTTGAGCAATTACTTGATGTAAATATTGAATTCTTGCAGTCAAATATTGGAGGTCAAAGACAGTCCTCAGCCTTACTCAAAATATTAGACAACCTTTCTACTTCGGTTTTGATATTTAAGAGTTCAAGCATAGTTTTGCTCACTTGAGGCTTAACTTCGTCTACATATATTACTGTTAAACGGATGAAAAAAACCGTGGCTGGGAAAAATTTAACCACGGTTTCACCTTATAAAACTCTACTTGTGTAAGTGTCTACAGACAATTAATCGCGGCCATTGATGGCAATTAGCAACCGTAAGATAAAGACAAACAAGTTGATGTAAGTCAAGTACATCGACAAAGCAGCAGGCAGATATTGGTCATCGCTGTAAGTGCGGGGCAAGATGTAGAAATCGACAACAGAAACCCCAACAAATAGGAATACTCCTAAGCCGGAGATGGCAATTTCTAACCAATTTGGCGTGTAAACACCAAACATGGCTAACCCAAATTGCGCTAAACACACAACCACCAAGGCAATGACACCAAGATTGATGGTTTTCGTCAAAGCCATCCCATCTTGTTCAGAAAGATTTGAACCTATTTGACGGGCAGCAATAAAGGTGACGCCACAACCAAGGGCAGCCAACCCAATGCCTTGAATGCCAACACCTTGGGATCTCAAAGCGACGAATATCAAGCCACTGAGGGTATATCCAGATAAGAGGCTGTAGGTTGCCAACAGTGGTAGTGCAAGCCCCTTATTACCTTTTTGAGCAACATTTTGGGCAACAAAGAACAAAATTAACTCCAAAATCACCGCACCGATGAAGGTGGGAAAGAATATTTCGGGGTTAGTACGGATAACTCCCAAACCGCCGTAGGTTCCTAATGCCGTTAGCACCAATCCACCACCGACGTAGGGGAGGGCGTTGGCGATTACGTTTGGGCCAACGAGGGCATGAGATTTAGCCTCACGGATAGCTTCACGAAAATTACTGGTATTGCTCATATTGAAAAACTGTTTTTTAGGAAACGTTGTGCTTATTCCTATTGTTACCAATCTTTGCTGTTAACAGCCAAGGATTTAATATTGTTGCAAAATCTGAAAGGTAGCTTCGTTGTTAAAAATTGGAATCCTCAGTCTCTGGCGATTCCACTGGATCTTTAGTACTGATAGCATACTCTTTAGCCTTGATTGCAAAGGGAAAAGGCAAAGGTAGGGAAACATCATTGGCAAAATAAGGCCAGCGACTCCTGAGAGAGTGGACAAAGTGAGCTAGCTTGTCGCCCTTAATTTCTGGGTGATGAATCAAGGCTATTTCTAAGATTCTGGCTCTTCCAGGTTGCCTACTGCCATTGTCAAGGCGAGACTGATTTTTTTGTAATATTGTTGTGCCTCGTTCAGTATACAACGCCTTTCTAACGCTCAGGTAAAGCGATCGCTCCCCATCATCACACACACCCCGCCATCGGTAAACTCCACTAGTTCGACTCCCAGAAGAATCTTTAACAATAGCAACTGGTACTTCACCAGTATCTGCAATTCGTAAGCGCACAACCCACAGACGATTGATTTGTTCTTGTGAAAGGTACTGTTTTAGTGCTTGCAGTGGATCATTAGTCAGTAAATTTTGGTTTTGTAGCCAGTTCAGTATTTTGCGGGCATTTAGTGCTTCTGCCATAAACAGCACACGCGGAGGTTTATTATCAGTAATTGGAGTATTTAAACACTCTTGCAAACATTCAGCAACAAACTTATTGATTAGCCTTTGTTCTTTCGTTTGTTCTTTGCGCTTTTGTTCATCATCAAGCTCTTCATTACTTTCATCATAAGAGTTAGAATCCCAGTCTTCATCAAGAAGATGCGCAAGTCCAACAGGATATGATATCCAGCCTTGTTCTTTAAATAAATCAGGAGTTGTTAATTCTACTTTAGCTGTTATTGGATTAACTCTGATCATCAAAACAACAGTTTTGGGAATGTTTTCGGCATTGGTTTTGCGGGTGCGGCGTAGGACATAAAAGCACGTTAACCAGACATCAGGATCAATGCCATCTTTTTTAGAATTAATTAAAGGAGTATCAGGTAAAATCCCAAATTGCCTTAGTAAGTCTGATACTGCTCGTTTTACTGGTTCCAAACCGGATTTCTTCAGCTTATCTGCATCGGTTTCGGTGGTTATTCGGTGAATGTGTTGATTGAGATAGCCTGCTTTCATTGCCCCAATTCGCCAAGCCAGCTTGGGATCAGCCTCTGATATACGAGGTTTCGGTCTAATTTCGATTAATGCCCCACTTAGTTCTTTAGTTTGGGGTAGAAACGCGGTAATTTTATTAATGCGCTCTACTAATAAATTAGGACGTTGCTGTTGATAACTTTTCCTTGCTTCAGAAAAATGTTGAATTTCCAGGTCTTGTGTAAGGTCGCCAACATGTTGAGTCTTGATACACAGAGAACCGTAGGAACCTTCATAGATATTTTCTACTTTTGTGGGTGATAAATAGAGTAACTGGCAAATTTCAGCAATCAGCGCATTACGACATTGTGGAGTTTCCCACAAAATAAGTATGGTACGGAGGGGATTTTCAGCTTTACGAAATACTGCTGGTGCTGCTAATTTTGGTCGCAGCATTGGGGTGTGTGAATGATTGGGGTCGTCAGATTTCTTAGCTTTTTTAGGCTTGGGAGATTGGATATCATCGTCAGCAAGGAGAGGAATAATTTTCTGTTTGGGTTTCTCCAAAGGCCAGAAAATAAAAACGTTACCTGTCACCCTCTCAGCCTCACCGACTCTCTGAACAGGGAGATGTGCTTCAATAGCTTGATCTAAACTAGCCAAATCTTGTGGACTGACACCAGCAAAGCAGGGTGGTTCTCCTAATTTAGAAGTGTAGGCGATCGCAGCTTGGATACCACTAGGAATTGTGTTGACACCTGACCAGTTATAATTTGGGTTAGAAACGAAATTATTTGCGTCAGGAAGTTGAGAGTCATTGAGAGAAAAAAGATTGCTGATGGCTTGAGGCCACTTTGGTTGAGTCGATGGGGGATATTATTCCCCGCACCTCTCAGTTAAATCTGGGCGTGCGACTTTCACCGCACCCAGCTTCCGATGTTCTCAGCTTGCGCTTTTGCTCATGTGTTTGTAATCGTGGCAACTCTCATGAATTGCTTCAAGATTATTTTTCTTCCAGTTGGCATGATTTTCATCGATGTGATGCAGGTGAACCCGTTCTTCATCGATGAACTTTAAACCGCAGGAAGCACATCTATGGTTTTGCTTTTTGAGAGCAATAGAGGTTTCGCCGTCGTAGAGCTTACTTTTGCGT
>LXQE01000022.1 GCA_003326195.1 Nostoc punctiforme NIES-2108
GATGGAGGCATATTGAAGTTACACAACGTCGTACCAAAGTTGACTTTGCTAAACAATTGAAAGAGTTGGTAGATGTTCATTACCGCGATGCTGAGGTAATCCGTTTAGTAGTTGATAATCTAAATATTCATACTCCAAGTGCATTATACGAGATTTTTTCACCACAAGAAGCACGTCGAATCATTCAAAAATTAGAGTTTCACTATACTCCTAAACACGCTTCTTGGTTAAATCAAGTAGAAATTGAGTTATCTGTTTTATCTCGCCAATGTTTAGAACGGCGTATTCCTAATGCAGAAACATTAACTTCTGAGATTGCCGCTTGGGAGAAACAACGTAATCAACAAAAAGCCAGTGTCTATTGGGGTTTCCAAACCAAAGATGCTCGTCGAAAAATGCAGCGTTTATACCCGGATTTAACCTAGCAAAGTTGGCTTGGTAGACTACTAGCTTTAGGATCAATTAAAGCAAGTAACGCCAACTTAGTATCTTCGGCAACATTCCTTGAAGATAACAACGCCGCAGCCACAACAATTATTGAGCAGATTCAACAAATCCCCCAAGTAGGATTTCAGTCTGTAGCGCAAGAACTGATTGCAAGCATTAGGGCGATAGATATCAAAAATGCTAACCAAGGAATAATTCACCTCCTACCGAGCGATTTACCACCTGCTTTACGTTTAGCGTTACAGAATAACGGTATCACCCAGATTTATTCTCACCAATTAGAAGCTCTAACAAAGTTACGTGCTGGGTTTGACTTAAGTATTACTACGCCTACAGCAAGCGGAAAGACGCTGTGCTACAACTTAGCTATCCTGGAATCGTGTATTAAGCAGCCGCAAACAACAGCATTATATATTTTCCCGCTTAAAGCATTAGCTCTTGACCAAATGCGAAAATTGCAGTCGCTTGTCAAGGCAATGCCTAACACTCGTCTTAAACTCGCATTGATGACGGGAGATACACCAGCTACTGAACGGCAGCGTTTTTTTATCCCCAACCCTCCAAACATATTGGCAGTCAGCCCTGACTTATTGCATTACTATCTTTATAATGTGCGCCGTCGGGATGAGGGAGTTGGTTGGCGACAGTTTTTAAGACAGTTACGTTACTGTGTAATTGATGAAAGCCATACATATACTGGGGCTTTTGGCGCACACTTTGCTAATCTYATGCGGCGGCTAAGGTTAGCAGTTGATGCRGTTGGTGGTAATTCYCAAAGACTGCAATTTATTTGTTCTAGTGCCACGATCGGAAATCCTCAAGATATGGCATTGCGGTTTAGCGGCAGAACCCATCAACCCCAAAGATTACACCTGATTGAGGATAGTGGCGCTCCCTATAAAGGACGTACYTTATTATCT
This sequence comes from Nostoc punctiforme NIES-2108, assembly GCA_003326195.1. Taxonomy (GTDB): domain Bacteria; phylum Cyanobacteriota; class Cyanobacteriia; order Cyanobacteriales; family Nostocaceae; genus Nostoc; species Nostoc punctiforme_A. Next base: position 1,368 of record LXQE01000022.1, read on the forward strand.
CTGGCTCCAAACAATGCAGCTAATGTTGAAGCTACTAAAATAGTGATTTCCTGGTTGCAGCATAACTTGAGTGGRATTGTCTTTTGTAACTCTCGTGCAGCTGTYAAAGGTTTACTTGGGTTAATCCAAMGAGAAACACAACGCATTGGATTAGGTTATTTAACTTCYAAGGTAGCAGTTTTCTACAGTTCCTTAACGGGCGATCGCCGTAGCGAGATTATTCAAAAACTCCAAGGTGGACAAATCAAGGTMATTATTTCAACTTCTTCCYTAGAAGCAGGAATTGATTTACCCGAACTAGAYTGCTGYCTAATTCGGGGRTTTCCAGGTAGCCTGATGTCATTTTGGCAACGAGTWGGYCGAGCCGGAYGCAAACAGCACGGGCTAGTRATTTAYCTGCCATTAGGACAAAACCCGATTGATGTATACTACGCTCGACATAACCAAAAGTTACTATCAGGAGAAGTTGAATCTGCCGCATTTAACCCTGAYTATCCAACCATTTTAGGTAAACATTTAGAATGTGGTTGCATTGAAAGTAGTTTAACTTTAGGAGAACTGAATACTCGTTTTGGAAAAACAGCTGGTGCAGTGGCAGACTCYCTTTTACAACAAAACAAAATTTTCTTAAGTGGCAATGGAAAACTCTGGGGAAGAGGCTATCCTCATAAAGAAATTAATATCAGAAGCAGCACTCAAAGGTCAATTTCTCTAATTAATAAACATACAAGTGAAATTTTAGAAAGTATGTCGCTACCGTTAGCCCATCGAGAAGTATTTCCCGAAGCCATATATATGGTGCAAGATGAAAGTGGGCAATTAATAGCATACCGTAGCGAAAGTCTAAATTCAGACAAAGGAGAAGCAATACTAACATTTTTAGGAAAAGATACAGATTTATTTACTGAAGCGGAGTCAGAATTAGATATTCAACCACTTTCTACCTTGGCGGAATCTAAAATCATTCCTACTAATATTAAAGATGCTCGGTTACGTTTAACTCTTGTTTGGGGAGAAATTACGAATTCTGTTATTGGTTATAGATTGATGAAACGTACCTACGGAATGACCTGTAAAAACCAACGTTGCGCTAATTATAAAAAACCACTTGAAGGAAAAAGCTGTTCATTGTGTAAGCAGGCGCTGAGTGCAGCAGAAGTGACAAAACTTCAAAAAGAAATCGCATTTTCAGAGGCATACGTTACAAAATACCAAGCCCCTTGCGTACTAGTAGAGTTAAATGAGCCGTTACAGAAAGCSCTGCAAATAACTGTCAATAAATACAAACAAGAAATTATGACCAACAATGGAGGTGAGATTCCAGAACTTTATCAATCCTTGTGGAGTAGCAGTGCTGAAGTGACGGCACTGCATAGTATCCAGCACCAGATAGTTAAAGCTGTGCCTTTGGTAGTTTTATCCTCCAGTTTGGATGTAGATGAATTGGCCATACAAAAAGAAAGCAGAAACATTGGTTACTTTTTTGACACCTGTGAAGGTGGAAATGGGGCAGCAGAAGCTATTTTTTCCGACTTCACAAAATTTGCTGCTGCATCTTACGCTTTAGCAGCTGAATGTGATTGTGAAGCTGGTTGTCCAAGATGCCTACATTCAACGGCTTGTCCACAGCATAATGAACCATTGCATAAAGATGTGGGTTTGTTTTTATTGGATGCAATTAGTCAAGCGAAGCAGAATACTTAAAACCTATGTTGAAATAAGCAGAGCAGCAAGGTTAAAAAAATAACATAGACAAATTGCTGACAACAGGTAGATGATTCACCATTGGCTAGGGTTCAGAATCTGGCTTCTACCGTGCAATAAAAAACTGCCCTAGACCAAAGCCAGAGCAGTTTTTTATAGAAATAAATTATATAGGAGACTTTTACTTTTGTCTCCAGTTTATCCATAGTAAATACCTTTATATAATACTATTCACCTCAAGTTTCGTGCTTTACGCAAAAAACGAATAATCTTGAAGTTGGCATTACAAAGGTTAGAAGTCAGCACAAGCCAGCGTATTGCAGACGGCATCTGCTTCTCTACTGTCTACCTCTGATTTTCCTCGATTGGGCTAGGACTTACAGATAGGGAGCGATCGCACTCAGCTCACTGGCTTGGTGCGATCGCAACTGGGATATTTTTATTGTGGAATGCGTTCAGTTCCGAACTTGCACTGATGCCAGTAAGGATAGATTGGCGCGATCGCGCTAACCTGATTGAGCCGATTTACTTCCAAAGAGTGTTAGCTCCCACTGAGCAGCCCCAAGGTTGTCTCGAAGTTGTTGTTCATTCCGCGCTCCGATAATAAGGGATGTAATACCAGACTGACGTAACAGCCAGTTGAGCGCAACTTGAGCAACACTGACACCACGGTTATTAGCCACTTCATGCAGAACTTCCACAATGTCGTATCCCTTTTCCACGTCACTGACAGTGCCAATATCATCGATTTTTGCTCGTCGCGTCCCAACCGGAGGGGGCTGACCACGACGATACTTACCTGAGAGGAAACCAAAAGCAAGCGGACTCCACACCAAGATACCTACACCTTGATCTAAACCTAGAGGAATTAGTTCAAATTCCTTGAAGCCGTGCCTATTTGAAGTCAAGTGAACATTTTCTCACAATGGATAGTTTGTTTCTGTGGAACAGCTTATGATATATTCTCAAGAATCTGATTACTCATCTGAATTTGGTTTTTTCCGATATTACGTTTGAGTAAGAAAATACCTGCATCATGCGCTTGCTGACCACCAGCACTAAAGCAAGCATCCTCGATAATTACTGGTTCAATACCGCGCTCAAAAGAGTCAATTGCTGTCTTGAAAATACAGCTGTCAGTTTCAACTCCACAAAGATATATTTTACTGATTTGATTAATCAAAATAAAACTCGAAAAATTTTCCGTAAATGCAGAGTAATAAGGTTTATCAAAAATATTATGTATATATGGCTGAAGTTCATCAATAATGCTTGTTTCTGGTTCACGTATCAAGCTTGACCAATGAATTAGCTTCACATAATTACTGTCAGCAGTATTGATAAATTTTGTAAATTCAACGAGTTTACCAGCCTCTAAAAAACGCTCAATTAGCTTAATAACAGTAGGAATAATATGTCTGCATTTATTAGGCATAAAACCATTTTGCATATCTACTACAAGAAGTATTTCGCTCATTTGTGCTAGAATTTATTTAGATTAAAAGTTAAGACATTAAATAAAGCAATATTATAAAGGATGACATCCGCGACTTTTAGCTTCTTCCCTGGCAGCCAACAGACTGGTTGCTGGTGATGGGGTGCTGAGTAAGGAAATCTGGGGATGGAGAAAGTAGCGACACCGGACAGCCCGTCGTAGACATCGCCCTTAAAGCAAAGCGTAGCCAATCGATTCTCTCTCTGATTGCCGAAAGCCCTGCTGATGTAGGCTATTGGAGTGATGAGTGGCGTGTTGGTGGGAAATCTGGCGCGAAGATTAGATTAGGGAAGTGCGATCGCTTGGAGCGCGAACGTCTGCTGTTTCTTAGAGTCTTATAAATCTTTGTTAACTACAAGCTAAAACTTGCTCTTAACTTTTGTGCTTACCTTGAGAAACATCGACACCGTATAATCAATTACCAGTATTATCAAGCTGAAGAAATTTGTTCTATTGGCTCTGGTACTTGCTCGTCGGTTTGCATTGCCAAGATTGGCCCAAAACGTTTGTTACTCTCTTAACTGAAGTGTTAGTAGATTGATCAGTTGTTGTAAAGTGATTTTGAAGAGTCAGTGAGCGCCCAAGGGATTGAGCAAAATTTTAATTTAAGTCTTTGTTAGTAAAATGGAACCTGAATTCAACTTTTTTCAGCAGTGGTATCCCCTCTCACCAGTCGAAGATTTAGTCTTGGAGCAACCAACTTCAGTGACACTTTTGGGACTGCGTTTAGTTATCTGGAAACCCAAATCATCTCAAACTTTTCGGGTGTTTTTAGATCAATGTCCTCACCGCTTTGCACCCCTAAGTGAGGGGCGCATTGATGACAAAACAGGGAATTTAATGTGTAGCTATCATGGCTGGCAATTTGAGCAGCAAGGACTTTGTACTCATATTCCCCAAGCAGAAAATCCAGAACTTGTGAGTAAGAATAAAGAAAATCTGTGTGCTGTAGCACTACCAGTTCGTCAGGAACAAGATTTACTCTGGGTTTGGGCAAATGCCAAATCAAGCGAACAAGCTGCTAATACACCCTTACCTTTATCACCGCAAATAGATGCTACTATTGGCTTTGTTTGGTCTTCTTATGTACGGGATTTAGAATATGACTGGCAAACCCTTGTGGAAAATGTAGCAGATCCTAGTCATGTTCCTTTTGCTCATCACGGCGTGCAGGGCGATCGCTCAAAAGCAAGACCTATACCAATTAAAATTGTGCAATCTACACCAAATTTGATTGAAGCGGCAACAGTTGGGAGCTTTGAAACAACAATCACTTTTGAACCACCTTGTCGCTTGGAGTATGCAATCAAGTTTGGTAACTCTGAAAAACAGGTTGGGCTTGTCACTTATTGCATACCAGTATCTCCTGGTAAATCTCGGATTGTTGCTCAGTTTCCCCGTAACTTTGCCAAAACACTCCATCGTCTTAGACCCCGTTGGTGGGATCATATTAGCGAACGCAATCAAGTTATTGATGGAGATATGGTTCTTCTCCAGCAGCAAGAGTATTTTCTACAACAGACACAATCGACCCCTAGCTGGAAAACTTCCTACCGACTACCTACAAGTGCAGATAGGCTAGTGATTGAGTATAGGAATTGGTTTGATAAATATTGTCAAGGGCAGCTACCCTGGAATCAAGTAGGAATAAGTGTTCCAGAAATCAGGAATCTAAATAACAATCGATGAAATTCCACAATTGACAGTTAAAGTACAAAAAGCATCCTGCAATTATTGCTAGTAGGGACTCGGAGCAGGTTCTCCCACACTGTTAGTCCAGATGTCGTCTGGCAGCGATCGATCGCGGTGACATACCCGATCAAGGTCAGGATACGTGATTGTGTCTACTGCCGCTCGGTTGCCGACTACTAGGCATCGCGTTGCGTTGGCGCTGCGATTCTCAAGGAAGTGACCTACCGCCACTCCTGCTTGAAAAGTTGCAGCGTCGCCAGGACGTAGTACAGTCTTTGTGTCTCCTTCAATGAGCGTGATCTCGCCTTCGAGGACATAAACCATTTCATCCTCAGCACTATGCCAATGCTTGATCGATGAACGAGAGCCAGGTTGCAGAACTTCGATGAACGCGCCAAACTGGGTAAGCCCTCCTGCTTCGCTGATCCAGAGGGTGCGATTTGGCTCGTGCGCGGCGTGAGAAGGGCTTTCCTCTACGACGAGACGATCAGGAGTGATAACAGTCATACTGACACCTCTAGGAATTCTGGGGCATATATCTATTCCATTATGTCTAGGGTACGAATCGAAGCAAAACTTCTCTATGTTTGTGCAGTCAAGTGGGAACCCTAACTATTTATTATACGGAAACGAAGCTCGTTCCGGGTGTTCACCTCAAGTTTCATGCTTTACGCAAAAAACGAATAATCTTGAAGTTGGCATTACTTAGAAATAACCGCAAGGCAAGCGCAAGTACTACGACACATCCGCGACTTTGAGCTTCTTCCTTGGTGGTACACAGGACATAGTTGCTGGTGATGGAGTGCTGAGAAGGCAAATCAGGGGATGAAGGAAGTAGCGACACCGGACAGCCCGTCGTAGACATCGCTCTTATGGAGCGTAGTCATCGCCTCCTCAATTGATTCTCACGAGTAATTACCGAAAGTGCGCTGATGTGGGCTATTGAAGTGATGGGATGGGGTGTTAGTGGGAAATCTGGCACGAAGTCGCAGAAATTATAGGATTGCATTAATGGCTTTCGTAACTAATTATTAGATATTGCCTTACCGCCAAAAATTACAATGCTTTCTTAGTTGCACATCCAAAGTAGAGATGAGCTATCAAATCTGAAAAATTTTCAGGTGTGAACTGCTTTAGCTCTACATGGTCAAAACGCTGTTCTACCAATTTTTGAATATCTCGATTCAGGTGGCATCCATCGGCTACGACTTTTTGAATTGGTGTGAGGCGATGCTGCCAAACCTGTACGCTAGGTTTATCACTCAACCCATGTTCCACAAAAAAGAATCTACCGCCCGGTTTTAGTACTCGATAAACTTCTTGGAGTGCTTGCTGTACATTTGCAATACTGCACAAAGTCCAAGTGCTGACCACACTATCAAATGTATTGTCTGGCATCGGGAGATTTTCACTTGATAGCAGGAGTTGTTCAACTATGATATCAGAGTCACTAATCCGCTTGTTTGCCAAAGCATTCATTCCAGGATTCACGTCAATTGTAGTGATTTTGTGAATACTACAAGGATAGTAAGCCAAATTTAATCCAGTTCCAAAACCAATTTCCAGAACTTCTCCTGTTACATCAGCTAACAATTCCTGACGATATTTAGCTAAGGAAAGGAACTGACAAACTCCAGTTGAGAAGACGTGGAAAGATAACTCGCGAGTACAATCCCATAATTCTTAACCGTTGACAATTATAATTTTATGTTTAGTAGGGGCGTTGAGCGAGAAAATCTGTGGAACAGTGGATTATTGTTGCTATTGCTTAGTTATTTTTTATCTCTAAACCTTGCCATAGATACCAACAGGCAATAGAACGGTAGGGTTTCCACATTTGTCCTAAATCTTCTACAGTCTTTTTATTAGGAAGCTCTGCTAAACTATAAACTCTGCGAATCCCTGCACGAATACCTAAGTCATCAACAGGTAGAACATCAAGCCGATGTAAACGAAACATAAGCAGCATCTGCACTGTCCAACGCCCAACGCCTTTTATTGGTGTTAAAGCTTCGATAATTGATTCATCTTCCATTGCCTGCAATTGATCTAGCGTAGGCAATCCATCTAAAACTTTTTGGGCAAGGTCTTTCAAGTACAAAACTTTGGGGCGTGAAATACCTGCTCCTCGCAAAACGTCATCTGGGGTATTGAGGATATCTAAAGCTGTAGGGAAAGGGCTATGAGGATAAAGTTGCAAAAATTTGCTATGAATGCTCCCAGCAGCCTTGCCGGAAATTTGCTGGTAAAGAATTGACCGAGATAGAGAAAAGAGCAAGTCTCCAGTTTGTTGTACTTGATAGAGTTTGCAATCTCCAATAATTTCTATTAGCCTTGCCAAGATCGGATCTGAATGTTTGAGAGTTGTAATTGCAATTGAATAATCCATTAGTTTATCAGCTAAAACCTAAGCGTTTGTTCTCTCATTGAATCATCCATTCCCAAGGGCATTAAAACAATTTGCAATTATGTGAAAGTAACGGGGATTTAGCTTAAGTATCAAAACGAGCTGCTTGATAGAAGCAGGGAAGTTAAACCCCCAGACTTGTTAAAAAATGAAATGGTTAATGGTATTATAGTACAAGCGAACTATCAAGAGCTTTGTGGTTATTTGGTGTAGTAATATTTGTTAACAATTCGTAGTTAAAAAGTGAGGAATGCGCTTTGACAAATTCTAATTCCCTACTTTTATAGTAAATGCTTTAAGTGAAAAACAGAGCGCCTAGCTGTAGGATGGTATATGCCGAAATCACAAAAACTAGAAGAAACGCCTACACAGGAAATCCCCAAGGTGTACCTTTACTTCGTTTAAAAACCCGGATCGGTGATCAAGCACCACAGGTGATTTCGGAGTGCTTTAGTGCTTTGTTACAACTAGCTCCGGCTGATTCACTTGCAATAGTTGCTGGTTTTCTTTTTGACCCAAAGGAGCAAATTTGTGAGTTAGCAGCATTGACCTTGGGTGAATCACGATTAGAGGAAGCATTTGATCTTCTCAGAAATTGCTGGGAGCAAACAAGGAATGTAGAACTTCGGCGCACATTGTTACTAGCAATTGGGATGTTGCGACAAGATAAAGCAATAGATTTCCTAATTTCATATTATGTTCGGATAATTACTTATGATAAAAGCAGGGATGAAAACGATGAAGTATGCCGAAAAGAATCAGTATAGCCAAGCATTTAGATATTGCTGAGTTAGAACAGCTTTACCGTGAGACGAAAGACAGGGTAGAAAGTCGTCAATACCAGATTATATGGTTACTAGCACAAGGAAAAAAGACGGAAGAAGTAGAGGAAGTAACAGGCTACAGCAGGACATGGATATACGCATTAGTTAAAAGGTACAACCAGTTGGGTATAAGTGGAATTGGCGATCGCCGCTTTTCAAATCAA
>LXQE01000023.1 GCA_003326195.1 Nostoc punctiforme NIES-2108
GGAGAATCCTAGTTTCCATAACCTATTTTTTATTCCCAACCCGTCACACCGTCCCAATCTTCCAAGTTTACTTATGAGAATTTGGCTTACCAGAACGTGATTTCTTATAAGCAAGATTCTGATAAATGAAGAGCAGCGCGTCGCTATAATTATCTTTCCCCCGAATCTTGATACCCTTGTGCTGCTAGTCTTAAAAAATATACTGCTGTTTTTCTTTATATTACGAGTAGCTAGCGAGGATCAAATTTTAAATATGGCTTTTGAGCAAATCGAAGCATTTTTAAAGAAAATGCAGTCTGAACCTGAACTTAAAAACGAGGTGCTTGCAGCACCAACCGCAGATGATGTTGCGCGAATAGCACTAAAGCTTGGTTTTGAATTTTCAGGTGATGAATTATTGAGAATGTCAGGTAAGAAAGTTGGCAGCATTACTGTTAGAAAAACTGATCTTCCTGGAGAGTACAACTAGGGGTCACGCGAGAATTTTTGAAAAAGGCAGCTATGCTGAGGGCAGAGGGATGAATAGCGATCGCTTTTAACTTCCTCCCAAGATGAGAAATAAGCCACGTAAATGTGGTGAATGGGCAAATAGCCAAGTTAGGAGATTAAAGGGACTATAGGCGATCGCGGGGGCTGTGGAGGTGCGATCGCCCAATACCCAATGCCCCATTCCCGAATACCTTTTTTTTTGTTTTGGGGGCGGGGCGGGGCAGCAATTAGATGCACTCCCTGCAATTGCGGGGAAAATTTGAGTTTTCAAAAGTGGTGTCAATTTTGGGAGAGGTGCGATCGCCCAATACCCAATGCCCAATGCTCAAAAAATAGATTGGAGGTTTTTGGTTTTTGGTAGTCATGGTCTGGTAGTTATGATCTGGTAGTCATAGTGAATTATCAATATCTATTTATATAGAGCGCGTGACTACGGTATCAAAATTTGATACAAAATGTAGACATTTTCAGTGGTGACTACCAAATTCTGTATAAAACTTGGCATTCATAAAACAGTATAAGGATGAAGAGACGCGGCGAATACGCGTGGGACCGCCGCGCTCAATGAGGTGATTTTGCTCACGCTTAGAAATTTAATTTTCAAAAGTTACGCCAATTTTTCAGATATTAAAACTGAAGTTGAGATGCGATCGCTATAGCTATCAGCCAAAGAAGGAGCGCGGTTATAGGAGTTATGCCACAGAAAAATAATAAGCATACCTATTGGGGCGATGATGTAACCTCCTTCTTCAGGATGTCGTTTGACCTGTGTAGTATGGTCTTAATCCTTGCTGTGAGATGGTTCTTGGTGGATGTCGTCATAGAAATATTTTCCGACATTTTAGAATCTAGCCCAACAAAAAACCCGCACTATGACGGGCTTATGAGTAATTGATAGCACTTAATCCAATTTAATAAAAAAGCTACCTACATCACTGCTAGCTTTTTTATTAAGTTGAAATAAAAAACGCTAAGGTTTAAGTACAGAACGGGAAGCAACGTACTAGCAAAGTTTTTTTCTTGCCTACAGCATTTATATTTTGAAATTGATTTTGTTTATTGTTGGGATTAATTTTCAGTGCATCGTTTCTTAATGTATTGCTCTTTTGAATCGCTGTGTTCAAGGTAGGCACATTGAGATTATTATTTAGAGTCACATCCTGATTGATTGTGGCAATAGCAGAATTACCAGACAAAACTATTGCACTAACGATTGCAATTCCCGAACCTTTAACTAAATTCCAAACATTCATAGTTGTATTCCGGCTTTTTTATCAATTCTGAGTACTACCAAAATATAAACATTTAATCCTAACTTGTCGTCCACTAAAAGTTGAAAGTTTTATTCCAACTTTAGTACAGTTTCCGCTAAGTCATATTTCCCGACATTTTCACCAACAGGTGACAGCATCGAGCATCGACAACGATTTGACCGCTAAGTTGACAATTTCACTCGCCTACACGGTTCTCGAAGTTTAAAAATTGGTAAATGTGGCTTTGCAACTTATAAACATTCAGTGTATTTTCTTAAAAAGACATCCAACCATTTTGCATAGGGCACATAACTCATTGTGATTCTCCCTGTATAAGAACCTCCAGCCCCAATTGGATTTCTTCCAGTGTCAATTCTTACGCCAATATGTACTCCTACTGGATAAGAAATTATCCCTTTCTGCTGTTGGGTAATCCGAACGTCACGTTCGCCTTTGCAATTGATACAGCTTGTTTCACTAGCATCCCATTCAACGATTACGTTTGTATTTGGATCAGGCACCCAATAATCTGCTCCGTAATTTTCACCACCTCGACCTGGGGATCTGTTTATATCCCAATTAACAGAGTAGGTATTGATGTCCCCCTCAAAAAAATCAGACTTCTTAGGAGAACACGCTGGCAGTTCCCCAGCCATTGCTCCTAGTGCGAAAATAACCCAAGCGCAAACAGTACTTGATATAAAAACATATTTCATCTTAATATCTCCTGAATTGTTTACATTAGTCTCGCTATAAATTTCCAGATATATCGCATATACAAAACTGCGATACTCTTCACAAGTATTCTTACTGTGGGTTTTTACCTTTATGCGTTCAAAGAATAAATTTCTCAAAAAAAAACAATCCAAAGCATCATTGATATTTTTGATCTGGTGAAATTTTGACGATCGCTAAAAGAATTTTCAAAAACAATACCCAGTTTTTAAAAAAATCGGGTTGGTTGAGTCGGTCGGGTTGGTCGAGCGCGTGGTGAAAATTTAGCGATCGCTCCCTTCCCTCATTCCCTCCTCAATACCCGATGCCCCACTTAAATCACGAGTGGGGTTAATTTTGGGATTCTAGGGGTGTGTTGAGTATTGGCTATGGGATGATTGCCCGAAAATTGGTGTAGGCGATTGCTGGGGGAAGAGAGGTGCGATCGCGCCTCCCCTCTTTATCCCCAATACCCAATGCCCCCACTTACAGCACGAGTGGGGTTAATTTTGGGATTCTAGAGGTGTGTATGGTGTTGACTGTAGGAAGCCCCAAGTTTGCTGTAGGGGATTGTGGAGGGGGAGAAGTGCGATCGCATCTCTGAGCAAAACTTTGTTATTGTTGTGGCGCGGATAAATGTTTCTAATTCCTAGTCAAGCTTTAGTACGAATTAATACATTGCTTGGTTATACCCAAAAATAGAGTTTGAAAAAATATTTTTTTCAAAAAGTTTTCTAGGCAGCATACACAGCAATCGTTTCGCCAGTACAGACGATTTCATTCTATTATAAATATAAAATCGTCTGTACTTTAAGAACTACCTAGATAATCCACTTACTCATACCTATTAATACATTGATAATAAATACAACTTAATTGGAGTGTTTGCCCTGTGGGATGCTAACCAAAATCCATTGAGGAATTTTCCCGCCGATGGAGGAGACGCCGCGAAGCGGTCGTCGTCGCCTTGCGCTAGCAAGCAGTCAAGTTTACCAATACCAACAACGCCAACGACCAACAACAGCGCTGACCATTGCCACCACAGCCAAGCCAACACGCCACACCAACGCCCAGTAACCGCGTTGGCAATTGGGAGCGATCGCAAAGCAGGAGACGCGGCAACGAACCATAGATTTGCTCAAGGTAGTAATTCAAATTGCTACTAAAAACCCAATGAATGAATTTTGAGAAAGGGTTGGGTGCGATGATTTTCTCTAAGAAATTTGGGAAAAGGAGAGGAGCGATCGCAGGAGACGCGGCGAAGCCGTCCTCGTTGGGCAACGCAGTTGCCAGTCCAGCCCATCAATGCCCAATTCCTAATGCCCAACGTCAATAACCCTATTTTGTCACTCTAGGCAGAGGAAAAGTAGAAATCAGGGTGAGTCAGAGATATAAAAATTGAACTGGTGAGGTTATAAATAATAGATTGAAGTTTAGAAAATCCCAAAGACAATTGGGGAATAGGAAAAACTGTTAACCAGGGATATATTAGGTTAAATAAGGTAAAAGGTTGAATTATTAAACGGAGATTATTAATAATATTCTTCCAGCCTTTTTCATCATTCCACCAGGGATGAGAAGCTAATTTTGATGGAGATTTTGGCACAGAAGACTGGATTTGTTCAGAGTGTAGGCTAACCATTAAATAGCTGCTACAAACAATCTCCCACCAGCGTTCAATGTCCGGGTAGTGAGTTAGCCGAGATAATCTGCCCAACCTAATTCATTCTTGCTTTGCTTCAACCCATACTCAACCCAAGTTCTTAAACCATAAAAGTTTCCCACATCTCTTGGTGTAAGGTCCGGGTATCTACTCATCACATACCAAGTAGTGTTACCAGGTAATTTCTCTCGATCTGTGGTAATCTGCCAGTACCTATTTTCGCTACGTTTACCATGAACTATTTCTCTGATAAACCTATTTTCACTGCTCAGATCAGAAAATACTCGTTTAAACTTATGCCACTTCAAATATTGAGTGTGTTGTCTTGGAAGTAGTCTTACAGAATGGTTTGAGCGAATTGCTACTATATAGTTTTTCTTGAGTTCATCTAATACAGTTATGAAGTTCTTACCACTTTCACCATATAAACTATCTGCCAGTACTAAGTTAAAGTTAAAACCCATTGATTCTAGCTTTCTCATCAGTATTGCCGCTATTTCAGGCTTGGTACGGTACTTATCCCCTGGCTTTAACCTTTCACGAGGCTTATAGACTTCAAATAGTAAAGGAAAAGTCATCCCGCAGAATACACCATACGCCGTAACTGCTACAATTCCATTTTCTACTTTACCCAAATTATCTATGTACTGTCGTTTCACATAATCTGTCTTATTCCCTTTCTTTTTATCTCCTGTCTCATCAATAATTAGAATGATTGGTCTACCTTTTAGAACTTGTAAAATTAGCTCTAATCGCAAAGCTCTTAACTTCTCTACATCCCACGGGGATGTAGTTAAAAAATGATGCAAACCAAGAGTGATTATCCAATCCTACAATTTTTGCTATTTCTGGTAGGGTTTTCCGTTTTAGTTCAGAAATACACCCTACATGAAGGTATTTAAAAGCCTCGAAGCTCCTAACATCTGGAAACAGGCTTTTATACCATTGGCAATATTCGTCCACGAATTTTACTGTTGGTGCGGCTGGACGAGGCTGTACCATACTCTGTGTCTTGGTTCTAGCGTTTGTACCTTATTATACTACTGCCAGAGTGACAAAACAGGGATAAACACAGGCATCTGGATTTTTGGCAAAAAAGTTCTGCTGCCAATCGGATGTTCCCAGGTAGACTATGATACCCACAGGGTCTATGCAGTCAACCTCACTAAAGCCCAGGTAGAAGCGCTACCTGAGTTTACGGATGGTATGACTGTTGATTTTGATTATGAACATCAGGTCAGACAAGTCTACCGTCCTTCATCTTCATTTAGTGTCTTTGACTCTTCTGGGGTTGGATATGCCGGATATGGAACTGAACCTCCCGCCCCTCCCTATGTTCCTACCTCTTATGGGGTCGGGTATGAAGGATATGAAAATGCCCTGCCGACTCCGGGTAAGGCACTCTCACCTGATACTGATCACAGTGCTGCTGTTGACCACTGCGATTCCTACACATATCAGCAAGATCCCTCATTATATTATATGAACGATCAAAATCATCAACGGCTGAAACTGTATGAAAAGCGGCTAGTGGCAAACAGAAAACAGCATAAGGAGTCTGTTAATTCTGATGTGATTTGAAAATTTTGAAAGTCATTATCCGTTCTTGGAACTATCGATGGTGAAAACCTTTTCAGCGATGGGTAAAATTCTAACGTTGCTGCATAATTATCTGTTTGTGAGACTGATATAGCAATCCTAAATGAAACGCAAACTAATATAGCAATCCTATTTGAGTTGTGAAAATGCGCGATGTCCAGATCCCCAACTTCTTCGAGAAGTCGGGGATCTAATTTTTCACGAATGATTTAGGATCGCTATAGTACATTTTTAGCAACTAAAGTTCTTTATAAAGCGGATGATAACTGGAAATGTCAGCCCCTGTACTGGGACTAGGAGTAATTAAAAAAGCCTAGAACGGCAAAACTAACTGGAGAGGTGAGACTAAAGGCTTGATTACGTGCAACAATCACAACATTAAAACCTGCCTCTCTCAGACATATAGCAGTTGTTAGACCACTGACTCCTGCTCCAATTACTAAAATGTTTGTATCATTTTTGGGTAATGGGTTGTTCATTAAAGGTTATCTCGATTTTTTGTACTACAAAATAAATGCATTCTCTTGCACATTACTAATATTAATTTGGGCGCTTTTGGGCTGACGCAGCGTTAAGGAATTCTTAGCTTTTGACATTTGCTGCTACAAAAATTATTTATCAATAGTTTCGATTCAAAACTAAGTATAAGTAGTATTAATAATTGCGAAAATGAGTGACTATTTTTGAGTACTAGCTCAATGATGGACGAGCTTCTTAGTACAATATCTAATAAATTTGTGACTAATTGAGCAACCTACTGGTTAGGCTTTAAGAGACTCGATAAGAAAGACTACGAACTTGTAAATTTCTTACTTACAGTATGTCTGGAAAGTAAGACAGTCTCCCAATACACCACTCATCACTCCAATCGCCTATATCAGCACCGCTTTCGCCAATAAAAGGGAACATCAATTGGGGAAGCGATGAACTACAAAGAATAGAGCAAATTTAGCGGATTTCAACTTCAACCTTCGAGTAGCATAAAAGTAGAAAGCGAAATATTGTTATTGGCAGCCAAGGTGGAGCGAGGCTGTTAAAGCCAGATTAAACTAAGAGTATGAAAATTGGTATTTTCGAGCAGATGACAGTTAATAATGGATTGATTCTTACGCTCTTTATTCTGATTATAAGCCTGCTAGCTCTTGGCTATGGTTTTGGTGTGAAAGCTCGACGTTTACCCTTTACGGCAGAAATTGGGTATAACCAGCAGCAATGGCAATTTCTGCGATGGTGGGTCAAATTAGCCTCCTTTGCTGGAGTTTTGTTACCGATGTGCTTGTTAGCTCTGGCTTGTCAACAACNGCCAAGGTGGAGCGAGGCTGTTAAAGCCAGATTAAACTAAGAGTATGAAAATTGGTATTTTCGAGCAGATGACAGTTAATAATGGATTGATTCTTACGCTCTTTATTCTGATTATAAGCCTGCTAGCTCTTGGCTATGGTTTTGGTGTGAAAGCTCGACGTTTACCCTTTACGGCAGAAATTGGGTATAACCAGCAGCAATGGCAATTTCTGCGATGGTGGGTCAAATTAGCCTCCTTTGCTGGAGTTTTGTTACCGATGTGCTTGTTAGCTCTGGCTTGTCAACAACCATCTGCATGGGTATTTTGGGGAAGTTACCTGTTGATAGTCGCTGTACAACTCATATCTGAACGTGTTTTTAGTCGCTCCCTAGTGCCAAGTATTGTTGTACTTATTGGCTTTTTATACACAGTTTTTCGGTTGTGGCAACTGCTTAATGGACTCACACAATTAAGATTTTCTTATTTGACATTATTGGGTTTTGGCGTTGTTGTCTTGTTTTGGGTTTCTAACTTAATAATGTTGATGGTGATGCCCATTCCAACAATTTTTAAAGGTTCGGAGTCAATTGAACAATCTTGATATTGATAAAACATTTTTACTGCCTAATTAAAAGCTGTGTTTCGTCGTAGTTATTTTTCGCACCCAATCCCATCTCCATCTCGGTCAAACCCATGAGGATCTGGTGGCAGTACTTTAAACCTTCGTTGGCTAATATCTCGGCAATCTAAGTCTGGTGAATTCTTTGGAATGCAAAAATCTGGGTAAGCAGGATCACAGTTATTCTGTTGCTGCGGTTGGATCGGTTGTGAAGTTGTCTTTTGGGTAGTTCTGTGGCGGAAGTCCCAAGGCATTACAGGATTAGCCTGACTCCAAAATGCTAAACGCTGTTGTTTGGCGGTGTTTTCACCCTGCAACAAACTATCTCTAGACTCTGGACAGCCTTTGAGATACTGGCGATAAACTATAGCCTGTCCCTCCTGCACCATATTCACATTGATACTGCGATTCCCTACATAAATCTCTGCTACCAATCGCTTATATTTGTCAGTTTCAACGGAGCGTAGAGTAATGGCTTGTCCCCCTGGCAGCAATTGTTTGAGTCTTGCTGATGATTGCTGTCCCCAAGGATTTTGCTTCATCTCTGGTGCATCAATGCAAGCAAGGCGGACTGTCACAGTTTTGTTACCAGTTCTCACCCGTATGGTGTCACCGTCGCCTAGGCTTACAACTGTAGCGGTAAGATTGTTGGCAAATACGGGTAACGACATTTGAGCTACAAGCAGAACGCTAATTGCAACAAAGGGAATTTTCTGAAGCATCTGTAGTAATAATTACTATATAATACTTATGATTCCCAGACAACTAATTAAAAGTAGCTAATAAAATCAGTAACTTGAGATTAATAACCCAAATTGTTAGTTAACTTGGGGCTGCTCTTTTATCGTCATACACTAACATTGACTAAATCAACATCAGCAAGCCATATTGTTCTGCTTTGGGCAGACACTTCTTCTAAAATTGGAGAGTGCCACTCTACCCCATAAAGCCAATTATCTTTGAGGCTAAAAATTCCTTGAATAATACGGCGTGTCGGCTGTTCACCGAAATCAACCTCAACTATATCCCCCAATTTAAAAGCTGGAGTAGAAACAGTGGACTTTTCTAGTAGATTTGTTCTATGAAATACTTGTTCAGCTAAGTAGAGAGTTTCACTCTGGCAAACAATTGCATAAATCCATTGCTGTCTTTCCCACTGAACACCACAGCAGTAGCCTGACAAGTCTGAGATTGGCAACAAAACTTTTTCTAACATTTTCACTGCTAAGGGAGGCATGGACTGACCCCATTCAGGAGAAATATGCCAACAGGATTCTAAGGCGGTAATTTGGTTAATCATCTGGGAATGTAGTTCTCTTTTTTATACATACACTCACTTGCATCAGTCTGATCCGGAATATAATTCAAAATAAATATAGAAGTGATTGACTGGTATCTGATGTTTATTAGCAGCTGTACCTAATAGAGATGATCCATCGCTAACCTCTAACTATTGAAAAACAAAGAAAAAAATGACTGAATATTTAACTGGTAAAAAAACAACTATAGAGCAACTAAATGAATGGATTGAGTTTTTTCATACTCATGGTTTTGTTGTAATTGACAATGTGTTGACACCTGAACAATGTGAGCTTCTAAAGAATGATTTAGATGAAACTCTCAAAAAAATTGAAGGTGAAAATTATCACAAATCAAAAAAAATGATAATGAAGCGAATGTTTGAGCATTCAAAGCAAAATCTAAATCTTTTTGCTTTAGAACCCATAGTTACATTTGCAGAACATTTAATTGGTGGAGCAAATGGAATAGGTTACTCAATACAGGATGGTGTTCCCAACGCTAATATAATTCATGTTATCCACAATAACTCATTTAAGATT
>LXQE01000024.1 GCA_003326195.1 Nostoc punctiforme NIES-2108
CTGGCTTTGAATACTCTTGGCTTACCTACCCAATCATTTGTCATCAAAACCTGACGATTCATATCATCCAGCCGTAAGTCACCACCCCGAACTAGGATTAGCCGCCCAACACCTGCTACTGCCAAATATAGCGCTGATGTACCGCCTAATCCCCCTACACCTGTAACCAAAACCGTTGCAGACTTCAAGCGCTTTTGTCCTGCTTCTCCAAAATTGGGAAGCATCATTTGGCGGTGATAGCGTTCTAACTCACTGGGTGTTAAGTTCATCGCTTTTTAATTCTTTATCAGTCGTAAAATTTACCACCTAGTTGGTAGCAAGTATTGTACTTGTCTATACATTTTTCTAATTTAGTACCTGTAAAGTTGGTATTTATTCCAGGCACTATTAAGAGAGCTATGTGCAAATATAGCGATGTCTACAACGGGCTATTCGGTGTCGCAAATGTGGTGCTGCTCGCTCTTGTCGTGATAGTCCTTTATTCGATCATCCCTGCTCTTTGACCAGCATCGATCTATTACTGCTAGTTTGCTCTTTGTCCTGGATTGAATGCTTATGAAATAAACCCCAAAGCTTTGCTGTGGGGTCTTTTAGGTATTATTGCTTTCTAGTGGGGTATACAGTCAGGGCTGATGCAAGAATCAGTACGGCATCTATAACTGCTGCCTTTGGGTTGAGATTTATCCCCTTTCATAGTGCGCGATATGACTTGATAATTCTCAAAGAATACTTGGAACAATTACCAGTACAGCAGTTTATCACTATCTTGGGACACGGAAGCCTGCGATCGCAATCCTATGCAGACATTTGGTGATGTGGCTAATAGACTAAATAGCTTTGGTTTAGCTTATCTACATATTATTGATGGGAAAGTTGTAGTAACAAGTTACCTACGCGACTCGCTTTACAGGGGGCAGTTTGATTGCCCCCTCTTAATAGAATCTCAACAATTACTTTAGCCTACGGCAATCATTACGTCTGATGATTTAATTATGGCGTGGACTTCTTTACCTTCAGTAAGTTTGAGATTTTCTGCTGATGATTTGGTAATAATTGCAGTCACCTCTACCCCTGGTGCTACTTCTATCGTTACTTCAGTATTTACAGAGCCAACGACGATGTTTTTTACAGTTCCTTTGAGAGCATTACGAGCGCTAACTTGCATTTGATGACCCCTACTGGTTTTTTCTTTACACGTAGATAATAACAAGTATTTAAATTAATGTGTATAGTTACAGATAGAAAATATATGAATTTTTACTATCCATTAATATAGAAATAATATAGAAAATATACGTGAATAATTTACTAAATAATTTGATAATTACATCTTTTTTAACCAACTTATTTGGTAATAAAACTAATACGAAGTAGTTAGTCAACCAACCACTTATCAGATTGTTATTTGATATACGCAAGATAAGTTTTCGGTGCTAGTTCATCTTTTTTCAGGTCTTCGCACTCCAATTCGATCATTTGATCGGGTATCCTTCTCCTGTCGGAGACGCTACGCATAGCTTGCTTTCACGTATCGCTAAAGCGAAAGCTCCGCTAACGCGTAGCGTCCCGTAGGGAAGTGGCACAGGATCTTGCTACATTTCAGAACAATATTTGGGTAAAAATTCATATTTCCCTCTGCAACGGCAGTCTCCACAATTCGGGAAGGCATTCTATTAACCAGTCGGCAAAGCCACCTAGCAGACTGTCTCCCTGTTGTAACGACTGCCGTCTTTTTAATGCAAATTTATCTAGAATCGGAATGTAGTACGAACAACTCCTGTATAGATAGTGTCATTATTGCTGTTCTGCTCTGGGTTAAATATTACAATCAAGCCTGGTGTAATTGAGATATTGTTATTCACTTGGTAGCGATATAGTCCTTCTAAATGGAAAGATATATCGCTATCTTCACGAAGATTACTAGTAGCAGTAAGAACAGCAGGGCCAAAGTCATTACTCGTCACCTTGGGTGGTTGACCAAAGATTAAACCTCCCAAGTTACCCTTTTTGCCTAAATCAGGGAGAGCTAAAGTGACCGCCCAGTTCCAGATGTTTGCCTTATCACCTCTATTAACATTTGCACCAAAACTAACCTCTGCGATCGCTTGACTATACCCAACCCAACCAGAAAGTACCAATTGGGGGTTGAAACGATAACTGGTTTCTATCCCATAATGATTGGCTGAAGTGGCAACACCAGCACCAAATGGGGTATTAGCGAAAGCGCTACCATAAGCCCCCGAAACGGAAACATCATTATTACCACCAGTAAAGTAAGAGTGTGCATAGCTCAAAGCAAAAGTTAAGTTTTGGTTGGGCTGGAATGCTAATTGAGCTAAAGCACCATAACTACCGTCAAATAGCCCTGCACCAGCACTAGGATCGTTAGCTCTTCTAGCAAGATAACCCCCAGATAAAGTAATCGCGTTGCTCAATTTAAAGATGGCGCTGACCCCTGAACCTGTATTACTAGCAGAACCCGTATTACTGGCGCGGTAAATAGGGGAGAATCGACCAAACCGCGAAAGAGATCCAATCGGGGTTGAGGACAGCAAAGGGTTAACAGTATTGAAGTTGTCGTAGAATTCCCCACCAATAGCATCAACAATGACATTGATTTTGTCACCTACCGGGAAGCGATAATATAATTTGCCCAGTACAATGTTGTTGTCGTTGTTCCCATCCCACGATACACGGGTCATGTTTGTACCTGTGACTGCCCCACTAAAGGCTGTGGTGTTATTCGCTTCTAAACGGGTAAACAACTGGTCTTTGCCAGTGAAACTACTAATTAGATTCAAGCGGATGCGATCGCTGAAAATCGCATTGTCCTGAAGCCTTCGTCCACCCGATGCTGTATACTCGTTAGCTCTTGCAGTCTCTCTAGCTGTACCCGCAGGAGCTGCTTCAATTCTTCTCCAGCGATCGGAATCTAGCGCTCTATCCCCACCAAACACACTCCCAACAGAGAAAATTATTTCTGCATTTAACTTGGTAGTAGTTGAAAATTGTTGATTTTCCAGGTTTGCATTACGAGCTTCCAACCCATCTATCCGTCCCCGTATTTCAACTAGTCCATCAGCGAATTCTTCTTGCAATTTTCGCAAGGTTTCTAAGTCTTCTTTTGTGACTAAATCTGCTGTGCTAGTAGCAATCAATTCATTAACCCGATTCAGACAAGCGTTAAGACCTGCGGCAAACTCATAACGAGTCATTGCCCGATTTCCTTGGAAGCTGCCATTAGGATATCCAGCTATACAACCGTAGCGCTCAACTAAAGATTGTAAAGCCTGGAATGCCCAATCTGTAGGTTGCACATCAGATAGTTGAGAGACTGAAGTAACCTGACTCATGACTGAGTTCAGATTTTTGCTGCTGCGATCGTTGAACTGCTGGCTCTGGTCAGATGAACTAACGCCGATAGGTGCAGTCAAAACAGCTTGATTATCTGTTTGAGCAACCACACCTTCTTTTGCCGGAGACTGAGTAGTCTGCATATCTGCTGGAATAGCTGATGCACCTTGAGCATTCACCAGACTAACTACTAATAAGATTGGAGCAATCAACAATGAATTATGTAAAAAACCAGACATTAACCTCACACCTCAAATACTATTAGACCAACTTGATTCCTGAAATAGTTGGTACTAAAAAACACCCGATGCATTATTATTACCAGATTTTCAGCTTTTTACCATATAAGTTGGTAAAAAGCTGGCAAAATTTTAGTCAGTATCGGCACAGTTATTGATAACAGTCAATTCTAGGTGGTAATCTGTGATTTTTTACCAGTTTTTTTGGTTACTAGTCCGCTAGATTGGTAAATTATGAATTAATTAAGAAAAAATGCTTGAGAGACTGCAAATGAATAATAAACGAATGCTGACTTTTGTCAGTTGGGTATTTATCTCGTTTTTACTAATCGTCGGCTGTAGTCAAACGACTACACCTAACTTATCCTCAACTCCTAGCCCAGCAGCCCAAACAGCAAATTTGACGATATCAGCAGCTGCTAGCCTCAGGGATGCAATGGACGAAATCAAACCTCTCTACACTAAAGAGAAGCCAAATGTTACTCTGAGCTACAACTTTGGTTCATCAGGCGCTTTGCAACAACAGATTGAACAGGGTGCAGGAGTTGACGTTTTTATCTCAGCTGCAACTAAACAGATAGATGCTTTACAGAAGAAAGGTTTGTTAGTTGATGGGACTCGCAAGGACTTACTGAAAAATCAATTGGTGTTGATAGTACCGCAAAATTCCACAACTGTGGCTGATTTCAAAGACTTAACTTCACCAGGCATTAAGAAAATTGCTCTAGGCGAACCTAAAAGTGTCCCTGCTGGACAATACGCTCAACAAGTCTTAACGTCATTAAAAATTCTTGATGCCGTTAAAAGCAAAGCCGTCTATGCCAAAGACGTTCGTCAAGCTCTCAATTACGTAGAATCAGGCAATGCTGATGCTGGGATCGTCTACCTCTCAGATGCCAAAAGTACGCCAAAAGTCAAAATTATAGCAACTGCATCTGAAAAAACCCATTCTCCCATCGTTTATCCCATAGCAGTTCTCAAAAGCAGTAAAAATGTCGATGCCGCTAAAGATTTTGTGCAATTTTTATCGGGCAATGAAGCCAAAACTGTGTTTGAAAAACAGGGATTTACGGTAGCTGGTAGTTAACCAAATAATTACTAATTGGTAATGGGCTACGCCCCGCTACGCTAACGTAATTTGTAATTCGTTAAACATTATAAATTACGAATTATTTTGACAAGGCTGGTTGAGGATTCAACGCACTACTCAAACCAGCCCTAATAAGCACCGTTCTTATTCACAAAACTATGTCACTGGATTTATCGCCCCTCTGGATATCACTTAAAACTTCATTACTTGCAACATTTATTACCTTCTTCCTTGGCATTTGGGCTGCCTACTGGATGCTGGGATATCGCGGTAAAGGTAAATCCTTGATTGAGGGTATCTTTGTTGCTCCTCTGATTTTACCCCCCACAGTTGTCGGCTTTTTACTGCTGCTATTTTTTGGTAAAAATGGCCCTGTAGGTAAACTTATGGAGCCTTTAGATTTCAGCATCGTTTTTACCTGGTATGGTGCAGCGATCGCAGCTACAATTGTTTCCTTCCCATTAATGTATAAAACTGCATTGGGAGCCTTTGAACAAATTGACACTAATCTCTTACGGGTAGCCAGAACTCTTGGTGCAACGGAAGTGGCAATCTTCTGGCGCATCAGTCTACCTCTAGCACTGCCCGGAATTGTAGCGGCTACAACTCTCGCCTTTGCCCGTGCTTTGGGTGAATTCGGTGCCACGTTGATGCTGGCGGGCAATATCCCAGGACAAACGCAAACGATTCCAATGGCAATATATTTTGCTGTGGAAGCAGGAGCAATGGACGAAGCTTGGTTTTGGGCGATAGCCATTATGGTAATTTCTTTATCTGGAATTATCGCAGTTAGCTACTGGCAGGAAGTTAGAGAGAAGAGGGGACAAGGCGGACGAGGGGGACAAGGCGGACACGGGAGAGAATCGTTTTCATTGTCTGTACCTGACTCCGCAGTAGGACTATTTGTGGATATTGAAAAACGACTGCCGAGTTTTCATCTCAAAGTATGCTTTAACACCAATGAGCAACCCTTGGGATTGTTGGGGGGTTCTGGAGCAGGTAAGAGCATGATTTTGCGCTGCATTGCCGGCATAGAAACGCCCACAATTGGGCGTATAGTCTTAAATGGCAGAGTCCTGTTTGACTCAGAACAACGAATAAATGTGCCTTGCCGCGATCGCCGCATCGGTTTCTTAGTGCAGAACTATGCTCTCTTCCCCCACATGAGTGTGGCGCAAAATATTGCTTTCGGCTTACCCAAAGGATTATCTACTCTTAATATCAAGGCGCTCTTAGAAGAACAGCTAATAGCCATGCAGTTAGAGGGATTAGGCTCACGCTATCCGCATCAATTATCTGGAGGTCAACAACAAAGGGTAGCTTTAGCCAGAGCATTGGCAAGTCAGCCAGAAGCGTTGCTACTGGATGAGCCGTTTTCCGCACTCGATACCCACTTGCGTAGTCAACTAGAACAGCAAATGACAGAAACTCTAGCTGATTACCAAGGCGTAACTCTATTTGTTACCCATAATATGGAAGAAGCTTACCAGATTTGCCCTAGCTTATTGGCATTAGAACATGGTTTAGCAGTGCATTATGGCTCCAAACACGATATTTTTGAGCATCCCACCACTGTAGGTGTCGCCCAATTAACCGGGTGCAAGAACTTCTCTCGTGTTGTTTTTGAATCATCAAATCAATTGCTTGCACTTGATTGGGGTTGTAGCCTCCAAGTCATTGAACCCATCAACAGTGAATTATCCCACGTTGGCATTCGCGCTCATCAGCTCTTCTTTACCAACGACTCATCACAGGTGAATACCTTTCCCTGTTGGCTAGCACAGACAGTTGAAACACCTCACCGGATGACGTTATTTTTAAAACTACATTCTGTTAGTAATAGCCATCACGATTACCATCTGCAAGCAGAAGTCTTCAAGGAAAAATGGGCAACCATAAAAGACGAACCTTTTCCTTGGTATGTGCGTTTAGATCCTCTGCGCTTAATTTTGATGGAATAGTCAGCTAAACCATATCTAGGAAAGCATATCTAAAATTTTTATAATTTTTGTGGTCTGGGCCGAAAAGCCCGCCCTAATTATGCAATTTAAATGTGGAACAGCTGATAAGAGGTAAGCACTAAAAAAAGTGAAATACTACTGCCTTGGTTAATACCAAATTTTCGCCCATTCACCTGTTTGACTAGGCTTCATCATCTGATGTTTCTTCAATGTCGATTTCCCAAGGTTCTCCTTTATAATCTGGTGAAAAAAGGTGAATTTTGCTTTTGTTGGAAAACTGCTTCAACTTTTTGATGAACTGGGGAATAGCATCGACTATATGCAGATAACTTTCTATGTCATAACAGATAATGAGTAACATCAGAGGACTAGTATTTATCTTGAAATACCAGTGACAATTTGATAGTAAAACTCGCATAATTGGGCCGCAAGCTTGATAAAATCGCCTGCAAGTAGCTTCTTCTAATTGCCTGTAGAATAACTCGTTAAGTATAGGTGCTCCAGTTGGAGGCAAATCATCTGCGGGAAGGGGGGATTTATTCATAGTAAATAACTAGGGATTGGGAATTATTAGTCAAAAAAATACAACGCTCCTGCGTGTTTTTACCACACCATCTATTCAAAGATGGCGCAATAAGCACTTTTGTAGTTGCACCCAAAGTCGGGAAATCATAGTAAATGTTCTTGTTTTTGTGTTGCAAGCCATTGCAGTTCTAACCACAAATGCGGATCTGTCTGCTTTACCTTCGACATCGGATCTCGCAGCAGATGCGTAGCATTTAGGCAGACAACTTCAACTAATCCTGCATATTCTGCTACTTCTCTGAGTATAGATATTTTAGCTTTGACATCAGCAATCAGATTGTCAGGGCAATAAATAGTGAAGTATGGCAGAAAGTGAACACGAGGTCTTCCCCAATAAGACTCAATGAGTTTAACATGGCAGTGTTTTAGCAATTCCTCGACTTGTGGGAAAGAATAAGCAATAACCGTTTTGAATTCTTTGACTAGCTCTTGTTCATACCAAGTTGTGTTCATAGTTATAACTTTCATGTTGAAAGTAGTAATTGGGAATTTTGAATTGTGAGTTAGTTTTTCTACTAATCACTGATAACTCAGCATTTACTAGCCTTGGTGCAAAGATTTTTTGGGGTACTGTGTAGTACAAAAAGGCCGGCGAAGCAATTTTTTACTAATGCTGGTTTCGTTCTCCTCAAACATTATCAAGTGCAATACTTGCTCTAGCAAACGCCGTTTGTCAAAAATGCCTTGAATCAGCACTTCTAGTTCAGTTGCGCCCTTGGCAGGAAAATCTTCTCCATCAATGGTGCGCCAGGGTAAAAACTCCTGCCAGTCTGAGGTTAATGTACCGATTCGTGCCCGATTTCCATAAGTAACAACTAGGTTGTTTTTTTTAGCTGTGTTCGATTCATGAAAAAACTTGTGCCTAGTTTATTGGCATTGGTTGGTATATTTTCGATGGAGTATAGGACTTGATACTAACTATCAAAGCTGAACTTGATCGGCAAGATTGTATCTTGTGCTACATATTACCAATATTATTGGTAATATTGTACTGAACAGTTAGAGTTAGTTCTGTTTAATGCTTAACCTTTATTTCCTGCTCTAAAAACAGGTTGCCAATATCAAATAAAAGTTGCATAGTACCTCGATAGCCAACCTTGGTGAACTGACCATAATCTNAACTTGTGCCTAGTTTATTGGCATTGGTTGGTATATTTTCGATGGAGTATAGGACTTGATACTAACTATCAAAGCTGAACTTGATCGGCAAGATTGTATCTTGTGCTACATATTACCAATATTATTGGTAATATTGTACTGAACAGTTAGAGTTAGTTCTGTTTAATGCTTAACCTTTATTTCCTGCTCTAAAAACAGGTTGCCAATATCAAATAAAAGTTGCATAGTACCTCGATAGCCAACCTTGGTGAACTGACCATAATCTAAGCGGTCAAAAATGGGAATCCCTTGACGGTAGAGAGGAATTTTTAAGCGTTGAGCGATCGCTACTCCATGAGAGTTGGTAATTAGCAAATCAGACCCAACCGCCAATTGGCTATTGAGCGTAACTGTGCTGCATTTGTACCATTACAGCTAATGGCACTAGAAGAATCTTCTATATGACCATCTAGTGAGCCAGAAAGGTCAGGTACAACGATAGGTACAAGTCCAAAAGAGGTAACAATTTCTTTGATTTCTTGGACATCCCCTGGTGTGAAGGCAGAACTCGCCAAAATAGTGATTTGTGTGGCACAAGCATCTTGCTTATCAATTTTTTGAGGGATTTCCCTGACTATACTCTCAACTGCACCAGCAAAGCCATCCTGTAATGTACCTTTGAAATCTGGTGTAGAGACAAGCACAATTGGTAAATAATCCAGTTCTGGGTGACGGTGACGAATCTCCTTAACAAAGCGTCCCATGTCATCACCTCTGGTTTCCACCAGTCCAGTACTACACAGACCGATAATTTCTGGTTTGGATCTTTGCACCAAAGTCAAGATTGCTTGTTCAACTCTTTCCTCGCCACCCAAAATGGTTGCAACTTCGGTCATCGCCGTACTGGAAAGGGGAATCGTTTGACGGAAATGTTGTACTAATACCGCTTTAGTCAAAGCAGTACAACCTTGAGAACCGTGTAATAAAGGCATGATTCCCTTCAACCCCAAAAAGGCTAAAACTGCACCCACAGTTTGGCTTTGCTTCAGGGGATTAACTGCAACAGATGTACTCGTAACGCTAATAATCGCCATCAAATATCCTCCTCAGAAGAATTTCCTACTGACNCGGTCATCGCCGTACTGGAAAGGGGAATCGTTTGACGGAAATGTTGTACTAATACCGCTTTAGTCAAAGCAGTACAACCTTGAGAACCGTGTAATAAAGGCATGATTCCCTTCAACCCCAAAAAGGCTAAAACTGCACCCACAGTTTGGCTTTGCTTCAGGGGATTAACTGCAACAGATGTACTCGTAACGCTAATAATCGCCATCAAATATCCTCCTCAGAAGAATTTCCTACTGACCACGGGGCTGGCTGGTATACTTGTTCCCACACAGGATTGTAAAAAGCGGCATACAATTCTCGTGCTACTTCTAAAATTCCTACATACCCTGCATAAGAATGGTTGCGTTCAGTATTAATATCTAGGAATGGAATTCTAGCTGTGAGAGAGGTGTCTTGATGGCGTTTATCAGCAATTAACATATCAGCAAGATTTTCGTTAATTAGCTGTAAAATTTCTTCAGGAGTATTTTGTTCTAGAATTATGCCATCTTGACCCAGCAAACTTTTGACTCTAATTCTATCCTCCTCAGTATTATTCTTAGTAAGAATAGCAATAACTTCCATTCCCAATTTCTTAGCAGTAAAGATAATCAACCAACTCTTAAAACTTCCAATAGAAAGGATCATGAGCTTACCTTGCAATCTGGTAATAAACAGAGCGAGTTTTTCATCTATTGCAGCAGTTTCTTCTACAATTAGTTTTTCTGTACGTTCCTGCAAATCAGAATTATCTAACTTTGCAGCAATATTCCTTAAACACTGATTGATTTGCTCTATGCCATAAATAGACTCTTCAATATAGGGAATGCCATATTTTTTCTCCATCCCTTTTGCCATGTTAATTAGTGCTTTGGAGGAGAGTATGACGTTAAGTTTGGCACGATGGGCATAGCAAACTTCTTTGTAAATAGCATCGCCTGTAATTTTTGCCAAAACTCTAATACCTAATTTCTCCAATAACGGTAGAACATTCCATATTGCACCTGCAATGTTATGTTCACCAATTAGGTTGATGTCATAAGGTGTACTAGTGTCTGGTTCAGCTGTTCCAATAACGTGTTCTAGCAACGCTTCACCAGCGACACGGTTGCCCAAATTTTGGTTCCCAATAAAGCCAGGGCAATGTACAGGGATAGTAGGTATTCCTGTTTTTTCGGTAGCATCTTTGCAAACTCCTTCGATATCATCTCCAATCAGGGCGGTGATGCAAGTGGAGTAAACAAATACCGCCGTCGGTTTGTAGCGTCTTGCTAATTCTAAAATGCCTTTGTACAGCTTTTTGGCTCCACCGAAGATGATATCGTTCTCATCGATGTCGCTGCTAAAACGTATTTTGTACAACATCGAATCAGAAGAAAGACTGCTGTAACTTCCCCAAATACTGGCAGCACAGCCACTTGGCCCGTGAACTACATGAGCAGCATCGGTGATTGGTACTAGGGTAATCATCGCACTATCAAAAGC
>LXQE01000025.1 GCA_003326195.1 Nostoc punctiforme NIES-2108
TTGGCTGTTGACCGTGCTGGGTGGCATACTAGCCATAAATTAAAAATTCCCCAAGGGTTACATTTAACATTTTTGCCCTCTCATTCTCCTGAATTGCAACCTGCTGAAAGATTGTGGACTTTGATTGATGAACCAATTGCAAATCAATCGTTTGAAACTCTAAATGATTTAGAGGAAGTTTTATTTCATCGCTGTCAATCTTTACTTCAACAGCAAGATTTGATTCAAGGGTTAACCAGTTTTCACTGGTGGATTAAAATCGGGATTTAATCGTAAGTGATTTCCCGAACATGATATCACTAGTGGCTCAAGCAAAAGACATTGATGCAAAAGATGCGATTGCAGCGTTGGTTATTTATCGAGAAGACCGTAAACTGTGGCAGCGAGTTGATCGAGCTAGTGAACAAAGAGCTAATCAATTGGGACTTTAAAACCGTTGAGGATGTAGGAAAGTGCAAAAGTCTTAGATGATAGCAACTACTTATCTTAGGCGCAGTTCGAAATCTGGCTTCTACCGTGCAATATAAAACTGCCCTAGACGAAAGCTAGAGCAGTTTTTGATAGAAGTAAATTATATAGGAGACTTTTAGTGTTATCCCCAGTTTATTCATAGTAAATACCGTTATATAATACTATTCACCTCAATTTTCGTGCTTTACGCAAAAAACGAACAATCTTGAAGTTGGCATTACAAAGGATAGAAGTCAGCACAAGCCAGCGTATTACAGACGGCATCCACGAATCTGAGCTTCTTCCTTAGTGGATCATAGAATATGGTTGCTGGTAATGGAGTGCTGAGTAAGGAAATCTGGGGATAGAGCAGCAATTGCTAGGTGGAGCGTAGTCTGCTTTTAATCCACGGTTACGGTAATGTCTTTGAAAAGATACCTTGCTCCTGGGGAAGTACTCGATGTTGAGCCAAGAGCATGGTTATGGAAAGACTCATCAGTGAAGATGGAAACAGTAACGGCGCTGCAATGTGGCGGTATCTAAAGGAGTAATTGGAGTCATGCTTGGCGGTATCTCATTCACTCTCAACCGTTTTATTGGCCCTGATCGTTTGGGGTTACAGTGTATGACTTATCACCCACCAGCACCAGAGGGCGCTACTCAAATCGGTGGCAGCAGTAATTTGAGTTAAAGTAGCAGCAATTAAATCAAAAACTATTAACTAATCTGGTTCAATTTCAGCAATTAAATTCTGAAGGTATTCACGCGCTTCTAACAAAGTTAAATACAAAAAATTACCGTTTTTATGTAATCGACCACGGGGCGATCGCTCCCTGATCAAGCGAGGAAAAGAGAGCGATCGCTACGGTAAATGCTTTCCTACACATCTAATAACTTATCAGCAGTTGTTGGGGAACCCTATTAATAGTTGTGTTCCCCAACATCATGAAAATCCTGAATTTCCTCAAACCCAAACCAACCCAACCAACAATTGACAGTTACGGGCAAACGAGTAGCGGCGTTGAGCCAGAACAGATGCGATCGCTGATGGAATGGTTGTTTGCAAGTCTGCTGAATGCTCTTTATTGTGGCAAGTCATATTTAATTTGGTACAACAGCGACAACCCAGACCCCAGTGTAGAGAAGGTAATCAAGAAAGCTATGTACTGGGGTGAGCCAGTTTTTCTGTATCGCTGTGGTGGTAGAACAATGCCGCCGCCCCAAGGCTACTACTGGCGGATGATGGACGAACACCCATCAATGAGGATTTATCAACTCGAAGTTAGGGATGGATCATCTCTATTAAGTACAGCTGCTAATAAACATCAGATACCAGTCAATCACTTCTATATTTATTTTGAATTATATTCCGGATCGGACTGATGCAAGTGAGTGTATGTATAAAAAAGAGAACTACATTCCCAGATGATTAACCAAATTACCGCCTTAGAATCCTGTTGGCATATTTCTCCTGAATGGGGTCAGTCCATGCCTCCCTTAGCAGTGAAAATGTTAGAAAAAGTTTTGTTGCCAATCTCAGACTTATCAGGCTACTGCTGTGGTGTTCAGTGGGAAAGACAGCAATGGATTTATGCAATTGTTTGCCAGAGTGAAACTCTCTACTTAGCTGAACAAGAATTTCATAGAACAAATCTACTAGAAAAGTCCACTGTTTTTACTCCAGCTTTTAAATTGGGGGATATAGTTGAGGTTGATTTCGGTGAACGGCCGACACGCCGTATTATTCAAGGAATTTTTAGCCTCAAAGATAATTGGCTTTATGGGGTAGAGTGGCGCTCTCCAATTTTAGAAGAAGTGTCTGCCCAAAGCAGAACAATATGGCTNGTTTTTACTCCAGCTTTTAAATTGGGGGATATAGTTGAGGTTGATTTCGGTGAACGGCCGACACGCCGTATTATTCAAGGAATTTTTAGCCTCAAAGATAATTGGCTTTATGGGGTAGAGTGGCGCTCTCCAATTTTAGAAGAAGTGTCTGCCCAAAGCAGAACAATATGGCTTGCTGATGTTGATTTAGTCAATGTTAGTGTATGACGATTATCAGTTGCGACAAAAAAGCAGCACCAACTTAACTAACAATTTGGGTTATCAATCTAACGTTACTAATTTTATTAGCTACTTTTAATGTGAACGGTAGAAGGGGAAAAGTTATATGAGATTAATTAAAAAACTTTTAGCATTGTTTTTTCTGGGATTTGGGATTCCATTTTCTATTTTGATGATTCTGGAAATGATTAATCCTAAAACTACCCCTAAAGATAAAGAAGATGCTGTAGCTGCTTTAATTATTTTTACTATTCCGTCAACAGCTATGGGTGGGTGGTTGAGTTGGTCTTTAATAAAGCATCACAAAAGAGAACAAGGATTACTGCTTGAATCAGAACAAAAACGAATTGAGTTAGTATTTTTAGAATTACTTGAAAACAACTCTGGGAAAATAACGGTATTGCTACTGGCGAAAAACGCCCAGATATCAACTCAGTTTGCTAAACAGTATTTAGATGAGAAAGCTAAGGAGCTTAGTGCTGATTTTGAAGTAAATGAGGATGGAAATGTTTCATATCGGTTCTTGTTGTGAGATTGCTAAAACTACAGTAGTTTAGGTCAAGTGATTGTGTTAAATTTCAGTACCAAAGGTAATCGCCTATAGATAAAACCAATACTATATATAACTGCTTTACGGCGTGTAACTGAAAAAGCAATTATATAATTTACATATCTACCAGAGTATCATAATCAGCTATTAGAGGTAACTTTTTTTATTCACTGCTATGTGGGTAAACGCAACTATTTATCAGCAATTTCATTAATAATAGTTTGCAAGATAGGTTTTATATTTTGTGGTGGCCAAGCATGAATACCAACTGAATTGAAATGCTGGATTCTCGCCCAATATAATTCTTCACATTCATATCCTTCCTCAAAATATTGATTATCGTAATAAAACCATAAAGGATAAAATTAGAATCAATCCTTTTGAGAAAAGGTTCAACGTTAGTATTTAATTTTATCGAGTGAAAATATTCAGTAAGATATCTGTAGATATAGCTCCAAAAATTATTAATTTCCTGTCGAGAGAATTCTTGCTCAAAGGGTTCATTTTGAATTCTGTTTTTATCAACATCTGCTTCATTCTCAAACAGTTTAGATGTTTGGTAGCAAATCCAACCACGATAGTCAAAAATACGTATGAAGTAGAAAAAAGTATTTATCTCCTTTTTGATCACTAGTAATATGGGAAAGTAAAATGAGCCTCTGTCCTGATCAAATAAATCGCTACTATCTCCAAACAGGGACGTTAAAGTGATAAACAATTCTGCTAGGTTAAGTTTATCTTCACTTAATAATTCGGAAAAATAGAGTTCCCTGAAGAAATTGGAGTCATCTTTAATGTCAAGGCTATTTTGCCTAAGTTTTCTATATTCAGAATCATCTAATCTCCAAAGTTCATACTGAATATTTTGTAATTGAAGCTCAATCTTATTGCGTTCTTTAACTTGTCTGACTACCTGTTTCATGTATCTAGCTCCAATTAATTAAAGATGGGCGATAGGACTAATGTACTATTATAGTATTTC
Source organism: Nostoc punctiforme NIES-2108 (assembly GCA_003326195.1). GTDB lineage: Bacteria > Cyanobacteriota > Cyanobacteriia > Cyanobacteriales > Nostocaceae > Nostoc > Nostoc punctiforme_A. The sequence goes on from LXQE01000025.1 coordinate 4,047, forward strand.
AGCTTTTGCACCATGAGCGATAACAACCCACAAACTGAATTTGATAGCCGTTGGAAACAGATACTACAACTGTACTTTGAAGAATTCATGCAATTCTTCTTCCCTCAAGCCCATGCAGAAATTGATTGGACACAACAGCCGGAATTTTTAGACCAGGAATTACAGCAGGTAGTGCGTGATGCCGAGTTAGGAAAACGCCTTGCGGATAAATTGGTAAAAATTTATCGTCTTGGAGGAGATGAAGCATGGGTACTTGTACACCTGGAAATCCAATCTCAGTCAGAGTTCGACTTTAGCGAGAGGATGTTCACTTACAACTACCGCATCTACGATAGATACAAGCGTCCGGTTGCATCATTAGCAATCCTTGGTGATGAGCGTACTAACTGGCGACCGAATCAATTTGGTTATGAATTATTTGGCTGTATGGTAAATTTCCAATTTCCTGTGATCAAGTTGATAGACTATCAACAAAGGCAATCTGAACTGGAAGCCAGCCGTAACCCCTTGGCAACTGTGGTTATGGCACACCTAGCAGCAGTGCAAACGCGCAACGACAGGTTACAGCGTAAGCAGCAGAAACTTAGTTTAGTGAGGAAGTTGTACCAGCAAGGGTTTGAGCGAGAAGATGTTCTAAATTTGTTAGCTTTTGTAGACTGGGTATTGACACTGCCCCAAGATTTAGAGCGAGAATTTCAACTAGAAGTAGAACAATTAGAGGCGGAACAACGTATGCAGTATGTGACTTCTTTTGAACGCAGTGGTATTCGGTTAGGATTATTGGAAGGAATTGAGTTAGGTTTAGAACTCAAGTTTGGTGCTGAGTCCTTAAGCCTAATGTCGGAAATTTCCTTGTTGTCAGATATTGAACAATTACGGGCAATTAAAGAAAGAATCAAAACAGCCGCGACAATTGCCGAATTGCGTCAGATTTACCAGTCACCAGCAAACGAAACGCCGCTGTAGTTCAGCAACAGTTACAGAAAATTCATCTGTATCTCTCAGTAATTATTTGTTCTGGTGCTAAAGCGCCAAGTCAAGATTATTGCAGCGAGGGCTAAACCAATAGCCAATCCCCACCAAAGACCAATAGCTCCATAGCCCGACGTGATTCCAAAAGTATAACCAGTGAATAAGCCAACACACCAATAAGCAAAAATTCCGATCAACATAGGGATTCGAGTGTCTTTGAGTCCGCGTAATGCTCCCGCCGCAGTCACTTGCACACCGTCAACTATTTGAAAAATCGCCGCGACTCCCAGCAATTTCGCTGCCAGGGCAACCACTTGTGCATTGTTCTGGTCGTTAATGTCAATGTAAAGAGAAATAATCGACTTTGGCGCTAACCAAAATGCAATGGCTGCTACAGCCATAGATAAGGAGAGAGGTATGGCCAACAAGAGGCATTTCTTTATTTCAGAAAACATCATAACCCAATGGGAAAAACAGAAGGTTTTTGAAAAATGTAAACCTGATGAGTGGAAATGTTGCTTTTTTGAACTAAAGCCTTTGCTGTAACTGCCATGTGCGTAAAGAGTGAAATACGGATTATATAGCAAGCAATCGCCTTGGCTCAATTCATGCTACTAATAGTTGCAATAATTACTTGTAAAGGAAAAGCGAACTGCCTGCACCTGAACGCAAAAAGGGATCGCAAACTAATTCAACGAACATTGACGAACCAAAACTGAAGTGCCGCTATTCAAAGTAGCCAGAGCTAAAACCGGAATAGCCGGAAGTAAACTTCTAACGCTGGAGCCGCCGGGGAGATCCCGATGACCAAACCCAGTCTGAAAACTGGTTGCAAAAAACTTCAATCGTTCCAGAATTAAAGCGTAGTTTACCGCCGCAGGCATCGCACAAAGGCATTGCCCCTCAAGCAATCGTGTACAAGCGTATGCGATTGCTCTGGCATTGCTCAAGAGCGTAAGCGTTCGCCAGTAGGGGGTGCTTTTGTTTTAATAGCTGTGTTTCTCCAGTATGTGTGGGTTTAAATAATCGCATTGCTAACAAGCAAGCGATCGCTTTTGCTTTTATCTGGTGTACTACTTAATGTAGACAAAAGATTCGCTTTGTCAACACGGCGTTGATAAAATAAATGAGTAATTGAATGGCTAAAGAGGTGGTGCTAGTGGACATATCTTACATATCTCGCTTTGCGTGGAACGAACAAATGGCAAAGCGCCTAAGAGAGATGCGTGGGAAAATGAGCCGTGATGCATTGGCAGTAAAAGCAGGTTTTAGTAGGTCTTTTATCCACAATCTTGAATGGGGCAATGCAGCAAATAGACCAGAGTCAATTGATAAGAAAGATGCACTTGCCATCTGTCAGGCACTTGAAATACCTATTTGGCAATTATATCCAGCACTTGCATTAGACGTAGATAATCTTCAAAAAATTTGCTCTAGTCTCTTGACTAATGTCAACACTGTGTAGTAAATTAATCATCATAGAGGAACAAAGCGCCAGCCTCCCAGAAAAATAAAGAGGCGCCCACCATTGAACCTTGAAAATAGTAAATTTATTAATCCACCTGAGAGAGTAGCTGAGGCACTGGCGAAACCAGAGAAAGCGAGGGGAACAGGAAGGGAAATCGATTTGCGCTGAATAAAAAGTTGCCACAGCATTACGGAAGTCGCTTTGAAGTTCGTTGCCGACTACCGTCTGATCAAGAGAAATGCTGAATCAGGCAAGCTCCGGTCACTGGCTAGGAGCAATAAATATGAGGCTTCGCCAATTCTAGAATGAGGTGTTGTGGCAAGCCACAACGTCAATCAGTACACAAATCAAAGGGCGATCGCCTGCCTGAGAAACATCGCAATCGCCTTTATCACCCAATCGAAGGTTTTAAAATTATGCCACAAACAACAACAACTGTAACCTCTTGCGTTAAACCAGTTGAAAAACTGAGATCAGTAGAGATTTCGTTTGAAGATCACGAATTCTATGCAGGTCAAAAACTCGTAGCTAGCATTACCCACGACGATGACCTAACGCAACCTTGGATAGTAATGGTCAATGGTGAGGAGATCCATCGTGCGAACACTTTTAAAAGATGCCATAGCTACATCACATGGCATTACCAGCGCGGAACACTGCCCATACAAGAAGAAGAAACCCCAGTCGCTACAACGGGGAACGAAATCATGGTACAGATTGCTGATGAATGCGAAAAGTACGGGTTTGAAATCCTAAACGATGGTATCTACGACCAGGATCAAAAGCTTGGTGAAGTAGGCTGTACTAACAGCAGATGGTGGGTTATTCGGGCAACTTCAGTGCATCAGCAGAAAGTCCCGTGTGATTCTGCCCTTGATGCGGTGTGGGTATTGTCGATGGTAGAACTGACGCAACCATCTCGTGAGGAACTGCTGGATAAGCCGTTTGATCGACTAACGGCTAATGATAGGAACAGCTACGGCAATATTAGCCATCCTCAGACGAGCCTCTTGATTGCGGTAAGTTCACAGACTCCGATTTGGTGCGGACACAGGGAGTAGCGGCGTAAGTGAAATGGTGGGTGCAACCGAATCAACGGTCGCACCTGCTGTTTTATGTTTTTAGCTACGCCTCGCTCAACAGATGACGAGATGACACAGTAATACCGCTAAAATTATAGTTGAGGATGTCAGGAAGGAGGTTTAGATGACAGACGATGTTAGATTTGACGATATTTACCTACGCCTCAATGAACTGACACAAGATGTTACAAACCTAAAAATTCAAGCAGGAACCATTGGAACATCTCAAACTGCCATAGCTCAAACAATGACGCTGGCTACTGGTTTAGCTTCGGATATGCGGCAAGTGAAAGCAGATATTAGAGAAATGAAATCTGATCTGAGAAACTTAAACGCAGGCTTAGAAGAAGTTCTCAGGCTATTGCGTCAGAGAAACAGCCCAGAAGAATAGTTCACTTAATACAAATTACCAAGTTTTGAGGCGCTTTTGTAGTAGCAAGAGCGCTATTTTATTAGCTTTACGCTTCATATATCACAATTAAACGGCTGCGCCAATGCGAAAGTGAAAATGCTTTTGGTACAAACAAATGAACCCTCAAGAAAATTCCGAATTACTTGCTGCCTTAATGCGTCAAGAGGAACTACTCAAGCAGTTAGTTGCAGCAATTAATAAACCGAAACTGGGATTGCATTCTGATGCTGGCAGTTGCAAAATCTACTGCAATCGTCACAATGGTTCACTGTGGTACACCCTAAACAACAGTGAAGCGAGTGCGATTACCCAAACTGCCTTAACTGGATATCTAAAAGAACTGAAATTCGAGAAGTGTGAGCGCAGAGGTAAAGAAGTTTACAAGTTGCTGATTACAATTCAAGCAGACAGACCCTATATATTAGAAAGTGGGCATGATACTCACTTTGCTAAATCTGTATTAGCCGCGATCGCAACTCTTACTCCAGTAATCAGATGGAATTAAATTTGATTAAAGTCTACGACTCAACGCTTTTAAGCTCCTCAAAAGTTTACCAAATCAACGGTACGCTTTCCCGATATTTGGGTAATGAAGGTAGTATAAACCATCCACAGTATCTATTTGTCCCTCTGCCAAATCAAAATAAAAAAGCCAGCTTTCGGCTAAATCGCAACAAACTTATGACTCGTTGTTATGAGGTTGAAGGCATGGTCTATGAGAAGCCTGCGGTACAGGATAATTCACAGCAACTTCAGCTATTTTAAGCCATGTCCATACATAAACCACCAGTCATTAAAAGACATATTAGGTTACAAACAAGCTCTACAAAAGTAATCTACAGAGCTAGTACAGACATCCAAAAATTGAAAAATAGCCACAAAGAAAGCTTCGCTTAATCGAGAGTGAAAATAATGATTGAGGTGAATAATCATGGTGCAAGCAATCGACAAGCCTATTGCTACAAATTTCCTAACTGATGCAGTAGTCGAACGCCACAATTTCTCACAGTTAAATAAAACCCGCATTCGCTTTCGTATCCAGTTAAAGAAAAGTACAAAGTCTGCCGCTCCTAAATGGGCAGATGTCTTAGTGCGATTCGTTGTTTAGTGAATCACGGTAATCAGTCCGTACATAACTAAACCAGCCCGACAGCAGATTACTGTCATTAAAGGTTGAACTCTCGGTCAGATGGTGCGATTCGTTGACCAGTGAATCACGGTAATCAGTCCGTAAATAACTAGTCCAGCCCGACAGCAGATTACTGTCATTAAAGGCTGAACTCTCGGATTGATGCAGGTGCAAGTCCTGTCATTCAGACTCAGAATTGACTCCTTATCTGCCCACACTGACCAGACTCGGTGTCTGGAGGGTGAAGCTGGGAACAGGGCACAATCAGACAGCCGTTGCGGGGTGACACTGGTGCTAACAGGGAGTTCCTACGGTGAAACAGAGCCTAGAAAAGCAACCTACCG
>LXQE01000026.1 GCA_003326195.1 Nostoc punctiforme NIES-2108
CTCCAAGGATGCTTTTGAGCCGTCGTTGGTATCCTGCGCTTGTCCCTGTAATCGTTTCGATAAAAAAACCCCTACTTCTGGCATAACATGTTTTTGCATTTGACTCCGCACTGCTTCTTCAATTCCTGCAAGATTTGTGAGCTTTTCTTTTGACGTATCTTCGTACAATATTTTAGCCATCGCCTGAATATGTTCTTGAAGAGCTTGCTTTTGTTCTGGGGTCATTGGTAAATAAATACACTCGTCTTACCTATCCTGACTGATTTTCGCCTTCTTTGCAAAAAACTGGGATGCTCCCCATCCGGTTCAGCACAAGTAGGTCAATCTGTCTATGCTATTGGTACTCCCCTAAGTCTGGAATTGCAAAATACTTTAACCTATGGTGTGATCAGTCGCATTGATAAAAAATTAGGCTTAATCCAGCATGATGCAGCCGTTAATCCTGGCAATTCTGGAGGGCCATTGCTCAACTCTAATGGGCAAGTAATTGGTGTTAATAGTGCAATTTTCAATGACACCGAAATAAAAAGATTTATTGGTATTAGTTTTGCAATTCCTACTGAATTAATTGAGCCTTTTTTGGTAGCCGTAGAACAAGGTAATGCTCAGTTAGCAAGTGGGCGTAAACAACCTACTAATAATGAAGACACGGATTTCCCTTGAATGGTCAAATTTTACAAGCAAGCCTCAAAAATGGCGATCGCACTTTACCAAATAATAGCTATTTTCACACTTATGTCTTTGAAGGTAAAGCAGGTCAACAGATAACTATTGAGATGGATAGTCAGCAAATAGACCCTCAGTTGTACTTGCTGCTTCCTTCTAAAGAGCGACTTATAACACAAAATGACGACATTTCCCCAAATAATTTTAATGCTCGATTGACTGTGACTTTACCAGAAAATGGTGTCTATTATCTCCTGGCTAACACTTTTGAAGCAGGAGAATCTGGTAGTTACAGTTTACGGGCAGTGGTATCTCACAAGTAACTTATTTTGGGGTTGCTAAATTTATAGTACTCGACCAACCCAAAACTTTAAACCAGTGTTTTTGTTGCTTGCGTACTTAAACCAATGGCACTAAGAAAAGATGAAACCTAGCAACAATTACGGTTACTGCTGTTGAAGTTCCAGAGTTAACCGAGCAGGAAATTAGCGATCGCCTAAATTTAGAGCGAAAGGTAGAACGGGCGTTTTTTGAAGCGGGGAAGGCGCTGGCGGAATTACGCGACCGCAAATTGTACCGTTCAACTCACAAAACCTTTGAAGAATATTGCAAGCAAAGGTTTGGTTACACGCGGATAGCAGCCAGCTACAAGATTGCCGCAGCGACAGTCATGGACAATTTGTTAACCAATGGTTTACAAAAAGAGGAAATAGCTACGATGGTCTAGCAACTAATCCTACACCAGGTTATATCAATATTAGTGGTAAAGCGGCTCAAATTTGGAAGTTGCGAACAGGAGAGTTAATTCGTAATCTTGAAGGTCATTCAGAGGATATTACTGCTATAACTATTAGCCCTAATGGTCAAATTCTGGCTACTGGTAGTGTAGATGGGACTATTAGAATAACCAATTTGGGTACAAGGGAATTGATTCGAGTCTTCAAAGATATGAAGGAGACTAGAGCGTTGAGTTTTAGTAATGACAGTCGCACTCTTGCTGCTGGTGGTACTGATGGAAAAATCAAGATTTGGCAAATTCCATAATTTATATTTCATGAATACTGCAAAATAGTAGTCATTTTTATATGAATCCCGCGTAATTATCAACTTAAGTTCTTAGTAATAAAAGTCAACTACTTGCCCTGATAATTGATGCAGATCAAGAAATAGAAGAGGCTGCAAATCGTCTTGGTTATCTCTATTTTTCCGACATAGACAGATTCAAAGGGTATAAGCCAGGTATAAATATTTCTAATTTACTTACTCTCTGGAACATAAATCTATATGGCTATTCTCTTCCAACTTATCGGTAGATTAATCAAGTGGACTGCGATCGCTATTATCTACCTCACACCTGTTCTAGGTGTTTGGTTAGGATCTTCCCTAGCTGCTTACAATAACCGTTCTACTTCTTTAGCCGTACTAGCAGGGGTGTTTCTCTTTCCCATCTTACCTATGCTCTGGGAACTACGGGCACAAAGCAAGGGCAGTCGGAGCAAAGAGCGGATTTTGACTTGGGGCGATCGCTTGACGCTCAGAACTCTTGTAATCAACTTTGTGGCGATCGCTGCTTTATTAGTATGGCAACCGCGTTTGAGTTTTGTAGCTCTCTCGACGCGAGGCGACTGGATGCTGGGTAATTTACAAGGTATTTCCTGCACAGTTAATTCGACAGAATTTATTCAAGCTGGCAAATGGTTTGGAAGGAATGTATTTCAGCTTCAATACAAATCCTTTTGAACGTTACGATGACGGCAGTAGCAAAGTCCAACCACAACCCCAAACCGACCGAGATCCTTTAATCGATTTTCTCTCTTACTCACGAAAGTTTTGCTGATGTGGGCTGGTGTAGTCATGGGGTAGGGTATTGGTGGGAAATCTGACGCGGAGATTCAGTTTAGTAGCTTTTGTGTTAGAAAAGCCCCTGCTAAGGGAAGACTTAAAACAAGAGCCTATGTTGAAAAACTTGGCTGTAATTCGTCAGCCGAACGCTACAAATTACAGGATTACACAACAGCAGCAGCAACGTGTACATGAGTTGAAAACATAGCGATAGCTTATCCTCTTATTAACTTAAAGCAAGCTGTTGATTTATGTTGGTTACAAGGGCTACATCAAGGAATAAACTTAATTTTTAAAACGACTATGAATTTACTGACTAATGCTGATAAATCTATTCGGATAATAACTTACTTGGGACTGATTGCTTTATCTGCTTGCACTGCTGTATCATCTCAAGAGCAAATCTTTACATCTAAAGAAGGAAAATTTAGCATTGCAATGCCGGGTTCTTTTGTAGAAGAAGTTAATACTCCAATTAAAGGGATAACAACCCGCACATGGACAACTATAAAAGATGAATCTGCATATACTGTAGCTCATTCAACCTTTGCTAAAAAAATAGCTGTTGAAAAAGTTCCAAAGATTTTACAGGCTCTTAGCGAAGCTGCAAAAAAATCTAACTTCGTGAACGGTAAAAGGATAGCTGGATCTTCTGTTATGAAGAATGGATACAAATGTTTAGATTTTACCTTAACAGGAGTTCCCAGCCCTTCATTACAAGCAGAAATTAAGAAAAAGGGTATAAATGTTAATAATAAGCTAATTTACCAAAGAAGTTTACTTTGTATCAAAGATAATCAAGCAGTTGAAGCTCTAGCACTACTACCATCATCTGACGAACTAAAGTCTAAGGGTGCATCTTTTATTCAATCGTTAAATTTGAAGTGAGAGCGATCGCGGTTCGCTAGAATCTTTGCTGTTACTGGCTTAATTCAATCTAGCTCAATATTGCTGCTAGACATATTATTCATAAGATGTTAATTATTATGTGTTTCTACTGTCTACTTAACAAAGTAAAATGATTTACTTTATATCATATTCACAGTTATTGTTTTAAAATTATCTAACCTTTATACTCTAGAAACTATTCAATTACTTCATCACAGTTTTGAAGTTCATGATTAATGCTGATGTGGTTCTTATCTTTGAGGGGAGAAACTGAACTAAATACAAAATCTCCAAAACAACAGTTTACTAAAACATGGATTTCATCAACCAAGCACGAAATTTGGCAGATACGCTCAAAGATAAAGCGCAAGAAGCAGCAACTAATACAGTAAATGGGATAGAAGAAGTAGTTGATGGAATTAAAAATACTACTGTTGAGATTACTACCTCAAGTATTAATGCAATTAATGATTTGCCTGCAACAGCACAACAAGGTTTTCAAGCTGTACAAAATGTGGGTAAAGCATTAGAAGGCACTGCAATTGGTGTGACAACTTCAAGTGTAGCTATAGCTGAGGCATTACAAAACTTGCCTAAGACAGCTGCGGAATTAGCCCTAGAGATGCCAAAGATTGCATATAGATTGAGGTATCGTGCTGGTCTGAGAACTGGGGATTTATCTCGCTCTGATACAGATGTCATGAAGCTTTTTGAGAAAATTCCTGGAACATCAAAGCTAGGAGCTAACGAACGGACTATTCGTGAATTCTTGAGCGATAAACATGGGAGCCATATTATTCCACGCTCTCAAGGTGGCTCAAATGGTGCTAACAACATTGTATGGGAAGTGGGCGCTGATAATCTGCGTCGCGGAGCCGAAGTAATGACTGTTGGGGAGCAGTTTTATATTCGAGTTTACAATGCTGTAGATTCTATTGTCAGCAATTTTGGAACAATTGCTAAGTTGGGGATCACTGCTACAGGAACCGCTATTCTTACCCAAGTTATAGTCACAGCGATTTCATACTCCTTGGATCTTTATCGGGGCGACATTACTGTTGAAGAGTATAAAAATTTAGTTTTAGAAGCGGCAAAGGCAGCAGGTATTGCGACACCGATTGTTTTTCTGGTCTTAGTGGCTGTATTGGCGTTATTTCCAGAATTTACAGTTGTGTTGTCAGCACCAGTCGTTATTGCAGGTTTCAATGCCTTATTTGGCATGAGTATTGCGATGCCGATAGTACAATCGCTACTCCGTCATGTCCAAGCTGGTGGTTTTGGCACAGAAACTGCTGAGGCTTGCAGAAATGCGCTTGGTGGATCTGCGCCTGCTTGAAATCTGCGACAAATTTTAACTGGAGTACTGGTTTTAGCTTCAAGGCTAGTTTCGTTTGTCTTGACAGCTAATCATACGTAAATAACTGAACATTGTTACAATCTCTACATTTACGCGCCCGTAGCTTTTCGCCTTCTCCCCACCCAGCCCCATCAGCACGGAAATACACCCACTGACTTACTGATTCTCCAACGGTACGACCCCAAACAAAATTTTGTGAGCCGCAGATAAGACATGGCATTTCTTGTGGGCTGAGGTTTTTGTGATCTGGTTGGTTGTTCATGAGCTTCCCCCGATAAATTCTGAGTGCAATCTTCAGCAGCTATTGGGCCAAAGTGAAATCGCGATCGCTTGAAATTGAAGTACCGATTTTTCCCAACTGACTGATAATTTTATTTGCCAGCAATCATCACCGTAAAAAACTTTCTGTTGTCCGTTGGGTCAAAATATCGCGCACTATCCGTTTCTAACACAGCATCCGTCAACAGCAAATACAAAACAGACAGACCATTAGAGTTCTAGAAAATATTTGAAGCAGTTAGCCTAGAAAAATAGGTAATTTAACCAAGATAAGGATATTGTGGCGGTTTGATTTTCAATAATTCTGTCCAGTATTTTATAGCATTATGTTTGGTGGTTTCTGTGTCACGCGATTTATGAACTTTGCCTATCTCCATTATAAAATATGTAAGTTTAAGAGCAGTAAGTAAGTTCATCAACCCTACCGCTTGAAAATGTTGTAAAAATAAGTGAATAATAGTTTGTAATTTTTGTTGATGACGAAAATACATCCACCATTTCATTTGATGTATGGCAATGCTGTTTTGATAAATTAATGTAGTTTCTACTTGGGTTAATTTATCTTTAACTTGATGATAAAACTGTATTTCTTTGTCAAAATCACCTGCTTCTTGGGCTAAAACAGCATCATCAGATAATTGATAAGCCTGACTAATTAAATTACCCGCCGTTTCTGCCTGCTGTCGAGTATAACCAAGTTTCATATATATATTAGCTGCTGCTGCCAATTCTGCAAACTCCTCATCATCATGTAACCAATATATTTGTGCTTGTAATTCCCCTAGTGTGGCTGCTAAAGTCTCATTCATATTCAATCTAACTTTTCCTATACAAACTGTTTGAGTTCCGAGTTTAATAATGAACAAGGTGGGCCAAAGGTTTCAGCTTCTCTGTCTCGAACACGAGTAATCAGCAAGCATTGTGCCACCGGGAGCAACAAGCAAGGCAAGTGAGAAAATAATTCAAGAACGCACATTCAACGGCAAAGCATGAATATTACGACATTCAAAAACTTTGTCAAAAGCTTGATGCCATTGTGAGCGAATTGATAACAAATCTGCAACTACATAATTGGTTGACAGTCGAATCTGGAAATCGCTCTTGACACCAAGCGATCGCTGGTTAGTCTAGTGCATAAAAGATACCACTGTAGGAATTTGTCTGCTACCTTTCTAAATACTCTGTTACTGCTGCCAAATCTGACATTGCCCGATTCAGGCGATTTAGCATAGCTTCGGCTACTTCTGGTTGAGCGCTGATGGTTTCTAGTTTTTCCCGAATATGACGGTCTAGGGCTTCTATCCACAACGACAATTGTGTGTGGCTAACTGCTGTGAGTAGTCCCATATTTCTTAACACAACTAAATGAAACCCAAGTTGGTTTTGTCCACCATAGCGCAGGTATCCGTCCCAGAGTTCCAACTTTTCTGGAGTAAATTCTTCATACTGCTCAAATGTAATTCCTGCTCTTTCTAGTTCGGGTTGTGGCAGTGGAGGTTGAGAGTTAGAGTAATGTTTGCAATAACTGATATCACTCTTGCTTACTACTCTAAATTCAAGAGCTCTAAATTCAAGAGCGCATCTATATTAGGGTACAAGTCGTGCGATGGCATATCCGCCGGGAGCAACGCGCTTATGCCATCCCACCTTATTTTTTAGCGATGGACTGATACCCGCTTACCTGGGGAAAAGCTTTCTTACCCAAACCAAAAATTTCTGCATTTGCGGTTCATTTTTGAGCTTGTCTAAAGTGTTGAGTTCAAGGGCCAGCAGCTTATTATCAAATAAAGCATGAATCTGGCGATGGCAGGCAGAACAAATATTTGCTGTTGGACCTGGGTCTTGTTTTTTGCGTTTGGTATTTTGTCGTGGAACTAAGTGATGGACAGTCAAAGATTCCATCTCTCTTTGGCAGAGTTGGCATTGCTTGTGTTGATTATTTGACACCTGATGAATGATAAAACCCTATCTAATATCATAGCGATTACTAAACTAGGGCCAATCGACTCAACATAAAACTGCCCTGGAGTTAATCCAGAGCAGTTTTTGATAGAAGTAAATTATATAGGAGACAATTAGCGTTGTCCCCGGTTTATCCATAATAAGTACTGTTATATAGTACTATTCACCTCAATTTTCGTACTTTACGCAAAAAACGAATAATCTTGAAGTTGGCATTACAAAGTTTAGAGGTCGGCATTAGCCACCGCATCATAGACAGCATCCGCGACTTTGAGCTTCTTTCTTGGTGTATCACAGGATGTGGTTGCTGGTGATGGGCTGCTGATGAGCGGGAATCTGGGAATAGAGGAAGTAGCGACACCGGACAGCCCGTCGTAGACATCGCTCTTAAAGCAAAGCGTAGCCAATCGATTTTCTCTCTTACTGCCGAAAGTTCTGCTGATGTGGACTATTGGAATCATGAGTGGTGTTTTGCAGCCGCAGCTTATGCTTTAGCTAGTGAATGTGGTTGTGACATGGGTTGTCCAAGATGCTTACATTCAACTGCTTGTCCTCAGCAAAATGAACCACTGCTCAAGGATGTAGGTTTGTTCTTGTTAGAGGTTATTAGCCAAGCTGCACTCAATTCTCAAAATTCCAGTTCAATTTTTGGTGGTTAATTCACGCTAAACACCAGAGGCAGCACTTGCTCAGAATGCAACAACTTGCGACCTTATGTCACAAACCTGGATGTCACGACGAGAGACAATTTGCAACTCGTGAGGGTAACGCGGACGCGGCTCATTCACCAACCAGATTGGAGGAACCATCGTGTTTTCATAGTAATCAATCTGATGCAAAACCCCAGGATTATTTTTGAGTTCTACCACTGTCCCCGGCAGATACTCAAATATTTCATCCCAATCAATAGCCGAATCGACGTTCATCACACTCAACCTGTTTAATACCTGAATTACTTACTTGCCCATATCAGCCACACCTTGACCATTTTTTGAATTCAAAATTCAAAATTCACGCATTAAGAAGAAGATTTATTTTGAATTGATTAATTCTGGGTACAAGCCCCCACTGAACGAAGTTCAGTGGTCTTCAATCAGTGGTGGGTTCAAGACCCTACTGATAGCGCAGCGTTAGCGAGTCCGCGAGCGTCTTGCAATTTTGAATTGATAATTTTGAATTTTGAATTGTTTTGACCTTGCATTGTTAACCTGGCAAATAAAACATTAGAGAAATAGCTGGTGGGTATATCAACCGTGCTTTTAATTAGCAATAGAAATCACTGCGATCAAGTACCACTTCACCGTAATCTGGTACCCAGGCAACCCAGGTCACTGGGGATTCCTGGCAGAGCAACTTGGCTTCCTCAAAGGCATAGCCATTGGGTGGCTGGAGCAACTTTACCCAGGTATCTCGGTTGTACGTGATGTGGCAGACTGGGTTCCAACCTGAAGTGATCTGGTTTGCCAGAGTCGGGGCGGTCGAATTAACCGAAACTGTTTGATGGGACATAGGCTTTCTCCGTCTGTAATCTATTAAAACTTGCAAGCATTACTCTCTTTAACTAGACCAGAAAGAGTAAAATAAATAATTTCTGTATCTATTTTTACAAAATTGGGGGTAAATAGCTCAATCACCTGGAATAAGTTAACAAATCCTGACATAAGAGATAATAAGTCCTGATTTATTGGTTCTGATGCTGTTCAAAATTCTGGTTATCCTGCATACTCTGGGAGCCACCGTCTGGACGGGGGGCATTTGGTGCTTGCCGTTAAGTCCTATACTGGCAGTCAGTAACAAACCAACCGATTACGCCGCAATTATCCGTGCCGCCAACCAAACTATTCCAGAACCTCCTGAATGGCTAAGTGCAGGTAGATATGTTTACTCACCGGAGTATGGAGTTGGGGAGGTAATGGCATTATTGGGCAGACGGTTGATTGTCAAGTTTGTAGAAGAAGTTAAGCCAACCCAATTTGGAGATTGGGAGCAGGCTCTAGTAGTCTGCCAAGCAAAGTTTGCTAAGTAATACCTGTGATTGGTAAATTAGCCAAAAACAGGGAATAATATGGTAAAGAAGTACATCGTTGACTTGAGTGAAGATGAAGTTGCTCAACTACAATCAATAATAAAGAAAGGTAAGCACAAGGCAAGAACTATAACCCGTGCAAACATTCTTTTGATGGCTGCTGAAGATGAAACAGACTCGGCGATCGCTGACACAGTTAGAGCGCATACTGCAACAGTACAACGGATACGAGAAAAATTTGTCATTGGTGGGTTAGATTTTGCTTT
>LXQE01000027.1 GCA_003326195.1 Nostoc punctiforme NIES-2108
GCAGTGGCGATCGCGGGGCCTTGAGCCTTGAATTGTTTGATGTACTTGGTGAACTTTTGGGGTGTATTTTCTTCCCCGCGCTCGTAAGGTGGGTAGCCACCCTCAAACCCTATTAACTTTTGTTGGTATGTAGCAACAGTCACTTGAGTGAAAGCTTCAAATTTTGATTCTTCCCCTGCAGTTAAATCAGGCGCAAGGGGGTCGTCTTCACTTCCGGTTCTACCTTCATTATCTGGGTTGGGGCGACTTGCAAACGCGACTGATTCCGTGCGCTCATACTCCACATAGTACGGCGGCGCGTAGTCTGGATTAATTAGCGGCTGAAGTGTACTAGTACCGTCTCTGTTGCACACTTTTACTAATTCAAATAACCCCTCGCTACTGTATTCAGGCATCAATTTGAGGTAGTAGCTAGTGCGCCCAAGAACTGGTATTTGAATAAATTTATACAAATCGAGTTCTGGATCGACTGAATCCATCCCCAGTGTTTCGGTATTGTCCGCTGATTCTTGGCGGAAGCGTACAGTATTATAGCCAGATGTTGCAGTAGAAAGTAAGTAGCCAGTATCTTCGTCGTAGGTGTAATCTGTGGTTGTCCGCTTCAAGCACACCCAATAATCATTAGGATTGCCATTAAGGCGATCGCGGCTATCATCATAAATTTGAGCGGCATAGCAAACGAAACCCCAAATCTCGTCAACAACTTTAACCGTCGCCCCATCCTCAGTAGTGGTAGTTGAGCGGGTTTTAGTTTGTCCGCCAATATCAAAAATCAAGCTCATATTTTGGATGGACTGCACACCCTCTAAAGGAATATGAGCATTTTTATCGCCGTCGATCCGTTCTTCTATTTTTCTTGGCTTTCTTGTATATCTAGGTTTTTGCCCTTGGGTGCGCTCTTGCTGGTCAGATCGAATCTCGCTAAATTCCCCAGTTAGTTCGCTATTTGGGTATTCAAACGCCAGCGCTGTTGGTAACTCGCCCCGTAGTTGTGGCACTGGTGGCAACTGCACCTCGCTTGGAAAATTCACTAAGTCGGGGGGCGGGGGATTTAAGTTAGGAATTGCTGTCAGTCGGCGCTTGCTGAGTTTGGCGATCGCCTCAAAACTCGTATCAACTCCATCCTCTCCTTTAATATCAGATTCTTGATAATTCCACACCCTTCCGCTACCAATCGGAACCACCTCAACCGCAGATGCGTTACTCCACCTCACAAAAGAATTTGCGACTAACAAGCGATCGCTCAGTAGCTGCAACGGATTCACCACTGTATCCCTTGCTGTACCTTGAGGTATTGGTACAGACGCAAGGTTGGGCCCAGTGTAGGCAATACCTATCTTGGCAAGCAACTGCTGTATGGTCGTGTTGAAGTTGGGATCGGTTAGTGATGGCGTGGGCGCGGTGCATTCGGTGTCTTGAAATGGCTCACTGATTGATGTACTATTTCCCCCATCCGACCGCAAGAAGCACGGCTCATCAAGATAATTTTCCCAGCGCGAACCCAGTGAGGCGCTTATTTTACAACGTCCATCTGGGTATATCGATCGGGGTAATTCTTTAATATTTAAACTGTTAATTCTCAACGGCAACCCGTACAAATCCAATTCTGTCCCCGGTGCAAAAATACTTTGTATTTGCGCTTTAGATAGCCTTAGCTCTAATTCAAATTGGGCAGATGGTTGTTGTTCAAATTGGCGAGTAAATTGAATAGCCCCCTCTAATGGCAAATTGGTAAAAAGTTGAGGGTAGGGAGGGGGAAGCAGGGGAGGGAAGAATTTAATTGTTTGGGTATTACCGTAAATTTGAAGACTCCGCCCTACTGTCCCATAAACTTGCACTGTGTTGGTGTAGGGATTGTAGACAAATTCCCCCGCTTGAGGCGATTCGGGATCAATTGCTGGGGTGTAAGTTTGTCCGTTGGAAGTGATCGCCCTTACACTTTCCCAGCTTTCAGGAAGAGTGATTGTTTCTTGGTATTCAACAACTATGCTTTCTGCTTTCCCAAAATCCACAGTTACTAAAGGCGCAAAGTTGTTTTCCTGTTTTGCCACTTCAATTAAATGGGCGGCGGTGTAGCGTGCGGCGGTATCTGTGGCTAGGGGGGAATCGATTGTAAGCATTTTTCAACAGATTCTATAATTTCAGACGCGATCGCGCAATCCATCTCTTGCGCCCGATCCACTAAGTGGGTTTTATTCTCCATTGGCGGCAAGTCTTCCAGCTTATCTTGTAAATGTCGGAGCGACCAAAGAAATTCAATTAGCACAGGAATCTTTGTACCGTCTTGTACGTGATATATCTCCGTAAGTTCTCTTAGATGGTCGTTTGACAACAGGATGCACATAAAAGCGCAGTGGTAAAAATACTGGTATTTTACCGCTTTTGCCACTGTTTAATGCTAATTCCGTACAATTTCTTGAATTGCTCCTCAACTTTCTTTTGCCAATTTTGAAAAGCTTGTGGTTCAGGTGCTACCAACTTTTTGGCAAGTTCGTCTTCAAAAGGATTAACTTCTAATCTTATTATCAATTCCCCAAATTGTGCAGTAAAAATGAATATTTGATTAATGCCGCGCTCTTGGTATTCTGGCTCGTAAAGCCTATTCCACATCTGGGCGATGCCTGCCTGGGCTTGAGCCAATCATTGATTTTAAGTGTTCAAGTTCTCTTCTTCAGACCACAAATTTTTATTGCCGTGGCGAACCGCGCAACGGCGAGAGCAGTGATTACCAAAGCCATCAATTAAGTCAAATTGAGTTTGGCAGTATGGACAAATAGACAAAATATCCCCTTTGATTTAACAAAGGAAGAAGGAAGAGAGAAGAAGGTAGAGAAGAATTCTTCCTTCTTCCTTCTGGTTCAAGCAGCGATTTCTTGTTGAATCAACTCAACTTCTGATTTATGCAGTGAGCCAATCTTGTTGTCTCGTTTCACCGACAACCACTCACCGTCAAAATTTCGTACTTGCCAGATTTCACCCGATTCTGTACTTTTTACCCAATCACCAGCTTGATACACCAGAGACTTTTTTACTTCTAACAACGCCTCAACTTCAGACTTAAATTTATCGCCAACAAGCTGCATATCTGTAATGTCACCAGTTTAAGCAATGTAATCAGCCATCAGTTGAGGTAGCTTTTGAATCAGTTCTTTTTGAATTTTTGTAGTGGTCGTTAAAAGCAATTCTTTTAAAATAAGATGATTGCCTTGGCACAGTTCGCTGATATTCTGCCAATTAATGTTATTTGCTCCGGCTTTGGTACGAATAGTAGCTATAAAGTTAGAAGCTTTAATGTGTGCGTGATTGTCTGGAGTAGCTTTCAAAAGTAGCACCAAATTACTTCTATCGGTAATTATTTCGTGCTGACCTTCATTATCTGTTGCGTCAAAAAGTACGGCAATAGAGTTACCTTTTATTCCAACTACTGTACCAAGTCTTTCGAGTAAGTGTTCTAATTCGTGTATAGCATTTACACAAACGCGATCGCCTTCAGTAAAGCTTGCTACGCCTTCGGTAAGTTCTTTGTTTGAAGCTTCCACTTCTGGTATTAATTGTTGTTCCGCTAGTTGCACATCCATATCATTATCATTGTCTTCAACCTGCTTTATTAGTAAATCTCTTTGTCTTATGACTTCGCTATATTGCTCACGCAATACATGATTTCCGGCTTTCAATTCACTAATAATTTCATTTTGAGCAGCAATTACACTACTATCACTCTCCACTAACTCCACACCACTAGCCGCGCTATAAAGCGATCGCGCCCAACTTAAAATGTCATTCTGGGGAATTCCCTTATCTACCATTTCCCGCCCAAATTGCGCCACTTCTTGGCGCAATTCCTCAGCTTTTTGTTCGCACTCTTGGTATGGCTCTAAAGAGGCGGTGAGTTTGTTCAATTGCTCTTGTAATTGGGCAATTTGAGAGGCGATCGCCTGTGTGCCAGAAAATTGGAAAGTTGTCACAGTATTTTGCTCCTTGTTTTTAAAAACTTGATTGGGAAGTTCGCAGGAAGAGGGGAGATAGCGTAGCGGTAGCGAGTCTGCGAGCGTCGGGAAGAGGGATGATGATTCAGATTCAACTTCATCACTTCTTCCTCCTTCCTCCTTCATCCTTCCTTGATTTGCGATCTTAAAAGTATCAATGCGATCGCTGTCTCGCTCCCAGTTGTAAGCAACAGCGTCACCCAACCAATCAACGACAAACCCAAACCCCAAGTTTTCTTTGATAATCCCCAACGATCCAAGCTGGTCAACAACGTGAACTCCCTGTTTTACGTTGCTCCTAGTCAGCTTTTTCTCCCATTCCTGCCATGCCTGTTCATACGCCGCGATAGACGGGTAATTGTCGGGGTCTGGTGGCTCATGGGTGTCATAAAAAATCGTTAGTTGATCGCCATCAGCAATGCGTGGTACTTCTCCAAAATCAGCAGGATTCCAAGCAGTTTCAGATTCAACGCCAGTTCTTCCACTTGGGGAAACCCCATCGCGCAGCGTCTCGCAGAGAAGAGCAGACTGGCTTATATTTTTCACAGTTCCAACTTCGTCAAAAACTTGTTTGAATTTCTGTGCATTAGTACCCCAATACAGCAGGCAGTGTGATTGCCTAGCCGAGAGTTTTGGTTGATAGTTCGTATCTAAAAATTTGATGCGGCCTTTCCAAAAGCAGATGGGTTGAGTGTCAAGGAGCGGGTGCAACCAATTGGTATCTGTCGCTGCCGGAACCAGGGCGATCGCCTCCGTTACCCTTCCAGCCTCTATCTCTGCTTGCAATTTCGCCATCCACTTGCCAGGGCATGAATAGGGAGGGTTCATAAACACCCGTCCGTACCACTCCTGAGCAAGTCCGTCATCAGATGCGGTGTAATGGTTTGCCGCTTTGATATGTTTACCGTCATCGGCGCAAGGGTCAAGGTCAACTGCGCCGAGTACCTGCGTGAGTAAATCCTGAATATTGGGTGGTGTATACCACTTATCTGATTCTTTGGGTGGAGGGGGGCAAGGTTCAGAATGAGAATTATTCTCTACCTGAGTCCCTATACCCTGCTCTGACGTAAACATTGCGGTATCGGCGGTAGGAACATCTAAATTTTTTTTCACTAACCTAATGGGACAATCAAATGGCTCACCGCCAACACTAAGAGCAAGTCTTGTACCTCGAACGCCGCATACTTCGGCGCACTCTCCAGCAATGGCTAGTTTGGCATTGGGGTTTTTAGCTTTGAGGTTTATATCACCAAATAAAACATCGCATACAAGTTCAACGCGATCGCCTATCTGAAAAAAGTTCTCAACCATTTCGCCACCACTTGTATTGAGCGAAGTCGAAATATCCCTCAAGGAGTTTGATTCGATGGAAAGCAACGTCGGCACAGACTGGGATAAATGCTCAAATAGGCTTTTGAACATCACCCAACTAGCGCCATTGCCTACTACCTCATTCGCTAGCGACTTGGTAGGAGGAAGCCAGATATTATCTGCTGTTTCTTTATCGCCAAAAAACCGCAGACAAGCGCGAGGAGTCACCGCAACAATTCTGTCACCCACGATCGCGTCGGCTATGCGAGAGTGATTATCAGACTTTCTACCCATCGCTCGGATAGTGAAAGATGGTTCATCACTTTGGTAAAGGCGATCGCTATCTCTTCCCCCACCGGCACGTTTGATTAAAGCTTTAAAGGTTTGGTGTCCTTCTCTAACTGTTGAGCAAGGGGCAGACTGAGGAATCAAATTTGTCCAATTAGAGTGGTCTGGGATTAAACAAGAATTAGCTTCACGGGCTAACTCTGGAAACTTACGCAACTGCCAAGGTGCAAGTGTTGTTTCTGGTAGCTCATCAATCAAGTCAGCGATCACCTCATACCACCCAACCTCTGAGATTTGTGGAGGTACAGGATCAGCGAAAGTACCATCCTTGCTTGCCAAAAGATAAAGGCGATCGCGGCTTTGAGCAATACCCCAATTACGGCAATTGAATTTGTAAAAGCGGGAATAGTAGCCACACTCATCCAGCGCCGCTTGAATTTGTTTAAAAGACTCGAATTTGCGGTATCCCCAGACGTTCTCAAGCATGAAGTACTGGGGCTTTAAGGCTTTGATGATGTCACCGGTGGCTATCCCGGCTGCTGCATCTTCTGGCAATTCGCCCCGGTTAGCGTTGGCAATGGATGCATTTTTACAGCTGAGGGTAGTTATTAACAAATCAATATCTGCCAAATCAGATGGGGCAACGTCTTGAACTTTTTTGATGTAGACTTCGCTTTTGTGATTTTGGTGGTAGCAGTGGGCGATCGCCTCATCACATTCGATTGCCCACACAGGGACACCACCAATTTGCTTCAATCCATGCAGGTGCATTCCCATACCAGAGGCGATTGAGCCAATTTTAAAATGGTGATTCATTTGGCGGCTTACCAGATTTCAAACTTTTAATTTCTTCTTCTAACTGAGCAACCTTTTCTCGCCAATATCGGTTCGGATAATCGGATTTAAAAACATCCTCCCTTTCCCAATAATTGGTAAGGAGATAGTTTTCAACGTTGCGAATTTTAACGATCGCCCCTTCTAATTGCTTGATTAGATGATTAAGCAGAATTCTTTTCTCAGCGTGGGTTTGGTCGCCGTTGGCCATCTCGGTAATTAAAACCAGTGCTCGTAAGTAAGCTAAAGTGTCATCCTTAAAAGCTAAAAATCTGACTGCAATATCACGTTCATCAGATTTAACTTTACGGATACCCCAAACAATTGAACTGTGCAAATTGGCAAGATTAACGTTGCTTTGGTTTAGTTCTTTTTCTACGTAGTTGATTAGTTTTACCATCCCTTCTGAGGGTATGGCATGGCGCTCGTCGTCACCACTGAACCAAACAACATGGTCGGCAAACTCTCTCAATATTGCTCGTTGCACGGCTTCGCCAATATGTTCGTTTACTTCTTGATACTCATCCGAGTCATTCCAAAAAGTAGGAGGGTTTTCTTGCTCTTTTGCCCAATTGACCAAGGCACGGCGAACAGTTTTACCAAGAGTTTCTCTATCAATCATTTTTACAATACCTTTATGTTTTTATTGCCAGTACCCGCGATCGCCCACCATAACCAAAGTTCGCACCACACAAGCTCCCGTAACTTTGTTGATGATTTTGCATTTCTTAGCTTGATGCTTGGCGGTTTGGGCATCAATGCAAATTGGTTTCCCAGTGCATACGGTGTGATAGTCGGATGGGTTTAGTGTCAATGAAGGCAGAGGGAATTCCGAATTCTTCTTCCTTCTTGGACTACACGACGCACAAACAAAAGCCATACTTCCATCATGTTGTTCGTAGGAATTTACAAATTCCTTGCCACAGGATGGGCATTTCATCTGGTTTTTGGCATCCATCATCACGCAGTACCTGTAAGCCGCTTTTACGTCATAGCGAGCGATGCTCCACGCCATTTCTAATTGGGTGTCGCTTAGGGTTGTGAGTTGATCTCTGTTGGTTGCGGATTGCCGGAGGATGAAGTCAATTTTAGTCATCGAGATCCCTCCAACCACTGACGAGCAATTGCTCTTGTGTCATAGCTTGAGGCTTTTACCTCACTCGTGACTTCCTCTTCTTCGTAGTCGCATTGTATGCCCAACTCCTGCTCTAAATTTTTAATCGTCAAAGAAAGATTGTTGAATTTAGGACGACGTGGTAATCGCGCAGACGTAGAAGCGATCGCCTCTAACTCGTGAGTTTCTTTAAGCTTTAGTTGCTCTACAAGAGCGTCTTTTTGTTCTGGTGTCATCCAGCTTTGAGCATTCACTATAATCCGCGCTTGGAGTCTCCCGCGCTTATTTAATTCAGCCTTTTGCTCAGGCGTAAGCCTTTCTTCAACAGAAGGCAATATAGGTAAGCTGAAATCCCCTAATATGGATTCCCCTGGCTCCCTATACTCGCCCCCTACAAAATTTGCAAAATCTAAAATCTGTCCGGCTGAGGGGAAAAAATTGTACTGGCGTGGATGCTTCTTAAAACATCCCGCGATCGCACTTTGTAATTTTTCCAAAGGTAAGTGCTTTAAAGTCTTGTACCAAACAGATTCTAAAATTCCTCCGTTAAGAATAGTGCCGTTATAAAAACTTTCTAATTCCTGAATGCAGGCTTCAAAATTTTCACGAGTTAGCATGATTTACCTCAAATTAAGCTCAATTAGCGGTCTACGTTTGACCTCACGGACAATGCTGATACTGCGATTACCCGTCTGATGTGATGTTTGCCACTTCAAAACCAATGCGGCTAGAGTCTCCCATTGGCGCGGATCTAATTCCAGTTTTTTGATATATGCGTAGCCGTAATCAACATCTTTACCTTTGTTTTGACCGCTCACGTATAAGGCAAATTCAGGCACAATATCACCCCGCTTGATAGTGGTTATCCTGCCACTCAAACGGTAAGCATTAATCACCTCTTGCCCTAAATCAATCGCCGCCCATGCATCTATTTCCATTGGGATTTTTGGCAATACCCCTGTTTGCTCCCACTGCGATCGCACTCTATCTGCTGTTTTATGAAAATGATTGTTATTCTCATTCGCCGGAATATTCGATTCAAGCGGTAAGACGTGGGGCAAAAGCGCAGGTTCTTCTTTGGGATTGGTGGCAAGAAAAGGATCTACAGGTGATTGGTTTTCTTCTCTACGAGAGGTTGCACTAGCAAAATCAACCTCGTCCTCGTCGTCAGTGTGTGTGTTTTGTGCGTCAGCGCTTCTTACACATTCTTTAATTAAATTCTTAAATTCTTCTATATATAGTGGTTCGGTTAATAAACCGGAGGGGTGCGGTTTATTAACCGGAGGGGGTTCGGTTAATAAACCGGAGGGGTGCGGTTTATTAACCGGAGGGGGTTCGGTTAATAAACCGGAGGTATGGGTGCATCGAGAAGGGCTTTGTTTTCGTAATTCTGATAAAGATAGAGACCAATCAAGTGCATCTAAGGCTTGCTGCAAGTAGG
>LXQE01000028.1 GCA_003326195.1 Nostoc punctiforme NIES-2108
ATGTAATGAATTCTCAACTGCCCAATGACTGCGAATAGAATTACCAAACTGTTTAGCATCTGATTCAAGGCTACTAATAAAATAACGGGTTTCGACTGTCGTTTGACCATCCAATGAACGGACAGATTCTACCATCCCAACACTATTAAAATTTGACCAAATTGAATCTGGGTTAAGCCGAGATTCAATTTGAGATAACGTTACGTAATTGCGGATTTCATGACGACCATGCCCGATTTCTTCTGTTTTATACGTGCTATGCTCAATCTCCTGAAAACCTGTGCTTATCCCTGACTGGACAACTTTGTTTTAGAATTTTTGCCTGCTTACAGCCCTGATTACAACATTATCGAATTAGTTTGGCACTCATGTAAAGAATATATTGCTCACCGCCTATTTAAATCAGTAGATGAATTGCAAACACTACTAGATAAACTGTTAAACCAAGGTGAGTTACTGATTAAGTGGCATCGAAAAATCAAAAATAAAGGTAATGTCAACTATGTTGCAGCTTAAATGCTGATTAGCTTAGCAAATTTGACGCTTCGATTTATCGTAATCCTGGCTGGCATAATATAAAATGTTGACCGAAAATCCAAGTTCTGGCTCTATTTCTGACTTAATAGTTATAAAATTCGCATAATCTATACTTTTATTTACACGAACATGAGGTAGAAAATAACTACCCCGTTCGGACAGCATTAAAATCTTAGCTTCAGTGGGATGAGGTAGAATTACATACAGATAAGATTCCCATTTAGGCTGAAAAAATTTAGCGATCGCCTGATTAACAAATAACAATATGGCTTGCAAAGGTGAAGTTTTGATGCCTACTTGTATCATCTTGCTGAAAAGGTTTGTCATCTCAGATTTCCTCAATGAAAAATTAACAGACCTAACAAGAACAGCCCTTCCCTACTAGCGTTGGGGAGTAAGATTCAAACTCTCTCTTCTTTTAGGAGAGAGGTCAAAGTGTATTGTATACAAAGGAGAACTGTTATAGGAGACAATTAATGTTGTCCCCAGTTTATCCATAGTAAATACCGTCGTATAATACTATTCACCTCAATTTTCGTGCTTTACGCAAAAAATGAATAATCTTGACGTTGGCATTACAAAATTTAGAAGTCAACATCAGGCTTTGAGTTTTCCTGATGTATTGCTAACTAGGTTTTGTAAATCAATGCTCAGAGAGTAAAAATCCCTAGCAAATTAAGGAAATGAGCCGATTGCAAATTCATGAAGATGACCTGACAGGTAAAAATATTGCTAACCTTTTGAGGGAACATCTCGAAAATATGCATGAGATTACCCCGCCCGAAAGCGTTCATGCTCTTGATATAGAGGCATTGCGTTCGCCTGATATTACTTTCTTTTCAGCTTGGGATGGCGAAGAACTGGTTGGATGCGGGGCATTGAAAGAACTCTCTTCAACAAGTGGCGAAATCAAATCAATGCGTACAGCCAAGGCTTACCGTCGTCAGGGTGTTGCCTCCAAAATTCTGGAACACATTATTAAAGAAGCCCAACGGCGTGGTTACGATTGCCTGTATTTGGAAACAGGTGCTTTTGGGGAGTTCGCCCCAGCACGAGCTTTGTATATACGCTACAGATTCGAGTACCGAAGTCTATTTGCTGACTATGCCCAAGACCCGAACAGTGTATTTATGATGAAAAAACTGGCTTAATGTGCTGCTTAAATTAGCGTATTTGTGACAAAAATTGCATAATGTTCCGTCTAGCTCAATCTGAATGCCAATTTTTCTATTTACTCCAACTCCACACATCAGCCTTGTGCCGCCTCGATCGCCTTCTGGTTGTGGGTATTCGTTACTTATTAGTTTAGTAGTGTGCAAGGGAGCAATGCACATCTCCTACTAAATGGAATAGCCAACATATTGCAACTGCTTTTTCAGGCGTTGCTGGCATTGCTTTGAATTGTTGTGCCACGCTGTTTACATCTACTGCTCTAACTGCCTCTCAGAATTTGTCTGATGCACCGTATGATTCGCGATCGCAAACAGAACAATCGCACCGATCGCAAAGATTACGTTGCCGATCAAATCAAAGCATTAACTAAGCTCCAGGTCTAAACTAGAAATAAGCGAATTTGTGACTGCAACAAATTGAATTTTTCTTTAGTCTTTTGAACAGTCGTTTGATTTTTTAAGAAGGTATCTACTATGAATCGAATTCTCAAACGTGCATTTCTACCCAGTTTCATGGCTGCCAGTTTAACTGGAATCTCCTTAGTTCCTCTTCAACCAGCAGCAGCTAACGACCGAATTTTAGGAGATGCAGCCCTTGGTGCTGGTACTTGTGTAGTAACTGGAGCTGCTAGAAGACGTGGTACTGTTTTACGCAATGCTGCTAAGTGTGGTGCGGCTGGTGCCGCCGTCAATTTGGTTGGACGTAAGAAAAAACGTAACTTAGGTAGAGATGCCGCAGTCGGTGCAGCAAGTAGCGCCGGGGTTCGCGCTATTCTTGGCGGGCGCGAAGATGTGGCTGGCGATTTATTAGATGGCGCAGCAGCAGGTGCAGCTATTAATATTTTGAGGAGATAAACTCTCAATTCGTAATCTCTAATTCCGACTTGAGAGTTTACGAATTTATCTTGCAACTTCTCTGGCAGAATTAGAGAGGTTGCTCCCACTTCACTCCCCAACTGGAAACCGCCGCATCATCAAAGCCATTGTTGTTAGACAGCAGGGATTATCTGATGTTGAATCGCAGATTTGGCACAAGGCGATCGCTCTTGCTGTGTAC
Source organism: Nostoc punctiforme NIES-2108 (assembly GCA_003326195.1). GTDB lineage: Bacteria > Cyanobacteriota > Cyanobacteriia > Cyanobacteriales > Nostocaceae > Nostoc > Nostoc punctiforme_A. The sequence goes on from LXQE01000028.1 coordinate 2,767, forward strand.
AAGTCTGATCGCTCCTCCTCAAGCGCAATCTTCCAGTTACCGATGCCGATTTAGCCTTTTCAGAACGGTTTTTCAACGGAACTGTTGGGGTCGCTTGAGGGCTGTGTTGGGCGGTAGTAAGGCGATCGCACTGAGCGCATTTTTAACAAAGTTCCCCAACACAAGCCAATATAAAAATAAGTTTTTGAGCCAAGGCTAGTATATTTGGTCGTGTAATCGCAATTTTAATTGTTAGTGCAAGAGCTAAGTAGACTGGTTTGTTGTAAATATAGGAGTATCAACTGATTTACTATCTGAAAATTGTAATTACTTTCAATGGATTCCGACTCAATTAAAGACCTAGAAATAGCCGCTCATGTCTTGACAATTGCGAGAACGCATGGAATTTCTGTTAAAGAAGCTGTTCAGTTATATATCCAAAGGGTGAAATGGGAGAAATGGGAAGCCGAACAGCAAAAACAAAGTGATACAAGTTTATCTGACAGTTTAAAAGAAAGACTCAGCCCCCAAAAGTGGAAAGCATTGATGAGCTACGTGCGTCATCATCCTAGTAATGAACAACTGACCCAAGCCTATTATCAAGCTAAACAAGAAGGTAAATTAAAGTTAGCTAAATTATTAGTACCCAAAATTTTTTACTTAAGAAACTCTGATTTTGTTGGAAAAAAGTATTGTGAAGCAGGAGCGATAGTTGAAGCAGAAGAATATGACAATGTAATTTGTCATATTTGGTTATCACCTGTTGAGTGTGAATTTATTTTTCCAAATGAGGTGGAATTTATTTAATTGTTCAATACAGAGATTTATTTGGCGGTTCCACAAAAATAAAACTTGTAGCTAGTTACGTATTTAGAGTGTTAAGAGTGAGATTTTGGTACTCATTATCAAGCAAAGAGCAATATTAGGAGAATTTCATCAAAAGCTGCAAACTTTGGAACTATATATCAAAATAGCAGTAGACATAGAAAGAGGGATTTTAGCTGGAGGAGGAGAGAAACACGCTTTTTGTGAAGCAGCATTGCTTGAAGACGGTAGTAGACAGCGAGATATCTAGGGTGCGGATTGGACTCCCTTTGACCAATTGATAGCTTATGAATCGATTATTAACATACGTCCCAGCCAAAATAATCGCTCAATGGTAATTCAAGGCCCAGCGATTCGAGAACGTGTTAAAAAAATAACCCAGGAGTTAATTGGTGGATATGAACCAGAATTTAGATGAAAAACAAGCACGGTTTCAAGGCGAAAATACATCACATCGCTTAGGGCATATAGCTTCTAATTTAGCTAGGCTGAGAACATTTTGTGACACTGCTTACCCTGAAGCGGTCAAAAGTATTGCAGATGAAACTATGTGTTTTATCGAATGGACGGCAGCAGAAATTGAACCTGAATATGCTGAAGAACTGGTTAACATTCAAGTTCAACTGGCACGATGGAGATTAACTTTTGATAGTATTTGGTCTGATGATAGCCAACGCAGAAATATGTCCGAGCAAGCTAGTGCTTGGTCAGAACAAGTATTAGATATGTCAGGGTTGTTGTCCGAATCTATCTAAAACTTTAATCATTGCGGTATTCTAGATTTTGTAAAAAATATGAGCAATCACTTATAGTTTCTCATTAACCAAGAGCGATCGCTATATTTATGTGTTCGGTTCGCTCTGCGCCTGAAAATTTTTGTTGATAATTCGTGCTGCGTGACTCATCACCAGTTAACCCCTCTGCTTCATCTGTAGTAGCTTAACTATTCAACATCTTGCCAACCTTCTAAAGTTGCCAAAAGTATATTGACAAGAGGATGATCTACTAATTCTTTTAATGCCTCTGTCTCACCAGCTTTCAGTGCCCCAAGTACCCGTGCTTTCAAAGTAGAATTACCATTGATTTGCTTAAGTGCTTCTGTCATTGCTATCTGTTTTTCTAGCGGAGTGCTAGTAGGATAACTCTGTCCCAATTGGTTGAGAAGCTGCTGAATTTCTGCTGCGGCTTCTGCGAGATTCTGCTTTTGCTGTGGACTATAGTTAGTGATATTGCCGCCGATTTGTTGTGCGGTTACTATATCTGCGTTGACTAGACCATCTGCAAATTGAGCGCCTTTGAAGTCAAAGCTGGATTGTTTGTTAGGACTTTGTGACATAGTATCTCCCTGATCCCTGATTACTATAAGTTTGGGCGTAAAATTTAGGGCTTTGCAGTGTCGTAACCACCATAGTCTCTAAACCAGAAATTTGGCTATCTTTCTCTAAAATTAGTTCTTGTAATTCCTGTTGTGCTAATGCTTTTAGTTGATTATAAATTTCAAAATATTCCGCGCTTAGTTCAGACTTGTCACGTTCAACAGCAGTTTTAGCACGAGGCAGAAACTTGTTTTGACCAGGTACTTTCATGCCCACGATTCGTAAATCTACTTCTGGGTGGTTCTCGGCTAACTACTTAAAGGAAATTGCGATTGCTTTCGGGTCAACGCCTTGGTTATGGTAAAGGTCGAGTCTGTATGGCTGGGTTGGTGAAAGTGAAGGTTTATACAGGAATATATCTAGGGTATGCGGTTTTACGGTATGTAGCGTAATATTTTTTTAGAAACTTCGATTGCTGACAATAGGCAGATGATTCACTATTGGGTGTAGTTTTAAATCTGACTTCTACCGTGCAATATAAAACTGCCCTAGACGAAACTTGAGCAGTTTTTGATAGAAGTAAATTATATAGGAGACAATTAGTGTTGTCCCCAGTTTATCCATAGTAAATACCGTTATATAATACTATTCACCTCAAGTTTCGTGCTTTACGCAAAAAACGAATAATCTTGAAGTTGGCATTACAAAGCAAGGATAGAAGGCGGAAACTGCTGAGGCTTACAGAAATGCGCTTGGTGGTTCTGCACCTGCTTGAAATCTACGACAAATTTTAACTGGAGTGCTGGTTTTAGCCTCAAGGCTAGTTTGGTTTGTCTTGACAGCTAATCATACGTAAATAACTGAACATTGTTACAATTTCTACATTTACGTGTCCGCAGCTTTTCGCCTTCCCCCCACCCAGCCTCATCAGCACGGAAATATACCCACTGACTTACTGATTCTCCAACGGTACGACCCCAAACAAAATTTTGTGAACCGCAGATAGGACATGGCGTTTCTTGTGGGCTAAAGTTTTTATGATTCGGTTGGTTGTTCATGAGCTTCTCCCGATAAATTCTGAGTGCAATCTTCAGGAGGCATTGCGCCAGAGTGCGTAGGCGTAGCCCGCCGTAGGCATCGCGATCACTTGAGATTGAAGTACCGATTTTCCCCAACTGAGTGATAATTTTATTTCCAGCAATCATCACCGTAAAAGACTTTCTGTTGTCCGTTGGGTAAAATCTCGCGCACCATCCGTTTCTAACACGCCATCTGTCAACAATGCTGTAAGTGATTAATTGTGGGATTCAAGGGATTCTACTTGGTAGAATTTGGACTTTATAGCATAAACTAATTATCCCGCGAGGGGAGGCAATACCGGAACTAATTGAGGGCTAGTCATTCTTTTGTTGACCCCGCCAAACCCCGCAATTGTCTCCAACTTCAGCTATTGGCCATAACACCAACACGGAGAGCAATCCGCTTATATTTGTTTGGATTGTAGGGCATACCTGTATGCATAACTTGGGAGTTATCCCAAAACACAATATCTCCAGGTTGCCAAATATGGGCATAAACTGGTGTACAGTCCAGAATCTCCTGAAACAATTCCTGCCAATACTGTTTAGCAGCTTCTGGTTCGTTTTCTAGACCTTTGAGAATCGAAGTGTCAGAACCCAAATATAAACAATAGCGCCCAGTTACTTTGTGAGTTGAGACAATTGGATGTAATTTCCGAGGAATCTCTATCCCTGGCTGTGGGGAGATAGGTGACAGGTGATACATCGACAGTAGTTTTAATTGCTGCTGATGTTGGGGAGCGAGATTGTGGTAGGCTTCCACCATGTCGAGAAAGAGAGTGGTGTGGGGGTGTCCATCCGTTCCTTCGTCCGGGATGGACACTCCATAAAGCATCACAACATAGAGGGCATTCATATCCAGTCCCTGTGTTTTAGGGAGATGGTCTTTATCGTGATGCCATTGCCAAGCAACTTTGCCGACCACCTCATCAGAAAGCCCCTTGGGATTACCTAAAATGGAGACTCCAGGACTTTGTAAGTCTGGAGCGATTTCGGGATCTAGAGGCTTGGGGCGACGACCGAGGGTTGAGTCACCAAACGTCTGGATGGCAAAGTCTTTCAACTGGGATGCCGTCAGTTTTTGCTTTCTGACAACAATAACCCCGTGTTCCCAGAGAGATTGCTTTAATTCTTCAACTTGTTGATCTGTTATGGATGCAAGATTACAATCTCGTAGAACTTCCTTGCCCAGTCTTGAATGCTGCTGTACGGTCAACAATTTCTTCATCTTAAGTAAATACCGTTTGATAATATTATTCACCTCAAGCTTCGTGCTTTACGCAAAAAACGAATAATCTTGAAGCTGGCATTACAAACGATAGAAGTCAGCCTAAGCTAGCGTATTACAGACGGCATCCGCGAACTTGAGCTTCTTCCTTGCGGAAAAAGACAAGTCTACCGCATTACCTTTTATCAACTGGCATTCAAAATAAAGCAGGTAAGGAAGATTCGCTGTTAAAATACCACCAGTCCGCTAAATTAAACGAGACATACAGCTTATGATTACTCAAATGATGGTTCAACCCTCATTCTGGGTAGATTCTGGAATCAAACTCAGTAAAGTTAGGGACATACATTTGTTTAAGTTTACTGAAGAATTACAGTCTCGACTCGAAGAATTGTCTGAGAAAAAGAAAGCTGGATTGCTAACCACAGAAGAAGATGCTGAATTGGCAGGCATATTGGAACTGGATAGAATTTTTACCTTGCTTAATGCCAAAATCATTTCTGAATCATGACAGTTAATGATGCGACTAAAAAATTAGTCAGACAAAGAGCGAAATTTCTTTGTGAATACTGTCATTCTTCAGAAGAAGCAAGTGCTGCTCTATTTTCTATTGACCATATTATCCCACAGTCTCTTAAAGGTTCGGATGACCCTGATAACCTGGCGTTAGCTTGTCAGCGCTGTAACGGATATCGCTACAATTTCACCACTGGAATTGATCCAGATACAGACCAGATGCTACCTTTGTTTAATCCACGTCAGCAAAAGTGGTCTGACCACTTTATTTGGTCAGCAGATGGTCTAACAATTATTGGCATTAGTTCTGTAGGACGAGCTACAAGTAATCGTTTAGACCTCAATGATGAACGTCATAATGAAGGCTCTATTGTCAAAGCTCGTCGTCTTTGGATTAAAGGCGGTTGGCATCCACCTGATGAAGATCCGCGACAAATAAAAGAGTTTTGATTTGTAATTCCTTTAACTCTTGATCAATAAGAATTGAACTGTGATAACCTACTTGCTTGACTAATTCACTAGCATCATAAGCACGCCAATTTTCTTGATTGCTGCCAAGATAACCACTAAAAGCCTTTTGACCCCAAGGACAACGCATAGGTGCAGTAATCGGTGCAAAGGCTGATACTGATTTGTAGAGTTCTGGGTTTCTCATTGCACAGACAAGTGCCCCATGTCCGCCCATCGAATGACCGAAAATGCCTTGTTTATCAGGTTGGGTGGGGAAATTTGCAGTAATTAAAGCAGGTAATTCCTGGACGATATAA
>LXQE01000029.1 GCA_003326195.1 Nostoc punctiforme NIES-2108
GGGAACAAGCTCAAAACCTAAAGCTAGAGCTTTTTTCTGGAGGTTATTGACGACTCGTTCTTGGTAACGTTGTTCATAATAATCCATGCCAGGATCTTGATAGTCACCTCCAGATGTCCAAAGTCGGTAGAAAATCCGTGCTAACTTATGAGCAGTAGCAGTGATAGCTTTGGGTGTACCCAGGCGAGAACGTAAACGACGGTAAAAAGCACCCAAGGCAGAATTGCTCTTACCTGCTGTTTGTGCTGCCATTCGGAAAGCATTGGTAGCCGGGTTGACAACAAGGCGAGTTTTAGAACTCTTAATTTTACCACCAGTGATGCGATTGCAAGGGCAAAGACCAAGCCAGGAAGTAAAGTGTTTAACACTTGGGAATCGGGTAGGATCTAAACCGACCTCAGAAATAGTGGTTTGCACTGTCAGGATACCAAGACCATCAATGCCCGTGAAGTCCACACCACTAATTCGGTAAAGATGGGTACGTAAATCAAAAGCAGGTTCATTGCCTTGGGGCTTATGGCGGAGGTGCTTTGGTTGCGGAAGCGGAGATTCATTCAAATTAACTTTGTCGCTAAATTGAGCCAAGCACTCCTGTATTTGGCGGTCGCAAGCTGCTATCTGAGTTTGATAAACATCGTACAGCTGTAGTTCTTGTTGGAGTACAAAAACATGCTCACTGCGATAATCCCCATTCAGTGCGGCGGCAATTTCTGCTTCCGAGCGTTTAGCGCGGTAATGCTTTTTAGCTGCCAAAATTTGTGGGTCTGTTTCTCCAGYGGCGATCGCTCGAATAATTGCCATCCCAGTAATACCAGTGATATCGCTGACAACTTTATGCAGTTGCACGTTCATCTGGGTTAAAGCTTTTTGCATCCGTTGAATGTGAACACAAGCACTTTTGATGAGACTATCTCGGTGGCGGATATAACTTCGTAATACACAAATTTGGTCTTCTGGGCGAAAAGAACCAGACAATAATCCATAACTATGCAACTGTTGCAACCATTGACAATCTAAAATATCTGTTTTACGTCCAGGCAATGTTTTAACGTGATGGGCGTTGACAAGTTTGACTTCAAAGCCCCTTGTCTCCAAGATTTGAAACAAGGCAATCCAATATACCCCCGTTGATTCCATTGCTACAGTTTTCACTCCACATTCAGCCAACCAATCAGCTAGAGCATACAACTCAGCAGTGTAACAGCCAAAACGTCTGACACTCTCGGATGCTCTATCTTTTGGAACGCTCACCCAGTGAAATTCTGAACCGATATCAATACCTGCTGCATTTGGGTTGATTGGTCTTAAGTCAGAAGTTTCATTCGCACTTGGTTGATGGGAATGGGATTTGGACTTTGGTGTTTTCATCATCAAAGGCTCCCTCTCTAATGCGGAGTCATACTAGCAATTGGAGGTGTGCCCTGACCTGGGTTGACGGATGAATACAGTCTCCTAAACGGGATAATGGCAGCAACCATTTCACCAATGTCATAACCGTCTCAACCCAGAACCAAGCTTCTGTACGGGCGATAAAGCACCATTGGGGGATCGGTCAAAACTTTCAGGACACAATAAAAGTGTAATTCTTTTCGGTGCTTCTTAATTTTGTTTCTTCCATCCATAACGGAAGCGATAGCGTCCGTAAACAGCTTCTGTCACTNCATCAAAGGCTCCCTCTCTAATGCGGAGTCATACTAGCAATTGGAGGTGTGCCCTGACCTGGGTTGACGGATGAATACAGTCTCCTAAACGGGATAATGGCAGCAACCATTTCACCAATGTCATAACCGTCTCAACCCAGAACCAAGCTTCTGTACGGGCGATAAAGCACCATTGGGGGATCGGTCAAAACTTTCAGGACACAATAAAAGTGTAATTCTTTTCGGTGCTTCTTAATTTTGTTTCTTCCATCCATAACGGAAGCGATAGCGTCCGTAAACAGCTTCTGTCACTTTCCGGGAGGGCGATAGCTAGAAGCCTCATGAGGCAATCAATACAAGCTATACTATTAGAAAAAAATCGGTCTTGTATTTGTTATTAGAAAATAATCGTGCGATGCCTGCGGCGGGCTACGCCTACGCAGGCTATACAAAAGCTCTAGAATTCAGAAATGGCAAATCTTTTCGGAGAGTGACAGAAGAACGTTATAAGAATCTGATTTAATTTGCTTTGCACCAACAGACTTAGATAAAATAGTTTTTTAATGACTCGAGAATTTTTTTGTTAGTAACTTTATAGATACTACAACCAACGTTGTTTTTTAGCATAGACAATACTGCCAATCACAATTAATGCCATCATACAGATCACCACAGGATAAGCCCAAGGCTGTTCTAATTCCGGCATATATTTGAAGTTCATACCATAGAAACCAGACATAAAAGTGATTGGTAAAAATATTGTCGAGAGGATAGTCAGGCGATTAATTCGTTCGCCTGTTTTACTAGCAATATTATCGCGTTGAATTTCCATTAATTCTGACATCCAGGCTCTTATCGCTTGATATTCTTGCCAGAGTTTATCAACGTGATGAACCAATTCTTGATTGAATAGTTCTTTTACTGGCTGACCGATCCATTGGAAATCTTCATTATCCATAATAGCCATAAGTAACTTGATGCTTTGAAAATTACGGCGTCCAGAACGAGTAGATTGCCTCATTGTGGCAATTTTTTGGTACGTTGATTCATCACCAGAATTGTCTAAAACTTCATCTTCTAAATCATCAAGTTTTCTAGAAATATAGGTAAATACAGTTTCGTAATTATTTAAAATATCTTTAAATATGAGATAAAAAAGATAGTCAATTCCTAATTTTGGAATATCTAGAGTTCGTTTTTGGAGATTATTAGCTAAAATAGTTAAGATTTTGAGTTCAGTAATTTCAAAAGTGATAATGAAATTATTTCCAACCACAATGTTGCCACGCACAACCTCAAACTCATTATTTTTTATTTGAGAACTTAGGATTTCATAGCTATCAAATAAACAATCTTCTATATCTTCATCAATTCCTACAGGGGAATGGTTGAAAATCATATTAACACGAGATGGATTGAGTCCAAAATGCTTGATGATTTTGGCTGTTCCAGTGCGATCGCGGAAGTGAACACAACGCAACCAAGTATTGTGAGAACCATCAATTCTTTTCAGTACCGTATCGACATCTCTATGGGTGAATATTTCCAGATTATCTGGATGAAAAGTCAGCAGAATTAGCATATAGCAATCCTAATTGAGTCGTAATAAAATACTGTGACTCATGGTAATTAATCAGGACTTTAGTCCTTGTTTTATAAGCACTAAAGCGCTTACTAGAAACCATCAAAACTAGTTTGATAAAGTACTAGTCGTAAATTTGTAAAGTAAAATACATTTAAATAGCACAATCACTTTCTAAGAGTTTTGACTGTTGATAGTCAACACTATATTGAGTGGTAACTCAATTTTTTTCTATTTTCCCAGATTTAGGGCGAGTAGTTGCCACTGGCGCTGAATTATTTTGCAGAATTGCAATTTCCCGCTGTGCATCTTGATAACTATCTTGTTCACCTTGCTGTTTGAATAGTTTTGCAGCTTTTTTGAAATCTGCGATCGCACCTGATTTATTTTTCTGCTTGGTGCGAATCACGCCCCGGTTATAATAGGCTAAGGCATTATTAGAATTAATTGCGATCGCTCGTGAATAATCCTGATTTGCAGCTTTTTTATTTCCCAGTTCAAGATAGGCGTTACCACGGTTGTTGTAAGCTGCTACATTATTAGTATCTAGTTTTAGTGCTGCGGTGTAATCTTCAATAGCACCTTTATAATTTCCAAAAGAAAAGCGGTGAATCCCTCTGTGAATGTAAGCAGCAATAAATTTAGGATCGATTTGTAAAATAGTATTGTAATCTTCAGTAGCTTCTACATTATTTCCCAAATCGCTGTAAATATCACCACGATTGAGATAAGCTTCTATGTATTTGGGATTGATGTTGATTGCATCTGTGTAATCTTTAATTGCTTCATCTTTTTGTTTATTAATAGATTGAGTTAAACCCCTTTGATAATAAGCTTTGGCATCACTAGGATTAATCTTAATTACTTTATCAAAATCTTGGATTGCTTCAAGTCTTTGTTTGAGGCGACGGCGAAGAATACCTCGTTGCAAGTAGGCTTCGGTATACTGGGGTTTAAGAGCGATCGCTTTGCTAAAATCTTCAATTGCACCTTTATTATCCTTCGATTGAGCAAGAGCTAATCCTCGTCCATAGTAAGCATAAGCATCTTTAGAATTTAACTTAATTGCTTGAGTATAATCTGCGATCGCTTCTTTGTATTTGCCTAATGCCGAAAAAGCAAATCCTCTGTCAAAATAGGCATTAGCATCTTGAGGATTGAGTAAAATGGCTTGACTAGAATCTGCTTGTGCTTGCTCGTAGTCTCCTAATCGATAATAAGCATCGCCTCGCCTATTATAAGCCAAAGCCTTTTGCGGATCTAATTTAATAGCTTGATTGAAATCTTCAACTGCTCCTTCATAGTTTCCTGACTCATATTTATTTACGCCCTCTTGGTATAATGTTTTTTGAGCATCACTTACAAGTTTTGGCGATCTCAATTGCCACGCTGCAACACTAAGGGTAATACATCCAGCTATCCCTGCTAGAACTAGTAATAATTTTTTCTGATGCTGTTTTTGTCGATCTTCATCAACATTGATTAACTTTTTCAGGTCATCTAAAACTTCCGTTGCATACTGGTAGCGCTTACGATAGTCAAAACGCACCATTTTATTAATAATTTTTGCTAATTTTCTGTTAACTTTGAGATTTTTATCGCGCCAAAGTATTTCACCTGTCAGCTTATTTTTCTGACTTCGCAAATTAGATATTTCCTTTGCAGGTAAAGCTTTCAGTGCTGCGATCGCAACGATACCTAAAGCATATATATCACTGTTGTATTTGAGGTTGCCGTTAATTTGCTCTATAGGCATATATTCGAGATTTTCAACAGTATTAGTGATGGCTTCATTAAAAGTACCCAAATTAACCAAAACTAACTTTTTATCTGATGTCCGACGAATAATATTTGCTGGTGTAATATTCCGATGAATTACGCCATAGCTATGTATAATGACCAAAGTTTCTAATATCTCTAACAAAAGAGTAATTACTTGGTCTTCTTTTAGAAGTTTTTCCTGGATAATTTCATCAGTTAAAGGATTACCAGGTATGAATTCTTGGACTAGATAAAATTCTTCATTTTCTTCAAAAGAAGCAATGAGCTTTTGAATTTTATCGTGTTCTTGTCCGAGTTTTTCTAAAGTTGCTGCCTTACTGTCAAACAAGCGGCGTAAGATTGTTAAAGCTTGAGGATTGCTATTGGGAAGAGATAACTGCTTTACTACAAGTTCTTCACCATTAAGATTAACATCTTCAACTAGATAGGTTTTCTCTTTTTCCCCATCATTGAGAACTTTTAGTATTTGATAATGTCCATTTAGTAAATGACTATTCATCAATATAAAATTATCGTCTGATAAATTGCTCGATTATAGCTTACGTATTATTACTACTGATTTTAAAATATAAATATTTATTTATTAAGCAACTTCAAATGAGATCGATGCGCGGGCTGCTACTGCGTGTATATTGCAAAGTCCCTCTCCCAAGCTTGCTACGGTGTATACACAAGTCTGAAATAGCTGAGTAACCAAGGTTTTACCCCACCCTAACCCTCCCCTTATAAAGGGGAGGGAACTAGATTTCTGTTTCCCCCCTTTATAAGGGGGGATTAAGGGGGGTAATTTGAGTTGTGTGTACACTGTAGCCCAAGCTTGGGAGAGAGATTTAGGGTGAAAGCTCTTTGATTCAGGTTTTACGCTGGTACGACAAATTTCTCGCTACCAGCCAGTTCAAAGGCTGCATGAATGGCTTGCAAAGCTTTAACACCTTGTTCTTGCGCCACAACACAACTAATTTTGATTTCTGAAGTGGCAATCATTTGAATATTGATTTGATGTTGGGCTAAAGCTTCAAACATTTTCGCAGCAATACCTGGTTGTCCTACCATACCTGCACCGACAATACTCACTTTAGCGATCGCACTATCTAAAACAACTTCACCCCATCCTAATTCTGCCGCTACTTGGGTAAGCATTTTTTTGGCACTTTCCCCATCTATCCGCGATACTGTAAAGGCAATATCTCGTCTGGGAACACCATCAATCACCCGACAGCGTTGAGATTGGATAATCATATCAACACTAATATTATGCTGCGCTAATAATCCAAACAACTTCGCCGCCATCCCCGGACGATCGGGCAATTGGCGAATAGCAAGACGGGCTTGATTCAAATCGAGGGCAACGCCACGAACGGGAGGTGGAGAGTGAGGAGTTAGGAGTGAGGAGTTAGGAGTGAGGAATTCTCCCCTGATCCCTGCTCCCTGCTCCCCTGCTTCAATCTCAAAGGCGGTGCGGAGTGCTAAGACAGCGCGATTGCATTCTGCGGCATCGACTACGCAACTTACTTTCACTTCGCTGGTGGAAATCATTTGAATATTCACGCCAGCTTCAGCTAATGTGGCGAACATCTTTGCAGCTACACCAGGACGGCCAATCATTCCTGCACCAGCGATGCTGACTTTGGCAATGTTATGTTCTACCATTACCTCGGCTTCGTCAAACTTGGGGTTAGATTGACTTCTTAGTGCTGGAGCGATCGCTGTTGCTACTGCTTCTGCCCGTTTTAATATTGGTGTTGTCACAGTGAAGGCAATGTCATTACTGTTACCTTCATGAACTGACTGAATAATCAAATCTACGTCTACTTTTTGCCGAGAAATTTCGCCAAATAACCTAGCTGCCACACCTGGTTTGTCGGGGACGCGCAACAAAGCGACCTTTGCTTGGTTAGTGTCAAATTCTACAGCATCTACTGGACGGGCAATTTCTAGATTGATTAGCGATCGCCCTTGGGGTTTGGCTGATGTCACCCAAGTACCTGGTTGATCCGTCCAGCTAGACCTAACTACAAGGGGAACCCCATAGTTACGGGCAATTTCCACAGCACGGGGATGCAGCACTTTTGCGCCCAAACTAGCTAATTCCAACATTTCATCGCAGGTGATGGCATCCATCAACTGGGCTTCGGCAACTAAGCGGGGGTCTGTAGTGAGAATACCTGGAACGTCTGTATAAATTTCACAAAAATCCGCTCTTAATGCGGCTGCGATCGCCACTGCTGACGTGTCAGAACCACCGCGCCCCAAAGTCGTAATTTCCATCTCTCCGGCGCTGGATGTCCCTTGGAAGCCTGCTACTACAACTACTTTACCTGCATTTATGTGGCGAGTTAGGCGAGTAGTTTCAATATGCAAAATCCGAGCGCGGCTGTATTCAGCTTCAGTAACAATTCCGACTTGAGCGCCAGTCATGGAAATTGCGGATTGTCCGAGTTCTTGCAAAGCCATGCTGAGTAAGGCAATGGTTACTTGTTCGCCAGTAGAAAGCAACATATCCATTTCCCGGCGGTTAGGATTTGGAGAAATTTCATTAGCTAGTTTGACGAGTCCATCGGTGGTTTTGCCCATTGCTGAAACCACTACTACCAGAGAGTTTCCAGCTTGGACAGTTTTATAAACACGCTGTGCGACAGCTTGAATGCGTTCCACTGAACCGACAGATGTACCACCGTATTTCTGAACTATGAGCGCCATAACTTTTATGCAATCAATTGTGTCTGTTTTGCTCAACGCCTCCGCCGGGTTAGGAAGCCTTGAAGATATTAATAGATATTTAGTTTACTAAAAATTGTGTAGCATACCCAATCATGAGTTGATTATTCAAAAACGACATCTTCGTAAAGCGCTGCCATCGTTTCCTCAAAATCCACGCTGTTGAGTCGAAATGATTGATGTTCTGCTGTGTAGGATTGTAAAACCCATAACCCTTGCTCATTGCGGCGAAAACACTCAACTCGCTGACGTTTTGTATTAATTAAAACATATTCTTGCAGACTTTCCAGTGTTTGATAATCGGCGAATTTGTCGCCTCGGTCAAAGGCTTCGGTAGAATTAGATAAAACTTCGACAATTAAACAGGGAAATCTTTTATAATCTGGGGTTTCTCGATCTCGTTGATCGCAAGTAACCATCACATCGGGATAATAAAAGCGATTCAGAGATTCGATTCGGGCTTTCATGTCAGCGATGTAAACACGACAACCAGAGCCGCGCACATGATTACGGAGGAAGGTAGCAAGGTTTCCAGCTATGGTTACGTGTGCATCAAGCACCTCAGCCATCGCGTAAATATAGCCGTCTATATATTCATGCTTGATATCGCTCTGTTCCTCCATTTGGAGGTATTCTTCAACAGTGACGTAGTTTTGTTGGGGCGAGGATATCATAGTTGAAAGGTTTTATTGTGCCGATTTACTTGTGGCAATGCTTTAGGCGCAAGTAGACTTTATAATTAGGTAAGGAACTTATGTAAGGAACCTGGATAATGGCTAGTGCTACCATCACTACTAAAGGACAAGTAACTATTCCTAAAGAAATTAGGGATTATCTTAACCTTGATACAGGTAGTAAGGTTGATTTTGTCATTGATGAAAATGGAATAGTTAAATTAATTCCATTGAATATCTCTATCCAAAGTTTATCAGGGATTTTACACCGTCCGGGCATGAAAAGCGCAACTTTAGAAGAAATGGAAGCTGCAATTAAAGAAGGTTCAAGTGATTGGACTTGATACAAATATTTTAGTGCGCTACTTGACAAAAGATGATGAAAAGCAGTGGGAGCAAGCTGCTGAAATTATCGAAGGGGGAGAGCAATGTTTTGTTGCTAATATAGTTATTTGTGAATTGGTTTGGGTTTTACGAGGTAATCCTTATCAATTTAGTAGAGAAGAAATTAGTAACACTATCGAATTAATGCTGCAATGTTCAGTATTTGAGCTAGAAAATCGCTCTTTAGTTTATCAAGCATTACAAAGATTTAAGCAGGGAAGTGCAGATTTTTCGGATTATTTAATTGGGGCAATTGCTCAACATTCTGGTTGTAGTTCAACAGTGACTTTTGACAGAAAGTTAAGAAGCGAAAAGGGATTTGATTTATTTGATTAATCCTAAATTGTAATTAACATTGCTGTGTTTGTGAAGATAATTATATGATTTATCATAGCTGATTTTTTGTTGCGGGAGATATTGCTCTCCATCATTCACAACCACATAATAGCGTAGGCGTAGCCCGTCGTAGACATCGCTTGTAGATTTACACTCTAAAGTATAGTCTCATCATCTTGATATTCTTTGATTTTGGCATATAAGCTGGCAACCGTTTCTTTAGCAAATAGTTTTTCTTTAACTTGCAAATAGTCACCTTCACTTAGTTTACAAGTTGCCCAAAACTTCATTACTTTCGATGGTTCTAAATGAGTGAGCAAAACCTGCATAACTTCTTGCAAATTTTCTTGTTCGTTAATAACTTTAATTTCCATTGTCTACCTCAAAAATAAAATTAGTTGGGTTGATTACCAAAAGTGATAAATCTTGGCATCGGTTGATTAATGGTCATATAGCTTTTTTACAACTTTCTCTCAAGAAAAGCGATCGCCTCTAGCAGTGCGCTCTATGCGACGCCGAATAGCTCGTCATAGACATCGCTTGTTTATTACACTTTTTTTTAGAGCATCGTTAGCTTTTGGCTCAATGATATAGCAAAATGAATGCGTGAATTACTCAAATGAGAATACATTCAGATGGATTGAGAAAGTCAAAGCTTATTTTACTTGCGGAAAACACCAAAATGAGAAAGCAAAAGCTTATTTTGAGAAAGTCAAAGCTCATTTTGCTTGCGGAAAACACCAAAATGAGAAAGCAAAAGCTCCTTTTGAGAAAGTCAAAGCTTATTTTGCTTGCGGAAAACACCAAAATGAGAAAGTAAAAGCTTATTTTGAGAAAGTCAAAGCTCCTTTTGAGAAAGTAAAAGTTTATTTTGAGTAAGTTGAATGGCATTTTTACTTAGTTCAATATGAATTTTAGTCTAGGCGATCGCGCTTTTCAGTTTGATCACGGTACGCTTTGCATAAAACTAGCTTATTCTGGATTTGGAGGGAGGCGATCGCGCAAATATGCTAAATTATTACGCACAGTAACAGTATTAGGATGATTTGCGCCTAACCGTTGCTCCAAAATATCTAATGCTTGGATGTAAAGCGGTTCGGCTTCGTTATATTCTCCTTGGTATTCATAGAGTCCAGCCAGATTGTTGAGGGTTTGTGCAACATCAGGATGTTCCTCTCCAAACAAGCGTCGCTTTAGTTCTAAAGCTTGCAAGTAGAGGGGTTCAGCTTCGCTGTATTTTCCTTGAGAGTTGTAGAGTTCCGCTAGATTGTAGAAGCTAGTAGCAACATCAGGATGTTCTTCACCCAGCAAGTGTCGCCTTAGTTCCAAAGCTTGCAGGAATAGGGGTTTGGCTTCGCTATATCTTCCTTGGGAATAGTAAAGTACTGCTAGATTGTTAAGGGTTTGTGCAACATCGGGATGTTTTTCACCCAGCAAGTGTCGCCTTAGTCCCAAAGCTTTTTGGTACAAGGGTTCGGCTTCGCTGTATTTTCCTTGACAATCATAGAGTCCCGCTAGGTTGTTAAGGCTTTGTGCAACATCAGGATGTTCTTCACCCAGCATGCATTGCCTTAGTTTTAAAGCTTGCTGGTAAAGAGGTTCAGCTTCGCTATATTTTCCTTGGGAATAGTAAAGTACTGCTAGATTGTTGAGGCTTTGTGCAACATCAGGATGTTCCTCACCCAGCAAATATCGCCTTATTTCCAAAGATTTCTGGTACAAGGGTTCGGCTTCGTTATATCTTCCTTTGGAACGGTAGAGTGCTGCTAGGTTATTGAGGCTTTGTGCAGTATCAGGATGTTCTTCTCCTAGCAAGCGTCGCCTTATTTCCAAAGCTTTCTGGTACAAGGGTTCGGCTTCGTTATATCTTCCTTGGAATTTATAGAGTGCTGCTAGGTTGTTAAGGCTAAGTGCAACATCTAGATGTTCCTCTCCCAGCAGGCGTTGCCTGAGTGCCAAAACTTGCAGGTAAAGGGATTCTGCTTTGTTATATCTTCCTTGCAAGTGATAGAGATTAGCCAGATTATTGAGGTTTTGTGTAATATCAGGATGTTCCTCTCCCAGCAAGCGTTGCATTAGTAACAAAGCTTGTTGATAAAGAGCTTCAGCTTCACTGTATTTTCCTTGGAAGGTATAAAGAATAGCTAGATTGTTGAGGCTAAGTGCAACATCAGAATGTTCTTCTCCCAGCAAGCGCCGCGTTAGTACCAAAGCTTGTTGATAAAGGGGTTCAGCTTCGCTATATCTTCCTTGGGAATTGTAGATATTAGCCAGACTGTTGAGGCTAAGTGCAACACCTGAATGTTCGTCTCCCAGCAAGTGTCGTATTAGTAACAAAGCTTTCTGGTACAAGGGTTCGGCTTTGCTGTATTTTCCTTGACAACGGTAGATTGCTGCCAGGTTGTTGAGGCTAGTAGCAAAATAAAGATGTTCCTCACCCAAGCGTTGTTTGGTTATTTCTCGGCACTTCTTACACCAAGGTAAAGCCTGATCATACAAACCCTGACCACCGTAGAACCAAGCGTTACCAATAAAAGGTAAAGTTAAATCATCATCGCTGAGGTATTGAATGAGATTGTTCGCTACTTCAGCTATATGAGGTATAGCAGGGGTGACATCGGTAATTTGCTTAAGCGTAGGGGTGTAAGGGATCTCTTTTGCAACTGCTACCATTACCCGACAAAGCGATCGCTTTAATTCCTCTTCCTTATCTAAACCTGTAAGCTTATATTGAAAAAACTCCCGCAACAGTGGATGCAATTGATAGATTCCCTCACTTTTGCGCTGGAGTAAATGCAGATTCAGCAAGCGTTCGTCTCTAATTTCTTCTAAATCTTCGGTATCTTCTTCTGGTAAACACTGTTCCACCAAGTTCCAAGGTATGGGTGCGGCTGCAAATAAACTCAACAAACAACCCAATTGCTTATCATCGTCCTCTAATTCCTGCCAACTCAATTCAAAGGCAGCTAACACACCTCGTTGTGCTGTCATGTCAGCTTCCGACTTAGATTTAGAGAGAGAACGCTCATCTAATCGCTTGTTCTCCAACCGCCGCAACATTTCTGCTAAAGATAAATCCT
This sequence comes from Nostoc punctiforme NIES-2108, assembly GCA_003326195.1. Taxonomy (GTDB): domain Bacteria; phylum Cyanobacteriota; class Cyanobacteriia; order Cyanobacteriales; family Nostocaceae; genus Nostoc; species Nostoc punctiforme_A. Next base: position 12,197 of record LXQE01000029.1, read on the forward strand.
GTTTCCGCGCCAAATAGCGCCCCACTAATTCCACACCTAAAGGTAAATATCCCAGCCATTCACACAACTGATTTGCTAAAGCTAATTCTTTTTCAATTCGCCCCGGTGTTTCTTTAAGTAAAGACTTTAATAACTCCAGCGCCGCCTCTGGTTGCAGCACATCCAAAGATAACTGTGCGATGCGTCCCAACTTCTGGCGCGTAGTCATCAGCACTTTAAATCGAGAAGGTAGCGACTGTAAGTAAGGCTTAACTTGCTCATAGTCGCTGACATCATCCAAAACTAGCAACACATCACCCTCACGCCAACGCCGCCAACAATATTGCACTTGAGTGAGTAAATCAAAATCTTCTGGCGGCTTTAAATCAAGCTGCGTTCTGGCAAACTGCACAACTTGAATGCCCACATCCCCACTTTTTGCCAGCAACCAGCAAAGCCCACCGTTATACGTTTCGCGGTGTTTGATGGCATATTGTAAGGCGAGTTCTGTTTTACCAACTCCACCCATCCCAGCGATCGCAACTTGTTTATTATCCTGCAAAAGTTGGTGGAGATTTTGCAATTCTTCTTCACGCCCAACAAATTCCACCACCCCACTCAGGGGCAAATTTTGCGGTATTTCAGTAGAAACTATCGATTCCCCTTGGGGCGACTTTAGTCAGCCGAAGTTGAAGGTGTTACCAGAAATGGTATTTGTTCCACCTTTAATATTTATCCCCTGCCAATTTTCAATAATAGTGTTCGTCAATTGAGGTTGTGCTTCATTAGCTACAGCCTCTACAGCTTGGGCAATTTCAGCATCTTTCTTCGCCGCTTCCTCTACCTGCTGCCCAACAAGATAAGCCTGATTGTAATCTAAAGGTTGTGTTTTAGCCTGTTCGATAACCTTCGCCGTGCTAGGTTCCTTGCGTTTGAGCAGAACTAACAACTTTTCGCCTTCGTTCCAAGCCTTTTCGCTGATGATTTCCCCAGTTTTTTCAAAGGCTTTGGTGATTACCAAAGTTGCGATCGCAGCAGCTGTCAGTGATACTGGCTCCATAAGTTTGCCAAAGTATAAGAGATTTTACTTATGATTCACAGTTTAACAGCCTCTCAACAGGTAACGGAGAACAAATAGCAAAATAAATTATATAGCGTTTCCTAATCATAGAAGGTACATCATAGCCCCTCCTCGCTTGCGGGGAGGGGTTGGGGGTGGGGTTGTTATTGTCTATTATTTAATTCCCCTTTCTAAATCTAAGTTCATAAAGTCCAAGCAAACCTGCTGCTACTAGCAAAGGTAAGAAATAATAGACTCCCCGATAAGCTAACATTGAACCCAAAACTGCCGCCGCCGAAACTTTTGAGGAGAGAATCAGCAAAATTATCGTTTCAAATACTCCCAAACCACCGGGAACATTACTGACAACACCTGCAAACATCGCTAGTAAATAAATTCCCAAAAAGTCTAGATATGACAAAGATATATTGCTAGGAAGTAAAGCATAAAGAACTGCTGCCGCAAGAATCCAGTCAAAACTAGAAATTGCTATTTGAGCCAGGGAGATTTTAAAAGAAGGAAATCGAAATTCATGACCACGAATTATTAATAGTTGTTTAATAAAAATACTTCCTAGTAAATAAACCGCAACTAATAGTAGAAAAATTACGCCGATGGGACGCACAGTAGCAAAAGGTAAATCTAATTGAGTAGGAATCTTCAGGGGGTTGATGAGGAACAAGAAACCTGCAACCGCAAACATTCCCAACCAAAAAGTAAAATTGGCGAAAGCAATTACTTGAGCGATCGCAACTGCTGACACTCCCCAAGTTGAGTAAAATCGATAACGGATAGCACTGCCAGTCAGCAAGGCAAAACCGATAGTATTACTAAATGCAGAGCTAATAAAGTTAGTGAAAGCTATCTTATTCCAGCTTAAAGAACGATTAATGTAGTTAAAACCTAAGATATCGTACCCAATCATTACTACATAGCCCAAAGCTGTCAGCCAAATTGCCCAACTTACGCGACTTTTGGGAATAGCAGCTAGAGAGTTGAGGATATCACGATAATTATACTGACGTAACTCGTTTGCGATCGCCCACAGGGAAACCACTAACAGCAACAAGCCAAACAAAGAACTGAAATTGAGTCGCAGCTTTTTAAGCATCATGAAGAAACTCATCCTAAGTCTTGACTTTTAATTTACAACCAGTCGTAAAGTTTCCATCCTGTTGACACAGCGTTGACATACCATTTGCATAAGCTTTTGAAGGCAAGCAACAACTAACTACCCCATGCCCAATGCCTTTCAAAGATGAACTACAAACAATCTAAAATTCTCTTGTTATTTTCAGTATTAACCCTAGTTGGCTGCAATTTCTCCCAAGGTGTCGTCGCAAAATCACCGCAACAGCAGGATTTACAAACAAAGCCTTCCATTCTTCCAACCCAGCGCAATACTAGCAACTCAGCGACTCTCCTAACCTATAAAATTGAAACTTACGATAGTCAAGCAATGGGTGCAAGTCGCACTTATGGCGTTTCTTTACCTCCTGGCTATGAGCAAAACCCAAAACAAAGGTATCCTGTAATCTTTCTTCTCCACGGTGGACATGGTAATCCCAGTGATTGGTTTATTCAGAATAAGGGACAAGCTCTCAAGACAGTAGAACAACTTTATACTACAGGTAAGTTGCCACCCAGCATCATCATTACACCAGATGGCAACGACAAACGTGGCTCTAGTCCCTACCGAGATCCCGAATATATCGATGGCCCTAACGGTAAAGTCTCTACAGCCGTAGGCGATGAGTTAGTAAAAGTTGTGCAAAACCGTTATCGTACACTAACTAATCCAGATTTTTGGGCGATAGGTGGTTTATCTTCTGGTGGTTGGGGAGCAATGAATGTGGGATTACACAATTTGGATCGTTTCTCGATTTTATTTAGTCATAGTGGTTATTTTAATGATAAAAGTGGCCCAGCAAATAGCCCAATATCTTATATTAAAACCATTCCACTACAAGCTCAAAAAAGGTTAAAAATTTATCTAGATTCAGGTACATCAGATATTGATGAAATCAGGGAAGCAGAGCGATTTAGTAAAGTACTAAATCAACTGAAAATTTATAATTCATTTCGTGAGTTTCCTGGCAGTCACACTTGGCAATACTGGCGGAAACATTTAGCAAACTCATTGACATTTGTCGGCGAACAATTTCGAGCTTCTGAAACAGCAAACATGGCTGATAATTTAAATATTAATCAAAAAAAGTAATTGAAACAATTAAAAATCCCTATGATCAATAATACTACTTGCAAAACCGTTGATATTTAAACATTAATGTGAAAAACTTTACTGCAATTTTTCAGCAGATTAATTATAGTAAGTTCTAACGGAGGTGATTTTTTTACCTTTAAAATAGTATGAAGATTTATAAATTGTTAATTGGCTTAGTAGGAGCGATCGCACTCTTCACTGGCGCAGGTTATTATTATGTATTCATCTTAGGTGCGCCACAACTAGACCCACCCAAAAAAGCGGCAAATACTGGGCTAAAGTTTCAATTAGCAACCTTCAACTCCCAAGCGATGGGTGCAGTCCGTAACTACGGCGTGATTTTGCCCCCTAGCTATAGCAAAAATCCGCAAAAGCGCTACCCTGTGATATTCTTACTGCATGGTGGTCATGATGATGCTCGTGCTTATGCTGATAAATACGCACTATTAAATGTATTGCATGAACTTTATCAAAGTGGAAAATTACCGCCATCGATTGTGATTAGCCCTGATGGTAATGATAATCGCGGTTCTAGTCCTTTATACGACCCCAATTACTTTGATGGGCCGAATGGCAAAGTGGGAACTTTGATTGGTTCGGAATTAGTACAAGTTGTCAAGTCGCGCTACCGCACTTTGAAAGAACCCCAATTTTGGGCGCTAGGAGGTCTATCTTCTGGAGGATGGGGGGCATTTAATATCGGATTACGCTATCTCAATAACTTCCAGATTTTGTTTAGCCACAGTGGTTACTTTACAGATGACAGCGGTTCACAAAATAGTCCTCAACAAATTGTGCAACAGCTAACAGTTCAAGATAGGAAGCGATTGCGTGTTTACCTCGATGCTGGTTTGAACGATACTAATTTGCTAGCTTCCACCAAAGCCTTCAACGAAACCTTAAATAAATTAGGCATTGCTCACGTATTTTATGCATTTCCCGGAGGTCATGGTTTGTCTGGTGCTAATGTAGGCTGGAACTACTTTCACAAACATCTTAAAGATTCACTCTCCTATGTCGGAGAACAGTTTAAACAATTAGGAGTTAAGAGTTAAGAGTTTTAACGCCAAAACAAATGACAAATGACAAATGACAAATGACAAATAATTTAAAAACTAAGATTGGACTTTGGAGTGCAGCTTTCCTAACAGGTTTAGTCGGAGTAGTAAATTTATTATCAGCAGTGACACCTAACCTGTATGGGCGGACTCACTGGTTAAAGGAATTTTTACCATTTGAAATTCGCGCCAGCGGTCATATATTCGCAGCATTGACTGGGTTTGTTTTATTAACACTTGCTACTAATTTATTACGCCGGAAAAGAATAGCCTGGTTATTGACCATTACTTTACTAGTAATTTCCATTTGCAGCCACTTGCTGAAGGGACTGGACTATGAAGAAAGTCTACTCTCTGGAGTTTTGCTAGTGCAATTAATCTTGATGCGCCATTTTTTCACGGCGCAATCAGACCGTCCTTCCATTGCACGGGGAGTCAGAGTGCTGATAGGCGCTTTATTATTTACCCTGGCATACGGAACTATTGGATTTTACTTGTTAGACGGCAAATTTTCAGAAAATTTTAATTGGCGGGAAGCGATAGTTCAGACTTTGGCGATGTTCTTCACTGAGGATAATTGGGGACTGCAACCAAAGAGTCGATTTGGAGAATTTTTTGCTAATTCTATCTATATTATTGCCGCAGGTACTATTACTTATGCAATGGTAATGCTCTTGCAACCTGTATTTTGGCGCAATCTAGCAACTACAAATGAGCAACGAAGAGTTAAAGAAATTGTCGAGCAATATGGATGTTCTTCTTTAGCTGCGCTTACACTCTTAAATGATAAAAGTTATTATTTCAGTCCTTCAGGTAATAGTGTAATTGCTTATGTTCCCAAAGGACGGGGTGCGATCGCATTAGGAGATCCCATCGGCCCCATTGAAGACCGCAAAGAGACAATTATTGCTTTCCAACAGTTTTGTCAGCGCAATGACTGGTATCCTGGCTTTTACCAAACTATGCCCGATGATGTTGAGCTTTACAAATCATTGGGGTTTAAGGTACTCAAGATTGGAGAGGAAGCGATCGTTGACTTAAAAAGTTTTACTTTACAAGGTAAAGCCGGTAAAAACTTTAGACCATCAATTAGTCGTTTAACTAAGCTAGGATACCAAATCGACTTTTACCAACCACCCATCGCCAATGATTTATTGCATCGACTCAAATCTGTAAGTGATGAATGGTTGAAAATGGTACAAGGTTCAGAAAAACAATTTTCTTTGGGTTGGTTTGACGAAGCTTACCTGCGAGAGTGCGAGATTGCTGTGGTGCATAATCCTGAAGGTCAGATTAGCGCCTTTGCCAATATTATCCGGGAGTATCAACTTAACGAAGCGACTATTGACATGATGCGACATCGCTCGTCTCTTGAAAATGGCACAATGGACTTTCTATTTATTTCCCTGCTCCAGCATTTTAAAGAGGGTGGCTACGACAGCTTTAATTTCGGGCTTTCTGCGCTTGCTGGAGTTGGAGACAACCCCGAATCACGCCGCTTGGAGAAAGTATTGCACTATCTTTACGAGCATTTGAATCGTTTCTACAACTTCAAGGGACTCCACGCCTACAAAGACAAGTTCCGCCCGCGTTGGGAACCGCGTTATTTGGTTTACCCCAGTTTAGCTGCCTTACCAGATGTAGTTGTAGCATTGATTCGCGCAGATTCAGGCGATCGCCTCTTCGATTATTTCAAACCCGGAGCCTAAATGTGCGCTCAAAAAATTCGCAATGATTTTGACTGAATTGCCCTATACCATAACACCTCATTGCACAACGATATCTACTAGGGGCTACGCCGACACAACTTGGTATTTTTATGATACAATTGTACTATAAAAGTATGAATGTCTGATAAGTATGCAACGCGAAGTACAGTTTTGCCTAAGTTCGTAGCGAATAGACTCAAACAAACTTTGCGCTCCTCTGCGTTTAAACTTAAACCCTCAATTATCCACGAATTTACCAAACTGTGTACAAAGCTTGGTAATCAAATCATTGTGTGTTTTTACTTGAAATTAGTACGGTTATAACAGCTTATTGTGGAATATTAATAGACTTCAATAACCGTTGCTATAAAAGATTATTGACCTTTATATGGAAGGTGGCAATATGACAAAGAATCAGATTTCTCTAGTAGAACTAATCAAAATTTTTGCCGAATATCGCAACAATATTATCGTCAACATCAAACACCTACAAGAACATTATCAAAGAACAGGTGTTAAGCGTATTAGAGGTGTTAGAAACGAAAATGGAGAACTGTTACAACCTTGGTTAACAACAGAATATATAGATAATGCTGAGTATGTTGGTATGGGCGAGTTTCAGTTTAGCCGCAACGCTGCTACTATCAATATGCTTGTTAAACGTAGAGTTAAACTTGCCAAATTTGAAGATCAAACTCCTACTATTGAAATAGCAGGCTTGTTAGTAAATGACCTCAATACCTTTAATAATTACACGATTGTAAGTGACGGCAAAATCAATGTAAAGTCCTTACAGGTCAAAATTAGTAGTAAAAAAGTCTTTGATTTACTCAAACAAAAAGGCATACTGGATGCAGAAGAATTTGACTTTCGGGCAGAATATACGATTCAGTTAGATAACTTGCCACTTGTAGCTGCTAATAGTCGTTACAGCAGTATTGATGGACTATTCGATGAACTGGCAGAAATTAAAGTACTGACTAGTATTATTTGCGCTCACTTAAAAAGAGAATCAGATGTATTTATCGAGGTGCAGTTAGATGAGTTTAAAAAGCACTATCTGTCTAAGAATACTTACATCAACTTTCCTACAACCAATGAATACACTGACATCAACGAAGCTTTAGCTAATGGTACTCTTAACTCAAAGTTGAGTTATAAAATCGATATTGGTAGTCAATATATTCTGAACCTGAGTAAGTTACCTTCTGCTAACAAGTTTCTCAATAGAATGTATCGTTTTTATGAAAAAGAAACTGGAGAAATTATCATTAAGCCAAGTTTCGAGATGGCATTTAATCGGAATCTCGCTGTTAGGCACAGATTACTTTCATCACGTACCAAGATTACAAAAGTTGACGAATTGATGAAACCAATTTTTGATGATTTTCTTGGGCTTGAGCAAAATGGTATTGTTGGAGATATTCTTAAAAAAGTTGGTGCTGATAGTTTGGCGCAGTTATTACAGGACAAACAAGCTGGTAAGCAAATCAGCAAAGAGGAAATGGTTGCAGCTTTAACGGTTGCGAATAAAAAGTTAGAACAATATGCAGAAAATATCTATCAAGATAAAATATCTCCCTTAGTATTTTACATTGGTTCTACTGGACTATTGCCAGATCAAATGGAAGCCAAAGCCATGACTGCTGATGAAGCTGCTGCTAAATACCCAAATTTGCAATTTTCTAAAGATGAGCAAGAAGGTACTTTTTTTGCAGTTGGTGGTAGTATTATCAGCATTTATACCAAGACTGAATATTACAGCAAAACGGTAGCTATCCTAAATCAATTTTGATTTGATCCAAAAAATCCCCGACTTCTTTGAGAAGTCGGGGATCTATGGCTTACAATTATCACAAAGAAAAGAGGATTAGTATTATTAATCTCAGTTGATTTAATAACTTAAAAAAACATTTCATAACACTTGAAGTATTTTAAAACTTGGTAGGAACTACCTATTTATTTTATTTTTTAGTATATAAAAATTTAATTCCTGAGTTAGTGATTTAATTAAAGGTATAAAAAACTACAGAAAAAATCATAAATAACAGCATCTATAGTTTTATGTTTCTTGACTCAAAACAGAGTCGCTATTGTCTTGTTATTTGGGTATATCACTTTGCAAAGTTAATTTTATTACCTGATATAGCAATAGATTTACTAATAATCTTTAAGAAAATTACGCAGAAATCAGCTTCAATGAGACAATCTGACCTAATCTTCTCAACCTAAAGGAAGACATGAACGATCGCACAAAGGCTCTCCAGGCTCTCGCCGCTGAACGTTGGCGGGTATCCTTGATTCTGACTGGAGCCATGATGTTTATTTACTTTGGCTTTATCCTATTAATCGCGTTCAATAAGCCCCTGCTGGGGTCATTAGTAGTTCCTGGTCTGAGCCTGGGAATTTTACTAGGGGCGCTGGTAATTATCTCAGCATGGGTATTAATTTTTATCTACGTGCGTTGGGCAAATAGTAGTTACGACGACCAAATCGCAAGGCTGAAACGCAAATGAAGAGTGCTGAGTTAAAAGTGCTGTTAGCGGTAGCGAGGCGTTTAGCCCGTGCTGAGTAGTATTTGACTCACTCAGTACTCAGCACTGAGTAAGGCGAATTAGCTATTAGCAATTTCTAGTCCCAAATTCAAAAATACTAAACCAAAAAAGCATGAATAGTGTGTGGTTCAATCTGCCACTGGCGGCGGATATTACCAGTCTTGGTCACTTTAACCCGTTAGCGATCGCTTTCTTTCTTCTGTTTGTTGTAAGTTCTTTAGGCATTACCTATTGGGCGGCAAAGCTCACCAAAAATACGGCACAGTTCTATACAGCTGGTGGTAAAATTAGCGGTTTCCAAAATGGGCTGGCCTTGGCTGGAGACTTTATGAGTGCAGCTAGCTTTTTAGGTATCGCTGGGCTGGTGGCACTCAACGGCTTTGACGGCTTAATTTATTCTATCGGCTTCCTGGTGGGCTGGCCGATTGTTATGTTTCTAATTGCCGAACCACTACGAAACTTAGGTAAATACACTTTTGCCGATGTAGTGGCTTTTCGCTTGCAGCAAAAACCTGTACGTATTGCATCTGCAATTGGAACGCTGGTAGTAATTAGCTTTTACTTAATTGCCCAGATGGTAGGTGCTGGGGAACTAATCAAACTACTATTTGGCTTTGATTATGAATTAGCTGTGGTCATCGTCGGTTGTGTGATGATGGCTTATGTGATTTTTGGCGGGATGATTGCCACCACTTGGGTACAAATTATCAAAGCAGTTTTGTTACTCGGCGGAACTGTCTTACTAGCTATCTTGGTACTGGCACGATTTGGCTTTAACCCAATCGCTCTTTTCGCTGCTGCATCTGAGAAGTACCCAGGTGTATTAGCTCCGGGCAAACTGGTTTCTAACCCCTTGGATGCTATCTCTTTAGGGATGTCGTTGATGTTCGGCACTGCTGGACTACCACACATTCTGATGCGTTTCTACACAGTACCCGACGCCAAAGCCGCGCGGCTCTCTGTTACTTACGCCACAGCTATTATTGGCGTTTTTTATCTCCTTACCTTCATTCTGGGCTTTGGAGCGATGGTGCTGGTAGGTAAAGATGCCATCGAGAAAATTGGTACTGGTGGTAATATGGCTGCGCCGATGTTGGCAGAATTTTTGGGTGGTGATGCTTTCTTAGGTTTTATTGCGGCTGTTTCATTTGCAACTATTTTGGCGGTTGTTGCTGGGTTGACACTCTCAGGTGCGGCTGCACTGTCTCATGATTTATGGGTGAATGTGGTGCGATCGGGCCATGCTGACGAGTCAGAACAGCTAAAGGTGGCTCGCGGTGCAACAATGCTGTTGGGATTAGTGGCGATATTCTTGGGTATCTTGTTTAAAGGGCAAAACGTAGCTTATATGGTAGGTTTAGCATTTGCGATCGCTGCGAGTGCAAACTTCCCAGCATTGCTCTTATCCATGCTTTGGCGACGCTTCACAACCAATGGTGCAGTTGCAAGTATGTTAGTAGGAACTGTCTCCTCTTTAGTGCTGATTTATTTGTCACCTACTATTCAAGTAACGATTCTCAAGCACGCTTCTGCACCCTTTCCCCTAAAAAATCCTGGATTAATCAGCATCCCACTGGCGTTTATTGTGGCGATTGTCGTTTCACTATTGAGTACTGAACAGCTGGCACAGGAAAAATTTGCGGAAGTTGAGGATCGCATTCACATTGGTTCTGGGATGTGATTTTGTCATTTGTGATTGGGCATTGGGCATTGGGCATTGGGCATTGGGCATTGGGCATTGGGCATTGGGCATTGGGCATTGGGCATTGGGCATTAGGTTAGCCCTGCTCCCTGCCCCTCTGTTACTGTCCAAGTTCTTTGATGTTATTCATCACTTGTTGGTATAAGTCGTTGTTACCTTGACTTTGAAAAATGTTTGCTGCTTGTTGTAAGTCCTTGAGCGCTCCCTGTTTGTCTCCATTAGTGGCGCGGGCATTTCCTCGGTTATTGTAGGCAGGGGCAAAGTTACGATTGAGGCTAATGGCTTGATTGTAATCTGCGATCGCACCCTTGGGATCTCCATTGGCAGCACGGGCATTTCCTCGGTTATTATAAGCGATCGCATATTTGGGGTTGAGGAGAATCGCTTGATCAAGATCGTCTATTGCCCCTTTTTTGTCTCCATTGGTGGCGCGGGCATTTCCTCGGTTATTGTAGGCTTCGGCATAGTTGGGATTGAGGCGAATTGCTTCACTGTAATCTTTAACTGCTTCTCTGTTACCTCCTAGTGAGGCGCGGGCATTCCCCAAGTTATTATGGGCTTCGGCGTCGTTAGGGTTGATGCGGAGTGCTTGATTGTAATCTGCGATCGCTTTTTCCTTGTCTCCCAAATCAAAATAGGCTAATCCTCGCGCGTTGTAGGCAGCGCCATACTGAGAATTTTGACTAATTGCCTTACCGTAAGAAGCGATCGCAGCTTGCAAGTCGCCGTTTAAATGCTGATTCTTTCCCTGAAGATAAAATTCCCCACCTCTGGATGTTGTAGCTGAACGACGGCTAGGTTGACTAACTCCTATTTCTGTCACCAATACATTGTCATTCTTACTACAAGAAATACTGCTAATTGCAGTCAATGTAGTAAAAATAGCTATGGTAAATAAAGTATTTACCCTTGTTCGCTTTTGCCCAAATAAACGCCGTCTCATAAGTTAATATAAACTGCCATCATACCTGAACGGAATTAGTACCAAAATCTAGATTTTAATTCTTTAACTCAATAACTATTCTAACTTTTGATAGGCCTTTAAAGTTAATTGACAATTTTCCCTAATATTTTATAGATTTATCAGAGAAAAAAGCAGGAAATAATTATTAAGTTTCAATATTTCTTCTTCACAATAACTCTATAAACTCTGACATTTGTAGCCTGATGAACAATTTACTCATCCTCCGCTTCACTCTCTTGAGTTTTGGAAATTAGCCGCCAAGACGTATTTTTGTCAATATCTACAGACAATTGTTCCAGATTTTTTCCTAAATCCTTTTGGAGCTTCTGAGTTAGTGTGATTGGAAAATCTAAATTAATACCTTGAGTTTGTGCTAGCTTTGCCAATTCTGTAAATGCAGCTTTGACTGTTGTACGCTCATAACTAGTCAACTTATAATTAGAAGTTTCAGATATATTTTGAGCTTGCATAGCTTTTTTCATACGTTCTTGCAAATGCTCAAATTCTGAATTCAACGACTTCCATTGCTGTTCAAGTTCCGAGTATCTAGTACTTAGTGATATTAAATCTTCCGTTGCAGGTTCGGGGCTGGCTTGGGCTTGTAAGCCTAACAAGTTTAGGTGAATTTGAGCAAGATAAATGCAGTCGAGGTAAGCATACTCTATCTGTTCTTCAGTCAGAGGGCGTTTTCCCCAATCACTTTTTTGTTCTTGTTTATCGATATTATTAAAGCTACAAAGTGCTGTAGCTATTGTCTTGAGTTGGTAGTTGGGTAATGGCAAAAGATAGTAGGGAATTTTTTTGGCCATTTCCAAAGTGCAAGTAATATTTTTGGCTTTCTTGCTACCGAGAAATTTTAGATCGTAACTGGCATTGTGAAAAACTTTTTCAATGGCAGAATTTATCATAATTTGGTCAACAAATTCAGCTATAATAGTAGGCTGATCTAAGACATCTAAAAGATAGACGCGATCGCCACTCATATCTTGAGGATTATCTAATACCTGAATCAGCGATAATCGGGGATTACGACTTTTATAGTCAGCGACTTCTGTATCTATCCACAGTGTTTTAGCGTTTGTATATTCAGCAACAATGGCACGAATTTCGCTAGCCGAAGTAAGGTAGGGCATTGGCTAATATTTCCTGATATTTAAGGCATTGTAAGTAAGCCATAGTTTTATAAAGTAACATTTTGTTGGTAAGAATGCTTATACAGGATTGCAAAAAGGCTGAAGTTTGAAATTAGTCATAGATATCGCCAAATTAACTCAAATCTGATAACATCGAGTCACTACTGTGGAGTGTCATAGTCTACCATCAAAACAGCTACTCAGCATCTACATTAAATTCATAGAGAGCCACAGACTGTGAGTAAAGCCATGCTGGTTATCAGCCGTCAGGAAAATTGAATTGGAATTTCTCAAAACTGGGTGCAAAATCTTAGTTGCAAGAAATCGTCCAAATTTCAATTTTCAGTAACCTGAGCTATTGCTTAAGCATTTTTGCTACTTCACTTTTAATTGTTTTTTTAAATTTGCTCCTCATCATCACACACACCTCAATTAACCGCTTCAAGTACTCAATTCGGAGATAGATAATGAAAAAGCTAATTCTATTAGTAGTTAGTAGCATTTTGGTAGTTGGTACTTTTGGCTGCCAAGAGGCTCCTAAAACTGGTTCAGAAACTCCTAGCACAACTAATGAAGCCGCTCAAGCACCAGCAAAACCAGCTTCGCAGACAAATCAAACTGCCAAAGTTCCAGAAACACAGGCTACTCCTTTAGCAGCTAATACAGGTACGAAAGTTAAAACCGATGCTGAAAAAACGGCAGCAACAAAAGCTAAGAGCGATTTAAAAACTGAAGTTAGCGCAAAGTTGAATAAAGGCTTACCAGGCAACAAGTTACAAGTTGAAAACAAAGAGGGTGAAATTATCCTCAAAGGTACAGCCGCTTCTGCTGAAGAACTCAAGAAAGCTGAAACCTTAGCTAAAGAAGTTCAAGGTGTGAAGACAGTGAAGGTAGAAGCAAAAGTTGATAGTGTGAAAAAGCCATAAAAGAATAACTGAAGCTTTCAGTTAGCAGCGGCATAAAAGCCAACCAGAGACTTGCATCTGTGTAAGTCTCTGTTTTTGCTATAGCTATTTTCAAGTAAATAGACCAGGCGGTAGAGGCACAAGGCCTTGCATTGATGTCAACTTAACTAAAAGCCTTTTCAAATTTCGTTTCCAGCTTCTGGGCTGGAAATGCACTTCAATTGCGGCTCTGCCGCCGGCAAGGGAGATTTTGGCGATCGCTTTAAGTTGTCACCAATAGGCACAGCCTGGGAACGAGGCATTTAATTTGTCAAGGAAAGAAGAGAAATTGAAGAATTTATTTACCTCAAGGTTAAGTGCGATCAACGAGACTAACGATCGCTGCGGCTAAATCCACTGGATCGACGGGTTTAGGTAAGTGTTTTTGGAATCCTGCTGCCATTGCTTGGTTGTAGTTAATTTCTCCTGCATAAGCAGTCAAAGCGATCGCGGGAATTTGTCCGCCTTGCTCTGGCGGTAATTTTCTCACTTCGCGTAGCAACATATACCCATCCATGATGGGCATTCCAATATCGCTTAAGAGGATATCTGGCTGGGATTGCACTAATGTTTGCAGCGCTTCATCTGCTGATTCAACTGCCGTTACTGCCGCACCATATTGTTCTAGCGCAAAGCTAAAAAATTCTCGCACATCGGCTTGATCGTCCACAAGCAGAATTTGCACTCCAGCAAGTAATGTCTCCTCAGTATCGAGTTCTGCTTGAGAAGCCTCACTACTGCTAACTCGCAACTCAGAATTTTTGAGCAGAGGTAGTTTGACTGTGAAGGTAGCCCCTTGTCCTTCTCCCAAACTCTCTGCCTGAACTGTGCCACCATGAAGTTCTACTAAATGACGCACAATTGCCAGTCCCAATCCCAGTCCACCAAATACTCTGGTTGTTTTAGCATCTGCTTGCCGAAAGTAATCAAAGACGTGGGGCAAAAAGTCTGGGTTGATTCCTTTACCTGTATCAATTACCTGGATTTGGGCATCTAAACCAACTTGCTGTAGACGCACTTCTACAAGTCCATCTGTGGGTGTGAATTTAACGGCATTGGAGAGGAGATTCCACATTACTTGTTGCAAGCGATCGCCATCGCCAAGAACTTTGCCGATATCATTACTTAACACTGTTTGAATTTGAATTGATTTGGCTTCTGCTGCTAAACGCACCGTTTCTAGTGCAGCTGCGATCGCTATTTTCAAATCCACTGCATGGAGATTTAAGCTGACTTTACCTTGCAAAATCCGCGAAACATCAAGTAAATCTCCAATCAATTGAGTTTGTAGCTTGGCATTGCGCTCGATTGTTTCTAATGCTCGGATTTTAGTAGCTTCGTCGAACTTGCGGGTTCTGAGTAACTTTGCCCACCCTAAAATCGGATTCAAGGGAGTTCGGAGTTCGTGAGAAAGGACAGCGAGAAATTCATCTTTAATCCGGTTGGCTGTTTCGGCTTGTGCCCTAGCTGTCTTTTCAGCTTCGTAAAGTTGAGCGCGGGCGATGGCTTGCGCACACTGCTGTGCCAGTGTCAACATAAATCCCCGGTCTTCTTCGTTAAATATTTGAAGAGGAGTAAAGCTTAATCCCAAAGCCCCAATTACTTTACCTTCTACTATCAAGGGAATGGAAGCCCAAGCATTATTCGCTATAACAGTCACAACGTCTGCTAAGTCGGGATATCTAGCAATCATGGCTGCTAAATTTTCTAAAAAAATCGGCTGCCCAGTTCTGACTGTTTCTGCTATTTGGTTAGGTGCTGCGATTGGAAAACTTGTCCAAGTATTTATGAGCGTTTGCGGATAGCCAATTGCTTGCACAACTTTTAGGGTAGTATTTCCTTCAGTAAGTAAGACAACGGAACCACCAGTAGCTTCCAAGGCGGCAATACCCTGGTTCACCACTACATCAGCCACCTGTTGGGGAGTTAAAGCTTCTGAGAAGGCAGCAGTTATTTTTTGTAAAAGTACTGTGCGATTGACAGACCGTTGAGTTTCCTGGTAGAGTCTGGCGTTGTCGATGGCTGTCGCCGCCCGCCGAGCAATATCTTCTGCTAAAGCCAAGTCTGTTTGTTGATAGTACCGACCAGATTCGGCGGTAAAAAAAGAGATTGCTCCAAATAATTGCCCGCGGGAACGAACTGGAATCACCATTAGAGAACGAATACCCAGATTTTGCAGCAATTGCAGATGTTCGTTGTCTTCAGACATCTGTAGAAGATGTGAGTCAGATAATTCGGGATAAAAGACAGATATTCCTATGCGTAGCTGCCGTACAAGCTCTTTGGCTTTGGTTTTTGGTCGATAACGCCGTCGGATTTCGTCTAAAATATTTAGTTTTGTGGGATCGGCAATTGCGATCGCAATTTGTTTACTTGACCAATCTTCCTCAAAGACATCTACAATACACAAATCGGCTAAAGTTGGCACTGCTAGATTTGCCACATTTTCCAAGGTGATTTCATAATCTAATGAGGCAGCTAGTAAGGTGCTGGCTTCGACTAAAAAGTTTTGTGTGGCTTCAATTCGTTTGCGATGGCTAATATCCTCAATAATCCCTAATGCATACATAGGTTGTCCGTTAACATCCCAAACTGTTGATGAAGTTAGATTGACCCAAACTATGGAACCATCTTTGCAGATGTAGCGTTTCTCTAGAGAATAACCACTAATTTCTTTTGCTAAAACTCGCCCAGCATTTTCCAAATCAACTTCTAAGTCGTCAGGGTGGGTAATTTCCTGAAAGTTCATTTGAATTAACTCTTCTAGGCTATACCCAGTAATTTCGCACAGAGCAGGATTAACTTGCAGAAATTGTCCATCCAACGCTACTAGAGCAATACCGACAGCTGCTTGATTGAACATTGCCCGAAACCTTTCTTCGCTTTCTCGCAAAGCAACTTCTGTTTGCTTTGCTGCGGTAACATCTGCCAAAATAATTCCAATTCCTACCGTTTCACCCATTGCGTTACGAACTGGGTAATAGTTGCCCAGCCAGTAACCGTAACGTTCGGGTTGCTCCCTTGTCTCACCGCTGATTTCCATATTCAGCAGGGGTTCTCCAGTATCTAACACGCGCTGTAATTGTGGCTCTAACTCAGCCGCCATTGCTGGCAAGACTTCTCTAAATTTGCATCCTAGATGTTCTTCTATAGTTAAACCGTTAATGTCAGCGAAAACTTGATTAATGCGGATATATCGCAGTTCCCGATCCAAAAAGCATACGGCAACAGGAGCCGCTCCTAGTAACGCATCTAGGAGAGATAGAGATTCGGCATAATGGATTAAAGCTTGGTGGATGTCTCGATAAAGTTGGGCATTTTCCACTGCTAAGGCAACACGCTGGGTAATATCTGTTGCTAAAGTTAGGTCAGTGCGATCGTACCGACGGTCTGCTTGAGTGGTGACAAAGCTGATGGTGCCCAGTACTCGCCCTTTTGCAATTAACGGCACAATCATCACAGACTTCATTCCCAGTTGGCGAACAAGTTCTAAGTGTTCCTGATTCTGAGTACTTGCCACTAATAGCGAGTCAGGTATCTCTGAGATTAATTCGCTTTGCCCGGTTTGCAGTACTTTGGTAATTGCGCTTGCACCCTTGTAATCTGTTGCATACTCCTGAAGTTTACGCGCCAACTCCGCTTTCGATGGGTCTGTATGGGCAATGGGTAGGCGGCGAATGGAACCATCTTCATTTAAAATATCGACGCTACACCAATCAGCAAGCTGGGGAACCGAGATTTTAGCGATCTGTTCTAAGGTTTGTTCATAATCTAGCGAAGTAGAGAGTAAACTACTAATTTGGGCGATATAGTGTAGTCTTTCCTCAGCCTGCTTGCGCTCTGTAATATCGACAACAAAAAAAGCTCCTCGATCTACAGTCCCTTCAAAGCGGCTAGCACCTACCAAAATCGGGAAGCGTGAGCCGTTTTTATGGATATATTCCTTTTGATATGGTGTGCAAAAAGAACTGTCTTGAAGTTGAGTCAGTGCTTGCTTATCGAGTTGCCCGTACTCTGTAGGAGTTAAATCTTGCCAGTTAATTTTTCCAGAAACTAATTCTTCACGGGTATAACCCACCATATTCAGCAAGGCATCGTTTGCTTCTGTAATCCCCCCGTCTCTACTCCAGAAGCCAATACCAATCATGTTTGACTCAACTACACTGCGAAACTTAGCTTCGCTTTCCCGTAATGCTTGTTCAGTTTGTTTTAGTTGAGTAATATTCACAGCTGTACAGGTAATACCCTGAATGCTATTGTCTGCATCCTTTAGTGGTTCAACTAGCAAATCGTAGTAACAGTCTTTTCCATAAGTTGTCAGATAAACTTCTTGGCGGGTTGCAACACCAGTCTCTATTACCTTTAGCTTAATTGCCTTCAATTGCTCTGCTACTGAGGCTGGAAATAATTCATCATCAGATTTACCTAACATTTCCTCAGCAGTTTCTAGACCTTGAGGATTATGAATCCATTGATATCGCAAATCGCAATTCTGCTGAAACACCACGATATCAGAACTACTTAATGCTAATCGAAATCTTTCTTCACTAACTCTTAGCTCTTGCAGATTTCTATCAGCTCGTCTTTTTGCAGTTTTTAATCGCTCACATAAGATACTAAAGAGCAATCCTTGTAATGCAAACAACCCAATTCGCACAGAATTGGATAAGTCAAAACTCAGATCATAAGCTGGAGGGAGAAAGAAGTAATCGCTCAGTAACGCAGACAAGAAAGTTGCAAACAGCCCTGACTTCAAACCACCATACCAAGCACTCACCATTACAGCGCTAAAAAACAGCAAAAAAGGAGTTCCACTCATGCTTAACCAGGGGTCTAGCATCAACATTAGCACTAATGCAAGTGCGACAATTAATACAACGATGCCATAACGCAGTAACTGAGAATAATGAATATGGGGCATGAAAAGTTCTTGGAACAACCAATACTCATTGCAGAGGCTGTATATACCCTAAGCTAGTTTGCAAATTTTAGTAACTTATCTCCAGATAGATTTTTGCTGAGTTACAAAACCTCTTTTGCCAGAGGTTGATTTGTTAGCTATCTGATATGTAAAGTAAAAATTTAGCTCTATCCATCAAGATAAATGACGCTCTTTTGCTCCCTTCCTTGAGGTTAAATTTTTCGGGAATCGATCGTTACTTGATATACTACTATTTATTTGGTAGCAATGAATATTTAAATTTGAATGAATAAGTAAAATATTGATATTGCCAGGATATCTACTTTAGCATTTAGATATAATAACGATGCGATCGCTTACTTCTAGTTTCACTTTAACAAAATTTCTGCTTTTTTAATTAGCGCATCTGTTGCCATATTCACCAAACGATAAATATAGTTTGACTTGCTAGAAGATTCCGGTTGTGGTAATGACCTCTTCTGCTGAAGACCAGGATATGATCGAGAGTTACCAGCTTGGGGTAAATAGCTACATCGTCAAACCTGTCGATTTTGAACCAATACGGTTCAGTTAAGGCTAAAACTCTGTTACCAAAGTCGTTTTTTTAACGAACCGCCAAGGCGCAGAGAACGCAGAGAGAAGAAAGAGATGCTTAACTGAACTGTATTGGATTTTGAACAATTTAACCAAGCCGTCCAACAGCTTGATTTTTATTGGATTTTGTTTAATCAATTGCCAGTTTTGTAAAAAGATTGGGGATTGGGGATTGGGCATGGGGCATTGGGAAGAATTTTTCCTAACTCCTAACTCCTAACTCCTAACTCTCCTACTCAGCACTCAGATAGTACTGCGACCAATTTTTCAATATGTGCTACTTCATGAGTTGCCATCACGGATATTCTGATTCGACTTGTGGGCACTGTGGGGGGACGAATTGCTGGGGCAAAAATGCCAGCGTCTCTTAGCTGTTTTCCAGCTTTAAGCGCATCTGTGGCATTAGGCAATTGAAAACATAATATGGGTGATTCAGAAGGCAGCAATTTCAGGTTAGGTAACTGTTGCAGCAAAGTTTTCAAATAATGTATATTTCCCCACAATTGGGCACGATGTTGCGGTTCTTGTTGCACGATCTTGATTGCTGCTAAGGCTGCTGCTGTATCAGCAGGCGAAAGCCCAGTGGTATAAATCCAACTGGGTGCGCGGTTCCGCAAAAAGTCAATTAAGGCGCTACTTCCTGCTACATACCCGCCTAAACTACCTAAAGCTTTACTCAAAGTGCCAATTTGAATTAATTGCTTTCCTGTACATCCAAAATGCTCGACACACCCAGCGCCAGTTTTTCCTAGTACCCCAGTGGCATGAGCTTCATCGACTAGCAGCATACAGCTAAATTCATCAGCGAGATCCAACAGTACAGGCAACGGACATAAATCGCCATCCATGCTGAAAACGGTATCAGTAACAATCAAACAGCGGCGGTAATTTTGCCGCTGCTGTTTCAACTGAGTTTTTAATACTGCCATATCACAGTGCGGATATTCCACCACTGCTGCACCGCTGAGAATCGCTCCATTTTTTAGACTGGAATGATTGTACTGGTCAGAGAATATTAGATCGCGCTTGCCCACAAGGGCGGTAATTGCACCCAAATTCGCTAGATACCCGGAACTAAATACCAAGGCATCTTCTGTTTGTTTGGTAGATGCGATCGCTTCCTCTAATTCCCTGTGTAACTCCCGATGCCCACTGAGTAATCTAGAACCAGTACTACCAGTACCAAATTCCGCGATCGCAGCCGTCGCCGCTGCCATCAAACGCTCATCTCCAGCCAATCCCAAATAGTCATTGCTGGCAAAATTAATTACCTCTTGCCCAGCTAAAACCACCGTTGCACCCGGACGGCCATTGATAGGTTGTACCGAACGATACCAGTCTGCCCGATGAATTGTTGCTAAGGAATGTTCTAGCCAAGCATAAGGGTCTGTGGGCATGGGGCATGGGGCATGGGGCATGGGGCATTGAAGGAGATGAGGAGGATGAAGGGGATGAGGGTGTTGAGATTAAAGTTGATAAAGCAGCAGTCACGGGGACGAGGGGGATGAGGGGGATGAGGGGGATGAGGGGAATGAGGGGGCAAAGAGAATAACCCATGCCCAATGCCCAATGCCCAATGCCCAATGCCCAATGCCCAATGCCCAATGCCCAATGCCCAATGACCATTAAACTTGTTCGCTACTAAGATGAGCGATCGCTTGTTTAATCCAGTCTTCGACATAAGCATCTTTGGGTAGTCCAATGTCTTCGCTGACTACATGTAGGGCGTGACTGACCTCATGGGCAGTATATCCCAAGGCGAAGAGGGTCATTTGCACCTCTTCGAGAATTCCCGGTGCAGGCCCGCCTGTGGCGACGAAGAACCCGGCTGATTTGCGCCACTCGACTAATTTGCTTTTCAGTTCCAAACAGATGCGTTCAGCAATTTTTTTGCCCACACCTGGAGCCTGAATTAGGATTTGTATATTGCCAGCGATAATTGCTTGGACTAAATCTGGTAGTTCCAGAGTGTCTAAGAGGGCGATCGCTAAGGCTGCACCAATACCTGTAACAGTCAGCAAGTGACGAAATAAATCGCGTTCGGCTGGGGAAGCAAACCCATAGAGAAAGGGCACTTCTTCACGAATTTGCAAATGGGTAAAAATTTGCGTTACTCCTCCCGACTCTGGTAACTGGTTTGCTAGCCTTTGGGGAACTTGCAAATCATACCCCAAGCCATTCACTTCCAGAGTCAGAATCACGCGATTAGCGCCAATTGTTTGGATACCAGCGACTATACCTTTTAAATAACTAATCATTACAAGAGACCAAAATAATTTAAGCCTTCGATAATTCCACCTGCACAAAAAGCTTTTGCCAGGTAGCGGTAGTCTGCGGGATACTCATTGTGCCATTGGAGTAACTCTTTGCGGGCATTCCCCACAATGATTCCCCGTTCGTTGCCTACAGCAAATAAAGCAATATCATTACCTGAATCACCACAGACAACTGTTTGTTCTGCTGCAAATTTCCACTTCTGGCGTAAAAACTGCATTGCCTGACCTTTATCGCTGCTATGGGGTACAATGTCAAGGTCAATACCGCTACTGTAGATTAACTTTACATTTAATTTAGATTTCTGCAACTCTGCTTCAAGTTGTGATATCACTCTGACAGATGCATCTTGTTCTAGAAAACAACTCACTTTGAAGGGACGCTGTTCGGAATCTGGTTGCCGAACTAACTCAGGATATTTTTTCGTAATAGATAATACAGTTTCCCGTTCCCATCCCGGAGAGAGGATTTCTGACCAATCTGAGTCTGGAGTATCAGTACCATCTAAGTAAATTTCTGTACCCACGGAAAGAACGAGGGCATCCGGTTGCAGAAGGTTTTTTTGAGCTTGGAGTTCTTTGTAAAGTACAGGCGATCGCCCGGTAGAATAAACAATCTTAGTGCCGTATTCTTGGCGATGTTGACTCAGTAGTTGATTTAGTTCTGGTAAAGCGCTGTCATCGCCCACAGTCCGGTATACCAGGGTGTCATCTAAGTCGGTTACAAACAGAAATGGTTTCATGATTAATACCTCTTGCAAAATCTCGTTATTCTACCGCGGGAAGAGACTTTTACAAGAGACTCCATGAGTGGAACTCACAAGGAACAATGAAAATACTTCTTCCTGTTCCCCGTTCCCCGTTCCCTGTTCCCTATTTTCTGTTTCCTGTTACCTGTTCCCTGTTTTCAAGGCAGGTTCACTAAAAACAAAACAAGTTGGAAACTCGCGCTTACCGCTAACCTTACAGGCTAAGTAGTTATTTAGAAGGAATGAATTTTTCTATATTGCTTGATTGTGCCTGCGATCGCAACTACCAACTCACCCGCTTCACGGCACTACGATACAATCAATATTAACCACCTCTACCACCTGCGCTCGTGGTCAACACCTCTTCACAACATTCGACTCCAACTGATTCTCCCTCCGACATTCCGCCTCTTGAGAGTGGCGATCGCCTCATTCGTCCAGAGTTTGAGCGTCGCTATAATGCCATGCCCAACCTTAAGAAAGCCGAATTGATTGAAGGAGTCGTTTACGTGGCATCACCTTTGCGTTTTGAACCACATGCCGAACCGCATGGTAATTTAATGATTTGGCTGGGAAATTATAAAGTAGCCACACCTGGTGTCAGATTGGGCGATAATCCAACTGTGCGGCTAGATTTAGATAATGAACCCCAACCTGATGCCATTTTGTTAATCGATGCAGCGTGTGGCGGATCATCTCATCTAAGTACTGATGGATACGTGGAAGGTGCGCCAGAATTAGTAGCAGAAGTTGCCGCCAGCAGTGCTAGCAAAGATTTGTATGATAAAAAACGTGCCTATCGTCGCAATGGCATTCAGGAATATATTGTTTGGCAGGTTTTTGATAGCACTGTTAGTTGGTTCAGCTTGCAAAATGGTGAATACGTAGCACTGATCCCAAATGCGTTAGGGATAATTCAAAGTCAAGTGTTTCCGGGATTGTGGCTTGATGTATCAGCATTAGTTGCAGGAAATATGCAACAAGTTTTGGCAGTGTTGCAAAAAGGGCTAAGTTCAGTAGAGCATCAGATGTTTATTCAGCAGATAAGTATTTAAAACTTTTTAAAAACGCAAAATTGCATTTCGTGCTATTCGTCTAAAGTCTTATTCCTTAAATGAAGAATAAATCCTCTCAAAGCTAGGTGAGCAAATTCTTTGGCTGCGTTAGTCTCAAAATTGGTAGTAAACGTGCTTTTGTTGACCACGCTGCTATGCTAGTGAAATCGTTATATTAATGCTTGAACACAATATTATTGTCGTTGGAACATCAGCAGGTGGAGTTGAGGCGCTGACTTATTTAGTCAAGCATTTGCCGCCCGATCTCAATGCTGCTGTGATTATAGTTCTTCATGTATCCAGTCACAGCACGAGTATTCTGCCAAAAATATTAAATCGCGCTGGCAACTTACCAGTGTCTCATGCT
This sequence comes from Nostoc punctiforme NIES-2108, assembly GCA_003326195.1. Classification (GTDB taxonomy): domain Bacteria; phylum Cyanobacteriota; class Cyanobacteriia; order Cyanobacteriales; family Nostocaceae; genus Nostoc; species Nostoc punctiforme_A. The sequence goes on from LXQE01000029.1 coordinate 35,484, forward strand.
CAGGACGGCGAAGCTATTGTTCATGGTAGGATTTATGTGGCTTTGCCTGACTACCACTTACTGGTAGAACAAGGATATTTGCGTTTAACGCGGGGAGCAAAAGAAAATCGTTGTCGTCCCGCCATCGATCCATTGTTTCGCAGTGCAGCGCGAACCTATGGGCAACGAGTGATTGCTGTGCTACTAACAGGTATGCTTGACGACGGCACGGCGGGAATAATGGCTGTAAAAATGCGGGGCGGTGTGGCAATTGTCCAAAATCCTGATGATGCTTTGTATCCTAATATGCCACGTAATGCGATCAATAATGTAGAGGATATTGACCATATCGCGCCACTTTCAGATATTCCTTCTATTTTGGTAGCTTTAGTTAATATACCAATGGAAATACAGCCAGAAAACCCCGTACCTAGCAAGATGGAGTTTGAAACTGAAATAGCGCAGTTGAGTTTGGAAGCAGTAGAAAACGAAAGCGATCGACCTGGTAAACCATCAACCTTTGGCTGTCCTGACTGCGGCGGTATCCTCTGGGAACTCGAAGAGGGAAATTTGTTGCGCTTCCGGTGCCGCACGGGTCATGCTTATTCAGTAGAAACTTTGCTAGCCACCCAGTCTGATAAGGTGGAGGATGCACTATGGATCGCTTTAAGGGCATTGGAAGAGAAAGCTTCTTTATCACATCGTATAGCTTCAAGGATGGAGGCTCGCAATCAAAACTTGGCGGCAGAAAAATTCAAAGAGGAGGCACAATCTGCCTGGCAGCGCTCCGCCATTATTCGAGAAGTACTTTTGAAGGTCGATCCAAACACAGGTGTTGATTGAAGCTTAAACCTAATTATTTTAAGGAGTGGGATAGTTTAGTTTACTGTGTGCCAGTGCCACCACCGCTTGCACTAACTCTTCTGGATCGAGAGGCTTGGTAACGTGCCGTTGATAGCCACTGGTTATGGCTCGCAGGGAATCCTCAATTCTGGCATAAGCAGTTAAAGCGATCGCGGGAATCTCTCCCCCTTTTTCGGCAGTTAAAGCGCGGATCTGTTGAATCAGGGAGTAACCATCGACTTCGGGCATTCCAATATCACTGACTAAAACATCGGGTTGAAAGGACTCTAGGTTTGCTAAAACTTGTGCCGCAGAGCTAACAGTCAAGACTTTCGCTCCGTATTCAGCAAGCAATACTGTTAATAACTCACGGGCATCGGCATCATCATCAACTGTGAGAACTCGAATACCCGTGAGTTCGAGTGCTGGTTGTGGCAACTCATCTGGCTGCTTGATTTCCGGTTCAACATTCAGCAATGGCAACTGGACTGTAAAGGTGGCTCCCAAGCCTTCACCTGCACTATCAGCCGTGATGGTGCCGCCGTGAGCCTCAACCAACTGCCGGACGATCGCTAATCCCAATCCTAACCCGCCATACTTGCGAGTAATTGAGACATCTTCTTGACGGAATGACTCAAAAATATACGGGAGAAAGTCTGGGTTAATGCCTTTGCCAGTGTCACTAACGATAATCTGTGCCCGATCTTCAACTCGCTCTAGTCTGGTTTCTACTCGTCCTCCCTTGGGGGTAAACTTGATCGCGTTGGAAAGTAAATTCCAAACGATCTGTTGCAGGCGGTTAGAATCTCCAGAGACTTGCCCAATATTCGGCAGTACTGGATGCAACAAAATTGATTTAGCAACAGCTGCTGTACTTACCGTGTCGATCGCAGATTCAATTACAAATGCCAAATTCACGGGAGACGCATCTATGCTGAGTTTGCCGCGCAGGATCTTGGCGACATCGAGCAAGTCATCAATCAGTTGAGTTTGCAGTTTAGCGTTGCGTTCAATGGTGGCTAAAGCTTCAGCTGTTTTGGTTTCATCAAATTTGCGGGTTTGTAGCAGTTTTGTCCAACCGAGAATCGGGTTGAGAGGCGATCGCAATTCATGGGAGAGAACGGCGAGAAACTCATCTTTGATCCGATTGGCGCGTTCGGCTTCTGCTCTGGCTGCTTGCTCTTGGGCAAGGATGCGATTGCGTTCAACTTCTAGTTCCTTTTGATCGTGAATATCTGTGCAGGTGCCAAACCATTTCACTACGTGCCCCTGTTGGTCTTTTAGCGGCAGTCCCAGTACCAAATGCCAACGGTAGCTGCGATCAGAAGCTCTTTTAAAGCGATATTCGTGGCGATAGCTACTGCCACAATCTACAGTATTATTCCACAAGGATTGAGCCGCTTGTATATCGTCTGGATGAACGGCTGATATCCAACCTTGCTCTAAAATCTGTTCAAAGGTCAATCCGATATAGTCACACAATCGTTGATTCGCGTAATCGCACGAACCACTGGCATCGCAAGTCCAAACAAGTTGCGGAATCGCCTCTGCTAGGTAGCGGTAGCGTTCTTCACTTTGCCGTAATTCATCCTCTACCTGTTTGCGATCGGTGATATCTTGCACGTTGCCCAGCATCCGTACTGCATTGCCCGCAGCATCATAAAAAACCTTAGCTCTAGCTGCTAACCAGCGAATGCCATCAGGATGTACAATGCGGTAATCAGTTTCATAGTACTCTTGCTGTTGCTGGATGGTGCGGCTCACTATTTCATTGGCAAAGGTGCGATCGTCTGGGTACAGGAGGCTTAACAACTGTTCAAAGCTGACTTCTTCTGTGGTTGGGTCAAGCCCGAATAGATTGCAGTACTCTTCAGATATATGAGTGCTGTTGCGGGTAATGTCCCAATCCCATACTCCCGATCGCGTCGCTTTGTACGCCAGTTTCAACCGGGCTTCGTTTTCCTGCAATAAGAGTTCTGTCTTTTTACGTTCTGTGATATCTCGTGAAATCAATAAGATTCGTTCTAGTTGCCCGGAAGCATCCAGAATCGGGCTAACGACCACTTCCCACCATTTGGGAGTGCCTTTTACGGTTGGGCAGTATCCGCGAAAAATGCTGACTTCACCTATTTTAGCGGCAGCTAGTGCCTGCTCTGCCTGTTGCCGATAGCCGTCTTCCCATAAACAGAGCCATTCAATATTCAGATAGGGATTTAAGTCGTCAATTTCCATCAAACACAGTCCACCTGTATTCATATACAGCAGCCGCCCGTCGAGGCTTAATACCTTGATGCAGTCAGAACTACTATCTAAAATACGGTTTTTAAATTCTTCACTCTGGCGCAAATCAAGCTCTGCCTGTTTGCGATCGCTGATATCAAAATGGATGCCTGCCATTCGCAGGGGATTGCCCTGTTGATCGCGCAAAACCACTTTTCCGTGATTGGCAATCCATTTCCACTCCCCAGACTTGGTTAACATCCGATATTCAAATTTGTAAGACACCGAATCGTCCTGAAGATGGGCATTCAACCGTTCCATCACCCAAACTTTATCGTCAGGATGAATCAGTCGCTCCCAACTGTTAAAGTGTCCAGGTAGCTCTCCTTGCTCATATCCCAGCATTTCTAGCCATCGTGAACTTAAATAATCTTCATTGGTAACAATGTTCCAATCCCATAGACCGCCACCAGAACCTTCCAGTGCCATTTGCAGGCGTTCTTCACTGTCTCGCAGGGCCTGCTCTACCTGTTTGCGATCGCTGATGTCTTCGGCAATCCCGGCAAACCGATAAATTTCTCCTGTTTCATCTCGCAGGGGAAAGCAGCGATCGTGAACCCAGCGAATACTACCATTGGGTAAAATAATCCGATATTCTTCATCAAATTGACCGGCGACAGCTTTTTCATGAAATGCTCTGTCTGTCGATTCTCGATCTTCTGGGTGAATACTATCGACCCATGCTTGTTGTCCTTGATACAATTCCTGCGGGTTCAATCCCCACAGTTTTTTATATGCAGGACTGACATAGCTAACTCGATTTTCCGACACCTCTTTGATCCAAAACACCGCATCAATATTTTCTGCGAGTTGGCGAAAACGTTCCTCACTCTCACGCAGAGTTTCGGCTGATCGTTTGCGTTCGGTGATATCTAGATCGATACCCGCCATCTGAATCGGTTGTCCGTGTTGGTCGTAAAATACCTTGCCCTGGCTTAGTGCCCACCGAATTGTACCATTGGGATATACTACCCGAAATTCAATGTCATAGTCTTCTCCAGTGGCAACAGCACGATCGACGGCTGTTAGTAGGCGATCGCGATCGTCAGGGTGGACTCGCGCGGCAAACATCTCGAATGAACCGTCAAATTCTCCTTGTTCCAGTCCGAATAAGGCTTCCAGGTTATCCGACCAGGAAATTTTTCCCGTCTGGATGTTCCAGTTCCATGTTCCCATCCGAGAGGCTGACAGTGCTAATCGTAGCCATTCTTGGCTCTCCCGTAATTCTGCTTCTACTCGTCTGCGATCGGTCAATTCATTCTGTGCCTGCTGATAGAGTTCCGCCTGCCGAATTGCAATGCCAACTTGAATCGCCAGTTCTTTGAGCAAGTCAATCTCTAAGGGTTGCCACCTTCGAGGAACTGCACAGTTATGAGCAATTAGCAACCCCCAAAAGTGGTTATCGGAAATAATCGGCACCACCAGATTAGCTTTCACTTGAAACTGAGCCAACAATTCAACGTGGCAGGGATCGATAGTGCTATCCTGAATATCAAATATTGCCGTTACGTAACCCTGACGATAGCGTTGGATATAGTTCTCGACAAAGGCGATATCGTAGCTGACAGTTTCCGACGGATTCCATGCAAGGTAGTTCTCCGCGAGGCAGGGATCGTACATAGTGTGGGAGAGCAGCGATTGCCAGTGTCCCCCAACAGATTCTGCTATTACTGTGCCATCACCATCAGGTTTTAACTGAAAAACCAAGACGCGATCGGTGTGCAGAAATTCTCTCACTTCGGTTACGGTTGTCTGGAGAATTTCATCCAGATTCAGCGATTGGTGAATTTTCTGGGTAATATGTGAGACTACGCGCTCTCGTTCAATACGTTGTTGTAGTTGGGTGCGTAGTCGCACTGTTTCAATTGCCCCATTGACTGCTATTTGCAGCCCTTCTGGGGTGATTTGCTCTTTGACAATATAATCTTGTGCGCCCGCTTTGATCGCCTTAACTGCGATCGCCTCATTGCCCTGCCCGGTGACGACAATTACAGGTAGGCAAGGCTGTTGGCTAGATGGTTGCAATTGTGCCAGAAATTCCAGTCCGTCCATGTCGGGCAGTCGATAATCAAGCAACACAGCATCGGGCTGATGTTGCTGCCAAAGTTCTAGTCCTTGTTGTCCCAGCGTTGCTTCTAGGATAATGTAAGAGGATTCGCGATCGCGCAGCAAATACCGCCGATAGAGTTCTCGATCTTCTGGGGAATCATCGACAATTAAGAGAGTGCGCTGTTGCTGAGACATTGTGCATTAATTAATCAAGTAGATATTAACCCACCTTCCGCAGGTTTGCATATAAAATTTGACATTTTTCAAGAAATGCTAAAACCCTTCATTAATGCCAGAATTTTACCATATTTGAGAGAATTTATGGGATCGCTCTTGACATCTGTTTGGCGTTAACTTGTTTGATAATTTTAATGTATAATTTTATTCTTGCGTGCTGATCAAATTTATATCATTTTTCCCAGAGAATAATCTATAAATATTTACTTACTAATACAAATTATCTATGAAGATAGTAATAGCAATCCTAAATCATAGGGATTAAAATCACTGTAAAGCTTATAATTGGGTGCTTTTAATCTCCTTATATTCTCACGTTTGAATTCGAATTACTATATCTGATTCATTAGTTATGATTGTGGGCATCTATGTAAAAATCTTAAAACCCTCTTTCTCTCTGCTCCCTAAACTTTGCAGTCTGAATGATAATTTTTTTACTCAGCATGATATTAGACCAATGGCAGGACATATACAAACTGAATGCGATCGCCGTTATCACAATTGCAAATATACTCAATAAGTAAGATAGATATAAGTATCTATGCATAAAAAAAATTAAAGTTTGTAGTAAGGACTTTAGTCCTAGCTTTGGGGACTGAAGTCCCCACTACAAACTTGTTATTAGGGGTGTTTTAACGGACTTTATATTTAGATATGAGTTTAAAAAAATTAGCTTTTTTTACTATATCTGCGGAATATAAGTTGAACTATAATTGCTAATTGTCAGTTTTTGAGAGTTGCTGGGCGATCATCTCCAATAACTGCTTGAGTTTTATCGGCTTGGCTAAGTAGTGGTTTGCGCCCGCTTCTAGACACCGTTCTAAATCTCCCGGCATGACCAAAGCTGTCAGGGCAATGATCGGAATCGAGTGGGTTTTGGTATCGGCACGAATTTGACGGGTTGCTTCTAATCCATCCATTTGTGGCATTTGAATATCCATCAAGATGAGATGAGGCTGATGCTGTTTAGCCATTTGCACGGCTTCTAAGCCATTGCGGGCAAGCATAACCTGAAAATTATATGCCTCCAGGTAACTCATGAGCGTAGTGATGTTGGCTTCATTGTCTTCTGCTAACAAAATTTTGGGGGTTTGGGCTGATTCGGCCGCAGCAATGACAATGGCAGCTTGTGAGTTGGGCGATTGAACCTTTGCGAAAATCCGGTTCAATGCTTGATAAAACTTTTGTCGCGAGAGAGGTTTTAAAAGATATTCAGTAGATCCTAACTCTAAGCTGCGCGATCGCTCATCCACTACTGAAATGAGAATAATCGGAATATTCTGAGTCTGGGGATGTGCTTTTAACTCCCTTAAAACTTCCCACCCAGAACTCTTAGGCAGCAAGATATCCAGCACAATCACATCCGGCTTGACTTGTAGAGCAACTTTCAATACACCTTCCCCAACTGGGTGAATTACACTAGTTGCGCCTAATTCCGCAAAATATCGTTTAATTTGGTTGGCAGCCACACCGGAATCTTCCACCACTAAAGCTTGTTGGATTTCACCTTCGTTCAATGGGGCTTCAGGTAATGGTGAGTCATCTTGTTTAAATAAGGGATGCCACGGCAACATGACACTAAAGCAACTCCCTCGTCCCACCTCGCTCTCGACGTGGATGCTGCCACCATGTAAATCGACAATACGTTGGATGATCGATAATCCTAGTCTGGTTCCTGTGTAACGTCGTGATAGGGAACTGTCTAACTGAATAAACGGCTGAAATATCTGGCTCAAATTTTCTGGGGAAATCCCAATTCCGTTATCAGTTACCCGAAATTCAACGGCTTGCTGTGGCGAGTTCATCTTGACTTCAAACTTAACGCGACCTTCATCGGGCGTAAATTTCACCGCGTTTGTCAACAAATTGACCAACACCTGAAGCAATCTACGTTCATCAGCTTCGATCTCGGTGATGGTTTGATCGATTTCGCAGGTTAATTGAATTTGTTTTTGTCGAGCTTGTTCTTTAACAAAATTGAGGCTAGATTCACAAACTGAATCAAGCGAGACTGGACGTAATTCAATCTCCATCTTGCCTGACTCAATTTTAGATAGGTCTAAAATATCGTTAATCAATGCCAGTAAGTGTTCCCCACTCTGTTCGATAGTCTTTAAAAACTGGCTTTGTTTCGGGGTTAAGCTACCAAATACTTCCTCCAATAGGGCTTCAGATAATCCGAGAATTGAATTGAGAGGGGTACGCAACTCATGACTCATATTTGCCAGAAATTCGTCTTTGAGTCGGGCAGCTCTGGCTAATTCTGCATTGGCTAAACTGACACGCTCACTACTATGACGCAGTTGGGCTTCTGCCTCCTTCAGCTTGGTAATATCTCGTCCCACAGATTGAAATTCTGTACATTGTCCTTGTTGATTAAATATCATCCGGTTGATCCACTGAGTCCAGCGAATTTCCCCGTTGATAATGACTCGGTTCTCAATCGTGACGGTGGGATTTTCGGCACTCATAGAGTTTACCAACCGAGTCACCATTTCCCGATCCTCTGCAAAAATCACAGGTTGAAAACTCTTACCAATAATTTCCTCTGGTTTTAGCCCAAAGTAACGACAATAAGCACTATTAACAAACTGAATGGTGCTATCTGGTAAATACCGGGCAATCAATTCTGTTTGATCTTCAACAATGGCACGATAACGGGCTTCACTCTGCTGCTCTAGTTGGGTATAAGCATTAGCTTGCTGGAGGGCAATTCCCAGGTGAACTGCAAGTTGTTGTAGTAATTCAATTTCCATCGATTGCCACGATCGCGGGGCAGTACAATGATGAGCAATCAAAAGTCCCCACAATTGGTCATCTCGCAGAATGGGAACAACTAAATTTGCCCATACCTGAAACTCTGCGAGAAATTCCACATGACAGGGAGCAAGACTGCCGTCATAAATATCAGATTTTGCCATCACCCGCCCTTGCTGATAGCCTTCTATACAACTTTCGGCAAAGCAAGGGTCATAGATTTTGGCCGACAGGACTGCTCGCCATTCTCCGACAACAGATTCGGCGACGACAATGCCATTTACGTCAGAATCTAACTGAAAAACGATGACGCGATCGGTCTGGAGAAACTGGCGCACCTCAGTTACAGTGGTTTGGAGAATTTCATCTAGTTCCAGTGATTGGTGGATTTGCTGGCTAATTTGTCTAGTCAATCGTTCTCGTTCAATCTGCTGTTGCAGTTGGGTACGGATCTGTAGGCTGGCGATTGCTCGATTCATTGCCAGGTGTAACCCTTGCGCGCTAATTTGCCCTTTGACTAGATAATCCTGTGCGCCGGCTTTCATCGCCTGAACTGCGATCGCTTCATTGCCCTGTCCTGTTACCATAATCACCGGGAAACATGGCTGTTGCAGGCAGGATTGTAACCGAGCCAGAAATTCCAGTCCATCCAAATCGGGCAGTCGATAATCAAGTAAAACGACATCTGGCTGGTGTTGCTGCCATAGTTCCAGACCTTGTTTACCCAGTGCCGCCTCTAAAATAGTATGGGAATACTCCCGATCGCGTAGTAAATACCGCCGATAAAGTTCTCGGTCTTCTGGGGAATCATCGACAATTAAGACAGTGCGCGATCTCTGACTCATGACTAATCCTTGGAATAATCAGGCAGTGTCGTCACTTCAAACCAATATTCCACAAGCATCTGAATATCTCGTTTCAGTTGAGTAAAATTGATTGGCTTAACAATGTAGCTGTTGACACCATATTGATAGCATACTTCAATATCTTTAGGATTGTTAGAGGTAGTAAACACCACCACCGGAATCATCTTCAAGTTGTCATCCTGTTTAATTCGGCGTAACACTTCTCTTCCATCGGTTCCGGGCAGATTCAAGTCAAGCACAATCAAGCCGGGACGGGGCGCACTCTGGCGCTCCACATAACTGCCAGTGCGATAAAGAAACGCCAAGGCTTGTTCCCCATTTACACACCTTTGAATAGCGATCGCAATGGTAGAACGCCCTAGAAATCTTTGCAGTGCCTCAAAGTCTTCGTTGCTATCCTCGACAATTAAAAGTAGTGGCGTTTCCTGGATCGGGAAGGCTGAAATCCGATTCATATATTTGCCTCCGCTGACAGGGTGAAGAAAAACGTACTACCAACAGTTGGTGTAGATTCCACCCAAATTCTACCACCGTGACGCTCCACGATTTTACGGGCAATGGTTAACCCTACGCCAGTCCCACCGCCAAAGTCATCCCGTCCATGTAAGCGGCGGAAGATTTGAAAGATTTTGTCGAGATGTTCTTGGGGGATGCCAATGCCGTTATCACGAACGTAGAAAGTTAGAGAAGTAGAAGCAACTTTGCTTTCTCCATTGCCTTCGATGAAACCAATTTCGACCCACTTCTGGGGTTTATCGTTGTACTTAATGGCGTTGCTAATCAGGTTGCTGAAGAGTTCATTAATCTGAGCGCGATCGCCTTGAACGCTTTTCAGGGGTTGAGGAATGCGAAACTCAACTTCGCTCTGCGGTCGGGAAATGGTCAAAGTGGCGATTACCTGGGGTACTAACTCGTTTAAATTCACTAATTGCCGGATCAGTTCGGCGCGTCCCAACCGCGAGAAATGGAGAAGGGAATTGATCAGGTCTTCCATTCGCTGCGTCAGCCGCACCAAGGTTTGCAGTTTGGCCATTCCATCGCTATCTAGTACGTCTGCATAGTCTTCCATTAAGAAGTTAGCGTAGTTGTGAATGCCCCGCAGCGGTTCTTTTAGGTCATGGGAGGCAACATAAGCGAAAGAATCAAGTTCTTCGTTACTCCGTTGTAATTCAAAATTCATCGATGCCAGTTTATCTGCCTGCCGCAATACAACGCCCACAACTAGACTTCGCAGTTCAGTAACCGCCTCTATTTCACAGGGTTTCCAGGGCAGGGCAGATCCTTGCACCGTTTCTTGCCATAATTCAAAGGATTTGCGAGGAGACATTCTTAAACTACCATCTGAGAAAACTTCCACAGGCTTGTTGGGGTTGCCGCCCCAATTCACCGTTTGAATTACCTCTGGGCGAAACCAGAGAATGTAATTGTGGTGAACTTTGGAAATTTCCAGGGCTAACACGCCACTAGCGATCGCTTTAAATGACTCGGCAGCAGGGTAACTTTTCGGGAGCGATCGCGTCTCAAACAAGTTATGATGCAGTTGAGGTTTAATCCAATCAAGTAAAGCGTGAATCTCTGACTCAGATGGCGTTTTACCCACTCGAATACACTCGTTGCCACTGCATATCACCGCTCCCGTAGCGCTGACCAGATTCAGTAATTGAGATTTCATTTGCACCATGCCATCCAGGAAATACTCAGCCTGAGACAAGCCTTCCACAAATTGCGTTTGTAATGACTTTAATTGATTTTTGTAATCAATATCTTCACTTGCTTCTTTATTTGCCAGTTCCACAGACATCACCTGTCCAATGAACTCGCAGATGGTGCGGATATTGTAAGAAATATATTTGGGTGACGAATGGTGACAGGCAATCAATCCCCAAAGCTTTTGCTCGTGCATCAGAGAAATAGACATAGAGGCAGTCACGCCCATATTTTGTAGATACTCTAGATGAATCGGAGAAACACTCCGCAACACCGAGAGACTGAGATCCAACGGTTGATTTGTTAAAGGATTGTTCGCTGGAATTAAGGTGACAGGCTGGTAACTGGCATCTGGAATCAGCCGCAGCCAATTAAGGGTGTATAGCTGTCGGGCTTGCTTGGGAATGTCAGAAGGTGGATAGTGTAAATCCAAATAGGGCATTTCCTGATTAGTATCTTCAGCGATGACGCTGCCTGCCCCTTGCCGATCAAATCGATAGACCATGACGCGCTCGAAGCCAGTAATTCGCCGAACTTCTCTCACCACAATCTGGCACATTTCTAGCAGCGTTGGTGCTTTCTGAATGCGGGTAATGGTTCCTCTTACCTGTTGATAGAAGTCAAAAAAGCCTGTTTTATCCTTCGCTTTTTTCGGCTCTAATTCTAGAATAATAATATTCTCTAAATGATGCACAATACCATCAAAATGAATTAATTTATTTTGATGTTTGATAGACAGATTTAGGGGATTGACGCTCTCAAAATCCTCGGCGAGACATTGTTGAATCAGCTGAATATGCTTGATATCAAGTAAATCTGACAACGGCTTGCCTAGCAATTCATCAGGTTGACGACCAACAACTTTCTGGATGTTGCTACTCACCTGAAGGATTTCCAGGGTGGGATCTTGCAAAACTAGTAAAACCCCGTGAGGCTGGATCAAACTTGGAATGTGGATCGGTTCGCGATCGCAGTTTGTCAAATCAATGATCTCATCAGTCATTCTCTGTTTATCCAACTCCTCATTAGAACTCTGGCTTAAAGGAGGCAGAAGGCAGAAACTCTTTATATCTGAGATTTTGAGTCCTGCATTTTATACCTCACTTAAAAGCAAACTCCTATATTCACACTATTAGCCTAGACTCAAACTAGAGTCTCCGGCATCTACTCTTGGCTTAATGTTTCAATCAACAAATTTACCTGTTGCTGTCGCTGCTGCAAAAAACCTTCGCACTGACGCAAATACTCCACAGCAGTGGCAAATTGGTCAAACACAGCTTCCAATTCCAACTCACCCGCCTCAATGCGAGTAATAATTCCCTCTATCTCAGCAACCTTCGCCTCATAATTCCAACCTTCCTCAGAACTAGAAGCACCCTTACGTTTAACCATTCAACTCTCTGCGTCCTCTGCGCCTCTGCGGTTCGTTCACTTCCATAACCTTCACTCTAACTCCACCCTGTCCCAACTGAATCATTAACTCTTCCCCCACAGCCAACTCCACCGCCGAACGAGCGATCGCCCCATCTTCCCTTCTCACCACCGCATAACCACGCTGCAACACCGCTTTCGGGTCAAGAGTTGCCAACTTCTGCCGCAATAACTCTAAATGCTGCGTTGCTTGCTGCGATCGCCCTGTCGTAATTTGCATCAAATGCTGACGCTTCCAAGCAAGCTTTTCCACCTCCTGCTGCACTTGCCGATCTAACCGTAAACGTCGCAAACGATTACGTAATACTTGCAGTTTATTCTCAGCATTTTCTCTAAAGTCATGCACCGCCTCATGTAAAGCCACAACTCGCTGCCGATGCTCAATATACAACTCTGAAAGTGCTGGTACAACCATTTCCGCCGCCGCAGTCGGTGTATGCACACATACATCTGCGACTAAATCTGCTAAAGATTCATCTCGTTGATGGCCAATACCAGTAATTACAGGAATCGAACAACTAGCCAGCGATCGCACCACTCGTTCATCATTAAAGCAAGCCAACTCTTCCACCGCGCCACCACCCCGCGATAAAATTAGCACTTCGGCGCGGCCATCTCTTTCCACCCGCTCAATTGCTTTGACGATAGATTCCGGTGCTTGCTCACCTTGTACGGTCGCGGGAGAAAATAAAACGTGTAAACCTGGATACCTTTGCTTCAGGGTTTTTTGAATATCACCCCAAGCAGCAGCCGTTGGTGAAGTGACGACAGCGATCGTTTGAGGGTGGGTGGGGAGCGATCGCTTTCTTTGCGCGTCGAACAACCCTTCAGCCAGCAAGCGATTTTTGAGTTGTTGATACCGTAACGCCTGTAGACCAACACCAGCAGGTAGAGTCTGCCAAACTGATAACTGATACTCTCCTCGTTGCGGATAGACGCGAATGCTGCCCAAAATGATTATCTGTTCGCCAGGAACAGGCATTTGGGCGAGTTTTGGCAATTGGCTATTCCATACTACACACTTAATTCCGGCGGTGCGATCGGGATCTTGCAGTGTAAAAAATAAACCACTGCGATGGTTGTTAGCACTGGAAACTTCGCCAGTTACCCAAACTTGCCGCAATTGTTCATCTTGCTCTAACAGCAAGCGGATATAGTCAGTTAATCCAGAAACTGAAAGCGCTGTATCGAGTATCAGAGAGTCGGGAAGGTCGAAAGTCATCAAAGATACCTGAAAGCATTTGTGCTGGAGAGATTCTAGCATTTTAATGAAAACCAAAGGTTAATCCAGTAAACGCTTCAATCTTTTGTAGACATCATCATTACGCTTACCGACTAAAATCACTTCTATTAAATCGCGATCGTGAAAATACCTGTAAATAATTCGATATTCACCACTATCAACTCGATATAAACCCTGATAACCAGATAGCTGCTCACTATCAGCGGGTAAAGGCTTAACATTCAAAGCCAAAACCTTTTTTGCAATCTGTGCTGCTATCTTAGGCTGTAAACCGTTCAGAAAATCAAGATACTTGTTTACCTGTATTCCAAGTTTTCTTTAGTTCTCTCCTTAAGACTTTGAATATCAATCTCTGTATAAGAGCATACTGGGCATATTAGTCCACTTTGTTTGGGGCTTGCTGGATGAACACCATTCAAAAAGCTCTGTTCCTCATAAGTATGATATAAGCAACACTCTTGATGAAACGCTTGTTTTATTGATGATGTCAATCTCCAAGTTACATGTGTTGCTTTATCTCTATGGTTATGGGTTAACAATCTAGTTAACAAGCATATATCAGAACGACCTATATAAATTGGATAAAAACGACTAAGACCTATATTTTCTAATACATATACACCAATCTTATCTTTTGGAATGAGACTGCGTAGTATCAAAGTTGTTTCATAGGTGGAAGCAACCCAAAACCTTAAAATTCCTTCGCTACCACGCTGGAAGCGATATACATCCTTCTTTAACTAATGAAGCCGTCGTTGTCGATGATATACTAATTCGGATGGCGATCGCTCCGAATTGAGCAACCTCCGCAAATGCTCACTAGTACAGTTCTACTGACAGTGTTGTTTAGGTAATTTATTTTTTCTTTGAAAACCCTTGCTTACCCAGCCAAAAAAAGCTATCTCTGAATGCAAGTTGGTATCATTGTGCAAAACTACCCTAATCTGGTAGCGATCGAGTTACGATCTTGTCACACCCTTTTTTGATTTGAGAAGTCCTATTCCAGAATTTTCTGGTTAAAATAGTATATCTGTTCTACTCAAACTCCGAAACCAACACTCCTTAAAACCATATATTTAGATTAGAGGCATTAGAGGCAGAAATGGCTATCAACACCGATACTTCCGGCAAGCAAAAAGCACTGACTATGGTGCTAAACCAGATTGAGCGCAGCTTTGGTAAAGGGGCAATCATGCGCTTGGGCGACGCTACCCGGATGCGGGTGGAAACAATTTCTAGTGGGGCGCTCACCCTAGATTTAGCATTGGGTGGTGGTTTACCCAAAGGGCGGGTAATAGAAATTTATGGGCCAGAAAGTTCCGGTAAGACTACAGTAGCGCTACATGCGCTCGCCGAAGTCCAAAGAAATGGCGGTATTGCTGCCTTTGTTGATGCTGAACACGCCCTTGATCCTACTTATGCTGCGGCATTGGGTGTAGATATTGACAATTTGCTGATTTCCCAACCTGACACTGGCGAATCAGCTTTGGAAATTGTCGATCAGCTTGTGCGCTCTGCTGCGGTTGATATTGTAGTCATAGACTCAGTAGCAGCACTGGTTCCCCGTGCTGAAATTGAAGGCGATATGGGTGATATTCACGTTGGTTTGCAAGCGCGGTTGATGAGCCAAGCCCTGCGTAAAATTACGGGCAACATTGGTAAATCTGGTTGTACAGTAATTTTCATTAACCAGTTGCGGCAAAAAATCGGTGTTACCTACGGTAGCCCAGAAACCACGACTGGAGGTAATGCATTGAAATTTTACGCTTCGGTGCGCTTGGATATTCGTCGAATTCAAACCTTGAAGAAAGGTACAGATGAATTTGGTAATCGCGTTAAAGTCAAAGTCGCCAAAAATAAAGTAGCGCCGCCCTTCAGAATAGCGGAATTTGACATTATTTTTGGTAAAGGGATTTCTACCTTGGGTTGTATTGTAGACTTGGCAGAAGAAACTTCCATTATTGTCCGCAAGGGGGCTTGGTATAGTTACAATGGCGATAATATCTCCCAAGGACGAGACAACGCCATTAAGTATCTAGAAGAAAAGCCTGAATTTGCTGAAGAGATTAAGAAACTGGTGCGTGAAAAGTTAGATAAAGGTGCTGTTGTTTCTGCTAACTCTGTAGCTAAAGCCAGTGAAGAAGATGAAGAGGAAGAAGTCGATTTAGAGCCAGAAGAATAAAAAATGTGGATTTATTAATCTCCAATTGCTAATAGATGGTGCGTTACAAAGACAGCTAACGCACCTTATTTTTTCTCAAAATCTCTATTTTGGTATATAAAATGCAAGCCTAAATCCAGACAGTGAATAGATTTAGACTGATAAACGCATCCTACTTGATATTTTGGCGTAGACGTAGCCCGTCTTAGATATCGCACTGGTTTGTCACTGATGAATCCATCAATTTAAACTTGACAGACTACTATTAGGGAAAAATGAAAAAATACTAGATCAGGGTTTCAGCCTTAGATTGACACTAATGACCAGCTATATGGTAATATTTCATGGCATTATGCTAAAAAACTTTGTTTATAATCAAAGAGTAGCCAACCCATGAGTTTAGCTGTAATTAAGTTCTCTTCAGAAGAGTGCGGCATCTGCCACAAAATGTCTTTTTATGACAAAAAGGTGGCTGAAGAACTGGGTTTAGAATTTATCGATGTAAAAATGCAAGATACGACTGCTTACCGCAAGTATCGCAAGATTTTGTTGACTCAATATCCCGATAAATCAGAAATGGGATGGCCTACTTACATCCTCTGCAATTCTCCAGAGGGAGAATTTCAGATTGTTGGTGAAGTGAAAGGAGGCCATCCCAAAGGGGAGTTTAGAAGCCGTCTGCAAGAGGTTCTGGATTCCACAGCTAATCAGAACTAATTACCTCAAAAGATTTGACCTCTAAGGCAGGGCCAATCATGGCAGTAGTCATGATATCTTCACGCACCTGTCCTTTCACTTTTGCTTTTTGTCCGGCTTTGAGTAAGTCTTTGTCAGCCCCTCTGAGGATTTCGTAAGTAACGCCCTCTTCTGTAACTAACGCCCATGCGCCTGTACCAATATCACGACGTTCGACTGTACCTGTAAGTGTAATGCTCATAACAGTTCTGAGTGCTGAGTGCTGAGTGCTGAGTACTGAGTGGGGAGTAGGAAATTAGGAGAGACGCGATTAATCGCGTCTGTACAAGAGTTAGGAGTTATAAAAATTGATTTCCCATTCTCAATTTACGCAATTTTCTCTTTGTTTTTCAATGCTAAACCGAAGCCCCTTGTATATCAAGGTTTTTTGGCTCTGATCTATAATTCTACTCATTTGCTACTCATCCAGAGCATTTATAACCCCGTTTTGAGGATCTTTGCAGAAGTTCGCACTGCTAAAATGCTACTTATTTTCGTACCTACTTTGAGTAAACCTAATTGACAAAAAACCTAACCCGCATTCAGTGTTCCCGTTGCCACGAGTGGCATACTTACCGTAACGGCTGCAATCAGTGCAAGGACGGCATGATTCAGTGTTGGTATTGTCAAGATTGCGATCGCTCTTTTTAAGGCTATCGCCGTTGCCCGTAGTCGAAGTGACAAAACTTAATTTTTGTCATCTAGTACTCGCAACATACACGCCAAGTTCTATTGTTATCACTATTACAAGCAGTAGTAATAGCTGTAGTGTTTTCACTGCAAGCTTCGATTGTATTAATGGAACATGTATTGATGCCTCTAAATTTAATACACCCGGTATGTATTCATCATTATCAGAATGCGAAACGGCTTGCGGTACTGGCTGTAATGGCAAATGTATTTCTAATAGTGAATGGGCACAAATCGAGGGTTTATCCAATCAATTAAAAAATAGGAATTGCGCCTAAATATGAGTACCTCCAGCGTAATTGGGAGTATGCAATCAGCGCTAGATTGCACTGGGAAATGTGATTGTTGCCATAAGTTGCAACGTCAGCTTGATGTTATAAATGCTCAGTTGTCAAGCCTCAAGGAAGTTGATGAAAATGCTTTAAAAACATCACTCAAGGCATCGTTACAGCCTGACATTTTAACTGCTGTCACTGCCGCTGGAGTAGTCATCACCAATAAATTACAACCACAGCTTAAGGCTGTCAGGAAGACGGCAGGTGATGCGTTTCTCGAAGCAGTTGAGAATACCAAAAAACAACGCTTACTTGAGATAGAGGCAAGGGGGACAAGAGAAACAGCGACAAGGGCTGAACGGAACGCCGCTGAATACGCCAGACAGATGAGAGAAGCTCAGGCGGAAGTGACAAGAGTAAAAGGGGAACAAGAGCGGCTAAATCGAGTAAACAAACAATTAGAGATATCCGATGCAGACCTCAGAGAACTTAACGCAAGGAACACGCGAGAAGCTGAAAAATTAGCGCAAGTAGAACGGAAGAATGCTGGAAAATTAACCCACCAGACCAATGGATTCGCCCGTTTGAGTGTATGCACTGATCTGGAATCGATACATAGAATTTATCCTGATTTAGTGAGGACAATACCAAACAGTCAGCGGAATCCTTAAATCTGTTTTGAGAATATCACATAGAATTCTTAATAATCCGGTATTAATCTTCTTAAGTATACTGAAGCTCTATTTACATCACTAAAAGCTACAGAAGGCAGCTTTTCAAAAATTAAATCGGATTTTTATAGAAGAATTTTATACTGATTAAATAGAATTTATTGTATTAAAAGTCTTAGCACAACTAAGAACAAATCAAAAAAAGGATAAGATTAAGTTAAATTTGTCCTTCAGTAGCATTGAAATCCTTGTAGAAATGCAAAGTTAGACTACTAGTACAACACGGCGGAAATAAACCACCCCTGACGCTCGATGACTCGCTAACGCTGCGCTAACGGGTGACGTTCTCTACGAGACGCTAAAAGCGAACGCAGGCTCGCTCTAAGCGAAGGGCGCAGCCTCTCGAAGAGAAGGCTTTACGCTGCGCTAACGGCAGTTCCTCATGGAGGGAACCCCCTTGGCGCTATGGAAGAAGACCGGACGGCCTCACCATTCCAAATCAATGAAATGCTTATGCTGTATTCATTTTTAATTTTTAATTTTTAATTCCGCCTTGCGGTACTAGGCTTTACCTAACTGCGCTAACTCATCTCTACATTCTTTGTCAGCAGATGTCCAGTAAATTGTCCGTCTCAATGATTCAATATCGACGGGTTTGATTAGGTAAGTCTGCAATGAATACCCAATAGTGGAGACTATCAAGGGTAATTTTTGGCAGAATTTTACAATGAGTTCACATAGCTTGCCGCCGTGGGCATCGCTTTTCAGGTAAATAGACTACGCGGTAGAGGCGCAAGTCCTTGCGCCTCTACTGGGATGTGTCTGAACATGAGCATCAGAAAAACATAAATAAATATTAATATCTTAATAGTTATATATGAATGAATAGTTAAATAATCTTAGGATAAATAAAAATAGCTGGGATTTGCATCGGCAGTTGTACTTGTTGGATAGAGTGATGCAAATCCTTTCTCAACCTAGAATAACAATTTTTTAGTTGGCTGTGGCAGGCATCGTGAGTCGGTGGCTGCCGAGAAACTTTGCGCTTAAACATGAAGGAAGCAACAATGAGTAGCAATCTAGCCATCAAACTTCGCTCTGGAACTCAACAAGCCCACACATCAGCGGAAAATGTGGCATTCATGAAATGTTTTTTGCAAGGAGTCGTGGATAGAGACTGCTTCGCCAAATTCTTAAGCAACTTGTATTACGTCTACAGCGAACTAGAAGCTGCATTAGAGAGCCATAGAGAGCATCCTGTGGTTAGTGCAGTTTACTTTCTGGAACTTAATCGCCAATCCTCGCTCGAAAAAGACATGGTGTTCTATTATGGGGATAATTGGAGAGAGCAAGTTACAGCCTCACCTGCTGCCCAGAGCTACATTAACCGCATTCGGGAAATTTCTGCTAGTGAACCAGTCTTATTGCTAGGTCATGCCTACACTCGCTACATGGGCGATCTTTCTGGGGGTCAAATGCTACAAAAAGTTGCTCAGTCAGCCCTGAAGCTTTCTGGCTATGAAGGCACATCCTTTTACAACTTTGAGCAAATTCCTGACAAAAAGGCATTTAAGGATAAGTATCGTCAGGCATTAAATGCATTGCCCGTTGATGATATAACAGCAGAACGGATTGTTGCAGAAGCCAATAATGCCTTTGGGTTCAATTTAAAGATGGCTCAAGAGTTAGAGGGAAGTTTAATTAAAGCACTCGGCCAAGTTCTCTTTAATAGCCTCACTCGTTCTCAAAATTCAGGTAACACTGAAGTAGCTGCGGCTAATTAATTTTGTCATTTGTCATTTGTCATTGGGCATTGGGCATTGGGCATGGGGCATGGGAAGAGACAAGGTAGACAAGGGAAAAACTTGTTCAATAATTCCCCTTGTCTCCCTTGTCCTCCCTGCTCCCCATTAAATACTCCCTTCATTCATTGGAAAGCAACTCAATGGTTTTTCTATTACCTGGTGTCAAGTTTGATCTGGATCTGATTCAAAAGTACGACACTCGCGCACCTAGATATACCAGTTACCCGCCCGCTACAGAGTTAAGCGAAACATTCACTGAAACTGATTTTAAGGCCGCGATCGCAGCATCAAATCAACGCAAAACTCCTCTTTCTTTGTATTTCCATATCCCCTTTTGCCAAAGTGCTTGCTACTTCTGCGGCTGTAATACAGTAATTTCCAACAACAAGAATATTGCTAAACCTTACGTGGAGTCTTTGGTTCAAGACATTAAAAACACCGCAGCTTTAATCGATTCTGATAGAAAAGTGCTGCAAATCCACTGGGGTGGTGGTACTCCTAATTACTTGGAGCCTTACCAAGTAGAATTTTTATGGAAAAACATCAATCGCTATTTCAACATCGATTCCCAAGCAGAAATCTCAATTGAGATTAATCCCCGCTATATCGATAAAGACTACATTTTCTTTCTGAGACAGATTGGATTTAACCGCATTAGTTTTGGCATTCAGGATTTTAATAGCCAAGTTCAAGTAGCTGTCAATCGTGTCCAGCCAGAAGAAATGCTTTTTGATGCCATGAGTTGGATCAAAGAAGCTAAGTTTGAAAGTGTGAATGTAGACCTAATTTATGGTTTACCCTATCAAACCCGCGAGACATTTCATGAGACGCTGAAAAAGACGATTGAATTAGATCCTGACCGAATTGTTGTCTTTAACTTTGCTTATGTACCGTGGCTCAAACCGGCACAAAAAAATATTTCCCAAGAGGCACTACCCCCAGCAGAGGAAAAGTTAGAGATTCTGAAAATGACCATTGAAGAATTGACGAATAACGAATATCTCTTTATTGGGATGGATCATTTTGCTAAAACTGATGACGAATTAGCGATCGCTCAACGTAATGGCACTCTCAAACGCAATTTTCAGGGCTATACTACCCACGCCGAGACAGAATTATTTGGTTTTGGTGCTACATCCATCAGTATGTTAGAAGATGCTTATGCTCAAAACCACAAGGAGTTAAAGGATTATTATCAGACACTAGCAGCAGGTAATTTACCTGTTAGTAAAGGTATCAAGCTCACTCAGAATGACATTATTAGACGGGATGTGATTATGGGTATTATGTCTCATTTTCAACTTCATAAGCAAGATATTGAAAACAAATATCATATCAGTTTTGATGAATATTTCTCTGAGGAACTAGAGGCGTTAAAACCACTAGAAGCCGATGGTCTAGTCAGTTTATCAAAAAATCAAATTCAGATTACCGACATTGGTAGATTACTAGTAAGAAACATTGTCGTCATATTTGATACTCACACAAGAACGCAAGAGACAAAGTTCTCTCGCGCTATTTGATATCACTTCTGCAAGCTGCAAATGTTTACCACATATTATCCCCTCAATCTACCTTAAGAATAAAAGTTGAGGGGATATTATTAAGACTATAGCAATCCGATTTTATTTTTGAACTTATTTGCGTGGTGCATGAAGCAAAGCAAAAGCGTGATAGGCAGTCAGAAGACAATTGGAGTAAATTTATTAAATAAAAAATATGCAAAAAGCTTGGTTAATTATTTATATAGCTAATTCATGATCAACTATAACGAAAGTTTTCATAAAAATTAGAGATAAATATTTTTAATACATCCCCAGAAAGTTAGATATAAACTTTATGCCTTAAGGCAGAGATAAAAGATGATAGATTGATTCAATCAGTTAATACTTGATTTTGCAGACAATAAATAAATGTTTATAATAACTTCTAGAAAAATTTCGTTTAATATGAAAATGTAAAATATGCCAATTCTCATCCAATCTGGATATAAATTATTTTGTATAACTTTCGGATTTAGCATTTACCCCATCTGGTAGAAAGAATTTGGAATTAAACTTGATAACTTAGATATTAAGTGAGTGAGATTGTTGAGGCGGTTATGAGTATTATTGCTTGGATAGTTTTAGGACTTTTGGCAGGTGCGATTGCTAAAGCTATTTATCCTGGTTATCAAGGCGGCGGAATTCTCTCCACAATGATTTTGGGTATCATTGGTGCTTTCGTCGGTGGAAGTTTATTTACCTTGTTAAGAACAGGAACTCTGCAAATTACTGCGGCTGGCGCTGGTTTAACTCTTCCTGGTATTTTAGTGGCTGTGCTTGGTGCAACTGTTGCTATTTACCTGTGGGGATTAATCAGAAGAAGCAGCAATGTATAACCGCTGATTGGCAGTTATCTAACCCTGAGATAACTACTGTATTTTATTCAATCTTCTAGTTCACCAGCTTAAGAAGCTATCAAACATCAAATTAGCTCTATCTGGAAAAAACTAAAAGATAAATCGATTCATTGTGTAACACCAAATTTTGGGAAGTGTAAATCTATGTTTTTCCACAAAAAAGAGCCTATTCATGCAGTTAACGTTAGTGAACCAAACCCTCGTTTTGCTCAGTTGCTACTAGAGCAGTTTGGCGGAGCTACTGGAGAACTTAGCGCAGCACTTCAATATTGGGTTCAATCATTCCATGTCGAAAATGCTGGCATTAAAGATATGCTCCAAGACATTGCCATTGAGGAATTTAGCCATTTAGAAATGGTTGGTAAACTCATTGAGGCTCATACTAAAAATGTAGATCAAACAGAGGCTTACAAGAGTACTCTTTTTGCAGTACGAGGAATTGGCCCTCATTTTCTAGATAGCCAAGGTAATGCTTGGACTGCAAATTACTTGAATGAGGGCGGAGATGTAGTGCGTGATTTAAGAGCTAACGTTGCAGCTGAAGCTGGCGCTCGTCAAACTTACGAAGAATTGATTAAGTTGGCAACCGACAAAGGAACCCAAGAGACTTTAGTGCATCTGTTAACACGAGAAATTTCTCATACTCAGATGTTTATGAAAGCTCTAGATTCACTAGGTAAGTTGACAGATCCATTCTTTGGTAATATTAAGCCAGATGAAACTGTTGCTCTTTACTACAATCTATCTACAAACGGAGATGGTAAGGATGAGCGTGGCCCTTGGAATTCTGAGCCAACATTCAAATATATTGCTAATCCGCTCGAAAGCCACTCTTAATTGCATAGGTTGATTTTGAGCAA
This sequence comes from Nostoc punctiforme NIES-2108, assembly GCA_003326195.1. GTDB lineage: Bacteria > Cyanobacteriota > Cyanobacteriia > Cyanobacteriales > Nostocaceae > Nostoc > Nostoc punctiforme_A. The sequence goes on from LXQE01000029.1 coordinate 58,474, forward strand.
ACAGATGATTGGGAAATTGTGAAAAAATCCCAATCATCAACTGGGTTATTTACCCACCTTATTTAGCAATTTTTGGGCTGTTTAGCTACATTTAGCAAGCAAAAAAATTCCCGACTTTTCTAATGAAGCCGGGAATTTTTGCTGAGTATTTGGCTATTACATTCAATTGGAAATAGCTATAGCTATAAATATTCCGCAACACTGAAAAAGTTAGAGCGATCGCTGCTTCAATTACTACCCCAACATTTCTGACTTCAGAAATTAATTCAACTCAAAATCAAAACTCAGAATCAGGAGATTAACTTGTGATTGTCAATGCTACGTCAAATGGTTGGGAAGTCATTTATCATCGTGCCCATGCTTTATTAGCAGCTCAACTGGCGGGACAGTGGCGACGCAAAGATGCTCCAGCAAGGTTATATGAAACCATAGCGGCAATTTCTCATCACGATGATCTAGAAAAAGAGTGGGAAGAAGATATTCTGACTGAAGCAGGTGCGCCAAAGGATTTCATGCTCTCCTCAAATGCCGATGTCGATGCCGATATCGAAAAATTAGCTAATTTGGCAAAAAATGCTCTTTACCGTGGACGATGGGTGGCTCTATTAATTTCTATGCACATCAGCCGTTTAAATGAGTCAAGCCGGGGTAAGTCTTCAAAATTAGACAAACTTTTAGACGAGCAACTTCAAAATCAGCAACGTTGGCGCAAAGAATTGGGCATCAAAAAGGAAGAAGTTGATGCAGCCTATGCATTTATGCAATGGTGTGATCGCCTTTCTCTCATTTTATGTCAGCAAGAACTACCTGATGATGAGCGGTTTTTAGAAATTAGCAAGGGTCCTGAAGGTGAGCGCTATGACATCATGCAGCGCAGTGATAACTTGGTTGTTGTCAAATCCTGGCCCTTCCAGGATAATAAATTCACGGTCAACGTTGAAGCTTGCGATCTCTCCCAGGTGAAATTTGAGAGTAGCAGCGAATTAACTAAAGCCCTACAAGAAGCCCCGATTAAGGTACTAGAGTGGACATTCGTTAAGAGTTAGATCCATAAAGCTTACAGCTATTTAGCTGAAAATAGCTGTAAAAAAAATAGGTTATGCGATCGCACTCTTCTATCAAATCCCTACTTATATTTTTGCAATGGCGATCTCAGTAACCACTATTCCAGGGGGTGATGCTGTGGATATAACCCAAGCTGCAAAGACACAAGAAGTAGCGATCGCATTTCGTGCCAAGAGCGTGAGAGCAGTTTTAATTATTTTAACTTTTATCTAAAGATATACTGTTAAGCCAGATTGTTATTACTTATGATAGTTCCTTTAAATCATTCCAATCAGTGAAAGTAAATATACTTAATAACTGAGGTTCAAAGCATGGACTCAACAGGTAAGGTTCAAACTGTGGACTCGTCCTGGTCTCTTCCACTGCTGTTGAAAGAGTATGCAATGAGCCGAGTAACTGTCTACTTTTATAGCGACAGATGGGTTCCAATTAAATATTGTTCTTTGGAAAAGGCAATTTTGCTTCACCATAAGGCAAGTTTAGAAGGCAAGGAAATTTTGTTATTTCCTGCTAATGTAGACCCTAATGAATTCTCAAACTCTTTTAACTGAAATGCATTGAGAGCGACTATTTTTCAAACATCTTGGCAACAAATTAATCAGCTATAGAGGCGTACATATATATGTACGTCTCTAGTTGTAAATGGGATTAAAATTCGTGCTAACTTGAAAGCAAAAGGTGTGGCGATCGCCAGATAAGATAATCAAACCAATCCAGAACGCAGTGCCACAACTGCTGCTTGCACGCGATCGTCCACTGCTAATTTATTCATAATTCCCCGGACGTGAGTTTTGATGGTGTTGGGACTGAGATAGAGTTTTTCGGCAATTTCGGGATTACTCAATCCGTCTACCATCAGCTTTAACACTTCTAACTCGCGCCCAGATAAGTTGGCGTTGTTGGTGGTGGGTGAAGGCGGTTTGAGATTATCAATTACTCGCCGTGCAATTTGGGGATCGAGATAGGCTGCGCCATCAACTGCGGCTGCGATCGCACTTAACAATCTTTCCACACTTGCACCTTTGATACAATAGGCATCTGCACCGCTAGACAATGCCGCAATAATTTCTGTCTCCGTTTGATGAGATGTCAGCATTACTACATGAGTTGCTGGCAGCGCTGCCTTAATTTGCTGTGTCGCGGCAATACCATCCAATCGCGGTAATCCAATATCCATAACCACCAAATCAGGTTTCAGTTGTAGTGCGGCTTGAACTCCCAAATAACCATCTTCAGCTTGTCCAACAATCTCCAACTGAGGATGAGCCATCAACGATTGCTCTAATCCCAGTTGCATCATCGGATCGTCTTCGACAATTAACACGCGCAATGGCGGAGCATTGACCGGTAAATTTAAGGGATAGCGAGTATCTAAAGACATTTTTATTAATTAAGAGTCATTTGTCATTTGTCCTTTGTCATTTGTCCTTTGTCTTTTGCTTTGCCAATGACTAATGACTAATGACAAATGACCAATTATTATTCTTCCACCCGATAGCCTAACTCTGCTAAACTAATCCGCGACTGTCGCCATTTTGGCTGGACTTTCACAAACAATTCGAGATAAACTTTGCCAGCGATTAATTTTTGGATTTGTTCGCGGGCTTCACTACCAATTGCTTTGAGCATTGCTCCACCTTTGCCAATGAGTATGCCTTTTTGGGAATCACGCTCGACGTTGATGGTAGCAAGTACACGGGTAATGCTGGGAGTTTCTTCTACTAGATCAATGGCGATCGCAACTGAATGGGGTACTTCTTCACGAGTCAACAATAAAATTTGTTCTCGGATTAATTCACCCATGATAAAGCGTTCTGGCTGGTCAGTTACCAAGTCTGGAGGATAATATAATGGCCCAATTTCTAAATGTTCAATTAATAACTCTTGAAGTTGCGGTAATCCTGTACTAGTCTTGGCAGAAAATTTCACGATTTCCCATTCATGAGACTGGGCCATCTGAGCGTAACTATCATCTAGAAACTGCGAATCAGCCGGTTGTTGGTCGGTTTTGTTCACACCCAGAATTACTGGTGTTTTGCTGCGACTGAGCAATTCAGCAATGTAGCGATCGCCGGCTCCACAAGCCACTGCTCCATCTACCACAAATAAGACTACATCAACCGATTCAATGGCAATTTTGGCATTTTGCACCAATACTTCGCCCAATTGATGATGGGGCTTATGAATTCCTGGCGTATCTACAAATATTAACTGCGCTTCTGGTGTAGTTAATACACCGCGCAAACGGTTACGTGTAGTTTGTGCTACTGGTGATGTGATGGCAATTTTTTGTCCTACTAACTGATTCATCAAAGTAGATTTACCGACATTGGGACGACCAACAATGCCGATAAAACCTGATTTGAATTCAGGAGGAGCCTGGGGGATTGTTACTTCTCCTGAAAAAGAGAAAGTGTAATTTTCAATACTAGTCACCTTTGGCTCCACCCTCATATTTTATAGCTGGGATAACTTGGTTTTTTCTTAGACACAAAACAGGCATAAAATTACCCTGGCATTTTTAGAGATTGCTTTTGCCGAGGTTTAATCTACTACTGGCTCTACACTTATATTTTACAGCTAAGATAACCTTAGTTGTAGTATTCAGGAGTCAGAATTCAGTAGTCAGAATATAAAAAAATTAAACTCCAAGTTTACCTCATTTCATCGGTAATCATACCAAACTCACATAAGTTATGACTTATGGCTCAAGATTTACGGAATTTTTAGACTTTATTTTGTTTTTAGATACAAAAGAAACATAAAATTACTTTGGCATTAACAGGTAGGACTTTTGCTTAGGTTTAATCTGCTGCTAACTTTAGCTTAAGTTTCATCAACTTTTTAACATATACATTTGGATCAAAATGTCAATAAAAGATGTGGGAGAACCCAAACGCATAGGAATTCTTACGAGTGGAGGTGATTGTTCTGGCTTAAATGCTGTGATTAGGGCTGTAGTAAATTGTGCTGTAAATACTTACGGCTGGGAGGTTTTGGGAATCCGTCAAGCGACTCTAGGATTAATGGCACGTCCGCCACAATTCACCAAGTTGGAAGTTGACCAAGTTGACTCATTGTTAACTGCGGGTGGCACAATGTTGGGGACAACCAATAAAGGCGACCCTTTTGCCTTTCCGATGGCGGATGGAAGTTTATGCGATCGCTCTGAAGAAATTATTGCAGGTTATCATCAACTAGGTTTAGACGCTTTGATTGGTGTTGGCGGTGATGGTAGCTTGGCAATTTTGCGTCGCCTCGCTCAACAAGGCGGTATTAATCTAGTAGGTATTCCCAAAACCATTGATAACGATATTGGCGTTACTGAACACGCTATTGGGTTTGATACAGCAGTCAATATTGCCACAGAAGCACTAGATCGGTTACATTTTACTGCTGCAAGTCATAGCCGAGTCATGATTTTAGAAGTAATGGGTCGTGATGCCGGACACATAGCCATAGCTGCGGGAATTGCGGGGGGAGCAAATGTAATTTTAATTCCCGAAATTCCTTATACAGTTGAGCATATTTGCCACAAAATCAAAGAACGCCAAGAGAAAGGCAAAAACTATTGTTTGATTATTGTGTCTGAAGCAGTTCGTACCCAAGATGGCGAAAATGTGACGATTACTAATCGCTTAGGTCAATCTCGATACGGTGGGATTGGTGAATATTTAGCCGATGAAATTATTCAGCACATCGGTGTAGAAACGCGAGTCACAGTTTTAGGACACATTCAACGGGGTGGAACTGCTTCACCACTAGATAGATTAGTTGCAACAGCCTTTGGCGTAGCAGCAGTTAATCTAATTGCCGAAGGTAAATATGATCGCATGGTGACTTGGCAAAATCGCCAAGTATTAAGTGTACCAATTACAGAAGCGATCGCTCAATATAGCGCTGTCGATCCCAATGGTACTTTAGTTAAAACTGCTCGTGGTATGAGTATTTATTTGGGAGACTGAAATCAGTGCTGTTGGGTTAAGGCAAGAGACGCGATGAATCGCCGTCTCTACAATAATTAGTCTTTTGTAGAGACGGCGATTTATCGCGTCTTTGTGATGATTTATCGCATTTTTGTAATCTAGAATTTTCATTAAAAAACCTTAACCGAACCGTTTTGAGACTAAACTGACTGGAGAATGAGAATAGGGAAAGAAATTTTCATGTTTAGTATGTGATGACAATTACATGAATATCTATGCCCAATGCCCCATGCTCTAACTCACAATTCCTAGTACAAATTCGCCTTCATTAACAGCCTGATTAGTTGCGACATCATAAACTAATCCATCATGTTGAGCGCAGACATCAATTACAGTAGGTAGTTGACCTTCTTTATTAAAACTGAGAATCTGATACAGTTTTTCTCCAACTTTGACTGTGCTACCTAATTCGATTCTGGATTGAATCATACCACCTGCGATCGCATAATATTTTTTCCGGTTGCTGCTAGATGCAAAAGTCATTTTATGAGTTTTGGTGTCTTCTGATAAATTAGAAACTTGTATTACACCTTTTTGCGCTAAATAGTTTTTCACACCCCGTACACCTTTAGCAACTGAATCAGGGTTCATTTGCATTCCTGAGCCTAATTCCAGTGTCCAAGCTTCCACATCAAACTTGATATCTCTACCCAACTCTTTAAAACAAGCTTCTAGTGCTAACCAAGGTTTGATAAAAGCTTCATCAAAAGCATCACCATCATATTTATTAAGCAATATTCCAAAATCTAGTAGGAAGTATTTTGCACTGTCTTCTCGATTTTGGAAGTAATAAACGTAGTCTAATGCTTGATTTGTAGAACTATGTAAATCAATTAAGTAATCTGCATCTAAACTCAGAGTTTGTAGTTTGTAAGCAAAAAGCTCAGTGTATGGCACTGCACTAGGAGAATTAATTTTTTCTAAAATTTTCGCAAATTGTTGCTTAATTATAGTTAGATAATTTTGTCGAATGACCTTTAGATCGCTATGAAGTTGAGATTTAGTAAAAGCTACTAAATCATCAGCTTCTTTCTCGTAGTCCCAAAATATGCGATTCCAGTCTTTGGCCTCGTAAATGCAGTAACGTCCAGGGGAAAAATGATGAGCGCGTTCATTTGTCCCCATTGGGTTACAAACGGGAACTAGCCAAATTTCTCCAGTTAAATCTGTATCATTTATTGTTAGCAAAAACTCAATTAACTGGTGAATAACGGCATTGCCAGCAATTTCTGCACCGTGCAGATTAGATTGAATGTAAACCTTTTTACCAGGTTTAGCGCCAATGAATTTGTATAGTTGTAAAGATAGGCGATCGCCCGAAGCCATTTGACGTAAAGCAATAGTTTCAATAACTGGCTGCATGAAATAACTCAGTGATGATTTGAGTAAATTATCGCTGTATCTGTAGTGAATTAAAATAGGACTTACGCAAATTATCTCTCAAACTCTGATTTCTCCGTGCCCTCTGTGCCTCTGTGGTAGCCTGCGGCAAGCCGTTCGCGTAGCGTCTCGTAGAGAAGCGTCTACGTTATTCCGTAACTTTTGGCGCGAGACGACGGCTGAAGAGTGCGCTGGAGAGGTGCGCGAGGCAATTTGGACAGCGCGAGACAGGCTAGAAACAGAGTCTGAGGCAGGGTAAGATTTATTGCCAACGTCAAATAATTCATAAGTTTTATTTAAGTATTGTTTGCGATCGCATAAGCGTTTGCCACAAAAACGATTCTTTTTATAACCAAAGCGATCGTTTTGGTCACGACAAGGTAGTTATTCAGAAGTGCGATGTCTACGATAGTCACTGAGCCAATACGGTTCGGTTAAAGGGAAAAGGGAAAAAGGTGAATTCAAACCTTTACCCCTTAGCCTTTCTCCTTTTCCCAAACCACAACGGATATGAAAAGTGCTTACCCAAACCGTATTGACAACCATCCCACAAGAAAATTTGGGATGTTTTTTTATTTGGAAGTCCCTAAAGAGCTTTTTCAGGAACTTTACCCCTTGTCAGCTAATCTTTGTGCCAGTCACCCATACTCAATATTGCGATCTAAGATTGTTGGGTATTCTATAAATTGCGATCGCCACTATACGGATGATTGAAGTTGAACATCTGAGTAAAATATACGGCTCTACCCCAGCGATTACTGATGTCACCTTTAGCGTCGAGCCTGGGGAGATTTTAGGGTTGTTGGGCCCCAATGGCGCTGGAAAAACCACAACCATGCGGATTCTGGCTGGTTATTTACCAGCAACCAATGGAAATGCCCGGATTGCTGGTTATGATGTCCATGAAAATTCTCTGGCTGTGCGCCAACGCATTGGTTATTTACCCGAAACACCGCCATTATATCCAGACATGACGGTGGAGGGATTTTTGCATTTTGTCGCCCGAATTAAGGGAGTTCCAGCAGGCGATCGCCCCAATAAGGTGACAGCCGCCATCGAACGCTGCAACTTAGAAGATAAGCGGCGAGTAATTATTCGCAAACTCTCTAAAGGATACCGCCAAAGGGTAGGAATTGCTCAAGCGATCGTCCACGATCCACCAGCGATTATTCTCGATGAACCTACTGTCGGACTCGATCCCCGACAAATAATTGAGGTGCGGAATTTAATTAAAAGCCTCGCTGGTACTCACACAATTATTCTTTCCACGCACATTCTGCCAGAAGTAAGCATGACTTGTAGCCGCGTCGCCATCATCAATCGCGGTAAAGTGGTGGCAACTAATACACCAGAAAATCTCATGACTCAATTGACAGGTGGTTCTGGGTATGAGTTGGAAATAGAAGGAGAAGCTGCCTTAGCAAAACAGGTATTGCAAAAAGTCGCGGGTGTGAGCCTGATAGAATCAATTCCCACAGCCGGAGGTCATCAACCCCAGGAAAACCGTGCTTACCTGCGGGTGATATCGCAACCAGGAAAAGAACCAGGAAAGGATATTGCCACAACATTAGTGCGTGCGGGATTCGGTTTACATGAACTGCGGCGGGTTAACGCTACCTTAGAAGATGTATTCTTGCAACTGACCACAGAAGAAAAAAATTTCGATCCTGATGTAGACTTAGCAGCAGACAACGAAGGAGAAGCAGCGTAAATGGGTATAGTACTGAGTAATATTATTGCCATTTATCGCCGAGAGTTACAGAGTTATTTTGTATCGCCCTTAGCTTATGCGATCGCAGGCATATTTTGGTTCATCGCCGGGTTATTCTTCGTGATGATTTTGCTAGGGCCAGACGGCATTTTGATAGGAGTTGCGGCAATAGATGCACAAGGGCAACAGCTGGGAGTACCAGTCCCACCAATAGATGTCCCCTACGAATTTGTCCGAGCATTTTTGGATCGTATGGGATGGCTATTGTTGTTTATCCTGCCCATACTCTCAATGGGACTCTATGCCGAAGAACGCAAGCGGGGCACTTTAGAACTGTTAGCCACCTCACCAATCACCAATTGGGCGGTAGCTGTAGGTAAATTATTAGGCGTGATAACATTTTTTATCACAATGGTTGTACCCATGCTAGTGTTAGAAGCGATCGCCATCAGCGGTTCAAATCCACCAATGACACCTTCAATTCCCTTGCTGGGTCATTTTGGATTAATCTTACTAGCAGCGGCAATTTTATCTGTAGGGATGTTTATTTCTTCATTAACAGACAGCACAATTTTGTCTGCCGTTCTTACCTTTGCAGTAATCTTATTATTGTTATTGATTGATTTAATCGCCAAAATTGTTCCTGGTCCTGTGGGCGAAGCTTTAGGTTATCTATCGTTGCTGAAACATTACAACACTTTAATCCAAGGCATTTTTGATACTAGCGCTTTAATTTTATTTGCCAGTTACATTTTTTTGGGCATCTTTCTCACAGCTCAATCAATTGATGCACTGCGTTTTCAAAGGCAATAGTCATTCATTTGTCATTTGTCATTTGTCCTTGGTCATTTGTTATGAGTCATCTGGGACATTGCCAATTGAGTTTAGGTAGGAGTTTAATTTGGGTGCTAGTTCGTTAATGATTGTTTTGATTGCATTTTTCTGTTCGGGATAAACCTGTAATTCTTGGAAACGCTTTGTCGCCATTTATTCAGTTGCATTGCTTATCTTATTTTTAATTACTCAATTTTCGTCCATATATTTTTACTTGTCACTATTTTTAGACCAACGCTCAATGACAAATGACCAATGACCAACGACAAATGACAAATGACAAATGACAAATGACAAATTATGAAAATAGTTGCAAAAAAGAAACTGTGGAAATATCTGTTTTGGTTGGGCCCATTCCTAATTGCTGTCGGCTTAACAGTTGGATTAGTCTCTGAACAATGGGGATTAATTCCATTAGCATTTCTAATTACAGGAATTGTCATCAGTGGATTGGGGATAATATGGCAAAGCTACCAGAGTAACTGGTGGAACCGTCGTTCTACCCAAGCTGGGACTAATGCCTTAGTAGCAACTTTGGCAGTACTAGCAATTTTGGGATTGATTAACTTTTTGGGAACTCGCTATCACTTGCGGGCAGACTTAACAGAAGCTCAATTGTTTACCCTTGCACCTCAGTCACGTGAATTAGTAAGAGTTTTACCACAGCCAGTTAAAGTGTGGGTATTTGATATTAACCAAAATCCCCAAGACCGAGAACTACTAGAAAATTATCAGAGGCAAAGCTCAAAATTTAAATATGAGTATATTGACCCCCAAGCTAGACCAGGACTTGCAGAAAAGTTTGGTGTCAAAGATTATGGAGAAGTTTATTTAGAATCTGGTGATAAACGGCAATTAGTACAGACGGTAAATGAAAATGAGCGATTATCAGAAATTAGATTAACTAGTCGCCTGCAACAACTAACAAATTCAACCACAGCTAAAGTTTACTTATTACAAGGTCATGGCGAACGCCAACTTTCGGCTGGTAAAGGTGCAATATCACAAGCAGTTCAAGGATTAGGCGATAAAAACTTTACAACATCACCGTTGAATTTAGGAGAAACTTCCAAAGTTCCTCAAGATGCGGCTGTAGTGATAGTAGCTGGCCCCAAACGAGGACTGTTTGAAGGCGAAGTCAAAGCCTTGCAAGAATATCTTAATCGCGGCGGTAACTTACTGCTGATGATCGATCCTAATACCGATCCCAAACTTAACAGCTTGCTACAAGAGTGGGGTGTTCGTCTAGATAATCGTTTAGCTGTGGATGTCTCTGGCGAAAGCGTCGTCGGACTTGGCCCTGCTGCGCCCTTAGTCACAGAATACGGTCAACATCCAATTACCAAAGATTTCGGTAACGGCAATTCCTTTTATCCTATTGCCCGACCACTGGAAATTAGCTCTGTGCCTGGTGTTCAGGCTACTCCATTGCTACGAACCAAACCCTACCCCAGCAGTTGGGCAGAAAGCGATCTCCAAAGTGAAAAATTGGAGTTTAATGCAGATAAAGACCTGAAAGGGCCCCTAACCTTGGGTGTTGCCTTAACAAGAAAACAAACACCCAAATCTACTTCCACTCCCCAACCTGCAGCCACACCTTCACCTCTACCATCACCAACCACTCAAAGCAAAGCTTCAGCTTCCCCCACTCCCCCTGCCTCCCCTGCTCCCTCTGCTCCCTCATCTCAAACAGCCACCGAGTCTCGGTTAGTAGTTTTAGGAAATTCCGATTTCGCCACCGATGGTTTGTTTCAACAGCAATTAAATGGAGATGTATTCCTCAACTCAGTTACTTGGCTGAGTCAAGAGGATCAGCAACCCCTTTCCATTCGTCCCAAAGAACCGAAAAATCGCCGGATAACCCTGACAAACACACAAGCTAATCTTTTAATATTGTCATCTCTGTTGGTTTTACCCTTAATTGGGTTTGCGATCGCAGTTATTATTTGGTGGAAACGACGGTAAGAAGTGAGTTAGGAGTTTGGAGTTATAAATATTAACTACTCACCAATGACAAATGACAAATGACAAATGAATAAAAAATGAAATTGCCACGAACGACTTTAATTTTGATACTGCTAGCGCTGGGTTTAGGTGGTTTTGTTTACTTCTATGAAATTCGGGGTGCAACTCAGCGACAAGAAATCAAAGAGCAAAAGCAGAAAATTTTCTCTTTTGGTGAAGATGATGTGCAGTCCTTAACAGTCAAGACAAACAAAATCACTCTTAATCTGGAACGTAACCCTGAATCTTCTAGTAATCCCAAGTGGTTAATCAAATCTCCGATATCGGGCCCAGCAAATGACGCTATTGTTTCTTATTTAATGGATTTGTTAGTCAAAGGTAATAGCGAGCGTACTTTATCAACTCCAGCAAAACAGCTTGGAGAATTTGCCTTAGATCCACCTCAAGCAATTATTAATATCACCCTGAAAAACCGAAAAATCCACCAGTTGATTTTGGGGAAATCTAACTTTAACGGTCGTTTATTGTATGCTCAAGCTGACCCTGCTACGAAACCTGATGGTAATATAAATGTGCTGTTGGTATCTACAGATTTTGCCAATGCCGTGAATCGGGAACTATCAGAGTGGAAACAACCTGTAGATAATAGTCAGAAGCTACCTGGACTCAGCACCCCTTTACCAACTCCGACAAATAGTAAATAAGCAATTACGGTTTCTGTGGTATGTTTCGGTAACGCACAATGGATTAGCACATCTGTGCTACTCTACTTCAAATCTCACTAGTTTTTCTAAGTTACTATGACAAATCCGACAGCAACATTGCTGATTTCCTGCCCCGATCGAAGGGGACTGGTGGCTAAGTTTGCCAATTTCATCTATTCTAATGGTGGTAATATTATCCATGCAGATCAGCACACAGATTTTGCTGCTGAGTTATTCCTCACGCGCATTGAATGGCAGTTAGATGGGTTCAATTTACCGCGAGAATTTATTGCCCCTGCATTTAATGCGATCGCACAACCTTTAGGTGCTAAGTGGGAATTACGTTTTTCTGATACAGTACCACGCATTGCTATTTGGGTAAGTCGGCAAGACCATTGTCTATTTGATTTAATTTGGCGACAACGCGCTAAAGAATTTGTTGCTGAAATTCCTTTAATTATTAGTAACCATTCTAATTTAAAAGTAGTGGCAGAGCAGTTTAATATCGACTTTCAGCACATTTCCATCAATAAAGATAATAAAGCAGAACAAGAAGCCCAACAACTAGAATTACTACGTCAGTACAAAATAGATTTAGTTGTATTGGCAAAATATATGCAGATTGTTAGTGCAGATTTTATTAGTCAATTTCCGCAAATTATTAATATACACCACTCATTTTTACCAGCTTTTATCGGAGCAAATCCTTATCACCGAGCTTTTGAACGTGGTGTAAAAATTATTGGTGCAACAGCGCATTATGCCACTGCTGATTTAGATGCAGGCCCAATTATTGAACAAGATGTGGTGCGAGTGAGTCACCGTGATGAGGTTGATGATTTGGTAAGAAAAGGCAAAGATTTGGAGAGAGTTGTATTAGCAAGAGCGGTGCGATCGCACTTACAAAATCGTGTATTAGTCTATGGTAATAGAACAGTAGTATTCGAGTGATTGATTTTATACCCAAAGGAATGCAAGAGAGCGATGCCTACGGCGGGCTACGCCTACGCGGTAAGTTGTGAGATGATGTTTTCTAGCCAGTCGTTTGTCAATTACATATCTCCCAATCTTCAATCAGCAAGTTATTAATCCGCTTAAATTCTCTAGTGTTATGGGTAACAAGGGTTAAGTTATTTGTCAGTGCGATGGCAGCAATTTGTAAATCATAAGCTCCAATTGGAGTGCCTAATGCTTCTAGCTGAGATCGAATCATTCCAAATGTCATTGCTGCGAGATCGTCAAACGGTAGTGATATAAATTGAGCTAAAAATTCTTGCTGTAAGGTAAGATTACGTTCTGGATTGGCACTTTTCATTGCGCCATAAAATAATTCAGCTTTGACGATTGAGCAAACGGCAATATCTTTGGTAGCAGTGGTTTCTAGTTTCTGCTTTAAGGTGAAATTTTTACCACGCATATAGATAATGCAAGTGTTAGTATCTAGCAGGAATTTCACTGGATGGGTTCGCGTTCTTGTTGTTGTCCTTGGGGATGGCGAAAGAATGTTTCATCTTCGATACATCCATAGAATTTAGTCAGGGGATATTCTGGGGTTTCAATTTGGGTTTCTGGTTGTAGGGACTCAATGAGGGTTTTTAGCAATGTCAAACCTCGGCTAAGGTCGAGTTCTTCGGTGAGTTCAGCCAAGGGGGATTGACGGAAGAATTCTGAGAGTTTGCTGGGTTGGTCTGGGTGGGTGTTGTGTGTGGTCAGCTTTTGGGCAAGGAATTGAATAATATACAGTTTATCGTTGGGGGAAAGCTGAAGGAGTTGTTGTTCGAGTTCTGGGATAGCCATGATGGGGTTTAAGTTTGTATAATTTTATTTTACTTTCACCCTTCAGGGGTTAATTTAGTTTGACTCGTTTTTTACCTGTTCATAGTTATTGCATTCGGATTTAATAAGTAATCAAGCAGACATGATATAATTTTATATTTTAACGAATGTAATTTGCGGACATACAAAAAAGTCCGCCTACGCGGACTTTAGAAGAATACTTGTTTCAAGAATTGCCGTAGCTGTTTTAATTAGCTGAAACTAGCTCTGTCTCATCTTTCGATTCATCTCTATTTTTAAAGTAGTAATAAAGATTACCAACAGTTAGGTCTGATGCCTGTTGTAAATTAGATGTAACTAATGTTTTATAACCCGTAATTCCAGCTTGTTCACTAATATAAAATTCGTACTCTCGACGTAGTTCAGGCTCGAATAGAAATAACAACTGGTCACGAAGTGAAGAGAAATGAGATTTTTCGGCTAAACTCTCATATACTAATTGTTCTGGCGGTTCTGCTAAATTGATTGTGGAATAGTGGGTCTCTGAACTATTAAAATCAGCGCTACTTAAAACTTTTAAATCTGACGAAGGAAGCGATGCCTCCGGCGGTAAACTACGCATCCAATCAACATGATTTTGCCACGAATCCAATACCGCTAAATCATGATTTTTAATGCGAATAATTTCGGGAAAGAGAAAATCAAGCTCATCATGTGATTCGCAGCGATTAATCACAGTGAGAGCATCTTTACAGATTTTATCTTGGAGTAGAATGAGGCGATCGCTCACTGCTAAAACCTCATTCTGCACTTGATAAGTTACAACAATCGCCTGTTCAATTGCCCAAGCGCATTCAAGTCTGCGTAGTTGACCAGCTGCACAGGTTTCTTCCAGTAGATGCGGATTGCTGTAATCTGCTAAAGCCGCAAATAACATTCCCCTGACATCATCAATACCAGCGTTTCTCCGGTTGAAATCTTGCAATAGCATCGCTGAACAAAAGCAGCTCATCGCCTGGATAAACACTCCATACGCCCTCACTAAAACTGTGCGATGCTGTTCAAATTTGATATCTTGGGCTACTTGCTCGATTATTTGTCTAATTTCTACTCCTTGGCCTTTTAAGGCTTGTTTCAAATCAATAAAGCCGTTTTTAACTTCCAGCCTCATTTGCTCTACTTCTTTTCTTAATTTCATTGTTTGGTGCAGATTGACTGCTGTCAGTGCTACACCTGCTACTGTTCCCACACCAATTAAGGCTGTAGTTGCTTGCAGCACACCTAAACTAGTCTGTATAGTTTGCAAGCCATTTAATACAGATGTGAAGCCTTGCTGAGTTTGATACATCTGCGCCCCACTCATCAGTAGATTAGAAACTGCTATCAGTGGAGATAAAGGGCTGTTGTTAACTGTAACACCAATAGCATTGGCAATAAACTGCCCGCTAACTGCATCTCTAACTATGCTTAAGGGTACTCCATTACTAAAAACTTGTAGATATTTACCAGCATGAATACCAGCTTGAATTGCAGGAGCAAATTGGAACAGCATATTTATAGATTGCTAAAAGTTAATTTTTTCAGTGTAGTTGGTATAAAAAAGTAAAGATAACCGTATTTATTCGGTATATTAATTAATTCTGTCTAAATCTGGGCATACTAAGCTTGAAAAACTCTATCGCTTCACATACTTTATGGATATTTCGCTATTTTTCAAGGCTGCAAGTGATATGTTAGCCGCTCTACCTACTAAATCCGAACACAAAATAACTAAACCGCGCAGAAATGTATCTTATGGAGAATTGAAAAAGTTTCAAGAATATCGCACACAATTAGACAATTGTTGTTATCAGCTATTTCAGATAATTCAAGACTGTACCAACCGTGGTTTCTTGCTTCATACTTTGATAGAAGAGGTAAAGGAAATATCTCAAAAAATACAATCTCAGCGCTTTCGGATATCAGTTTTAGGCGAATTTAGTCAAGGAAAATCAACCTTACTTAATGCCTTACTAGGTGAAGAAATTCAATCTGTGAGAGAGATTCCTTGTACTGGTATGGTAACAGTTTTAAAATATGGAACCGAAAAGCGGGTAATCTGTCGTTATAAAAATGGACGGGAAGAAGAAATTCCTTTTGAGCAATATCAACTAAAGGCAACAATTTCAGAAGATGCAGCACTTGGATGTCTGAGTGATGAATTAGTAGATGATGAAATTGATGAAATCGTTTTTGAGCATCCTGATTTAGAGTTATGCAGTAGTGGGGTAGAGATTGTAGATTCTCCAGGATTAAACGAACACCCTGAACGCACCGCCATTACTCAAAAACTGCTGAAGGATACAGATGCAGTGATATTTCTAACTAATGCCTCACGTCCTCTAACTCAGGTAGAACGCGACTTACTCCAGGATGTGAGAACTCAACTAAATCATGGTAAAGAACATGAACCTGCTAACAATCTTTTTGTAGTAGGGAATTTTATAGATTTAGTGCGTAGCGAAAAGGGACGTGAGCAAGTGCAACAAAAAATCAAAAGATTTGTACAAGGTCAAAATCCTATAGTTGCAGGTGAAAACCGCGTTCATTTTATTTCTGCTCAAGCTGCGCTGGATGCAATTTTGCAGGGAACTGAAGATGATTATTTGAGAGCCTTCCAAAATTTTACCCAGTCTCTTGAGAAGTTTTTGACATTTGATAGTGGAAGAATAAAAATTAAGCACTCTATTAGTCAAATAAATAGACTTATCAAAAAAGGTTTATATCTGCTATCTCAATCAGAGGATATTTTAAATAGAAAAATTCAAATCTCTGAAACAGAAAAGTATAAAATATTAGAACAAATAGGGGAAGCAAGTGGTTATGATATTAAACTTAGACATATCGCAAATATCTTAAAGAAAGAAGCAAGTGTTCCAGCTAAAAATGCCTATGATAAGTGGCGTGAAAATTTAAATAGCTGCATGAAAGCAAAAAGTGAGAAATGGTTTTCCAAACAAAGCCCTGTTTTTAATCAAGAGAACCTTATACAAGATTATGTGAATCAATTTAAAAGAGATTTATCCCAAGAGATAGATGCTCAGGTAAACAATACACTGACATCAGGTATTTTAAAGGAATATATTGAGAAGTTAGATTTGGAGATTGCTATGATATTAAAAGTAATACAAGCTAAAGTTAATAAGCTTAATCAGCAAATACCAACTCATTGGAGTGACCCGCTATACTTAGAAATTAGTGGAATAAACGATAATTTTATTGGTGATCGAGCTTTGTGGGGTGGCATTGGGATAGGTAGTGCTACAGCTATTGCATTAATAGTATTTGCTGGACTTGGTTTAACCCCTGTTGTAGTTTTAGCAGGATTAGCTGCTGGTATGGTTGGAGAAATTGGTTCTGGGATGATAGGATTTAATGGAATTAATGACCAAATAAAACGCAAAGTTTGTGAGATAGGAATACAAAATTTAGATAAGTTAAAAATTGACCAGCAATTAGATGAAATTGTTGGCTCAGTCTTTAATAGCCGAGTTAAATCAGCCAGTCGAGTAATTGCAGAAGCGATCGCACTTTACGAAAACCTCCTCGAACAGCAGGAAAAGGCTCACAGTGAAACTCTAGAACAACGTGAGGCTGAAAAGATGTGGATTTACCAAAAGCGCGAAGAACTTGAGCAGGTGCAGAATGAGTTGGAAGTCATTCTCAGTAAATGCACCATTATTTAATCGCTTCTATCTGAAAATGCAGACTGCATTCATCAATCACCGCTTTAACATCTTTACTCATGACTAAGCATTACTCCTCTACTTTCTTCAGAGCATCAGGCTTGTGAGCAGCTTGTTTTCCTGTCTTATCACTTTCAACTAAATACTCAGGGTTATCTTCACTTGCAGCAATATGGTGTTCTTTAATATCTGTAGGTGAAGTGAGCTTCTTTACTACTTTGCCAGTTGTCTTACCTTGTGAAGTGTTCCATTCAACCCGATCGCCTTTTTTGAATTGTTCAGCCACATTCATCTCCTATTTGATGTTTTATACTTACTAAGGTCACATTATGTCTGCGACTGGAAAAGCAGCCATCATTCTAGTGATAGAGAAAACATCCGTTCTTAAGCCAGTAATTTAATTAGGTGTAAGATGAAAAATTAGGCGATCGCTATAACTAGTTTGATACATAAGCTGTGCTGCATCTACGCCCGTCGTAGACATTGCCTCATAATAAAGAAAGATTAAGCAGATACTCAGAAAACTCTCAATGAGCCAAACTAGCCTAAATTTAGTTGCAATATCTATCTTTCTCATGACCCTATCGGTACTGGTGGGGCCATTCTTCAACTTATCACCGGCAGTCCCAGCACTTGCTACCTTCACCATCTTAGGCATAGCTACGTTAGATAGCTTCAGCTTACAAGGCAAGGGTGGTACTATCTTTGTAGATTGGATTGCTGGTTTTTCAAAAGAACACCGCGATCGCATCGTCCATCACGAAGCAGGACATTTCTTGGTTGCTTACCTGTTGGGTATTCCCGTTACTGGCTACACACTCAGCGCTTGGGAAGCCTGGAAACAGGGGCAACCTGGGCAAGGTGGCGTTAGCTTTGATGATGGCGAATTAGCATCTCAATTAGAAGTGGGTAAAATCAGCGCCCAAATGCTAGACCGCTACTGCACTGTTTGGATGGCGGGTATTGCTGCTGAAACCCTGGTTTTTGATAATGCTGAGGGTGGAACTGATGATAAAAGCAAGCTGATAGGAGTCTTGACAATGTTAGGCTTTTCTGAATCAGTTTATCAGCAGAAACTGCGGTTTCATGCTCTCCAGGCAAAAACTCTACTGCAAGAAAATTGGTCTAGCTACGAGACTTTAGTTAGTGCCATGCGACAACGTACTTCGGTAGAAGATTGTCATGCTGAGTTAGGAGTAGGGAGTGGGAAGTAGGAAGTTATATCAAGTTAGTAATGAAGAGTTTGTAGTAAGCACTAAAGTGCTTAAAAAAGAAGGACTAAAGTCCTTACTACGAACTCATTAACATCATCTTAAACAGAAAATTTATTCAACTCTGGCGCGGAGTGCAGGAGATGGAAAAAGATTTTCAAATCCAGCTTGTCGCTCACTTAAAGATTCTAGAGCATCGTTCCAAAGACTTTCATAATAAAAGAAGGTTACACCTAGACCGCGCTCTTGGGCAGCCCGCACCTGAGACTTAATTTGCTGCATGGGAACTGGGTTATTTCGTAACCCTGTCATAATGCCAACTCCAGTTGGAATTGTTTGTTGCGCTTCTTGAATTTCTGCGCGGGAAATATTTGCCACAAAACTTTTTAGATCCGGACGATAAATTTGCACAATTAACTCGTCCACAATATTTTGCCGCATCCAACCCAGCCAATCTTGCAAGTGAAACTTGTAAGCAAAATCATAGTAATTAGGAGAAACAGAGAAAATCGCCTGGGGTCTTCTCTGCTTCACAGCTTGGTTAAGTTGTACCATGAACGCTGTAATTTTATCTGCCCGCCACTTTACCCATACCGCATCCTGGGGATTCTTTGGGGGAGCATTTTTGGTTTCTTTGGTGTACAAAGCAACTGTATATTGGTCGTAACCAAATTCGTGAGGCAAACTCATGTGATCGTCAAACTGAATGCCATCGGCATCATATTGGGTAACAGTTTCCAGCACAAGATTGGTGATGAATTGTTGCACTTTTGGATGGAACGGATTGAGCCACATCACCTCACCGGCCGCACTATTTGAAGTTTGGCTACCATCCCGCTTTTGTGTGAACCAATCCGGGTAATTCATTGCTAGTTCTGAGGTTGGGGGAGCCATGAAACCAAACTCAAACCAGGGAATCACCAACAATCCTTTGCGATGGGCTTGAGTAATGAGGTCTGCCAGAATATCATGCCCATCTGAACCTTTGTAGACAAAAGGTTGAATACCTGCACGTTGTGCTAGGGCACTAGGATACATCACATAGCCAGAATTCCACACCACAGGATAGATTGTGTTGAAGTTCATCCGCCGCAGTTGACTCACTGCATCCTGCACCTTGTCCCGATTTTTGAGGGTGTCAAAATCATTAGTAGTCATCCAAACCCCGCGAATTTCCTGACGGGGTATCTGTGCGATGGCAGGGGTAAAACTGTCCACCAGCAATACCGTAACAAAGGATATTAAAATGACAATGGGAAAAAGAGACTTGAGTAGTCGCCGCCAACTTTGGATAATAAAAGATGATTTCATAGATTTGAATGATGCATTAGCTACCCACACACGCCATTGCTTGTTTTTATAATTGAATCTACTAACCATCTAGTTTACAAGTATTTATGCTTACTACAGGATTGATTAGTTGGTAGTTGTTCGTTCCCTGCTTATGGAACTTTTGCACCAGAAAAACTAAAGCAGACAAATTAAAATAGTTGACGCAGCTAATAAGCATTTGTGCCCAATAGATATTGGTATAGGGAATGGGGCATTGGGCATTGGGCATGGGGCATGGGGCATGGAGAAGAGACAAGGTAGACGAAAAAGAGGGGGAGACAAGGGAGAGACTTGTTCAATAATTCCCCCTTGTCTTCCTTGTCTTCCTTGTCTCCCCTGCTCCCCTGCCCCCTTGCTCCCGATCTTCACATTCCCCCATGCCCCACCTGTGTCACAATAAAGAACTGTAATAAGAAAAATATTGTTAAGGTAATTTAGTGAGTCCAACTGCTCAATCCACGGCAAGTGCGCGTCGCGTAGTATTTCCTTTTACGGCAATTGTGGGCCAGGAAGAAATGAAACTGGCGCTGCTATTGAACGTGATTGACCCCAAAATTGGGGGTGTAATGATTATGGGCGATCGCGGCACCGGGAAATCCACAACTATCCGGGCGCTGGCGGATCTGCTACCAGAAATTTCTGTGGTTGCTAATGACCCATTCAGTAGCGATCCTAGCGACCCCGACTTGATGAGCGATGAAGTCCGCCAGCTTTTAGAACAAGGGGCGGAAATTCCTGTAGCTCACAAAAAAGTCCAAATGGTAGACCTGCCGCTAGGAGCTACAGAAGACCGAGTTTGTGGCACAATCGACATCGAGAAAGCTTTATCTGAAGGTGTCAAAGCTTTTGAACCGGGACTGCTGGCAAAGGCTAATCGGGGCATTCTCTATGTGGATGAAGTCAACTTACTAGATGACCACCTTGTAGACGTATTACTCGACTCCGCTGCCAGCGGATGGAACACTGTAGAACGAGAAGGTATTTCTATTCGTCACCCAGCGCGTTTCGTGCTTGTGGGTTCTGGAAACCCAGAAGAAGGCGAACTACGCCCCCAATTACTTGATCGCTTTGGGATGCACGCAGAAATTCACACAGTCAAAGAACCAGCTTTGCGGGTGCAAATCGTGGAACAACGGGCGGATTTTGATCAAAATCCTCCAGTATTTCTCGAAAACTACAAACCCCAGCAAAAAGTATTACAACAGCAAATTGTCAATGCTCAAGAGCTTTTGCCAGAAGTAAAAATTGACTACGATCTGCGGGTGAAAATTTCTGAAGTCTGCTCAGAACTGGATGTAGATGGTTTGCGAGGTGACATTGTTAGTAACCGCGCCGCCAAAGCCTTAACAGCTTATGAAGGACGTACTGAAGTTACAGTTGATGATATCCATCGCGTAATTACGCTATGTTTGCGTCACAGACTGCGGAAAGACCCTTTAGAATCGATTGATTCTGGCTACAAAGTTGCCAAAGTTTTTAGCCGCGTCTTTGGCGTTGAACTACCAGAAAGTGATACGGCACAAAAAAACGGCACAGGTCAAAAGTTAGGAGCTAGAGGTTAAAAGTTAGGAGCGGAGCCGGAAACGCTCCGCCTCCGGTGAAGAATTAAGAGTTAAGAGTTTTGAATGGAAAGCTGCTTCATATCTCATAATTTTATTTAATTCCTCACTCAGCACTTACTATATATAACTCCTAACTCCTAACTCCTAACTCCTAACTCAGTACTAAAATATGAGATTTTGGTCTTTTTGGTTCAACAGCTTTGTTTTATCTAGCCAATACAACCCGCCCAGGTTTGTAGAATTATTGATGCTCTTATTAGCGATCGCAATGTTGGCAATAGCCAGTATTTTACCCGACATGCCCTATTTAATCTTAGGCTTGAGCTTAGTAGTTGGGGCATCTATTTCCATCCTAGTGCGGGAAGCGATCGCCCCCTCACCCCAGAGACGAATTACCCAACTAACAGCATCACTATTACTCATCATCAGCCTCTATGGCTTTGCTGATTTAATGTACACTCTTTAAAATTTGTCATTAGTCATTTGTCCTTTGTTATTTGTTTTTTGTTAGTTGTAAGCACCAATGACTAATGACTAATGACCAATGACTAATTACTCCATTTTTGCATTTCCACTAATTCCATACACAACTCATTAATTTGCTCCAAATCAGGTTTATGAGGTAGGGCAGATTGTTCGTAAACAATTTCCATTTCGGCAACTAAATCTTCTGCCATTTTCATCACCTGTTCATAAGAATACTCACCTTTTAAAATAGCTTTTAAATCCTCAACATCACCAGCTATTCTTCTATCTACAATCACTTCACCTCGCCGCAATATTTCTACTCCACTGCGTAATAATCTAATGCAGTGCATTCCATGTTTAAGGTCAAAACCCGACTTTCTTTCCATTTCTGCTCTAGCCGGATTTCTATTTTCCTGCCAAGATAAGTAAGCTTTCCATTCTCTTAAAGCTATTTGATAGCTTTGGCTTTTCTGAAGCAGACGGATAAAATCTTTACGGCTATTGGTTAACTTTTGGGTATATTTCAAAGTTTCATTGGGTAAAGTATATTGTTTTAAAACTCCTTTAAAATCAATATCTGCTGTCAGCAATTGATATAATTGTTCCGCTTCTTCCAAAAACTCAATCCGTCCTCTGATTAAGTTATAAAGATACTCCAGAAAAGCATTTAGCTCATCTTTGCTTAGAGGTGCTTCGTCTTCTATAGCGAAGTCAGATGGTATTGGTTTTTTTTGCGGTGGCTTTAACAACCACTTACGATGAGTTTCCATCTTTTTGATTTGGGCAAAAGCATAACCAGTGTAAGTATGTTTTACCTTCTTACTCAAAAATAGCTGTTTATGATTAATTAAATGCTGTCCGACTGAACTTAAAAAAGGATAGTTATTTAACCAGAGCAATTCTAAAACATTGGGATTTGCGCCCGCTAATAACTGGAGAATTTTTCTTAATTCATATATAACTGTGTCTTTGTTACCATCAACGAATGGAAATATTCCTGGTTCATCCCAACCAGTATCTTTTTGTTCTATCCGATCAAATCCCAAATAGTACCTTTTGGGTGCGATAAATACTCCCCGATAATCAAAGTCCGAATCAGGACGATTTAAACCATAGCCGTGGCTACCAGCCAAACCAATTAAAATAGTTCTTTGCTCAACTTCTATTCTTTTCATATCACCTGATTAAAATATAGTCATCCTAACTCATGAGTTAAGCAGGTGGCGAGATGGAGAGTAGAGAAAGGGTTTTTAACTCTCTTCAGATATTACATAGATACTGTCACAGCATAAATAAAGCTGACGATTAATACATAACAGATATACTTAATCATTTGCGAACAATAAAATCCCCGACTTCTCTAAGAAATCAGGGATTTGAGCCTTGTGTTTAACAGGAATACCCCTAGAGGAGATGATGCAACGGTATCCCCTTGAGGAGCAAAACTTGTCAATTCAATTGTTTCTATACTTTCGGTTTCCTAGAACAGAAATTATCTAGGATTAAGGTGGCGTCTAGTCCCCCATCCTGGATTAACAATGGCGGCTAAATCTTCTTCAGATAATTTGCTGATCTCACTATCCAGTTCTTTGGCGGTGAAATCATAGCCACGCTCTTGAGCAATCTTGATGAAAGCTTCTGGATCGGCTGTTGCTTTGAGTCTTTGCTGTAATGCTTGATCTTCTTTGACAGCTTGAAAAAGTCGGGCAGCATTTTGTTGTGTCATGACAATCAATCTCCTGTTTGAAATATCAGGTTTGAATGTGATAGTTTAACTCTTGAGGATTCACTAACTTTTGTAAAGGATTTCTAGATGAGACACCGTATATTTCATCTTAAAACAAAGAAGAAAAATGTGTTGGTTTTGATAAGAAAATATAACTTTCAAACTAATATTAATGTTAATTTTTTGTAAAATCAGCCCTCAGATAGTAGCAATTTTTATCTAAAAAGAATTAATTCTGACTTTTTGTAAATATAATTTACATTCGTGCAGGTGGGCGATGCTCATGACGATTATTAACTAATTCCTCCCCACTTTTGGAAAATGAGCGATCGCACAGAGTAATTAGCTGATTTTTCGTCTTAAGGCTGACCAGACAGCAATGCCAAATGCAAAAAATCCTATTAGAGCTTGACTTGACGTATGTTAATAAAATAGTATGTTAGATTGTCTGTCTAATTCCTGCTCGGATCAGGTAGACATATTACAAAGGCTGGCAAAAGCATCTCTACAGGAGATAAAAACCAGCTACCTGTACGGCAACCTCAAGGACAATTCCATGACCTACGCGATTATTGAAACTGGCGGCAAACAAATACGAGTAGAGCCAGGGCGGTTTTACGACGTTGAACTGCTTGCGATCGAAGCAGATGAAAAAGTTACAATAGATTCCGTATTACTCGTGCAGCACGATGGCGAAGTCACCATTGGACAGCCATTAGTAACAGGTGCAACTGTAGAAGGGACTGTAATGCGACATTACAGAGGTCGTAAAGTCCTGGTATACAAAATGAAGCCGAAAAAGAAAACCCGCAAAAAACGGGGGCATCGTCAGGAAATTACCAGACTTATGATTGACTCCATCACCCTTAACGGTGCAGTGTTTGCTGCCCAAGGAGAACCGGAGAAGGAAACCCCCGTTGTCGATGAAACTCCTGCTGAAGAAGTTGAAACAGCTGCTGAATAATAAAAAGAAGTAGATACACAAGAGGAAATCATGGCTCATAAGAAAGGAACAGGTAGTACGCGTAACGGTCGTGATTCTAATGCTCAACGTCTGGGTGTTAAGCGTTATGGCGGTCAAGTTGTGCGTGCAGGAAACATTCTCGTGCGTCAGCGTGGTACTAAATTCCACCCTGGTAACAACGTTGGTATTGGYAGCGATGACACTCTRTTYGCYTTAATCGATGGTGTTGTAATGTTTGAAAGAAAGGGCAAAACCCGTAAAAAAGTTAGTGTTTATTTACCTATAACTGCTGCTGAGGCAGCTCCTGCTGAGGCAGTAGCAAGTTAGAGTGTGAGGGTGGGTAACAGCGCCCACCCTAATTGCTAGTTAGCGCTGATGTGATAATCAGATTTGCATAAATATTCCCAACAGTTGCTCAAAAGTCGCTTTGTTCCAGAAGTATTAAAGCGCAAAGGTTATTTATTAATAGAAATATTACACAAAGAAATTGGATGGCGTAGCTTGCCGTCGTAGGCATCAATTTGTTTATGCTAAGTTGCGTTCGTTCACTTCAGAATAAGGTTTAGCTGAAAGAATACTTAAATCAGGCTGTGGCTTTGACGTACTATAGATACCTGAGAAAATGCTAAGAATTAACTAAATTTTCTCAAGGGATAAATTTTTAGTGAAATCTATGTTTCTGTAGAGGTTTTATGAGTCTGATTCTTCCCAAACGTACCCTATCCCGTCGTCGGTTATTGCAAGTATCTGGACTTTCAGGGGTAGGCTTTCTTCTTGGTGGCTGTGGGACAAATTTGTTTTCAGATAATCTGCGGCAAATATCTGAGCCACTAAACCAAAGTCTTGAAGCACTTCTGCTAACTCAAAAACCTATACCTGAATTTCCTGTCAGTGCCATAGAAGCAGATAAATTGCTGGTTAATACTTTTGACTTCACCCCACAAATTGATCCGGCACAGTTTCGCTTAATAATTGATGGTGAGGTCAATAATGCAATGCAATTGAGTATGGCAGATATTCAAAAACTGCCCTTGACTTCAATGGTAATTCGCCATGTCTGTGTTGAAGGCTGGGCTGCGATTGTTCAATGGGGAGGTGTGCGATTGCGAGACTTAGTAGCACTGGTACAGCCTAAATCAAGCGTCCGCTATGTCTACTTCAAATCTGCTGATGGCTACTATGAAAGCTGGGATCTTGCTTCTGCCATACATCCCCAAACTCTCATAGCTTATCAAAAGAATGGACAACCCTTATCAGTTGATAATGGTGCGCCCATGCGCCTAGCATCTCCAATTAAACTGGGCTACAAACAAAGCAAGTGGGTAACTCAAATAACATTCGTCAGTAATTTATTACCTACTAAAAAAGGGTATTGGGAAGATCAGGGCTATGAGTGGTTTGCAGGGCTATAAGGCAGGCAAAAAGCTAATCTATATCGGGTTCAACGCCTAGCGATCGCAATTGTGCAATCAACCGTTCAGCCCGTTGTCTTTCTTGTTCAGCTCGTTGTCTTTCCTGTTCAGCTCGTTGACTTTCTTGTTCAGCCCGTTGTCTTTCTTGTTCAGCCCGTTGTCTTTCTTGTTCTGTAGAAGTCAATACCCAGCAGCCTGTCCAATCATACCACCGCAACCAGGGCTGTTCTACATCTTGATAGCGTCCCTGCCAGACACCCAAGCCTAATTCTAGTTCTGGTATCCAGAAGCGTGACTCTGACAGTGTTATCTCAGCATAACGACCACCGTCTAACTTAAATACCCTTAACTCATATTTATAGCGATCAAATACTACATAATAAGGCACACGCAGAATCTGCTCATATACTTCCCATTTTCCTGGTGGTTGCTTGATATCTCGCAATGTCTGCCCCAAGTCTTCCTTTTCAGTACCTGGAGACAGCAATTCAACTACAATAAAAGGCTGAACTCCCTCTTGCCAAAGGACATAACTTAAGCGTAAATCTCGTTGTTCGTAGAGACGAGAAACACCTAAAACGGCAAACCAATCTGGTCGCTTATGCCACAGTGGATGGCGTGGGTCATAATAAAGATTCAGATCGCTAGCAACAAATATCTCGTCGCTTGGATAATTTGGTGGACAAAAGGTTTCGTCTAACAGACGAGGTTGCAATAAATGAAACTGATCGGGCAAACCAGGCTCCTCAGAATCTTCACTGGGAAGATCATACATGGTCGGCAATACATCTTTTGGCGATCGCGGCGGGTCAGTTTGATACATCATAAAGCAATCCTAATGATGAAACTTTCAGTTCTATTATGATTCAATTGTTTTTGAGTGATTCAACACCTTGCAGAACGGGGTAGCATAAATTTCTCGCCCTCCGCCGCAAATTTGCCGCGAACCATCAGCACAGTTTCATCAAAAGTATGGGTGAATGCTTGCACATCTTTGACATCCAGAAGTTCTGGACTAAAGTAAATTACTAGTTCTTCAATGGGTTGAGGTATCTTACTAAGAATATTCTTCAAAGAGCATATCTGCGTTGTAACTAAATCGAAAAGATGAAGTCGGTTATCTTCTATTTCCATACAGGCAATTAAATCTAAATCTTCTGCATAATATAAGGGACGACTTCCTTCATTGACACAGAACACAGCTTTTTCCTTGACTACGCCAACTATATTAGAGACAGGAATGCGTGTTTCTAAAAGTCTGTGTAGCAATGTGTAATCTTTAATATTTGCAAAATCCAGTATTCTGAAGCTATAAGTACTACTTGTGGGGTAACACTTAACTTTAAAGATGTGTTCTTCGACAACACGAAAGCCAAAAGGTAAGTAAAACTCTGGTTGTGGTGTCGTCAGTACCAGGGTTTCGTAAAGGCGATCGCGATCGCAATACCCTAGCACTTCCTCCATCACTTCACGGTAATACCCTCTCCGGCGATACTCTGCACGGGTAGCTACTCCATGAATTCCTCCGACAGTGAGCCTTTGTCCCATAATTTGCATGGGAATTTCTAACACTCCCAGATGGGTAATAGCTATATCATCATGAAAGCGAATAAAGGGAGTTGAAGCTGTTTCCCAGGATGCACCTAGTTTTCTTGCACATTCTGCTAAACTGCTGATTCCGGGAAATGTGACTTCCATCAAGTCAAAAAGCTTATCGCTTAAGCTGGGATCATCAGAGAATGACTGTTTGAAACGATACTGGCTCATAGTTCAAGTATTACAATCAATTCAGTAGAGACTACAAAATAAATTCCAGCAAATCCAGAAACAGGTGAAATATAAATGGATAGCAAGGGCGTAACGTGTTGCGTCTCCAACGTTTAACCGAATATTTCTCAAGCCTGAGTCTCTTCAAATAAGACTAAGCCATACTTCTCGCTAGTAGGCAAAAAGCCAATTCCTCGATAAACTGCTTGGGCTGCCTGGTTATTATTACCTGTAAACAAGATGGCACGTTTTACTAAGAGCGATCGCGCATTTAACAATGAACCTGCTACCACACTTTTGGCGTAGCCTTTACCCCGCAGCGCTGGCGGTGTCCATACTCCACCAATTTGTACAATATCAGGTAGGCTGGCATTGAAAGCAGAGTAAGAAACTGGGGTATCTTCTTCTACCAAAACCCAATGCATAGCCATAGCTTGACGAGCTTCAATTATGCTACGGCTAGCTGTTGTTAAACTAGGAGTGTCTCTTTGTCCTAAAGTTTCCACACTAAAAGCAGCACACCATTCAGTGAGTAATTCCAACTCATCTAAATATGGCAAACGACACTGCACCTCTGCCGATGCTAAAGCTTGAGGTATTTGTAAATCTCGCAGTGCTAGAGAAAACAATATCTCAGCCTCGTCAAGCTGAGTTGGTCGGTTGCTAAGTCCCAAAATGCTTTTTGTCGCTTCAACTTGTGCTGCTGGGCCACTAATTCCAGAAATAGCACGTCCAGATTGTGCCACAACTCCTTGTACCACTTCTGGCAAATATACAGGGGCTTGAACTACGATCATCCCATTCCAAAAATGGGCTGCAACTGCCACTATAGTTTCATCTATGTAGGCCGCTATGTAAGTTCCTTGAAATCTTGCACCTTGGTCAAGCAGTCCCGCAGCTCGCCAATTAGAGCGCAAAAACATAGAAGTATCAGTGTGTTGCAAGAGAAATGCTTCCAGCGATACTTCATCTCCAGGTTGCAAAGTTCTCAAAATAGGCACAATAAACCTCCTGTGATAATTGAAAGGGACACAGCCTAACTGTGTCCCTAAAAGCTACTTCAAGATGCTAGGACTGGCGATAGCAGGCAAACTCCATTGAAAAAGTAGCCATACCAGAAGTAAGCGATCGCAATTCTGTAGAATACCCAAACATTCGCGCCAGGGGTACTTCTGCTCGAATCACCGTGTATCCCTGCATTGTCTCGGAACCTAACAACAAAGCCCGACGAGAGGATAAGTCACCTTGAACCCTTCCCATGAACTCGTGGGGTGTTTCCACCTCTACAAGCATGATGGGTTCGAGGATGTAGGGTTTGGCTTTGGCGATCGCACCCTCAATTGCTTGATGGGAAGCTGACCGGAAAGCCAATTCTGAAGAGTCAATTGGATGATAAGAACCGCCATCCAAAACGACTTTCACCCCAGTTACCGGATAGCCTTTCAGCTGTCCTGATTGCATCGCCTCACGGCAACCCTTCTCGCACGCCGGGATATATTCTTTGGGAATCGCACCCCCAACCACCCGATTTTCAAAGACAAACGGTTCATTTGTGGGTTCAATCCACCCAGTAATATGGGCGTATTGACCAGGGCCGCCTGACTGTTTCTTGAATCGGTAGTCAAAGGTAGCTTGTTGTCCAATGGTTTCGCGGTACGCCACCGCAGGAGTACCAACAAAAACCTCGGCGTTATATTCCCGCTGGATGCGTTCGAGGTAGATTTCTAAGTGGAGTTCGCCCATCCCAGAAATCAGAGTCGCTCCTGATTCGGGGTCGATGCTTAACCGAAAGGTGGGATCTTCCCTTTGAAAGCGATTGAGTGCCTTGGAAAGGCGATCGCTATCTTCCTGTTTCTTGGGCGTAATTGCCAGCGTAATCACTGGTTCCGGCACAAACATCTTCTCTAGAGATACCAGTGGTTCCCCAGAACAGAATGTATCACCAGAAGCACAATCCACGCCCAACAGAGCAACAATATCCCCTGCTACGGCAACTTGTACCTCTTCTCGCTTATTGGCGTGCATTCTCACCAAGCGACCGATTTGCACCCGCTGTTCGGTACGCGAGTTGTAAACGGTATCGCCGGGTTTGAGCGTCCCAGAGTAAATCCGGGTATAGGTCAACTGTCCAAAGGATTCAATGGTGAGTTTAAATGCCAATGCCACCAAGGAAACATCGGGATTAGGGTAGACACTCACCGACTCTACTGTTTTAACCACTTCCCTATCTACGGGAGATGGGAGATAGAGCGTAACTGCATCCAATAAGTTTTGCACTCCTTTATTTTTGAATGCCGAACCCAGCAATACAGGTGTGAATTCGAGGCTTAGGGTTGCTTGTCGGATGGTTTCCCAAATTAATTCTTTAGGAATTTCCTCACCAGCCAGTAGCATCTCGGTCATCGATTCTGAGAACAGCGACAAAGTATCTAGCAGTTTGTCACGTGCCTGTTGCACCTCATCCCTAAGAGGTTCGGGAATTGACTTTTTCACCCAGTTTTCCCCGTTTTCACCCTCAAAGTAGTCAGCAGTCATTTCTATCAGGTCAATCACTCCCTGGAATTGGTCTTCACTGCCGATAGGATACTGGAGCAATACCGCATTTAGTTGCAAGCGATCGCGTATTCCCTGTACTACACGAAATGGGTCTGCTCCCGTCCGATCCATTTTGTTGATGAACGCTAAACGCGGCACACGGTAGCGCTTCATTTGGCGATCCACTGTAATGGACTGGGACTGCACACCCGCCACAGCACACAGCACCATCACTGCCCCATCCAATACCCGCAAGGCGCGTTCTACTTCTATTGTAAAATCTACGTGTCCAGGTGTATCAATCAGGTTAATTTGAGTATCGTGCCACTGGCAGGTAGTAGCAGCGGAAGTGATGGTTATACCATGCAGTTTTTCTTCTGGCATAAAATCCATTGTTGCACCCTTACCGCCTCCCCGCACTTCCTCAATAGCGTGGATTCTGCCCGTGTAGAAGAGAATTCGCTCTGACAGCGTAGTTTTACCAGAGTCGATGTGGGCAGAGATACCAATATTTCGGATGCGTGTTCGGGGAATCATAAAATTTCCTTTTGTTCAAGCGACAAACAATCACCAACTGAGTGGTGATATATTGTGTATTATAAATGTATTACAAACAAAAGACAAGGCTGATAATACAGAAAAACCGTTGATATTTGCCCTAGCTGACGTTTAAAATAGGTATTCAAGCGGAGGAAATGAAAGCTTGAAATTGATATTGGTAGCTCCCGACTCTTTGTTGTGTGTATCCTTTCGACAGCATTTTAATTATTTACCCAATGTAGAAATAGTGAATAACTATTTCGAGTGGTTGCCGAATTTTGATTGTATGGTTAGCCCTGCTAACTCTTTCGGAATGATGGATGGTGGCATAGATGCGGCAATTATCCGTTTTTTCGATCGTTCGTTAATGGCAAGAGTCCAGCAGCGTATTCTTGAGGATTATTTGGGCGAACAGCCTGTGGGAACATCAATGATTGTGGAAACA
This sequence comes from Nostoc punctiforme NIES-2108, assembly GCA_003326195.1. Taxonomy (GTDB): domain Bacteria; phylum Cyanobacteriota; class Cyanobacteriia; order Cyanobacteriales; family Nostocaceae; genus Nostoc; species Nostoc punctiforme_A. The sequence continues at coordinate 89,582 of LXQE01000029.1, forward strand.
GTCCATCACAAACATCCTTTTTTGGCTCATACGCCTACGATGCGAGTTCCGATGATTATTGCTGGGACAGATATTCCTTATATTGCGATGTGGGCGATGCTGCTGGCAGTTCGCCACCATAACCAACAGGCTAGGCAAAAAATTAACACCATTGCCTGTCCTGGATTGGGTACGGGAATAGGACGAGTGCCATATACTGAAGCTGCTAGACAGATGGCATTAGCTTACGATCATTTTCTCTATCCACCCAAGCATCTCAATTGCATAGTTGCGGCTGAAAGACAACTTCAGATATGGGAAGGAGGAGATTTTAGGTAAAGTTTAAAAAACGCCCTAGCCTATTATATCGCTAGGGCGATCGCTACTCTCAAATCTATGACTGGTAAACGCTTCTATCACATTGGCTTTGGGCAAGATGATTTAGGTTCATCGCCTCCCAGCATTGCTCTATTATCTGGCGACCCGGAGCGATCGCGTTCATAACCCAAATCTGATGGTTCTTTATCAACTATAGATAGGAATTTGGATACAAAATTCTGTTTCTTGGCTTGTTTTTGAGGTACAAGTTAACTTGCCTTGGTGCATTTCTACTACAATCTGATAACTAATAAATAAGCCAAGTCCAGTTCCTTTGCCAACAGGTTTTGTTGTAAAGAACGGATCAAATATTTTGGAAACTACCGATTCCTGAATACCCAGACCATTGTTTTTAATGCGAATATTAAGCCAAGTTTCATCAACGATCTCAGTACTAATCCAAATAGTAGGAGAAAAGGTTTGACATTGAGAATTTTGACTAATTGATAGATTAGTAATTGCCTCGTTTAAAGCATAGATAGCGTTATTTAAAATATTCATAAATACTTGATTCAGTTGTGCGGAATAGCACTTTATATAAGGAATTACTCCATAGTTTTTAATTATTTGAATTACGAGATTTCCCGACTCACTTTGGAAGCGGTGACTCAGCAATGTGATTGTGTGATTGATACCTGCGTGAATATCAGCATTTTTGATATCTGCTTCATCCAACCGAGCAAAATTTCGCAGTAACAGCACAATTTCTCTAATGCGATCGCTGCCAACTTGCATCGACTCCAGCAGCTTACCTAAATCTTTTTGAATAAAGTCCAAATCACAGGTTACTATTGCTTCTTGAATTTGTAGCGAGGGAACTGGATAGGTTTGCTGGTAGAGTTGCAAGATTTTTAATAAGACTTCTGTATACTCAGATGCATAGTTGAGATTAGCGTAAATAAAGTTAACTGGATTATTAATTTCGTGAGCAATCCCTGCAACTAATTGTCGCAAACTCGACATTTTTTCAGTTTGCACCAGTTGAGCCTGAGTATATTTGAGTTTCTCAAGGGTAACTTTTAGGTCGTGATTAGCTTGAATTAGTTCAATATTTCGTTGTTCTACCCTAGCTTCCAGTTGCTCATTCGTTTGCTTCAATAATGCTTCTGCATGTTTACGATCATTAATATTGATCAGTGAGCCAGAGAATTCTGTTTCACTTTGAGGTTGAGCAGACAGTTCTAACCAAACAATTACACCAGTTTGATGGTAAAAGCGGAGTTCTTGACAAACCTCTACTCCGGTTTGTAGCTTTTCTAGAGTTTCTGACCACAAGTGCCGATCGTCCAAGTCAATGAAATTGCCTAAAGCACTACCGATGACATCTGTCATCCCATAACCAAGGGTATTTGTCCAGGCTCGGTTGAGGATTCCTCAATGACATTATGTAGAATACCATCGGCTGCAAAGTAGTCATTTTGATAACCAATCAAAATCACAGCAGTACTTTGGGGTTGCATTGTATTTCTAACTATTTAATAGATATAGACAGTTTTATTATTCCCGTTTTAAATGTGTTTCTAGCAATAATTAACACAGAGAACATATAGGGGTGTGACTATAGGGTTTGAAAGGCGCTAATCCTGGGGCAATACTCTACGGCATATCAAGGCTTTCACTGTCTTTTTGCATAAAGCCTATTAGTGATCAGGATATAGCTGGGAATAATTAGAAAAAGCATATAATTTGAGATAAATTGTCACTTTATGACTAGTAAACACTTCTATCACATTGGCTTTGGACAAGATGATTTAGGTTCATCACCTCCCAGTATTGCCCTATTATCTGGCGACCCGGAGCGATCGCGTCTAATTGCCCAAACTTATTTACAAGATGTACGCGTGTTGTCAGAAAATCGCGGACTCAATAGCTATGTGGGATACTTACCGAATGGTCGCAGCGTCTTATCAGCTACAAGTGGTATGGGTGCGCCTTCATTAAGTATTGTTGTCAACGAGTTAATACAAGTAGGAATCCAGCAAATTATTCGCATTGGAACTTGTGGATCGATTCAATCTTATATACCAGTCGGTAGCGTTGTTATTAGCAGTGCAGCATTGTGTCGCCAAGGTGCAGCTAATGATATTGCACCTGTGGAGTATCCAGCCGCAGCCGATCCTTTTCTTACAGTCGCTTTAGTTAAAGCTGCACGAGAATTAAAGGTTGAACATTACATCGGAATTACGGCATCAGTTGATACTTTTTACGAAGGGCAAGAACGCACTGATTCAGCAAATCCAAATTTAATGCGATCGCTGCATGGCATTACAGAAGAATATCGGCGCTTAAATATCTTGAATTACGAGATGGAATGCGGCACACTATTCAAAATAGCAGGAGTGTATAATTTTGCTGCCGCTGCTATTTGCGGTGTAGTTGCTTCGCGTACTAATAGTGAAAATATCATTTTAGAACAAAGAGATGTTGCTGTTAAAAATGCGATCGCAATTGCTATAAATGCAGCCGCAAGCATTGAGTAAACTAACAAATTTATTTTATCCAATGTCTTAGTATGTCAGATTTAATCTGCTCTAAGTATTTTTATCATGTCTTTATCTAATCTTTAATTTATCAATCAGTAATTTTAGGTAAAATGTATTGAGTAAAATGCAAATTCATCTTTATTGAGACATATTATATATAAAACTTTATCAGCTAAATTAAAACTCCAAAAACTGGTTAAAGATATCTCGTTTTAAACAGAGAAAATTTGACTTTTTATTTTTTAATTAATAAATACTGAGTTTTTATAGAAATCCGTGCTTTTAATATCATGTTTTACAACCGAAATAATGAGTTTAGCTATTAAGAGTAATCACAAAATTTGGAGAGCAGTATAACATGAAGAATGCTTGGAAGCGTTGGATGACGACCGTTAACCTAGCTGCAATCGCACTAATGCCGACGCTGATATTTTTAGCATTCTCTCATCAGGCCACAGCAGACGATCCAGGAGCGTGTTACATGATAACTTCCTCTGGGAAAACCGTTGGATTGGGAAGGATTTGTGGCAATATCATAGCCGCACCTTCAGACAATAAAGTTTTTCGAGTCTCAATCAAACGCCGTTTTGGCGGAACTCCTGTGATTGATGTCACCTTCAACGACAAAAAAACTTTTGAAATGATTGTAGATACAGGTGCTAGTGGAACCATTATCACTCAAGATATGGCGAATACACTGAAACTACAGGCTACGGGTACAATGCAAGCCCAAATTGCTGATGGCAGTGAAGTAAAATTTTCAACCAGTAAGGTAAAATCTATTGCAGTAGGTGGAGTTACAGCCAATAATCTTCAGGTAGCGATCGCACCAAAAGCAAGCATCGGGTTACTGGGTCACGATTTCTTTGGCAACTATGACATCAAGATTTTGGAGAAAGAGGTTGAATTTCATCACCGCTAATGCTTGCAGCTTGTAACTTCTTGAGGTTTTTATATGGAAATATCAAAAGGAATCTGAGGGAAGATACTCAGTACTCCTGAAGCAGCTTAAGAGCGTTATAGAATAGAAATAAACCTTACATACATTACGCTGATTCAGCAGAATTGCCCATGACCACTTCTAAACGCCAATACCACATTACTACTTTCGGTTGTCAGATGAATAAAGCTGACTCAGAGCGCATGGCTGGCGTTTTGGAAGACATGGGCTTTGAGCGGTGTGAAGATCCGAATCATGCAGATGTGATTCTCTACAATACCTGCACAATTCGGGATAATGCTGAACAAAAGGTATATTCCTATCTTGGCAGACAAGCAAAGCGTAAACATGAGCAGCCTGATTTAACCCTCATCGTTGCTGGTTGTGTTGCCCAACAAGAAGGAGAAGCGTTGTTACGGCGAGTGCCAGAATTAGATTTGGTAATGGGGCCACAACACGCCAACCGTCTGAAAGATTTGTTGGAATCAGTGTTTGAAGGCAACCAAGTTGTCGCAACCGAGGCAGTTCACATTATTGAAGATATCACCCAGCCGCGACGAGATAGTACAGTGACAGCTTGGGTAAATGTGATTTACGGCTGTAACGAACGCTGCACCTATTGCGTGGTTCCTAATGTGCGCGGTGTCGAACAATCTCGCACGCCGTCAGCTATCCGGGCTGAAATGGAAGAATTAGGACGGCAAGGTTACAAAGAAATTACTCTACTCGGACAAAATATTGATGCTTACGGCAGAGATTTACCTGGAGTGACAGCAGAAGGTAGACATCTCAACAACTTTACAGATTTGCTTTATTACGTGCATAATGTGCCGGGAATTGAAAGATTAAGATTTGCTACTAGCCATCCTCGTTATTTTACTGAGAGATTAATTCAAGCTTGTGCTGAGTTACCTAAAGTGTGCGAACACTTCCACATTCCTTTTCAATCTGGGGATAATGAACTTTTAAAGGCGATGGCGCGGGGTTATACCCATGAGAAATATCGCCGGATTATCGATACCATTCGGCGGTATATGCCAGATGCCTCCATCAGTGCCGATGTAATAGTCGGTTTTCCTGGGGAAACAGAAGCACAGTTTGAAAATACCCTGAAACTGGTGGAAGATATTGGCTTTGATATGTTGAATACAGCAGCATATTCGCCGCGTCCAGGGACACCCGCAGCTTTGTGGGACAATCAACTGAGTGAAGAAATTAAAAGCGATCGCCTGCAACGACTCAATCATCTGGGAAACTTGAAAGTAGCAGAGCGATCGCAACGTTACTTTGGACGCATTGAAGAAGTTTTAGTAGAAGACCAAAATCCTAAAGATCCAACCCAGGTAATGGGACGCACTGGCGGTAATCGTTTGACCTTTTTTAGCGGTGACATGAAAGAACTCAAAGGGCAGTTAGTAAAGGTAAAAATTACCGAAGTTCGTCCTTTTAGCTTGACGGGTGAACCAGTTGAAGTGAGGCAAACTGTTTTGCAGTAAGAACCATTTGAAGATTATACCCCTGACTTATGATGAAGTTACCGCAAACGATTCCAGTTCTTCTTTTTGGGGCTAGCTTGGCTGTAATTTCCCCTCAACTTTGTGCTGCTTTCACTGTTCAAGAAATAGCTATTCTTGCTCAAGCATCAAGCGATTTGCCAATGGTCAAATCGGCTGGACTGTCCCCCGATATGGATGTGCCTTGGTCGAAAGCCGTAAAAATTGTAGACCCCTTTGAAGGAGAGTTTGTTGGAGTTTTCGACCGCAATTCATTAGGTGGTTATTTATTCCGTGAGGGTTCAACGCAAGTTATTAGTTTGTGGACACCTTCGAGTATTCGAGTACTCGTAACAGTAAATTCGGGTCAAGCAAGGTCTTCTTTCTACACCGCAGGTCGTGTGTATCCCAGACCTGACTATCTTAGATTTGTCACGACTAAAAAAGTCGATAAGCTTTTACTCAGGGTCAGAGAAAAAGTTTTTCAATTAGATGGTTCGACCGGCACGTTTGCTGTGAGTAAAGAATTAGCCACTGCTTTGAAAAATGCTCCAGATGAGAATTTAGATATCAGACTAGTCTTAGAAGGAGGTCAAACTGTTGATAGCGAAATTGGTAAAGGGACGGTGAAAGCTTGGCGAACTATTTATTAAGCGATCGCATTTTTCAGCCAAGTATTTTCTATGTTTAATAAAGAAAAAACCTTTCCGTTCTCATCAAAAATTGACTGGGAAAACTTATTTATAGATAGATTTAATAAGAACGAACATTGTTAGAAGCAAGCCTGATTAATTCTTCAACATTGTTGGAGATTGTATTGCAAATAGTATTTAAAGGTAAGTCATTAGGATCAAACCCAAAAGGTTCTTCGATTTCTGAGCCAATTTGTTCAATGCTTAATAATGTAAAACTTACAAAAGCCATTACTATACCAGTCCACCAATTTAAAAAGCTCACAATTTCCAAAGGTAATATAAGACAGAAAATTAATAACAGTTGTCTGAGTTTAATAGTATATATCAAAGGTAGCGGCGTTTTTAAAATGCGTTCGCAACCACCTAAAATATCGACTAAATCATCTACACAATTATGCAGAGTAGTTAATTGATAGACATTTAGACAATTTCGGTCATGCTGATACTGCAAGTAATCTCCTATCCAATAAGCAATTTGTAGTGGAGGATGATCGCTATCTTGGAGGTGTAAATATTGTTTTTCAGACATTAATGATGCCAACTGAGTGTCTAAAGGCACCGATCTTAGATGTAACTTCATTGCAACTGCAAAAGCAGTTACTAACCGAAGCATTGCTTCCTTTTCTAATTTATCTTGTGGTGTCTTCTCTTTAACTATTATCGCAATTCCCCGAGTTAAGTTACGCGATGTATTAACTAAAGCTCCCCATAGTTGACGACCTTCCCAAAATCTATCATGGGCTGTATTCGTCCGAAAAACTAATAGTAACGTGAAGCCAATATTAAAGCTTAAAACAGCATTGGTAAGAATATTGCTGGAATCTGAAAATGCAATTGGTAATCCCAAATGAGCTAAAAATGAGATGAAAGTACCATATATAGTACAAAAAATTACCCAAGGAAGAATAATAGAGATAATTGACCTTTCAAGCCGAAGAGTTACTTGAAGCCAGTTCAGCTTTTCGCCTTTGTAAAGATGATACTTGTCTCTTAAAGAGTTTTTAGAATTATTTTGAAAATAGTTAGGTTGTTTCATATTGGTAAGATTTGAGGATTACATCAATTAGCAAACTAACTGTTTTAGCTAAATATATCTTGCTTAAGCAAGATATATGCAAAATGTAGATTTCCAAATAGTCACTATAGTGTAACTATAATAAACACAAGTTATAGTTGTAACATTGAAATTTATTTCTGTGAACCATCTTTAGGTAGGGAAATTCAGTACTGTCTTCCAATTCTTCACCACAAACCTGATTTTCTGCTTATATTGATTAAACTTTGTGGTCTTTCACTGATTTATGAGATAGTTAGACAAAATTTCCAGCTATTTACAGTAAATATTTATTTTTTCTTACCGACAGAGCGATGTCTACGACGGACTACACCTAAGCATTTGGGTTAATAACAGTGTAGCGAATGCGTAACTCTCAAGTTAAAAAAGGAGATAAACCCAATGAAATTTGATATTAAGCCAGAGAGTTACCCAATTTTAGCTGTCCGTTTGGAGAAAAACTATTATTGAGTGAAGGGTTATGCAAATTACTTTTTAAAAGGACAAAACTATATCATTACTAAATGATTTAGTCTAAACTTATTTTAATAAAGATTTAGCAACAGTATTTACACAAGTTGGCATTGAAAGTATAAAAGTTACCGAATCAATCGGCAAATTCTCAAAAAAGTAATACTCACTTAATAGTTACTAGAGTCTATTGGAGGTAAAAGCGATCTTGCTATCAATAAAGCTGATAATATTAAAACTATTAAGGCGCGATCGCATTAGCTAGGCTACATATCAGCAGGCAATCCTAACAGTGCAGACAGAGACAGAGAACTATTTGACGCGATCAAATTATTTCAATCAATTATTGCTGATCGCAGTACTATTAATGGTGATAGATGAGTTTAATCTTCAAACTCTCCTCAACCAGGCATTGGGTTAAAAAATTTATAATTTCTGGCCTGCATAAATCGATCGCACTTCGCCATTACGTCGGATGACTGCTTCGCCATTACTGACATCTACTAGTGTCCAACCGCTTGAGCCGATACTTTCACCCATATTGATGCGGCGAGTCACACCATCAATTTTAAACAAAGCGGCAGATTTGTTGCCCAACTCTAGTAATCCCTCTAAGGTATTACTCGGAGCTTCTGCGATCGCAGTTGCCGGATATACTTGTTCCTGGGTAATAGTTGGTTCTGACTCTGGTGCGAGTGCAGCACGCAATGGAACTACTGGTAATGCAGGCAGAGGTTTGGGTGTTTGGCGCACGGTAATTGGTGCAGTTTTTGCTGCCACCGGTTTGAGTTCGGCTCGTACAGCCGCAGCTAACATATTAACAGTTACAGGCTTGGCAGCTTGTCGCACTGTATTCAGGGCAGTTTTGACAACATTAGGTTGAGATAGCCGTAACGCACTGGCAACTTGTGGTAAAAGTGTGGGATTCCCCGGAATGGCTGGAAGGGCGTAGCGCATTGGTGACGGCGCTTGATAAACGGGGACGTAGATGCGCTCAACAACGCTTCCAGAACGATTGGGGGTTGGTAGTGTATTGTTAGCTAAAAGTGGAAGTGCTGGTAGATTACCAGTTGCTTGCTCACGACCAAGGGCTATTTGGTTAGTATTTGCCTGACTGGAGAATCCTGGATTGAAAGATTTTTGATTGCTTTTTGCTCCTTGCTTATCTATAACAGCCAGCGCTTGGAGCATATAGTCAACTAACTCTGCCTCTATTTCTGTTTTTACTGGCAACCGTGACTGCGATTGCGGCAATAGAAGCGCTGATTCGGGCAATTTGGTATTTAAAAGATATACGACTCCAGACTGCACCAAGTAGATCGTGCTAGCGATCGCCATGCCTAAAGTTGTTCCTACAATCAGCAGTTTGCCCAAAACCGAACTAGTTTTCTGACGCTTTCTACTAATTGGTTTAACGGTGGCGGTGTCAAATACAACGGTACTCAATTGCTTGTGGCGATCTTGAGCAACTGACTGTACTGGTTGATTCAGGGTGTTCGGTAAGATAATCTGTGGTATCGTAACAGTTTGCAGAGGTACGTATTCTGGAGGCGATTGGCGTTGACCTTGGGCGTAAACTCCAGCAACAGAGTGGCTCGATCTGTTTTGATTACTGTGCCTAACAGTTTGAGAAGGGAGATTACCACTAGCATCCAGAATGTAGTCGATATCGGCAAAGAGTTCATCCATTAGGCCATCAGCATAGTTTTCTATCGACCAAGGCTCGTTGGTGATTAAGTCTTCTGATGGTTCTGGTACTATGAGACGGGTGCTGGCTTCTTGTAACATAGACGTTCTGGGTTGTTGCTTGGACGAGGAAACGCCACCCCTACTGCCTGGAAATTAGGATTATCAGAGGAGGCAGCAGGTAGAGGGCAGTTTTTACTGAAAGAAATAAGTATGAATAAAAACTTTAGTCCTGGGTAATTACCCTGTTTGAAAAGAAGAATTGTATTGAGATGTATCGGGCAAGATCCAAACAGAGGAGCCACTCCGCATCCGGTCTTGCCCCAATCCTATGCAGTTGTGCGTGGGTTACTCCTACCTCCTGCCTCCTGAATAATGAAACATCCAATCCCCCATCTGATTAAGATAAGTTGATTGAGTGTTGGTATTAAACTCAACTTTCATTTGGGGATTGTTGATGATGCCAGTACTAATAGTTATGTCATCTATCATACCAATCTCTCTCCCTACTACTATACTCAGTCTTTATCAAGCTTGTGTTAAGCTAACGCTGGAAACTCTGACTGGCTCTTGCTTCTACGCAATTCTAGATATAATAATAAGGCGTTAATATCCGCTGGGTTTACACCACCTATACGTGCAGCTTGACCAAGGGTGAGTGGTTTTATGTGAGTCAGCTTTTCCCGTGCCTCTTTAGAAAGAGTATCAATTGTTGTGTAGTCTAAATCGCCAGGTAACTGGCGGTGAGCTTGGCGGGCAATTTGGTCAATTTGATTTTGTTGCCTAGCGAGATAGCCAGAATACTTGATGTCAATTTCTGCGCCTTCTTTCTCAGCCCGGTTGAGGTTGGGGTTTCCCAGTCCGAACCTGTCGAGGTCAACGTAATGTAATCCTGGACGCCGCAACAAGTCATTGAGAGTAATTGAACCTTTAATTGCTTGTTGGGTATCAGATGCGATCGCTATTCCAATTTCATCATGTTCTTTAACTCGTGTGGCTTGCAATCTTTGCTTTTCTGTGGTGATATTACTCTGTTTTTGAGTAAACATATCCCAGCGGCGATCGTCAATTAAACCAATCTCCCGTCCCAAGGGTGTCAGGCGTTGGTCGGCATTGTCAGAACGCAATAGCAATCGGTACTCTGACCTACTAGTGAGCATCCGGTAAGGTTCCCGTAGGTCTTTTGTACACAGGTCATCAACTAGCGTCCCAATGTAACTTTGCTCGCGAGCAAACACAATCATTTCTTGAGAGCGAACAAATCGAGCGGCGTTAATTCCCGCCACCAGCCCTTGAGCAGCAGCTTCTTCATAACCTGTGGTGCCGTTAATCTGCCCAGCACAAAACAGCCCCGCAATCTTTTTAGTCATCAGTGTGGGGTAACACTGAGTTGCTGGTAAATAGTCATATTCCACTGCATAAGCAGGACGCAGCATTACACATTTTTCCAAACCGGGGAGAGTCCGCAACATTTGCAACTGCAAATTTTCTGGCAACCCTGTAGAAAATCCTTGAATATAAAGTTCGGGTATATCCCTTCCTTCCGGTTCAATAAAGATTTGATGGCTTTCCTTATCGGCAAAGCGCACAATCTTATCTTCAATACTGGGACAATAACGCGGCCCCTTGGCTTCCACCCAACCGCCATAAACTGGTGACAGGTGCAAATTTTCTTGAATTAGGCGATGGGTTTCTGTGGTTGTGCGAGTGATGTAGCAAGGCATCTGTTCCCGTTCTACCCACACATCTGGGTCAAAGCTAAACCAGCGCACATCTTCATCCCCTGGCTGGATGAGCATTTTACTGTAATCTACCGATCGCTTGTCTACCCGTGCTGGAGTTCCAGTTTTAAGTCTGCCGGTTTCAAATCCCAAGCGATTTAGGGTTTGTGTCAATCCTTCAGCTGCAAATTCTCCAGCACGTCCGGCTGGCATTGATTTGTTACCAACCCAGATTTTGCCCCCCAGGAAAGTGCCAGTTGTCAAGATGACTGCTTTACATTGGAACCCTACACCAAAATAAGTTTCAACGCCGATGACTTCACCGTTAGCACCCAGAACCAAATCTGTTGCCATACTTTCGCGGATTGTCAAGTTGTCTTGATTCTCAACAATATTTTTCATCACCGCTGCATATTCGCGCTTGTCTGTCTGGGCGCGTAATGCCCAAACAGCAGGTCCCCGTGAAGAGTTGAGGATACGTTTTTGCAAGTAGGTGCGGTCTGCTACTTTACCAATTTCCCCGCCGAGTGCATCTACCTCATGAGTCAATTGGGATTTCGCTGGGCCACCTACTGCTGGGTTACAAGGTTGCCAAGCGATTTTATCCAAGTTGAGCGTCAATAGCAGGGTACGACAACCGAGGCGTGCAGAGGCAAGAGCTGCTTCGCAACCGGAGTGACCTGCACCGACGACTATGACATCAAAAGCGTCTTGGAATTCAACGGAATTGTGCATGGTCATACTTACAGGATCGGCAAGCTTAGAGTTCTTTTCAATTTTAACTGTTCCAGTGGTTTCATGGATGTAACTTTCTGATAAAAAAGTTATCAAACTTACTAGTACTCAATTAAAAGCAAGGTTCCATTTTTTAAGTTTAGTAGTAAGTGAAAAATCTCATCTTTTTAAAATTTGTGACAATATTCCGGTTTTGCGATCGCAGCTATTGTTCAGAGCGTTAACCCAGCACAAATTAATTTATAACTTGATGTATTAAATATTTTATCTATTTTCGATTAAACGATAGTTCAATGTCGATCAACTATCTGTGATTTTAAGTCATCAATAATCACTACTGCCTAAAACGTTCTTAATTTTATTCTTGAATCACTAAACAATTATTTAAAATGAAACTCACCCTCAGCAATCAAAAAAATCTTACTAGGTTTATTAGAAAGACAAGTTTCATCAGTCTCGTTATATTAATGATCTTTGTATTAGTTGCTAGCAATGAGATTACCCATCACAAAGTTGCTATAACTGCTCAACCATTACAAAAATGCTTGATTAATAATTCATTACCTTGTATAGATACCTCTAAAAACACAACATCAGAACCATTTATTCCCGATCCCAAATTAAATCCTCAACAGCGTTTTTTATCTGCGATCGCTAGAAAATTAACCACAATTCCCCAGCCTGGTACTTATGAATATACTTTGCTGCGAAGCTATGGTGCAGTATTCGTAAATCCCGATATTGGGATTAAACTACCGCCAAAAGATATATTTGCTAATGAACAAGAAACCCAAGAGTTTCAAGCTACTTTAACAATGGGTCATGTTGATGGCACTAACGACTGTTATTTACAACAATCGGCGGCTGATGCTTTAAACAAAGCGCGAATCCAGCAACAAATTCCGCTAAAATCTGGTTATGGTTCTGGTGATTGTACTCGGACTTTCAACACAAATTTAAGATTTTGGCACAAATATGCTAACGATCGAGTCTTAGCAAAAGTTCAACAAGGTAAAGAAACAAAAATTCTCGGTTTAGTTGCGCCTCCGGGAACTTCACAACATCTCTGGGGATTAGCCATTGATTTACGCGTAGGCAATAAAGAGCAGAGAAAAGCTCTTAATCAAAATGGTTGGTTTCAAACTGTAGAAAACGATGTTCCACATTGGACTTATGTCGGTCTATCTGAAGAGAATTTACCTTTGTTTGGTTTTAAAAAACAAGCTATTCGAGGCATTACTTATTGGATGACGCCACTTTGATTTTTCAATAGGATGAAAACTTGGAAATACTAACCTAAAAGATGTATTGTCAGGAATTTAGCTATGCCAAATGAAGCTGCTAACCAGGAGCAAAACTTCCTAATTGATTTATTAAGAGCTACTTATCAAAATCAGGAAGTATATCTAATTCTGCAACATAACTTAAGTAAACTCAACGATGATTTAGCTTTAATGTTCCGAAAATGGGTAAGCGATCGCTTTACAACAGAGTTTAAAATTATTACTTTAATACATAAGGGATAGTATTGACAATGGGACAGGCTTGGAACAAAGTACAGAAGCATAGGCAAGCAAAAGGCAAACTTGCTGAGTTAATGAGTAAAGCTGATGATGTAATTGTTATTCACTACTCCTGTGAAAGTTTCTACGATAGACTTGATGGTTCATCACCGAGAATTACTTCTATTGCTGTTCGGAATCTAGAATCTGGTCAGACCACCTCTTTTTCCATTCATCAAGTAGCAGAAAGGAAAGGTTTTTCAGCAATCGCTTTAGAGCAACATTATGACGATCTGGAAAAACTTATGTTAGATGAATTTTATAATTATGTACGCCATCATGCCTCTCATATTTGGCTACACTGGAATATGAGGGATATAAACTACGGTTTTCCAGCAATAGCCCATCGCTACAAGGTTCTTAAAGGCGAACCTGAAGAAATTAGTGAGTCCAAATTAGTTGATTTATCTCGGTTACTTATCGCAATTTACGGCATTATTTATATACAACATCCTCGATTAAATAGCTTACTCGAAAAGAACTCTATCACATATAGAGATTTCTTAGATGGCAAGGGTGAGGCTGATGCTTTTATCAAGAAACAATACGTAAAACTTCATCAATCAACTCTAAGAAAAGTTGATGTTCTCGCCAATATAGTTGAGCGTGCTGCTAATGATTCACTCAAGACCAATTCTAGCAGTAAAGATATTTATGGAACTTACATTATAGCACTTATTGAACTAATAAAAGAAAACCCTATTATAAGTGGAATGGTAGGACTAATTAGTTTTGTAAGTGCTGTGATTGGAATAATTACTGTATTTATTAAGTAGCTTTGACCCAGCGATAAATTACTAATTTTAAATTACTTGATTTTTTTTAGTGATCGCTATTGTTCTATACATTTAAAAATACCTCTGTCAAAAATAATTAAATAAGAGTTAAAGGATAAAAATAAAATTTAATCTTTTGATCTTTAACCTAATTATGCCAGAAACTTAATAACCTTTTATGGAGGATTAAATCATAATTTTGCTATAGCGTAGACACACAGCACAAAGCCGGAGACGTTTCTGTTGCTCCGGTCTTATCGTTATATATTGCAACCTAGATGCAATCAAATTGCTCTTCTAGTTTCAGCAAAATATTAATTAGAAAATGGATTTATTATTACTTCACTTCGCTGGGTTCAAATTTAGTTACCTTACCTTTTTTAATCGCTACAATCACATCGTAATGCGAACAGTAAGCGAATGTGACATCATTAGCTTTGTTATAAAGGTTAACTACATGACCTGCACCACCTACTTGGATACCGATTGGTTCCAAGTCAGCAAAGAAGAAACGACGTAGTTGATCGCCACTACCAATTTGACCCTTACTCTTAGTAAGCAAGTCTAGTTTTTGTGCTATAGACATTTCTTCGGCTGCTGATGCCTGCACTAATGAAGGATTGATCGCCTTTAATGGTACGTCCCAAACTGTGAAAAAACCAACCAAGGCTACGCTTGTAAGTAAGGGTGCAAGTTTCATTTGTTTCTTCTCTTCTTTGTTTTATCCTGAACATCCCAAGCATCTCAGGTGGCAGTGAGAGCTTATTGAAACTAAGCCACTATTTTCATGAATTTATCCTTGGAGAAAATTTAGTTAATTCTCAGCATTTTCTCAGCTAATCATGGCTGCTCAAAGTCACAGGATAATTTAAGTATTTTCTCAACAAAACCTCATTTTGAAGTGCGTGAGGGGAACTTAATATGATGAGCAATGCTTTCATTGCAGTGATGTTATTGTGACTAGACCCAAAAGACCACATCGCCAAATCTATAAAATTTCAGGACAAACATATCTTTGGCTAGCAATGCTAATTTTTGGAGCATCTAGCGCTGTTACCCGAAAACTAACAGAAATTGGTGCTCAACATTTTATCGGCAATGCCTACGGCGGCAAGCTACGCAATCCGATTTCTTTGTGTAATGTTTTATTTGTGGGAAACCTTTGCGCCTTGATACTTCTGATCCTAATCTATGGGCGGCAATGGAACAAAGCTACTTTGAAGCAACTCTCAAGGAAGGATTGGGTCAGTCTTACAGCAGTGGCTATTTTATCAGGAGCATTAGCCCCTGGTTTAATTTTCCAGGCACTGGCACTCACAGGGGTGAACAATGTCATCTTAGTGGGACGCTTGGAACCGCCTCTAACTTTGGCTTTATCAGTCTGGTTATTAAAAGAACGGGTAAATATTTGGGAATTTATCGGTGCGATCGCAGCTTTTGTTGGCGTTATCCTAACTATTATCCTTCAGCCTTCAACAGAAACCATTATGAATATGGGAGGTTTCGGTTTAGGCATAGGGGAATTTTTGGCCGCAGTAGCATCTGTAGCCATAGCCGCTTCTACGATTATTAGTAAGAAACACCTTTCGCAGATTCCTTTGGGAATCTATAGCATTTTTCGGACTGCACTTGGGACTGTAATCTTTTTCTTAATTGCTTTAGTCCTCTATGGCAAGGATCATTTCGCTGATGTTCTCTCACCATTCTTGTGGCAGTGGATGTTTCTCTATGGCGGGTTGATTGTGGTGGTAGGCCAGTCTTTTTGGGTTAAAGGCTTGAAAACTTCCACTGTATCTACAGCTTCCTTAATTAGCTCATTTGGCCCAATTGTGGGAATTATAGCAGCCTATTTAATTTTGGGTGAAGCCCCTACCCGACCTCAATATATTGGCGGTAGCTTGATTTTAGGAGGTATATTCTTGAGTCAAGTTGGTACCAGGCGTCAGACTTCTAGCGGCAAGGTAAATTCTACTCCAGCACAGCAACAGGTAGAAACTGGTATGGGATTCAAAGGGATTTGAAGGATGAAAATTCTAGATCGCTAAAGATGTGATTTATCGCCGTCAAGACAAAAGACTGAATATTGTAGAGACGGCGATTCATCGCGTCTCTTACCTTAACCGAACAGTATTGCAAGTAAACCACCCATCCCAAATAAATGAAACCCTTGCGGTATATAAATTACAAATTACAAATACAAATTACAAATTCTGCACAGCGGTAGTAGTATGTCAAAATAAAAATACCCGATACATCAAGGTGAGCGATCGCTCCCAAAGCTAGATTAAAGGATTGACCTGAGCAATGGCAGACCCAACCAATCACAATCAAGCGGGAGAAGTAGCTCCCAGCACTGTTGACAAGCAAGCTCCCAGTGTGGCTGAAGAACACGCTCCTAGTACAGACTCACCCGAAGCCACAGATATTCCTACTGCCAACGCGCCAGATCCTAAAGCTGCAAACTCCGAAGATAGTCCCAAAGCTGCTAAACCAACTGCTGTACCACCCAAGCGAGAAAAACCCGCAGCCGCAGCTAAAGCCGCAACAGGAGAAAAACCCGCCGCCGACGCAACAGCAGAAAAACCCGCCGCAGCTAAAGCTGCCAAAAAGGAAAAAGCCCCATCTGTTGAAGATAAGCCATTTGTAGAGTTCATTGAGCAAGACTACTTGCCAGCTTTACAAAAAGCGATCGCTCAAAAAGGCGTGCAAGATTTACAGGTATCTTTTGCCAAGCAGAAGTTGCCAATCACTGGCTTTGAATCTGCCGAAGAATGCTGGCAAATTATCGGCAGTTGGTCAGAAATTGGTAAGCGTCAATTTAACCTGTATTTCCCCGATGAAGATATTCAAGGAAAAAAGGGATTTTCTTGTAATGAAGGCAAAAAACCTAGCACTCTTGAGTCATTCTTAATCGATGAGCGCAAAATTACCCTCGATTTGTTGGTATTTGGCTTAGTTCAGCGCTTAGACGGTCAAAAGTGGTTAGGTAGAAATTAGTCATTGGTCATTGGTCATTGGTCATTGGTCATTAGTTTTTAACACAGGACAAATGACAAAGGACAAAGGACAAATGACAAATGACTAATAATAATAATTAAAGTTCGTGGAAATGATAGGTAACGGCTCCAGTATTGGGGTCGTTATCAATTTTCACATAACCTGATTTGTACATCTCTTTGAGAGTAGCTTCCACTTCTGCAAAGCTGGCTCCTGTAAACTTTACGCCTTGAGTGACAGTTAAAATACCACCCTTGCTTTCCGCTGCTTCAATCAGTTTCATCATGAGTTGGTTGCCTGTTGGACGATGGACTTGAGAAGCAACCACTGCTTGATTCAATGGCACACCAAAGGGAGATACACCCGCTTTTAATCTCAGGTTATGTTCGTATTCGTCAACCATGTTGGGGATAAAAAACAAATCCACAAACTGCCCTATACCAAACACGCCACCAGTCAACAGCCATAACAAACCAGTTCCGATCTTGCCATTGTAGAAACGCTGCAATCCTCCCACCCCCATAAATCCGACTGCACACAARATRTAAGAGACAAGMAGTCGGTCTTTATGCTGCTGATTGTTTTCAAGATTCATCTTGTTTTCAACCYTTTGGATTTRCTCTTGTTGTTTAAAATGGTTTTTTCGGACTATTTTTTATACCAAGTTCTAATAACTAGACTTACTTCTTGCACCAGTTGCTTTCTAACAATTTTCGTAATAAACAATGCGTTATTATTTGAAGTTGTTAGCATTGTCTAATCTATAGTTATTGATAAAGATGCAAAAAATAACTAAAGTACTTAGATTTATTCAGTAATTATGCTAGTCATGGATTGTTAATTTTAAGATGCCCAACGTATTAATAGAACCCCATGAATTTATTGTAGTAACAACCACAGAAAATTACTGAGATAGTAGTGCTTTGAGAATCAAGAGGTGAGTGCTACTCCACTTAAACGAGATAATGCTGCTTGCTGAACTATATTTATTTGACTACCAATCCGCGATTTTTGATTCCGCAAATATTGAATGATTGTTGCAACTCTTAATGTTTTGCTTATAAATTTCTCACCCGCACCTTGGTAGACTGAACTTTATACAATTGGATTATTGTGGGCTGTTACGGTTTGCCAGAGCATTTCTGGTGAAGCAGTCCGGTCTTCTCCCAAAGGGAGAGGCTCACACCAACAGGGTTTTCCACGCCACTTGCTCCACTTGGGGAGACCCCATCGCCCTTGGCGTCTCCCCTTGGGAGAAGACCGCAGTGGCTCCCCGGAACTGCCGTTACCGTGGCGGTAGGGACGTAAGAGCGTCACCCAAAAGGTCTACTTAAGATAATAAAGACGAAAGAGAAATCAAGACATGGTAGATTCCCTCAAAAAACCAGGCTTTGAAGAAATCCGGCCAGGGATTAAAGTCCCGGCAAAAGAAACCCTGTTAACACCTCGGTTTTATACTACCGATTTTGATGAAATGGCACGGATGGATATCTCCGTCAACGAAGACGAGTTAGAAGCCATTCTCGAAGAGTTTCGCACTGACTACAACCGCCACCACTTTGTTCGGGATGCCGAGTTTGAACAATCCTGGGATCATATTGACGGGGAAACTCGCAAGTTGTTCGTTGAATTTCTAGAACGTTCTTGTACGGCAGAGTTTTCCGGCTTTTTGCTGTATAAAGAACTTGGTCGTCGCTTGAAAGGAAAAAGCCCTGTTTTGGCAGAGTGTTTTAACCTGATGTCAAGGGATGAAGCGCGTCACGCTGGCTTTTTGAACAAAGCTTTGTCGGACTTTAATATGTCCCTAGATTTAGGGTTTTTGACTAAGAGTCGCAGTTATACCTTCTTTAAACCGAAATTCATCTTCTACGCTACTTATCTTTCTGAGAAGATCGGTTATTGGCGCTATATTACCATTTATCGCCATTTAGAAACACATCCCGAAGATCGGGTTTATCCAATCTTCCGGTTCTTTGAGAACTGGTGTCAGGATGAAAACCGTCACGGCGATTTCTTTGATGCGATCATGAAATCTCAGCCGCAAATGTTGAATGATTGGAAAGCACGGCTATGGAGTCGGTTCTTCCTATTATCAGTGTTTGCGACCATGTACCTCAATGACATCCAACGCAAGGACTTTTATGCCACCCTTGGATTGGATGCGCGAGAATACGATATCCATGTAATTAAGAAGACCAACGAAAACGCAGGTCGGGTGTTCCCGCTGATGCTGGATGTAGAAAATCCAGAGTTTTATGAGCGGTTGGATGTTTGTATAAGCAATAACGAGAAGTTGGGTGCGATCGCTAACTCCAGCACTCCCAAATTCCTGCAAATCTTCCAAAAACTGCCGCTTTACATCTCCAACGGCTGGCAGTTATTGCGGCTGTACCTGATGAAACCGATTGATACTGTTTCTGCTCAAGGGGCAGTTCGTTAATTTATAAAAGGTTTGTGAAAACTTTGGTGGTTCTGCTGGTTGCAGAGCCACTTTTTTTGTCCTTTTTCCAAGCCAATGATTATTGATATGTCAACCAATTAGTAGTGCGATCGCTAATTTGTTAGTAGGCAAAACGGAGATAGTTGCTTAGGTGTAGTTTTGTAGTAGATACCTTGAGTTAAGCTGATTTTTCCATTCTGATTAAGTCTGGAGTCAATGTTTGATGCTTGGCTGCTTCTGCCTCGTAACATCTGAGAATCAGTGATGTCAGTTTATCTAAATCACTAACAGAGGAAATAATTACTTTTGATGCGGCATCCCCCAGAGAAGCTGATACTTCCTGGACTTCAAACTTTGAAGCTAGCGACTTTACTTCATCTACACTTAGCCGAGTAATAAAACTTTTTTTCTGCGAAGATAGATACAGCCGCAGAAACCACCAAGTACTTTTGCCAGCAAGATTGATACCAAAGTATGAAACAGTATCTTTGTATTGGAGTTGATAATTGTAACTCGTTGAGGTTTGCGTAATTGCTTTAATTTTTTCAAAAGCTTCGATTTCTTCAGCAGTTGTTACTACTTTTGATTCTTGAGGATCTGGTTGTATATCCTCTCCTTCAATATCTATGTCTATTG
This sequence comes from Nostoc punctiforme NIES-2108, assembly GCA_003326195.1. GTDB lineage: Bacteria > Cyanobacteriota > Cyanobacteriia > Cyanobacteriales > Nostocaceae > Nostoc > Nostoc punctiforme_A. The sequence goes on from LXQE01000029.1 coordinate 109,628, forward strand.
GAGGTTCAACAGGTTGATCTATTACTGGAGTAAGTGAGCGAGTCATTAACTCTACTAAACTTCCCTGAATCGACTTTTTAACAATTGGTTTGAATTTATCAATAATTTTACTAGTAATTCGACCTTTAATTTCATAATTAGGAGCAACTGTACCAAGTTCAGTTACTAAAAAGCGAACAAATTCTTCAGAAGGAGAACGTAAAAGATTTCCTAGAAGTTGAGTCATACCTTTTACATAAACCATTTCCTCAGCATGGTTGGTAATAGCTGTAACCTCAAAATTATCACGGTGAAAGAATTTGAGGTTATCAATATCTTTAGTATCATATTCCAGGATGTTAAAAGTAAAAAATGGCTCCTTGTCCATGACATTTGTTTCACGCAAGTCTGTAAAAAAACGGTATTCAATACCGTTAGTGACAATAGCTACTTTTGTTGTCGAAAGTGCATTAAAATATCTGCTCAATTGTCCATCATGTGCCTCAGCTTTTTGACCACGGGCTTTTGCTTCTACGAGCATAACTTTAGTACCGTTAATAGCTAAGGCGTAATCTACCTTTTCAAACTGCCCTGCTTTTTTGATAGCAAAATCTGCTACGTATTCCGGTATTACTTCACTAGGATCATAGACATCGTAGCCAAGAACACTCAAAAAAGGAACAATCAGTGCCATCTTAGTAGATTCTTCGCCAACAACTTGGTCAGCCCGCTTACGCACTTGTTCAGATAGCTTGGTAATATCTTCAGTGAATCCCATCTTGCTTGTTCCTGGTAGATTAGTGAGTATTGATAGGTCTTTTTTGTAAAATAAGAGTGATTGTAAGGTGATGTAGTACATTTGAATTGAAAGTGTTAGTGCGATCGCCTTTTTTATCACTCCTATAAAAGTATTCCCAAATAAGTACCAGCCTGTAACACTCATGACTTGTTCACAGGTGCAATGGCATCGGTAATAAATAAAAATAAATCAGAATGATTTTTTATGAAGCTTCAGCCTATAGCGATTCTCAAAAAAATGCTCAAGCTATAAAGCCCACGAGTTGATCCGTGGGCTTTTTAATACAAGCTAACTTGTCGTTGCTGCTTTGTTTCCATTCTGGTTGCCATTTTTGCTACCATTGCCGTTCACACTGGCAATAAATGACGGTTGCTCTAAATTAGAAACAGGTGATTCGCCTCGCAGTCCCTTGCGACGCTGGTTTTTAGGAACACCTCCCGCCATACCATACTCCACACTACTTTTACCATACTGAGTGGCAACTCCTAAGAGCATGTGCTCTGCCATATCTGCCAACTCGCGCTCTGTTTGGAGCATTTCATGGTACAACTTATCCAGGTTGGAAAGAGCAGTGTTATATAAATTCTCTCTAGTTCGCATCGTCTCAATTAGGGATGAGAAGGTCGGTAAAGTAAGTCCATTGCCTAAATTTAAATTCGGATCAATTGAGTTGATGCTAGCAGCACGACGCACTGCTTTTTCTAACACCTGAGAGGTTCTTTTTCTCCGAGCCATAATATGAACCTTGTAATACAGTACGGTTAATATTCTTTACTTTAAAAAACTTCCGTATCGATCAGCTTGAGAGAACTCCGGGAATTCTCCAATGGTTTTTGTTACATAGCGATGTCGTAATCAATGCGCGATATACCGAAATGAGAAAGCAATCAAGCTTTTGAGAAAGCAATATGTCTTTTTGCTTGCTAAATCTACCGAAATGAGAAAGCAATCAAGCATTTTGAGAAAGCAATATGCCTTTTTGCTTGCTGAATCTACTGAAATGAATGCGCGATATACCGAAATGAGAAAGCAATTAAGCATTTTGAGAAAGCAATATGCCTTTTTGCTTGCTGAATCTACTGAAATGAGAAAGCAATATGCCTTTTTGCTTATTGAAATCGACTCGAGCGGGTATTCAAAACTTGACAAGTTGAATAAGATATTTCACAAAGAAAGGCAGGGGGCAGTGTTTCGACTACGCTCAACAACCAGGGAAGAGGCAGAAGTCAAAACTTTAGTTCTGAGTCATTGTCCAGTCAAAAAAAAGAATTGTATCGAGACGCATAGCGCAAGAGACAAAGTGTCATTGCTACAATCCCATGTTGTAAATATGGGTTCCTTCTGTTTCCTACCTCTTGAACTGAAACCGTACATGAAACTTTCGTTTCACACGGTTACTCATATTTTGCTGCTGTGAAATGGAAATCTTTGCTCTTTCTTCTCTGCGAGACGCGCAATGGGCAGACCAAAACATTGCTGAGTCAATGAATTTTACTTTTTACTCAGCAATATTTTGTTGAGAAAGGTTTTCGTGAGTTTTTACGGATATAACAGAAGCCGACATTAGGATACACTGGCTTTTGAATACACCGGAAGTTCATCAGCGACTTAGTTTGTCGCTTCTGGTGACTTCCTTGCTAGTATCCTATTGCTTTTGGCTGTATGAAACTTACTCCAATCTACGGTAAGTCTCCCTGAAGAAGGTTTTTAGCATCTAAAACGACTGCCACTGTTTTGAGGCTATAGCCTTAGAATATTTACAAGCTTTACTTACGAATTAGCACTCTCTAGATAAAAGTACCGTTTTTGCTGTGTAAGCTGAAATTCTACCTGTTTCATCCAGATTTGTGTAGCTTATTAACAAATCAACGGATTCATTAATATTAAGCCTGCTTTACTATTTAGTTTCTTAACCCGACTTATTAGACAGCTAGAGTGTTCATTTCACTTTGTTCAATAGCTTTTAGCCCTTATCGCTCCCATGCTGACCCATCACCGCAAGCCCGTGTGCTTATCACTTATTTCCACTGACCTACCCATCTGGTCTGTTGTCGAAACTGCCGCGACATTGTATCAAAAAGATACCGATCGATTCCATTTACTGATGACCGCACCACCCCTAATTAGCTGCGAAGTAGAGAGTGTCATAAGTCCAGAAGACACACTTCCTCAAACTAAGAGCAAAGCTTATGCCCCTAACAGTCCTAGAATTTTGTGGCTGGAGATTTCCCCTTACCGAGTCATCATGACTATGCAAGGTAACGCTCAAGTGAGTTACCGTCACTTTTGGGAACAGGGTGTTTATGGCATTAGTCGCTATTGGTTGCCAACTGAGTCATTGCAACCTAACGATCCCATTCGATTACGAAATTTTACTCGTAGCCTAACTCTCAACGGACATCCCTTGCCGGAAAATTTGCGACTGGAATATGAATTGTGGGCAGAAAAAGTCCAATTAGGATGCTACATACTGAATTTGGAAATTAAACATTGATAGGTATGGGCAGTAGGGAGTAGGGAAAAGTTTTTACAATGCCCAATGCCCAATGCCCAATGCCCCATGCCCAATCCCCAATCCTTCTTAACCAAAATAACTGGGTTGGTTTCCAGGTTTCCATTTAATATTGCAACCAACACTAGGCTTTTGCTCACTTGTAACAGGTTTACCCGCTAGCACTGCTTCAATGGCTGCGCGTAAATCTGCACCTGTTACAGGTTTACCGTTACTGGGGCGGCTATCATCTAATTGTCCCCGATAAACAAGTTGGCGTTGATCGTCAAATACAAAAAAATCTGGTGTACAAGCTGCTGTGTAAGCCTTTGCCGTTTCCTGGCTCTCGTCGTAACATAAGGTAAAATTTAACCCTTGTTCTGTGGAAAATGCTTGTAACGACTCTGGCGCATCATCTGGGTAATTTTTTGCATCGTTAGCACTAATAGCAACGATCGCTAAATCACTTGTAAAATAATCTCTTCCTAACTGCACTAATTCGTTTTGGACGTGTTTTACAAACGGGCAATGCCGACAAATAAACATTACCAATAGTGCTTTTTTATCTGCAAAGGTAGAAAGTGAAGTTGCCTTTCCAGATACTACTTCTGGTAGATTAAAATCTGGCGCTTTAGTGCCTAGTGGCAACATAGTTGAAGTAGCTAAAGCCATAGTTCACCCAATATTTTTACGCTGATAACTAACGGCTTTTGTTATCAGTATATTTTCACTCTAGCACTAAGTTTTCCATAAATTAAGAGACGGTAAATTTACCGTCTCTGACATTTTTTGAGATTTATTTTAAATAAATTAGTTTTTACAGACTTGCCAAAACACCAACAATACCGTGTCCTGTGAATACTTCTAATACTATGAGAGAGACAAAACCAATCATTGCTAACCGACCGTTGAGCATTTCTGCATAAGGAGTGAAACCAGTGCGATCGCCTTGCTCATCTATATATACTTTTGGCTCGATCGCAAAGTTGTTCAGTTTGCCTTGGTCGTCAATTATAGCAGTGTTTGTACGCATGGATTTTTCCCTGTCTTCGTCTTTATGTAAATAACTGTAACAAAGTTATTAATATTTGTAAAGTATCTTAATCTAATCAAGTAGTAGTACAAGCAAGCCAGAGAAAAGATATGATGATGAATCGAGTTCAAAGCTATGTCTAAGCAACAGGCTCCGCTCCTTGTGCGTAAGCACTTTCAATCACGGTAGTTTCTCATGGGGGAAACCCCCAAGACCGAACTACCTCACAAATCCATTCCCCAACAGCTAATGCATCGATTTCGAGTAGAGGTTATTGCCAAAACACCAAACCCGCAGCAGGTGATTTATGCCGCAATGCACCAGGACTATACTGATGGGTTTGTGTTTGATGAGCGCGACTCCTGGCCCTCGGAGTCACAAAGCGGCGAAGTTATTGTTAAGCGGCTTTTAGCCGGTGAGAGGGGACACTATGGGCCTTTAGAGCATCCCCAGATTGTTTTCAACTGTGGCTACTTTCCCCACAGTGTGATGCAGCAGGCGCGGACTCATCGCGTTTCTGTATCATTTGATGTACAATCTTTTAGATATACAGGCAACCAATTTATTGACGTAGTAGAAGGCAAGAAAGACATAGAAGATGTTTTTTATCTACGTCCCGTTGGTTATTACACTGATAGACAAGGCAAAAAGTATCACTATTCACCAGAGCAACGAACAGCAGATTTGGAGTGGTGTTTAGAAGCAGCTAAACGATATAAAGCTGATTTTGAGAGTGGAATGTCTGAAGAACACGCCAGAGGTAAAGTGCCTTTTGACTATCGCCAGCATTTTGTAGTTAGTTTCAATTTAAGGTCTTTCTTGCATTTTTGTGATCTGAGAAACAAGAAAGATGCTCAACTTGAAATTCAAAAGTTATGTGAAATGATGTGGCCTCATTTTGAAGATTGGGCACCTGCGATCGCACAATGGTATGAAAAGCAGCGTCTAGGTAAAGCAAGGTTAGCACCTTAGATAATGGCTGAAAGTTGACATAATTTGCGGTAGGATAAGAAGCGATTATCCTTGGAGTTATTGGGTTTGATTTAGGGCGATCGCATCTATTTTTTGATGAACAAAGCTGTCGATATTAGTACTAAAAAATTAATCAGCCTTGCACCAAATAATTGGGCAAAATGGGTGACAGGAATTCCCGACATTGTTACAGGCGAAATCTTAAATACAGAATTCCAATGGATTAGCCGACAAAGCGATGTTGTAATTCAGGCTGAAAGTCCCCAATACGGGAAGTTTCTCATCCTTAATGAGTTACAATTACGCCACACATCAGAAATGCCGCGTCGGATGCGTGCTTATGCGGCTCTTGCGGAAGAGAAATATAAACTACAAACCTACCCTGTACTGATTAACATTCTCAAAATCAGCAACAGCGAAATACCTACAAGCTTTGCATCAAATTTTATCGGGTTAAGAGCAATTCAAGATTACCGCGTAATCAATCTCTGGGAAGTTGACGTAAATATTGCTTTTGAGACACCCTTACCGTCGCTACTTCCCTTTGTACCAATTCTCAAAGGCGGAGAAAACGAGTCTACAATTAGGGAAGCATTGCGAATGCTGCGTGCTGACGAGCAATTAAATCAACTTGAGACAGTTCTGGCATTTTTTGCAACCTTTGTATTAGAAAGTACTTTAGTTCAAGAAATCATGAGGTGGGATATGACAGTCTTAAGAGAGTCACCTTGGTATCAAGAAATTTTACGTGAGGGACAAGCACGAGGACAAGCAGAAGGAGAAGCACTAGGAGAAGCACGAGGAGAAGCACGAGGAGAAGTACGTGGAATAATCTCTAGTATCGAAACAAGTTTAGAGGCAAAATTTGGCAGCGATGGTTTGGAGTTGATGTCGCAAATTTCGCAAATTTCTGACTTAGAGCAATTAAAAGAGATTTTACGTAGGATTGTTGTAGCAAATACAATTCAAGAGTTACGAAATGTTTTGTAGGATAAAGCGATCGCACCAACTTCTGCCAGAGAGCTAGAATGTGATGAAAGTTTAGACTATAAAATTTTCAAGTTATTACACTTAAAATTTTCATGAATGTCTGCAAGAGATATTTTCCATAATTTAGTTAGATTAGCTTTGCAAAAAGATGGCTGGACAATTACACACGAGCCACTGTCTATTGATTTAGCAGATGGACAATTGCAAATTGATCTGGGTGCAGAACGGTTAATTGCTGCTCAAAAGCAAGATGAAAGAATTGCTGTAGAAATCAAGAGTTTTGTTGCTCCTTCTGCGATTTCCGAGTTTCATACAGCTTTAGGACAATGTTTAAATTATCGAGTAGCACTAAAACTAAAAGAACCAGAGCGAGTTCTCTATTTAGCTGTTCCGCTAGCAACTTATGAAGATTTTTCTCACGGCAATTGCCACAACTGAGTATTCATGAATATCAATTGAAACTGCTAGTATTTGACCCGGAAAATGAGGTAATTGTACAATGGATAAACTAGCGGAGTATAGAGAAATCATCCAGCAAGTTTTGACAATTCATGCTCAGGTTAAACCTGCCTATGGTGAAATCGAACGACAAACTATTTTTGATGTACAACAAGATCATTATCAAGTTGTGAATATGGGTTGGGAAAATCGTCGTCGAGTTTATGGCTGTTTAATTCATCTAGATATTCGAGATGGTAAGATTTGGATTCAGTATGATGGGACTGAGATTGGCGTGGCTAATGAATTAATAGAGTATGGTATTCCTAAGCAAGATATAGTGCTGGCTTATCAGCCTCCTTATATGCGAAAGCTGACAGAATTTGCAGTGGGATAAAGCAAGTGATCGCACTGCGATTTTTGGGTATGATCTAGAGCGATCATCCTCAGATACAGTTAAGGGAATAACTCTGGTAGAGATTTATTTTCAACCAATTATTTAAAACTCCCAAAGCTAAATTCAAGTTACTTTTTATTTTGAATTGCTTAAACTTTAGCTAGAGTTACAATCTCTAGCTGATCCTGATATTTACCCTGTCTTGCTTCATAACTAATAGCGCAGGGTTCGCCTTCTAAAAATAGCAATTGCACCACGCCTTCATTAGCATAGATGCGACAGTCTGCACTGGAAGAATTGGAAAATTCTAAAGTCAGATGACCACGCCATGCAGCTTCAGCAGGTGTTAGATTTGCAATGATTCCACATCTTGCATACGTAGATTTTCCAATGCAAATCACTGTAATATTCTCAGGAACCTCTAGTTTTTCTAAAGCAACCCCAAGTCCATAAGAATGAGCAGGTAAAATAAAGTAACTGCCACTGACATCTGTATGCAGTGCTGTTGGCTCCAGATTCTGGGGATTAAAGTTTTTGGGATCAACTACAGTTCCGGGAATGTGGCGAAAAATGCGGAACTCAGCCGAAGAAAGGCGTATGTCGTAGCCATAAGAAGATAAACCGTAGCTAATTACAGGTTGAACTGCTACAGACTTATCTTTTTGCACTTTTCGGATTAGGCTTGGCTCAAAGGGCGAAATTAGACCCTGTTGAGCCATTTCAGTAATCCAGATATCGTTTTTAATCACAACTTCACAGCTAATTCAAACCGAATTACTAGGATATCGTGAATTGAGTATTTTATTTAAGGTCGATAACTCCGACGGATTTCTGTAATTTGATCTGCCACATCGAGAAGAGATTTAGGCATCTCTGGCCCTGTGAGAATGATATCGACGTGGGGAGGGCGTTTTGCCAAAAACGCTAACACTTCCGTTTCAGGAATTAAACCAAAGTTAATCGCTAAACTTAACTCATCTAACACCACGAGAGAATACTTACTCGCACACACTACTTGTTGTGTATACTGCCACAGCTTTTGTAATGCTTGGTTTTCTGTATCGTCTAAATGTGGTGTATCGATACAACGAGGCAAGTCACACCGAATCCAATCTAAATTTTGTCCTAATTGGATGGGTCTTTCCTGTCCTTGACGAATACCCCCTTTGAGAAACTGTACTATTAATACTGGCGTTCCTTGTCCAGCTATTCTCAGTGATTGAGCCATCACGCTCGTAAAAAAGTTGCGATGGGAGCTAGTGAAAACTTGCACTAGTCCTTCAACTGGATATGGTAGGGTTAGGGTTGAATTGATACTTTGACTTTCTAGCTGGGCAACCATAAGGTTAAGTTAAAAAAATACAACAAGTTAAGGGTTATTGCTGGCGGTAATTCTGATAAATTTGCCTGTATAATCAATCTGTTTTTCACAGGTGTGGTGGATTTGGCAAATTGCATTCTTAGTCAAACACTACGTTTGTATTGAAGTCAAGGGTTATTTTAATTTAAATTTTTTTCGTCTTTTATCGGGAATGAGTTGTAAAAATGAAAACATAAGAGTTACAGTCCCAATTATTCAAAAAAGCTAGGCACAACGCCTAAAAATGGCTAAATGTTAGATTTGTCGGTTGTTTGGGCAAAACAGACTTAGCTAGTAGTGAATTTGACAGGATGAGGAGTAAACTGTTGTGAGATTGGTGATTCTGGGAGGTTCAGGATCGGGGAAAAGCACTCAAGCACAAAGGCTTTGCAGATACCTTGATATTCCTCTGATTTCCACAGGTGACATTTTACGGTCAGCAATATCTGGCAATCAGCCCCTGCCGGAATTCCGATGGTTGGAAGCCGATCCTCGGACTTCTCTTTCGGTTTACGCTAGCTTGAGTGAACTAGGCTACCACGCACAACCCTATATGCAAAAAGGGGATTTAGTTCCAGACGAAATGATCGTTGAATTGATCCGAATTCGCCTCAGACAACCAGATATCAACTGTGATTGGATCTTAGAAGGCTATCCCCGTACTGCCTTCCAAGCTGAAGAATTAGATTTTTTATTAGATGATTTAGAGCAAAAGCTAGATTGGGCAATTTATCTCCAAGTCTCGGAAGCAGTCATGGTTAGCCGATCCTTGGGGCGATCGCTACCAGATGACCAACCAGAAATCGTGCAGCGCCGTGTAGAATTATTCTACGATCGCACCATTCCCATCCTAGAATATTACGACCGTCGTCGCTGCTTGTTGACTATCAACGGCGACCAATCACCAGAGATGGTGCAGCAAAATATTTTGACTCTGCTTTCAGTTCCTTAGATAAAGAGGCAGGGGAAGAATAACTATTAGTGTATTGCCCAATGCCCAATGCCCAATGCCCAATGCCCAATGCCCAATGCCCAATGCCCAATGCCCAATAACACTAAGGTAATCTTAAGGCAGTATTGTAAAACTTGAGGCAATTCCAATGGCTTGGCAGCGTCCTGATGGTCGGATTCCCTACGAACTACGTCCGATTAGCTTTCACCCCAGTTTCACCCGCTTTGCCCCCGGTTCTGTTCTTGCAAGATGCGGTGATACGCAAGTACTTTGTACCGTTAGCGTTAATAAGGGAGTTCCGAAGTTTCTCGAAGGAACTGGTAAAGGCTGGCTAACCGCTGAGTACCGAATGTTACCATCTGCTACCCAAAAACGCCAAGAAAGGGAATTATTGAAATTATCTGGACGGACGCAAGAAATTCAACGTCTCATTGGACGTAGCTTACGCGCAGCAGTGGATTTTGAGGCACTGGGAGAACGCACGCTAACTGTGGATGCTGACGTGTTGCAAGCAGATGCCGGAACTCGGACAACAGCCATTACAGGCTCATTTGTGGCATTGGCTCATGCGATTTCTAAATTATTGCAAGAGGGCGTGTTGGAGCGATCGCCTTTGTGTGGACAAGTAGCAGCTGTTTCTGTAGGATTACTGGAGGGAGAGCCATTTTTGGATCTAAATTACATCGAAGATGTGGCTGCAACAGTAGATTTTAATGTGGTGATGAATCAACACCTGGGAATCATTGAAGTCCAAGGAACAGCCGAAGAAGGCAGCTTTAGCCGCACTCAGTTAGATCAACTGCTAGATGTCGCCCAAAAAGGAATTCAAGAATTGTTAATTGCCCAACGTGAAGCGATCCCTGACTGGGAAAGGTTGTTTGCGATCGATTAGTTTTATTAATTTTTAATAAGAATTAATAAACGTATCCTTTGTAGCGTTAATCAACAAAGTATCAAGTAACTGGATGTAAATAAAAATAATCATTAGAGTGGTTAGTAGTTAGTACGACTCACTACTGACAACTTACGGTAAAACGTGATAAAGAGGGTCTACATTTTCCAGTCTACTTAATCCACGATGTTAAATGTTTCAAAAGTTAAAAAGGGGGATTGTAATAAGTTCGGTATTGTATTGCTGGAAGCCAGCAATATGATGATGAAGCCATGAACAAAACTGTTGAAGTTCTACCGGATCAGCCGGCGCTGGTTGCACGAGCGCTAGAATTAATTCTGTCCAAGTCAAAAACTGCCATTGAGCAGCGGGGACGGTTTACCATCGCCTTATCTGGCGGCAGTACACCTAAACCGTTATACGAAGCGATCGCTACTCAAAAACTGCCTTGGGATAAAATTCATATATTCTGGGGAGATGAGCGTTACGTACCACCAGATCACCCCGATAGCAATGAACTGATGACGCGTCGTGCGTGGCTAGATCGCGTTGATATCCCAGCGGCTAACATTCACCCCGTACCAACTTTAGAAGCCAATCCAGAACTGGCTGCTGCCAAGTATGAACAGCATCTCAAAGAATTTTTCAATTCTTCTGGGGTCGAGTTTCCCCCCTTGGATGTAGTATTACTAGGAATGGGTGATGATGCACATACTGCATCTTTGTTTCCCCACACAGAGGCTCTTAAAGTACGCGATCGCCTAGTTACCGTGGGTAACAAAGACGGAAACCCCAGGATAAGTTTCACATATCCCTTCATCAACTCTGCTCGCAGCGTGATTTTTCTGGTTGCTGGTGCGAATAAACGACCAGCTTTAGCGCAAGTCTTTGCACCTGTAGCCGATGACTTTACTTACCCATCCCGCTTAATTCAGCCCCAAGGAGAACTTTGGTGGCTGCTGGATGCGGCAGCAGGTTTGGAACTTCAACATTGAACAATGGGGCATTGGGAGTGCTGAGTGCTGAGTTAGGAGTTACTATTATTTCCCCTGCTCCCCTGCCCCCTGCTCCCCTTCCCCGTATAAGAGTGTCCAATTCATTGTTCCATTAGCAGTAATTGCTAGAATCTAAAGCTAGGGCCGCCCTCTGCTTGCCAGTCCTAACTATATTTATGATGATCTTGAACAAAGGCTAAATATCGATGATCGTCTGCCCTAATTGCAATCATCCCAATCCTGATGGCGCTGTCCAGTGTGAAGCTTGCTATACACCATTACCTGCGACTACTAATTGTCCCAGTTGTGGGGCAACTGTGCAGGCAGATGCTGCATTCTGCGGTCAGTGTGGCTATAACCTTCACTCCGCAGGAGTTCCACACGTTCATCCCGCAGTAGCTACAACAGTCACTCCCGATATTCCCGTGGAAGTGCCAGCGTTAGTTCCACCCGATCCATTGTTAGAACTTTTACAACCAGATGCTTTGGGAATGAGCGGTTCTAATAACTCCCATCCTCCCGAATCATCTTTACCACCAACAGAGATGGCAGTTCCCCCAGAACCTACGCCACAGATGCCTGTTGCAGAAAGCAGTCCTCCAGAAGTTGTGTCAACCGTTGTAGCTCAACCCATAGTCTCTGGACAAAGTAGTATTCCGACTCCACCACCTGTGGAACCAACACCAGCCTTTGAAGCCGAAGTATCCCCGCCAGCAGCACCAACTGCAACTGCTGCCAGAACGCAATTGCAGCAGGTTACAGCGCGGTTACTCCACGTTCAAAGCGATCGCTTAATTGAATTGCCGCAAAATTTCTCTGTGATTCATATCGGCAAGCCCAATGACCGGATTCCTCCAGATATAGATGTTTCAGGATTTCCCAATTCCGAAATTGTCTCGCGGATTCATGCAGATATTCGCGTCGAGGGAGATGCCCATTATGTAGAGGATGTGGGAAGTTCTAATGGCACTTATATTAATAATTTGCCACTTTTACCAGGGAACCGTCATCGCTTGCGAACAGGCGATCGCATCAGCTTGGGTAAAGGAGACTTGATGACATTCCTCTTTCAACTTGCTTAACTGATTCTTGTTAAATTGTGACATCAGCCTAAGTATTTTCTGCCCATCCTCCGGCATCCATTTTGGAGGAGAAACAAATGAACTGCATCAGACAAGCGACGGATAACTATGTCGTTCTTGATAGCGCCATAGTTGACAGCCGTCGCTTTGATGTGAGTGCGAATTGTTGCATTGTCTAGCAACTCCATTACCTGAATAATTACATTAGGATGGATGGAAATACACTGCCAATTTTAGATTTTTAATTTTTCAGAAAATCTAAAATCCAAAATCCAAAATCCAAAATTGAGTGACCTATGAGGGAACCAAGTAAAAATTTTGAAACCTTGCTCGCTAAAGAAGCCCCGCCAGTTGTTGAACGCATGGGGCTTACCTGGCTAGTTGCAGCAGCGATCGCAACTGCTTTATTGTGGCAAGTACCAGGAGGGGATTATATCTTATACCCATTTACAATTCTGGCAACTTGGTTTCATGAAATGGGTCACGGCTTAATGGCACTGCTATTAGGCGGACAGTTTCAGAAGTTGCAGATTTTTAGCAATGGTTCTGGTGTCGCAACTTATGGCATCCAATCGTCATTGGGGCCAATTGGCCCGGCAATAATCGCCGCAGCTGGGCCAATGGGACCACCTCTTGCTGGTGCAGCTTTGATTCTGGCTTCCCGCAGTTTTACAGCAGCAACCCTCTGTTTAAAAATTTTAGGAAGTTTTTTGCTGTTTTCCACATTAATTTGGGTGCGTTCCTGGTTTGGATTGGTAGCAATTCCCTTACTAGGTTTAATAATCTTGGGTATTTCCCTGAAAGCACCTCGCTGGACACAAGGGTTTGTCATTCAATTTTTGGGTGTACAAGCTTGTGTAAGTACGTACCATCAACTTGATTATCTATTTAGTAGTTCTGCTGGCCTCCTTGGTGCATCTGATACAGCGCAAATGCAGCGATATTTGCTTTTACCTTACTGGTTTTGGGGCGGGTTAATGGCGATCGCATCTCTGGTGATTTTAATCCAAAGTCTCCGCGTTGCCTATCGTTCGGAGTAATGAGTCAGAAAGCACCATCAAAAAGCAATTGAATCTTTAGCTCAAAGAATTACCGAACATCAAGAAAAGATTAGACTGGAATCAGAGAAGAGTTTTCCTGACGAAGGTTTAATTAAGCATTGGGAAAAAGAGATTCGTGCTTTTGACAAGGCAATCCAACAAGCGCATAAAAGATTGGGACAATAACTAAAATATGCAGATTAGCGATCGCCCTCTTGCAGTCACCAATTCAACCCTCAGTACCTTGATTGCTGAATTAGGTACAGAATGCCTAAAAGTACAAGCCTTAATTAACCAGCTATAGTTAACTAGTTTAACTGCTAACCAACAAGCTGAAATTCTAGCAGAACTCCTAGCTGCTGCGGTTCATCTGTATAATCATTGTGACGAAGATTTTCAGACGCTAATTACTGAAGAAATGGAAAATTTACCTGATGATGAGGATTAAAGAAGAATTCCGAAGTCAGGAGTCAGAATTAAGAGTTTTTATCAGTATAATAGCCTGGATATTGTTAAAAAATTCGCCGCTAATAACTCTTGCCTTCGCGGTTCGCTCCTCTAAACATGTCCACCCAACCCATAATTCAAAGCATATACACCGATGGTGCTTGCACCGGTAATCCTGGCCCTGGCGGTTGGGGTGTTGTCGTCTACTTCAGCGACGGCTCAATCCACGAAATGGGCGATGCATCCCCTCATACCACTAATAATAAAATGGAGATGCAAGCTGCGATCGCCGCCCTTCAATTTCTGCAAACATCTCAACAAGCACAACCAATCACCCTTCATACTGATAGCGAATACCTGATTAACTGCGTTACCAAATGGGTGAAAGGCTGGAAAAATAAAGGCTGGAAAAAGTCAGATGGTAAACCCGTCCAAAACCAAGACCTTTTAGAAATCTTAGATGAACTCAATACCCAACAGGTAAAATGGCAACACGTCCGGGGACATTCTGGTAACATAGGTAACGAACGTTGTGATGCGATCGCTCGCACTTATGCAAGTGGCAAAACCCCTTCTCTACAACAATTATCTTCCACAGATTTTTATAAATCTTTACCTTCGGCAAATGAAATAAATGTAGCAAAAGTAGCTGATTATGAAAAAAACTCTAGAATAACTAACCAAAGTCCGCAAAAAATCAGTACTTCTGCACCAGAAATAACCGTTATGGAACCATCAACCGGGCCAACTGCGGCCGTAACCGATGAAAAACCGCCAGAAATGAGGGTTTCGCAACTCCGCAGCTTGGTCGAAACTCTGCGTATAGCTGACGAAATTTCTGAAAAAGGCTACTTAATCACCAGTTCTGAATTAGCAGACTTGATGGATGTCCACGCCAGCGCTGTCACCAGTCGTGGAGATCAATGGCGCTGGCGAAACTGGATAGTGTCACGGGTACGCCGTGAAGGAAATCAAATTCTTTGGGAATTGGAACGCGGGGATCAGGTAGGAGGGGAAGAGGAGTAGACGAGTGAGCAGGGGAGGCAGGGCAGGGCTGTTTCATTCCCTAAAAGACTCTGATTTACAAGCGTTTCAAGCAAAAAAGTCAGGTGACTAAAAAATCTGATTGGGCAATAAAATCGCGATGCCTCCGGCAAGGCTTCGCCAACGCACTTAAATTTACTCGTTGAGGTGGTAGCTTTTCTTTTCCCCAATCAAGCAAATTTCTGACTCATACTCTTGACAAAATCTTTAAGAGATCGAATGAAACAGCCCTGGGGGAGGCAGGGGGAGCAGGGGAAGAAGAACTATTAGTTATTGACCAATGCCCAATGCCCAATGCCCCACTATATATACTTGCGTCCTCTCCACTCACGCGGGGTGTGGAATGCAGATAAAAAGATTCGCAGCACAGCTAAGGGATCAGCCAAAGGAGAAAGCCAGAATAACCAGCTGCCTTTAGCGTTTGTGCGATCGTAGGAAGGTGCGATCGCTATTAGCATCGCAAAGCGAATCACCAACAGGAATAAATTCAGTCCCAGCAGCAAAAGTGGGGGAGTGGGCGAATATGAGAGTGGGAGAGAAATCAACAAAAAAGTCAGGACAATTAAAAGAGGTAGACCTTGAACAGATGTGAGTAGCCATAAATCTCCCCACAACTGAGAACGAGAAGTTGCATCTTTGAGATCGAGACTCCGCCCCCATTCTTTCCACGTCTCCATCGCCCCTTCATACATGCGTACCTTTAACACTTTTGCGCCATCTAAAAAGCCCACCTTATACCCTTGAACAGCAATATTTCGTGCCAACGTGACATCATCACAAAAAGAACTTCTGGCACTGCTATAACCACCTACAGCAGCTAAAACGGAGCGACGACACAAAAAACACTGCCCATTAGCCATTACCCGTTCTGGTTGCTCTGTATTGATCCCTGCTGGGTCAAATCGGTAAAGCAAAGTCATCAACAAAGCAGGTTGTAGCCAACACTCCCCAGGATATTTGAGGATGAATTGGGGTGAAAGAGAAACCAAATCATAGCCTTGTGCTTCGGCTGTCTTCACCAAACCAGCAACTAAACCAGGATGCGGTTGGATATCAGCATCCAGCCCCAGGAACCACTGACTAGCCTCCGAGCTATATAGAAAACCGTTATGCAACGCCCAAGGACGCCCCACCCAACCAGAGGGTAAGGGATCATCTGTCATCAGGCGAAAGCGGGGATCTTTCTGCTGTGAGGCTTTTACTAAGTCGGGGGTGCCGTCACTCGATTTACTGTCTACAACCATAATTTCCCGAACTTCATAGCTTTGCTGACTTAAACCAGCCAACAGTGGGCTAATGCGAAGCGCTTCGTTCAGTGTGGGAACAACGATGCTAACCCTACCCAAAAGCTCAGGCGTCGGCTGTTGGGGTTCTATTGGAGGATGGCGTCTTGGTCCTTTTAACAGGCGCGAAAACAGAATCGCCGTTGCTGGTACTTGGATAAGTAACAATAAAAGAGAGATAGCGCTTTCTACTATCAAAGCGTTGTCTAATGTTGTCAAAATACTTAACAATTAAAATTGCGACTATACAAAATCAAATGGGCATGGGGCATGGGGCATTGGGTATTGTATTGGGTTTATTCCCTTCTCCGTCCCTAATCCTCAGCCCCCAGTCCCCTGTTCCCCAATAGGATTATTTCAAGGCAACTTCAACCTTTGCTACTGTTACTTCTTTGGTTACTGGTTCAACAGTAACTTGGGTAGGTGTGGTTGAACTCCTTGACCATAGCACCACAGCCGGAATCACACCTAGCAATAAGCCGAGTAACACAGGGATAGAGAACCCAGCTGCCAAGCTTAGTCCGGCGGCGAATGCAAAGTTAGTTAAATAAACGACTAATGGCAGATTGAGTTGCGATCGCTCTAATTTAATCGAGGTATTTCTCCACAATAATCCTGCCACACTCATAAACAGGGCGCTAGTACCAAACCAACCTACATAGTTCTGGTAAGGTGTTCCAAAGAAAGCTCCTGGTTGTTCCCAATACCAGAAGGGCAGAGAAGTTTGACTCATAGCCGGTTCAAGGGCAAAGTCCCAGCAAGTGAAGAGCAAAGCACCAATGGCTATCGCAGCAATATGGCGACCCCAACTGGGTTTTTGAGCCACTTTCAAACCAGTTCTCGCAATTAAGTAAGACGACAGCCCAACATAAAACCAAGATAAAGGAATTGTGAAAGGAACTAGCCCTCCAATTTTATAACCCAAGCCACTCAAGTAGCTATAATCACCAAATGGAAACCCTGTACTAGTTCCCAGTAGTTCACTACCCAAAGAGATAAACATAGCTGGTAGCATAAATGCTAGCCAAGTTCCTAATCCCAACGTCCGGTAGGCATAAATAGAGACAGCTACTGTCCCTAAGATGATATCAACTACACCGCCGCCAGCCATACTTAACTGTACAGCAGTTTCTCCTACCTGCGATAAGTTGAAAATTATTTCAGCATTAGGTACTACCAGTAGCATCCCTACCAGTCCAAAGGCTTTTGACGCGATATGACCAATGAGGCATACGCGTTCAGCAATAATAAGTTGTTTCATGATAATTCCTTAACAAGATGTGACACGCGGCTACTCGGCTGCTAACAGTTTACAAATCTTTAACTACTTTGTACCGCAATTCTCGACAAACTTGTTTGGCTTTCTTGTGAACAGCATAAAAGTCTATTGATTGAAGCTATAAAATATGATGCTAAACTTACTAGTTTAAGCCATATATTCAAAATCTAGATAATTTTATCTGTAAGAACTTCTGGTTTCTTGTCTCACTGATACCCGTATCGGAAAAAACTCCTTTGATACTGGGATATCCTTAAGGAAGGACAATGATCATAAACTGAGCAAGTCCTCAAGCAAAATAAAGTCTTGAGTTACTACACTTATTTATGCGATAAAACCTTAATCCTGTACTAGAAATATAAACCCATGTCAATTTTGAAAAGAGTTCCTTGGGTGTCCCTGGCGCTAGTACTGCTGAGTTACAGTACTTTGGGCTGGGTAATATCAGAAACACGTGCTCCTATATTTGTGTGGGTGGCAACTGTAATTGCTATCTTGCTTTTAATCATAACGTTGACCGCTCCTTGGCCGAAGATGACATATTACTACAGTCTTTTTCTTCAATCAAATACCAGGGCTTTCGGCGTTGCCGTCTTAGCAGCTTTCTTATTCTTTATTATGATTGCCTGGTTTCGGGTCTTTCTTGATACTTTACTCATCATTTCAGCGACTATATTAGTCAGGATAGACTTTCAAAGAGCAGGTCTTAGAGAAGGGTTAGCTTTTTCGACTGCCTCTATCTTTTCATTGGGAGGTTTAGCTTTGGGTGCGCTAATCTACAAGTTCATATATTCCCAAATTCCGTTAACGTGATGAGTTATATCCGAAAAAGCAAGCCATAACTGGGTTGGTTTGTGCCAATGCTTTAGAAGCAGTATTATTTTCCCCCAACTTTCTTTGTAGCTCAAATTCCCAACTTCTTAGAAAGTTGGGAATTTTGTTCAATACTTACTTTGGTTCAAAATGCAGGCTGTTCAAACAGCAGTAGAGATAGGAAAAAATCCATAATAAAAATTGATACCCAACTAGTAACAACTGCTTTTGTTGCCGATTCTCCGACTTCCTTTGCTCCCCCTCTAGTAGTTAAACCCCAACTACAGCCAATGACAGCAACCAGCACTCCAAAAATAAACCCTTTTAGCAAAATAATAAACAAATCTGACGGTTCTAAAAAATTTCTGACTGATTCTAAAAATGTTTCGGGAATAATTTGGTAGAACTTTGATGCGGCAAAAACTCCGCCAATGATGCCTGTAACTAAAGCCAAAATCGTCATCAAAGGCACCATCAAACAACAAGCAATTACTCTAGGAAGTACTAGATAATCAATTGGATCGGTTTTGAGCATATAAAGTGCATCAATTTGCTCGGTAACTCGCATTGCACCTATTTCTGCTGCAAAAGCAGAACCTACTTGTCCCGCCATAATACTAGCGGTCAAAATTGGAGCTAATTCTCTACAAAAAGCTAAGGCAAAAGCACCTCCCACTGCATCAACAGCACCAAATCGCACTAATTCCCTCGCCGTTTGAATAGTAAAAATCATTCCTGCAAAACCGCTGACAAGGAGAACTGGAGAGATAGAACCTGGCCCAGCGGTAACAAGGTGTTGCAAAATTTTGCGATAGTAGGTTTTCCCTTGGAGTAAATGTAGCCACACTTGACCAAAGAGCAGTATTGCTGCAAAACAGCGTGTAATTCCAGATTGCTCAAATTTTGTTTTTGGTTGCAATTTTATCGTCCTTACGACTGACTTTTTTTGCACATTTGTTGTTATATCAATTTTCTAAAATAAGACTACAGATACAAATGGTGGGAACCCAGCCAGATGTAATCTGACTTTCTCAATTAACTCATGCATTGTGTGCTATGGAGTAGCAATCTCTCGTTCGTCAAACTAGGAAAAGTAATTGAATCAACTCAAAGGGCTGAAAAATCTAATAATATTTCCCAATAATGTTAAACAATTTTTTATGAGCAGAATTAAATACATAATATTTATGTTGCTATTAATACTACCTTTCTCCATAGTCCATCCGGCTTTTGCATCTGTATGCCGCAATTACGCTGCCTACGATGGTCTACGCCACCAGATTTGCATTCTCAGTATCAGCCGAAGTGCCAAAAATTATTGGGAATACAGGGCAATTGTTAGCGTAGATGGCATAAAAAGACCTACAGAGGTTCACAATTGTCGCGAACGAGTCAAGGTTCAAGAAGCTGGGACTGTTTTGCCCTTTGCGCAAAAAGGCCCTGGTGAGATGATATGCAGCTTTTTTAATTCTTCTCGGCGGTAAACACGCGCCAGATAATGAAGACGGTAAAACCTAGATAGGTGAATACTGTTAGCCATTCTTGCCAGCTACCAAATGCATTGTTCATCAGCAAAAGCCGGAAAATTAATATTTATCAATCCTACACGCTGATGTTACCAGTAGGTTGCTGTATTTTAGGAGATCAAAGAAGACTAGTCAAAAATTCTTAGCTAATTTTCCGGAATGGGTAACAATGGCATGGTAGTAAATATCAGAGCATCGATATTATACTGAACCTCTATAACTAACCTTCGGGGAATATATCCCCATTGTTTTCCCTCAAAAACCCGGTTTTAATGACCGGGTTTTTGGTGTTTATACTAAGTATACAGGCGAGCAAGTCAGGGACAGAGGGATGCCTACGCCAACGCAGCACTTCTTTAAACTGTCTAAGTATCAAATAAAACTATTGTCCAGAAACTTTTAAGAGATTTTACTGGTCTGGTTCTCCAAATTCTGCAAAAATCAACCAATGTCATCTTCTGCTCAAGGTATTCCCGGATTACCTGATTTGACGCATCCGATTGAGCTTGTTCAATTTGGAACCCAGGCGCTCAAAGCTTCACTGTTATTAGTATTTTTGATCGTAGCTTTAGGAGTTGCGATCGCACTCATCAGTTTTTCTCTCCGTCGCAGCCAGCCGGAACAATTTATATTCATTGGCGAATGGGCTGTTCGTTATTCCCAACTGTTGCGGGGATTACAGCATTTAACTCTAATATTAGTCCTGTTAGTTCCGGGATTTTTCCTCTGTTCGACTTTGAGCAATCGCTATCACTACTGGGAACAAACAAAGGTGGCTCAAGTCGCTGAAAGTGTCGCAGGTGAAAAGCTCGAACAATCTGCCCCGCAAGTCCGTTACACTATCCAGGAGCCATATTCCTATACCACGCAAAGCAATGGCAAAATAGTCAAAGTCAATGATACGCGAGAAATCAATCGTTTCTTAACGCTGGGGGGTTCGCAAATTCAAGTCAAGCTAGACCAAAGCGTAGATGTTCCAGGTCGCAGTTCAATTTATCGCGTGGAATACACTGCTGATTATAAAGTAGTTAACCAACTCAAGGATATTAATAATTTCTTTTTTGAAGCATCGCCACCTAATGGCTACACACTGCTTGCTGGCTACAAAGTAGAGCGTAACGGTACTAGGCTACAACAAACCAATCTGGGAGATTATGGCTTTCCCTTCCAGCTGCAACCAGGAGAAGAAACCACCTTTAGAGTCACCTATCAGGCTCAAGGCGGGCCTCGCTGGGTTTACAGTGCCGCAGGACAGTTGCTTTCTAATTTTCGCCTCACAGCAATTGCCAACTTTGCTCCGGCTGATTTTGCTAGTGGTGTTGTACCGAATGAGATTAAAGTTAATGGGCGTAGTACTCAGTTTACTTGGAAATTTGACGATAATGTTTCAGTGAAAAATCCATTTGGAGTGTTTACTAACACTGACCCCATTCGTCATACTGGCATCATTCCCCGGCTTTTATTACTAGCACCGGCAATATTTTTGTGGTGGATATTGTTGTTATATTTGTCACTGCCAATGAGTTTCAGAAATATTGCGATCGCTGGTAGTATTTTCTTTGCTTGTCTGTTGACTTTGACCTATCTAGCTCGCGTTATCAATGCTCAGTTGGCTTGGACTTTAATTTCCATCATTTTACTAATTTTAACATGGGGATTGGGAGCTAGCCGCAGTGCTTCCCTGGCTGCGATCGTCGCCACTATTGCTGGAGCAGTGCTACCAATTTTTGGATTATTAGTACCGTTTAGCGGACTAACTCTTAGTTTAGCGGGTTTGCTCTCAGCGGTTTGGCTAGCAGTTCGTCACTGGTATGGCTGGTACAGTTTGCACCCAGAAGATCAAAAATTGCAGACTCAAAAAAATGCTAAAGATTAGATGATTCCGCTATGATTAGCGAAGTTTTAGCAAATAACATTTATGGATAACGATTTACTCGCTTTCTTTGCGGTTGCTGGGTTGCTCATTCTCTATCTTATCTTCTCAGCCTTAACTGAAATGGGAACTAAATTGCCTTGGAAGAAATAAGCTGATGGGCTAAAAAGTTTATACTTTTAAATCTCATTGGGCTTGGAAAAAAAAGTAAACATGCTTTAGGCTTGGTTAATATATTTATTCTTCAAGATAGTTCCAAATGCACGATCCACAAAAGAACCACATTAAAGTTGAGCCGGCAACCCTCGTTTTGATTGTATCTGCCTTAATACTCTTCCCTCTACTGGTTGTTGGCTTTTTCTCACAGTGAAGTTAGCACGATGCTCTTTTTCTCAGGTGCGTTAAGTTACTGTTAACGCACCTGACTTAGATCAAAACTACTTAGGCAAAACCTGCCGTAGTGCAGCTAAAAGTTGGTCAACACTTTCCTTTCGACTATTAAAGCCCATCAATCCTACACGCCAAACTTTTCCAGCGAGTTCGCCAAGACCACCGCCAATTTCAATATTATGTTCATTGAGTAATTGCCGAGCGATCGCTTTACCATCTACCCCGGCTGGAATACGGACAGTGGTAAGCGTTGGCAGTCTATACTCTTGCTCAACGTGCATACTCAGTCCTAAATTCTCTAAACCTTCCCAGAGATATTCTACGTTCTTTTGATGCCGCTGCCAGGAATTTGCTAATCCCTCTTCTGCAAGCAAACGTAGTGCTTCCCGCAATGCATAGTATAAATTAATCGGTGCTGTGTGGTGATAGGTGCGTTCAGCGCCCCAATACTTGCCCAGCAACAACATATCTAAATACCAGTTTGCAACTTTCGTTTGCCGCTGTTGCAATTTCTCAACTGCACGCGCACTCATTGTAAAGGGAGAAGCACCAGGTGGGCAACCTAACCCTTTTTGGCTACAACTATAGGCTAAATCAACTCCCCAAGCATCCAAAAACAAGGGGACACCACCCAAACTTGTCACCGTATCCACTAGTAACAAAGTGCCAAATTCACGACACAAATCAGCGACCCCTTCCAAAGGTTGACGTGCGCCGGTGGAAGTTTCGGCATGAACTAGAGCTAAGATAGCTGGACGATGAGTTTGTAAGGCAGTTTGGAGTTCATCCAAGTTGAAGACTTGTCCCCAAGGTTTGGTAATGGTTCGCACATCAGCGCCATAACGTCCAGCCATATCCACAAGGCGATTACCAAAGTAACCAGCTACACCAATTAAAACTACATCATCGGGTTCTACAGCATTGGCGATGGTTGCTTCCATTGCGGCTGTTCCCGTACCGCTGACTGCAATGGTAAGTGAGTTTTCTGTTTGCCATACGTAGCGTAGCAACGACTGAATTTCATCCATGAGTGCGAGAAAAGCTGGGTCAAGATGCCCAACGGGTGAAGTATTCATCGCTTGGAGAACTGTGGGATGGGCATTAGATGGCCCTGGCCCCAACAGCAGACGGGATGGAATTTCTAGCGGCGTGAGTTGCAAGCGCCCGGAGTCGTTAATTGAAATTGTTTGCGTCATAAATCTGTCTTTGCCTAGATGATACTTACCGGATCATAGAGCGAACGCATCACCGATGTTTGAGTGAATCTGTCATTTGCCAGAAGATGCGATTACGGCAAAGTATTACAGTGATTCAAAATGTGTGAGAGTATATTTATTCACTCACCTGGAGACACTGGAGACACAATTATGGTTTTTGCTGGCAAACGACCAAATAATTTAGGTATTAGCAACGGTAAATTAGCATCTTGCCCTAATTCCCCCAATTGCGTTTCTAGTCAGAGTACAGATGCATCTCACCAAATTGCACCACTGACTTTTACATCTACTCCAGAAAAAGCGATTACTAATCTTAAACAGATTATTGAGTCTTTACCAAGAACCAAAATCATTACCGAAAGCCAAGATTATTTATATGCAGAATTTAAAAGTGCTTTACTGGGATTTGTGGATGATGTAGAATTCTATCTAGACCGGAATGCCAATGTTATCCATGTGCGTTCAGCTTCACGTTTAGGTCAGAGCGATTTGGGTGTTAATCGTCAACGAATAGAGACGATTAGAGCTAAGTTCAAGTAATTTATAATTGAACTAAGGACTGGAAATTAAAGACTGGGAAGATAAGTAAGTAGTTGGACTAAATCAATTACACAATGTCATTACGAGTGAAACATTCGCAGAGTATTGGATTGATTCACTGAGTTTGTAATGTTTGTAAATATTTTGTCCACCTACTTATGTGGATTCAGCTCCCAGTCAAATCTGAAATGACGATTGTGTGGTGTGGTGTTTCACCAAAAATGATGAATTACGAATTAGTTAAACTTTGCGATCGCAATATTTGTGAAACTTAATTTATTTAAAAACTTTGACTCCCGACCCCGACTAATTGTTGCTATCGGAATCGCTGTATTAGTTTCAGTTATCCTACCGCATTCTCTGCACTTACCTACTCGCATTCTCTGCGCTTGGAACTCCGGTATTGACTTTTTTTTAGCCATAACGTGGTGGAAAATGATTGAGGCTAACCCAGAAAAAATTCGCCGTTATGCTGAGAGTGAATATGAAGGGCATTTGGCTATATTCATGTTAGTGATTGCTGCGGCTTGTGCTAGTGTTTTAGCCATTGGGTTTTTACTAACTGATAAAAAAGGATTGTCAACAATTCTGCTTACCCTACACGTCATACTTTCAATTATGACTATTGTCGGTTCCTGGTTACTAGTGCATACGATGTTTGCAGTACAATATGCACACAGCTATTACAAATATATTAATCGTAATCATAGTGAAGAAATCATCGGAGGTTTAGATTTTCCTCATAACGACTATCCAGACTACTGGGAATTTTTATATTATTCTTTTGTAATTGGCATGACTAGTCAAGTTTCAGATGTGCAAACAACATCACCCGATATGAGGCGCTTGACTCTGTTGCATGGCATATTATCCTTCTTTTTCAATACTACCATTGTAGCTATGAGTATTAATATTATTGCATCGCTGATTTAAAAATTGCTTGACTCAATCATAAGTATGATTATTTGATTCTCTACTTAAAGAAAGAGGAAATTTGACTGCCAGTTTTTTAGCATAAGCTTAAGTTGAAATAATTGGAGTGTATTTATGCCTTATAACAAAATAGATGAATTATCTGAAGACATCAAAGAGCAACTGCCTGAACATGCACAACAGATTTTCGTTGCGGCATTTAATGCTGCTCAAAGTGATGGTTTGAGTGAAGATGGCGCGCGTGATATTGCTTGGAATAGTGTAAAAAATGAATACGAGCCAGGCAATGATGGCAAATGGCAGAGAAAGCCTGAAGATACTGCGATACATCATAAAGCTGTTGTATCTGGTGGTAACTAAGTAAATCTCATCTGTGGCTAACTATCTGACTGATCTCAAGGTTCTTATAAGGGTTTAAGGGGAATTTCATTCTTAGAAAGCAAAGATAAAATTTCCCTTTTTTTACAAATTATGTCAGATATCGTAAATAATAATTTTTAGTCTTTCCCTCGTGTTTATTATAAATGCGATATAGCGATCGCTAGTTTTTTCAGAATTTTCCTGGTTCACCTTTTGTCTTGCTTGTCAATGCGTAAGTTCTAATTCATAAGACTTTTGGGTATAAGGGAAATCAAGATAAAGGTTCCTTTGGGAAAAGCAGCACGGGCGACACGAACTGTTTCCTCTGGCACAGGACTGGTGGGTTGCGGTTTCAGTGATATATCCCTAACTCTCCTGGCTATATATAGACTGCGAATTTTAGGTGACACTCTACAGGATTCCTGTCTACTTTTGAATTCGCCAACAGCATCCACTGCTCATTTTATTTCTGATCTGTCCGGAAATTGCTTTTAACTGGTTGAAGAAAGGATTAGCTCTATCAATTCCCTTATGCTTTTGAACCCAACCAAGTTGTGAAAAACTTGTCTTGTAAGCCTTACATCTTTATTTTCTTTCAAACGCTTACATGATAATGGGTTCAAAAAACCAAAATTTGGTTTGGCATAAAAAGAACAATAGAACCATCAGTTTTAGCAACTTGGGGATTTAAAGGGTACAGTATGAACAACGAAAGAGAAAATCGCGGTAGTGGCAGAGTTTGTCTCAAAGGTTAATGTATTGTATCAGTTCTGGACTGTGCAACCATTCCAGAGTGTTTTAGTGTGTACTTTTAATTTTTATTGAGTCATTTATTCTTTGGAAGTCTCTAAGTTGAAGGAATAGATGAGATTCTAGCAAGAAGATTTTCAAGATTATTACGACATATAACAGTATTAGGATGATTCATTCCTAGACGACTTTCCCATATTTTTAAAGCTTGGATAAATAAAGGTTTCGCTTCTGTGTACCTTCCTTCTAAATTGTAAAGTTCAGCCAAGTTGTTAAGACTAGTGGCAACACAGGGATGTTCATCTCCCAACAAGTTTTTATCTAGTATCAAGTGCTTTTATACAAAAAGGTTCAGCTTTGTCATAGCACCCCATCTGTTTATACATCTTACCTAAAGCGTAAATTGTATCTGTTAAAAGAGGGTGATCCTTTGGTAGCGAACGTTGCTTAATTTCCATGACTCGTAGAAATGATATTTCTGCTTCGCCATAGCGTTTTTGAGCGGAGTAAATTAATGCTAAATTGTGCAAATCTGTTGCAAAATCTGGATTCTCTTCTCCTAAAAAGTGCTTATCTATTTTTACTGCTTGTAAGGAAAATTTTTCGGCTTCATTGTAATGCCCTTGATGATAGTAAAGTAATGCTAGGTTATTCAGTGTCATTGCCACTTTAGGATGTTCTTCTCCCAATATGCGTTTTCTCTTCTCCAAGACTTTTAGATACAAAGGTTCAGCTTCCATATACTTTCCTAATGAATCATAAAGCAATGCTAGGTTATTGAGTGTTATTGCGATATAAGGATGTTCTTCTTGCAATAAGCGTTTTCTCATCTCCAAGGCTTTTAGATACAAAGGTTCAGCTTCTGTGTACCTTCCTAATGAATTGTAGAGCAATGCTAGATTGCGCATTTGAAACGAGAATTTATCAAAATCTCAGAGCGTCCCGGAGTTTCGGCAGAATTAGGAACGGCTCTGGTAAAGCAACAGGAGAAATTATTTGAGTTATGGCATCGAGTCAGAGATGGAACTTTGAAGCGTTGTGAATTTCAACTTTTAGTCGAACCAATTCGTAACTCCATCAAGTCCTCTCTACAAGAGGCTGCTGACTATGAAATTGGTTTCAAAGAAAAGACTCCACTGGCTAAAACTGTTCGCACTTGCCGCCAAATACTGAAGCTTGAACCTGCTTTATGGTTATTTGTGATGCTTGATGGAGTTGAACCAACCAATAATGCTGCTGAAAGAGCAATTCGTCCTGCCGTAATCTGGAGACGTACCAGTTTTGGTTCTCAAACCCAGGCTGGTAGCCATTTTGTGCAAAGGATGTTAACTGTTGTGACTACTCTCAAGTCTCAGCGTCGAAATGTCTTGGAATTTTTGACTCAAGCCATTAGTGCTAAACGCCAGGATCAACCAACTCCTTCTTTACTTCCACAAGTTCCTGCCGAGTAAAGTTGCTGCTCAATTATGCTGCTTAAAACCCACGAATTTATACAGTTTGATTTCCCAAATTGAATCAGTCTGCTGTCTGCTTCTTTTGAACTCTAACTCTTTGATGTCAATGGGTTTTACTTTCTTGTAATTTGCGATCGCCCCGTGGTCGATTACGAATTTTGTTGATTTTGTACTCTTGAATGTAAACTTTTGAATCTTCTCAAGTTTTAAAATTATTTTTACTAAATATATTGATTTAAATTATGACTATGGTAAAAACGAGCGTGGCGATCGCACTAGCAGTTAATGGCTCCATATACTAACTCTTCTGGTGATAAATATTGTGTTTCAATTAATAGCACATGGTTTCTGTTGCATCCACAATCAAGGGGATTAAAAATGAATACAGCATCAGGGTTTAGTTGATTTTGAATGATTGGTTTATTTCCGCCGTGTTGTACTAGTACTAGCTGAAACCGCTACTTTTATCTTCGATTTCAAAAGTTTGTGGTTGATTGACTTTTTTAATTGATTAATTATGTCCTAGTGTCACAGACTCGATGGCAAGATTGATGGTAGTTTATTTTTGCACAAACTCCTTTATCCCAATCGCAATACAAGCTATGACACTCAATTTATATTTACTGCGACATGGAGAAACTACTTTTAGTCAAAGTGGTAATTTCTGCGGTGAAACTGATGCGGAGTTGACAACAGAGGGGATGCAGATGGCATCCGGTTTTGCCGATGTTTATCAAAATTTGAAGTGGGAGGCTGTTTATGTTAGCCCGATGAAGCGCACAATTGCAACTGCCAAGCCATTTTGTGATGCTATTGGTATGGATATGCAGTTGCGTGACGGACTTAGAGAAGGTAGTTACGGCGAATGGGAAAGGAAGAGTAAATCATTTGCTCAAGAGAATTACGCAGAAAACTATGTAAAATGGTTGACAGAACCCGCTTGGAATGCACCACTAGGTGGAGAAACTGCGGTAGATATTGCTAACCGTTCTATGCCTGTAATTGCTGAAATTCAAGAAAAATACCCCCAAGGCAATGTTTTAGTAGTTTCCCATAAAGCCACGATTCGGATTATGCTTTGCAGTTTACTGGGAATTGATTTGGGACGCTATCGCTATCGGGTGAATATTTTGGTCGCGTCGGTAAGTATGGTTAAATTTGACGTTAATGGCCCTTTGTTAGAAATATTAGGCGATCGCCATCATATACCCGATGGTATTCGCTCTCGTCCGGGAACATAATAGTCCCTTAAACAAAAAAGCTCTGCACTCTTACTGCCTTAAATAACAACTAACTTTTCTTTGACCGACTTCTGAATTTTAAGGAGTCGGTTTTTCCTTTGATTTATCCTCGCATTTGACAAGATGATTGTGGGCGGAGATGTCGGGAAATATAGCTATCTCGAAATCAGGGTTAAAGAGCTACACAGCAAGGGTTTTTGGCGTATTACATTGGTAATAAAGTTCTCCAAAAAAGGTTATTTTTTGGCGATCGCAGGGACAATGTTTTCCCTAATGCGATCGCACTGCTTCCTACAAAACCAAAAACCCTATAGCACATCAGAGACTATGGGGTTGATTGGTGATGACTGGGGAACAGGTAAGTGGTTATACCAATTCACGAAATTACTGATACAAATCACTTCCTCTGCTTCCTCTGCTTGCCCGTCTGTATCATTTTTAAAGTGAAATGGTATTAGTCCCGATCTTCGGAATTCTTCATCAACTCGCGTAGGCAGCGTATATTTTCTCGCTTTACCGTTAAGAGCGTGGGTTGACTGGCACTGTTTTCTAGCAAGTGTCTCAAGTCATCCTTAGCATTCTTTTTGGCGACACTTATTGCTATGAAAAGATTTTTTAAAGTTTTGTATTATCTTTGAAATTATCTCGTATTTATTGATTTTAATTTACTCAAGGCAAGGTATAACTCAATCAAAAAGGAAGTCTGAAATGGTTAATAGTTTGACTGCTCGTCAAATTAGAAGGACAACAAACCGTTTTGTTATTGGTACTGCTGCAATGTCTATTGCTTGTAGCAGCATTGCTTTGATTTCAGCAACTGCTGATGCTGCTACTCGTGAGTATTCATGTCGTGCTGGAGGTTTTACAGGCACAATTCGAGTCGATTACAATCAAGGCATCGGAAGAAATGCAAGCTCAATAATAGAAGTCTCTTATAAAATTAACAAGGGAAGTAATAAAGGCGGAAATAAAGCAAATGTTACTTATAGTGACGGTGGAACCCTCCCCATAAAAAGGTTCAATACCGGAGACGCAGGCATCCAAAACAATCAATGGAATTACTTGGGTGGTAGCTATACACGAGGTTATGGAAGCGTTGCTGCTAGGTTTATTTTTGATAAAAGCAGGGCTTCTGACCCTAGTTGTAGAGTGAATATCACATTTTAAGGCAAAGATTCTGCGTATTGATTTATAAAAGGCTCTAAAAGCATAGAAAACATTAGTTTTCAGCTAAACTTTTGGAAAAAATGCTGAATTAGAACAAGTTGACATTGACACCGTGCTAGCCAAACAAATTGAAAAGTCTCAACGCAACCAACGACTCATCAAGAATAATTAACCAAGCCTTAAAAACCTCACATCTTAAAGGTGTGAGGTTTTTTGTTTGATTTCATCCATATAAGTAAGCGTATAGAATTAATTACAGTCATTGCGTTCGCGGAGCGTCTCGTAGAGAAGCAATCCCGGCTAACGAGACACAAACAAGATCGGCAACTGCGCCCAAGAGCGCGCATGGCTGCAAGGTGGATGAACATCACTATGAACATCACTATACTAAAGCCACGCATCGAAGCGGGGCGCGGTTCGCTGCATCGCCTGGTTAGACGCTTTAGGGCGGCAGTATGGAGACTTTTCTGAGAACCGAGTGGTTTGCGTTTACGACTGAATGAATTCGAGGAGATCGGCATTGATCTGGTCTGCATTTGTCGTCGGCATACCGTGCGGGAAACCCTTGTAGGTTTTCAATACCGCGCCCTTGACCAACTTAGCGCTCAGTGGGGCGGAGTCGGCATAGGGGACTATCTGGTCATCATCACCGTGCATTACCAAAGTCGGCACAGAGAACTTCTTAAGATCCTCGGTAAAGTCGGTCTGGGAGAAGGCCACGATGCCATCGTACTGCGCCTTGATACCGCCCATCATGCCCTGGCGCCACCAATTCTCAATCACGCCTTGCAACGCTTTCGCGCCTGGCCGGTTGTAACCGTAAAAGGGCCCGCTCGGCACATCCCAATAAAATTGCGCCCGGTTGGTGGCAACCTGCGCCTGAAAGTCGTCAAATACCTCTTTAGGTAGACCGCCGGGATTCGCTGAGGTCTTCACCATCAGTGGTGGCACGGCGCTAATGAGAACAGCCTTGGCGACGCGGCTTTCGCCGTGGCGCGCAATGTAGCGTGTCACCTCACCGCCGCCAGTCGAGTGTCCAACGTGGATGGCGTTCTTTAAGTCGAGATGCGCGGTAAGCGCAGCGAGGTCATCGGCGTAATGATCCATATCGTGTCCGTCGCCACCTTGGCTCGATCGTCCATGCCCTCGTCGATCGTGCGCGATGACGCGATAGCCGTGATTTAAGAAGAACATCATTTGGTTGTCCCAGTCGTCGGCCGATAGAGGCCAACCATGCGAGAAAACGATGGGCTGACCGCTGCCCCAATCCTTGTAGTAAATCTCTATACCGTCTTTCACTACGATCGTGTTCATGTGTTTTTCTCCAGTAGGCTGACTCACATTCCGCAGGTAAGTGAAGAGATTGATGGTATTTTTGATAAATGACATCATCAGCATCAGAAATAAGAGTACAAGATATTGACCACTACGGGATAGTGATAGGCATAATATTTCAGTGGAAAAAGATAGTATTGAGGTCAGTTATTCAAGAAGAGATGCTCAAAAGCGGCATGACTTATTCTCGTCAGTCTGCGGCGTGTCCAAATTATCTGTCTTTTGAAAATGCTGAGAAGTTGGCGATGGCGGAAGCGCCCACTGTAGGCGATCGCATCCAAGGCGGGAGTGTGGAGTAGTCAGCCAACATTAGAAAAGCCCGATCGGTGATTGATTTTCAGTTTTCCACATCATAAAGGAGTAAGAATTTTTAGAGTATGGATATGCAGTTTTTGCCGCTACACGAGGAAAATGAACACTTATACTTTATTCCTACTGGAGGATTTCATTGAATTAACTTGCGTGTTCCCAGTCACTAAGTAATTCGTGTTTTTGTACTATTTTATGGCATTTACGGAAGGGTACTTTAAGAGTACCAATACTCGTACCAGGAAAAGACTGTTTTTTCGTCTTACTAGATATATTTTCTAGGGTTGTTGAACTCAACTGTTGGGTTTTCATTGGTAAATAAATCTCTGATTAAAACCTGAGCACCAATTTATAACATCAATTTGCAAACGGCAAATTTCTGAAGAAAATTGAAGAAGTCAGAATTCAGGAGCGGAGCCGGAGACTCCGAAAGCTCCGGTCAAAATCAAGACGCTATACGCAGCTTGCTTCTGTGTTCGCGCCGTGTCCCGTACACAATTCAGAATGAATTCTGTTTCGATCAAAAATACATATTTAATTTGTCAAGGAAAGAAGAGAATAGAACCAGCCCTTTCAAGGTGACTCGTAAAATCTCTGTTTTTCTCTCTGCGCTCTCTGTGCCTCTGCGGTTTAAAAGTAATTTATTTAACCACAGAGACGCAGAGAACACAGAGTTAAGAGATTAAAGAGGAATTTTTTGAGCAAAATTTTTACTCACCTTGAAAGGGCTAGAGAATAGAACTTACGCATTGACAAAGACAGCCAACTGTGGATTCCTCTCGTTACAAGGCTCTGCCTTTGTAATGCTCTTATGGAAGGCTCTGCCTAGGCTGTTGACTCTGTGCCTTAGCCTATTGGTGACAACTTAAGAAAAAAGTAATGTCAACAGGTGCATCAAGGGAAAAAACGATGGCAAATCCAAGAGTCGGAAACCCAGATCACAAGCGGGATAGAAACATGCCAGCGCCAGAAAACGAAGTAATCGCCGCGCGGATGGAAGAGCTATTAACACCACTGGTATACAATCAACTGTCCTATTACCAGCAGTTGGGGCTACGCGACCGGATTCTGGGTTTACCTCTAATGGTGGCAGCAGTATTAACACTACTGTGGCGACAAGTACCATCGGTGCGCGAGTTACATCGGTTATTAAATCGGGAAGACAAATTGATTGTGCAAAGCGACTTGCGTATCGCAACAAGCATTGTCTAACGTTGTTAAATATCAACTCAAATCTCAACAGCGAGACACTTTGGACTTATCTCCACACCCCACTTGACATTTTGGCGATCGCTTTAAGTTGTCACCAATAGGCACAGCCTGGGAACTAGACAATATGTAAAAGCTGGTTCTAGGCTGGCTTTCACGTTAAGTTGACACCAATGAAGGCCTTGCGCCCCTAAAATAGGATATTTTTTTAACTGCAAGTCCCTTAGCTATGGCTTATTTATAATTCTATCTTCTCATCTTTCAACTTCCATTATTTGAACCTCGATAAATTCGCTCCATCTGCTCTGGAGAAAGGCGTTTCATTGGAAACCACTCAAATGCAGAAATAGACACTTTCTCATAAGATTGACCATCATCGTGCTGGGTTTGAGGGGAATTCACTGCTACATTGGTATTTGGAAGCTGACCCCTGAAGGACTCATCTATTTCTGATTCTGGAAGCTGAGTTTGAGGCAAAACATAAGCGTGTTTTTGGGGATCGTATGCGAAAACTTCTCCTGTTTCAATGTGATAAATCCAAGCATAAATGCTGAGTTCTCCCTGATAAAGCTTAGAATGAATCACTGGATATGTCCGCAAATTTTCAATTTGAGTAAGAACATTTTCGGCAATCATAATCTCTAGCAGTTCTTCGCCGTCGTAGTGACTGTAGTGGTCTAGAACTAGCCTTCGAGTTGCCTCTGCATATTTAAGCCAATCATGTACGAGCGGCATTTCATCGCTGAGATTGTGTAACTTCATTAATCCTTTCATTGCACCGCAATGAGAGTGACCGCAAATAATAATTTGGCGAATATCTAAAGCTTGAATAGCATATTCAATTGTCGCACCTTCACCGCCATTACTTGCCCCATACGGTGGAATGATGTTACCTGCATTGCGAATGACAAATAATTCACCAACTTGGGCTTGTGTAATTAGATTTGGATCGAGACGCGAATCAGAACAGGTAATAAATAATACTCTGGGCTTTTGACCCTGTGAAAGTTGCTCAAATAATTGTTGATGTGTCGAAAAATAGCTAGATTTAAATTCGCGCAGACCTTTAATTAATCTCTTCATTACTAAGTTCTACAAATATTTGAGGGTTAATAACCAAATTACAGACAGCAGATTAAGGTAGTAAAGAGGGCTTTCTTTCTACGTTTTGACAATTGTAAAGATTACTATATTATAAATTCATTTAGTGCTTTTAATACCCTCTACCATTGGGGTGAGTTGCTTTTTTCACTTCCTCTCCCCTGTTACTTAGCAACTCACATTACTGTGTCAGAATGCCTTGATACTATTTCAAACTAGTTATATGCTGAGATAAAAATGCGACGCTTTGTTGTCACGCTCAACTGAGGACGACAGATACAGAACAGATGATTTAAACTATACCAACTGGTTTACCTTGAAACTTAAAATCTTCTTAGTTAGTGTCCGTTTAAATACTTGTAATTAGGGCTGATGCAAAGACACAAAGATATGCAAACGCAGAAATTTTTGAATTACAAGTAATTAGTCGGACATGATATTATCTGCTCTGGGAAAATTTGATGGTCAGTTTGCGGCATCAAAATTTTCGCTGTAGACTGAGCGATCGCCTGCGGTAAGCCTTTTGAGTGAAGCTTGCAGACTCACTGCAACGCGTCTACTTATAATTTCCAATTCTCACCCTTACCCTCTTGCGAATTCTTAATTAGTTGATACACTTGTTCTTCATTAGCCCAGGGAACCAGCGCCTATGGTGCACATCAAGCGCGTGGAACTTACGAACTTCAAATCCTTCGGTGGCACTACTTCTGTCCCTTTGCTACCGGGGTGTACTGTCATATCTGGGCCAAATGGTTCGGGTAAGTCCAATATCTTAGATGCACTGCTCTTTTGCCTGGGACTCTCCAGTTCTAAGGGAATGCGAGCCGAACGCTTACCAGATTTGGTAAATAACACTCAAACGGCAAAAGGACGTGCTTCGATTGAGGCTAGCGTCACGGTGACATTTGATTTGTCGGATGAAATTTCACACAAAGACACAAAGGCACAAAGGCAGGAAGTAGAGGAAGTAGAGGAGGCTGAGGAAGTAGGGGAAGAAAATCCAAAATCCAAAATCCAAAATCCAAAATTGGATGAGTGGAGTGTTACTAGAAGGCTACGAGTCACTCACCAAGGGACTTACACATCGAATTACTATATTAATGGTGTACCTTGCACGTTAACAGAGTTGCATGGGGAACTAAGTAATCTACGGGTTTATCCTGAAGGCTACAATGTGGTGCTTCAAGGGGATGTCACCAGCATTATCTCGATGAATGCGCGGGAACGGCGGGAAATTATTGATGAATTAGCTGGGGTGGCGGCGTTCGATCGCAAAATTGTCCAAGCCAAATCAACTTTAGATGAGGTGAAGGAAAAGGAAGATAGCTGTCGGATTATTGAAACGGAATTAACTGCACAGCGCGATCGCCTTTCCCAAGATCGGGCGAAAGCTGAGAAATATCAAAAACTCCGCACGGAATTTCTGGCGAAACAATCCTGGGAAGCTGTTTTATCATGGCGATCGCTACAAACACAACAAGAAAAATTAGTTCACGAAATTCAAACGGGCGATCGCAATTTTACTGAACTCACTACCCAACTCACAAACCTAAATTCCCAAATAGTCCAAAAAACTGCTGAACTAGAACAACTCAATGCCCACGTGAAAGCCTTGGGAGAAGAGGAACTTTTGGCAGTACAATCTACCCTCGCCACCCAAGAAGCAGAACGAAAACAACTCCAGCGTCAGCTAACGGAATTACAAACAGCTTCACAAGAAACTGCCAAACGTCTAGCTCAAACTCAGCAAGAGATTCAAAAACATCGTCATTCCCTAGAAGAAATTGCCGAAACACACATTGTAGAGACGCGATTCATCGCGTCTTCCCAGCAACAAAGGGATGAAGCACAGCAATCTCTAGAAACCTCCCGCGAAGCAGCAGCAGAAATCGCCTCGGCTTCGGAAGCATGGGTGCAGCAACAAACGGCATTCAACCGTCAAATTGAAGCTTTACTGTACACCCTAGAACCGCAACGCACCGAACAAGCACAACTCAGGGAACGCAATAATCAGTTACAGCAGCTGATCCAAGAGCAAACCCAGTTAATTGAACGCGACGAACCGCTATTAGCAGAAAAACAAACTGAGTGTTATCGAGTTGAAACGGAATTTAACGCCTCTAGCGAACCCATCCAAAACTTAGCCCAAAATCTCTCAGCCACAGAACAAGAACTGCAAATCCAACAGGAAACTCAAAAACGGTTACTTTCTGAACAACGAGAAAAACAACGCCAGTTGGATAAAATCGAGGCGCAAGCGCAAGCACAGCAAGAAGTCCAAGGAACCCAAGCCAGTAAAGTCATTTTACAATCGGGAATGCCTGGACTTTGTGGCTTAGTTGTGCAGTTAGCAAAGGTGGAACCCCGCCATCAGCTAGCTTTAGAAATGGCTGCTGGTGGACGCTTGGGACATATTGTGGTGGAAGATGACAGCATCGCCGCAGCGGGTATTGAACTCCTCAAACAGAAACGTGCAGGGAGAGCAACTTTTTTACCGCTAAATAAAATTCACGCTCCCAAATTTACTCAAGATGCAACGCTGCGTTTCGCTAGCGGCTTCGTGAACTATGCTGTTAACTTAGTCGATTGCGATCGCCGTTACAAAGATGTTTTCAGCTATGTTTTCGGGAACACGGTGATATTCGCCAACCTGGAAGCGGCGCGAAAAAATTTAGGGCTGTATCGCATCGTCACCTTAGACGGGGAACTTCTGGAAACTAGCGGTGCAATGACTGGTGGTAGTAACACCCAGCGTTCGTCCTTGCGGTTTGGCAATGCGGAAGCGGCGGAATCTGATGAAGCGATCGCTTTAAAAACTCGCTTAGTGGATATTGAACGAGTTTTAGAGCGTTGTACTGAAGCGATCGCTACTTTGTCAGCCAGAACCAAAAAACTCACCCAAGAACTCACCGAAGCGCGTCAGGCGCGCCGCGAACAGCAGTTGCAATTGGAGCAGTTGCAAAAAGACATTAAGAGTTTAACAGCGCAATTAGAGGGGACGCGATCGCAACTCACCCAAAACAGCCAAAAGTTAACCACTGCTCAATCTCGATTAGAAATTTTAGAGCGGGAATTACCTGGGCAAGAAAATGAGTTGCAACAATTGCGACACGCCTTAGCAGAGTTAGAAGCATCCCAAACCCCTAGTGAATGGCAACAAATCCAGGCAACCATTAAAATTCAAGAGCAACAATTGCAACAACGCGAAACAGCGTTACGGGAAGCTGAACAAAGATTAAAAAATTTAGAAAATCAGCAACAACGTTTGCAAGAAAAAATCCAAGAAGGTGAAACGCGAATCACCGAATACGAAACCCAACAAATATCTTGTAGAGATGCGATTCATCGCGTCTCCACACAAATCACAACG
The DNA here is from genome assembly GCA_003326195.1 of Nostoc punctiforme NIES-2108. Lineage (GTDB taxonomy): Bacteria > Cyanobacteriota > Cyanobacteriia > Cyanobacteriales > Nostocaceae > Nostoc > Nostoc punctiforme_A. Next base: position 146,689 of record LXQE01000029.1, read on the forward strand.
ATAGACGACCAAATCACCCAAACCCGTTTATCGTTAAATCAAATGGAGCAAAATTTGGGAGAAGAGAAACAAAAACGCGACGCTACAGAACTAGAAGTGCGATCACATCTTTTACGCCAACAACAATTGGAATGGGAAATCCAAAAACTCCAAGAAACCCAAGAGAAGCGGCGCGAGGAACTAATTGCACTGCAAAATCAATTGCGGGATGTGGGAGCAGAATTACCAAATCCGTTGCCGGAAGTTCCAGATCAGGTAGATTTGGAAGAATTGCAGAAAGAATTGCGATCGCTTACCAAACGTTTACAGGCAATGGAACCTGTAAATATGCTGGCGTTGGAAGAATACGAACGCACCCAAAACCGTCTCCAAGAACTCACGCAAAAATTAGAGACATTAGAAGGGGAACGCACCGAATTACTTTTACGGATTGAAAACTTTACCACATTGCGGCAACTTGCCTTTAAAGAAGCTTTCGATGCCGTCAACGAAAACTTTCAATCAATTTTTGCCATTCTTTCCGACGGCGACGGCTTCTTGCAACTCGAAAATCCCGAAGATCCCTTTAGCAGTGGACTGAATTTAGTCGCGCACCCCAAAGGTAAACCGGTACAGCGCCTAGCTTCCATGTCTGGGGGAGAAAAATCACTCACAGCCTTGAGCTTTATCTTTGCCCTGCAACGCTACCGTCCATCGCCATTTTACGCCTTTGACGAAGTAGATATGTTCCTAGATGGGGCAAACGTAGAACGATTAGCTAGAATGATTAAACAACAGTCACAACAAGCGCAATTTATAGTTGTGAGTTTGCGTCGTCCGATGATAGAATCAGCCGAACGCACAATTGGCGTTACTCAAGCACGAGGAGCTTACACTCAAGTTTTGGGGATTAAGTTACAATCATCCAATACATCTGCTTGAGTTTTTGTTAATAATGGTGTATAGATAAACCACGTAATGTGTGACTTTCTCTCAAACCTAACCCCCAACCCATTCCCTACCAGGGAAAGAGAGCAAAAATCAAAGCCTCTCGTTCACTGGGATAGAGGTTTGGAGAGGGGTTCCAAGAATAAGTCGCACATCGCGTTAAACCGGATTCGAGATCAGGACTCGGTATAGAATGACCTCCGAACAGATAATTAGGCGTTCCGACATATTAAATACCCAGGTGATTACCCGCGACAACGGCAAGCGGCTAGGCATCATCAGTCAAGTCTGGGTTGATATCGATCAAAGAGAGGTTGTGGCTCTTGGTTTGCGAGACAGCCTGATCTCCATTTCGGGCATACCGCGCTATATGTACCTCAACAACATCAGCCAGATTGGTGATGTCATCCTGGTTGATAACGAAGATGTCATTGAAGATATCGAAGTTGAATCTCTCAGTAATTTGATTAACTGGGAAGTAATTACAGAAACAGGTGAAGTCTTAGGCAAAGTTCGGGGCTTCAAGTTCAACGGTGAAAATGGGAAGCTTGAATCTATAGTCATTGCTTCTTTAGGATTGCCCCAAATTCCCGATCAATTTCTGAGTACTTACGAGTTCTCAGTAGATGAAATTGTCAGCACTGGCCCCAATCGGTTGATTGTGTTTGAGGGAGCCGAAGAACGAGTAAACCAGTTGACAGTTGGTTTACTAGAGCGCCTGGGTATCGGCAAAGCACCGTGGGAGCGAGATATAGAAGAAGAATACGGCTATACTCCACCACGCCAAGTTGCACCAGGGAATCAACTGCCTAGCGGAGTGCCATTGCAGCCACCCAGGCAAAAAGTTCGCGCTCCCGAACCCGTAGCGCGGGAAGAAGAATGGAATGAAGACTATGTGGAAGAGGAAAGGCCACAACGTCAAGTAATGAAGGCGCGGCAGTATGAATCTATTCAATACGAAGAAGATGAGGAAGAAGATAACTGGAGCGAAGCAACGGGCAACGACAGGTATCAACAACCGCAGCCGCTAAAATATGAAGCCCAGCCTTATAGCAAGCCATACGTTGACGAATATGATGATTATGACGACGTAGACGGCGATGCTTGGGAAGATGCACCGAAGCCTGTGAACATTCCCAAGAAAGTTAAGGAAAGACAGCCAGAATACGAAGAAGAAGGCGGATATTAAGTAATTCGTAATTCGTAATTTTCGGCTTAAATTACAAATTATTTCTCTGATAAATTCAGCCCTCTCTTTGCAGGCAAGGAGGGGGCTAATTTTTGAGGATAAGTGAGGGAGTGGAGAATGTGCTATCGGCTCAGGGGTAGATATTCAATTCGATCTTGGTATTCATCCTCAAACGAAGCTTCCGCAATGATGATTAATTCTTCAACAGTTTTTCCGATGCTTTGGTTTGCATCGATGGTAAATATTCCAGGGATATGGCGACCTAAAGCTAAATGGTCAGCAAAATGTCCGAGCATCGACTTACGGTTATTCGTCACCAAAATAAATCCATTGGTTTTGCACCAAATTAAAATCTCTGGGTCTGGAGTGCCCTTGGGTAGAACATCTAAATCCCCAATGATTCGCACAACCACTTCAGGGTTGCGCCGCACAAGTTGAGAACGATATATAGGACTCAAATGTTCATCCAACAGATACCGAATTGCCATTAGCTTTCCTGTAACTGCTTTGGAGCGTTTTCTTCCTGCATCCGCCGAAACCTCATCCTGGCAGGAGACGGATTTTGCTGTACGCTCAAACAGTTTGTAACTAATTAGTGAACGTGAGTTCGACAAGTATTATTTGACCTCTCCCCCAGCCCCTCTCCGACGCGGAGAGGGGAGCAAAAAGCGGAATTATTTCTTGCTCCTCCCTTTCCGTTTCGGAGAGAAAGGCTGGGAGGGAGAGGTTCATCGAACTCACGTTAATTAGTTAAGTGTTCAGAAACTCACTAAAAACTGCTAGCGTCAAACAAAGTAAAATATCGCTGTGGACTTTCGAGCTTGAAAACGCGTTCTAATTACTGGCAACTGCTGCCTTATATCCGACTCCAGTGGCAAACCATCGCCAGGGGACTGATTGGAATTTTGGGATACGTGCTGGCGACTTTAGTATTAATTAATCTCGCCGGGAAATTGGCAACTCCCTTTGCCCACGGTAATGTAGTAGCGATCGCTCAAATAACTGGTAGTTGTGCTTTAGTATTTCTTGTCAGAGGCTTGTTTCAGTCTATACAAGATATGTACATGGCGAAAGCTGCTTTGCGAGTTGCTTTTCATCTCCGCCAGCAAGTCTACGCACATCTTCAAAAGCTAAATCTCAGCTATTTTGAAACTGCAAAAGCTGGTGATTTATCTTACCGCCTCACGGAAGATGTTGACCGAGTTGGTGAAGTGGTAAATAAAGTATTTCACGACTTTATCCCCTGTATTTTGCAGTTGCTAGTAATTCCGATTTACATGATTTACCTAAATTGGCAACTGACATTCGCAACGGTGATTGTTGCGCCACTGATGGGTATTTTAGTTGGCTGGTTTGGCGAACGGTTGGGCAAGTATTCCTTAAAAAGTCAAAATCGGGTGTCAGGTTTATCAGCCATTCTTGCGGAAGTTTTCAACGGGATTCGTTTGGTACAAGCTTTTGCTGCCGAAAATTACGAAATCGCCCGCTTTGGCCATGAAGCAGAACGCAGTCTCAAAGCCAAATACTCAGCCGAACGCCTGAAAGCGATTCAGATTCCCATCATCGGATTTTTGGAAGCCTTAAGTGCCTTATCGTTACTGATTGTGGGAGCGTGGCAAATTTCCCAAAATAACTTGACAGTGGCGAATTTTTTCAGCTATCTGGCGGCGGCGGCGCTGTTAATTGATCCCATTGGTCACACTACTAACAACTACAACGAATTTAAGCAGGGTGAAGCATCTGTTGACCGGGTTTTTGAATTGATGGCAATTCAGCCGACGGTGATTGAAAAGAGCAATGCGATCGCTCTCCCCCCAGTCAACGGCAAAGTAGAATATCGTCATATTTCCTTCGCCTATAAACCAGGTGAACCTGTATTAAAAGATATCAGTTTATTGGTATCACCAGGTGAAGCGATCGCGCTTGTGGGTGCTTCTGGTGCTGGTAAAACCACATTTGTGAATCTCCTCCCGCGTTTTTACGATCCAGAAGTTGGTCAAATATTCATTGACGATGTTGATATTCGGGATGTGAAGTTGCATAGTCTGCGGCGACAAATTGGGATTGTTCCTCAAGAAACCATCATGTTTTCGGGGACGATTGCTCAAAATATCGCCTTTGGACAAGATATTTTTGACATAAAAGCAGTTAAAGAGGCGGCGAAAATTGCTAATGCTCATCAATTTATTAGCCAACTACCAGAGGATTATAAGACTTGGGTAGGCGAACGTGGGGTAAACTTATCAGGTGGACAAAGACAAAGAATTGCGATCGCTCGTGCTGTTCTGCTCAATCCCCAAATCTTGATTCTCGATGAAGCGACATCAGCCTTAGATTCTGAGTCAGAAGCACTGGTACAGGAAGCGCTGGAAAGATTGATGGAAAAACGGACGGTGTTTATTATTGCTCACCGTTTATCGACAGTGAGACGGTGCGATCGTATTTTAGTTCTCGAACAAGGACAAATTGTCGAATCGGGAACCCATGAAGAATTATTAGCCCTAGAGCGTCGCTATGCGCGGTTCTATGCCCAGCAGTTTAGTTAGCAGTGGGGAGTGGGGGAGTGAGGGAGACATTACCATGCCCCATGCCCCATGCCCAATGCCCCTTTTTAACTATCTCCTAGACTGAATTGCCTTGATTAACTGATAAAAAGGCTGCCAATTATCTTCCTGAGCAATTGCTTCCCAAGTAGCTTCAATCACAGGTCTTAATAATACCGTTTTGGGATTATTAACAGCTAGAGTTTGGGCAATTATATCGGTGCGTAGGCGTAGCCCGTCGTAGACATCGCTATCAAAATCATTCAAAATTTGATGGTATAGTATACACCAATCATCAAATATTCCAGATGCACCCGGTACTGGCACAATATCGGAATTATTCATCACAAAACCTGGTTCATCTCGCCATTTTGATGAAAAAGTACGAGCCATCTCATAAAAAAACTGGTGATAACCAACTTGGCTATCTTTCAAAAATTCAACCGTTAGATTCAATAGTTCCGCAGCTTGTGGATGTGGCAACTCCGAAAAACCTAACTTTTTCAACATCAAAGAACTGTATTCAGCTTGATAATACTCATCAAACATTTCTAATCCAGCTTCCATTTCACCTTTATCAATAATTGCCTTTAAAGGTTCTTGGAGCATTTGTAAATTCAACTTGCAAATACTTGGTTGATTACCGTAACAGTAGCGCCCATAATAGTCAAAATACGCAGCTATAAAGGATGGGTTATAACTCGGAATAAATGCGTAAGGGCCATAGTCAAAGCTCTCTCCAGTAATCGACATATTGTCAGTATTCAGGACTGCATGACAAAAGCCAGCCGCCATCCACTGCGCTACTAGTTCTGCAACCCGTTTAACTAATTCGGCGTAAAACAGAGCATATTTATCTTCTTCAGCATTTAAGTGTGGATAATACTGCTCAATTACGTGGTCTAACAGCTTCTTAGTTAAATCTGGACGCTGGAAATAGTGCAGTCGCTCAAAAGTGCCAAACCGAATATGAGAACTGCTCATTCTAATCATCACAGATGAACGGGTAGGCGAAGGTTCATCACCCCGCCAGAGTGGTAAACCTGTTTCAATCATGCTCAGACAGCGCGAAGTACGTACACCCAAGTAGTGCAATGCTTCCGCAGCCAGAACTTCCCGCATTCCACCTTTGAGCGTCAGCATACCATCGCCACCACGGGAGTAGGGCGTTCTCCCAGAACCTTTAGTGCCAAAATCGTATAATTTGCCATCATTGGCGCGTACTTGCCCGTAGAGAAAGCCTCTACCATCACCCAACTGTCCGTTATATTCACCAAATTGATAGCCGTGGTAACGCAGAGCTAACAAGGGTTTGCGTCCCTGAAATTGGCCAAAGGCTGCGATGAAATCTTCGTCTTTGACTACTTGGGGGTCTAGACCGAAACGGGGTAATAGTTCATCGTTACGCCAACGCAGGATGTGTTGGGGAAATTCCGCCGCTGCAACCTCATCATAGTAGTCATCGCCTAGAGATTCTAAAGCGCTTTCGTAGTTGAGGGTGAGAAAAGGATTGCTAGAATTCTTGTAGTTTGGGGTTTCAGCCAGAGTCATTACGAGCAAAGCTTAATTCATTCTTCCTTTAATACTACCTCTGGCTTCAGCATCATCAGCATAGACGCAAAAAGCGACCCATATCTAAAATATGGTAGCGCCGCCATCAAAATCTGGAACGCTTCAGGAGGCAGGAGTAACCCACGTTTAAAAGCGTGGAATTAGAAGCAAGTACGAAGCCCTTCGGACATCTTACGACAAGCATCTTCCCTTCTCCCAAAAGGAGAGGCTAGCGCTAAAGAAGAAGACTGCACTGACTCTTTTGTATCTTATGACACTTTCAGGTCGAGACAATTCTTGTTTTAAAGCGAATGATTCAAAACTAAAGTTTTCATTTATAATCCTTTGCTCTTGCCTTATTTTAGAATAAATAAAGTTTTGCAATAAAAAAAATAAGACTGGCTCAACCGAAGTTTGGATAAAATCCGCCAGTCTTCCGAAACTTAATCTTAATTAAATAAAGCTGATTTTTTATTTTTTAATTGGTTCTGATGGTGGTGCAGCAATTCCTACTGGCTTTGATGTTGTTTGTGATGCCTGTGAAGCTAGAATTTTTTTCACTTGCAGGTTATAAGCTTGCAAAATTGATTGAACCTGTTTCTGTTGATCTTGATTCAGATCCAAAGATTTTAACACTATTCTGATTCTCTGACGGGATTGGAGTGCCGCCTTAAATTTAGTATCTTGGGACGGGTTTAATAGAGCCTCAATATCTTTATCTCTTTGCTGGCGAGCAACTTGGATTTGTAGCCGCTGTTGCTGTGTGAGTTTGATTGGCTGGTGTGATGTAGCACTAGTCTGAGTTTTTAAGACTGGTGTAGTGGTAGGATTTGGGCCTGGTGCTGCCAAGACAACTCCGTTTAAGATGGTAGCAAAAGCAAAGATAGTAGAAAAGACAGATAAGCGCTTTATAGAATTAATGAGCATTTTAAAAAACTCCTCAACTATTTAATAAAATTGAACACATCGGCTAAAGCTAACCTTAATAACTGAGCCTAGTAGTGAACAAATATTACTATTGCATTTGCTTGTGGAGTTGTTGTGTAGTTATTATGAATTTACTATGAATGTGTAGATATTCACAATTGATATATAAAATTAATTTTTATATAGATATTAGAGTATTAATTAGGTGCTTTCCAATGAGGATTTGTCAGACTTGTCAAAATATGATCTTCCCATTGGCCATTAATTAACAAATAGTCTCTAGCGTATCCTTCAACTACAAAACCGAGTCTTTTGAGGACATTTCCACTGCGCCGATTGTGAGGCATATAATTAGCCATAACTCGGTGAAAATTTAACTCTTGAAATAGATATTGAGTTGCAGATTTTAACCCCTCTGTCATATAGCCTTTACCTTGTTTATTTTCAGCAAGGCTATATCCCACATAGCAAAAATGAGCTACTCCTCGGACAAAATTACTAAAATTGACTGTTCCAATAACTACAGTGGGATTTTTTTTGGTAAAAATAAATAGTTTTAACGATTGACCATTAATAAATTCCAGAAAACTATTCTCTATCTGATATTGCCAATATTCTTCAGTGAAAAAACCATCAGCCCAAAGAGGATAGAATGGAGTGAGATAAGTTTTGTTATCAATGAAGTATTTGATAATTTGAGGTATATCTTCATGGATCGCTGCTCGTAATAATAGGCGATCGCTTGCAATTATTGGCAGTTCTGATATCATAAATTGCTAAATCGGCGGGATTATTGCCAAAACATTCTTTAAATTTTATAAATTCTCTCATAACCTGTGGTTTAGCAGCTAGGGGGAATAGAATTTGCACGCCAGTTAGATAAGTCTTGCTAATGTTTAATACAACTATTGGAAAGGCTGCACTTCTCTACGAGACGCTGCGCGAACGATAAAGCTTTCTTACCACGCCAACGGCAAAGCTCAGTACAAGTACTTAATGCCCAATGCAATACTTCTCGGTTAGGCATTTTTAATTCGGAATCGGGTTTTGGTAAAAGGTTACTGGGTTTGGGTTAAAGGTTTTTTCTTTTCCCTTTTCCCAAAACCCGAGAAGTATTGAATGCCCAATGCCCTTTACAACAGATAGAGTGAGTATTTTTGCTCTTAATCTGCCATTCAACCAAAATCTTGATAAGCTGATGTCTAATATCTAGAGCGGAAGGATTGAGAGCCAATGGATGATAAAGCACAGTGCGCGGCATAACTTCGATAAAATCGCTTTGCCTAAACGCTGTACCGCAGCAGATTCAAGCAAAAAACAGCTCTTGATTAACCCAGTCTACAAGAAGGATAGTGATGTGGTGGGAATACGCTACGATTGGCAGGAATTAGAGATTCGGGCGATATACAATACGCCATTGCTAGAGCTGATTTATCAAGCTGCTAGCGTGCATCGCCAATATCATGACCCAACAAAAATACAAGTTTGCAAGCTCATATCTATCAAAACGGGAGGTTGTCCAGAAGATTGTAGCTACTGCGCCCAATCTTCTCGCTATAAAACAGAGGTAAAGGCGCAAGCACTCCTAGAAAAAGAAACGGTAGTTAACATCGCCCAGAAAGCTAAAGAAACTGGTGTTAGTCGCATTTGTATGGGTGCTGCTTGGCGCGAAGTGCGGGATAACTCACAATTTGAGGAAGTCCTGGAAATGGTCAAGGATGTGACTGCAATGGGTTTGGAAGTGTGCTGCACTCTGGGTATGTTGACGGCAAATCAAGCCACAAAATTGTCAGAAGCGGGACTTTATGCCTACAACCATAACTTAGATACCTCGCAGGAATATTACAGCACAATTATTACCACAAGGACATATAGCGATCGCTTGAACACAATTGAGAATGTCCGTCAGACAAATGTCACTGTCTGTTCCGGCGGTATCCTGGGTTTGGGCGAAACAGTCGATGACCGGGTTGGCATGTTACAAACTCTGGCAAACTTACATCCCCATCCAGAGTCTGTGCCAATTAATATTCTCTCACAAGTACCGGGTACACCCTTAGAAAATCAGCCTGATGTCCCCATTTGGGATATTGTGCGGATGATTGCCACAGCCAGAATTTTAATGCCAGCTTCCGATGTGCGTCTTAGTGCCGGTAGAGCAAGACTTTCTGAAGTTGAGCAAGCTTTCTGCTTTATGGCAGGAGCCAACTCTATCTTTTCCAGCGACGATAACAAGATGTTGACGGTGACAACTCCCTGTCCAGATTACGATACTGACCGAGAAATGCTGAATTTACTTGGTTTGGGAATGCGTCCGCCTTTCCAAAGACAGGAGAAAGTAGCAAGTTCGGCTGTTGTAGGGTAAATATCTAATTGTGGGATAGCCAAAAGGCCCATCCCACAATTAATAATTGGATATTTTTACCTAAATTCCCTAAGCAGGTGTCAATAAAATCAACTGCTGTTGCAAAAGGCTTCTTACCCCATCCAATCCCAGTTCTACATTTATCAAAATCTCTGCAACTGTGGAGTTTTGATCGCATCTTTGCATGAATTCAAACTCTGCTACAGATAAATTAACAATTTGATAATCGTAATTAAAGAAACATTGACTGGGAAATCCCTCAAGACAAGGATTAAGTTCGGGAATCGCTGCCAGTAGGGTCTTATCTTCCGACCAGTCAGCTTTGATTAAGGGAGGACGACCGAGGAAAAACTCATAATGAGTTACTTCTGGGTCTAATAATTCTATCAGGCGATAAAGCTGGCGATCGCTCAATTCTTTTGTCCGTTCTACTAACTCTGGTGCTTTACCTAAAAGTCTTTCTAAATCCCAGAAACTCGGATTCGAGAAACCAATAAATTCCAATCCTGAAGCATCAATTAATTCAAATAGCGTCTCAATGTTATAGTCAATTTCTTGAGGATGAACGTACATATCAGCAAAATGTTCATCTTTGTGGTTTTCTAATGACCAACGCTGTTTATCGTATTTGACAATTCGGTTACTTTCTGGTAATGAGGCAAATATTTGTCGTCCGACTTGGACACCATCGCGGTAGTCGCCTTTTTTGTCACCTTGAATAAGTGCGATCGCTTTTTGCATGAGTTGAATTTCCCAGCGTCCCAATTCCCCATACACAAAAATGTGCATTAAGCCGCCTGGGGCTAACTTCTTCGCCAAAGCTTGAATCCCGCGAATGGGATCGGGAGTATGATGCAAAACGCCAACACAGTTAATTAAATCAAACTCACCCGGTAACTGTTCCACATCAAACAAACTGAGGTGATGAAATTCAACACGGTTAGCACCAGAACGTTGACAACGTTCTTTAGCTACCGCTAAAGCGCCTGTACTGAGGTCAATTCCCACAACAGAAGCTTGAGGATTGAGGTGAACTAGGTACTCTGTACCCACACCAGTACCGCAACCTGCATCTAAAATCCGAATATCTTGCTTTTGGGGTTTTTGACCTGTGCAGAAGTTATGAGCAGCTAGCCAATTCCAGCGCCAGTTGTAGCCTGGAGGTGGTTCATCTAACAGGGCTTCCGGCGGAAAGGGGTAGGTATTGTAGAGTTTGGCAACAGCAGCACTAACAGTTTGGGAATCGGACATGATGAGGAATAACGCAGCATTTCTGAGTTTAGCGAATGCTGGACACTTCAGGTAGACAAATAATTGCGATCGCTCTAATGATTTACAACCAATCAGAGTTTAATTTACGCTGTGAGTGGGGGTCACAAGGAGTTGCTGAACTTGCTCCCATCAGTGATGTAGTTGTGATAGTTGACGTTCTCTCTTTTTCTACTTGTGTAGAAATTGCCACCAACAACGGCGCAATAATTTTTCCTTACGCATATAAAGATGAATCAGCTATAGATTATGCCAAGTCAGTGCAAGCAGAATTGGCAAGTCATAGACAACGTTGGACTACAACAGGATATTCTCTCTCGCCAAAATCGGTGGCTCAGATTACTCCTGGAACTAGACTAGTTTTACCTTCACCTAATGGTTCTTTTCTGACTTTACATACTGGAACTACACCAACTTTGGCTGGTTGCTTGCGAAATTGCCAAGCTGTAGCGCAGTTTGCTCAAAAGTATGGTGATAAAATCGCTGTGATTCCTGCCGGTGAGAGGTGGAAGGAAGATGGTAGCCTCCGCCCTGCATTTGAAGATTTAATTGGTAGTGGGGCAATTCTGAGTTATTTACATGGCAGTCTATCACCAGAAGCCGAAGTTGCTGTGACAACATTTCAGGCTTTCCAGCACGATTTAATAGGGTACTTTAAAAAATGCAGTTCGGGTAAAGAGTTGATTGAAAAAGGTTTTGAGTCCGATGTTGAACTGTCCGCAGCTTATAACGTAAGTGATTGCGTGCCTTTATTTACTGATAATGCTTATGTAAAACAGACAGTTGATGTTTTTGGTTTGGAAGCGCATTTGCCGGAGTGACAGCCAAAATAACTGCGATCGCAAATAGGGTAACATTGAATAAATAGTTAAATTTACAACTTTTGCTTATAGTATTTCCCCTGTATGTAAATACTGACTATTTGCAGATTAAACCACTACAAATTAAGAATTACTTCCCGTGCGGTGTCAGTTGTGAATACGAGCTTGTCAGTAGCAAAAACAACTTAAAATCGACTAATAACTACTATCCCATAACTAAGTACAATATTTTATTTATTCGTAGCAAATTACCTGCGTGCCTTTGGGTTTATCTCTGCGCCCTTACCCTGCAAGAAGGCGTTCGCGTAACGTCTCCAAGAGTTGCGCATCTGCGTTGAAATCAAAAAGAAATCAGTACACAGTTCCCAACCTACTACTTAGTTACAAAACTTAGACTTAATCTCAGACAAACTGGAGTATGCACTTTTAAGACTAGAGACATTTAAGATACAGGTTCTACATACTTCTTAATAAATCCGCCTTGAGAACGCAAAACGTTCTAATCTAAAAGCTAACTGGGTTAATTTACTGGCAGTTTTGCAGGCAATACTCTCAAGCTCATAAAGCATAGACACACCGATGTGTCAAGCCTCAAAACAATCCAGATTTAACATATAAACGCTTATGATGGGAGTTTTACAAATCCGATGAGTGTTAAGGCGAGTGGTGGAAGCTCGGTTGCGCGTCCGCAACTATATCAAACTCTAACTGTAGCCACAATTATCCAAGCAGAGCAGCAAGACCGCTTCTTGGGAAATGGTGAACTAAATGAACTGGCAAGCTATTTTGCATCTGGTGCAAAGCGTCTAGAAATTTCTCAGACGCTGACGGACAATGCCGAGATTATTGTGTCTCGGGCTGCCAACCGGATTTTTGTCGGTGGTTCGCCAATGGCTTTTTTAGAAAAGCCCAGAGAAGCAGAACTAGTAACCGCTGGTGGTGGTAAAGATGTTAGAGAAGACCTCAGACTAGGAACCGTAACCTACGTTGAAAGTCGTGGTGGGTTCCTAGAAAATTTACGCTCAATATTTAACTCATCACCTAGCGGCCCGACACCCGCAGGTTTCAGACCAATTAACATTGCTCGTTATGGCCCAAGCAACATGGCCAAGAGCTTGCGGGATTTATCCTGGTTCTTACGCTACGCTACTTATGCGATCGTTGCTGGCGACCCCAACATCATAGCGGTGAATACAAGGGGCTTGCGGGAAATCATTGAAAATGCCTGCTCTGGTGAAGCAACGCTAGTAGCTTTGCAAGAAATCAAAGCCGGGGCACTTTCATTTTTCCGCAACGATGCTGAGGCTACAGAAATTGTGTCTCAGTACATGGATGTTTTGTTAACAGAATTCAAAGCAGCCACACCTTCAAACAAAGTCCGCCAACGCCCTTCTAGTGACCAACAAGGGTTACAACTGCCGCAAATTTACTTTAATGCAGCAGAACGGCGTCCCAAGTTTGTGATGAAGACTGGGTTATCAAGTAGCGAAAAAAATGAGGTAATCAAGGCCGCATATCGGCAAATCTTTGAGCGCGACATTACCCGTGCTTATAGCTTATCCATATCTGACCTGGAATCCAAGGTTAAAAATGGCGACATCTCTGTGAAAGAGTTTGTCCGTCGTTTAGCTAAATCTCCCCTTTACCAAAAACAGTTTTACCAGCCTTTTATTAACAGCCGAGTCATCGAACTAGCTTTCCGTCACATTTTAGGACGGGGACCAAGTAGCCGCGAAGAAGTACAGAAATACTTCTCGATTATTTCTAACGGTGGTCTACCAGCCATAGTAGATGCCTTAGTAGATTCTGCTGAATACAGCGACTATTTTGGTGAAGAAACAGTACCCTATCTGCGGGGTCTGGGTCAAGAAGCACAAGAATGTCGCAACTGGGGGCCGCAGCAAGACCTGTTTAACTACAGTGCGCCTTTCCGCAAGATACCTCAGTTCATCACTACATTTGCAGCTTACGAGCAACCGCTACCAGATCAACATCCCTACGGTTCTGGTAACGACCCCTTGGAAATTCAGTTTGGGGCGATTTTCCCGAAAGAAACTCGCAACCCCAGTACCAGTCCGGCTCCTTTTAGTAAGGATACCAAACGCATCCTGATTCACCAAGGAGCAGGGATTAATAACCAAAATAGTAATCCCAGAGCGCGAGGTGAAGCTCCTGGTACTCTTGGCCCCAAGGTGTTCAAGCTAGATCAACTGCCTGGTACTAGAGGTAAAAAGGCTGCCAAAAATTCTAGCGTCAGATTCTCCGAAAGCTCCACGCAAGCATTGATTAAAGCTGCTTACCTGCAAGTTTTCGGTCGCGATCTTTATGAAGGCCAGCGCCCGAAGGTATTGGAAATCAAGCTGGAAAACGGCGATATCTCTGTACGCGAGTTTATCCGTGCTTTGGCTAAGTCGGATGTATTCCGCAATCTGTACTGGTCATCGCTGTACGTTTGTAAAGCGATCGAGTATATTCACCGCCGCTTGTTGGGTCGTCCGACTTATGGTCGTCAAGAAATCAACAAGTACTTTGACATTGCTTCTAAACAGGGCTTTTACGCCGTCGTTGATGCCATTATTAACAGCGTAGAATACAGCGAAGCATTTGGTGAAGATACAATTCCTTACGAACGGTATTTGACTCCTGGTGGTGTATCCGGGCGACAATTGCGCGTTGGTAGCATTCGTGAAGATATTGCCGCAAAAGTCCAGAAAGAAGTAATACCAAGCTTCGTGACACTGGGTACAGTCACAGAAAAGCGGTCAGAACCAGATATTCAGTTCCGCATTAACCAAGGTGTCAGCAAGCAACGGGAACAGACCAAAATCTTCAAGCTGGTGGCCAATACCAGTGACAAGGTTGCAGTCAAAACTTTGATTAGCGCTGCGTATCGTCAGATATTTGAGCGGGATATTGCACCCTACATCGCTAAAAACGAATTTACCAAATGGGAAAGCAAACTGGGGAATGGCGAAATTAGTGTGAAGGAATTTATTGAAGGTTTGGGTTACTCTAACCTCTACCTGAAAGAGTTCTACACACCTTACCCCAACACCAAAGTGATTGAGTTGGGAACCAAACACTTCTTGGGACGTGCGCCCCTAGACCAAGCAGAAATCCGCAAGTATAACCAGATTTTGGCGACTCAAGGTATTCGTGCCTTTATTGGTGCTTTGGTAGATAGTGTGGAATATAACCAGGTGTTTGGTGAAGATACGGTGCCTTACCGTCGCTTCCCGACCCTCCCGGCGGCAAACTTCCCGAATACGGAGAAGCTGTACAACCAGCTGACCAAGCAAAACGATGACGTGGTTATACCAAGCTTTAAGCCAGTACAAGCCCGTGTCGGGGTTAGTAACGATACACCGCTTTTGGTACAGGCGATCGCAGATATCGCAGCGCAAACAAATGGTAAGCCATCCTTTGCTGAACTAGGTCGTTCCTACAACGATGCTAGCGGACAAACCGTGGACATGGGTGTGCGTAAACATGCACGCATTTACCGTCTAACAGAAAACACCAACCAAGGCGAAAAACAACAGGCAATCAACGCCATTTATCGTCAAGTATTGGATGTATTTAGCGGTGAAGTGCCTGAGAATTTCCGTCGCACTGACCTAGATAGCAAACTCCAAAATGGTGAAATTTCCGTGCGGGAGTTTGTGCGTGAACTAGCTAGTTCCCAAATCTATCGTCAGCGCTTCTTATCACCTTATCCTCATGCCAAGGTCATTGAGTTCCTCTTCCGCCATCTGTTGGGGCGTACACCCGCAACTCAGGAAGAAATTGGCCAGTACAACAAGCTGCTAGCCGATAGTGGTTTGTCAGCTGCTGTAGAAGCAATAGTCGACAGTCCAGAATATAGCCGCTACTTCGGTGAAGATGTTGTACCTTACAACCGCTTCCCATCTTTGCCAGTAGGTAACTACCTCGGCAGTGTAGCGGTTGATTAAGAAGTAGGGAGTCGGGGGAATAGGGAATAGGGTACAGATTATTTACTGTTCCCTATTCCCTGTAACCTTTCCCCTGTCCCCTTCTTAACCTTTCGTAATACCGCTCTCAGATTGCAATTAGAACAGTAAATTCTGAAAAGCAATATTACAAAGTATTAAGAGCAGTCATAAATGCTCAACAGAATGCCGGAAAATGTTTTGCGGAAGGTAACTGAGTTTGAAAGCTTGTGTACTTATGTTGACCCAAGCAAACTCGTAATTTTTTAGCCGTAGCAGTTGTGAAACTGTTGTGTCTAAAAGGACGAAAAAACAAACTCAGTAAACCACACTCAAAGTCGCACCAGTTTAATCAAATCCTGGTTTCATTCGTATTGGAGGAATCCATTAATGAGTATTGTCACGAAAGCTATCGTGAATGCTGATGCAGAAGCCCGCTACCTCAGCCCTGGTGAGTTAGATCGGATCAAGTCCTTTGTTGCAAGTGGCGAGCGCCGTGTGCGGATTGCTCAAGTTTTGTCAGAAAATCGCGAACGGCTCGTTAAGCAAGCTGGCGATCAACTGTTCCAAAAGCGTCCTGATGTTGTGTCTCCTGGTGGTAACGCTTACGGTCAAGAATTGACTGCTACTTGTCTGCGTGACCTAGATTATTACCTCCGCCTCGTTACCTACGGTATCGTTGCTGGTGATGTCACCCCCATCGAAGAAATTGGTGTTATTGGTGCCCGTGAACTGTACAAGTCCTTGGGAACTCCTATCGATGGTGTTGCTGAAGGTATCCGTGGGCTGAAGAATGGAGCTTCGACATTGCTCTCTGGTGATGACGCTAGTGAAGCTAGTGGCTACTTCGACTACCTAGTTGGCGCCCTTCTAGGATAGGGTGAAGCTGTTTACCTACTGATATTGCAATACGGTTGGAAATAAGGAATTAACAACATGGCTCAAGACGCAATTACCGCTGTCATTAACTCCGCAGACGTTCAAGGTAAATACCTTGACTCTTCTGCTTTAGAAAAGCTAAAAGGCTACTTCGCTACAGGCGAACTACGGGTACGTGCTGCTAGCACCATCAGCGCTAACGCTGCTGCGATCGTCAAAGAAGCTGTAGCAAAATCTTTGCTATACTCTGACATCACCCGTCCGGGCGGCAACATGTACACCACCCGCCGCTATGCTGCTTGCATCCGTGATTTGGACTATTACCTCCGCTATGCCACCTACGCTATGTTGGCTGGCGATCCTTCCATCCTAGATGAGCGTGTGCTCAATGGCTTGAAGGAAACCTATAACTCCTTGGGCGTTCCCGTCGGTGCTACCGTACAAGCTATCCAAGCAATCAAAGAAGTAACCGCCAGTTTGGTAGGTTCTGATGCTGGTAAGGAAATGGGCGTTTACTTAGACTATATCTCCTCTGGCTTAAGCTAAGAACTAGTTTGCGCTTAAGAATTTAGGTGCGGCTTTATTAAGGTCTGGAAATCAACCGTGAGTGCTAGAACGTTATATTGCTTATCTTGGTAAATTATCAGTGATGAGTGTTGGTGGTCTAGTATTGATGTTTGATTTCCAGCCTTTGAATGATTAAAAGATTTGCACTCAAGATTTTGAGATAAAAAAGTTTTCACAAGGTATAAAGGAGATTTTCAAAATATGTCCCGTTTGTTTAAAATTACTGCTCTAGTTCCTAGCCAAACCCGAATTCGTACCCAACGCGAACTGCAAAATACTTACTTTACTAAGCTAGTTCCTTATGAGAACTGGTTCCGCGAACAGCAACGTATTCAAAAAGCAGGTGGCACAATTATCAAGGTGGAACTGGCAACTGGTAAGCAAGGCGCTAATACTGGCTTGTCTTAATTCTGTAAATAGAATATTATTTTAGGGAATTGGTAAGAGGTCGGTAAAGACCTCTTTTTTGTTGAGAATTGATAGTATAAAAAATCTGTTAATTAAGTCATATAGAAACAAGGTAATCTTAATCAAGCTTGTTAACCTTTTTAAAGTACTTCTTCCACTCAGCATCTAAAGCAGCTTCATACTGAGAACCTAGTTCTTGTCCACTTCCGTACCTAACAAGATTGACTCCCTGCATACTTGGTAATTTTAGTAGATAGCTATCTTCTAAAGGATTATTAAGACTCACAACCTCATCTAGCCTTATTGATACAGTAGGGCAGTTCCCAAAAAAATGTTGAGTATAGGCATCAGAATAATTATGATATTGAGGAAGTGGAAGTTCATTCAAACGGTGTTCAGCAGTTTCAGTTTTGATTACTTCTCCTACCGCAATAAAACCACGTTTCCCCTTTCCAGTTTTTTTCAAGTAGGCTTTATCTCCAACATCAATTGACTTTACCTGACCTGCACTCCAGGTGATATAATACTTCCGTTTATTTTTGATATCATCAAGTGCTTCTTCAATATAGCTAGGAATACTAACATCAATATCTGGATTTGCTAAGAAAATACGTGTTGGCATGATTTTGCTGCACCTAGATTAGTACAAGGGTTATCGATTTCTATGAAAAATATATAACTAGCCTTTATAACACATATATCTTTTGTATACTCCCGTATATGTACCGTGTTTCAGGTAAATATCCAGAATTTATCAAGATGTTATTTCATTTTGGGTAACAGATAGAAAACTTCTATTTCAGAAAATTGGACTATCGCAAAGTTTATGAATCTACAGCTATGGGTGATCAAAATTAAAAAAGAGGTCTAATACCAGACCTCTTTCTTTTTTGTTGCTTGTATTTCTGAAAGTTAAGAGTTGAATATTTCTACAAGGCGATACCCGCGAGTATATAGCGGAACTGGAGCGCCAGAATTCTGTTTTTTCCTTGCTTCTTCACAAGTTTCATCAAACACAATTAGCGTTTCTTTCCCAACCTTCAGCCAGTTTTGATATGGCACACTCATATCTTCTTCAATACCACCAATATTAGGTGCGACCATTGCCCGGTAAGCTTCATTGAATTTCCTGCGGAACCGGAAATCTACTGAAATTCTTAGACCTTCAGTTTTCCTTCTTACCGTTTGATGCAATCCACGGGCATCATTAAAGTACATTGTGCCGTGTTGTAGTTGTGCTTCTGTGTAGGAGACAACCATCGGAATATCCCGACCTTCGTCAAAGTCTGACATCACTTGCATAGACTGTAGTTCCATTTCGCGGGGCATTTCACCTGCTTCGATAGTGATATTATCGATGTCGCCAAATAATGGTAGAACCACTACAGTTGCATCAGCAGCAACACCTGCCCAGACATCACTGTGGCATTTTGAGCTAGCAAAGGGCAAACCCAACTTCTTCGCGTCAGTCTTACCATAGACCATGCGGAGATTTACTGGTAAATCCACTGCATCAATCAGGTCATTCGCTCCTAGTTGGTAGAAAGCCTCTGCGACGCTTTTTTGAAAGAGGTTAAATGCCAGAGTATGTTCTCGCTTGGGCATCAAAAGACCAGTGCCGGTGTAGTTAGGCAAAGTACTTCTTGCTTCCAGTAGTCGTTCAAGCATTTCAGCTTCCGAAAGAATGATGGGACTATTCAGACACGCTGAAATATAACCCGCAGCAGCAATTCTGATTTGCTGGAATAACTCAGGCTTTAATGTGTGTTCAAACAGTAGTCGGTACTGTCGCCTTGTAGCAATTTTATCGGCAAGCTCATCAAAGAGCCGATCACCAAGCTCAGAAAATGCGTAGGCGTAGCCCATCGTAGACATCGCACGCTCATATTGTAAGCGATCGCGCACTGGTAATTCTGCTAACAGTTCTTCTAACATCATTTCTTCCAACGTTATTCTAAATCGGCTAAATAACTCATACATTCAAAGCCATTCCGTTTTGAAAACGAATCTGACTATTACAAATTAACAATCTTATTCTCTTTATACTTCGTAAAATATACTGTTTTATTGTGATTAATTATCTTAATTAAAAGAATTAATTTTAACTTTATTAGTAAAGCCTAGATGAAGTTAGAGGATAAAAAAATAAATCTATATATATGAAGTTGCTATTAACTAAGTAATAATTCAAGTTTATGAAGTTAAATCTAATTTAGCTGCTTATATTTAAAGAAACTAACAAGCTAATAATGATGAGGAGAGTTTTTCCTTGGAAAATAATAGTTTTTAAACAAAGAACATAAAACTAGTAAAATCAACATTCTCAGATAAACATATTAATTGTTAAAACATATACATCAACTATTTCAGTTTTGCCAGGCTAAATTGATCAAGAAAAGTCTAAATTGAGTATAAATAAATAATTAAAAATGTCAAATGTGAATCACAAAAACTCAACTAAAAACTTATATAATCGCACAGCATCAGAGTGGATTAGAGGAGAACCTACTTCTTTATCAGACTTTACAGCCCGCCCTTTTGTATTAGATCTTTGTCAGTCTGTTGCTGGGTTGCGAGTACTTGATATAGGTTGTGGAGAAGGTTATTGCAGTCGAGAGCTAAGGCGACGTGGCGCTGCATGGGTACATGGAATAGACCTTTCCCAAGGCATGATTGCAGCAGCACAATTGCAAGAAGTAGAAGATGGATTGGGTATTAGCTATGAAGTAGGCTGTGCTACCAATCTCAAGCAGTTTGATGATGGCGAAATTGACTTAGTTGTTGCAGTATTTTTATTTAACTATTTGACAATTGCTCAGACCCAAGAATGCATGGCAGAAGTTGCACGCATTCTTCGTCCAGGCGGTCGATTTGTATTCAGCGTTCCCCATCCATCTTTTCCATATATGCGGGAGGCAGCATATCCGTTTTATTTTCAAGTTGAAGGTACAGGCTATTTCAGCAAGCGAGATCGGCAGTTTCCTGGTCGTATTTGGAAACGAGATGGCTCCTGGCTAAATGTGCAATTGATTCACAAAACTCTTGAGGATTACTTTAATGCTCTTAAATTTGCTGGCTTCAATACGATGCCAACCTTACAAGAATTGCGTGTAACTCCAGAACATATCGCAATAGATGAATCATTTTTTAGCCCGTTACTTGACCAACCCCTTCATCTAGCCCTACAAATATTACGATGACACAAACATCTTCTTTAGTTAGAAATTCCTTCCGTGAAATAACGATTAATCATCCTCTATGGAATCATGAGTTTCTAATGCGCTGTCAGACTGGAAATTTATTTTTACCAGACGTACAGGTACTAGCTGTCCAGATGTACAAATTCTCCAAAGAATTTAATCGTATTTTGGCTAGCATCTTGTCTTGCTGCCAAGATGAAACTAGTCAGTTAGTCATCTTGGAAAACCTATTTGACGAAATGGGACAGGGAGATATAACTCACTCTCACCCAGAATTGTTTCGTAAATTTACCCGTGCACTTGGTATCCACGACGAAACTCTGGCATCACTACCCACTGCACCTGAAACTCGTGCCCTTATTGAAACCTACTTGCAAATGCCACATAAGTACGGCTATTTAGCTGCACTCGGTGCCGTCTGTTATGCTTCCGAAGGGATTGTTAGCTCACTGTACACGCAACTATACAAAGGAATTGTTGGCGCTACTCCTTTACCCAAAGAATCACTGATCTTTTTTGAAGTCCATATTGATGTGGATGATAGTCATGCAGCGAAGCTAGCGGCAGTGATTGAACCTCAGATTACCATGAATGAAGAAGATATTAAGATAAAGCTAGCTATTTCCGAAGCTATGGATGCCCGCCTTCAATTTTTTAACGGTATTCAGCGTCAAATCTCTAAATATAGCTTGTATCCTGATTCATGGCTGCCTTTTGATGAATCCCTGTAGTTAATCTGTCAAGCTTAAATTGATGGATGAGTAAGTTTGTAGTAAGGACTTTAGTCCTTATTTTTTAAGCACAAAGTCTTTACTATAAACCCTCAAAGCCTGCTTGCTAAAACGAATAAGTGAAAATACGGTTGTAACAATTAGTATTTGTAGCATTAGAATACAAACAGTTTTCCCTGTTTTTTCGGTTTTTAAGGCTGTAATAAAAAATTTTAAGGTTTGATTGTAGAAAATCTTCTCATTTAAACAAGCCTTTTAAGAAATTAATTGTCGAGTTTTGCGCAAATTCAGAAAGTAAAATCAGGTGCAGCAAGAGGAGGCTTCCATGTACGGATTAGTGAACAAGGCGATTCAAGACATGGTGTGCAGTCGCTTTGGCGAAGATACTTGGAAAACAATCAAGCAGAAAGCAGAGGTGGATGTAGATGTTTTCCTCAGTATGGAAGGCTATCCCGATGACATCACCCACAAGCTGGTAAAAGCTGCTAGTGTCATTCTCGGTTTATCTTCCTCGGAGATTATGCAAGCCTTTGGGGAATTTTGGGTTCAGTACACTGCTCAAGAAGGCTATGGTGAATTGATGGATATGAGTGGAGATGAACTCCCTGAGTTTTTAGAAAACCTTGATGATCTTCATGCTCGTTTAGGAGTTAGTTTTCCTAAACTCCAACCCCCATCATTTGAGTGTACTGATATAGAAGAAAATTCTCTGAGCTTACATTATCGCTCTGATAGAGAAGGGCTAGCGCCAATGATTCTTGGATTAGTCAAGGGATTGGGAAGTAGGTTTGATACAGAAGTTCATGTTACCCAAACCCAAAGTCGAGATGAAGGCGCTGAACATGATGAATTTTTAGTGATTTATAAACCAAATTGAGTGCAGTAGCATGGCTCCTCCTCACCTTACACTTTCGCCAGAATTGCTGGCGAAAGCTTTTCCCTTCCACTTTGCCTTTAGCCGTAATCGGGAAATTATACAAGCTGGTGATGTTTTCGGGCGCATTTGTCCTGAAGCATTGGTTGGTAAATTGATTGAGCAGCATTTCCAAATCAATCGTCCAAAAATTTTGGTCGATTTTGATGTTATCAGTAAACAGTCTCGTGCCCTGTTTATATTAGAGTTTCTCCACAATGGAATGCATCTCAAGGGTCAGATGATGTATCAACCAGAGGAGGAGGTGATATTTTTTTTAGGTTCTCCCTGGATTACAGATACAACTAGCCTCGCTCCTCTGGGTATTAAACTCAAAGACTTTGCAATTCACGATCCTATTGTTGATTTCCTGTTTCTGCTACAAGCTCAGAATACTGCTTTGGCTGATGCTAAAAAGTTAACAAGTGAACTGAAACAGCAAAGGGCACAACTACGGAGTGCGCTACAAATCAAGGAGAATTTAGCAGAAATTGCTGAGGCTCAGTCTAAAAAATTGGAAAAATCCCTGCGGGAGCTACAACAAACTCAAGCCCAATTAGTCCAAGCTGAGAAAATGTCTAGTTTGGGGCAGTTAGTTGCAGGAGTTGCTCACGAAATTAACAATCCTGTTAATTTTATTTACGGAAATTTGAAATATGCAAAGGATTATACACAGTGTTTACTAAACCTTGTGCATCTTTACCAGCAATTTTATGCCAATCCTGTTTCAGAAATTAAAGAATACATTAAGGAAATTGAGTTAGATTTTTTACTGGATGATTTGCCCAAAATCCTAAATTCGATGGAAGTAGGAGCCGAACGGATCTCTGAAATTGTCTTATCTCTGCGGAATTTCTCTCGTCTCGATGAGGCGGAGAAGAAAAGAGTTGATATTCATCAGGGACTGGATAGTACTTTGCTGATTTTACAAAGTCGCTTCAAAGATAGTGTTGATCATCCTGGGATCAAAGTAGTGAAAAATTATGGAGATTTACCTTTAGTAGATTGCTACGCTGGCCAACTCAATCAAGTATTCATGAATATTATCAGTAATGCAATCGATGCGCTCGATAATTATGATAGTAGACGCGCGATCGCAGAAATTCATGCTAATCCTAATATAATTACAATTACTACGGAAATCATCGAAACGAACTGTGTAATCCGAATTGCCGATAATGGTTCAGGAATAACAGAAGCAGTTAAGGAACGACTATTCGATCCATTTTTCACAACTAAGCCAGTCGGTAAGGGTACAGGATTAGGTTTATCAATTAGCTATCAGATTGTAGTTGAAAAACATGGGGGAACACTACGATGCGTATCAGAACCTGGGCAAGGAACTGAGTTCTGGATTGAAATTCCCTTATCTATGAACAAACAAGCACTTAATTGCATCAAATCATTAAGTTTAATAAAATAAATACTTTCAGCAAATTTTCAAGCGATCACTCTTAACTATAGCAATTCTAGTTTTTTAGTATAAAATGCTACTTTTTTTACAGAGTAGAGATTGCAATTTGTCAGAAATATTGAACTAGTGGTGTATTGAAGTTAACAACTCTAAGATTTATGGTTGCAAAGCCTACTTATGAGTTATAAGTTATGATTTATGAGTTTTATTTTTAACTCCTAATTTCTAACTTTTTACCTGTACCGATCGTGAATCTACGCCGCCTGATTCCAATTTTTGATAGTTCAGTCTCTAACTGGGCATTAGAAGCGCGGTTGTTGCGCTGGTTAACGTTGATTTGGCTGTTCGTCGGCTTGATCATGCTATTTTCAGCATCATATCCTGTCGCTGATGCCCGTCAGAATGATGGGTTGTACTACTTTAAGCGTCAACTGCTTTGGGTCTTAGTTTCCTTAATCGGATTCAATATTATTGTTAATTCGCCATTGCAGAAAATTTTGGGACTATCCCATTGGTTTTTGTTGCTGTTTTTGGGGTTAATTTTTGTCACACTGATCCCAGGATTGGGAAAAAAGGCTTTTGATGCAGCGCGTTGGATTGCGATCGGGCCAATTCCGATTCAACCTTCAGAACTAATTAAACCCTTTTTGGTGTTGCAAAGTGCGCGGCTTTTTGGTCAGTGGGAACGAATTAGTTGGCGGGTTCGCTTCGCGTGGTTGGGTGTTTTTGGTCTGGTACTTTTAGGAATTCTTGCCCAGCCTAACTTGAGTACAACCGCACTTTGCGGCATGACTATTTGGCTAATTGCTCTAGCAGCTGGCTTACCTTACAAGTACCTGGGAGGAACAGCAATTGGTGGAGTAATGTTGGCACTACTCAGTATTAGTATTAAAGAGTATCAGCGTAAGCGGGTGATGTCATTCCTCAATCCTTGGGCGGATGCTACAGGAGATGGCTACCAGTTGGTGCAAAGTCTACTAGCTGTGGGTTCTGGTAAAACTTGGGGAGCTGGATATGGGCTTTCTCAACAAAAGCTGTTTTATTTACCAATTCAAGATACCGATTTTATTTTTGCGGTGTTCGCTGAAGAGTTTGGCTTTGTTGGCAGTATGGTGTTGTTGGTACTTTTAGCTACATTCGCTACTCTCGGATTAGTTGTGGCACTAAAGGCTAAAAATATAGTAAATAGATTAGTCGCGATCGGCGTGACGAGTTTGATGGTAGGACAATCATTGCTCCACATCGGTGTTGCTACAGGTTCTCTACCAACTACTGGCTTACCTTTGCCCATGTTTAGTTATGGTGGTAATTCTATGATTGCCAGCTTAATAGCTGCTGGGTTGTTGATTCGGGTAGCACGTGAGAGTAGTGAAGCTGAGGTAGTACCGTTGCGAAAACCTCAGCTTGAAAATGGGCGCAGACGCCGAGCTTTTCATAAAACCAGGAATTGAGCTAGCAAATGCCCAAAAAGTTACCTCAGAGGTAAAGGAGTCTTAAATGGGCTATTGCTTGATGGCAGAGTAGGTGGAATTGGGTTAATGCCAGGTATAGGAGTAGGCTCTACTTTTTTGAGGACTGTGATTGCAAATCCTCTTTGCTGGGGTTGTTGCTTGCCAGATATATCATTGACTAGCAGTCCGATTTGAGGGGGGAAGGCTTGATTGACTGGAAGCTTCATTGAACCAACTGCTGGAACGTCATTGCCGTATGGTAGAAGTTTAACCTGAATATTTTCTCCCTCTACTCTCCAACTCAGGGTAGCATATTCACCTTCCTTCAGAACCAGATTTGGTTGTTCGCTACCGTTGATTCTAAAAGAGACAATCTTAAATGGTTTCGGTAATATTCCAATTTTTGATTCAGTCTTTTTAAAACTAGTTTTTTGACTTCCATTGTTAGGAAAGGCTTTGATTTCAAATACAAAATTTCCGGCTTTAGTTGCTAAAAGAGGAATATTTGTACATCGCAATTGTTGATTCTGTTGTGTACATAGCTTTTGAAGTTTCGGATCGGTAATATTACCTTGATTAAATTTATAAGTAATTGGCTCACTATATAATGTACCATCATCTGCGCTGCCAGCGATTTGAATTCGCGCTAACAATAATGGACGGGCAATTGCCCAGCTTAAAAGAATATTTTGACCTTTTGTATACACTGGTTTATCTGGTTGAAAACTAAGTACTTCAGCAATTTGTTTTTCAGCTATTTCTACTTGGGTGGTTTGGCTAGCTAATTTGTTATTAGGAGAAAATATTTGTATACCATTGCGATAAAAGGCTTGTAACTCAAAAGTGTAATTCCCTTTTGTTTTCACTCCAGTTTTAACGTTGCTACAAATTAGCTCTTGTTTATCTTGCACCTGACAAGGAGGTATTTGATTAGCGCTTGCTTTACCCAGTGTTTCAGGAATGCCATTGCTAAAGTCATAAATAATAGGTTGAATAGGCTGGGAACCTTTAGCCGTCAAAACTAACTTTTTTAACTGTTTATAGTGGTGAATTTCCCAGTTTAAAGCGACCTCATCACCTTCAGTTATTTGAGAGTCATTTGCACTAAAACTTTCTAATCTTAAAGGATCGGGGTTTAAAATTCGCCAAATGATAAATCCTATCCCTCCTAATAACCCCAACATTGCCAAAATTAATAGAAGAAATTGCCACCAGGGACGAGGTTTCCATACCAAAGTTCCTTGAGGCAATGTGTTAGGTAGTGGTAAACTTTGTTTATCTTTGATGTCGGTTTGAAAGTTGACCACTAGCCCTGCACCAAACCACGGTCGTCGCCACCAAGGTTTGGGTTTGAGCGTCAAATCGGCTACAGCACTTCTATTAGGTAATAATCTTACTTCAGTGGGATCAAATTTGTAAGTATATAGTTCTTCTTCGTCTCGACTTTTTAAGTTTAATATCAGTTCGCGGACAATATTGCCCTGGTTAGCTAGTGATAATTCGTACTTGCCAAGACTCCGGCTAACTTGTCCCAAGATGGTATTAAGTTCTATATCTAAGCGATAATTTGTCGGAATTTGGATATACACCAAATCCAGCAGTACTAAGTCTGGAGAGTTTTCTGAACACAAGCGGATTGTCGGCGAATAGCTTCCCGCAAGAGTATCCCCAGGTGGGTGAAATTTCAATAATATTTGACCTTGAGTACCAGGATTGAGTTCTAGTGCAGTCACGTCAGACACTAATCCTGGGCCCTCAAATCCAGTTGCAGGATAATTAATTGTGAACCAGTCATCGTCTAAATCTGGGCAACTCAAGCGGAATCTGTCTACGAGAGAAGAGCGGTTGTCAACTATTACCTCCACTTGCAGAGGTTCACTAGGATTGAAAATTAACGGTTTGTTGGGGTTGGTATTAGGTCTAATGGAAAATGTCGGGTCGTTCACCCGAATTGCGGTCTGTTCTTTTAGCAGAACCTTAATTTGGTTTGCGAAAGTTATGGGAGTATCTTGGGGATAATGTAGAGGGGAATCTACGACTAGTGTATAGTCATAGGTTCCTGGGAGAGCATTTGCAGCAATTTGAAACTCAAATCTTACTTCGTCGCTATTTTGACCTGGAGCTAATGCTAAACTTTCTCTAGGAGAACTAGACCAGCCAGTTAAATTTTGAAATACTTCGTCAAAAACAAAATATAAGTCAATAACCGCACTCTGATCTCCCTGATTGATTACAACAATATAGAGTTCAATCGTATCTCCTGGCATCCCAAATTGAATTCCAGGTGGGTTGATAATAACTTGCAGTGGATTGAATTTAGCTTGCATGTCATTGATTCCCTTATTTGATGCGGTGTAATTTGACCTGAAAATCTTCATCACCACTCACAATCATGGTTCCTTGATTAGTTTTCAAATCGATACTATTGATTTTTTTAGAGCTTTTGTAAATTTGTTTACCTTCTGCTGCTTTTGTTTTGTCGAGCTTGTGTTCGGGAGTTAAGTACCAAACTAAGACTCGTCCATCATCGCCACCACTTACTAAGAGACTACCATCGTCACTAAATGCTAGAGTCCGCACAGATGTTTTTGATGCTGACCAACGGTCTAGTTGTGAACAATTAAGTTCATTTACTTTTTCTAGCGGATTCGGATTTTTGATAGTTTGACACTGATTTAAATCCCAAATCGTAATAAATCCCGCAGAATCAGAAGTTGCGAGGATTCTTCCTGTTGAGTTAGGAACAAAAGCTAATCCCCAAATAAAGTCTTCAGGTCCAACTAATGGGTCTAGTTTTTCTAGATTTTGTACTGATAAACTTGGCGATTGTTTATCAGATTGAGTTTGATTCCATTGCCACAATATAAAACGCTTAAAGTTTCCAGCAATTACTAGAGTTTTTGCATCTGGGCTGAGATTTAATGCCCGGACTTGGAAACCTGAGAGTTTCAATCTACTTTGTACGTCAATAACTTGTGGTTCTGGCAAAAAATCGCTGTTAGGTGCTGGTCTTGACCACACCCTAACTTTACCACTGCCATACCCACTGAATAAGTTAAGTGAGTTTGAGGTAAAAGCTAGGTCAAAAACGCGATCGCCTTTTGCTTTAGGATCTTTAAGGTCTTGAAGTTGGCTAATCTTGGCACCTGAAGGGACATCTCTAAGTTCAATTACACCATTATCTAAACCAACAGCAACACGATTATTTTGTAACGGCATGAAGCGCAAGACTTGTACAGCGTCATCGGTAATGGCCATCAAGCCTTTGGGCTGTTGCGGTTGATCGCAAGCAAGGGGCTGTCCAGCGTATGTCACCGTATCATCAGGGTTTAAGCTATCAGCACCAATTCTCCAAAGCCTTAAGGTGCAATCATCTGAGCCACTGACCACAGATAAACCAATGCCACTAAAACGCACTGAGTTGACAGAACGTGTATGCATTACACCTCTTGGTTGCAAGATTAATGTGAGGAGTGCGGCTAATAGTGCGATCGCAGCTAATTGTAGCCATAAAGGTATAATTGGCAGAGTCTTGACTTCTAATGTCTGCGTGGCTGGGTCTGTACTCCCTAAACGTTGGTCGGATAATTCCGATTTAGCCTCCAGCAACAAAGTTTTGCCGATTCCAATCCAAGGACGTTTTGTTTTAACATCGAGGATGACTTTACTTGTCTCTCCTAGATGAAGATTGGCGGTTTCGGGAAGCTTTTTAAAACTACATTTTCGCCAGTCTCTACCCTGCACCTGCACATTAATTTGTTGATTGAGGTTGCTAGCATTTTTAAATAGTAATTCAAAGGAAGCTGTATCAGATTTCCAGTCAGGCAACCATGCCGATTTACTGGGAATTTTTAGGTGTTTTTCTGTAGTAGTAAAGTCTATAAAACCCACTGGCAAAACTTCAATATTGCCTTCAGCATTAGTTGGATAACCATTATTGCTAACAGCTTCAATAGTAAAAGGATAATTTTGACTGGGCGCTTGCACTACAGAAGGAGGTTGGCATTGGAATGTAGCTTCTGCTAAACCACCCGGATCTAAGGGTAATCGGCGTTCTGCACTGCCAGCTAGCCAAGACGAATCGACGCCTGTAAAACGTAGCATTACCTCAGTTGGTTGCTGCCCCAAGTTCCGCACCCGTACTGGTATATCGACAGAATTGCGGGGATAAACTTGGAACTCTCGTACAGGCAACTCTACACTTAAATGTGTTGGTCTGTTGTCTCGCTCGATTTTCAGGCGCAGCACAAGTCTGGACTGTTGTGCTAATTGCGGTGAAAAAATATTTACCATCAGGTTGACAGTACCAACAAATCCCGGAATGGGTGTATTGAATACGAAAACTTGGAAGATGGTACTACTGCCCGGTGGCTTGGCTGCTGCTACCTCTGGTTCGAGTCTATACCAGCGATATCCTGTGTTGCGGATTTCTCCGGCTGCGGTAATTTCTATCTGAAAATTGACGAAGCGATCGCTGTCATTATTGACAGTTACCTCAAATGATACAGGAGTATCACCTGGACGAAAGGTTAGGTTCTGAGTAGAAAGGCTGGCATTAATAACACTTTTTTCCATGCTATTACTTATAATATTTTTTTATATTCTGCATGACTAGCGCTATTAAAAAATTAATGTCTCGTGAAAACGTGACAATAGCTTTTTTCCTTTGATTATTGAAATTTATATACTATTAAATATTGTGTAATAAATTGGTCAATTTATAAAAGTCATTTTCAAAGGCGATCGCTAATAGAGATATGAGCTAAAAAGAATGTAGAGACATAGCACTGCTATGTCTCTACAAGGGTTCTGGATAACGCATATTTAATTTCTGGATATGACCTTCTCAGCAATGCCTGAACTCAAATTAAAATCGCTGCCCAATTCCTAGATGCACTTTGCTTTCTCCCTGGTCGTTAATGCCATAGTCAGCCCGAATTAAGCCTAGTGGTGAATTTAGTCGCACTCCCGCCCCATAACCAAAACCATAACCTGGTTTATCTCGTACACCTGCCGGATCTCCTAATACAGTATCACCAGAACCTAAATCTGAGGCGAAGTCGGCAAACAATACACCGCCGACGATTGGTAAGACGGGAAAACGATATTCTGCGGAAGCTAATACATAACTGCGACCACTGCCAACTTCTCCAGAATCGTAGCCGCGCACTGAGTTGGAACCACCCAAGTTAAAGCTTTCGTAAGGTGGTAAATTCCCAAGGACGGTACCGGCTTGGACATTCACCGCAAATATTTGTGGCTGTTTGCTGTTAAATAACTGTACTGGTAAATATTGGCTGTAGTTGGCTTTGAGGCGATTAAGGGAAATATTACCTTCACCGATGGGTACAGATTGTTCTGTACTCAGACTCAAAACGGAACCTTGAGTTGGATTGAGGGGATTATCTCGTTGGTCTTTGGTGGCGGTGAACGATACGGTAGTTAGGTCATCAATACCAGTTCCACTCGCAGACAAAGAATTGCCCTGAACGTCAGTTGGGGTAATATTACCTTGGCGATCGCGAATACTAGTTCGGGTATAGTTTAATCCTAATGAGGTATTCCAATCATCAATTGGTCGCTGCAAGCTGACACCACCACCAATTTGCCCTTCTCGCACCTTGTCGCCGTTAGCTAGCTTAATCTTGTCATCAAAGGTTTCCGAAAGTTCCTGACTACGAAAACCATTTACAGTGTAGCCGAAGCGATCGGGGTTAGTTGTTCGATAAGGACTGGTAAATTTGGTATTAAACTGCAAGTCTCGGCTACTTACACCAACATTCACACCTAAAGTATCATTAACACCGCCGACATTCTGATCTTGATAGCTGATTGTACCTACCAATCCCTGATCGGCATTGTAACTACCACCCAAGTTAACACCACGTGCCCCAGTTTCTTTAAGTTGGTAGACTAAATCAAGTTTTGTCGCATCTCCTTCTAAGGCAACATTCACACTCTCAAATAAACCAGTACGATATAGCTGTTGGATGTCTTGTTTAACGACATTTTCTTGGAAAATTTGACCGGGTTTCAACTTGAGTTGTTGTTGTAGGAAATCTGGTTTGGTGCGTCCTCCAACAGAATTRCCCTTGCTATCWACGGTTTTWCCCTCATCGTTGACAAAGCGAAACTTGATATCACTCACCAAGCCTTCAGCGACATTCACAGTGAGAATGCCTTGAGAACTAGGTTTAATTGATAACACCCGTGCTAAGTTATAACCATTGTCGGCGTACCACTTGTTAATTTGTGCTACTGCTTGTTGCAGTCTGCTGGGACTAATAGTGGTTCCAATCTGAGATTGCAAACGTTGTTGGGCGACTTGATAGGTAAGTACTTTAGCACCAGATAATTGCAGCGCTCGCACAATCACCGGTTGAACTTGATATACTACATTCAATCCAGCCTGTGTGCTAAAGCTATTCACACTGACACTACTAAATAAATCTGTATTTAAAATTGCTGCTACATCTCTTTGTAGCTGGCTTTGACTGGTTTCCCCACCCGTCTGGGTTTTAATTACCTGGCGAATGATTTGCTGTAATTCTTGATTGGCTCCCACCACCTGTACATCTGTAGCTCTGACTACCAAATCGCCTTCAGTCGCAGGAGTTTTGGGGGATAAAGGAGAAAAAGAGGGAGTGGAAAGAAGCGTTACTGATGAATTTCCCTTGTCTGCTGATTTTAAGACTACTGGGGAATTTTTGTTTGCACCTGTTTGCACGGCGACGGGATTTTGGGAAAATTGCTGTGCAACTATAGTTTCTGGGGAAGCAATTGTCTCTACCCGTGCGGGAGTGTTTTCAATTATCGGCACCACCAAGTTACCAGCTTTTGCAGTTGGAGTAACGGTTTTAGCAGGTGCAGCCGTTGTTTGCTGAGTAACATTGCCAGCAGCTAAAGTAGCTAAAGTAAAAATAGCAGTAGTAGAAACTCGCATAAGATTTAACCTAATTAACTGGGAGTTAGTTGTAGAGACGCTAGTGAATAGGGATAATACTAACTTCCAGCTTCTTCGTCGATTTCCCTATTTATACCTCTTACCCAAACAGACAGTTAATTTTGATATTTTGTTTCTATGAGTAATCTATCTCGGTCATCCCTAGCTTCTAACTCCCAATCTGCAACTTCTCCTTTGCGGTTACTTGTATTAAGTAATGGTCATGGAGAAGATATGATTGCAGTTCAGATTTTGCAAGAACTCCGACGACAACCAAACCCACCAGAGATATTTGCTTTACCCCTGGTGGGTGAAGGACGTGCTTATGAACAGTTGGATATCCCCTTTATCGGTTCAGTCCTGAATATGCCTTCTGGCGGCTTTATTTATATGGATGGCCGCCAATTAGCGCGGGATGTACGCGGTGGTTTATTGAAACTTACCCTCAGCCAAATTAAAGCTATCCGCCGTTGGGTGAGTTCTCAAAAAAAATTAGGTAATAGAAGAGCGATTTTAGCAGTGGGAGATATTTTGCCGCTGTTGTTTGCAACATTCAGTGGCGCTAATTATGCTTTTGTCGGTACAGCTAAATCTGAATATTATGTGCGAGATGAAGCTGGATTATTACCACGGAAATCTAAAGACGCAGGTTGGGAAAACTTTTCTGGTTCAGTTTACCATCCTTGGGAACGT
This sequence comes from Nostoc punctiforme NIES-2108, assembly GCA_003326195.1. Lineage (GTDB taxonomy): Bacteria > Cyanobacteriota > Cyanobacteriia > Cyanobacteriales > Nostocaceae > Nostoc > Nostoc punctiforme_A. The sequence continues at coordinate 179,430 of LXQE01000029.1, forward strand.
TGGTTAATGAGTCGTCGCCGTTGTAAGGCTGTGTTCCTTAGAGATGCGCTGACGACGGAAACATTAAAACAATGGCCAATTCCAGCTTTTCATTTGGGTAATCCCATGATGGATGGTCTAGAACCGACATTTTCACGTCAAAAATTTTATAGTCAGAATATCAAACAGCAAGAGACAGTTCGACCTTTTGTAGTGACTCTTCTTCCTGGTTCTCGTCCGCCAGAAGCATACACCAACTGGGAAACAATTATGATTGCCGTATCTGCATTGATGGCAAGTTTTCAACAGCGAGATTCGATCTTCTATACTTCTAACACAGTAGTGTTTTTAGGTGCGATCGCTCCTGGTTTAGACTCTAATATTTTAGCCCAAAGTGTACAATCCCAAGGCTGGCGCGCTGAATCAGTATCTCCTATCCAACTTCGCGATCCAAATGTATTGACATTTCAACAGAGCAATGCTTATCTGCTCTTGACACAACAAGCCTATAATGATTGCTTGCATTTGGGAGATATAGCGATCGCAATGGCAGGTACAGCCACAGAACAGTTTATCGGTTTAGGCAAACCTGCGATCGCAATTCCCGGTAATGGGCCACAATACAACCCTGGCTTTGCTGAATCTCAAAGTCGCCTTCTGGGATCGTCTTTGATTTTAATTCATCAACCAGCAGAAGTAGCGAAGGTTGTACAATCCCTATTTAAAAACCCTGATAATTTGCAAATTATTGCTGAAAATGGTGAGCGACGCATGGGCAAACCGGGAGCAGCACTACGTATTGCTAATTGCTTGCGGGAAAAATTGGGATAATGGGGCAGTGGGTATGGGGCATTGTGGCAGGTTATTCTCCTTGTCCCCTTGTCCCCTCATCTCCCTTGTCCCTAATCCCTTACGCCACCAGCCCCGAACGTAAGGCCCTCACAGCAGCTTGGGTACGGTCATCAGCACATAGTTTATTTAGAATATTACGAACATGGGTTTTGACAGTACCAACTGTAATGTAGAGTTTCTCGGCAATTTGCCCATTGCTACACCCAGCTACAATCAACTCTAGGATTTCCAATTCCCGTTGAGTCAGAGGGTATGTTTCCAAAACTTGCTCGTATTCTGTCGCCAGCGCCTCAATTTTTACAGTCTTCGGCTTGTCAGAACCTTGACTTTCTCCAGGAATACCTTGGCGCATCTTCCGCAATACCACGTTGGCAATTGCCGGATCAATCCAAGAGTTACCGCCGTGAGTTGCTTGGATCGCCTCAGTTAATTTACTGATGCTGGTTTCTTTCATATAATAAGAATCAGCACCAGCTGCAAAGGCTGCAAGTACAGCATCCTCTGTATGATCCATTGTCAAGATGAGAATCTTCGTAGTAGATTGCCCACCATTTTCAGCCTGGGAGCGTTTGAATTTGCGAGTGAGTTCGATGCCATCCATATCAGGCAAGCCAATATCTACTACCGCTACATCTGGCTTTGCCGTTTCTAAAAGTTTTAATCCTTGGGTAGCATTTGCCGCTTCCCCAATTACTTTCAATGCGCTATGAGACTGTAATGCTGCTCGTAGCCCCATTCGCGTTAAGTCATGATCTTCAATTAAAATAATACTAATTTCATTCATCGCTACACTCACTCTTGCACTGTTTGCATCTTTCAAAGTCTTGCCTTTTGTAACTATTATCTATTATTTTCCCAAACTCAAGATAGATGATATTTGAACCTGTCTGCATCCACCGATAGAAATAACAAATACTCAAAAATTTTATATTTAGATAGAGGACAAATCTAGCTTGAGATATATAGATACTGACACAAAAAGTATGAAATATTGAAACGAATGCCAAATTGCTGCTCTTTGCTGATAATTCAGCTTTTAATTACCATGTTCTATTCGTTAATTAGTATTATTTTGGCTCAAACTTTAAAAAAAGCTTACGAAAATGAAAAAATTACAGCGGGTGATGGTTGCTTGACGAGAAAGTGAACGATGGTTTCGAGCGATTTTTAATCAAACTTTTGGATTCATCCGATTGATAGAGCCAATAGAGATCCTCATGAAAGGGAATTAGGTAGCGTTAAAATTTGGTGTAATCACCAACAGCAAAGTAATTCGTAGTTCTTGGTGGCTAACTTGATTTGTCTGAACTCTTAACACGATATAATACAAACCCTCTGTGCGAATCTCTCCCCTTTTAGGTTTTGAATTTTTGCCTAACTTTTGTCAGGAGCCTTTCTTCGGCAATGATTGGTAAGTTTTCGAACATCTATAAAATAGATATCTATGGGTAAATACTAACACAAATATGGCGATCGCGAAGAAAATTGTCGAAATTTCAGGAGCTAGGATTACTTCACATTCACAAACTTCACATTCACAAATAGGTATAGATAGTACTTTTTTATTTATCTGCTCTAACTAACCTGATAGATAAAACTGTTCAAGCTTATGGTACACAATAATAGTATGCAACTCTCACCAATGACTGACGACGGTGGCTTGCTCACTCATCTAGAATTGTTTTAAGGTTGGTAAAGTATTTTATTTTACTTTATATCAGCGGTGTCTGCTTGTTAATTACTAATTTTTTGCATGGCATTGGTCATTTGCTAGGAGTTTAGTTACCATCTGGGAAATTAACCAGATTGAAGATACAACAGACTCAATTCCACCCAAGGAAACGCCCGAAAGAGTGATTAACATACTACTAATGGAGGATAACGAAGTTGATGTGATTAATATCAAGCAAGTATTAAACTAGATATTATGCAAAATATCTTAATCAATCAAATTACAGGTTTTAGATGTCCGAAAATCTTATATTCTTTAGTTGGATAATCTGAAAAGAGAAATATTATACATCAACCTATGTTTGGCGGCGAAAATTAAAACCGATGGAAGAGACGCTGAAAATTTTGGTTGTAGACGATGACGAAGTAGACCGGATAGCAATCTGTTCTGCCCTGAGTATAGCAGGTGTTCAGATAGAACTGTCTGAAGTAGGCCGTGGTAATGATGCGCTCTCTCTCTTAAGCATTAATACTTACGATTGTGTTTTCCTCGACTATCGCTTACCAGACCAGGATGCACTAACCTTGATTCAACAGCTACGTTATTCAAAAATTAAAGTTCCTTTAGTAGTCCTAACTGGTCAAGGAGATGAACAAATTACTCTGCAATTATTGAAAGCTGGTGCTACAGACTATCTTTCTAAGTCTAGAATATCCCCAGAAACTTTGTCGCAGGTTTTGCGGAGTGCGATTCGGATTTATCGGGCGGAAATACAGGCAGATTTGGCAAACCAGCAACTCAGAGAAAGTAATGAACAACTCATTTATAAGAACCAAGAATTGGAGAGACAACAGCAACAGATTCAAATGCAAAACTTCAAGCTATTGGAGGCGTCACGTCTAAAATCGCTTTTTTTAGCAACTATTTCCCATGAGCTTAGAACGCCGATGAATGCGATTATTGGTTTTTCGCAAATCCTGCTGCGTCCGAAGTTCGGTCAACTAACGCGCCAGCAAGCAGATATGGTTGAGCGCATTTTGAATAATGGCAAGCATTTACTAATGCTACTCAATGAAGTTCTCGACTTTTCCAAGCTGGAGGGAGGAGGATTAGATTTAAAGCCGGAAAGATTTGATGTATCAAAAGTAATCAATATCGTTGTCAGTGAAATGCGTTCCCTAGCTGAGGCGAAAAATCTTTTATTGTTAGTACAAACCGATTTGCAAAATCCTTTGGTATTTAACGATCCGCTTCGTGTCAAACAGATTTTGATTAACCTGCTTTCCAACGCCATTAAATTCACAGAGTCTGGTGAAATTTGGGTTGAGGTTAAGGAACTGCCAGGAAATCGAGTGGTAATTATCGTTCAAGATACAGGTATTGGTATAGCCTCCAAAGATTTTAAGCATATTTTTGAAGCATTTCGGCAAGTCGATCAAACTATCACTCGCAAATATCCAGGTACAGGTCTGGGTTTGGCAATTATAGATTCGCTAGTACGCATGATGGGCGGTAAAATCTTTCTGGAGAGCAAATTGGGGGTGGGTTCAATGTTTAAAATTGAATTGCCACGCAAAATTACATTACGGACTGGAGCAGGCAATGCTCCAAGTTCACAGTTAGATAACGACGATTTTTTCTGTCCTCCACAAAATCCTCATCAGTCATCTTCTCAATCCAGGAAAGCCAATAGAATATCCTAAATTTAAAAATTACTTCCAAAAAAACTGATAAAAATTTATAAATCATGTCTGTAGTTGAAAATAATAAAATTTATCGGATCTTAGCAGTTGACGACACTCAAGATAATCTCATTTTGGTTCAAGCAATTTTAGAAAGTGAGGGGTATGAAATTGATTTGGCTTCAGATGGCATAAAGGCTTTACGGAAAATTGAGCAATCTCCACCCGATCTGATTCTGTTAGATGTAATGATGCCGGGGATAGATGGCTATGAAGTCACACGTCGGATTCGGAAGAACCCTGCAATCTCTTACATTCCAATTCTGTTAATTACTGCCTTTCATCAATCCAGCGTTGTCGAAGGTTTGGATGCTGGTGCTGATGATTTTATTCGAAAACCATTTGATACTGATGAACTACTGGCAAGAGTGCGATCGCTATTGCGTCTCAAGCACAGTTTGGACGAACAACAAAAAATGGCCCGCCAACGGGAAGATTTTGTTTCCCGTCTGACTCATGATTTGCGAACTCCGCTAGTAGCCGCCGATCGGATGTTGAATTTGTTTGAAATGGAAACATTCTGCAAAATTTCGCCGGAAATGAAACAGGCGATCGCAGTCATGATTCGCAGTAACCAAAATTTGATGGAAATGGTAAACACCTTGTTAGAAGTCTATCGCTTCGAGGCAGGTAAAAAAACGTTGAATTGGGAGGAATGCGATTTATGTGAGATATCTCAAGAAGTAGTCAGCGAACTAAGTCCTTTAACTAATGAAAAAGGCTTGACTATGGAAATCGATACCCGTGAATTAGATCCACTGAGTCAAAACGCTGGTATTATCATGGGCGATCGTTTGGAATTACGGCGAGTGTTAAACAACCTGATTGCAAATGCCATCAAATTTACAGATACGGGAGGCATAACAATCCGCATTTATGAAACATCATCGAATCCAGGAGATCCAGATTCGGTAATAATTGAGGTACAAGATACAGGATATGGGATTGCGCCAGAAGATCAGGCAACAATTTTCGAGCGATTTCGCCAAGGCAGAAATAAACGCTCAGGGAGCGGCTTAGGATTACATCTATCCCACCGCATTATAGAAGGGCACGCAGGAACTATCCAGGTAGCTTCTGAACTAGGGAAAGGGAGTTTATTTACCGTGCAACTACCTAAAAACACTTAAGTTATTTTCCTTGACCACAGATTATTTTGTGGATATCTCCCAAGAAATTACATTTAATTTTTGATGTGTTTTTATGCGCCTCAAAAAATTAAATTAGCTTAAATTATACGGATTAATTACAGCACCATTTGAAGGTTAATCCAATCAAAATATTGCCGGATAACTTGCCTCTTCTAATATTTGTATACTCCCAATGGCAGATGTATCCATATACTAAAATAACTAAATCTACTGTTGTATCATTCTATAGATAGTAGAAATAACTATTTTACAAAGTTATTATTCAATCTATTAATGCCTGAAAAACGTGTATTCACCCTGGAATCATAACCCAGGGTTTTTTTTATAAAAACTGAAATAATGTTTATATTTTCATCATTGACTACTGTCCATATTCACCCTATTCAGAGTTGAGGGTGGACATGAACAGCGGTTAAAAAGGATTATAGAGTAAACTAAAATACAGACCGTTTTCTTGTAATGTTCTTTCATTTGAGTTAACAGATACCAAAGGAATACCCCAGTCAAGACGAACGGTGAAGCGATCGCCCTGTGCCCAACGCAACCCCAGACCAACAGCAGCTAAAGTATTATGATCGGGATTGTCTGTACCAGAAGTATTCCAGCCAACACCAAAATCCACAAAGGGGATAACCTGTAAGGTGCTATCTATCTGGGGTAAGCGCAAAATCGGTACTTGAACTTCCGCAGAAACAAAAGTGCCATTATCTGTGAGCAGGTAATCTTGACGGTAGCCGCGAATGCTATCCTGCCCACCTATGCCAAATTGCTCTATCGGCAGAAGTTTTGTAGATGCTAGTTGCGTATTTAAACGTAATAATAATAAGGTTTGAGGAGCTAAAAGGCGTGCCCACTGTGCTTGCCCTTGCCAAGCAAAAAAACGGCTATCGGGAGCATCTTGATTAACTGTGGCATTCAACACATCTATGCCCAAACTGAATTGAGAGCGTAGGGCGATGACTTCACGACTGTTACGACTCGTCCATTCTTGAAAAAATCGCAACGCAGATACCCTAGTGCGTCCCTCATCATCAGCACCAGGCGAAAGTTCAGAGGCGGGAACCCCTTCTCTCTGTAAAAAGGATGAGATATCACTTTCGCGTCGGGAAGCTGTTAACCCCAGAGCGAATTCTTGTGTAGGAGTTTGGATTATAGGCTGCCTAAATGTCAGTTCATAGTAGCGAGAAGCCGATTCGATATCTAGGAAGTCGAAAGGAGGCTCTATGACATTGCTCGACGTAGTGCCATAGTTAAAGGTAAGCGTTCCGTTGCGGGGATTAAGAGGCAATGTGTAACTAGCGTCAAAGGAGTTGCTACCATCAGTATTGGTGTAACCTACACTCAGACCATCTCCCAATCCGAGTAAGTTGGCTTCATTTAATCGTAATCCACGGCGGAAACTGCCAACGCTAGGCGATCGCCCATTATCAAGAACTATTTGGCCACTAAAGGTTTTTGCTTCACTGATTTTAACTTCCAAAAGACTCGTACCCGTCCGCGATCCTGCCGAGAGTTCAGCAGTCACATTTTGAATCAAAGGATTCAGTTGCAAAAGTTGCAGTGCTTCTAATAGACGCTGACGATTCAGAGGCGGTGATGTCGCGATTGCTAATCGGCTACGGACATAGTTCGGATTCAGCCGCCGAGTTCCAGTTACCTGAATATCTTCTAATTTACCTTCCACCACCTGAATTTTGAGAACACCAGATTGGATTGTTTGAGGTGGAATATAGGCACCAGAAGTAATGTAACCATTTTTGACATATAGATCAGTGATTTTAGAACGTGCTTGATATACTTCAGTCAGTGAAATTGGTCGTTTGGTAAATTCAGCAGTGGCTTTGGCTAATTCTTGGGTACTGAAAACTGTGCTACCAACAACTTCAAAACGTTCAACAACAATAGTTTGAGGAAAGTTACCAGGGAGTGGTGCATCAGGTGTGGGAGTTGGGGTAGAGGGTGGAAGTAGTTCTGCTGGTGGAGGGAGTGGCTGTGGTACTTCAGGTGAGGGAAGTGGTGAAGGTGTGGGTGGTTGGATATCCTGTGGTGGTGGAATTTGTTGTGATTGGGTGAAATCACTAGTTGGTAATTGTGTAGTATCAACAACCTGAGCTTTCAGTGGACTTAAAGATGTACTGCTAAGTAATAGAAACATACTCAGCGGTAAGCACGACACTATAAGATTCTGAGGGTATTTATCAATCATCGCACCGGACTATTTTTTTGGCAGTAACTATGGGATTATACGGGGACTGCTTCAGATGTGAATCTTACTTCATCTTTTGTCCTAAAGTTGATATCTTGAGCAAATCTCAATTTAAAAGCTAAATCATCTGGTTATTGCAGACTTACAGCAGTTTTCTTTTGTATGAAGTACAAAGCTACGGGTTTTGAGACAGGGGGCAGGATAATACGGTTCGGTTAAAGGGAAAAGTGAAAAAGGTGAATTCAAATCTTTACCCCTTATACCAATTTGAAAAAATCATGCGACAGATACATACTTCCAAACCTTTGTTCTGTCTGGCTTTCTTAATTTTGAATTTTGAATTGGTATTACCCTTTCTCCTTTTCCCAAACCACAACGGATATGAAAACTTATCCGAACCGTATTGCCCTGCCTTCTTCACTCCATACCGCTTTGCTGAAACATTCCCATCAATTTACGTTTACGAGCGTGGGTTTGCATCAAGTTTTCCCGATAGCTTAACCAGTCAGCTTTCTTCCCAGATTCCAGGTAAGCATTACGCGCCTTTTTCAACCATTCAACCGCGTAATAGTAGTATTCGGCTTTACCTGCATCCATAATCTTTTCGGCACGGCAACGAGCATTAGCAATCACCCAACCAGGATTATGAGACATAGCAGCATCCATAACTCGGTGAATTAACTCTGAACGATCGGAACTTAGTTCACTAGCGATCGCAATTGCATCATCAATTAGCCCCTCATGCAAGAATATATCCACCTTGGCTGATTCTGTTCCCCAACCACTATAAGTACGGACAATTCTCAGTAGGTCTGTTTTGACACTTTCCCAGTTTTGCCCAGCCAATTCTGCCATCCTTTCGTAATCCACAAAAGAGGGCTTCATTTGAAAGGCTGCCTTGATTGCTAATAAGGCAGCTTCACTATTACCCAACTCAATAGCTAAATCACTTGTCCAAATTCCCAATTCATATTGACAATTACCCGGTAAATTTAATCCACTCTGGGCTATCTCTAATGCTTGCTGTAACGCCCCCTGAACGCTGAGTGTTTTCGCTAGGGCAAAGGCTTCTTCCATTGAGTTCATCTGGGTTTGAGCAGCATCAATTGCTTCTTCCACCCTGCCTAAACGCCCCAACATTGTCAGATATTGCTGGGTTTGCCCTTCCGCTTCTGCTAAATACAGGTATTCTTGATAACGTTCTTGGCGTTCGAGAATTTTCAGGCGAATTAATGCCAAATCATCAGCATAATCTGGTACGTCTTCTTCCCATGCTCCCCTTTCAGTAATGTTACCTTGGAGAACTTGTACCAGCGGTGGATAATCCCAACCTTGGCGTAAAGCCTCCATAACAAGACCAAAATCAGCATTCCACTCATCCTGCCAAGCTTCCAAATTTATTTGAATATCAACTTTTTCTTCTGGAGTAAGTTCGGCGATCAGAATTGCTTCACACCAAGCATTATTTAATTCCCCGACAACTTCATCATTTTCAGCGCCGTATTCGGCAACATCATCCCAATTTTCCGCACAGGTAGAGGTAATCGCTGACAAAATAGCGATCGCATTTTCACCTTCTCCCCGTTCGCTAAAATCAACCGCAGTTTGCACTACACTCAGTAAATCTTCGCCAATCGGGTCATCTTCGTATCCCTCCTCAAAGTAGCGCACGGTATCCTTGAGAATCTGCCGTACTTGCCGCCTAAAGGGAGTGGGATCGAGAGTATTGCGGCGCACGAATTTTATGGCTGTTTGGTTGTCAGCAGGATTTGTCATCCAACTTACATGACGGTCAATTGCTTCAATTAGGGGGGGGTATTCTGCTACCAACTCTTGCAGCAGCCTTTGAGTTTCGATATAATCCAGGCGATTTAGTAGTTCTTCAAGGGTAGGGCGCTGCTCAATATTTTCTGAGTTACGCGCACAAACAAGCATCGTGGCGACAATGTGTTTGCACCACCCTTCATAGTCGTAGGCACAGGTGCATTTTACTGAGGTTAACCCACTGCTATCGAAATTCAGGCTGACATGATAAGGTCTAGCTTCGGTGCCTAAAACATCTGCCTGAAGCAGATGACCACGTTGGATAACGGCATTAACAGCACCAGCGTTGTAATATGCCTCGCCCCGCTGGAAAGATTTGGCGTTGGCATGACGGCGGATAGTAAATTCACTAATTTGGGGAATAGACATCGAGCGATCGCCTGCGTAAATCTTCTGGATCAATCCTAAATCCAGCTTAGTGTTACGCTAACGCGCTGTAAAGAAAAAGAGTGTGGAGATTCTGAATGAGACTGCAATTTCTATTCATTAACTAGCTCAGAACTGAAATTAGCTTCATTAACCTGCAAATACTCACTTAATTTATTGTCGCTTTTCTGGGAAAACCAACCCATATAATGAAAATATCCATATTTTCGCCAGAAGTGAGTGAATCATAATTTGAGTTAGCAATACCCAAACCTGAAATCAGTGAACAGTCAACAGTAAACAGTCAGGGTAATGTAAGGTAAGGGATTTAGAATTCAGCGATAAAACTGATAACTGATAACTGTTAAAAGGGTTGCGCTGATTGTCGGTCAAGTTGAGAATAAATAGGCGAAGCACACGGGGAAACTAACGTGAGTCAAGGATATGATTACGATTTAGTAATTATCGGCGCTGGTGTAGGCGGACATGGCGCAGCCTTACACGCCGTAAGTTGTGGTTTGAAAACAGCAATTATTGAAGCTGCTGATATGGGAGGAACCTGTGTTAATCGGGGCTGTATTCCTTCTAAAGCGCTGCTGGCAGCATCTGGACGTGTGCGGGAGTTACGCAATGCCCACCACCTCAAGTCACTGGGAATTCAAATTGGTAGCGTAGAATTCGATCGCCAAGCGATCGCTAATCATGCTAACGATCTCGTCTCGAAAATTCAAGGSGAYTTAACCAACAGYCTCAAACGTCTARRAGTCGATATYATCAGRGGTTGGGGAAAAATCGCTGGGGCACAAAAAGTCTCGATCGTCGGAGACGGTGSTGAAAAAAYYATCACAGCTAAAGACATTATCCTTTCGCCCGGTTCAATTCCTTTTGTACCTCCAGGGATTGAAGTAGACGGCAAAACTGTCTTTACCAGCGATCAAGGTGTSAARTTAGAGTCKYTACCAGACTGGGTGGCRATTATTGGTAGTGGTTACATCGGTTTAGAATTTTCTGATATTTACTCAGCTTTGGGTTGTGAAATCACCTTGATTGAAGCCCTAGATCAGTTAATGCCAGGATTTGACCGCGATATTGCCAAACTTGCCGAACGGGTGCTAATTACTCCCCGCGATATTGAAACGAAAGTCGGGATATACGCCAAAAAAGTTATCCCAGGTTCACCTGTGGTGATTGAGTTAGCAGATTTCAAAACCAAGGAAGATGTAGATGTCATCGAAGTAGATGCTTGCTTGGTGGCTACGGGACGCATCCCAGCGACCAAAAATCTTGGTTTAGAGTCTGTAGGTGTAGAACTCGATCGACGGAATTTTATTCCAGTAGACGATCGCATGGCGGTACTCTCAGCAGGTGAAGTCGTGCCGCATTTGTGGGCAATTGGCGACGCTAATGGGAAAATGATGTTAGCACATGCGGCTTCTGCTCAAGGCATCATCGCGGTAGAAAATATAGTTGGGAGGGAAAGAATAGTAGACTATCGCAGCATCCCCGCAGCAGCATTTACCCACCCAGAAGTCAGCTATGTAGGCTTAACTGAAACAGCAGCTAAAGAGTTGGGACAAGCCGAAGGATTTGAAATCGCCACCAGTAGGAGTTACTTCAAAGGAAATTCCAAAGCGTTGGCAGAAAATGAAGCCGACGGTATTGCCAAGGTGATATATCGCAAAGACACCGGAGAAGTCTTAGGAGTCCACATTTTCGGACTACACGCCTCAGACTTAATTCATGAAGCGTCAGCTGCGATCGCCAACCGTCAATCTGTCCGCAATCTTGCACATCTAGTTCACGCCCACCCGACACTCTCGGAAGTCCTAGACGAAGCTTATAAACGAGCCATTTAGTCATTTGTCCTCTGTCATTTGTCCTTTGTCAATAAACAAGGACAAATGACTAATGCCCAATGCCCAATGCCCAATGCCCAATGACTAATTATGCAAATCCGTCGCCGTTCACCTAACCCAGCTATTGATGTATCGATATTGCGTTATCAGGCTGTCGTGCCTGATGCAGCGCCAAACCACATCTTGGAAGAAATTGTCTGGCAGAAAGAAGTAGAATATGACCAAATGCGGGAAAAAGTTCCTTTGCAACAATTGCTGAAACAGGTAGTGACTGCACCGCCAACCCGTGATTTTGTCGCTGCTTTGCGTCAAGGTAAGACTAAGCCAGCATTGATTGCCGAAGTTAAAAAAGCTTCACCGAGTAAAGGCGTTTTACGAGCAGATTTTGACCCAGTAGCGATCGCCCTGTCTTATCAGCAAGGAGGTGCTAGTTGTCTTTCTGTGCTGACAGATGTCAAGTTCTTTCAAGGTAGTTTTGAAAACTTAGCCAAGGTTCGGGCTGCCGTAGATTTGCCCCTACTGTGCAAAGAGTTTGTCGTTTATGCTTATCAGATATACTTGGCGCGGGTTCAGGGTGCAGATGCTATTTTGTTGATTGCGGCTATTTTGAGCGATCAAGATTTGAAATACTTCCTTAAAATTGCTAACAACCTGAAAATGGCAACCTTGGTTGAAGTCCATAGTTTGGCAGAACTTGACCGTGTGTTAGCTTTAGATGGAGTCTCCTTGGTAGGAATCAATAATCGCAATTTGGAAGATTTCTCTGTTGATGTGCAAACTACTTGCCAACTTTTGGCTGCAAGGGGTAGACAATTGCAAGAGAAAAATATCCTTGTTGTTAGTGAGTCAGGACTACACAACCCAGAAGATTTGAGTTTAGTGCTCACAGCAGGTGCATCTGCTGTACTCATTGGAGAATCTTTGGTAAAACAACCAGATCCCGGCGCTGCGATCGCTCATATATTACCGAGGAATTTTTGAAAGAAACACCCCACTTGCCCAAAAAACAACAGGACGACTGCACACAATAGTTGAACAATTGGGCACACTATGCGTATACATGCAGCACTTTGCCATCAAATACCATCAATATCTTTGCCAAATCTTCATTGCTAATCAAATCAAAGCCATAAGCAACTAGTTATTTATTATGTAACAATTTATTAATAAGAAACAAACTGTGACTCATACAAAATTCCAAATATGAAATCAAAATTTAACTTCATGGAGCAAATTCCTCTACCTTCACCTATTCACTACGAACTTATACTTCAACTCTTAGAAAGACAAACTATGTTAGCGGTCAATGATAACCCAGATTTACGGCATCAAGTGAATCAGCTCATTATTACTCTCCGTAAAGCTGCTGTACAGCAAAAGCGACTAGAAGAAATTTGCGAGTTTTCCTCTGTAACTATCGATCACCGTTGGTCAATCAACCATCATAACGATAGCAAAGTTGTTGCCCCCGATTGAAGTTGATAACCTAAATATCTCAATCTCAAATTTGGCATCTTTGTTAAGTTAGCTTCCCATCATCAGAAAGTGTCTCTGTTTATTGAAGTGCTCAGTATTTAAAAATCCCACTGCACTTAGTTAACTCAAATGCGCGGTTTAGAGTGTGATTTCAAAGAATTTACATAGATTCTGCTGACAAAACTTTCTCTACTTTGCAAAAATATCTAGAAATGGTAGATGAAGATTTTAAATCGCAGTCTCAATGCTCAGACTTTAATTAATATAAATCTTAATTTCTTGAGCTACTGTCCTCAAGTTATACATAGTTATTTTTTCGATAACTACTAGCTTATAGCATTTCCTAATAATATCAGGTACATTCATAGTCTCTTCTTTGCTTGCAGGGAGGGATTCGGGTTCTTGCAACTCACTCAAGCGAGAATCGCTATGGCTTCGACAATTTATACAAAAATACTATTAATGCTGTAGATAAAAATTTCATCTTTATAAGATTTTAGCTCTGAAAAAGTTCATCTTGATTTAGACAAAACTGTAGATCAGTTAAAATATTGATGAGATTCTCTCTCGAATTTGACGAAAGATGAAATACAACAGTATTGATGAACTCCTCAAAAATAATCAGGCTTGGGTTGTCGAAAAGCTAGCTCTAGATCCAACTTACTTTCAAGAATTATCTAATGGACAAACACCACCTTTTCTATACATTGGGTGTTCTGATAGTCGTCTGGCATTAACAAAGTTTACCCGTACTGAACCAGGAGAGTTATTTGTACATCGTAATATTGCCAATCAAGTTTCTCTAACGGATATAAACTTTTTAGCCGTTTTAGAATACGCAATTTTACACCTGAAAGTGGAACACATTATTGTTTGTGGTCACTACGATTGCGGAGGAATTAAGGCAGCTTTAGAGGGGAGAACTATCGGAATTCTTGATAACTGGGTAAATCCGATTCGGGAATTGTATTTAGAGAAACAAGAAGAAATTGATGCTTTGCCAACAAGAGAAGAACGTCTGAATCGTTTGGCAGAAATCAATGTTGTGGCGCAAGTGAAAAATCTTTACCAAACTTCCGTCATGCGTCAAGTACTCCATGAGCGAAAAGCGCCTATGGTTCATGGCTGGGTATTAGATATAAGCACTGGGTTAATCAAAGATTTGAACGTATCAACTGTGCAATGGCAATTGCACATCTGCCCCTTGCTTCTAGAGTTTAGACTCTATGCTATGTTAAAAAATTAGAGTTAATTCGGTATTTCCCGCCACACGTAAGCCGACATTAGAGACTTGATAAATATTGTTTTTACAACTTTTATTTAGATATGGGTTTTATTGGGCAGTGTCTATGTATATTTCAAAAATAAAGTAGTATTTTTAAAGATTTTCGTTCAATTAAGTTTCCGAATACAAAGTAGTTAAGTTTATAAACTTTTTTATAGAGGCAATTCATGAATTGCCTCTATAAGAATCACTAATACACAGATTGGTAGGTTTAACCTACTTCTACAAAAAATTATTTCTTAGAAATTATCCATACTGCATGAATAATCCCAGGAATGTAACCAAAAAGCGTCAAAAGTATATTAATCCAAAAGTCTATACCAAAACCTACTTGTAAAAAAACTCCCAAAGGCGGCAGGAAAATGGCACACAGAATCCGAACTAAATCCATTTAAACCTCCTGTTAATCTCAGAAAAGACAGCTTGTTGGCAAACTAATTTACCACTGTTCAAGTCTATTTGTACCTCTCAAAGATAACATTTCCTCTCTTAATCTAGATCGCGGTTAAGATACGGTAAACCGCACTCAAGATTAGCCACCGCTAATTTTGGCTTTGTAACCTAGCTTGGTCAAAATCTCGACAATTTTCTGTTTGTGTTCGCCCTGAATTTCAATTTCGTTATCTTTAAGTGTCCCACCTGTCCCACACTGAGTTTTCAACTGCTTCAACAAATCTGCTAAGGTTTCTGGTTTGGCTTGAAAGCCACTAATTACTGTGACGGTTTTGCCTTTGCGTCCTTTGCGGGAAGCTTGTACTTTCAGATTTTGTTGTTGTGGGGGTAGTTCTGGGATTGGTCTTTCTATGGCGGCGGAGTTGTCGTTGCCAAATTCGCGGTAGACAAAGCTTTTGTCAGAAGATTGAGACTTGGAAGAAGACATAAATGAATGTTTAAGAAAAATTTCAAAGGCAGTGGAAACTTCTACGCAACCATTCTGCTGCTATACAATTTCTAGGCTAACATTACACATCCATACATCATAACCAAACTGACGTAATACTTGAACTATTCAGGAAAATGGCTTGTCTATATCTATAATTAAACCTAATCTTACCTAAACCATCTCAAACTCTAATTGATGACTCTTGAGAAAATCATGGGTAAAATGATCCACCACATTTGTATCAGCTAGTTCCAAATTATAAAAATCTACAGCTTCATGGTCAAAATGGGGGCCAGCGTGCCAAGTTCCCTCATGTAGCTTGATAAAACAATTTCCCGGAATGTGGAAAGCAGCAATCTCTGCTAATGCTGGTTCATTCTCATCATTATGAGGAGGACAAACTGCAATTAACCAATCCTTTCCTTCCAAAGAACCCAGACATTGAGTGCATTGCACATGGCGAGTAATTTTGTGGAACTTTCGCCCTCTCTTCTCCAATCGCATAATATAAAATTGTGGAATCCCGTTTTGCAAGTTTAACTGGGCATCTTCCCCATCATAAGTTTTCCCATCAAGACTTGCAAAAATCACCTGTCCATAACGCCGAAAGTTTTCAGAAGTCACCCATTGTACCTGCAATTGTTGCACTGTCTTTGATGTACTCATATCAAATCTTTAAGAGAGATTACTTAGGTTTATTTTCCCCCAAAATGACTGAATTTTATACAACCATTATGGTGACTTCCTAAGTTTCAATGCCTTCAATTATGAAAAAATAACCTTAGCTAGCTAGATAACTACGTACTTGTTCCTTTTGGCGGCGGAGGAGACTGAGAGCTTTTTGTTCTATCTGACGCACCCGTTCTCGACTAATACCCATGCGATCGCCAATCTGTGCTAAAGAAAGTTCATACCCATCAGTTAGACCAAAGCGCAGGGTTAATATTTCTCGCTGCTGGGGCGACAGCTTTGCCAATAAGTCTTGTAAGTCTTGGTGGAGAGATTCTTCAACGGCATAATCTTCAGGAGAAGGACCATCATCCTCCAATATGTCTTGTAATTCAGTATCTTGCTGTTCACCAACTCGCGCCTCTAGAGAGAAGGGTTGACGGGCTAAGTACAAACACTCTCGAACTTGGCTAGGTGTCAAAGATAAAGCAGTGGCAATTTCAGCAGTAGTGGGAACGCGACCCAACTGTTGAGATAATTCTCGCTGCACCCGTTTAATTTTGTTCAGTTTCTCAAAGACGTGGATCGGTAAACGAATTGTACGTCCTTGTTGAGCGATCGCCCGTGTAATTCCTTGACGAATCCACCAGTAAGCATAAGTAGAAAACTTGTAACCAAGGGCAGGATCAAATTTATCTACCCCTCGTTCTAAACCTAAAGTACCTTCTTGAATTAAATCCATAAATTCCAGGTTGCGGTGCTGGTATTTCTTTGCCACAGCTACCACTAACCGCAGATTAGCCTGAATCATTTTCTGCTTGGACTGATGTCCTAAATTGAGCTGTTGCTCTAGCACCTCCACACTTAACTCCACCCGATCTGCCCATTCTTGCAGTGTGGGTTCGTGGTTTAATTTCACAGCTAATTCTTCCTTAGCAGCTAATAAATTCATCATCTGCTGTACTTGTTGGGCAAAAATAACCTCTTGTTCGCGAGTCAACAAATCTACACGCCCGATCTCTTGCAGATAACTACGCACAATATCATCTGTAGCTCGAGGTTTTTTATCTGCGGCTAAACTTTTTTTCTTCGTTTTTTGAACTTCGGTATGTGGAGATGTTAAGTTGCTCATGGTTATTTGCTCCTCTGTAACCTCATCAATTTATTGGTATCAAGTCTAGATATTCAGACCCACAGCCATTTCACACTGCTAATCAATAGATATCTTGCAAAAGTACTTAACACCCCATCCCTTAATTTCCTTCCCGCTTTCGGGGAGGGGAGACAAAGCTACGCTTTGGCGGGGTGGGGTTCTTAATTTGTATTTTATGCAAGAGGTCTAATCAATTTGCAACACTGATGAATTCTGGTCTATGATACATTACAAGTTAATTGTTGGAGATAATAAACCCAAAATCAACCCACCCATTAATAATAACATCATCACCAGTCACAAATCAATTACCTAAAGTATCATTAGCATATCCTTTGAAATAATTACATTCCTTTATCATTGATTTTTGCATATTCTAAAATACAATTAACAATTAAATTTCGTCTATTTATCCAATGCGGTTACTGGAAAAAGTAAAAAATACTAAGCAACGATTCCATTATCTAAGAGTCAATTATTAATAGCAAGTCTTAAAATATCACAAAAAGTTCATTTATTGAAGTCTTCATAGTCTGCTTATCAATAGATGTGATCTCATTAAATGAAAACTCATTAAATATAAAATATCCCTTTCTTACCTCATTTTTTTTGTAATACAATCTAAGCATATCAAGCCAGGTATGGGCGTTCGTTAAACATGAAAGAAAGAACTTCTTCTGCTACTTTTCTTTAATAACAGCCTTCCTTTAAGAATCTGGTCAAATACTTAGTGATTAGGCATCTGGTGAAATTAATTATGTAGTATTCAGAACACTTGCATAGACGTACCAGTGCTACATCTGTACATTCATTCTGACTCATATCTCTTTCCTGGGATTTAGGATAATCAAGAAGACGCAGATATCTGTGACAATTGCACTTGTGTCATAATTGTATGCAGACATCTGCATTGGATGCGGTATTATCAACTTGATTACTCCTAGAGAAATTTTATGGAATAAAAGTACTAACAGTGGTAACACTAACATCAAGGATGATACTTGGCAAGACAGCAACACCCGCGATCGCCCTAATATCCTCTTAAAGCAAAAAGATTTTTGTATAAGGGTATCTAGTTGATTGTTGTGCAGCATAGCTTGAACAACAACATTCCCACTTTATGGAGAAGTCGAAAATAGTCTAAAATTCCTAATGAAGGAACATCTCACAGCTTTCTGGCTTACTAGTTTCAACTTTTAGTTGACACAAAAGCACAGTTATGTATCTACATAGATGGTTGGCTTATTGCAAAGATTTTTGGGAAAATGGTACTATATTAAAGTTTTAATCTAACTTTTCAACCATCACTTTAGTAGATATTGGTTAAGAAAAGCATTCACCTCATTGGCGCATAATCCAACATTAACTATTTTTCCTGCATTCTTGAGAATGTCTAATCCTTTACCATTATTGCGCGGGTCGGGATCAAGTATAGATACATATATTTCATCTATCCGACAATCTTCAGCGATCGCTAAAGCACATGCAGGTGTGCGTCCATGAAAAGAACAAGGTTCAAGAGTTACATACATTTTCAACAAGTTGAAAGCTTTGCCTTGAATCTGTTTAAGTGCGTCAGCTTCAGCATGGTGTTTTCCTGGTGCTTGCGTGTATCCTTGAGCTACGATCTCTTGGCCAGATGCGATCGCACAGCCTACTGGTGGGTTCGGCAAACATTCCGGCAAAGCTTTTCTGCTTTGAGCTAAAGCAGCCAGCATAAATATTTCATCCATATTTGAGTGTAAATTATCTAGATAAATCACATTACCAAGAATTAGCTATCTATTGTTAAAAAAGTTCCTATATCAAAATTTAGTAACTGTCACACGAATACCAGAATCCAGTTTAGGAACCTTGAGATACTCAATTGGTTCAGTACTGTGAGTCTTGGTTGGCTCCTGACATTGCTGAAAAAAAGCGCTTGGGTTATTGATGAACTCAAGCGGGTTAATTTTTTGGCATCCTCGCTCCTGCATTAGGGAAATTGATTCAGCAGTTTGTTTTGGATTATTAGTCTGTCCGATAAAATTGCTCCATGTAGCGTTAATCGTAGCTGGTTCCGTCAATAAAACTCCAGCTTGATCGCGATCGCCTATTGTTATAGGAACATTCTCTTGGTTAGCATCGGCTCTCTGACTGAGAGTGAGTGCGCTAATCACAACGGCTAAGATAATATAAGAGGATTTCATAATTCAATCTCTCAACATTTAATGTCAGTTTAATAATTACAATTGCCTAGATCAAAAACAAAGAAATAGGAGGCTAGCTTGAGTACTTCAGATTAACACAGGTAATAATAAATATAGCCAAACTTCATGAAAAAGATAGTGCAATCTAGTAAAATATGACTGAAGTTTGGCAATCTTGAACAATTTGCTTGAGCTATTTGTCTGGTTAATTTAGATAGTAACTGGATTTCTGCTGTCTTGTACTAGTCTGATGTAAACTAATTTATTGCTCTAACCACGCTGTCATTTGATACTTCTTTGTTAGGCTACGTTAAATTCAAGCTGGATAGGGTTGAAGATTAAATTTTGTGTAAATTAATTTTGTCTTACTACTTGTGTTCTAATCATTTGTACCGACTTAATTACCTGTACTAAGTCGGTCAGCCTAAAAATTTGTCTTATCGTAGCGAGCGATCAGACAGGAGGGAGCAGTAAAAATTAAACTGATTGTGAGTCCTTATAGGTTCAATACTCAAATCATGCAATTTTATGATTGCCAGTCCCGTATTATTCCCATTGACTATTGTTCAGAGCAAGAATTCATTGTTAGTTAAAGTTTTGAAGTAGCTTAAGGAAATATCCGTCTAGTCTTTCTAGGTATCTCTTTTCACTGTCCAAAGCCTATCTCCGAAGTGCTTACATTGCTTATAGACTAGCACAATTGAACTATTCCTTACCTGAAGGAATTGACTCCTCTTGTCTTTTCAAAATCAGCAAACCGAGAGTGAATATATTAGTATTTTGTATAAATTTTTTGTAAAGTTATTAAAATCAGTGTTCTTACATAATATGATAGTGATTGTTAGGTTACTAATCAATACTTGCGTTAGTAGTAACACAAAACTAAGTTAACAAAAATTAAGCCCCAAAAATGGAAAGCAACTAAATCAGGGATAAAATTGTGAGTTATCCTGGCTTTGCTGTCAGTAGAATATCAATCTAAACTATTAGTTAACTTCAGATATTGAAGAACCTTAGCAATAAGGTATTAGCTAACAATCAACCCAAATATTAATATCACAAGGTAGACTACAGTGTTACTGTATTCCAAATTGTGAGAACAATCTGCTGTAAGTAAATAGTCTTTCTTTTTATAAAAGTTTACATATATTATGACGATGGAATCTTTACCAAATTTTGAAGAAGTAAATATTCAGAAATACTTAGAAGTTTTTCAACGGCGTTGGCTACCTCTAGTTGGAATTTTCGCCATATCTGTTAGCCTTGGATGCTTGTATGCATTTTCACTAAAACCTTCATACAAGGCAGAAGGAAGTTTGATGATTAAAACAAATCGCTCTTCCTCACTCACGGGCTTACCGGATGACATAGGACGCCTAGAAGCTTTGAATGTGAACGACAATCCCCTGGAAACTCAGGTGAGAGTTATTGGCTCGAATCCAGTAATTGAGAAAACGATTAATTCCCTCAACCTTAAAGATAGTCAAGGCAAACTGCTCTCGATTCCCAATTTGGCAAAACAACTAAAAATAGAAGGAATTAAAGGCACTGATGTTGTACAACTTTCTTATAAAGGTGGCGATCCAGAACTAGCTGCCAAAATCGTTAATGAAGTTATTGACAGTTATATCGATCTAAATATCAAGGCTAATCAGAATGAAGCACGGACAGCCAAACAAGTTCTTGTAACGGAAGTACCTAAAGCTGAGGAAGTTGTCAGAAGAGCCGAATCAAAACTGCGGCTATTTAAAGAAACGAATAAGGTTGTTGTCCTAGAACAAGAAGCAGCCGCAGCAGTCGATACCATTTCTAAGTTAGGAAACCAAATTTCTCAAGCTTTAGCTCAACTAGATGATGTGAAAGGTCGTCTAGAACAGTTAAGCAGTGAAGCTCAGGTAGATTCACGGCAAGGTGTAATCGAATCTGAATTGAGTCAAGCACCTGGAGTTCAGAAAGTGCTAGCCCAACTTCAAGAAACAGAAAGCCAACTTGCACTAGAGCGTACCCGTTTTTCACCTGAACACCCTACAATTACTAACTTAGAAGAAAAAGTCTTAGCTCTTAAGAACTTGTTAAAAGAGCGGACAGGACAAGTAGCTGGTGGAGCGCAGATAACACAGGGAAGTTTACAGGTTGGACAACTGCGCCAAAGCCTAATTGCAGATATTACTCGTGCTCAGGCAGAACGTGTTGGACTGGAGAGACAAATTGCCACACTCAAACAACAGCAAAATGCCTATATCAAACGAGCAAATAATTTGCCAAGGCTAGAACAAAGTCAACGAGAGCTAGAACGGAAACTGCAAGCAGCTCAAACGACTTACGAAACACTCTTAAAGAAACGCCAAGAGATTGATATTGCACAGAATCAAAAGATTCCTAATGCTCGTGTTATTTCCTATGCTTTAACCCCTGATAAAGCAGAAGGGCCTCGAAAAATGCTGTTTATTATTGGTGGAGCAGGAATTGGTTTTTTCTTAGGTATCATTGTCGCCTTTACTTTAGACTTGATAGACCGCTCGGTGAAGACCGTCAAAGAAGCCAAAGAAGTCTTGAGATACAGTGTTTTGGGAGTGATTCCTGCACAAGGTAGAAATGGTAAAGATCATTCTTCTATACCAGGACTTGATAGACCTATTCCCAAAATTATTGGCAGAGATATTCCTTACTTCCCTGTTGGTAATGCATATCAAATACTACAAGTGAACTTGAAGTTCCTCTGTTCTGATAAACCGCTCAAAAGCATTGTAATTACAAGTTCCGTTGCCAAAGAAGGAAAGTCTGACGTATCTGCAAATTTAGCTGTGACTATGGCTCAGGCGGGGCGTAGGGTGTTGTTGGTGGATGCAGATATGCGTCATCCCATACAGCATCATATCTGGGGGCTAACAAATACAATGGGACTAAGTAATATCCTAATTAATCAAGCTTCTTTAGATACAGTTGTTCAGCAAGTAATGCCTAATTTGGAAGTTCTTACTTCTGGAGTTTTGCCTCCAAATCCAGTGGCAATGCTAGATTCTCAACGTATGGCGGCATTAATTAGTAACTTTGGGAGAGATTACGATCTTGTAATCTTCGATACTCCTCCACTGTCAGGAATAGCAGATGCTGCTGTTTTAAGCACCTTGACTGACGGTATCTTATTAGTCGTTCGTCCTGGAGTGGTTGACTTGAATAGTGCAAATGCAGCTAAAGAGTTTTTAACTCAGTCAGGTCAGAAGGTATTAGGGATAGTCATCAATGGTGTGAACACTAAAAATGAACCTAATAATTATTTTTATGAGACTAAAAAACGACAAATTGAACAAGATTTGGTATCTAGCAGTTTAACTAAATTTCGCAAAGAGCGTTAAGTTCTCTTAGAAAATGTAAAAGCTACCATCACTACAACCATCTAAACCCAATTTTGTGACTGTAGGAATAATGGATAAAACTAAAATCAGAACTTCTTGTTTAATTAATAATTACAATTATGGCGAATTTCTCTCTGAAGCAATTGATAGTGCTTTAAATCAGACAGTTAAATTTGATGAGATTATCATTGTTGATGACGCATCCACAGATAATTCTGCGGAAATTATCAATAACTTTACTCAATTAGCTAATGTTAAATCTATCTTTAAAGAACAAAATCAAGGACAATTATCATCTTTTAATGAAGGCTTTTTAGCTGCTAGGGGTGACATTATATTTTTTTTAGACGCTGATGATATTTATGAACCTCAGTATTTAGAAAATGCCCTAAACTTTTACAATAGACGTAGTGAATGTGATTTTGTATTTTGTGCGTATAAAAAATTTGGAGCAGTAGAAGGGACATTTCAAGACGATGCAGTTGATTTAGATTTGGGTTATTCAGTAATTAGAACTTTATATAATGGTGAATGGATTGGTTCTATAACTTCAACATTATCAATACGTAGAGAAATAGTCAGAAAATTTTTACCTATTCCAAATTTAGAGGATTGGCGTGTAAGGGCTGATGACTGTTTGGTATGGGGAGCTTCTTTGGTGGGGGCTAAAAAGTTTTATATGTATAAACCTTTAGTCATGTATAGAATACATGAAAATAATCAGTATCATAATAAGAACTTTTTAGATATAGACAAAAACTATGAATACAAAAGATTCTGGAAACGTAATTCCTTGTTTAATTACATTCTGCAAAAAAACAATTTTAGCTCACCATTACTCTTAGCTTTTACATCTATCAAGGAGTTACAAACAATACCATGCCCAAAATATCAGGATTTTGTTACTTATTTGAAAATAATATTTTTATTTGAGCATAGTTTGTATTGGAAAATCAAGGGCATTATTTTCTTATTTAGCTATTTTTTGAAAATTTTAATTAGTGGTAAATTAAAAACCTTGTAAGCGCTCACTAATGTAAGTTACTGAATAAATACACTTTATTTTGTATTTGAGAAACTGAAAAAGTTGCATCAGCGAGATTGATAAATATAAATAATTGTATGTGATTAATTCACAAAAATAATGTTAAGCAAATTAAAAATTAAAAACTTCTCGAAATTTAAATCTCGTTCTGGACTGCGTGCAATTGTTGCTAATACAGGTTGGTTATTTGCCGATCGCATTCTACGTATGGGTGCAAGCTTGGTTGTAGGAGTATGGGTAGCACGTTATTTAGGAGTAAAACAGTATGGTCTATTTAACTATGCTTTAGCTTTTGTTGCCTTATTCAGCCCAATTTTTACTCTCGGACTAGACGACGTAGTAGTTCGCCATCTTGTGCGTCAATCATCAAACAAAGAGGAAATTTTAGGAACTACTTTTTGGCTAAAATTTTTGGGTGGAATTGCTTCTGTTTTATTGGCAGTTAGCACGATGTTTTTCTTAGGTGAGCATGAAACACTAAAGATATGGCTAGTTGCAATTTTAGGAATAGCAGGAGTTTTTAGGGCATCTGATACTATTGAACTGTGGTTTCAATCACAGGTGCAGTCAAAATATACTGTAATCGCTAAAAACTCGGCGTTTCTGCTAAATACTCTCATCAAAATCGCACTGATTTTAACAAAAGCACCGTTGCTAGCTTTTGCTTTGGTAACATTAGCAGAATTTGCAATGAGTGCAATTGGCTTACTAATTGTTTACCAAGTCAAAGGGTCTTCATTGTGGTTATGGCGTTGGAGCATTGCGTCTGCCAAAACTCTTCTGAAAGAGAGTTTACCTCTAATTTTTTCGGGGTTCGCCATCATGATTTTTATGAGAATAGATCAGGTGATGTTAGGTCAAATGATCGGAGATAGTGAGGTTGGTATTTATTCTGCTGCTGTACGTGTTTCTGAAATTTGGTATTTTATTCCGGGGGCTATTGTTTCTTCTGTTGCTCCAGCAATTTATGCCGCCAAGGAAAAATCAGAAAGTCTTTACTATCAGCGAATAGGACAATTACTCAGTCTCATGACATGTATATCTTTAGCAATTGCTCTTCCAATGTCCTTTTTATCTGACAAGATAATTATGGTGATGTTTGGAAGTGGATATGCAGAGGCAGGACCAATATTAGCAGTTCATATTTGGACTTCTTTGTTTGTATTTATGGGTCTTGCAACATCACCTTGGTTTATTGCTGAAGGTTTGAACCACGTTTCTTTAGGTAAGACTTTATTTGGAGCGATACTAAACATTGTTCTCAATTTATTACTTATTCCTAAATACGCAGGACTTGGGGCTGCGATCGCAACAATAATATCTCAAGCTGCTGCTGCTTTTATATGTAACGCATTTGATTCAAGAACACAAAAGCTATTTAAAATTCAGGTGCGATCGCTTATTCATTTTTACAAATACTGATCGTTATTATTTAAATTTTATATGATGCAAACACCAGTAACTTTTATCATTTTTAAACGCCCCCAAATAACAGAAAAAGTTTTTGAGGCTATTCGCCAAGCCAAGCCAACAAAACTTTTTGTAATTGCAGATGGTCCCCGCACTAACCGCGAAGATGAGGCAGAAAAATGCGAAGCGACTAGGGCAATTATTGAGAGAGTTGATTGGGATTGTGAAGTAATAAAAAATTATTCTGATATCAACTTAGGTTGTGCAAAACGGGTATCAAGTGGTTTAGATTGGGTCTTTAATAATGTTGAGGAGACAATTATTTTAGAAGATGATTGTATTCCTCACCCAACTTTTTTTAGGTTTAGCCAAGAACTGCTAGAAAAATATAGAAATGATACCAGAATCGCCACAATCTCTGCTCAAAATCTTCAACTTGGACAAAAACGTACAAATTACAGTTACTATTTTTCTCGCTACAACCACTGCTGGGGTTGGGCAAGTTGGAGACGTGCTTGGCAACATTATGATTTGACTATCAAACTCTGGAAAGAGGTGCAAGCAGAAAACCTTTTACATGACATTCTTATAGATCAAAAAGCGGTAAATTATTGGCAACGAATATTTCAATCTGTTTATGATAATCCTACAGGTATAACCTGGGATTACCAATGGACATTTGCTTGTTGGATGCAGAGAAGCTTAAGTATTATTCCCAATGTCAATTTAATCTCTAATGTCGGTGTTGGTGCAGACGCAACTCATTTCACTTCAAATCAAGAATTTTCCTTCATCAATATGCCGATGCAAGCAATGGAATTTCCCTTAAAGCATCCACCATTTATTGTCAGGAATGTAGAAGCAGATAATTTTACACAGAAAACAGTCTATAAAGCAACTGCGTTGGACATTTTTAAAGAGGAAGTGAAGAAAAGGTTGAATTACTCAGCTATAAAAAAATAGATTAATTAAATATCCCAAATGAAAGTAAAATTAACAGAAAAAATATTAACTATCTTGCTATTACTCATTGCTGTAGGGGCATTAACAATACACCCCGCACAAGAAGTTTCCATGTCTACACTTGGAGGTGATAAGCTAGATACTATCTTCAATATAGTTTCATATTTAATCCTATTTTATTTCCTAATTTTATACTGGAAAGGTTTTATTTATGTAATTATTAGAAGTCCACTACAGTTTTTGTTACTAGCAATAGTTATATTTTCTCTTTTATGGTCAGAAGACCTAAGTTCTAGTCTTACTTATTTAAGAGGTCTAATCCGAATATATTTTCTTGCCATCTATTTAGCAATGCGTTATCCCCTTAAGGAACAAATTAAGCTGATAGCTTGGGCACTTGGGGTAGCTGCATCATTATCTATGCTATTTTCTGCATTCGTACCAGGTTATATTCACGAATCACCTGAATTACTAGGTATGTGGAGTGGAATTTATGGTCATAAAAATGAATTAGGTTACATGATGGCTTGGAGTGCAGGAGTTTTTTTGCACCTAGCTCTTAGTGGCCATCGATATCGCTGGTTGATGTGGGCACTATGTGGGATATCTATATGTCTAATTATCCTTTCACGTTCAACAACGTCTTTAACGATTTTATTGACAATGATATTACTTTTACCTTTCTATAGATCTCTGAAGAAAACTAATTATAAATTACAAGTTATTACGATCACTTCAACTTTGATGTTACTGATGATTTCTTCGATATTACTTCTCAATAATGCCGAAACTGTAGTTGGTACTTCTGGTAAAGACCTTACCTTCAATGGACGCTCTGACCTCTGGGAGCTAGTAATTTCTAAGATTTTGGAAAGACCTTGGTTAGGTTATGGATTTTCGGGATTTTGGACTAGTAATGCTGCATCCAAATTAAGAGCTACTTACGATTGGGCAAGTAACGCCCATAATGGTTTTTTAGAATTATTGTTAGAATTGGGATTTGTAGGATTTTTGACTTTTGCAGCAGGGTTTGTCCGGTTTTTCGTAATGGCATTGACTCGAATTATTTCTGTCGCTAAAAAGCCGGAAGATTATTGGCCAATGCAGATGCTAATTATTATAGTCATAGTTAATTTTTCAGAAGCCAGATTATTAACTCCTAGCTGGAATTGGTTAATGTATATCACCATGTCATTATCTTTGACTGTTGAATATCAACGAAATCGTAAAAATATTTTAGTCAATTAGTTTTTATGCCAGTCAGAAATAGTTTTAGTGATTATTAAGTTAATAAAAATGAAAATTTTACATATTAGTACCCATGATATTAATGGCGGTGCAGCGAGGGCTGCATATCGCTTACACGCAGGTTTACAGGATATAGGACTACAGTCACAAATGTTAGTTCAGGAAAAATATAGTAATGATAAAACAGTAATTGCACCTAAAATTAGACTGTTTCAAGGCATTGCTAAGGCAAAGTTGACAGTTGAAAGTTTGCCATTAAAGCTTTATCGTCAAAAGAAAAATACTCCATTTTTTACTCAATGGTTGCCAGATAAAGTTATTCCTAAAGTTGCTCAGATTAATCCAGATATAATCAATCTTCATTGGATTAGCGGAGGTTTTATGCAAATAGAAACATTTGCTAAACTGAAGCGTCCTCTAGTTTGGACTCTCCATGATATGTGGGGGTTTACTGGAGGGTGTCACGTTACTGGAGAATGCGATCGCTACAAAGTATCCTGTGGGGCTTGTCCTCAACTCAGCAGTGGTAATGAGTGGGATCTATCTCGTTGGGTATGGCAGCGCAAAGTAAAAGCCTGGAAAAATTTAAATTTAACTCTGGTTTCACCAAGTTCTTGGTTAGCGCAGTGCGCTCGTTCCAGTTCTTTGTTTCAGAATTTGCGAATCGAGGTAATTCCCCACGGACTGGATACTCAAAAATATCGACCGATTAATCAACATTTTGCCCGCGAAGCACTCAATCTACCCCAGGATAAGAAGCTGATACTTTTTGGAGCGATAGAAGCAACAAGCGATAGAAATAAAGGATTTCATTTATTGCAACCAGCTTTACAAGAATTGAGTAAATCTGGCTGGAAGGATGACTTGGAAGTTGTGATTTTTGGAGCATTTCAACCCGAAAATCCACCTGATTTAGGCTTCAAAACCCACTATTTGGGACACTTACATGATGATATATCTTTAGCGACTGTTTACTCAGCTGCTGATGTAATGCTTGTACCATCTCTTCAAGAATCTTTTGGACAGACAGCTTCGGAATCATTCGCTTGTGGTACTCCAGTTGTGGCGTTTAATGCTACTGGCTTAAAAGATATTGTCGATCATCAGCAGAATGGCTATTTGGCTAAACCTTATGAAGTTGAGGATTTTACCAAAGGAATCGCCTGGGTACTTGAAAATGAACAGAGGTTGCAAAAACTATCATTTTATGCTCGTGATAAAGCAGAGAAAGAATTCACTCTAGAACTTCAAGCAGGTCGTTATTCAGCCTTGTTTCAGGAAATATTGATGATAGCCAAGAAATCTTCATTGAGTAATTAACTTAGTAAATCAATACTTCATAATATGTCAATACCTATAGCTTTTATAATTTGTACAGAACCTGGCCGTTTAGAAGGTCAATCTTTGATGCTTGCAGAAAGTATTCGTAAGTTCTGCGGCAAATTGAAAAATACACCTATATATAGTTTCCATCCTAGAGTAGGTGAACCCATATTAAAACAAACCCAACAAGCCTTTGAAGCATTGCAGGTGACTCATCAACAAATTCCAATAAATCGAGAATTTCATGAATATTATTTAGCCAATAAGCCCCTAGTTTGTGCCTATGCCGAACAAAATATCGATGCAGAAATATTGGTTTTTTTAGACAGTGACAAATGCTTTTTTTCTGAACCAAAAGAATTTTTATTGCCCGTAGATTGTAATGTACGGATGCGTCCTGAGTATGGTCAAGGAATTGGTTCTACAGGTCTGCAAGATCCTCAAGAATGGTATTGGCAAAAACTATATGAAATACTGGGAGTAAAGCGTGAGGTATTTGTTGACACACCAATTGGTAATAAAAGAATCAGAGCATACTGGAATTCTGGTTTGGTTGCTGTAAGAAGGAGTGCAGGTATATTTACAACTTGGAAAGAGAACTTTGAAAAAGTAATGCGCTTGGATATTACTCCTCCTCAAGGTATTTATTTTGTTGAGCAGTCTGTTTTGTCTGTAACTTTATGTGCCTTGGAAGAAAACGTTGAACATCTTCCTCCTAATTATAGTTACCCATTACCTTTACATAACCGTTTATCAAAAGAAATACAAATTAAACATTGGGATGATATTATATCCATTCATTATTTCAACTTATTTTTTTATAACGATTGGTATGGGCAAATAAAAAGATTGAAAAAGTTTAATGTCAATTCAGATAAATATCAATGGTTATGTGAAGAGGTTATCAGACTTAATATGCCTCGTGTATCAGTTTGGCATCGATATCTGTTGAGAGTCAGGAGAATGGAACAAAAGCTAAAAAGCTTTAATTTAGAAATTAATTTCAGTGGCTGGATAGAAAGCAGGGTTAAGTTTTAAACTGACATCACGATAGATAAAAGGTAAAAATTTGATAATTGAGATTATGAATAAAATCCATAAAAAAGGTATCTAAATTTATTATTTGCATTAACTATTTTTGTACATATTATTAGGAGATAAATGGGATGAAAAAAGCGAATATAGCTGTAATTATGACATGTTATAACAGACGGGATACAACTCTTGCTTGTCTAAGTGCTTTATATCAGCAAAAAAACTATTGTGATGTTTATTTAACCGATGATGGTAGTTCTGATGGGACTACAGAGGCTGTTAAAGCAGAATATCCAGAAGTACAAATTCTTCAAGGTAATGGCAATTTATTTTGGGTGGGAGGAATGCATCTCGCTTTTGGTGAAGCAATAAAATATCAATATGATTATTATCTGTGGTTGAATGATGACACATTTTTGGAAGGCAATGCTGTGAGTAAACTATTACAGGTTCATCAAAATTTGACGGAATTTGGTTATCCAGACTCAATTGTAGTTGGTTCAACTAAAGACTCAATTACAGGAAAAGCAACTTATGGAGGAGCGGTAAAATCTAAAAAGTGGTACTCTAATAAATTTGAATTTTTAGAACCAAGTTCTGTTATCCAAAAATGCGATGCTATGTATGGTAACTGCGTGCTAATTCCTAAAAGTGTTGCTGCCAAAGTTGGCAATATTGATACAGCTTTTGTTCATAGTTTAGGAGATTTAGATTATGCCCTGAGAGCGCATAAATTGGGTTTTCAAATATGGGTAGCTCCTGGGTATATTGGTACTTGTACTAAAAATTCTATCCGTAATAGTTGGGCAGATACTAATTTAAATCTATTAGAACGCTTGAAAAAAGTACTACAAATTAAAGCATTTCCGTTGAAATCATGGACTATATTTTGTAGCAGACACTCTGGGCCATTTTGGATATTTTACTGGTTCTTACCTTATATCAGAGCAATTATTGGTTACAAAGATTTGGCTACCTCTCCTACCTTTTCTGAGGATATTAATCAAACTGCCTCAGAAGTTTAATACTTGCACAAGAGTCATTGGTAGATGATATTTGATGATATTTGGATAAGTTATAACTTATCTTAATAATTTCACAAATGTGATTTCAATTTATAAAATAATAATCAGCAATCCTTTTATGGGTAAACGCTTACTAATTGTCTCAACTCTCGATTCTAGTCAGCCATTTGGTGCATTTACTAGACCTTTTTATCTAGGACAATATCTTACTCAACATTTTGATGTTTTTCAGCTAGGTTTAGATTGTTCATCTGTGGATTATGCACCTTCTCTTTCTATTGGATCAAGAAGCTTGAAGTCATATATTCAATCCATAGAAAAGTGCATCGACGAGTTTTGTCCAGATATTGTGTACGCTCAAGAAACACTACCTGGATTGGCTGCTTTAATTTCACTAAAGCTTAGAAAACACAGTAGTTCCTCTCTTGTGTTAGATTTTCATACATTTTCGCCTTATGAATACTGGATGCGCTTGTTTTCAGTTGCTAATCCTTTCAAAGAGTTTGCACAATGTATTAAGACATATATTGCTCAGGGAATTTTAATATTCTCTGGTAGTCCAATTATTGCAGCAGGTGAATCAATTCCTAAACTAATTTCCCAATGGTATGGAAAAATTCCACAGCAAATTTATTCTATCGGGAATGGAGTTACTGAAGACTTACTCAATACTGAAGTTTTTCCAGATAAAGATCCTTATCAAGCATTGAGACCAGCTAAAATAGTGGTTATTATTGCTCCCAAAACATTTCAATTTCCAACTAATGATATGTCTGTATCAATGGCTATTGAGGTCGCTAAATGCCTTGAAAATCATCAAGAAAAAGTGCATTTTGTTGTCATTGGTAGGGATAGTAGTGATATTTCAGAACCAATACCATCTAACATTTCTTTTTTAGGGTTTTTACCTAAAAGGGAAGACTTTATCGCCCATCTGAAATATGCAGATATTGCTTTGTTGCCATTTTCAAAACAAGCAGTAGCAGGTGGCGCTCGCAATAAAGCATTAGATTATTTCGCTAGTAGAAAATTAGTTATATCAACACCAGAAGGCTTGCGAGGTTTAGAAGAATTTCGCAATTTAGAACATCTGTTAGTAACAGGATACTCTAGCGAAGAAGTCGCTAATACAATACTTGATGCTGCTTCAAATATTGATAAATATCAATCACTTGTAGAGACAGCATATACTTTAATTACAGAAAAGTATTCCTGGAATGCAAAATCGCAGAATATTGCAGAAATCCTCATGAAAATAAGTGCTTTTTAGTTATATTTAAATAATAGTTTTTAACTAAAAAACTTAGGTATTTCAGTATTGAACTATTACTAACTAATTTTCCAATACTCACCTTGACTTTTAAATAACATCTCATATTTATCAAAAAAAACAAGATATGAAAAAGCGATTTTCTTATAAAATTGTTGGTGCTCAAGTGGATGCACTCTCCATCGTTGACTTAAATTTATTGATTGAAGAATCTATTAAGCAGGATGAAAAATGGATTATTGCTAATCACAACTTACATAGTCTTTATCTCTTCCATAACGATCTAAAAATGCAAGCTTTTTATTCCAAGGCAGAATATACCCATATTGATAGTATGCCTTTAGTGTTTATTGGAAAGTTGTTGGGTTTTCCAATTAAACGGGAACAAAGAGTAACCTATGCTGACTGGGTATGGCCTCTGATGGCGGAAGCTGCTACTAAAGGCTGGCGTGTATTTTATTTAGGTTCAAAGCCAGGAGTTGCTGAAAAAGCAGCAAATATTTTATGCCAGAAATTTCCTGGTTTACAGATTGCTTGCGCTCATGGCTATATTGATATAGATAAAGATAGTCAAGAAAATCTCGCCACTGTGGCTGCAATTAATGCTTACAAACCCCATGTATTAATGGTGGGAATGGGTATGCCACGCCAAGAGTATTGGATTTACGAAAATCTTGAACATCTTCATACCAACACTATTTTGACTAGTGGAGCCTGTATGGACTATATAGCAGGAGCAATACCTACTCCTCCTCGCTGGATGGGAAAAGTGGGGTTGGAATGGTTGTATCGCTTGTTATCTGAACCGAAAAGACTTTGGAGACGTTACTTACTTGAGCCTTGGTTTGTTGGCACATTATTTTTACGAGAAATTTGGAGTATCTCAAGTAAACGAAAAAAAAATAACCTGCTGGTATTTATAAGTACGAAATTTCAAAAGTTCGTAGCTTGATCGAGTCTCTCACACTCTTACCGGTAGGTTGCTCAATTCGTCACGAATTTATGAAATGTTGTCCTAAGATTTAATAATTAATTAGTCAGTAAGTCTTATTCAACTTTCATAATAGTGAATAACTAAAAATATCTCCATCTATTTTGCTTAAAATAATATTTAAAAATGATGTAGCAGTTCCCGGCATAGTGAGGTACATTTTCAAAGCTACTAAGCTTGGTAAACAAGATTTGGGTGTACCTCAGTTGCTGAGGAAATGCTATATTTATGTCTGGGTGGAGTTATTAAGTTGATTCCTGAAAAGCTTGGGCTATAGCATTGCGGGCTGGTTTAGATTGTAGATTCTCATCGAAGGGAAGCGGACGCAGAAATTTCCAGAGACTTGGATTGTTTCTAAAAGTTTTTTTTGGCATCCACTCGGGATGACGTATCCAGGTATGACGATCGCTAAGTCCCCATGTAATGACAGTATCGACTTTAGCCGCAAAGCACAGATCAAGATATCGCTTGTAACTATCGGCTACCATTTGGTCTAGCTTTTTAATACTATCGGGTAGTGGGGTATCAATAATAATATCTAATTCTGTGATTATTGGTTTAACTTCAAGATCGTTAAGCCGTTTTAAGACGGAATTAAATCCTTTCTCGTCAAAACCATAGGCAGTAGAAAACCATAGATGCGATTGGATACCTGCCCCATCAATTTTAACGCCACTATTCTTCAGATATTCGACCATTTTTAAGAAACGCTCTGATTTCCATGTAGCGCCTTCGATGCCGAAATCGTTTAGGTAAAATTTCTTGCTGTTATCAACTGAAGCAGCAATTAAAAACAAGTCTCGAATTAATTCTGGTTTTACCCCTTTACGCAAACCGTAGGTAGCATTGTCGGTTTCATTTTCACTATCAGCGATGATTTCATTGGCAATATCCCAAGATTTTAAAACGGGACTATTGCGATAATGCCCCATGACTCCTTTAACATGGCGTTCGATCATCTTAAGTGTAGGGGGGTATGTTGCCCAGTCTGGTCTTCCCATGTGCCAGAAAAGGGTATGCCCGTGCAAGTCTATCTTATGTTTTTGGCAGAAATTGGCGATCGCATCTGCTGATTCAAAGGTAAATTTTCCTGGTTGTGGTTCAGTAGCGTTCCATTTTAATTCACCATTCGGTGTCACAATCGAACATTCACGAGCAATCAGATTAGCATAATCCTTCTCTTTTAGCAGAATATCACTAGCAATTGCTGCGCCATAACGCTTCCCTTTGGCGGCAGCTAATTGCCGAAGGGGAGAATTTGCATTTGTATAATTTGCTGCAAGAGAATTCCTGCTATGGTCTTCTTTTTGGTTATCCTTTTGTAAAAACCCCATAGTGAATAAAGCAGAAAGGGTAGTATATCCTGCTCTTGTTAAAAATTTTCTCCGATCAGGCATAAATTACACTTAAATAAAAAACATATTGATTATTATTTTACTGTTATTCACCCAGGATTTACGTAGTTTTTCTCAAACTAAATCATAGCTTTATACTAAGTGGCAAGGATAAAGATTTATGGGTATTACATCTAGCGCAAAACTAGGTTAAACTATAACGCATGTTCGATTTAAATTAATCAACTATGTTTTTACATCTTAGTAATTAGATGTCGCCGCAGCTAAGACAGAAGTTGAAAATGCGATCGCCATACTACACTACAAGCTACCAATTCGTAATTGGTCTTTTTCTTAGTAGTATTTCCAATAAAGGTTTATCTTTGGTTAAACTTTATGGCAGCAATACAAAAAACTGAGATGAGATAAACTATGCTCTGACAAAAAACTGAATGAGACTGTTGACAATAAAGAAAACCCCAATCCCACTCACAAGAAAGGGTAAGATTTTGCTGACCAAAGTGTTTATTCTATAATAAAGTTTTTCTAAATCACTAATAGCTTTGTCATTTAACACCAGATAGATGGCAAGCATTATTAATAATGGAAAGATAAAAATCAAATCGTATAATGCCCAAATTAATATAAATATTGGGATTGAAAGATGGGCATCATTCATTTGCTGGAGGGCAGCAATATGAGGCAATGCAGTTGGAGTTTCTACGGCGACAATGGTAAAACCTAAGAGAAAAGTGTGCAGTGGCTTGAGTGAATGAGGCTGTACAGTTTTTGTAGAAGGGTTAAAAATTTTTGGTGCGTTGTATCCTACAATTAATAGTCCTATTCCGGCAATGAATTGCAATACATAAATACTTTCACCAACAGCATTTAAAAATTCATGAATTACTTGTCTCAGACCCCAAGCAATTAACAGTCCTGAAATCAAAAGTCCAACATATTCGCCAAGGGTAAAAGCTAATACACAGATAACAGGCTTCGGCGTACTCAGTAGATAAATTTGTACTGCAAAGCCATTAGGGTTAATACTACCAAATACTGAGATTGCTGCCAGAGAAAGTAAAAAAGAGGTCATACTTGAATAGCAAATTTGTTTTGAGTTTTGTTAGTCAATCTTAAGTAGGAGAGGCAGAATAAGCTACCTCTCATTCTGTTTGTCATACAATAATTTTATTTTGACTTCAGAAATGACCTCTGATGGTTAAGTAAAATATATCAGAGATTCCCGACCCTATACCCCACAAAAAATAATAAATTCCCTTAAAGTCCTATCAAATAAAGATTTTGATTGTTGAGTACATTATTAATACATATTAATAGATGCAGGATTACAGATGAGATATTAATAGATGCAGTATTGGTTGAAAGTTAACTTAGGAGCTACAAGTCCATCAATAACTATTCTTGAAATGCGGAGTAAATCCTACTATTAAATCTTCAATGCAGAGAATAAGTAGGTAGACATAATTAAATATAAAAAAATTCTTAGTTTGTAGTGAGCGATTTATCGCTCAGAGCAAAGATTATCAGGACTAAAGTCCTTACTACAAACTTTAATTATCACTTTCTAATTCTGGCTATTTCTGATTCTTATATTCACGTGTTCTGATAATGCAGTTTAGAGGCGGGGACAAAAATCAAGTTATGAACAAAACCTTTGCAACTATCGATGGGAATGAAGCTGTCGCCCGTGTTGCTTACAAATTAAATGAAGTGATTGCTATTTATCCTATCACCCCCTCTTCAGCGATGGGTGAATGGGCAGATGCTTGGTCAGCCGAAGGTCGTCCTAACCTCTGGGGTACTATTCCCAGCGTCGTGCAGATGCAGAGTGAAGGAGGAGCGGCTGGTGCTGTGCATGGGGCTTTGCAAACAGGTTCCTTGAGTACCACCTTCACGGCATCTCAGGGATTATTGTTGATGATACCCAATTTCTACAAAATTGCTGGTGAGTTGACTAGTGCCGTGGTTCACGTTGCCGCCCGTTCCCTAGCTACTCATGCTTTATCAATTTTTGGCGACCATAGCGACGTAATGGCAGCTCGTGCGACTGGTTTCGCCCTGCTGTGTTCGGCTTCGGTGCAGGAAAGTCAAGATTTTGCTCTTATCGCTCATGCTGCTACCCTAGAGACGCGAGTCTCGTTTATGCATTTCTTTGACGGTTTCCGCACCTCTCATGAAGTGCAGAAAGTCAAACTGCTTTCAGATGATGATTTGCGATCGCTCATCCACGATAATCTAATACTCGCTCACCGCAGCCGCGCCCTCACCCCTGACCGTCCAGTCTTGCGCGGTACTGCCCAAAACCCCGATGTCTACTTCCAAGGACGTGAAGGCGCGAACCCTTATTACAACGCCTGTCCAGAAATTGTCCAGCGGATCATGGATGAATTTGGAGAACGCACCGGAAGGCATTATAAAATCTATGAATATTACGGTGCTAAAGATGCCGATCGCGTTATCGTTCTTATGGGTTCAGGCTGTGAAACCGTCCATGAAACAGTAGATTACCTGAACGCCCGTGGTGAAAAACTTGGCGTGGTGAAAGTGCGACTTTACCGCCCCTTTGATGTCCAAAGGTTTGTTGCAGTATTACCAACTAGTGTACAAGCGATCGCAGTTCTCGATCGCACCAAAGAAGCAGGTAGCATTGGGGAACCCCTCTACCTTGATGTAGTTACAGCTTTGTATGAAGTATGGGGAGCAGGGGAGAAGTTAGGATTAGATTCCCCTCTGCCTAAAGTTGTGGGTGGCCGTTACGGTCTTTCATCCAAAGAATTTACTCCAGCAATGGTGAAGGGCATCTTTGACAATCTTGCCCAAGCTAAACCAAAAAATCACTTTACGATTGGGATTAATGACGACGTTAGTCATACTTCCTTGAGCTTTGACCCTAGTTTCTCTACAGAATCGGATAATGTTGTCAGGGCAATGTTCTATGGATTGGGCGCTGATGGCACTGTTGGCGCTAACAAAAACTCCATCAAAATTATTGGTGAAGAAACCGATAATTACGCCCAAGGCTACTTTGTCTTTGACTCCAAAAAATCTGGCTCAATGACCGTCTCTCACCTACGTTTCGGTAAAGAGCCAATTCGTTCCACCTATCTAATTGACCAAGCTAACTTTATTGGTTGTCATCACTGGGGATTTCTGGAACGCATAGATATTTTGAAGGCTGCTATTCCTGGGGCGACTTTGCTGCTTAACAGTCCATACAATGCAGATACCGTCTGGGAATATTTGCCGTTGAAGGTGCAGCAGCAAATTATCGACAAGCATTTGAAGTTATACGTAATCAATGCTAGCCAGGTTGCCCGTGAAAGTGGCATGGGTGGCAGAATTAACACCATTATGCAAGTATGCTTCTTCGCCTTAGCGGGTGTCTTGCCGCAAGAAGAAGCGATCGCTAAAATCAAACAAGCGATTGAAAAGACTTATGGTAAAAAAGGCGTAGAAGTTGTCCGCATGAACCTGCAAGCCGTAGACAACACTCTAGACAACTTGCATAAAGTAGATGTCCCCCAAACAATCCACATTCCTAACTCCTCACTCCTAACACCTAACTCTCCTCTTAACTCCGCTCCCGAATTTGTGCGAGAAGTTCTAGGCAAAATCATGATTTGGGAAGGTGATGACTTACCTGTTAGCACACTACCTGTTGATGGCACCTTTCCCGTAGGTACTGCCAAATGGGAAAAACGTAACGTAGCCGAAGAGATACCTGTGTGGGAACCAGATGTCTGCGTTCAATGTGGTAAGTGCGTTATGGTTTGTCCCCACAGTGCCATCCGCGCCAAGGCTTATCAAGCCGATGAGTTAGTTAATGCACCAGAAACCTTTAAGTCAACGGGTGCAAAAGATAAAGACTTTGCCAATCAAAAATTTACCATTCAAGTTGCCCCAGAAGATTGCACGGGATGCACTATTTGTGTAAATATTTGCCCTGCTAAAAATAAATCTGAGCCATCGCTGAAAGCGATTAACATGGCAAGGCAGTTGCCATTGCAAGAACAAGAGCGAAAAAACTGGGATTTCTTTTTGAGTTTACCTAATCCCGACAGGCGATCGCTAAAATTAAACCAGATTCGCCAACAACAACTACAAGAACCTTTATTTGAATTCTCTGGTGCTTGTGCAGGTTGTGGTGAAACACCTTATCTAAAATTATTAACACAATTGTTTGGCGATCGCGCCGTCATCGCCAATGCTACAGGTTGTTCCTCAATTTATGGTGGCAATCTTCCCACCACTCCTTGGACAACCAACGCCCAAGGACGCGGTCCCGCATGGTCTAATAATCTATTTGAAGATAACGCCGAATTCGGTTTTGGCTTTCGCCTCTCCCTTGATAAACAAGCTGAGTTTGCAGCAGAATTGTTGCAA
Organism: Nostoc punctiforme NIES-2108; assembly: GCA_003326195.1. Lineage (GTDB taxonomy): Bacteria > Cyanobacteriota > Cyanobacteriia > Cyanobacteriales > Nostocaceae > Nostoc > Nostoc punctiforme_A. The sequence goes on from LXQE01000029.1 coordinate 218,137, forward strand.
CAATTGGGGAGTGAAATAGATGAAAACCTTGTCTACTCCATCCTGAAAGCTGAACAAAAATCCGAAGCTGACATTTGGGAACAGCGCGAAAGAATAGAACTGTTGCAGCAGAAGTTAGATGAAATCGTAACTTTCGATCCTAATCTAAAATCTAAAATCCAAACTCTCAAATCCCTTGCAGATTACTTGGTGAGAAAAAGCGTCTGGATTGTTGGCGGTGACGGTTGGGCTTATGATATTGACTTTGGCGGTATCGATCATGTAATTGCTAGTGGTCGCGATGTCAACATCTTGGTGATGGATACAGAAGTGTATTCTAATACAGGCGGTCAATCTTCCAAAGCTACGCCACGAGCCGCAGTTGCAAAATATGCCGCCAGTGGTAAGCCAGCACCAAAAAAAGACTTAGGGATGATTGCCATGACCTACGGAAATGTCTACGTAGCGAGTGTAGCTCTTGGTGCTAGAGATGAACATACCCTGAAAGCATTTTTGGAAGCAGAAGCTTATGATGGCCCATCAATAATTATTGCTTACAGCCATTGCATCGCCCACGGCATTAATATGACCACAGGGATGAATCATCAGAAAACTCTGGTAGAATCAGGTCGTTGGTTGCTATATCGGCATAATCCAGAGTTGCTTAACCAGGGTAAAAATCCTTTGCAATTAGATATGCGATCGCCTACGCAATCTGTAGAACATTCGATGTATCAAGAAAATCGCTTCAAAATGCTTACCAAGAGCAAACCCGACGTAGCCAAGCACTTGTTAGAACAAGCGCAAACTGAGGTAGATGCCCGTTGGCAGATGTACCAATATCTGGCAAAGCGCGATACTTTCTGAACATCAGCCCTAGTTTTAGTTATAAAAATTGCGACTTTGGTAACTCAAGTTGCAATTTTTGTAACAAAAAATAGAAATTTAGTTACAAAATAATCATTTTGGTTAGTAAAGTAATTCTTTTTGTAACAAACATTATAATTTTCATCATAAAATTACCATTTTAGTTAGTAAAATCATTATTTTTGTTACTAACATCAAAATTTTCGTTACAAAATAACCATTTTGGTTAGTAAAATCATTATTTTCCTTACTAACGCTGTAATTTAAGTTGTGTTGAACCCAAGTTTTAGCCAATAAACGCGCAAATGTTGAATTTCCTTCCTCAAGATAATCTGTAAGAAGATTGCAATATCGACTACAGGCTACGCCTAAGTAAAAACTTTATATACCACTTCCTAAAATTCATTCTAACTTTATCAAAATTACACTTAGCCTATTGACAATGCTTATATATTCATTAGAGTATTTAAGTGATTTAACAGTTATTAAAGTATTAAAGTAATTTTTGCTTACAAAATTAAATCGTTTGACTAGCTGATATCAAAGACCGCTATCAATAGAATTTATAACTGTAAGCTTGTAATTCGTGATTAAACTTCCTAATTATGAATTACGAATTATTCAATTCCCCCTATTGGTTGGATGTGGCAGGAAAAGAGTATCACAGAGGATAAACAGGGGGATATTAATAGAGTTGTAGCCAATTAGAAAATATCTGGTGCGTAGACGTAGCCCGTCGTAGACATCGCACAATCTATAATGCAGTCACAAATTGGCAATGTAATGCCAGTGGGGGAGAGGTGAAGAAAGCAAATTGTATTAGGATTTTTTACAAGAATTTCGAGCAGCTTGTTACTCAGTCTTCTAGTACGCCACGGCGTAAATAGAGCAATTATTTAAAATCCCTAAAAAACCCATTCCATAATACTTTTGACTTCCGCTTTGCGGCACTAGTGTCTTCGATCGTGACTAACAAAAAATAACTCATAAAAACTAACACTGAAGAAATGATGGCAAATTCAACTTTTAACTTTTCGGATCTCAATGGCACTAACGGCTTTGCCATCAACGGCATCAATGAAGGTGACTACTTAGGCTACTCTGTCAGCAGTGCGGGAGACATCAACGGCGACGGTTTTGACGATCTGACTATTGGGGCACCAGACGCTTCACCCAACGGCAACTATTCAGGAAAGAGCTACGTAGTGTTTGGTAGACAGGGGGGTTTTGATGGTCAACTAAACGTCTCCACCCTTAACGGCACTAATGGCTTTGCCATCAACGGCATCAACCCAAATGACTACCTAGGCAATCCTGTCAGCAGTGCGGGAGACATCAACGGTGACGGTCTTGACGACCTGATTATAATGGCAAAGGGTGCCTCCCCCAACGGGCCGAACTCAGGGCAAAGCTACGTAGTTTTTGGCAGCAAGGAAGATTTTAGTGCCAGCTTTGATCTCTCCACCCTCAACGGTCTTAACGGCTTTACCATCAATGGTATCAATCCAGGTTTTTTGTCATCATCAGGCAAGTCCGTCAGCAGTGCAGGAGACATTAACGGCGATGGTCTTGACGACCTGATTGTTGGGGCACCACCGCCAGCTTCTTCTCCCAATGGCTACTTTTCAGGGCAGAGTTACGTGGTGTTTGGCAGCAAAAAAGATTTTAGTGCCAGCTTTGACCTTTCCAACCTCAACGGTACTAACGGCTTTATCATCAACGGCATCGATTTAGGCTACTCTGTCAGCGGTGCGGGAGACATCAACGGCGATGGCATTGACGACCTAATTATGACGTCAAGAGGTAGCGACGCCAACGGCCGCTTCTTAGGGACGAGCTACGTAGTATTTGGCAGCAAGTCCGATTTTAGTGGCAGCCTTGACCTCTCCACCCTCAACGGTACTAACGGTTTTGTGATTAACGGCATCGACTCAGGTATCTCTGTTAGCAGTGCGGGAGACATGAATGGTGACGGCATCGACGACCTGATTATCGGGGCCTATGATATATCCTCCTCCAAGACCTTCTCAGGGCAGAGCTACGTGGTGTTTGGCAGTAAGTCTGGTTTTGATACCCAACTCAACTTCTCTGACCTGAATGGTACTAATGGTTTTACCATCAACGGCGTCAATGAGGGCGATCAATTAGGCATCTCTGTCAGCAGTGCCGGAGACGTTAATGGCGACGGTATCGACGATGTGATTATCGGGTCAAATAGTGCAGGTCAGAGCTACGTGGTATTTGGCAGTAAGTCTGGTTTTGCTGCCAGTTTTGATCTTTCCAGCCTCAACGGCACTAACGGCTTTGTCATTAAAAGCATTAATCAAGATTTCTACTCACCAAGCAGGTCTGTCAGCGGTGCGGGAGACATCAACGGCGATGGTCTTGACGATCTGATTATCGGGGGGCGAGGAGGTTACGGTTATACGGTGTTTGGCAACAGCGCTCCTGTCCTCGACCTGAACGGCAACTCTTCAGGAATTAATTTTAGCACCACTTTTAGCGGCACTCCGGTCTCCATTGTCGATCCTAACTTCACCCTGAGCGATAACAACACTACCCTAGCTGGTGCTACCATTACCATTACCAATCTCTTAAATGGCGCAGCCGAAAGTCTCAATGCCACTGCCATTGGTAACATCACCTCTACCTACAACATCACCACAGGTACTCTTACCCTGAACGGCAATGATACCATTGCCAATTACCGACAAGTTCTCAACAGCCTTACTTACAACAATACTGCTGCCACTACTGTTAACACCATAATTGAGTTTGTCATTGATGACGGGCAAGGTTTCAGTAACACCAGTGCAGTGGCAATAACTAGCTTGGGTGGCCAGAAATTCATCACCGGAACTCCTGGTGCAGATATTCTCATCGGTACACCCAACAATAACATCATTGAGGGATTGGGTGGTCAAGATAGATTTATCTTTAACCCTGGCGATGGCATCGACATTATCACCGACTTTAGCGGTGTAGGCAAAGGTTCAAAAGCTTTACCAGCAGTAATTCCTCAAGTGGACACATTGGAATTTACAGGTAGTGGATTGACTGCTAAGAATCTGCAATTAACTCAAAATAGTAACAATCTAGAAGTCACTTTTGAAGATACAATCAATACCAAAGTCATCCTGGAAAACTTTCAATTAGAAAACCTGGATAATTTACCAGCGTCAAATAGCAGAACTGCTATAGGCAATATCCTGTTTGATGGACAGACTAACATAGCTGACAGTTTCGATGTCTTCGATGCTAACTCCACTCAAACTAACTTATTTAACAAAAACACAGTGACTTTCCTCAATGACCTTAACAATAACATCACAGGTTTTGACAACTCCGATGATGTGATTAATGGTCAGGGAGGTGATGACATCATCGATGGTAAGAGTGGCAACGATTATCTACGTGGTGGCGCTGGCAATGATACCCTCATTGGTAGTGCAGGTAATGATACTCTCGTTGGCTGTGCTGGTGCTGATATATTCCTTTACAGCACTAATGCTGCTTTTAACGGCTCTGCAATTGGTGTAGATACCATTAGTGACTTTAACAGATCCCAAGGTGACAAGATTTTACTGGATAAAACTACCTTTGGTGCGATCGCTTCTACTGCCGGAACAGGTTTTAGTAACAAGAGTGATTTTAAAATCACAACTTCAGCCGGGACTAGCACAGCAAAAATTGTGTATGACGCTGTGAGTGGGCAATTGTTCTACAACCAAAATGGCAGCGCGGCTGGTTTTGGCAGTGGTGGTTTATTTGCAACTCTAACTGATGCGCCAACTCTCACCGAATCTGATTTTGTCTTGCAAGCATAGTTTGCCCAAAACATAGGTGTTCCAAGCTTGGAACAGCAAACGGCGAGTTCAGATTTGTACCACTGTGGCAACCCCTGTTGATTGTTGAAATTTTTAATTGTACAAACAAAGGGACGAACTCATGGCAAATTCAACTTTTAACCTTTTGAATCTCAACGCCACTCAGGGCTTTGCTATTAACGAAATCAATAGAGGCGACAGTACGCGTAGTTCTGTCAGCAATGCGGGAGACATCAACAGCGACGGCATCGACGATGTGATTATCGGGGCATTCCTTGCCTCCCCCAACGACTTATACAATTCAGGGCAGAGCTACGTGGTGTTTGGCAGCAAAGGCGGTTTTGATGCCGAATTTAGCCTCTCCTCCCTCAATGGCACTAATGGCTTTACTATCAACGGCATCAATGAAGGTGACTTCTTAGGCTCTGTCAGTAATGCAGGAGACATCAACGGTGACGGCATCGACGATGTGATTATTGGGGCATTTAGAGCCTCGCCCAACGGTTCCTATTCAGGGCAAAGCTATGTGGTATTTGGCAGCAAGAACGATTTTGATGCCCAATTTAATCTTTCCACCCTCAACGGCACTAATGGCTTTACTATCAACGGCATCAATGAAGGTGACCGTTTAGGCTTGTCTCTCAGCAGTGCGGGAGACATCAACGGTGACGGCATCGACGACCTGATTATCGGGGCACCAAGTGCCGACCCTAACGTTTCCTATTCAGGACAGAGCTACGTGGTGTTTGGTAGCAAAGACGGTTTTGATGCCCAATTCAACCTCTCTACCCTCAACGGTACTAATGGTTTTGCCATCAACGGCATCAATGAAAATGACACTTCAGGTAGTACTGTAAGCAGTGCAGGAGACATCAACGGTGACGGCATCGACGACCTAATTATCGGGGCACCTGATGCCRRCCCCAACGGCAACCGTTCAGGGCAGAGTTACGTGGTGTTTGGCAGCAATGGCGATTTTGATGCCCAATTTAACCTCTCCACYCTCAACGGCACTAATGGCTTTACTATCAACGGCATCAAGGAAAGTTACAGTTTAGGCACTTCTGTCAGCAGTGCCGGAGATATCAACGGTGACGGCATCGACGACCTAATTATCGGGGCACCAGATGCCAGCCCCAACGGCGAATTATCAGGGCAGAGCTACGTGGTGTTTGGCAGCAAGGGCGGTTTTGATGCTCAATTCAACCTCTCYACCCTCAACGGCACTAATGGCTTTACTATCAACGGCACTGATATAGTTGACTACTCAGGTAGGTCTGTCAGTAGTGCCGGAGATATCAACGGTGACGGCATCGACGACCTGATTATCGGGGGAGGAGGTTCAGGGGAGAGCTACGTGGTGTTTGGTAGCAAGGGCGGTTTTCGTGCCCAACTCGACCTCTCCACCCTCAACGGCACTAATGGCTTTACCCTCAATGGCTACGGAGGTAGCCCCTTTAGCTCCTCTGTCAGCAGCAGTGCGGGAGATATCAACAGTGACGGCATCGACGACCTAATTCTCAGCTCACTAGATGGCGACTTCAGCGGAGGTTATTTCTCACAGAAGAACACCTACGTGGTGTTTGGCAACCGCGCTCCCGTACTCGACCTCAACGGCAATTCAGAGGGAATTGATTTTAGCACTACCTTTAGCGGTACTCCCGTCTCCATCCTCGATCGCAATTTCACCCTAAATGACAACAATACTACCTTAGCTGGTGTCACCATTACCATTACTAATCTTTTTAATGGCGCAGCCGAAAGTCTTAATGCCACTGCCATTGGTAACATCACTTCTACCTACAACCCCACTACGGGTACTCTCACCCTGAGCGGCACAGATACCATTGCCAATTACCGACAAGTTCTTAACAGCCTTACCTACAACAATACTGCTGCCACTACTGCTAACACTACAATTGAGTTTGTCGTTAATGATGGGCAAAATTTTAGTAATACCAGTGTAGTGGCAACTACCACCTTGGGTTTTGTCCAGAAATTCATCACGGGAACTAAGAGTGCAGATATCCTCATCGGCACACTCAACAACAACATTATCGATGGAAAAGCTAGTAACGATATCCTCACAGGTAACGGTGGTCAAGATAAATTTATCTTTCACCCTGGCGATGGTATCGACACCATCACCGACTTTGGCGGCATTGGCAAAGGCACAAATCCTTCAGCAGGGGTGATTTCTCAAGTTGACACGCTGAACTTTACAGGATTGGGATTGACTGCTAGAAATCTGCAATTAACTCAAAATGGTAACAATCTAGAAGTCACTTTTGAAGATATCGCCAACACCAAAGCCATCCTGCAAAACTTCAAATTAGAATACTTGGATAATTTACCAGTATTAGGTAGCAGAGCTGCGATCGGTAATATCCTGTTTGATGGACAGACTAATATCACTGACAGTTTTGATGTCTTCGATGCCAACTCCACTCAAACTAACTTGTTTAATAAGAACACGGTAACATTCCTCAATGACCTTAACAATAACATCACAGGTTTTTACAATTCCAATGATGTGATTAATGGTCAGGGAGGTGATGACATCATCGACGGCAAGAGTGGCAACGATTTGCTACGAGGCGGCGCTGGTAATGATACCCTCATTGGTGGTGAAGACTATGATACTCTCGTTGGCGGTGCAGGTGCTGATATATTTGTGTACAAAAACGATTTTTACAGACTTTCTACTCTTCTAGTAAATACCATTAGTGACTTTAATAGTTCTGAAGGTGACAAGATTGTACTGGATATAACTTCCTTTAGTGCCATTACCTCTGTTGCGGGAAATGGTTTTAGTAACGCCAATGATTTTCAAGTCACTAATTTAGCAGGCACTAGCACGGCGAAAATTGTGTACGATCCTGTGAGTGGACAGTTGTTTTACAACCAAAATGGCAGCGCAGCGGGTTTTGGCAATGGTGGTCTATTTGCGACTCTAACTGGTGCGCCAACTCTCACGACATTAGATTTTATCTTGCAAGCGTAGTTCCAACACGAAACTACTAGTTCGAAATTTTGAAATTGAATCCTTTAGTAACAACTCTCGGCTACTTAGAAAGACGAGTCATTTCAAACAATTGCTGGGCATTACTTCCTAAAAAAGCATCGAAAAGTATCTGCTTTCCAGGTTCCACATCTATTAGATAGCGCTGGGCAATTTCATAATAGGCGTAAGTCCAAGGGATTTGAATTTCTGCACCACTGTTATCATCTAACACTGTCACCATTTCTGTTACCGCTTGAGTTGCAGTTTGCCGCAAACCACAAGCAACATTTCCCTCTATCTCTGCTTTCATTGGTACACCCAGGTTAGCCAAAGCATTGGCGGTAGTATCAATGTCTGGATATTCTGGGGTATTCTGTCCGTTAACGTAGCCTGTAAAGTGGTTGACAGCATATCCGTGCAGCAACACCCAAGCCCCATATTGAGTAACCTGATTCACCTCTTCAACAACAGAACGCTGCGGAGGTTGCCAAGGGCGGCTGAAGACTTGTTGGAGTTGTTTGGCGATGGTTTCAATATTCGCGTCTTTTTGTAGAAGAATAAGGGGTGAGGTCAGTTTGTTTGGGATTGAAGATACTGTTTTAGAGATGAGTTGGGCAATATTAGCAGGCAATTCATCGACAATCAACTCACTGATAAACAGCTTGGGTAAGTTAAATTCCTCTTGCTGTGGATGACGATAATGACGAGCGTACAAATGAGTTTGAGCAAAAGTATACTCTCCAGCCGCCACATAACCCAAAGCTTCTGCAAGTTGTGTGAGGTAGTCAATTCCTAAGTTAAGTTGACCCTGCGGAGTATCTACTAATAAACGCAAAGACCGAAAGGCGATGTGGTCGTTGGCGATAGTCCCACCCGCAGTAGTAATCATTTGCTGGTAGGTACGGGCATGATTTACCCTGGTGCTATATTCTTGCCAAAGTAATTTCCATAAATCAAGGGCTATTTCGGGTTTCATAATGTATTGGGGCATTGGGCATGGGGCATTGGGCATGGGGCATGGGTTATTTTTCCCTTGTCCCCGATTTCCTTCATTTTTTAAGAACTTAAAATCTCGCTGATAATCTGAAGGGCGATTTTAATTTGGTCGCTGTCGATAACTAGAGGGGGACAGAAACGAATTGCTGCTTTACCGCAACCTAGCAGTAATAAACCGCGTAAAAAAGCTTCTTGGATAATGCGATCGCGCAATTTATAATCAAGATTACCCTGTTCATCCAATAAATCTACCGCTACCATCAATCCTTTACCTCGTGGCGGCGATACTCTCGGAAATCTTTGATGCAACTGGGTAAGACTAGCTTGTAATAATTCGCCCATTTGGGTAGCGTTGGTCATCAAACCACTTTCTAGCAATCGCAGTGTGGCAATACCAGCAGCACAAGCTACGGGATTACCACCAAATGTAGTAGCGTGAGAACCGGGAGGCCAAGTCATTAACTCAGGTCTAGCTAGTATCGCTCCTAATGGCAAACCACTGGCGATACCTTTAGCAGTGGTAATGATATCAGGCATCACACCCCAATGCTCGATCGCAAATAAGCGACCAGTCCGCCCCATCCCTGCTTGTACTTCATCCACTACCATCAGAATACCGTGGCGATCGCATATCTCCCGAATTCGCTGCAAAAAACCATCTTCAGGTACGATGTATCCACCCTCTCCTTGAATCGCTTCGACGACGATTGCCGCTACTTCTTGCGGTGGTAAAATTGTGCTAAATAACTGTTGTTCCAAGTAATCTAAGCTAGCGTGAGTGCCATAGGGAATATGAGTTACCCCAGGAACTAAAGGGCCAAAATTAGCTCGCTGCACTGCTTTGGAACCAGTGAGAGACATTGCCCCATAAGTGCGTCCGTGAAATGCACCTAAGAATGCCACAATTAGCGATCGCTTGGTGTAATATCGAGCTAGTTTGATTGCTCCTTCGTTGGATTCTGCCCCGGAATTGGTGAAAAATATCTTTGCGGGAAACACAGGATTACTCTGTGGCTGGGGAAAGGGAGCGCGAATTGCTAATTGTTCCGCTAGTTCCACCATCGGTTCATAATAAAAATCTGTCCCTGACATGTGCAACAGACGCGCCGACTGTTCTTGAATTGCTTTTACGACTTCCGGGTGAGCGTGTCCGGTGGCGGTGACGGCAATACCTGCGGTCATATCCAGAAATACATTGCCATCCACATCTTCCACCATACAGCCCTGGCCGCGAGATACAACTAACGGGTAATCACGGGTATAAGAAGGAGAAGTTACGGCGCAATCGCGTTGTACAATTGCTTGAGCGCTAGGCCCAGGTAAGGAAGTTATTAAATGGGGTGTACGAGGTAAATTTAAGTTAATAGGAATACTTAACATATTTTTTTTCGGGTTTTAAAGATTACTGATGATTAAACGCTAAAGCTTGATTGCTTACAGTAGCATTTGATTCCATTGCTGTAAGAATTACGTATTTACCGAAAAATCAGAGTATACGTCAGTGACTCAGGAAAAATGACTGGTTCCCTGCCTAGAGGCAGGGAACCCATTCTGGGAGGCTCCGCCTCCAGTAGCTTGACAAGAGGCAGAGCCTCTTTTAAATACATTCCCAGCCTCCAGGCTGAGAACAAGACGACACAAGCCTTTGAGCTTTTCTTAGTGCCATTCTTTCCTGAATCCTCAGAAGTATTTAACGAAAAAGCTTGATGGTAAGCACTTTCGTATTGTTTAAGACTCTTGCCCGTTTTTATAACACAACTTTTAGAAAATATTCCCTATTCCCTTTTTCCCATCTTCCCTATTCCCTGTTCCCTGTTCCCTCTATCGGAACCACCAACTTCCCCTATTGCTGTAAAACTGAAACCGTCCAAAGCCAAGAAATTGACCGTGAGATTTTTCACCCACAGGGAATGCAGTAACACCCAATAAGTAAACACCAGAAAAGCTCGGATTACTTACAGGGCGGAGGGCGATGGTAATTGTCTGTCCTGGAGTCACAGGTGGGTCAAAGTTTACAGAAACCGTGCGTGTGTCGCGGTCGTTTGTGACTGAGCCTAGTTTTAGTTGCGTGTCTTTGCGATCGCGTGTTCCGATAAATGCACGGGTATCATCAAGACGGTAGCGGATGTTTTCCGACCCCTCTTTTTGGGCGATCGTTACCTTCTGGAGAGATTCTCCAGCATTTTCCGGCACATTGATAGTGAAATAGTAAGTTGCGCTTAAAACATCCACCTCTTTGTAAGTAGTAGTCGCTTCAACAAGTGTTGGCGGTTGGACGAAATAGACTAGTCCATCTCTAAGCTGCACAGCTTGAGTCACCGGCAGCGTAACTTCTCCAATGCCTATTGCTAACGAGAGTGTTATTCCAAACAAAGTTGTAAGGCGCATGATTCAGATATAAAAAAACGCACTTATTTTAATTCTAGTTCCTTGGGAATCAGTGACTTAGGAATAATAGAAGCTTGTTTTTCCCCAAACGAAGATTTTGTGTACCACCAAGCCCAAGCAATTAAAACAGCTTGAAGGGGAAGTCTAACTACGTGTACCCAAGGTGAGTTTGGTATATGTTCTAGCTGAATGTGATTAACCGCCATATTGATATTGGCAGGGAAAACCGCAATAAAAAGCGCAATAAGTCCCCAAGCAGCAGCTTGACTTACAGGCGGAACTAATAACCCAATACCACCCAAAATTTCATAAAAGCCACTGAGATAAACTAATCCTAAAGGGTAAGGAAGTTGCGGTGGCATAATTTTGACATAAGGTTCTGGAATCACAAAGTGTGTTACTCCAACCACAATAATAGATATAGCAAGGATGACACGTAATGTTTCCTTATGCTTATTCATGGTTTTTGCCTCTTTATATACTTGATATACTTGCCCTATTACTTCAGTTTGACTGACGGATGTTAATCTGCATTGAGTCAATAGGAGTAAAAATCGACAAAATTTTCCAAAGTACTTACAAAAGCGATCGCAAGTATAAATATAACTGATGCACCGGACTGTACTCAAAGATTGATTTACTAAAAGACTTCCAAATAAAAAATATCCCAAAATTGACGCAAAAATTCTCTCTGTGTTCTCTGCGCCTCTGTGGTAGCCTGCGGCTTCGCCTTTGGCGTGTATCGTAGAGTAGCCGATTCTCTGCGTTCGCGCAGCGTGTCGCAGACAGACGCTTTGCGAATGCGTCTACGTTTATTTGGATAATTTATTTCTTGGAAATCCCTAACTATGTCATGGCTCACTTGGTAAAGCAAAATACATTTATATTAAAAATTTATTAAATCTGCTTGTAATTTTAACTACGTTCAAATTAGTATAACAACGGCAGGATAAAACGCTAATATTTGCTGCTTAACAATACTTTTGCCAAGGTTTGGTATCTGGGTTTGTTCTACGTCAAGCCTTGTAAATTGGCAAAGGTAGTGTTAATTGTGCGTAGTTTTTTCCGCGATCGAATCGGATTGCTACAGATTCATTTTGACTCAACGATCAAAATTTGGAGAAAAAAATGACAACTACAACAACAATTAATGCTAATAATCTATACAATGTACAAAATCAGTGGGGTGGTGCCTCTGCTCCGTGGAATCCTGGTGGAGTATGGATAATTGGAGCTAGAGCAGATCAGCGCATTGTCGAACTCAAAGTTTCATCCAATGACAACGGCAAGACACTTACTGGAACCACGACATATTCTGGTGAAGGCCCCATCGGTTTTAAGGCTACCTTAACTGGGAGTGACAACTACAACGTAGAAAACCAGTGGGGAGGCTCATCTGCTCCGTGGAATCCCGGCGGGACGTGGGTACTTGGCTCTCGCGCAAATCAAAATGTTGTTGCGATCGATATTACATCCAGCGACGGTGGTAAAACTCTGACTGGAACTATCACTTATGCTGGTGAAGACCCCATCGGTTTTAAGAGTGCTGCTGTTGATGGCCGTGTCTATAATGTGGAAAACCAATGGGGAGGCTCATCTGCTCCGTGGAATCCTGGTGGAACTTGGGTACTTGGCTCTCGCGCAAATCAAAATGTTGTTGCGATCGATATTACATCGAACGACGGCGGTAAAACCCTAACTGGAACTATCACATATTCTGGTGAAGGCCCCATTGGCTTTAAAGGTAACATTGTCGGCAACAACAACTACACAGTAGAAAACCAGTGGGGTGGTAATACAGCGCCGTGGAATCCTGGTGGAATTTGGCTAATTGGCGGTCGTGTGGGACAGAATGTAGTGGCGCTCAAGGTCACATCTAGTGATGGTGGGAAGACCCTAACTGGAACTACAACATATTATGGTGAAGGCCCTATCGGCTTCCGATCGCACCAAATCTAAAAAGGCGATCGCGCTATACCGACTCTCGGTTAAGTAGGTACTGAACCCAACCCCCAACCCCCTCCCCGCTGTCTCGTGGCAGGGGGCTATTTGTTTTATTAGGAAACGCTATAATAATCGCCAATAATATAGTTTCCCTAGTTTTAACTATCGGGAAACTCAACGCTTAGAACTCTTTAAGCTGAATCTAATTTTTCTCGAACTATTCCCTCATCTCTAAAGCCAACCAACACAGCTGTTCCATTTTTGACGAAAAGTGGACGTTTGAGCAGCATTGCATCGTGAGTGAATGCATCAACCCACTGTTCATCAGCCCAAGTCTTCTTTTCATCTCCTAAAGCACGGTAGGTTTGACCGGAGGTGTTTCGCATAGGAGCAAAACCCAAAGACTTTACCCAGTTTTGAATCATCTCACGAGTCGGCGGAGTATCTTTGGTGTTGATAAATTCATGGTCAATGTTGTTGTGTTGGAGCCACGTCAAAGCTTTTTTGCAAGTGCTGCAATTGGGAATTCCGTAGACTTGAATAGACATAAAATAATTAAGCAACAATCTCCATATATGACATAGTAGGTGGAACTTCTGCTACCAATGCTCTTGTCGTAGAATCTCTATGGCAGAAATTTAAGAGTAGCGATCGCTTTTAGCGATCGGTAATTCCAAGCATGGAACTCTATGAAATACCAGGGAGTAGTTTTACTAAAAATTTTATCCATAAAAAATATGAGCGATGCCTTTAACCGACTTGCACCCTTCATCCAAGAATATATTTATCATCACCAGTGGACTGAATTACGACCAGTTCAAATTGCTGCTTGTCAAGTTATATTTGATACTAATGCTCACTTACTAGTTACAGCTGCAACTGCTGCGGGTAAAACAGAAGCAGCTTTTTTACCAGTTTTGACTCTATTACATGAAAACCCTGCTGCCACAATTGGCGCATTATATATTAGTCCAATCAAAGCTTTAATTAACGATCAATTTGAGCGTCTCAACGACTTACTAAAAGAAGCAGATATTCCAGTTTGGCACTGGCACGGCGATGTTTCGCAAACTAGAAAAAACAAGCTTTTAAAGAATCCTCAAGGCATTCTCCAAATTACCCCAGAATCTCTAGAAAGTCTGTTAATTAACAAAAATAACGACTTACTTCGATTATTTGGTGATTTAAGGTTTGTCATCATTGATGAAATTCATGCCTTTATGGGTTCAGAACGCGGTTGTCAAATTATTTGCCAATTACAACGTTTAGCAAAGTTGACAAAAACACAACCACGTCGTATTGGTTTGTCGGCAACTCTTGGTGATTACTCAATAGCTGAAAATTGGCTGCGATCGGGAACAGATAAGCCAGTTATTACACCAAAAATTGACGGCATAAAACGCCAAGTCAAACTAGCTGTAGAACATTTCTATATTACTGGTGAAGTAGATGAATCAGAGGCGACAGCTGATGAACAATATATTTTCAACCTCAGCAAGTCTCGTAAATGTCTGATATTTGCTAATAATCGTACACGAACCGAATCTGTAATTGCATCTTTGCGAAAAATTGCCACAGAACAAGGACTACCAGATATATATCATGTGCATCATGGGAGTATATCTGCTAGTTTGCGGCAAGCTGCGGAAAATGCGATGCGTGAACCTAACAATCCAGCTGTTACCGCCGCCACTCTAACTCTAGAATTAGGCATAGATATTGGTTATCTAGAGCGAGTGATTCAGTTAGAATCACCCTTGTCAGTAGCTAGCTTTTTACAGCGCTTGGGACGCAGCGGTAGAAGAGGTGAAGCTGCTGATATGCGTTTTGTCTGCGCTGAAGATCAGCCATTATCAGAAGCTTCTCTGCCAGAAAAAATCCCCTGGCAACTTTTACAGTGTATTGCTATTATTCAACTTTATTTAGAGGAACAATGGATTGAACCAATTAGACCAATTAAATATCCTTTGAGTTTGCTTTATCACCAAATAATGAGTATTTTAACAGCAGCAGGGGAAATTTCAGCTAATGCCTTAGCTAAACAAGTTTTTAGTCTGCCACCTTTTGTTGCGATTTCTAAAGAAGATTTACAACTATTACTACGCTATTTAATTGATATTGGTCATATTCAGCATACTGAACAAGGTAAATTAATCCTGGGTTTGTCAGGAGAAAAGGTGGTGAGAAAATTTCAGTTTTATGCTGTATTCGCTGAACAGCAAGAATATATTGTTAAGCAAGGTACAACAGAAATTGGCAGTATCGTCACGCCGCTTCCTGTTGGCAATCAATTTGCTTTAGCTGGGAGAACTTGGGAAGTCGTAGAAGTTGACTTTAAAAAGAAGGCTATTTTTGTTAAACAAGCTGAGGGTAAAGCTAGTATTTATTGGCGTGGTGGTGGTGGTACTATACATAGCAAAGTTTTGCAACGAATGCAGCAAGTCTTATTTGAGAATATTGAGTACAGTTATTTACAACCAAATGCTTTACAACGTTTACATCAAGTTCGCCAATTAGCGCAGCAAGCTGGATTAGATAAGTACAATATTTTGCAATTAGAAAAAGGTAAATGCTGCATTTTTCCTTGGATGGGTACGGTTGCTTATCGTACCTTAGAAAAATTACTCAACTCCTACTGTCGGGAATCTTTGGAAATTACAAGTATTGGTGGAGTAAATCCCTATTATTTGACAATTAAATTAGGCAAGGATAAATTTAAATATCTTTATCGTGAAATTGCTTCTTTGTGTGAACAAAGAATTACCTCAGAAGATTTAGTAAGTACCTCAGAAGCACCAGAAATTCAAAAATATGATAATTTTATTCCTCATCCACTTTTATGGAAAGCTTTTGCTCACGATTATTTGGATATGACGGAACTGAAAGAGCAAGTGGCATTGTGGAAAGAATAAAAAGTCCTTAAATTTTGCATAGTTTTTAGTCAATAATTTTTCTAGACTTTTGACTCTTGCAAATCAGCGGGCTATTTACATATTTTTTATTAAATAAATGTCAAATTACAGCTTTGCGTAAAATCGTGGTGTTTTTAAACGTAGAATATTTTAAATTGGAATTTGAATCCAGAATTCTGTGCCTTTTCCTGGTTCTGATAGACAATTCAAAATCCCACCATGTTTTTCTACTACAATTTGGTAGCTAATTGACAGTCCTAGACCTGTTCCCTTTCCTACCTCTTTTGTCGTGAAAAATGGATCAAATAACCGCTTTTGAATCTCTTCTACCATTCCTAATCCGTTGTCAGCAATTCGGATGACAACAAATTTACTCTCTAAAATTTCAGTATGAATTATAATTTGCGGTTTATAATTTGTTTTTATTTTGGTCATTGATTCTTCTAAAGCATCGATCGCATTAGTTAAAATATTCATAAATACTTGATTAAGCTGCCCCGGATAGCAATCAACCAAGGGCAAATCACCATATTCTTTAACTATACATATATCCGATCTAATTCCATTATCTTTCCAGCGATGATGCAAAATTAATAACGTATTTTCAATTCCTTCATGAATGTCAACTAGTTTTTTTCCCGCTTCATCATGACGAGAAAAATTTCGCAATCCCAAAACAATTTCACGAATACGATTAGTCCCCATATTCATCGATGATAGGAGTTTAGAAAGGTCATTAGTAATAAATTCTAAATCAATTTTTGCAGCGAAATTTTCTATTTCTACTTCTGGTTGGGGATAATGTTGCTGATAAAGGTGCAAGAGAGTTAACATCTCTTGAAAGTATTCGTTAGCATAGGTTAAGTTACCATGAATAAAACTAACTGGATTGTTGATTTCATGGGCAACTCCAGCGACTAATTGTCCTAAGCTAGACATTTTTTCATTCTGGATCAGTTGAGATTGAGTTTGTTGCAATTTATGCAAGGTTTCAGTGAGTTTTTCAGCTTGAGTTTGAGCTTCTAAAGTAGCAGCGCGACTTTGGGTATAAAGTTGTGCATGATCGATGGCGATCGCTAGTTGATCGCAAACAGCTTGTAGCAGACTAATTTCACTATTATTCCAAATGCGATCGCCACTACAATGACTACACATAATTGCCCCAATCTCCCCGGAATTACTTTTAACTGGTAGCATTAGTTGAGATGTGATCCCAAACTCAGTTAAAAGTTCTTGCATATCATAATCAACTTGTGATTTACTATTAATATTTTCGATGCAAATTAGCTCTTGAGAGAGAAGATTTTTAGTCAAAAAAGTGCTTTTTTGCAGTGGAATACTACCTAACATACTTGCTAAGTTAGGATTTCGTGCTTCATAGGTAATAGTTAAGCTTGCTTGGGATGGGTGCGGTAAATAAGAAAGAAAGTAGCAACGGTCAATTTGTAATAAGCTGCGAATTTCATTCACAGCAGTTTCTAAGATCATATCTAGGTTGAGAGAACTGCGGATTTGGCTAGCTAAACGCAGTAATAAGGCTTCCCGACGGCTGAGGAGTTCTTCTCGCGCCCAGATTCGGTCAATAGCTACAGCAATATTATTAGCAATCCAATTTAATAGGTTATGAGTTGGTTCGGTAAATAATTGCTTGCTGAATAAAGCAATTATACCGATTAATTGCTGCTCTACTATCAGAGGATAAGCTGAAAATCGAGAAATTGAAAATGTAGACTCGACAAGTTTTTCTGAATTATTAATTGATAATTCTTTGTTAAAAATAGCTTGATGGTTTTGAATCATTAAACCAATAATATTATTGACTAAAGCGATATGTTCTGGGAAATCTTGGGTATCGCTCAAAGTACTACAAGTAATATCTGTGCAATGAACGCCAGCTTGCAATTGTAGCTGGTTTGTCTGTCGTTCAAATGTCCAGATACAAACAAAGCCGATATCAAGGTATTGGGAAATAGTATTTGTACAATTTTGCAAAATTTCTGGAAGTGTGCCACTTTGAGATAAGGCTAAACTGACTTCTGCACTCAAAACTGACAAGCGCGATCGCTCCAATAAAGCTAACTCTGAAAGCTTACGCTGTGTAATATCTGTACGAATCGATACATATTGATAGGGCTTTCCATCTTGTCCCAACATTGGGGCGATCAAAGTATCCACCCAATAAAAAGTGCCATCCTTAGCTTTATTTTGAATTTCTCCTTTCCATATTTTTCCTTGGGCAATAGTTTTCCATAAGTTTGCAAAAAATTCTTTTGTGTGGTGTCCAGAATTGATAATCCGATGATCTTGCCCTAAAAGTTCTTCGGAAGAATATTTAGAAACTTCGCAAAATAGGTCATTGACATAGGTTATTCTTCCAGTTCTATCAGTAATAGCTACCAGTGAATGGGCATTTAAGGCAAATTTAAAAGCTTTTAATTCTTGGATAGAATTTTTTAGGGCTATTTCATTCTCTTTGTTAATAGTTATGTCACGAGCTACTGCATAAATCAACTTTTCTTCACTAAAACCAGTCGCATTCCACGATAGCCATTTGTAAGAACCATCCTGACAAAGATAGCGATTTTCAAAACTGATTGCATCTACCGAGTGTGTAATGTTTTGAGCTGCTGCAATAGTGGATTCACGATCTTCAGGGTGAATAAATTCGATAAAAGGTTTATCAACGAGTTCCTGAATTGACCAACCTAGTGTTTTTGTCCATACTGGATTTAAATACTTAAAATAACCATCAAAGTTAGCAATACATAATAAATCTATAGAAAGGGAGAAAAATCGAGAGTATTTCTCTTCAGCTTTTTTGTACTCAGATTTAAATAGTTTCATCAGCTTTTTAGGTATAAATATTTTTGGAAAAAGTTTAAATAAGTTAGTACGTTTTTTACTGAATTTGGCTAACCATTTTGATAAGATATATCAACCTAGAGACTCACCTAATGTCAGTTCTGGCGAAGGCTGTTTCGCTTATGTATAAAAACGTAGTTAACTCGATGTATATCCAATAAGTATCCACTACTTTATAGTGAGCAAACTAGCTAGTTATTGCTTATTTCTCTACTAAATAAAGTTTTCCCTAAAAAACTGTAAAGTAAACATTTAGATTTTAAATTTAAGATAAGAAGTGTTACGTAAACTGAATTCATCAGAACTTTTATCTGTAATTGTCCTTAAAGTAGCTAAGGCATTAGTACCACAAAGCGTAATTCGTAGCTAAGAATTCAATTACGAATTACAAATTATTTTAAGCAATACTCCCCCGTTTTCTGGCTTCTTTGTAGGAAGTTCCCACATTTTTTAAACCAGCTTTAATCATTTGTTGTTCAAGTAGAGCAAAGAAACGCGCTCTATCGCCACCTTTTACTACTGCTTGATTATGCGCTTCAGCGATCGCTACAGGGTAGCCATATCCTTTTTGCACTTGTGCTAACATCAGTCCCAGTGCTTGATCTAACATGGTTGCATTCTCCGCTACCCATGCCGGAACTTCGATTCGAGCGATTTCGGTGCCAACGTGGACGTAGCAAAAGTAAATTGTTTGATCGCCGTAAAGTTCCAGAATGGGGGAATTGCTGCGCCATAAAGTACTACGTTGTCCTGGTTTGAGTCTGGTTGCCCAAACAGACGTATCGCGCAACTGTTCAAAAATTTTACAAGGTACTTTTTCTAACTGATTTGGGCAATGGCTTTTACAGTCTGGCGCTGGATGAGGACAAGCTGATAACCGTAAAAAGTTCATTGTTTCGATGCTGCGAGAGGCGCTAAGATAGCCCATTAAAGGAATTCGAGCATCACGCATTTGCTGCCAAGCTTCTAGGATGGGGGGTAAAATGCGATCGCGTGCATCCATCGGCAATTGTTCTAAAAACCAGTAAATTAGCGAACCATCTACCATCGCTAGCGCTGGCGTTTCCTTTTGCGCTGCATCACACGCCAGTTCTGCTAACACAGTTGTTTCTGAAGCAGTGCGGCGAAAACTCATCCATTCCTCAGTTCTAATTCCCCACTGTCGAGACATATATAAATCTTCTGGGCGGTAAAATACTTCTGGCAAACTATCGAGCAGTGGGTGGCGATTTTGTCCGTAGTGTAAGACGACTCTGCCAATATTTAGCAGATAACAGTAAGCAATTTCATGATGGTTGGGGGCAATTTGGGAGCCATCGGTAGCGATGACAGTATGAATTTTTGGCGGAACTGGAATATCAATGCAAGTTTCTAGCGGTTCAATTGGGGTAGCATTAGCAAAGAGAATGCGATCGCGCCATTTTTCCTGGCGATCGATTAAATCTTGTTGAGACTGGTAAGCATTTTTTAAATGTTGTTGTGCCAGTTCTAAACGCTGACGACTGGCAGCAGCTTCTAAAGTAAGATGCTGACTTAAACCCTGCATTTGTCGCGCCAGTTTTGTTAGGTCAAGCATAAAAGTAAGTGCAAAGTGAGGAGTGAATACTTGTGAGTTATTATTTCACCTAAATTGACAAAATACATATTTGATTTATATAAATACGTCAGAAATTAAATATGCGTTATTCAGAATCCTTGTAGAGACGTAACACTGCTACGTCTCTTTTTGACTCGATATTTAATATATTAAAGCCAAGCTGAGAAATCTTTGGCAAACTGAGAAAGTGATAACAACTGAATTCGCGGATCGTTTTGAGCAGTTTCCCGTTCGGCTTGGGTATTATAGCCCCAATCTGCAAGGAAAAGTTTTACATTTTCAAGGTCTGCTTGCTGTTGGACTAACTGTAATGTCTTGAGTCTATCTTCTACAAACCAGAGACTAACTGGCTTGTCTTCTACTGACTGAATTAAGTCTCGCAAAATTTCATATTTTGGACGCTTAACTTCTTTCCCAAAGATTGATTCTGGTGGTAAATTTACTCCTTCCTGTTGCAACAACTGCTGTACAAAACGCCCTTCTTTAGTTGTCACAATGTATAACTTAACTCCACTGTCAATAGTTAATTTGATTTTTTCTATTACAGACGGATAAAATCTATGCAGACTCAGCCAACCACTTAAATCAGTGGTAATCCATTCATCTCGTTGGTTATCTAGTTTTGCACCAATTTCTCTTGCTTGGAGCTTATCATTTAACAAAATTTGTGGGGCAATGCTCACCCATTCATGAAGAATCTTTTCGTCAGAAATTCCATCTACCAAGGCTTTAATTAAAATGGGCATTTCCCAACCTGTTTCAATAACAGGCCTTAGTCGATAGAATCTCAAAGCTAAATCATCTGGCGGTGTGTCGTTAGCAGAAGACCAAATTTCACAGTAGGTACGCCATGCTACCTCAAAGTATTCAATTAATCCGTCGCAAATCACTCCATCAAAGTCCAGGGCTAAAATTTTGGGACTACTTGTGGTCATTGGTTTGAGAATGAAACTGCTGTTGTCAGCTTACCCGACAAATTTAAATCATGCAGTAATTTTTGTTAGTCTTTTATAATTCATAAATTTGCCGAAAAAGTCTGGTGGCATTGTTAAATTGGATTTGTTAATGCTAGGTTAACGAGGATCTAGAGCAGGTTTGCGATCAACTAAACGAATTTGGTTTTGCTTGACTACTACGGTGATTAGTGGTAAAGAACGTTTAGCTGGGCCACGAACAACTCGACCCTGAGAATCGTATTGAGATCCATGACAAGGACAAATAAAGTGATTCTTCTCAAGATCCCACTTGACTGTACATCCTAAATGGGTGCAGATTGGATTGATAGCGTACTCAGCAATCAGTGGCCCGTCTTGAATAATCAGATAATCAACGCTACGATCTGGCAAACCTTTTACCAGAATCGGAATTCCTGGTTTTGCGGTTGCTAATAGTGTATTAGCTTCAATTTGTTTGCCGTCTTCAGCCAGTGCCACCGATCCTGGAAGATAATTTTGACAGCGTGAATTCTTTGGATAAAGTGAGCAAAGGGTTTCTAGGTCTATCTCACGACTTTGGCTGACTTTGGGAAATAGATATCCGATAGCTACTGATGCAACTGTAGTACCTAGCATATAGGTTAAAAAATCCCGGCGCGTTTTTATCCTCACTGGAATTTTGCCATTAGTAGAAGAATGTTCCATGATGATTCAATTTACCCATAAAGGTCTACTAATATACTACGGTGCGATCGCATTAATATTAATGTACATTTGTGTTTACTGTGGGTTGATTTTCATAAAATTTGCTTTTTTAAGAGTTGCGCCTGAACTGTAATTTTTAATTATTATTTATTTCTGGAGTATGAGGTTATTTATAAACTCCAGAGCTAGGCTATAACCTAAGATATGTTCCTCACAAAATCTATTCAAAAGATAT
Source organism: Nostoc punctiforme NIES-2108 (assembly GCA_003326195.1). Lineage (GTDB taxonomy): Bacteria > Cyanobacteriota > Cyanobacteriia > Cyanobacteriales > Nostocaceae > Nostoc > Nostoc punctiforme_A. The sequence continues at coordinate 240,388 of LXQE01000029.1, forward strand.
TCTCAAACTCTCTCCAGAGAAAGAACTCTTTATGCCTTTGATTTTTTAAGCTGTTGTTAGTCGAGTTCCATATTTTAATAACTGAAAGCGCCATGAGTGATAAGAATCAAGAAAATCAAATTAATCAACCAGTAACTGAAGACCGGGATTCTCGTGAGCTAGACGTAAACAAAGAAAATTTAACCGCGAATCCAGGAGACAGAATTTCTGATAAGCCTCAATCAGTTGAAGAGAAGGCTAAACAGGCAGCTGTTGATGATGTACCAGACATTACAGGCGATAGAATCACAGTCCCGACTTACTTCGTTGTGGATGAACCCAACGGCGAAAAGAAGGCACTTCACCACGTTAAAGACGCTGAAGAAATCTCCGACGTAATTCGGCAGGCACGACTTGACGAAAATGGAAATCGAATTTGGTAGTAGTTGTTTATGGAAGACGCAGAGACGCGGAGAAGTTATTAAATACTCTCTGCTTCTTTGCGTCTTGCGCTGACAGCAGATTGAAGATATTTTCCTCTGCATTGGAATACACTCTAAATTAAATCAGAATCTTTAGTTGTATTAGCATTTATTTCGCTCCGAATCTTTGCAACTTCGTTTCCTATTTCTTTTGGTGAGAACTCAGTTCTTTTTGTCTGTAGTTTAAGCCTTTTATATGCTTCATCTAGTGGATAATGCATTATTTCCATTTTTCCATCTGAGCCACTGATTCCATTAATATTATCTATAATTAGACACTGTTTCTAATTCAGCTTCTAACTGCTCAATCGTTGGCAAATTACCTTGCAAAGCCTCCGGCAAAATATCTTGTAGCTGATATACAGAAACACCAATTGGCTTATGCATATCTCGCAGAGAATATTCGGCAATTACCTTATTTTTACTTTTGCATAGAATCATTCCAATAGTAGGCTGATCATCTGGGTGTCTCAACAAATCATCCACCGCACTAACATAGAAATTCATCTTGCCGGAATACTCTGGCTTGAACTCTTCAATTTTCAGGTCAATCACTACATAGCAGCGTAAACGCAAGTGGTAAAACAATAAATCGATATAAAAATCTTCACCCCCAACTTCAAGATGGTATTGACTACCTACAAAAGCAAAACCAACCCCTAACTCTAGTAAAAAATCGCGGATGTGGTTGATTAAAGCACGCTCCAAATCACGTTCCAGAAAATCTTTCCCTAAATTGAGAAAATCAAAAGTGTAGGGGTCTTTTAACAATTGCTGTGCTAATTCTGATTGTGCTTGAGGTAAAGTGTGGTTAAAGTTGGTGGTTGCTTTACCCTGACGGTGATACAACTTGCTTTCTATCTGGTGAACTAAAATATTCCGACTCCATCCATGCTGAATAGTTTGCTGTATGTACCATTCTCGTTCACTACTATCCTTGACTTTATCCAAAAGGACGCAGTTATGAAACCAAGGAATTAGTGCAGCAGCTTGCTGCACTAATTGCTCATCTGGATAAGCTTCGGCAAATGCCCGCATATACTTGAGGTTGCGAAGCGAAAAGCCTTTCATTTCTGGAAAAGCTTTCTGCAAGTCAGCCGCCAGACGATTGATAACTTTTGCGCCCCAACCCTGTTGCTGTTGGCGATTCAGAATATCTCGCCCAATTTGCCAGTAGAGTAATAGTAATTCTTTATTGACTGCAACTGCGGCCCGTAACTGAGCGCTAGAAATTTGTGTTTTTAGTTCAGTTAAAAAATCTTCATAACCAACGATCGCAGATGCACTCTTTTGTGAAGTTTCAGATTTATCGTCTCTAGGCATAAAAAAGAATTAGTGCTACTTCTATTCTGCCAGGATTACACCAAATTTTGGTATCAGATACAGATACAGCAGAATTCAGAAGTAAAACACTCTTTCTGTCTGGGTAATAGACTTAGCTTATGTACCTCACCAACTTAAAAACTGCTGTATACAAATATCCAGCAAACTACAAGTATTTTTGCTGTATCGGCGAAAGAAGGCTGTGAGTGAAATTTGTCAGTATTTACACAAAAGCGAGTGCCAAAACTTCAAGATATTTTTATGTAAAATATTTTTTTGCGCCCAAAGATTAAAAGTTCTAAGAAGTCATTACTTGTACCTTTGACATCAGAGTGTATAGCCTGAATAATGTTCTTACGTAAAAATCCATACTTATATAAGACTCATATTTGATTTTTGCTAAATAGACTGAGAGCAAAACCCGATCGGTTTGCTCTCAGTTAGCTTGGCTTTTAAAAATCAAATGTGATTGTTATATAAGCTGGCATTAATAGGGTTGTATTATGCATTTATCGAATTCAAGAACTAGCTTAAAAACTCGTCAAAAAAACAATAAAATATGTACATTTATTTTGACTCATAGCAAAATTGTACTACTTACTGGATATTTAATTACTCTACCAATTTTTACATTGATAATTTTATCCTTATTATTACCCTTATTCAGTGCTAGCTTATTCGCTTCCATTGGAAACTCGTACCACTCTACATCGATTCCTTGGATAGATAATGCATCTGAATGCGAACATACTGGCAGACATTGGAGCGATCACAAGTGTTGGGATAATGAACACAATCCCATGTTTTGAATGGAGATTGCAAAAAAATGTAGGCGCAGCCCGTCGTAGACATCGCTCTTATCCATGCAACTGAGTAACTTCCTATCTAGCTGATTGCAAAATAATCATCATTAATATGCGTTTATCGCATTAGTACGGTTTTACAATAGCTTCACAGATGCCATTCTAAATGAGGGAATAAAGATGGATACCCCTGGCGTTGACCAGGGGCTTTTTATTTAGCAGCTACGCCTAAACGTCAATACCGGACTCAATCGCGCCACAACGTCTACCATTTCTGCCTTAACCTCCACATCAATATGACCTGTGAATACCCCTTTTTTATGGTACAAAAATACTACAAAATAGAGATCGCACCCTTGGAGCTTTTGTAAAAAGCCACGTATTGTTTTTATTTCGAGCTTAGTTGTGGAATACTAAACTAAGCACTGAATCTATTTATGACCTTTTTACACAAAATTACTAAAAAATTTTCCCGTAATAACTCTCAAAATGTTTCTGGGATAAATCCATCTGTAATCAGCCAACAACCTATAGGACTGAAGCAACCAGCAAAACCATCACAACCAAAAACTCTAGCTGAATTAGAACAGGAAATAGCAGCACAGGGGCAGGTTAGCAGTATATCCCATCAAAAAAGACCTAGCAAAGCCAACAGAGGTGTAGGTACTAAGTTGATATGGATAGCAATACTTATCGGTATTCCCGCAGGTGTGGTTTGGCTGGCGAATCTGCCTTACCCAATAATTCGCCGGACTGTGGTGCAAAATGCGCCTTTTTTGTTGCTACCCAGTTACATGAGCATGGAACAGCACTATCGGCAGGCGTTGGCATCAATTGAGCAAGCTGAATACTTGATTGAAAAACCCACTAGTGCGGCAGATTTGGCGTTGGGTGAACAGCAACTGCAACAGACAAAAACACATTTGGATAACTTGCCAGTTGGGTTAGTTAACGATTGGCCGGAATACAAATATTGGTGGTAYGACTGGCGGTTYAGCGTTTACGGTCTGAATGCAGCGCGTCGTCAAGTAGGACAACTAGAAGCCAAGGTTTTTCAGGAAAAAAACGCTCAAACCTTGCTCACTGATAATAGYCARGCATTATTGAATGCAAAACAGCAGTATCAAATTGCTACAACAGTAACCGATAAAAAGTCGGCGATCGCAGATTGGCGTTCAGCACTGGATAAGTTAGAAGAAATTCCCGGACAAACCTTAGCCGGAAGAACTGCTCAAAATCAACTAGATGCCTACAAGCGTGATTTTAAAGAAGTTGTGGGATTAGCAGCGGGAAATGAACGCGTCAGTGCTTTAATTACCGCAGCACAGCAATTTTCTTGGCAAGCTGCTAAAGCTGGTCAAAATCCACCACACACAGTTACCGAATGGGAACAAATAGAAAATTTATGGTCAGAAGCGATTAATCGGTTAAAACAGATTTCTTCTGAAGATTTGGTAGGTTATGCAGAAGCACAAAAGTTATTAGCAACTTATGAGAGTAATTTGGGTCAAGTCAAAGTAAGACGACAAGCTGAGGCAGATTCTGTACAGGCTTTCTTCATGGCACAACGAGAAATAGAAAGCTTAATGGCTTCAATTCCCACTGACCCCAAAAATTTAGATCGCAATCGTATAATTAGTCAGTTACACGGGATTATTAACCAATTAGAAAAGGTAGAAAAAGGTACAACTGTTTATTTAAAAGCTCAAGAGTTATTGCTATCGGCAAATAATAAATTCAAGCAACTCCAGTGAGATTTCTCAACTGTCAACAACTAATACCAATTCTCTGTGAAGCTGCACATTATTTTGACCCCTCTCAACCTTCCCTGATTAAGGCTACGGTGTACACACAAGTCTAAAATAGCTGATTAACCAAGGTTTTACCCCATCCTAACCCTCCCCTTTCAAAGGTGAGGGTGACGATGAGATGAACTTTTAAGCACTTAAACAACAGTAAAATTCTTCATTTTATCGGCACGTTGGTAAGAAAATAATCAATCTTTAATCGCTAGAACCCTTGATTTTTCAAGCCATTTAGGGAATGAAACAGCCCTGCCCCAAACCAAAGTTGTAAAGAAATTTGAAGTTTAACGAAAAACTTTTAAAAATCTCTAGACTCTCCAGCCGGCTAGAGAGTCTAGGATGAATTCAAGGCGACTCTCTTTCCAGTTATTTCTGATGTGTGAGGGATACGTCTCAGTCATCCATCTCGATCTGGCTAAATTGTTCATTATTATCCCGTAAATCTATGACTCTCCAACTTACAGTTCCCAACATGGCTTGTTCTGCTTGTGCAAGCACCATCACCAAAACACTTCAGGCAGTCGATGCCAATGCTAGTGTTCAGGCTGATCCAACAACCAAGCTTGTCAGTGTAGAAACTCAAGCATCAGAAACAGCAATTAAGGAAGCGTTGGCTGCTGCGGGTTATCCAGTTGCTTAATTTTTAGCAACGACAGGCAGGAGGGAGAAGGAATAATGCTCTAGAGCCTCCTGCCTTCTTCACGCTCCTCTCACACTAATCACAGGGGTTCATCTAGTTATGGATACTCTCACACTCAAACTTCGAGGCATGAGTTGTGCCGCTTGCGCCAACAACATCGAAAAGGCAATTCGCTCTGTTTCTGGGGTAATTGACTGTAACGTTAACTTTGGGGCAGAGCAAGCTACCATCAAATACGATCGCTCTCTAGCGAATTTACAGAAAATCCAAAGTGCGATCGCATCTGCGGGATACTCTTCTGACTCACTCCAGGAAGAATTGCTCTCTGAAGAAGATGATGCTGAAAAAGCAAGTAGGCGAGCATTACAACGCCTACTCTCCCTCAAGGTAGCGGTGGGAGGTGTAATCAGCATTTTCCTATTTTTGGGGTCGTTGCCCATGATGACTGGGCTGAACTTACCTTTAATTCCAAGTTTCCTGCAAAATTCTTGGATGCAGTTAGTGCTGACAACACCTGTCATTTTCTGGTGTGGTGGATCTTTTTACCGCAATGGCTGGAAATCTCTCAAGCGCCATACGGCAACGATGGACACGCTGATTGCTTTGGGTACAAGTGCAGCCTATCTATATTCTTTGTTTGTCACCATTTTCCCGAAATTTTTTATTGCTCAGGGCTTGATACCTCATATTTATTATGAAGTTGCAGCCATTGTGATTACCTTAATTTTATTGGGGCGGTTGTTAGAAAATCGCGCTAGGGGACAAACTTCTGAAGCCATCCGCAAACTCATCGGATTGCAAGCTAGAGATGCCAGAGTTATCCGTGATGGTAAGGAAATTGATGTTCCCATCGCCGAAGTCAGAATCAACGATGTGATTTTGGTGCGTCCTGGTGAAAAGATTCCGGTAGATGGCGAAGTGATTGCAGGCGCTTCGACGGTAGATGAAGCGATGGTGACGGGTGAAAGTTTGCCAGTCAAAAAGCAGCCAGGAGATGAGGTAATTGGGGCGACGATTAACGGTGCGGGTGCATTTCAGTTTCGGGTGACACGAGTTGGAAATGATACGTTTTTGGCTCAAATAGTTAAATTGGTGCAACAAGCGCAAGGTTCTAAAGCACCAATTCAGCGCTTGGCAGATCGAGTTACAGGATGGTTTGTACCAGCTGTGATTGCCGTTGCGATCGCCACTTTCGTCATTTGGTTTAATTTCACTGGCAACCTCACCCTAGCCACAATGACAACGGTGGGTGTACTAATTATCGCCTGTCCTTGTGCTTTGGGTTTAGCTACTCCCACTTCTGTAATGGTGGGGACGGGCAAAGGTGCAGAAAATGGCATTTTAATTAAGGGTGCTGACAGCTTAGAACTAGCACACAAAATTCAAACCATCGTTTTAGATAAAACTGGCACTTTGACTCAAGGGAAACCGACAGTTACAGATTTTGTAAATGTCAACGGTACAGCTAATGGTAATGAACTCCAACTTTTACAATTAGCAGCAACGGTAGAACGTAATTCTGAGCATCCTTTAGCTGAAGCGGTTGTAAAATACGCCCAGTCTCAAGAAGTGAGTTTAATAGATGCAAAGAACTTCGTAGCTAATGCAGGTAGTGGTGTCCAAGCAGTTGTTGCAAATCAGCTTGTGCAAATTGGTACACAACGCTGGTTAACAGAACTTGGAATTAACACCATAACTCTCCAGCAATATAAAGATGTATGGGAAGCGGCTGGTAAAACAGTTATTTTGATTGCTGTAGATGGCGAACTACAAGGAATAATGGGTATTGCTGATGCCCTAAAACCTTCGTCAGCAGCAGTGGTGAAAGCGTTACAGAAGTTAGGTTTAGAAGTAGTAATGCTTACCGGAGATAATCGTAAAACTGCTGATGCGATCGCAAGACAAGTTGGCATCCAGCGAATCTTTGCCGAAGTCCGTCCAGATCAGAAGGCAGCGATTATCCAATCATTGCAAGGGGAGATAGAGAAATTTCCCAAATCCAAAATCCAAAACCCAAAATCTAAAATTGTCGCAATGGTAGGTGATGGCATTAATGATGCGCCAGCGTTAGCACAGGCTGATGTGGGAATTGCTATTGGTACGGGAACAGATGTAGCGATCGCAGCTAGCGATATCACCCTAATTTCTGGAGATTTGCAAGGAATTGTCACGGCTATTCAACTTAGTCGCGCTACCATCAACAATATCAGGCAAAATCTTTTCTTTGCCTTTATTTACAACGTCATTGGTATTCCCATTGCGGCGGGAATTCTGTTCCCTATCTTTGGTTGGTTACTTAATCCAATTATTGCCGGCGCTGCGATGGCTCTTTCTTCGCTCTCTGTTGTTAGCAATGCCCTGAGATTGCGTAACTTTCAACCAAAAATTAGCTCATAATTGCAGGGGAATTTAGCAAATGTTCAAAAAAACGCTTTGCGGAAGCCTGATAGCTTTAGTGCTGCTCACTGGAACATCAGGTGTAACAGTAGCAGAAATGCCAGCCCATTCATCAGAGCAAACTAGCCAATTTCAACGCATTGAGCAACCTTTGGGATTGAAAGTTGGTGTTGCGATCGCAGGTTTAGCCTTAATTGGACTAGAGTTGTGGTGGTTTCTTCTCTATAAAAGTCCTGATTCCTGATTAGTGTCAGTGCTGAGAGGTGTTTTGAATAATCGGACAAATTGTCTTCTCATGATGGTCGCTGATATTCTTCCAGCCTGAAAGTAATCCCTTGATTTCAGAGCGTAAAGTTAACAGTTGATCGATTTGGCGATCGATCTGCAAGACCTTCTCTTCAAGTTTTTCTTTGATTTCACCACAAGGAGTTTGCCCTTGGTCATAAACCTGAAGAATATTACCAATCTCTTCTAGGCTAAGACCAAGATTTTGTGCCCTTTTAATGAATGCTAGACGAGTTAGCACATCCAATGAAAACTGGCGAAAGCCTCCCTCTGTTCGTCTTAATGAATTGATTAAACCTAAACTCTCGTAATAACGAATTGTCCTGATGGGTATTCCAGTTAAATCTGTTACCTGACCAATTAAAAGTAGTTTTTTATCTTGAGTTAGCATGGTAGATTTTCCCAAGTTTTGTAATTATTATTACATATTTCGCTAAATTCAAGGGATTTGAGAGTTTAGGCAAATCTTAGCATCAGTATTGGAACTTTTTATCTAATTAGAGATTTTACTAAGTTGTAAATTTTCAATCATCTATTATAAATGGATAGTTGGAATTTAGCTGATATTAAATTGGCATAATTTTGACATTTTTAATAATATTTATTCAAGATTTTACCTGATGATTTTTATCTATTTATTGGGTAGCTGTTTCTCATGGTACTGAAAGTAACTGTTTTTTTGGAGTTCCCATGTTACTTCTAGATCAACTGCTTCACTTCAAGTGAAACCATAAAAATGAATCTCAACTCGCAGACTTCTAGCTCAATCCGTAAACCTAAAATTTTCAATAATCCAGAGCGTTTTATTGAGGGATGGTATTGGGTAATACCTTCTCAAAATCTGCGGGTGGGTGAAGTAAAACCTGTCACGATTTTGGGTAGAGAATTAGTAATTTACCGTGGGAAAGATAAAAGAGTAGTTACCTTAGATGCCTACTGTCCACACATGGGCGCTCACCTTGCTGAAGGCAAAGTTGAGGGTAATGCACTACGTTGTTTTTTCCACCACTGGAAGTTTGATGCTGAGGGGATGTGTATTGATATCCCATGTTTAGATATACCACCTTCCCTAAAATTACAAACTTGGCCTACTGCTGAAAAATATGGGATGATTTGGGTTTGGACTGGAGAAATACCGCAACAACCTCTACCTTTTGTTCCAGAGTTAGAGCAAAAAGAGTGTGATGTCGCCATCCATTCCCACTTCTTGCTGAACTGTCACCCCAATGTGGTGATGATTAATGCAATTGATGCTCAACACCTCAATACAGTTCACAAATTGCCACTAGAAATTATTTTTGAAAGACACGAACTGAACGAGAATGCGATTATTTTCAGTAATACTACACCCATTAAAGACAATTTATTGTTGATTAAGCTCATCCGTCTTTTCTACAAAAATGTCATAACTTATAGTATTTGCTATTGGTACGGTAGCATTGGCATTGTGACAATGGGTCCTGATTTCTTTCATATCCACATGATGGTTGCAGTTCGCCTCCATGAAGGGGCAAAAACTGAAGGTCAAGTTCTGTTGATGACTAAAAAACGTAAAGGAATTTTTGGTTGGTTATGCAATCGAGTTGTGCTATGGCTGACTAAGATTACAGCTAAGTACTTTCTCATGGGTGACATCAAGATTCTTCAAACAATTCAGTTTGATTTGAAAACTCCCATCAAAGCAGATCACTCAATTATGCAGTTTATTAACTATGTTGAAAAACAACAATCCCTAATGTGGGGGACTTGGCAAGAAATGCGATCGCGCGATGTGGAAAGCAAGCCCAGGCGTGAGAGATGGGAAGATACAATGAGTAATGACTAACATCATGCCTATATGACCAAAATTCCTTCAGACTGCTTGGCCAATAAACGCACACGGTATCATAACTATTGTCAACAATCTTTGCAAGAAATGAAGTGTTTGTAGGGGCGTATAGATGTACATTGGTGTCAACTTAAGCCCCAGCGAATGGAATTCGCGGCTACACAAACAAAGTCCGCCTGCGCGGACTAAAAAAATTGAGTGTTTGAAACCCACGCAGATGAGTTTTGTCTGTGTAGATGCGGTTTCTAACCGCCCATTTAACGTTAAGTTAACACCAATGATAGATGTACACCTCTACCAATGTATGTATAGCAGATATTTTGTGAAATAGTATAACAATTAATAAAGGTTAAAAGTTCAACAAAGTTACTTTTAACTTTTAATCGATTTTTTATTGGACTAATAGATAAATAAAAAGAAGTGGCAAAGCCACTTCCTAATTCCCAGGTAGAACCTAAGTTATGAGTATAACGATTACAAAAAATTGAAATAGTATAAACAAACACCAATTAACTGAATATCTCTATTTTCCTTGTTTCTAGGTGAGTAAATCCTGATTTATATGGACGAAATAACTGTATATTTACATAAGTCTCATGATTGTAATGCAGACTCAAGTTTCTCCAGTTCATCGTTAAGATGTGCCAGTTTTGTCTCTTCATCAAGAAGTTGCTGTTCTAATTGAAACTTGACTGCTTTATCAGCCTCAAAGACTCAGTATGAGAACGTTGTCTTCATAGTTACTCTACGCTCTAGCAAGCAAACTAGATATTTAGCATACCACTACTCACTTGGGTTCAATACAACGATAATTTCTGCAAGCCTAATTCCCAAAGGTTTCCAGTGGGAATTGCTGGAGGAAAAAGTACCATCCCCAGACACTGATTGGTAATCATTGGGGAATTTTTCAGAAGCATTGGGAGCTGTATCTACTCGTAAAATGAGTTTGCCTTGATAACGGGATAATTTACTACTATCCAACAAAATAGTACCGCCGTAGTCCCACGCCAATCCATAAAGTTTAAAATTACCTAATTTTTTACGTAATTCGCTCAATGGGGTTCCAATACCGATACCTTCGCGGGTTTTCCAAGCTGAACCCAGGTTACGCACATCTAGAGGTTTGGTACGAGTATTATCACTCCAAACCACTAGTAGAGAGCGTCCCTGATTTAGATTTAACTGAGTAGCTGCAAAACTACCTATTCCTTCAGCACCAGAGATAGTTTTATCAACAAGATGGGATGCACCAAACAGTTTGACTAAATCCTGCTTGGTGGTTTTGCGTGTTATCGGCCCAACTCTTTCTCCAGGAACAATTAAGGTGTCTTTTGAGGGTTGTGATTTAGCAATAGTAACTGGATGATTGATTTTCTGCGGTATTGCGAAGGCTTGGTTTGCCGAATAGTTTAGCAGTAAAGCTAAAGTAACTGTAGCAATGCCTTTGATTGATGAATTCATAGGTTCTATTATTGGGTAGAAGAATATGAGTGAAAAGCGCTCATAGTTTAACTACTACAATTTCCCAATTATAGATTCCCGATTTTCCAAAACTTTTATTTCATCGCTCTAGTTGCGTTTAAAATTGCCAGCATCGCTACTCCAACATCAGCAAATACAGCTTCCCACATTGTCGCTATCCCTAAAATACCCAACCCAATAAATACACTTTTAATTGCTAACGCAAACCCAATATTTTGCCAAACAATTTTGCGAGTTTTTCTGGCGATTTGGATTGCTTCTGCCACTTTCGATGGTGCATCTGTCACGATTACAATATCGGCAGTTTCTATCGCTGCATCTGAGCCTAATCCGCCCATTGCCATACCAACATCTGCTCTAGCAATCACTGGTGCATCATTAATTCCATCCCCAACAAAGGCAACTTTACCATGCTTGCCAGCGGTGCTGAGTAACTTCTCAATTGCATTAACTTTTTCTTCAGGCAATAACTCTGCTTCGTAAGTATCTATGCCAAGCTGTTGAGCAATGCGAGAAGCGATCGCGTGATTATCTCCTGTCAACATTACTGTTCTCTCTACACCCATGCGCTTGAGTGCTTGAATAGCAAGTTTTGCATCTTCTTTGAGTTCATCAGCAATGACAATATATCCAGCGTAAATATCATCTACTGCTAGGTGAATGACTGTTCCCTCTAACTGGCAATTATCGTGAGAAATCTTCTCTCTATGCAATAGGCGATCGCTTCCCGCTATTACTACCCTATTTTCAATCTTGGCTCGAATTCCATAGCCTGCTATTTCTTCATAATCTCCGATCTCAAATTCATCGATTTTTCCACCATAAGCCTTGCAGATAGATTGTGCGATGGGATGATTTGAATGCGATTCTACTTTGGCAGCTAATAGCAGCAGTTCTTGTTCATCCCAGCCATTTAATGGGACTATCTCTACTACTTTGAATACACCTTTAGTTAACGTTCCAGTTTTATCAAAAACAACTGTATTAACTGCATTTAAAGTATCTAAAAAAGTAGAGCCTTTAACCAAAATGCCACGTTTAGCTGCACCTCCCACACCTCCAAAGTAACCTAATGGAATGCTGATAACGAGTCCACACGGACAGGAGATAACTAGTAAAATTAGGGCACGATAAACCCATTCGGAAGAAGTTGCACCCGAAATGAATAAAGGAGGTAATATTGCAACTGCTAGAGATGTAAAAACTACAATTGGTGTATAATACCGGGCAAATTTAGTAATAAACTTTTCTGTTGCTGCTTTTTTACTTTTGGCATTTTGCACCAAGTCTAAAATCTTGGCGATGGAAGATTCATCAAATAGTTTTGTGACTCTAATGACGAGCGCACCTATTTTATTGATCGTCCCAGCAAAAACTGTTTCTCCAATTCTTACCGTTCGCGGTACAGATTCTCCAGTTAATGCAGATGTATCAACTTGCGAATTACCATCTATAATTTCGCCATCTAAGGGAATCTTTTCTCCCGGCTTTACAACGATAATATCGCCAATATTTACTGTTTCTGGCGATACTTTTTTCAGTTCTCCCTCTATTTGGATATTTGCATAGTCCGGGCGGATTTCCAATAATGATTTGATCGAATTACGAGAACGGCTGATCGCAATATCTTGAAACAATTCTCCAATTTTGTAAAACAACATGACTCCGACAGCTTCGGGTAATTTATGAATTGCGATCGCCCCTAATGTCGCTACTGTCATTAAAAACGTTTCATCAAATATTCTACCTCTGACTATATTGCGTCCAGCAGTTTTTAAAACACTCCATCCACTTAATAAATAAGCAGGAATAAAAAGCAGATATTCTCCTATTGAGTAGAATGTATTGTGTAATTGATTTTCAAAAATTACACCAGGCGCATATAAACTTAAAATTGCTACCAAAGGCAATATCTCATTTTTGAGATTGAATTCTCCACCATGATCATGATTGTGGTCATGGTTATGATTCTCATCATGATTGTGATTATGAACATGGTTATGATTCTCGTGATGGTCATGTTCACTGCTGCAACAATCTGAAGATTCTGAATGTACTTTTCGCTTCATTTTTTCTATGCATCCTAGTAAATTACTTGATATATTAGCCTTTTTCCAAATGTAATCAAAAAAATAAATTTTTACAAGTTGATATTTTAAGAACGAGAATCTATCTCAAAATTATTGCTAAATATATTTGTTATCTTTTGGTTAAAATTAAGATTTATAATCTTCTAAAGATAGCGCTAATGGTTCTGAATTGTATAGAATAATCTCAGATATAACTTTTGTTCGTAGTAAGCGATTTATCGCTCTGTATAAAAACTTAGAGGGTTACAGCCGCTAATTACGAGCTTTAATTTAGTTAAGCTCTTATACTTGCATCAAGCCAACAATCACCATCTTGCGAATATACAGCGGATTTAAGTCTGCTCAATTACATAACTTGCGTCTCAAAGCTAGACATCAAGTCTTTTTGATTGCTGAATTATGATGTAGTAAATAATTTACAATCCAACTGGTGTAGAGATGGAACTTTCTTGGGTAACAAGTGTCTATCTAGCTATTCTCAGGGAAAATTTACTTGAAGTTTGAAAGTTAATCGAATACCCTAATCTAGTAGACAATTTTTTCAAGGAAATCTATGAACAAAAAAATTCTCCTGAATTTGCTTTCCACTTCCTCAATTTTTGTGTCGATGATGTCTACGCTGGTGGCATTTCATCCTGCCCATGCTAGTGGTAGCATTACACAGCGATTACTACACACACAAGACGGTCGTACCTGTATCACTAACCCACATGGTGGGCAAGATTTTGTGTGCATTCGAGATTCAGAGAGAAAACGTCCATATACCTCTAAAAGTTCCTCAACAATTGTCACATCAGTATCAGATAAGAATATTGCGATGTTGAACTTTACTGAAGAGGAAAGCGATGCTGCAATTAGAGTATTTGGTTGCGACTGTCCATTATGTATAAATTCTTTGCGTCAGTTGCAGGGTACTGGAAACTTGGTGTACTAAGATTGAATAGCGCTGATAGCGACTATAACTTTTGTTAGATACACGTGATTAATCACGTATAAAAGATATACGAAACCAAAGAAGCATTTTTAACTACGTACCATTACTATTATTTGGCCACATGCAAATTGATTGTTAGGGCGATTTATAGGGGCAATTCATGAATTGCCTCTACAGCGCCTTTTTTTGTGTAAGGCTGAGAGAAAAAGACGCACAGAAATTGCCACGTCCTATTTATTCAACCACCTCATTCACAGGGAATCTATCAATCAACTGCATCGCCCGATAGGCATTACGCTGGAAAGAGTCTGGCAAATGGGGAATGTGGGGTATCTGCGACAATAAATCCAAAGTTCGGCGTAAAATTCTCACCACATCGCCTTCATCCAAGGTAGTGTTCTCGCAGAGTTCAATCCACTCCATTCCCAGCGCCCATTGTTCGACTATGGCAATTAACTCAAATTCCAACCATATAGGCAGCGCTACGTTATACCGCCGTTGTCGTTGGAACATTTGGTGGCGAATTCCCCGCAATTTTTTCAATGCTTCTGCCACTTCATTACTAAGGTCAAAGTTAACCTTGCTATCTGGACGGGGGGTTTCCATCACTAAAGCCGCTGCTGCTGCTGCTAAATGGTGCGGGTCTAAGTTGTCCAATTCACCACTAGCGAATACTAAACCCAGCCACAATTCATTTTCCCCTCGAATGGCGGCAGCGATTCGCCCTAATTGTGTGGGGACTAAGTTATCCAAAGCGTCAAAATGTTGCAGAATGGCGATTAAATTGAGAAATTCTTCCCAATGACGTTGTGACTGTTGCTCTACTTGCCCTTGCAACTGTTCGAGTTCGGCTTCTAATTCGACATAGCGGGCCCGACGCTTGAAAAGCGTTGCGGCATTGCCTGATTGATGTAGGGGATGAGCTTCTAATTGCTCTTGGATGGCGGTAACGTGACTGAGTTGTTCCGCTACTTCTGGTGCTAGATGCAAAGATTCTATCGGATTAGGAATACGCACAGCGATCGCAAAGCTTTCTTCGTTACCACGGCGCGATTGTCCTGGCTTCAAAGGCATTTCTGGCGGTGGTAGTACATTAGGCGGCACCTCTATTCGCGGTAGTTCGGCATACAAATCGACTACATCCCCTGTAGTTGCCACATACCAGCGGTTATCGTGTCCTAAGCATACCAAGTAAGGAGCTTGACCAGAACCAGGCGATTTTCCTACTAAAACTGCCGTTACCGGGGAAGACACTGTGATATTTTTGCCCTTGAGACTCAACAGAGTTCCTGACACTGCAAAGCCCAACATCATCACCAATTCTTCTTGGCGGTTTTCCTGTGCTTGCTCTTGCAAGGTTTTCAATATCTGGCGTTCCACCTTCAGGCGTTGCCGCAATTTTTCATAAACAGCCAGTTCATTTTCATTAACTGCGGCGATTTGTTCATGAAGTTGAGCTAATTGGGTTTGCAATTCGGCAATCTCATCGTATTCTGGCCGTAAATGCAAGGTCGCCATGTACTGCCCAAAACTGCGCTCTATCAGTTCCCTGGTTTGCTCTAGGGTGTGGGTTTGCAACAAGTTGAGTACCATGCCATAACTGGGCGTAAATTGGCTTACTAGTGGGTCTGGCTTGGATGTTCCCAAATAGGCTGCTTCTTTGGCTCCTTCAAAGGGAGTTTGAACTGTCACCACATGACCTTGTTTATCCATCCCCCGGCGGCCTGCTCGTCCCGCCATTTGCAAGAATTCGGAAGCGTTCAATAGGCGGTGTCCGGTGTCAGTCCGTTTAGAAAGGGTAGAAATTACCGTTGTTCGGGCGGGCATATTAATTCCCGCTGCTAGTGTCTCGGTGGCAAATACTACTTTAATCAGCCCTTGCTGAAATAGTTCTTCTACCAGTGCTTTCCAAGCAGGTAAAATTCCAGCGTGGTGAGCAGCAATTCCTCGGTACAGGGGGGCAATTTGTCCAGAACGCCCTGCTTCGGGATTGCGAGCTAAAAAGTCATCAATCTGTTCGCGTAAAATTTGGGACTCTTCACTATTTACCAGCCATAAATCTCCCACTTCCGCCACCGCTTTA
The DNA here is from genome assembly GCA_003326195.1 of Nostoc punctiforme NIES-2108. Lineage (GTDB taxonomy): Bacteria > Cyanobacteriota > Cyanobacteriia > Cyanobacteriales > Nostocaceae > Nostoc > Nostoc punctiforme_A. Next base: position 256,519 of record LXQE01000029.1, read on the forward strand.
TCACATCCCCGGCGGCTGAAGATGAAGTAAATCGCTGGTAGCATATCCCGTTGCTCTAACTGGCTCAAGGTATAAATTATACCGGGAGCCTCCGGTCTGCCATTTCTCCCTCTGTCCCTTTCTCCCCCTTTTCCCTTCTTCTTCTGAAGTCGGGGGTTAATTTTGGTTTTGCTATCATTTAGCAGGGGAAATAACCCTTTGGGATTGCAAAAGTGAAATTCTAAAGGAACTGGGCGAAAGTCGGAGTAAATCAGGTCTGTTGGGCCGTGAACGCGATTTAGCCAATCGGTGAGTTGATCGCTATTGGCAACCGTTGCTGAGAGGGCTGCCAGTTGCACTTCACGGGGACAATAGATGATTGATTCTTCCCAAACAGTACCGCGCTGGCGATCGTTCATGTAGTGGCATTCATCAAGTATCACCGCTTCAACGTCTACTAATGAGATGCCGATTTGCCCAATGGGTGTACCATAGAGCATATTTCGGAAAATTTCTGTGGTCATTACCAAAATCGGTGCATCCCTGTGAATGGAAGCATCTCCAGTTAATAGCCCGACTCGATCAAACCCGAATTTTTCTCGAAAGTCACGTAATTTTTGATTCGACAGCGCCTTCAGGGGAGTAGTGTAAAACACACGTTTTCCTCGCGCTAGGGCGCGATAAATGGCGTATTCCCCAACTAATGTTTTGCCCGAACCTGTGGGGGCACATACGACTACGGAGCGTCCAGCGTTCAGGGACGCGATCGCTTCTTTTTGAAACTGATCCAGATCAAAGGGAAATATAAACCCTAAGTCAAGTTCTGGAGACGGTGCAGGATAATTCACTCAATCACATTTGCAACCAGATTGTTTACTATACTAACGAGTCTTTTGTCAACTTCGTCATTAGTCATTTGTCATTGGTCATTAGTCATAAGTTTTTTACAAAGGCTAAAGGACAAATGACAAAGGACTCTTAAATTATTTTCCCAGCTCTTGCGATCGCTCTGTGGCAGCTTTGACTGCTTCAATTAAAGCGGAACGAAATCCTGCCTGTTCTAGCTTGGCAATTCCCGCAATGGTTGTACCACCGGGACTGGTAACGCGATCTTTGAGTTCTGCTGGGTGCATTTTGGTTTCATGTAACAGTTTTGCTGTTCCCAGTACGGTTTGCAAGGCTAGTTGATTGGCAATCGCTCTAGGTAAACCTGCGGCGACTCCGCCATCTGCAAGTGCTTCTACTAACAGTGCCACGTAAGCGGGGCCACTCCCAGATAGCCCTGTAACTGCATCCATCAGCGCTTCTGACACTTCTACAACTTCACCCACAGCAGAAAAAACTTGCTGTGCTATTTGGTAATGCTTGGCATTGGTATATGCACCTAAACAAATCGCGGTAACTCCTGCTCCCACCGTTGCTGGGGTGTTGGGCATTGCTCTAATCACTGGCAATTGCACAAATGCAGCTTCTAGCTGACTTAAGGGCACACCTGCCAAAATAGAAATGATTAGAGGTGTATGTTCTCTATTAAGAATATCAATATCTGCTAATTCTTGAGCGATCGCACTAAACACCTGCGGTTTCACTGCCAAAAATAGAACTTCTTTTGCTTCAGTGAAAACCTGGCTATTATCTGTCGTCACAGCAACACCGTATTGCTGTTTTAAAAAATCTAGGCGTGAAGATAGCGGTTCGCTAACTATGACTTCTGATGATTGATAAATTCCACGCACAATAAGGCGGGATAAGAGCGCTTCTCCCATTACCCCACCACCAATTAAGCCAAATTTTATAGTCATTAGTCATTAGTCATTAGTCATTGGTCATTAGTCATTAGTCGTTTGTCATTTGTCACCATGAGCAAAACCCAGGACAAATGACAAAGGACAAAGGACAAAGGACTAAATACTAATTTAACTTTATTGTGCCATCCGGTTAGTTTCGTTGCCCCAGGTTTGATTTGGAGTACCTGTAGGACGAGAGGGACGTACTGGTGGTTGTGGTACTTCATGAAGAACCCCACCTTGGGTACTAACTTGGACGCAACTTGGTGTAAACAAAAAGATGCTTTCTCCGATGCGCTCTTGATGTCCATCTAATGCGTAAGTACCACCTGCAACAAAATCTACTGCTCGTTGAGCTTGATCGGGATCCATGATTGTCAGATTTAATACCACTGACTTGCGTTCGCGCAACGCTTGAATTGCCTGGGGCATTTCTTCAAAGGTGCGTGGTTCGAGTACTAAAACTTCCGAAATTCCGTTAATTGCTCCTGGCATACCAATCACATTCCCCATTGGCTTTTGACCTGCTGTCATATCATCTCCCATTGTAGGCACTGGTTCCCGCCAGCGTCGATTTTGAGCGGCTGGACTCTCTTGTGGTGCTGGCTGGGGATTTTCTTGCTGATACAGATTTTGATAATTATTATTATCTGTTTCTGGTTCTTCTTCGTAATACTCGTATTCTACTTGCTCATTTAGACCCACAAAGTCTCTGAGTTTGGAAAAAATGTTGTTCATTGTGTGTGTACTCTCCTGGTGCGAATAGCCTGTATTGACTTGGCTGAGGATTAGTTGAGCTAAGAGCGATGCCTAAGGCGGTAAACTACGCTACATCGGTGGATACTTCAGCAAGTGTATTGCTATTTGTAGCTCATACTACGGATTTTGGCGATGAACTGACACTTATTGGAAAGGTCTGTGCATCGCCTAAACATAATAATGAGTCAAAATTATATCCTAAGGTTTAACCGAAGGAAACTTCTTTATACCCCATTTTCTCTTAGCGATTGCTTTTGTCAATACTATATCCTTTGTTTCGGATTGCACCAGTCTGTGACAAAATTCTTGTCAACAAATCCTTAGCTTCTATTAATACTGGCCTGCAAGACTGATGATTAATCGGCTAAGAGCGATCGCCAAACAAGATTGTTCCTAATCGTACCATCGTTGCGCCTGCTTGCACTGCCAGTTCGTAGTCGCCTGACATACCCATAGATAGGTGCTGCATTTTAATATGCGACCAATTTTGCTCCTGGATTTCTTTTGCCAACTCACGATTGCGATTAAACACACTGAGAATTTCGGAATCATTTAATCCTGAAGGCGGAATTGTCATCAAACCTTGAATTTGTAAACTTTTGTATTGATTGAGTGTGGGTAAATCAGCCAAAAGTTCTGGCACACTCCAACCAGACTTATTGGGATCAGGGAGAATTTTCACTTGCAGGCAAACCTGGGGACTCACTCCTAGCTGTTGCGCCAATTGGTCTAAGCGCTGTGCCAGCTTCAAATTATCCACAGAGTGAATCCAAAGGAAATGCTCGATGGCTTTTTTGGCTTTATTGCTTTGCAAATGTCCAATAAAGTGCCAGGTAATATCCGGTAAGTCTTGCAACTCGGCTTGTTTGCTGGCAGCTTCTTGGATGCGACTTTCCCCAAAATCACGAATTCCTGCGTTGTATGCAGACCGAATGGCCTGGGCAGAAACTTGCTTGCTAACAGCAATCAATTTAACTGAATTTGGCAGTGAGGAACGAATGGAAAGAATACGTTCGGAAATCGAACTGTTCATTGGAAGGTGCGCTGGAAAACACTCTGAAGCTGATCGTACTCCTGAGAATGCCCACTGCGCCGCAGGGTACGTAAGCGATTTTCCAACATCATTCTCGCCTCAGTACGTCCTAGAGACTGGAATTTAACACCTTTAACGTCATTTGCCACCAAAAAAAATAAGCGTTGGGCATAAAGTGTGGTGAACAAATCCTGGTTCTCATCAACCATACAGATTTTGTAGAGTAAACCCCAAGTTGGATGGTTTATGTAAGTTTCTGCGTTTTCTGGATTCATTTAAGAGTCAAGGTGTAATCAAGGTGGAAGTATATATATCTTTTCGCAGTGAATTCCAAACATTCAGACGATAATACCAACATTCGTCAGAATATTTGGTTAAAATGCGAAGCTGCGGTTACGAAGACCTTGATCTAGTTCCTAATGGGCAGATGAAGCTAGTGGTAGTGAAGCGCAATGGTACAACAGAAGCCGCGAAGCGTAGATTCAAAGAGTAGAGGCTGTTTGACAAATATCACCATCTGCTTTGGTGACTTCAATTTACTAATTTGTAGGGACAAGGCACAAAATATTCCCGATCCTTTGGTTGAAAGTTCGACGTGGGAAGGAAAAACACCCTTTGAAATTCCCAACGGCAACGACGAATTTTTCAACTTCTTTCCATACTGCCACAACTGTCGCCCAATGGCACAAAATTGGGGAGTAGGGAGTGGGTACTGGAAAGAAAACTATCATTTATGCAAAAGGTCTATTGATTATCCAGTATTTTCAGTGGTGGAATTTGTGCCTGAGCATTGTGCAGAGATTCATAAGGATACTCGGTCAAAAATCTTAAGATTAGTTTTTAGTGTTCGCGCAACGCTGGTTAATACCTAAAATCTACAGGAAATGCTAGGGGATCAATTTTATAACTGGGTAGCTACTCAAATTACCCTACCATATTGTTACCTATAGCTCAATACTTTTCGGTTAAGGCAAGAGACGCGATGAATAGCCGTCTCTACAATAATCAGTCTTTGGTAGAGACGGCAATTTAATGTTTTACTTCTGACTCCTGAATTCTGCTGTATTACCTCTTACCATTTTCTCAGTGCAAAATTACGCCTGAGTTCCTATAGCTAGTCGTATTCCCCAGAATAAGATTAAAGTTGCGATCGCCAGCCAGTCACGCCCTTTTAATCGTAAGTCGTGCCACTGCACTCGATGCTCATTGGGACTGGTAAAACCCCGCACCATCATGGCATTTGCCATTTGATCGGCTCGTAAGAGCAGATTTTCTAAAAGTCTCTCTGCGACTGTCATCCAAACCTTGAATGCTCCTTTTAATCCCAGCTTTTTCCAATTAATTGCCCTTGTCATCACAGAGCGAAATAAGTTTTGCACTTCTTCTAAAACCAGGGGAATAAAGCGCAAGGACAAGGTTAAAGTCAAAGCAATTTCTGTGACGGGCAACTTGAAGCGGCGCAAGGGTTGCATTAGGCTTTCTATGCCAGATGTGATTTCTTCTGGTGCAGTTGTCAGCAGATATAGATTGGTGCTGTAAATGACGGTAAAGATAAGTGTACTTAGGCGTACTGCCAAACTCAAGGAGTAGCGAGTCACTTTAACCGGGCCTTTGTGAAATAGCACGTAGCTGTATGCTTTTTTTTCAGCTGCTGGCTCTTTAATATTATTAGAGTTTGCTTGCTGGGTTAAGATTTGTTCATTAGCTGGCAGACGTGACTGATAATCTACACCCAGACCATCAGGACTGATGGCTGCGATCGCTAAGACAAAAAAGGATAGCATTAATAGCCAACCCATTTGCTGCTGCCATACACGTCGAGGAATTCTGGCAATCAAGGTGGCAAGAATCAATACTACCACCAGCAACACCCGCCAATTGTTGTTGGCTAAAACATAACTTGTTAAAAAGCTCATCAACCAGGCGAACTTGACTCGCGGATCGATTTTATGCAGCCAAGTTTGGGGTTGTTCTAAATAAAGTCCAAGTGGCAGCGATCGCAATAAATCCATTTTAGAGTTACGAGTGAGAAATGAAGAGTTAGGAGTTTTGACTTTAACTCATAACTTTTACCTTATGCCGCTATCAACTTGAGTTTGATAGGGTTCTATAATTAGCAAGTTTGGCTTTAACTCATAACTCTTGTAAAAACGCGATTAATTGCATCTCTCTTGTACAGACGCGATTCATCGCGTCTCCTAACTTATTTTGACGCGAGTTGCTCTATTAACATTACCACTTTCGGCATCACGGACTTTCTTGCTCCGCCACAGCAAAATTATTGGTGTGCCTTTAAATCCTAGCTGTTGCCGGAATTGGCGTTCAATGTAGCGGCGGTAGTTGTCATTGAAGCGTTTGGAGTCGTTGACAAATAGTGCGATCGTTGGTGGTTGGCTACTTACTTGTGTACCATAATAAATCTTGCCTTGACGCCCACCACGAGATGCTGGTGGTGAATGCCAGCTAACGGCATCTGTTAATACTTCGTTAATAACTGATGTGCTGACACGGCGTTTGTGTGATTCTGCTGCCGTTTTCACCAATTCGAGAATTTTTTCGACCCGTTGCCCTGACAAGGCACTTACAAAAATTGTTTCTGCCCATTCGGTAAAATGTAACCGTGATTGCAGAGTTTTTTCGTAGTCGTAGATTGTGTAAGAGTCTTTTTCGACAGCATCCCACTTATTAACGACGATGATGCAAGCTCGACCTTCCTCGATAATCCGCCCAGCTAATTTTTGGTCTTGCTCGGTGACTCCATCTACGGCATCTATTACTAATAAAACCACGTCAGCGCGGCGAATAGCTTTGAAAGCACGATTAATACTAAAAAATTCTGTGCCGTATTCGATGTGTTTCTTTTTACGAATGCCGGCAGTATCAATCAAGCGGTAGGTTTGTCCTTCCCGTTCAATGACGGTATCAATAGCATCGCGGGTAGTGCCGGAAATGGGGCTGACAATTGCCCTTTCTTCTCCGACAAAAGAATTGAGTAAGCTCGATTTACCGACATTCGGGCGTCCTACAATTGCTACTTTGATTTCATTCGTATCTGGAATGTCTTCAATAGCAGGGATGTGATTAACTAACTCGTCGAGTAACTCTCCTGTACCACTACCATGAATCGCGGAGATGGGGTAAGGTTCGCCCAATCCCAATTCCCAAAATTCGGCAGCTTGCATCAAGCCTTGTTCTGGCGATTCACATTTATTTACAGCTAGTAGCACAGGTACGGGTTGTTGGCGCATCCATTCGGCGATTTCTAAATCTGCCGATGTGGGGCCTGTTTGACCATCGACTACAAAAATAGCGCCACACGCTTCTGCAAGGGCTGTCATTGCCTGTTGACGAATCAGTGGCAAAAATTCGGTATCATCATTAAAAACTAAACCACCAGTGTCTACCACTAAAAATTCACGACCATTCCAGAAAGCTGGAAGATAAGTGCGATCGCGTGTCACTCCCGGTTCATCATGGACAATCGCCGTTTGTTCCCCGGCGAGTCGATTAACCAGGGTGGATTTGCCCACATTTGGGCGTCCGATAATTGCAACAATTGGCAGTGCCATAAAACCAGGGTAAGTGAGAGGTGTAGTATATCACGTTCCTACATTTTACTCACTTTAAACTTGAAGTTTTAATTTAATTTTTGGGGATTAGGGATTGGGGACTGGGGACTAGGAAAGAAAGGATGAGTAAGATTTGGTTGGGTTCTAATGCCCAATGCCCAATGCTCAATCCCCATTTATTCAGTGATGCCATACTTTGAAAAATAAAAAAGGTAGGAGAACCTACCTTTTACCCAAAAAAAGCATTTTGTAACCAAATACCAAATTCAATATCACACACGCTTTTGACGTATCTATTGCAAACCTATGACGAGGATGTGACGTTTAATTTGTAGCCGATTTCGCGATTACTCCCAGTTGCAACCCAGGCGGATAGCTACCTTCTTCCTTGATGCGCTTAATTTCAGCATCGGTGATCTGCAAATTTAACTTTTGTGCTAGCGATCGAACAATATCCCCTCGATCAATTACACCAGCTACAGCACCAGCGGGAGAAAGGACGGTAATTCTCGGTAACTGCTCATTTTCTAGCTTGTTAATTACCTCAGCGATCAATGTTGATTCTGCAACAGTAGGTATTTCTGTGAGTGGATGCACTATGCTGTGTAAAGTTTCGGTTTCCCATTGACCCCTTTGGGTTAAACGGAAATCGTCAATGGAAACTAGACCCCGATAACGTCCATCAGAAGCAGCAAAATAAACCTGTGAGGGAGTGGTTTCCAACAGGTATAAATCGGCAAAGGAACGCAATGTCTGGTCAGCATCAATTACCCGAAAGTCACGGGTCATTGCATCGGCCGCCACCACCTTGAGTAGGCTTTCTTGCAATGTAGTCATATTGTCATAGGTGTTAGCGTTGCGGACAGCAAACCAACCTAACAGCGCAATCCACAAACCAACTACTAACTCCCTGGTGACAAAATCTACAACAAATCCTAAAGCGATCGCACTATAACCCAATATTTGTCCAGCCCTTGCAGCCCAGTGTACGGCTTGAAAACGATTACCTGTGATTTGCCATAGTGCTGCTTTTAACACTTGCCCTCCATCTAGAGGTAAGCCGGGAATCAGATTAAATAGAGCCACCACCAAGTTAATTCTCGCCAAATCTCCGACCATGACACTGAGGGGATTAGTATCAGGTATTACAAAAGCTGCCAGACGGAGCAGGACAAATAATATGATACTTACCAAAGGGCCAGCGATCGCTACTTGAAAGGCTTTGAAAGGAGTTTTAGATTCTTCTTCAATGGCAGCAATCCCGCCAAACATAAATAGGGTAATTGAATTAACTCTAATGCCTTGCGATCGGGCTACTAAGCTATGACCCAACTCATGTAACAACACCGAACCAAATAGCAGCAGTGCCATAACTATGCCAGCACTCCAAGCTATAACAGGCCCCCATTCCTGATAAGCTACCCCAAAGTTAAGGGTTGCCAACCCCAAAATCACAAACCATAACGGGTCTAAAAACAGGGGAATTCCAAATAATGACCCAATTCTCCAATTTGTTTGCATTACACTGCCCTAAAACTAGATATCGCCAGTACTTTTTATACCTAGATACTATGCATATTCGTATACACATTTATATTGAGCATCAATTTGGTAGTAACAAGGGACGAAATGCTCTTATTTCTAGAATAGACAATTAATGCTTGTGAGCAAAACTCTGGAATTGGGAATTGGGCATGGGTCATAAGTTATTTCTTTCCTACTCCCCTTGCCCAAAATCATTTCTAGGAGTTTTGCATTGATAGCGGGGTTACAAGTAACACCTCTGTCATCACAAAACTATAGACGACCGATGTTAGTCAATCCTAAAACGATGCCAATGCCAATAATATGACCAAAAGCCATCGCTGCAACGAATGTTGGAATACTAACGGGCAGGATGGGGAACTTGGGGCCAACTAAGGGTTTTTCAATCCTAGTACTTAGCAAAAGGACTACTAAGCTACTAATGCTGATGATAATGCCTACTGTAGGATTCCACGCAGGTGTTGCGGGAACAGTTTCAGCTGCTGCTAGTAAAATAGATGAAATCAAGCTTTTGTCTCCTAAAATCTAGACCTACAAGATTATAAAATTACCAAGGCACAAAAGTTTTTCGGATAGTTTAGACTTTCTTGATATTATTTTGAATTTGTTGTTAAATTTTTTATGCGCGTTAAGATTTGCGGCATTACTCAACCACAGCAGTCTATAGCGATCGCCTCTCTAGGCGCAACGGCACTAGGATTTATTTGTGTGCCAAACTCACCTCGTTACGTGACTACATCCCAAATTCGGGCAGCAGTGGCAGAACTCCCCGCAAATATTGACACAATTGGGGTTTTTGCCAACGCTAGTATCCCTGAAATCAGTCAGATAGTTGCTGATTCTGGATTGACTGGTGTGCAGTTACACGGAGATGAATTACCAGATTTTTGCTACCAACTACGTCAAGCTTTACCCAATGTTGAAATTCTTAAAGCACTCAGAATTCAGAGTCTTGAGCATCTTGACACAGCGGCTGATTACACAAAACACGTAGATACTTTACTACTCGATGCCTACCATCCTGAACAACTTGGTGGTACAGGCAAAACCTTAGATTGGACAATGCTAGAGCAATTTAGCCCCAATTGCCCTTGGTTTTTAGCTGGGGGATTAACAGCAGATAATATTGTCGAAGCCCTAAGTCAGGTAAGTCCTAGCGGCGTTGATTTATCTAGCGGTGTAGAACGCGCACCTGGAGATAAAGATTTAGATAAAGTAGCGCTTCTATTTCAAAGCCTAAAAAACATTGATTTACTTAGAAGTTAAGAGTGATAAGTTGTAAATGTACTCTTAACTCCTAACTCAGCACTTAAAAGAATGCTGGTTGGTGGCGAATCAAGTTAAAAAATTCTTCGCGGGTTTTATGCTCCTCTTGGAACACACCAACCATTGCGCTAGTGACAGTCCAAGAACCTGGTTTCTGAACGCCACGCATTACCATGCACATGTGGCTAGCTTCCATCACTACAGCTACACCTTGAGGTTCTAGAATGGTCTGGATAGCTTCGGCAATTTGGCGGGTTAACCTCTCTTGTACTTGTAAGCGACGGGAATACATCTCAACAATCCGGGCCAGCTTACTCAGTCCGACAACTTTTTGGTTGGGAATATAAGCAACGTGCGCTCTACCCATAAATGGCAGCATGTGGTGTTCGCACAGACTAAAGAAGTTAATATCTCTAACAAGTACCATCTCGCTATGCCCTTCATCAAAGATGGCATCGTTAACGAGTTCTTCAAGGGATTGGTTGTAGCCACTGGTCAGAAACCGCATTGCCTCGGCTACTCGTTTGGGTGTTTTGAGAAGTCCTTCGCGTTCAGGATCTTCGCCAACGCCCAATATTAGTGTTCGCACGGCATCCTTCATTTCCTCCATCTGTTCCTCTTTTGGCGGGAACACATCCGGTTGTCGCCCGTTATGAGTATTGCGATCGGGTCTAGGAGTTATGGCTTCTGCCAAGTCGGGAATCAGAGGTGATTGAGAGCAATTGGAACCGTTGGAACTAGCAATAGTCATGATTCAGTCTTGGTTATGGTTTTAATTTAGTTATGAGTTATGAGTTAAAAATTCTAACTCCTAACTCGTAACTTCTAACTTCGCAATTAGAGGGCGCCAGCGCTGGGCATCAGGGTCAATTCATCAATAACTGCCTGTTGTGGTAACAGAACTGTGTAGAGAATTGACTCAGCCACAATTTCCGGGGTTAACATCTTGGAACGGTCTAAGTTGACATGGACTGTTTCTGTATCCCAAAGTTCGGTATTGACTGCGCCAGGACAGATAGCTGTGACACGAATGCCGTGAGTGCGTTCTTCTTGTGCCAGGGTTTGAGAGAGGGCTATCAAACCAGCTTTACTGACGCTGTATACTCCCCAACCGGCAAAGGGTTGCTTGGCGGCAATTGAGGCGACGTTGATAATTGTGCCTATGCCTCGATCGCGCATTGAAGGTAAAATCCCCACAATGCACTGAAACACACTGGTGAGATTCAAGTCAATTACCTGCTGCCAGCCCTCTAGGGGGATTTCGCTCAAAGCGCCTGTATAGGCGATGCCAGCATTGTTTACCAGAATGTTTATATCACCAAAGTCAAGAGCGATCGCTTGGATCTTTTCTTTGACTTCGGAGATTCGCGCTAAATCTACAGCATAAGCTTTCGCTTCCACCCCAGTATGCTCTACGGCTTCTCTTACCGCCTCCAATTTATCCAAAGAACGGCTGACTAAGGCGACATCTATTCCCGCTTTCGCAAAGGCTAAAGCCGTTGCTTTCCCAATTCCACTACTTGCCCCAGTAATCAGGGCGCGTTGTTTTTGCTCAACACTCATGGTGTCTCCCAATTTTTTGGCAGTTCGCAAAACCTATTACCATCCAATTATTCACACTTCTCGGTTTGGATAGATTAAAGGAATCTAAAAATCTGATGATTTCCATTAAGCAAATGCTATGATGCAGCACAATAGTCCCCATCTTGTGGGTTTTAGGATTGAAGACAACAACTTGTTGCCTGGAAAACCACGCCGTAAATTCAAATTAGATTATTTACATAAGACAAAACCCACTCAATCAAATTGAGTAGATTTGCCAAACATGCAAATGCCTATGGCTAGATTGTTAAAAATCTTTAAGCACATAGGCAATTATAGCATTTCTGCTTTACTAATAAATGATTATGCAGTGCCGTTAGTGGGCAACTTCTGTAAAAACACCAATTTTGCGGAATTTTTCATAGCGCATTTGGCGGCGTTCTGGAGCAGTTAAACGGTTGAGTTCGTCTAAGTTTTCCATCAGCACTTGCTTGAGAGTGGTAGCGGCTTTTAAGGGATCAGAATGAGCGCCACCAGTGGGTTCAGGCAGTATTTGATCAATAATTCCCAACTTTTTCAAGTCATGGGAAATAATTTTTAGCGCCACGGCGGCTTGGGGAGCCTTACCAGCATCTTTCCACAAAATTGCAGCGCAGGCTTCGGGAGTGGCGACGGTATAAACGGAGTGTTCAAACATGAGTAAGCGATCGCCTACACCAATACCAAGGGCGCCACCGGAACCACCTTCACCGATAACTGTGCAGATAATTGGCACATCTAAGCAAAACATTTCTCGCAAGTTGTAAGCGATCGCTTCTCCTTGACCTTGGTGTTCTGCTTCTACCCCAGACCAAGCTCCTGGTGTATCGATAAAGGTTAGTATCGGCATACTAAACTTGTTGGCGTGTTCCATCAACCGCATAGCTTTGCGATAGCCGCCAGGATAAGGCATTCCAAAGTTACGGGCAATATTGTCTTTAGTATCGCGTCCTTTTTGATGACCCAACATCACCACAGGTTGCCCACTCAGACGACCAACACCACCAACTAAAGCCGGATCGTCACCACCACAGCGATCGCCATGCAATTCCATCCATTCATCACTAATTGCCTGAATGTAATCGAGAGTACTGGGGCGACGCGGATGACGAGCGACTTGTAATCGCTGGGACGGGGATAGACTAGTGAAAATTTCCTCACGTAGTTGCATGGCGCGTGCTTCTAGTTGACGAATTTGACCAGAAACATCGACGCCATTTTCTTCTGCAAGTTGCCGAATTTGATCGATTCGGGTTGCGAGTTCTGCTAGGGGCTTTTCAAAATCTAACAGTAGCGGTTTACGCTCGGTAGTTGCCATCGTAGGGGTTATAAGTACGAGTTATAAGTTATCTATCCTTTGTCCTTTGTCAGTTGTCAGTTGTCCTTTGTCCTTTGCAAATGACAAATGACTAATGACAAATGACCAATGACCAATGACTAAACCAGCAGCGGTCTAAATCCATGTTTCACTGATACCTTACCAATCTGCTCCATTTTGTCTACGGTAATCTGATTCCGTCCCCACGAAAAGTTCGTGTATAACTTCTCAAATTCCAGCAGCATTGATTCGGCAAAACAAGCAAACAGCTGGCGGGCTGGCACGTCCATATTGACGATTTTCATAATTTTCCAGTCAATATCTAGGGAATGCTCTACAATCCCACCATTTAACACAAATACACCAGGATGCTGTACTTTTGTTGCTAAGTTTTTAGGATAGCCACCATCAATCAATAAACAGGGTTGTTTCAAAGTGGTCGGGTCAATTTCCACGCCTCTGGGCATACTCGCAACCCAAACTACAATGTCAGCTTCAGGCAGTGCTTCTGTCAAACCCATGATTTTTCCTCGCCCCAGTTCGCCTTGCAGTTCTTTGAGGCGTTCTTGGTCGCGGGCGATCAACAAAAGTTCTTTGACATCTGTTTTCGCATCTAACCAGCGGGTAACTGCACTACCAATATCTCCAGTTGCCCCACATATAGCAACAGTCGCTTTTGACAGATCGATTCCCAATTGTTTGGAGGCTTCTTCCACCTGCTTACAAATAATGTAGGCAGTATGTGTGTTTCCTGTGGTGAAGCGTTCAAACTCTAGTTTAATGTTGCGGACTTGGCTAAACTGGTCTAACTTAAAGTTTTCAAAAATAATCGACGAAAATCCGCCTAAAGCTGTAATGTTAATGCCGTGCTTTTGTGCATGAGCCATAGCGTTGAGGACTTTGCGTGTTGCGGCTTTGATGCGCCTACTAGCCAGCATCTCCGGCAAAAAGCAAGATTCTACATACCGTCCTTCAATTTTTTGCCCAGTTATACTGGTGACAATAATGGTATCGACAATTTGCGGTGGGGCGCTGCACCAAAAGTCTAGCCCTTGATCGGCATATTCTGGGTATCCCAATTCTTTAGCAACCGATTGAGCGTGTTCTAAACTAGTCAGATGTCCAATTAGACCAAACATGTAGTGATTATTAGGCTTATGCTGTCTTGAGGGCGTGGAATATTATGTTAAGTGTTTCAGCAGTCCTGAGTTCTGAAGTTCTGATAAATTTGAACTATTCAGCACTCAGCACTCTTGTACAGACGCGATTAATCGCGTCTCTACTCAGCACTTTTTTAAGCGGCGATGAGTCCGTAGGCTGACAAGCGCATGATGTCGCGAGTCGTGAAGCCTATGTTACTTAATGCTTCACCGTATTGAATCATAAAGTCTTCTACTAAAGCATCTTTTTCCATTGCCATTGTGTGGGCATCACCCTCTACTTGGTTGAGCATTCTCCAGACTATAGGTAGGTTCTGGCGATTTGCAAGTTCAAGTTCGGCTTTGCATTCTGTGAAGTGTTCTTTCAACCAAACTTCTCCAAAGTTGAGGTGGCTATACTCATCTTTTACTACTCCTTCCGTTATTTTGCGGGCAAAGGCGTCGGCGACGGGGATGTAAATGTTATATGCTGCGATCGCAAAACATTCGATAATCAAAGACTGAATCAACAGACAAGTGACGACTTTCCCTTCCGCCGCTGCTGTTTGGAAATTCTGGTGTAGTCCAGAGAAAAATTCCTTGGCAAATTGCAAATCTGGGGTGACTTCCAAGTTGCGCCCACAAGCTTCAAATCCTTTCTTGTGTCGGCTTTCCATCTTGGAGAGGCGAATCAACTCATCATGAGATTCTGGCAGCAGTTCGGCTAATGTGATGTAATTTTCATGGGCTTCTTGTTCCCCTTCAATCACGATCGCATTAATCCGGCTATAAGCATCTTTGTATGTTTCGCTCTTGAAATCTAAAGAATTAGATTGGTCTGTCAACTGCTGCATGGTTATCTTTACTCCTGTAAACCTGAATTATTTAACACCAGGATTGAATTTCCCCTATGAACTGAGGGTAACAATTACTGTGGTTTAATTTAACTTAACAAGTAGACTATGTTTATAGATTAATTGTTGCTGGGGGCAATGCTCTAGTACTAGCGAAATAAATGCTTTGCAGTCTAAGTTATGTTCAAACCAAACTGGAATCTGAAATCTGGGGATTTTTTGAGCCTAGTAATCTTACTGCTAGGGGCATTTATAGTTCTAATACCGCTGTTTGTGGTCTTTCTCACCTCCTTTGCACCGTCGGTCGCCAGCCCAGAAAATTTGTCCAAAAATAACTGGTCTTTAGCAAATTACCGCGTTGCGTGGCAACAGGGAAAATTTTTGCTGGCGTTTGCTAATTCTACCTTGGTAGCGATCGCTGTGACGGCGTTTCAGATTGTCACTTCTGCTTTAGCTGGTTACGCCCTAGCACGATTGAAGTTTCGGGGACGCCAAGCACTGCTATTAGTCGTTTTAGCAACTTTAGTGATTCCCTTTCAGTTATTGGTAATTCCCATCTTTTTGGTATTGAAGTGGGGACACCTGATAAATACATACTGGGCGCTGATTTTACCCACTGCGGTTAGCGGATTTGGGATTTTCTTATTACGTCAGTATTTCCAGACAATTCCTGTAGAGTTAGAGGAAGCCGCAGCGATAGATGGGGCGAACCGACTGCAAATTTTGTGGCGAGTGATGTTACCTTTAGCTCGTCCGGCTTTGCTAACGCTGTTTTTGTTCACCTTTATCGGTGAGTGGAATGATTTATTTAAGCCTCTAGTATTTACGACAAGACCAGAATTAAGGACAGTGCAACTAGCGTTGGCTGAGTTTCAGGAGCAATTTACGAATAATTGGCCCTTAATGATGGCAGCAGTGACAATAGCCACAATTCCAGTGATGGTATTATTTCTTATCAGTCAGCGTCAATTTCTTCAGGGTATTGCTGCGACAGGGATTAAGAATTAGTGGGGAAGGCGGTAAGTAAAAGCCCGATTTAGTTCCTGGACGAGACGCCCACTCGACAATAAATAATTTGAATTGGTATTACTTAAAAAAAAGCTGTAAAGAAAATCCCGCAGGAAAATTATGAACTTTTATGACACTGAGCGTAATCATTGCTAACTAAACTGAAGCAATAATTATACACATCCCGTCAGGAACGAAAACACTCATGAGTTCTGAACAAGTCATAGATCCTCAAATATTACAGCAGTTACAAGAAGAGATTCAGCAGAAAATGGATCAAAGCCTAGAAAATGCTGACTTACATTCAGTGCTTGAAAAGTACGGTTTATTAGAATATAGAGTCCTGAGAATTCATTGGCAATGTAATCTCGACCCCAATCAACTCAAATCTGATGATGCAGTTGATGAACAGCAACCCAATGCATTATTGGCAGAAACTGCAAGACCTTCAATACCAGAAATTGTGTTAGTGAAAAAAGCATTGTGTATCCCTTGCCCATCAACTGGCAGCCCTTTAGGCTGTAACTGCTAAATAATTTAATCTTCGGACTGCAAAGAGTTTATTCTAGTGAATGTAAAAATACTAAACTTTGCTTTTGTGTAGTATTTAGGTTACAGAGATAACATCAACTTACTAACATCACTACTTAGCAAAAAGCAGTATTTTAATAAACTCTGATGTTTTGAGCGCCAGTTTTTCATGTCTCAAAATCGAAGCAGTTACCACTGGAAGTTAGGAATAGTGAGTACTTTAGTAATTGCTAGAGTGCTCACTTTTGCTGAGAGTTTTGCCTTAGCTCAAATTCAAAAAGATGCCACACTTGGATCTGAAAGTTCAATCATTACACCAAAGCTCACCGATGGTCAGCCTATAGACCAGATTGATGGTGGAGCAGTTCGTGGTACAAGCTTGTTCCACAGCTTTGAAAAATTTTCTATCTCTGCGGGAAGGACAGCCCATTTTAACAATGCAATCAATATTCAGAACATCATCAATCGGGTGACAGGCAATTCTGTTTCTAATATAGATGGCATTCTCAAAGCTAACGGTACAGCCAACGTATTTCTGATTAATCCTAACGGCATTGTTTTTGGGCCCAATGCTTCTTTAAATATCGGCGGTTCATTTGTGGCTAGTACGGCGAGTAGTTTGAACTTTGCTGATGGTACAAACTTTAGTGCTACATCTGGTCAAACTGCACCTCTACTCACAGAAAGTGTTCCTATAGGTTTACAATTCGGAACAAATGCTCGACCTATCCGCAATCAATCCCAAGCAAGTCCCAACAATGCAATTAATACCTTCGGAAAAGGTGTTGGTCTACAGGTGCAGCAAGGCAAAACCCTAGCACTTATAGGCGGTGATATAACGCTAGAGGGTGGAAATTTAACGGCAAGTGGGGGAAGAATTGAGTTAGGAAGTGTTGCTGGCAATAGTTTAGTTGGTCTGAGTTCAACAAATCAGGGTTGGGCATTAGGATATGAAGGTGTTCAAAATTTTCAGAACATCGAACTCACCCAGCAAAGTGATATTCCATCTACTGTAGATACCAGTGGCAAAGGTGGCGGTAATATCCACCTGCAAGGACAACGAGTACTGGTAACTGACGGTTCACAAATTTTGGCTCTTAGCCTGGGAACGCAACCAGGAGGAAATTTGACAGTGAACGCTTCCGAATCTGTAGAACTTGGACTAAATGCATTCTTGGCTAGTGGAACTATCGACACTGGAAACTCTGGAGATATAAATATCACTACCAGGAATTTGATTGTCAAAGATGGAGCGCAAGTTGTAATGTTCAATCTGGGGTCGGGATTGGCGGGGCAATTGACCATCAACGCCTCAGATTCCGTAGAACTAATCGCAGGCATCCCCATTTCTCCTTTGCCAGATGGTAGTGATTTAATATCTAGTGGATTATTTAGTGCAACTTATGGCGCTCAAAATGCTGGCAACATAATAATTAATACTGGAAAGTTACATATTGAGGGAGGGGCAGCAATATCAACAAGTTCTGAGGGTATACTTGGGCGGTTTTCTAACCAATTGATACCAGCTACAGGAAATGGAGGAGATTTGATCGTCAACGCCTCTGAGTCCGTAGAATTAATTGGAACCTCAGCAAATGGTTCTAGGCTCAGTAGCTTGTTTGCTGGGACTCAAGGGCCTGGAAATGGCGGTAACGTGACCCTAACTACAGGGCGATTGATTATCAAAGATGGCGCGGCAATAACTGTGAGCAGTGAAGCTCGAAAAAATGTTAACTATCAAGGGGGTGTACCCAATTTCGGTCTAGCAGGCGAACTCAATATAAACGCTCGTTCCATCCTGCTGGATAAAGGAAAACTCACATCTAATAGTGAGTCAGGTAAGGGCGGTGACATTGCGGTACAGGTGGGGGACTTATTACTGATGCGTCGTAACAGTCAAATCTCTACTAATGCCGGAGGTGATAAAACTGGCGGTAATATCACCATCAATGCACCTAATGGCTTTCTCGTCGCCACTCCTTTCGGAAATAGCGATATTACCGCCAACGCCAACTTTGGTTCTGGTGGTAAAATTGTGATCGCCGCTAAGAATATCTTTGGGTTTGTGCCACGCACCCGTGCAAAGGTGGAGAGGCTCGATCCAAAAAGTATAAACCCGAATAATATACCAACAAGTGACATAACTGCATTTTCTCAGCAAAACCCTTCATTAAGTGGCACTGTACAAATCAACTCACCAGATGCTGACCCCAGTAAAGGATTAGTGGAACTACCTGTAAATCTGGTTGATGCTTCGCAGCAAATTGCTGCTGGTTGTAGTTCTGGTGGAGAAATAGGAAGAAGTTCATTTGTTACTACTGGGCGTGGAGGAATACAAGCCGATCCTACAGAGCCATTGATAGCTGATGATGCAGTGCTAGCAGATTGGATCGCGCTCCCTCCAGAGAATCAGAATCGTGCTGGTGGTATTCAGAAAAGAGCAGTTGTTCAGGCGCAGGGAAACACAGAAGAAAAATCACAGAAGGTTAATTCTGTCAATGAACCTACTCAAATTGTAGAAGCCCAAGGCTGGGTAATCGATGCCAATGGGAACGTGGTTCTGGTTGCTCAAGTACCCACTGCATCGCCTCATAACTCCTCGCTCGTCGCTACATCTTGCGGTGCTAATTAGGCGTGAGTTCGACAAACCTCTCCCTACTTTGAACTAAGGTTCAAGCTTGTCCCCCTTTGATCTAAAGGGGGACAGGTTTTGCGTAGTCAAACCAGGGAGAGGTCTTTGTCTTAAGATTGTTTTAGGATAAAGGCAATCAGCAATTGTGTAGGCGTAGCCAGCCGTAGGCATCGCCGAAATAGCAAATGAGTTCGCCGAAATAGCAAATGCGATCGCCTATTCTCTAATTAGTCTCCTGAATTTGCAAACGAACAGTGTGTTCAGTCGCACCACTAAGTTGCAATTCCATGATTTCACCACCCAGAGGTTCCAAGCAAGTGAGGAGCGATCGCAAGTTGGGTGTACTTGCGCCAGTATCTACATATAATCGATCTGCTAAATTCCCGATCCGTTTCCAAGTCATGTACAATTTAGCGATCGTTTGTTCAATTTGCGATGCTTGATTTACCAAATCAGCAGCAATGCTCAAACAGCCGACTCTTTGCGCTTCTTCTAAAGCTGTTTCAATATCAACATTTTCCTGCGTTAGCGCCTGAACTTGAGCCGCCCCTTTCAGATATTTCGCCAAGTTACGCGCTTCAGTAGTTACCTGTTTCAGGGTATCCACATCAGGATTGGCAGCTATTTCCTTTTGGATAAACTTTTGGTGCGATTCTGGCAGTTTTTCCATTTCCTTCACCAGTGGGGCAATGTAGCGTGGGGGAAGGGTGTTATCTGCTGCTTTTTCTTTGACTGATTCAGGTAATAAATCTGAGGACATGGCTGTCCATTCATCGCTGAGTTGACGCACTTCTCGCCTAGTGATGCGATCGCCTTTTTGGGCGGCTTCACTCACCATCTGTTGCACTTCTGGGACTGCTTTGGAGGTTTCGACAAATGCCCGTTTACTGAAGTTGTTCACAGAGCTAGGGTCAAGTTTACCGTCTTCAATCAGGGTATCAGCACTATTCGCCAGTTGAATCCAGGAGTATGCTTGACTTTTGCTGATTTCCCGCTCTTTTAGCCATCGGAGAAAGCCAGTACCGCGACCGTCACCACCCACTTTTTCTCTGTCGCGGATCGCCCGTAAAATTCGCCCCCGCCAGATTTCAGTTTGCAAATCAAAACGATCGCATACCTGCCAAGCTATTTCTAGCTGCTGTTGAAAATCTGACTCTAGAATCTGTTCATCTTCTGGATCGGGCAGTTCAAAGCTGATATCGGCTGGCTGTAGTAAAGCAGCAGCAAGGTCGTTGATGGAGTCGGTATCTTGCACGATTGATGACTAACTAGTGGATGCGATCGGCTTATTATGCCACAATCTGTGGACTCTCACTTAAGGGGGAGTACGGTATTTTGAATTACAACAAATATAGTAGGAAGGGGTAAATCACTTTTGTAAAGTCTTTAATTAATCAGAGAGAATAAAAATAAAACGATGAACCAGGTAGACTACCTCCGCATTAGCTTAATCGATCGCTGCAATTTTCGTTGTCAGTACTGTATGCCAGAGGGAGTAGAACTGGACTATATTCTCAAGCAACAGTTATTGACTGATGAAGAACTACTCACCTTAATTCAAGAAGTATTTATTCCAGTAGGCTTTAATCGGTTTCGTTTGACTGGGGGGGAACCCTTATTGCGTCCGCGTGTGGTGGATTTAGTCGGTGCGATCGCAACTTTACCCCAAACTCAAGACCTCTCAATGACGACCAACGGTTTTTTGCTGGCTCCGATGGCGCAAAACCTTTACAATGCTGGTTTGCGACGAATTAATATTAGTCTGGACTCTCTCGATCCTGATATTTTTGACCAAATTATCGGTAATCAGGGGCGTTCTCGTTGGCAACAAGTTTGGCAGGGGATTCAAGCAGCCCATCAAGTTGGATTCGACCCCCTGAAGCTGAATGTGGTGGTGATTCCTGGGGTTAATGACCACGAAGTTCTCGATTTAGCCGCCCTGACAATTGATAAACAGTGGCACGTTCGATTTATTGAATTTATGCCCATTGGTAATGTGCATTTATTTGGCGATCGCGGTTGGGTATCTTCAGCCGATTTACGAGAACGTATTCGCGATCGCTGGGGCTTGACAGAATCACAAGTTCGTGGGGCTGGCCCGGCTGATGTCTTTCAAATTCCCGGTGCGAAGGGGACACTAGGATTTATTAGTCAGATGTCAGAATGTTTTTGCGATCGTTGTAATCGGATGCGCCTGAGTGCTGATGGCTGGCTGCGTCCCTGTTTATTGAATGAAACTGGTCAAATAGATTTAAAAACTGCCCTGCGTTCTGGCGTCAGCACCGCTCAATTACAAGAGCAGGTCAGACATTTACTCGGAATCAAACCAGAAATTAACTTTAAAGGTCGCGATTCTGGCATTTCAGGTACATATACCCGCACCATGTCGCAAATTGGCGGATAGTAATTGGTCATTTGTCCCTTGCAAATAACTAAGGACAAATGACTAAGGACAAATGACTATTACGCTTGTCGTGAGTAGTATTCCACCACAAGTAGTTCATTAACTTGTAGTGCCACCCATTCGCGCTCAATAACGCTGTTGACTTTACCAACCAACTTATTTTTGTCAAATTCCAAATGACTGGGGAGGTTTGCCAAACCGGGATATTGCAAGTTAGCTTCCACCAACTTCCGGGATTGTGCCCGATCTCTGACTGCAATTACTTCGCCAGGACGGCATTGGTAGCTGGCAATATTCACTACACGACCGTTAACAGTTACGTGACCGTGATTTACCAGTTGACGAGCGGCTGGGATAGTCGGGGCTATACCCAAGCGGAAAACAGTATTATCCAAGCGCATCTCTAGCAATTGTAGCAGCACTTGTCCGGTAGAACCAGTAACACGTCTAGCTTTCCGCACATAACGCAGCAATTGCTTTTCAGTCAAACCGTAGTTGAAGCGCAGCTTTTGCTTTTCCTCTAAACGGATAGCATATTCAGAGCGCTTCTTGCGATTCTGACCATGCTGCCCAGGTGGGTAAGCGCGTCTGGCGCTTTTACGAGTTAATCCTGGTAAGTCGCCCAAGCGGCGGACAATTCTGAGGCGGGGCCCTCTATATCGGGACATGAGTTTCCTTAATCTAATCCTGTTTAAACTTTACCCAAACCATTTTGACATTCCACTGATGATAAATCAGCGGATTCTTGGTTTTTTGAAGGTGCTTGCTTTGGTATGACGTATCCTACCAATGTAGAGGCATCTCCTTTACACCAGTTGCTTTAAGTCGGTTGAGCCGACACACTGGCTTCCAAGCCTGAATTCCGACGTGCCCCGCCGTACTACTGCCAATAAGTTTTTTGTGTTTATTTAGTTTCGTAGGCTACTCAATCATCAGATTGGTTTACGCAGTATTCTTACTCTGAAATACTTTTTACGTTGCCTACTTATCTTTCAAACAGCTATATTAACACAATTTCGACATAATTAATTATATCTATACTTTACTACCGCCGAAATTCTTAGATTACAGAGGATTTTTAAGATATTTGAGTTAGCATAACTTTGGGTGTTTGGAGAATGGCAATGTCAATGAGCAAAAAAGTGGTTAGCAAAGGTAAGAACAAACAAGGCAGTTCCACCTCCAGGATTTTAACATTACCAGCTTTGGCTATAGCTGGATGTTTAACAATCTTGCCTAATGTGGCTGTTGCTGCCTCCTACAGGAATGATTATAGTGTCTGTGCGGGTCGCCTTTTGAGTGTGGGTGTAAAGGCAGAAGCGGCATCAGAAGGTTGTGCAGCAGCACTGCGTCCAAAAGATTTGGCTGCTTGTGTGGTGAAAATTGATAAAGAAACCCAAATTGCTGCGACAGATGCGCTTTCTTCTTGTGGCAAAGCTCGGCGTCCTGAAGAGTTAGCAACCTGTGTAGTTGGTGTCAGCTTAAGTACTAAGGAAGAAGCTAATCCGACAGTTTTAGATTATTGTGGACGCAGTTTGTTACCCGTGCGCTTTGGTCAGTGTGTGGTTGGCTTGCGTAGTCAAATCGATTTTCCTGCTACTCAAGCGCTAGAAACCTGTATCAGTGCTGATGATAGTGTTATCGGTGCTTCATCTTCGTCTACACCGCCAACGATAATTCCTGCGGGTTCAAGTCCAAGTTTAGAGACTACCCCATTTCCAAACCAACCAGTTGTTCCAAACCAACCAGTTGTTCCAACTCAACCGGGCACTAATTAGATTACAGTGCTTTGTGTAATTGATTGAAAATACAGGTTGAATATAGAGTGGCTATTTGCCGACCTGATTCAGGGACTACCAAAAAATAAATCATTCGATTTTAATTAGTAGGTTGGGTTGAGCAACAGCGAAACCCAGCCTTATATATTTACAATGCTTCTACCTGCGCGGACAAGTCGGGAAATAGCAAGCCCTCAGTGGCTCCCCAAACTACACAACTTAAGGTTTTTGGCGCTAGCCCAAGCGTATTGGATTATCGGTAGTTTGATCGTAGAGAAAGCGATCGCTTTGTCGCACTAGTCCTAAGTCGGAACAAGCTGGAATTGAAGCAATAATAGTTACTATATTTCTTACTTTGGTATCTATATCAATATCAATCATCATCGAAAGGTTGAAGAAGTTTCAGCACCCCGCCCAAAAAAGCCGTCTTTTTGCCCTTCTCGATGATGCCAACACCTGGTCTTATTCAGACTACAAAGATATCACGCGAACCTTCAGGCGGATTGTACACTAATGCAACTTTCGTCAAACCGCTCTATTAGCTCGGACAAACTTCAGTACCACTTCTGCCACTTATAGGCATTCCGATACCTAGCACTGTTCCCAAAGTGTCCACTTACCAGGTAAGCATTCAAATAAATGAAAAATATTATCATGCTTCCCTCCAACGCAAAGAGGAGTTGGAGAGAGGTTAGTTGAACTCACGTCAGTTTTTCAGCTTTGGGAATGCACAGTCTGCACAGTTTGCACAGTTAGTTATACTAGTACAGCACGGCGTAAATAAAGCAACTATTTCAAATCGTTCAAAAGCCTGTTTTCTAAGCTTTTTGACTTTTGACTTCCGCCTTGCGGTACTAGTCTTCTCTTTCACCAAAAGCCGTCTGTAAAACCACTGCAATACCACCGTCTTGATGATATTTGTCTGCCCAGGCACGGATGACTTCATCTAGTTCTTCCATAGCCTGATCCATTTTTTCTGGGAGGATATCAAGTTCTTCCAGCAAGCGCATGGCATTTCGTCGCCGTTCTGCCCAATTTTTCATCATGCGGAAATACCGAGCGGTATCTTCCACCGTGATGTGTGTACGTTCTTCATCGTCTGTTGGGGTATAAGAAAGACGGGTAAGCGCGTAGAAGGGCATTCCCCAAGGAGAATCAATCCGTGTTACCGTTCCTGAGTAAAGCAGACGGCGCTTGATATGCTCACCCAAAGCTTCACTCAAAGGCATTTGGTGTTCGGGTGGCAAGTCTTCTTGCGATCGCTTGTGTAAAAACTCGATCAAATCCAGAAATTCAAAGGAGCTAACTAACTGAGCATCAGGTAAATTACTGGGCAGTTTCTGCTCAATTTGTCTTTTTTCTTCACTTGTCAGATTAGTACCAGGAACACGCGATCGCCCCGGTTGCCAAGGATATTTTTCTAGCCAGACATAAGGCAATTGAATTAAATAGCGAGGTTCCTGAGAACCTAGCATTTTTAACAGTTTGCCTTCTGTTAGTGCCTGTCTGACTTCTTCTACAATAATTTTTACTCGTTTCGGCTCCAAGTGATGCAAGTGCCCTGTCATTCGCAGGTTTTGTCCCTGCTCTAGATAGGTCATGTAAATTGCACACTTTGCTGCTGTTGCGGCTGCGTCTAAAAATGCCCCATGCCTGTGCCCACTCGTCCGCATGGCACTAAAAGCCAGATAAAGCATGATCTGATCCATCGCACTGGGGTCAAGACGTTTGATCAGATCTATGTCGTTACTCATATTACAGACAATTGAATAGCACGTTTACAGAATTTTTAATCGAGTGAAAATAGGTAGTATACACCTGGCTGAAGGCTGTCTTTACTTCAAACTATATTAGTATGCGATAACGATGATATCGGTGGTAGCGCAAACTACCGTTTTCGCATATTTCCTGGTACAAAAGCAGAGTCGGTAGTTGTGACTATAACTGTCTCTGCATCTAACCGGAAAATTAAAGACACCACCAAATCCAACTTAAAGGCGGTTTCTGTCCCAACAGTCAACAATGCTGCAATTAATCTCCAAAGCCTTTCAGTTTTCTGGTCTTTTTCATCTTTCAAGAGCAACAACGTCAAGCTGCTTACACCTAATTATGGCACTATGCCGACTCAGAGTAAAAACTAGTTTGCGCGGTTAATCTGGGATATCTGTTACTAGAAAAAGATGCTTTTTTTCAGCTTTGGCGAATTATTTGTAGTACATAAGTGACTAGAAATAATTGGGAATAGTCTCAAAACAAATCGCTTACCAGGTGTAGCCACATTTAGAGGTTGAGCTATACAGCTCGTTGTGAACTATCCATTCGGTTCACAACCTCCAGTGATGTCTCGGCTGTATCAGCCGTTGGCTTGAGGGAAGATAGTAGACATCAAATAGAGCAAATAATTCCAATTTCAAAATACCTGTTGTTTTTCAAATATTGTTCCTTATCATATCACTGTTTTTGAGTTTTGAAATAAAATTGTGCATTTTAAAGTTTATAAATTAGGACTATTTAAATATTTGGTATTCGGCTTAAATCAAGGTTTGATGATATTTTTATATTTATTCCTAAATCCAAGTTTTATTTATTATTTTATGTTGATTGTTGGACACGAAAAGCCACGATTATTCCAACTAAATCGCGTATTTATAAGGCTTTGGCGCTCGTGCTAATAACCGAAAGATTAGTTAATAGCCATACATATAATAAAACATTTTGGGTTACGTCCGATGATTATTTAGAGACTTTTTAGCAATAAATTTGTATTTATTTCATGAAAGAATTTTAAACTTTCGTGATTTAAGTAATTTATTGGCTACTTTTAAGTATGTTTTTACCTCGCTATTTTATATATTTGAGAGACTTAAATTACGTAGATAGTTTGTTGCTGTAAAAGGAGGATAACCCTTAGCAAACTACGATATAAGCTTCGTTTTCTGGGTGTCTGAGCGATACCTACGGTGGGCTACGCCTACGCAGATTAAGTTGACTAGTATAAAACGACAGAAATAAAGATACCATCTTACGAAACACTATTAGTAAGTGGGTGTGAATAATTAAAGATTTGTCGTGACTTAGGGCGGTCTGGGAGCCTTCCCCATTAGCGACAAATAAAACGGAAGGATAGGGGCTTTAGCCCTCACTACAAGGCAATTTGATTGAAGTTACATTGCTTAACATAAGTTAGTTTATTCTTGCCGACTTACTTTGCCTCCCACGCTGAAAAAATAGGTAGGCTCACCGCCTAATATCAACAAAGTGCGTTTGGCTTGAAAAAACGAGTTACTCTAAACATTTGTGCGACTTCTCCATCTCTTAGTTCCAAAATGTGCTGCCATGGTCTTAACTCCTTGCGAATCTTCTTTTTGAGCAAGTACTCGTGCTCAATTGCTGGAGTTAGTACTACTCATATTGCTTACATATACGTGTTTTCCCTACCTGTATCAGGCTAAATCCCTAAAAATATATTACAAGTCGATTTATTCTGAATACTGCTTGCCGATCTATTAAGTGTTATCTGCACCTATACAGCATTCTGAAATCACTCGTAAAAATTTAAATCCCCGACTCCTTTGAGAAGTCGGGGATCTTGAAGTTATAAGTGAGCGCATTAGCGTCAGGATTGATGCTGAGAGCGATGGAAGGTAAAGTAGTTCCCATCACTCTTAAGCTGATTGAACTCGCCATTTAATTCGTGGGACTAGAGGGTTTAACCTGATTTCGCATTGTTTCAAAGCTAAAAGCAGCCGCGCCAAAGGTTACAAATAACACTCCCAGAATTTGCACAATATCCAAATTTTCTTGAATGATTAACCCAGCGAAAATCACGGTTAAAACTGGGATGCTACCACCGATGAGCGCCGATCGCGAGGCACCTAGTTTACTAATACCAACATTATTGAGCAAATAACCTGCAAGGGTCAGCACACCCAAAATAAATGCGCTTAAAACCAGTTCCAGCATTTTAGTGGGGTCAACTACTACCAAGTTCCAATTGCTTGGCAAAGGTAGCATCAAACAGATAAAGCTCAACAACAGCATGGTAGTGAAGTTAATCAAAGTAAAAGTCACAGGATGCAGTTTGCTAGCACAGACTCGCGTCAGAATTATATAGGCAGCAAAAGCCACACCCGAAAGAATGGCGGTGCTGCTTCCCATTGAAGTATTACCAATACCGATGCTGGGAGAACCTCCTAAAACCAACAATTCACCGCAGCAAATTGCGGCGATCGCAGCAATGCGGAATACAGTGGGGCGATCGCGAAACAGAAACCACGAAAATAGACCGCTAACCATCGGATAGATAAAGAACAGTGCGATCGCCATTCCAGTTGGGACTTGAGCGATCGCAATGTAGATTAGCACCTGAGATAAAAACAAAAAGCACCCACTCACAATTGACAACACCAAAATCTGCTTGGTAGCTGCATTGGCAGGTGTGGGATTTCCTCGGACTGAAGCAGACAAAGTTTCAAAGTCTTGCCACAGTCTGGGATGCAATATCGGAGACAAAAGTACCATTAGTGGTACGACTACCATAAACCGTAGCGTCAAAATTAACAGAGTATTGCCCAAAGTCGGCGGTAGCAACTGCTCTACCTCTAATACTCCAAAAATCTGAGAACCTTCGTGGAAAATCACCTTAATGGCTACGTTGTAAAGCGACGATACCACTACCGATAAGACGATTAACAAAAAACCGATTTGGAGTGTCGATAAACCAGAAGAATTAGGCGATCGCGATTGTGGGGGTTTTGCTTCCGCCTGCGGTTCTAGGGCAGTGGTCGATGAGGATTCAGCTTTGCTTTGGGATACGTTCTTACGGCGGACAGAAAGTGGTTCAGTAGGAATCTTTAAAGAAGGTCGGATTATTCTCGGCTTTGGCACAGACGCGATCGGAGGCTCTGATTTCGTTTCGTTTTCCGGCGATTCCTGATTTAGGACAGAAATTGGCTCGGTGGCATTGTCTTTTGGTGGCGGAACTACAGCCGCAGTAGGTTCTGATGGCGTTTCCCTTGGCGATAAATCCTGGCTAGGGACAGAAATTGGATTCGCGGTATTTTCTCTAACAATCGGCGGCTCTAATGTTGTTTCTCTTGCCGACAAATCCTTGCTGGGAGAAGAAATTGGATTTGCGGTATTTTCTCTAACAATCGGCGGCTCTAATGTTGTTTCCCTTACCGACAAATCCTTGCTAGGAGAAGAAATTGGATTCGCGGTGTTTTCTTTAATAATCGGCGGTTCTGCTGTCGTTTCCCTTGGTGAAAATTTATTAGGGATCGGGGAAATTGGCTCAAGGGAATTTCTTACTACTTCCTCAAACTCTGGCAGGGATGTATCAACAGAACTGTTTTTTTGTGGCTCCGTAAACTGCAAAACAGTAGGTATACCTGCTGTTGCTGATTTGCGTGAAGTTTCTTCTATAGTTTTTTCTAGTTCTCCATGCAGGCGGTTAACAAACTCCGCCAAAATCGTTTCCCCTTGCTGCTGCTGGCTATACATCCGTGACAACTGTTGGGAAAGATTACTTTGATAGTTCTTCAGCTCCTGTTGTAAGGAATTAAAGGTAACAGTAACGGTGTCATCCAGACTGTCAAACATGTGTTCGACTTTTTCATTAATTTCACCTACTACATTGCTGCTTACTTCAGCAGACTTCAACGCAGCTTGTTCGTAAGATTTGCCCTCCATGCTTTGATTAGCTAAAGTTGCCAGAGAGGATTGCAGTTGTGAAGATATATGCTTTGCCAGAACTTCTGCCAGTTGCCGAATTAACACTTGCTGCTCAGTGATTTGGCGCACTTGTTGTAAATGCTCTTTTTCCTCTACCAAGCTTTGAATCTCATCAGATAACCGATTTTTTTCTGACTGAAGCCGCTTTACGTCTTCCTGCAAACCTCTGAGGACATTCTGCTGAAGATTTTCTAAGTCTTCAACTACAGCCCAAAGAGCATTTTCTGCTGCTCTAGATAGCTCCCCTCTGACTCTTGGGTTTTCTGGTTGCTTCTCGAATCGCCCCATTAGCTTCTAACCTCTAACACTTTGACGATAAAGCTGCTTCCCGTACACTTGATTGGCGGTCATCCTAATTTCCTGTATTTTGTCAGATAAATTAAAAATTTTAACAGCACTTCCGCATTTCAACGTAATTCTGTCATACTAGACACAGGTTAGCAAAGCATCTAAGTTTGCCACACAGCTTACTACACCGTGTTCTCTTCAACATTGATAAGTATTTAACCATTAGATTTGGAATTTTGGTGAGGTATCACCCGTATTGGTGAGTCCACCTGCTGTCTTGGCGTTTTGCGTCGTTAGCGCAGCGTTAGCGAGTCTTCTCCCTTGGCGTTAGCCTCTCCCTTTGGGAGAAGGGGAGACGCTAAGAGCGACCGAGCGTCTGGCAAAGTGGCGTTAGCGTAGCGTTAGCGAGCTTGCGAGCGTCACCCGAAGGGCGGTTCCCATCGTTAGCGACGCTAGAGCGTCTGGGGGATTGCCCAACCCGAAGGGATTTTGGATTGATCGCCACGCCTGAAAGTCCCTTAAATAGAGACTTTTTTATTTTTGGTCAGTTTAATTTTCATAAATTATTTGCCAATGAAATTTTTACTTTTAAAGAAATCTCACTCCAAATAAATATTTATTGTTTTGCTGCCAATAATAATTGTCAAAGATTCACAGATGCGTGTGCGTAGGCGAATTGTCGCTGGATATTCCCACCAAATTGTCTGACTTGCGAAACTAGCTATAAATTTGTGTGGAATGTAACTGGTGTGACAGTTTATATCTCTAAATGGAGATTAAAGTATCCTTCTGTGGAAATTCAAAGTTACGCTATCCCCTGCACAACATTCTAATGAATGAGCAGCAATTCTGCAAAAGCACGCTTTTTTTGGCGTTGTTGCAGTCTGGGTTTTGCTTTGAGTAAATCCCAGTAGAAGAAAAGTTTGGAAAATATTAATAATTCTTAGAAGAATAAAATCTGGGCGATGCTAAAAATGGCAGCGCTCAGGGCAGCACTCACGGGGATTGTAATTAGCCATGCGGCAGCAATACCTTTTAGTGTTTGAAACTTAATCGACTTAATATTTTGCACTAGTCCAATACCAACTACACCGCCGACGAGAGCGTGGGATGTGGAGACTGGTAAACCTAGCCGGGAGGCGATGAGGATGGTAGTAGCAGTAGCAAGTTCGGCACAAAATCCACTACTAGGTTGCAAGGCAATAATGTTTTCGCCAATAGTGGCAATGACTTTTTTTCCCCAGACAGCTAAACCACCAACAATACCAGCACCACCAAGAATTAAAATCCAAAGGGGGATAGTTATACCATCAATAGGTACGCTACCAGTACGATTGATGTAAACGATCGCAGCTAAAGGAGCGATCGCATTTCCCACATCATTAGAACCATGAGCAAAGGCGACAAAGCAAGCACTTAGTAGTTGGAATCGGGCAAATAATCTTTCTACTGGATTGGGGAATATTTCTCCCTTGTCTTCCTTATCTCCGCTCTCTCCCAATTGTCGCCAACTAATGATTGTGAGTCCAACGGCTGCGATTGCACCTGTTAACAGGGGAATGTCGTAAGCAGGGATCGTAAAACCAACTTGCTCAATTACAAAATTGGTTAGCGGTTCTGTGAGCGATGGTAAGACAATCACGCCGAATACACCTAGCAGCGCAGTACTCAACCAGGGAATCCACTCTTGTAACTGGACTACTTGATTAGGTTGATCTAAAATCCAGTGCTTGATTTGACTATAAAATAAAGCAGCGATCGCACCACTAATTAACGGCGTTAAAACCCAGCCAATGCTAATTAAGCCAATTGATGCCCAATCAATTGCACCTACTCCTAAAGCTACCCAACTAAATCCAGCGATCGCACCAACAACCGCATGAGAAGAGGATACAGGTAAACCGCGTGATGTGGCAATTTGCAACCACACACCACAGGATATTAGTACCGTTATCATCCCAACAACAAATATTTGAGGTGTAGCTGCGAATAAGGCGGGATTAGCAATTTTCGTTGCGAGAGTTTCCGTTACCTCATGTCCAAACAACACAGCACCCGTAAACTCTAATACCCCAGCAATAATTAGTGCTTGTTTGAGGGTGACAGCTTTGGAACCTACGGAGGTTCCCATCGCGTTAGCGACATCGTTTGCTCCGAGATTCCAGGCGACGTAGAAAGCTAGTAGAGCGACGAAAAGTAGGGTAATAAGCATTTTGTTGCGGACAAGGGGAAAGTGAGAGAGATGAGGATGAAACTTGAGCTTGTAAGGGTGAACTTTGAACCTTTGAGCTTCACCGTTGAACTTTTGAGCCTCATCGTTGAACCTTTTAGCTCCATCGTTGAACCTTTGAGCTTCACCGTTGAACCTTTGAGCTTTGTAGCTGAATCTCAGACAGAACTTTAAACTTCTAGTTTTAACACTCTCCCATCTCCCTAATCTTCCTTTTAGGGATAAATTAAGATTTTATAAGTATCCGGTGTGGGTGCGATCGCAACTTCTACAGCTGCTGATAAATCTTTTAATGGATAGCGATCGCTAATCAACGCTTTTACATCAATTCGCTGATTAAACACAATATCGGCTGATAGACTCTGAAGCCGATAAGATGAGCTATAACTACCTATCAAGTCAATTTCCCGACGGTAGAGAATATTGGGGTTGATGGGAATTTCCACCTCATCAGGAAATTCGGCGAAAAACAAGATTTTACCGCCTTTGCGGGTACTATCAAGTGCTTGAAAAAAAGCTTTCTCACTAGGTACAGCCAGTAAAGTAACATCAACACCTAGTCCACCAGTTAAGGCAGAGATTTTGGCAGGTAAATCGGGATCGCGAGCATCAAAAGCCGCCTCTGCACCGACACTCAAGGCTTTATCAATTCTAGAGGGTAGTAAATCAGTAGCGATCGCTTTTGCTCCGAAATACTTCACCAACATAATGAACATTAACCCAATCGGCCCAGCACCAGTAACTAATACAGTTTGTCCTGGAGCAATTTGAGCTTTTCTCACCGCCTTCAAACAGCAGTTAGTTGGTTCTACAAAACTCGCTTCTTCAAAACTGATGTTATCCGGGATGGGAATCAACCCACCGTTTTCCACAATATGTCCAGGAACTTTGACATAATCAGCAAAACCGCCGCCACTGGCGTTAAAGCCTGCGGTAGTAGAGATGTTTTTGTAAACATCACACATAGAGAAATTATCATTTAGGCAGTAGGCGCAACGCATACAAGGGATGTGGTGCATCACTGCTACTCGTTGTCCAACTTGCCAACCTTTGACATTATTGCCTAATACTGCGATCGTGCCGGCAGTTTCATGTCCAAAAATGCGCGGCGGTTCATACAGTGGATAACGAATTTTCTTAATATCTGACTGACACAATCCCACAACCCGCACCTGTACCAGCACTTCATCTGGTTCCACAGTTGGAACTGGGATATCTTCGTAAGACAGTTGATTAACGCCTCTAAATACCTGTGCTTTCACGTTGGTTTTTCCCCGCTCAACGATACTAGATGTAGCATTAGTGGTCAACGTTAGGCTATCAAGTTTGAGATTTCTGTGTTTTTGCTTGTTCTAAATTTTGCTCTAAGTTTTGTTCAAAGATTTGAAATGCCTCAACATCCACCGATGAAAGATATCCCCCAATAACCCCATTCTCTAGCCTGAGAATCTCACCCCGGTTATCCTTAGCAGTAATTGTTAAAATTCCTTCTTTTTGCCAAAGTCGATACCTTTCGCCCTCAAAGCACCTACCACCTTCTGGTGCTTTCTTTGCAAACTGACTCTTCAAAGCTTTTTTGGCAGTTTGCACAATTTCGTCACAATAAAATTGGCAGCGAATACTACAAGTAAATTTTGGTACTCTATTCTTTCTTTTTAAATTATTTTTTTCCAACTTATCAAGGGTTTCAGGAACACTCCTTGGAAGTTTAAGGGCATTAGACTGCTCCCAAATAATTTTAATCATTGTTCCTGGATGTTGCTCATCAAGGTAAACCAAAAAATCATCTGGATGCCAAGCCTCAATCTCATAAGAAGCTAAAGATTCTACAGGGAAATCATCAAGGTTAGTAGTAACAATGACTTCTGCTTTAGCAACTATAGCAGCAGCAACAACATGGCGATCGCCTGGATGATTTGTCATTGCTGCAACTAAATACTTTGGTACTTCCACCATCGCATCAGGAAAGTTTGTCTTGATTTGTTCTTGAAAGTATGCTGCCTTAGCATCTGTTTTCATTCTTCCATCTTTTACAAGGTTACGAGTAGCACCATCCAGAATTTCTTGTGAAAAATGAAGTTCGTATAACTCTGCCTCAGCAGCACGCATCAAGGTATCACACAAAGGCATAGGGTAGATGACACAGGAATCCAAAACAACCGAGAGTACCATTTTACTGATCTAATTCGCTACTGTCGTCATCATAGAACCCCTCTTCTTCTAAAAACTGAGTAAATTGCTTAAGTCCTTCCCTACGCTGACTATCACGGCGTTTCTTATATTTCACCAAATCCTCAAAACGAACACGCCGATGTGTTCCTACCATGATGTGGGGAATTTCTCCCTGTTCTAATAACTTAATTAAATGAGGACGTGAAACTTTAAGAAAGTCTCCTGCTTGTTGAGTCGTCAGTTCCCGATCCTGAATAACTACAGATACGACTTTACCTGATGCCATTGCATGAACAGCCTGATGCAACACCTGATACACCAAATCAGGAATCGAAATTTCTTCTCCGTTAGTTCCTACTAGTTTCGCCTGAAAATCTTTAATGTTCAGTATGCGATCCAGTTCTTTGATAGATTGCGCTTCTTGCTCTGGAGGCATTACAGACTCTGAAAGCACACTATATCTAGACATCGTGGTTACTTCCTCCTGTGTTGTGGGACTTTACGCCGTCACTTCTATTCACTATCTTATAATACACACTACATAAACGAAATATCCGAAAAATAAAATAAATTATCTTGTCTGATGCCAAGCTATCTGGCGAAAATATGTCGGAACTCCAGTAATCATAAGGGTGTAGAGGCGTTCTACTACAATATCTCTACAAATTTTATGGTTGGATAAATTATCTGATCCCAAGCGTATTGAATTAAATCTAACTAATAGGTATTGCTTTTGTTACGTATTTTCTCAATCCATCTACTATCTTGGCATTGAGGATAACAGTAATACCTTTTTATATGCGCTGGTTTATGTACCCATCAAAAATTAAAGATTAATTACTAAATACAGTCATTCTGAAGACAATCTGATCTGTAGCAGTCTCTTAATTCTTAGTCTTAGGCTTGGATGCAAGTACCTGAACCGATTTACCATCTTGGAGAGCATCCGTAGGATTAGTAATTAACCTAACATTAGGGCTTAAACCAGAAACAACTTCAACTTCAGCACCATAATCTCGTCCAAGCTCTACTTTCTGGTACTTCACTTTATTTTCCTTTGTCACAGTGGCTACTTGTATACCATCTGCATTAATCACTAGGGTATTAGCTGGTACTAATAAAGGTGGATTAGCACGTTCAGTCTTAAAAGTGACTTCAGCATACATCCCAGGACGCAAAAGATTCTCTGAATTCTGTACTTCAATTTCAGTTAAAAGGGTATTAGAAGTAGTATCTAAGACATCAGCAGTCCGAATAACTTTACCAGAAAAAGATTTTTTCGGTAGCTCACGAACACGAACAAGCGCAGTTTGTCCAGGGTGAATTGATTGCACAAAAGCCTGGGGAACATTAATTCGGATACGTAAATTCTTTGTCTGAGCAATCTTAAATAACCAGGAATTTCCACTATTACTATTGCTCCCCGCAGAAATTAAAGCTCCTGTATCTATATTACGAGCAGTAATTACACCCGCAAAAGGAGCAACAATTTGTTTGAATGTTTGTAAAGAAGTTATCCGTTGTAAATCTGATTTACTAACACTCCTACTTGCTATAAAGGCATTAATGTTAGCTTTTTGGGAATTAATAGCTGCAAGAGCAGTATTTACACTTTCTTGGTCTGAATTAACGCGAGCAATTAAAGTATCTACATTAGCTCGACTTGCATTAAAAGCACTTTCACGTTCATCAGCGGCTTGTGTAGTAACGGCTCCTTGCTTTTGAAGTAATTGCCAACGTTGCCAAGTTTGACGTGCTAGTTCTAGGTTAGTACGTGCTTCGGCTAATTCCGCTTGTCTAGCTTTTAAGTTAGCTTTTGTTTGACAAAGATTACTTTGCTTTTGTGCTAAATCTGCCTGAACTTGAGCCAAATTTGCCTCAGACTTTGCCAATTCCGCACGAGCTTGCTGTATATCTTGGTCAGTTTCCGGGGCATCAATTATAGCGAGTAGCTGTCCCTTATTTACACGTTCGCCAATATCTACAAATTTCTTTTGTAAATAGCCACTTGTACGGGCATAAATTGTGGTTTCTTGGCTTGCTTGAATGCTGCTAGGTAGAACTAGTTCGGTGAAATTAGCAGCAACTTTTGGCTTAACTACATTAACCGAAGAAACTTTTTTTGTTGTAGATTTAGCGAAAGCATTTAATTCTGATTGATTTTGTAGGCGAGGGATAATACCAAGTGCTAAAAGTCCAGTAACAACTAAACCAGTCGTAGCAATAATGGTGATAGAAGTGAAGCGACTTTTTTTACTCGTTGCTGCGATATCAGAATTATCAACTTGGGTATTTTCTTGAGTATCCATATTATAAAATTCTATTTGATTTGTTGATTTATGAAAATTCTTTCAGATACCCGACTTCTCTAAGAAGTCGGGTATCTAATTATTCACGAATTATTTACCGATTAGCTACAGTTAATTTGATAGTAGAGGATAGTTCTTCCTCCAACTCCAAATTTTGGGGTTGTTTTCGGCGCAAAATACTATAAATTACAGGTACAAAAATTAAAGTTGCCACTGTTGCTGCTAATAATCCACCAATTACAGCACGTCCTAAAGGAGCATTTTGTTCACCACCTTCTCCTAAACCAAGAGACATTGGTAACATCCCCATAATCATGGCTCCAGCAGTCATCAATACTGGACGCAAACGGGTGTAACCAGCAGCTAAAGCCGCAGAAACAGCTTTTTCTCCTATTAGACGTTGCTCATTAGCAAAGGTTACAAGCAAAATACTATTAGCAGTAGCAACCCCAATACTCATAATTGCACCCATCAAAGAAGGTACGCTAAAAGTCGTGTTAGTCACAAACAATATCCACACAATTCCTGCTAAAGCATTTGGTAGTGCCATCATAATAATGAATGGATCAACCCAAGATTGAAAATTGACTACTATTAAGCAATAAACTAATCCAATAGCAAATATCAATCCTACTTCTAATCCTAGAAAAGATAAATTCATCGTTTCTACTTGACCTTTCACCATAATTGACGTTCCACGTGGTAACTTCTGCTGAAATTGCCCAACTATTTTATAAATATCGCTGGCTACACCACCTAAATCACGACCTTGAACATTGGCGTAAATGTTAAATACAGGCTGTACGTTGTAATGATTAACAACAGCAGGAGCTTTCCCACGTTTAGCAATAGCAATATTGCTTAAAAGTTGTGACGAGCTAGAACCGTTAGCAATAGGAGTATTCTGAATTTTTTCTAGTGAGTTAAGTTTGTATTGGGGAACTTGTACTGCTACTGGATAACTGACTCCTTTGATAGGATCAAGCCAAAAGTTGGGTGATGTTTGACCACTAGAACTTAATGATGTGAGTAGATTATTGGCAACATCTCGTTGAGTTAAACCGTTACGTTGTGCTTGAGAACGATCTACATTAATACGTAGGTCTGGGGCATCAACGACTTGATGTAAATGAACATCAACTGCTCCCGGAATTTGAGCTATTTGGGTTTTGATTTGTTTGGCAATCTTGTAATTATCCCGACGATTTTTAGCTGGGCCTATGACCTGAATATCAATAGGAGCTGGTAAACCGAAATTGAGAATTTGAGTTACTATATCCGCAGGTTGGAAAAAGAAAGTTAATTCAGGAAATTGGGCGGTTAATGTTTGGCGTAGTTGTCTAACATATTGCCAAGTAGGATGATGTTTACCTTCTTTAAGACCTACAAGAATTTCTCCATCACCAGGGCCGATGGTTGCTGTGTCGCTAAAGGCCAGGTTGACTCCACCTACAGGTAAACCAATATTGTCAAGAATAATTTCTAATTCTTGCTCAGGAATAACTTGGCGAATCTCATTTTCAACTTGAGTAAAAATCTGTTCTGTCTTTTCAAGTCGTGTTCCCGCAGGAGCGCGAACATGCAACCGAAACTGAGCTGCATCTACTTGAGGAAAAAAGTCTTGACCAACAAAAGGTAGTAAAACTAAGGCGCTTACCCAAAAAGCACCAAACATCGCAAAAACTACACCGCGATGATTTAGAGCTTTAGCTAAAGTATTTCGATAGTTTTGGCGAAATTTCTCAAATTGGCGATTAAACTGCTCATGAATCCGCCAGAAAATATCTTTTTTGTTAATTACATGACCATTACCGTTATTCTCTAGATTTTCATGTTCAGTATAAAGATGTAATTCCTTTCCAAGGAGAAACTTTGCCAACATTGGTACTACTGTCCGCGACAGTAGATAGGAAGCAAGCATCGCAAAAACAACTGCCATTCCTAAAGGCATAAATAGCGATTGTGCTACTCCTGTTAAAAAGATAATTGGGATAAAAACAATACATATTGCCAAGGTAGAAACGAAAGCCGGAACAGCTATTTGTTGTGCGCCATCTAAAATAGCTTGTTGCAGAGGTTTTCCTTGTCCCAAATTGCGGTGGATATTTTCAATTTCTACTGTGGCATCATCAACTAAAATCCCAACTGCTAGAGATAGACCTCCCAAGGTCATAATATTCAGAGTTTGCCCGATTAATCGCAGAGCAATGATAGAACAAAGAATTGATAAAGGGATGGAAATTGCCACAATTAAAGTGCTGCGCCAACTACCTAAGAATAATAAAATCATGGCGGCAGTTAAACAAGCTGCAATCAATCCTTCGGTCAATACTCCGTGGATAGAAGCTTTAACAAATATAGATTGATCGAATAAGATTTCTAAGTCTAATTCTTTGGGTAATGTAGCTTGAATTTTTGGTAGCCTTTCTTTGACTCTAGCTACAACATCTAAAGTTGAAGCACTACCACTTTTGAGAATGGTTAATAAGCTAGAACGTCGCCCATCTCGACGAACAATATTATTTTGCACTGCAAAGCCGTCATGGACTTGGGCAACATCACGTATATAAATTACAGTGCCGTTAATCTGTTTAATGGGTAAATTGTTTAAGGCTTCTAAGACTTGGGGACTGCTATTGAGTCGAACACTGTACTCGCGATCGCCTAATTTGGCATTCCCCCCAGGTAAGATAAGATTTTGGGCGCTGATTGCGGTTGTGACATCTGTAGCTGAAAGGCCTTTGGCAAATAGAGCCTGCGGGTCAATATCTACCATAATTTGCCGAGGT
Organism: Nostoc punctiforme NIES-2108; assembly: GCA_003326195.1. Taxonomy (GTDB): domain Bacteria; phylum Cyanobacteriota; class Cyanobacteriia; order Cyanobacteriales; family Nostocaceae; genus Nostoc; species Nostoc punctiforme_A. The sequence continues at coordinate 295,223 of LXQE01000029.1, forward strand.
TTACCTCCATAAGGTAACGGTACAGACGCGCCTTGAACAGTCGCTAGCTGAGTCCGTAGAAAATTATTGCCGTTATCGTAAAGTTCTTGCTCTGATAGTGATGTGCTGCTAACACTTAGCTGAAGAATGGGCACATTAGAGGCATTGTAGCGAATAATTAAAGGAGGTGTAATTCCTGGAGGTAAACCTCGAAGAATCGTTTGAGTATTAGAGGTAAGTTGAGCTACTGCTGCCTCAATTTTTGCCCCTGGTTGGAAGAAAACCTTAATGACACTAACACCATTGAGTGATTGCGATTCGATGTGTTCAATATCATTAACAGTGGTTGTAAAAGAGCGTTCGCTCGCTGTAACGATACGCTGTTCCATTTCTTCTGGTGAGACACCACTATAAGACCAAATTACACTGACAACGGGAATATTAATTTCTGGAAAAATGTCCGTTGCCATGCGCGTAATAGTAACTACTCCTAAAACAAAAATAAGTATGGAAGTAATTACAAATGTATAGGGGCGGCGAAGAGCAAGTTTAACAATCCACATTGTTTTTTAGTCTAAATTATTCTTTCTTCTTCAGTTTGTTAGTGTGATTTACACTAAAGGAAATTATTATTTAAATTTTAGTTATTCATTGCCAAACGAATATTTACTGAATGCCTTCATTTGCAATCAGCTACATTTAAAAGCATTGAGCTTAATTAATCCGGTAACTCGATAGATTTACAGTATTTTGTAAAATTATCTTTGCATACAGATGTGTAAAATGCAAGACCCTTGTACCTCACTAAGACAAATGTGTAAGATTTTATACGTAATTGCGGTAGTACATTTTCAGGGTTTGTAGTCAGCACTTTAGTGCTTAGAAAAGTCTTCTTAAACTTGACAAAAGCTGATTTCTAGAGGTGAATTATAAACTCAGCTGATAAAAGTAGAGCCAAGGATCAACCAAAATCAGCTAGATAGCTAACCCTGATGGAGGATTTGGTCATGGTTCATCAGACATATACAGCTGATGTCTTAGTTGTTGGTGGAGGAACTGGAGGGACTGCGGCTGCTATCCAAGCAGCGCGGCGGGGAGCCAAAACCATTTTGGTGAGTGAATTTCCTTGGTTGGGAGGAATGCTCACTTCGGCTGGAGTGTCTGTACCCGATGGAAATGAATTAGAAGCCTTTCAAACAGGGTTATGGGGTGCGTTTTTGCAGGAATTGCGACAACGACAGCCCGGAGGATTAGATAATAGCTGGGTAAGCTTTTTTAGTTACGATCCCCGAATTGGAGCAGAGATTTTTGCAGATTGGGTGCGGGAATTGCATAATTTACACTGGATTTCTGGACAAGTACCTTTAGAGGTGTTCCGACAAGGTGATTCTATAACTGGTGTCCGCTTTGCTGATTTTGCTGTCACAGCCAAGATTATTCTTGATGGCACAGAGTTAGGAGACTTATTGGCTTTAGCTGACATACCTTACCGTTGGGGTTGGGAATTGCAATCTGAGTGGGGAGAACCCAGCGCCCCAGTGACTTTTAACTCTTTAACCCAGAAATATCCTGTACAAGCGCCTACTTATATAGTGATTATGCAGGATTTTGGTGAAGCCGTTGCACCAGAAATTGCGGCTGCACCTAACTATAATCCATCGCAGTTTGCAGGTACTTGGGATGGCTATGGAGCAGAAACATTTTTAAATTATGGACGTTTGCCTGGTGGCCTGTTTATGATGAATTGGCCAATCTGTGGCAATGACTACGGCGAAGGGGTAGGGCGGTTGATAGAGTCAGATGTAACCAGAGGTGAATTCATCCAAGAATCTCGCTGGCATAGCCAAAATTTTGCCCATTTCATCCAAAAACAGCTTGGTCGTCGCTATGGTTTAGCAGAAAAAGTATTTCCTCACACCTCTACAGCTTTTGCACTGCATCCTTATTACCGGGAAAGCCGCCGCTTGGTGGGGCTAACTACTGTCCGAGAACAGGATATTTTGCCGATCGCTGAAGGTAGAGTTGCATCTATATTTAATGATGCGTTCGCCCTACGGCCCTTCGGGCATCCTACGGCAGGCGTTTGCGAAGCCTCTCGTAGAGAAGCATCTCCGACAGGAGAAGCAATCGCAGTTGGTAATTACGCCAATGACCATCATTATCCTGGTGTTCAATTCCCATTGCAACCTAAATCCATCCGCTGGGGAGGGCGTTGGACTGGAACTCCTTTTACAATTCCTTACAGTAGTCTAATTCCAGCTACAACAGATGGTTTCTTGGTCTGTGAGAAGAATATTTCTGTCTCCCACATTGCCAATGGCGCTACCAGATTACAACCTGTGGTTATGGGCATTGGTCAAGCAGCAGGGATGGCGGCGGCGATATGTGTTGAATTAAACTGCCAGCCGAGGGATTTACCTATTAGAAAGCTGCAAACGGCTTTATTAGAAGATAATCGCTCAAAAGCGCTAATTATTCCTTTGTTTAATCTTCCTCCCAATCGTTCGGATTGGCGGCACTGGCAACTGTATTACTTAGATAACCCACAAGCCTATCCAGTTAGTGGCGATTGCCCTGACTCTGCTTTTGACAAGGCATTAATTCAGGAGAGTAACTGTTTCAAAGGCATCTTTTACCGCTTGGAACAGCAGGAATACAAATTCACTGTCACAGCACCAGCCGCATATCAAGGGCAAAGTTGGCAGCTTGTGACTTTGCGATCGCATATCGACGAGCAATTACGCGCTTATCCCCACGAACAATTAGTTACATTGTGGGGTCGTTACAATCACTCTGGTAATTGGTTATTAGTGGAACATTTAAACGGAGGATAAGAAGAGTTTATTTTCAGTAAAACAGAATACTTTTTGATGAATTGTCCGGATATTAATCAAAAAGCTAAGTATCAGTGAAGTGGAGAGTTCCAAAATAGACATCTGCTATGCGTGCTGCCATTTCACTTTTAGTCTCGAGTCTGGTGTTCGGCCCCTTAGCTTTTAACTGCCAAGCAATGGTCAATCACTTATCAACAGGGCTGCCTTCCACGCCTACTTCGGAACAGTGGCTCTCGGCGGCATCTGAACAAGCTTCAGATGATGCGCCACGTCATCGCGGTAGTGGGCGCAGAGAAGTGACACAAAAAGTCCGAAATATCTATGCTGTGGTTTAACTACTGTAGGGTAATGACTCTTTCCTCAAAGGAACAGAATTACCAGAAAACACGATGTTGTGTTACCATCTCTAACACAGCTTTTCTGGCAGAGATATATACAGTTGACACACGAAAGTCTTCAGCGATCGCTTAGTATTTCAACTGCAAACTTTGTATATATAGTTGGCCTCAATCCTGCCGATCAAAAGCAAATCAATTTAAGCGCTTTGATCAACAGCATTACCAACTCCTCAAAAGCTCTACAACTGTTGCTCATATTCGGTAGAAAGCTTTGCATCTCAATCCTCAACGGCTCTAAAAATAGATGTTACTTAGGCTATCAGTTAATCTAAAGCACATCTAATTCAGACATTGTGCTTGTTGAGGAAATAGTCTTAAGGCAACTTCACTTTATTCCCCAATAGATTTTCTTCTCATACATTCAGTAGCTGATGATCTACATAAGCAAGTAACCGATCTTTGCTCTGACATCTGTTTAGTGTCCTTTGCCGAAGCATAAAATCCCTTTCGTTTCATTTCTTGCTTATCTAGCGTATGGATTCGCATAAGTAGTATAGGTTTATTGCACTTGCTAACAAATCTACTATTCTTGACCTACTTTTGCCCCTTGGTTCGTTCTCCTCGTAGATGGCTCCCGACAAAATAAAATAAGCGTTAAGAAGGATCTACCAGATCATCTTAGTCTTTTAATTATTTTACACCCAAGGCCAGATGCAAAGTTTTGCATTTAGCCTTTTTAGATGAATTTTACTTAAAGAAAAGGGAGTGGGGAGCAGAGGATCAGTAAGTAAGTTTTTCCCCTCTGCCCCTCTGCCCAATGCCCAATGCTCAATGCCCAATGCTCAATGCCCAATGCCCTTTTACACCGTTGTATTCTTGCGGCTACTTTCTCTTCCTTGGATGCCGTTGAGGAACATTGGCACAAACTTCTCAATAAACATCTGTGGATCTCGCTGCCAAGCCTTTTGTGCAGCCTGAATCCTAGTAAATTGCAACTCCGGCGCTAGCAAAGTCTGGGGTAAGCGTTCCATCAAATATTGAGGGCGTTGCCAAAGCGGCATGGTATTTGCAACTTCCACCAGGTTGGCAACTCGCCGTAGTTCTGCACCTAAGGTAATATCCATTCCTGATTCAAATGCGGCTTGTTCAATTGCGGTATATTTTCGCTTGGCTTGCTCTACTTTTTGCTGATGTTCTGGACTTTTACGCGCAAGTTCTCCTAGCCAACGATTACCCCAGCGGACATGTCCTGCTTCCTCTGGGAGAATTTTTTCAATCGTTTCCCGAATTTTGATGTTTTCTTCTGTCTGCGGTGCTTGTTTAAGGGCGTGAATGTGGGCAGAGAAATACTCACAGCCCCGTTTTTCGGTAATGTTAATTGCAGCCAAGGCAGCAATCATACCGTCTTCTAGGTTGTGTTTTGGGTCATAGGTGTCTTTGTCGAGCAGCCGATCAAATTCATCAATATACGAAGTTCCAGGGGGAGTTCCTATATCGCTTCCCAAATCAATCAACAAGTCAGTTAGCCACATGGCATGACGAGCTTCATCTGAAATGTGATGAGACAAATCCCGCACCAGTTCCCGTGGCTGTCCATTCAGTTGTTCAATTACCTCAGTTAGGTCTTTGCAACTGCGTTGTTCACTGTAACGGTAGCGGTTGAGAGTAATTAGATGGATTTCGCGATCGCATACCACCTGTTTCAATATATCTCTCGCACTTAAAACATTTTGAAATTTACGTGGGTAGGTAACTGTCATAACTTATGTAAATTTTTGTAAATCTTTATTTAATCTAACTTAATTTTTTGCAACTGCTGTATCTGTGCCGCTTCACCCAAAAAAACGGTAAAAGTCATAAACAATAGTCATTTGAGTTGAACTTAAGTGTCAGACCTTTTAAATGTAAATAAAAGTAACGAATAAATGTTCTGTCTTGAGAAAGGTGTGTTTCTTCAGGTGAGACAACCCTGAAGCCAGATGATTTTAGCCATCAAAGGTGGCTTAGGGGGAGTTTTCCAACTTTAGGAAAAAATATCTAATATTGTCAGCAAAGGCAAACATAAATTTATGTAAAAAGTAGCTTATGTTACAGAATTTTTGCTATAGTAGTTTATAGAAAAGGAAAAAATTATATATTCACAAAATAGAGAGGACTATGGTTATGTCTATCGCAGATAAATCTCGTGCATTAATGGTGCGTGAACACCAACAAGTCAAGAATCGCCAACAATCAATGCTGATGCGTGCGGCACAAGAACTTGGTCTTCCTGAAGAAGTATCTCACTACTGGAACCCGATTCAAGGAAAAGTAGATGCTAGCAGTCGGATGATTTATGGCCCCAGCCACGCTTCTATGAGCTAGGTTTCAGGGGTCATAAGTTGGATTTTTTGATTGAATGCCTCAACTGACAAGTCTGGAAAAAAAAGCCACCCTCGACTTTAGGGTGGCAAAACTTATTACTTTTTAGTTAAATACGACTCTTCATTAAGCATCGTAATAGAGGTAAAACTCGTAGGGATGAGGACGCAGCTGTAACTGCTTGGTTTCGTTAAGCTTGTAGTCAATCCAATTTTCGATAAAGTCTTCCGTGAAAACGCCTGATTCTGTCAAGAAACCGTGATCGTTTTCTAGTGCTTGCAATGCCAGTTCTAAAGAACTTGGAGTTGAGGGAACCTTTGCAAGCTCCTCTGGAGAGAGTTCATAGATATTCTTATCTAAGGGTTCACCAGGATGGATTTTGTTCTTGATGCCATCGATACCAGCACAAAGCATTGCAGCAAATGCCAAGTAGGGGTTAGATGTAGCATCTGGACAACGGAATTCTAAACGCTTGGCTTTGGGGTTCTTACCAGATAGAGGAATACGGATAGAAGCAGAACGGTTCCCTTCAGAGTAAGCTAAGTTAACAGGAGCTTCATAACCAGGTACTAGGCGCTTGTATGAATTGGTGCTGGGGTTGGTAATTGCCAACAGCGCTGGTGCGTGTTTGAGAAGACCACCAATGTAGTACAATGCCATATCGCTCAAGCCAGCATACTTATCACCTGCAAACAGAGGTTGGCCATCTCTCCAGATGGATTGGTGACAGTGCATTCCCGAACCGTTATCGCCAAAAATCGGTTTTGGCATGAAGGTGACGGTTTTGCCGTATTTCTTAGCAACGTTCTTGATGACATATTTGTAAATCATCAACCAGTCAGCCGCTTCGATCAACTTCCCAAACTTGAAACCTAGTTCGCACTGACCACCAGTAGCAACTTCGTGGTGATGCTTTTCAATGGGCACACCTAATTCTGCCATTGTCAACAGCATCTCTGTACGGATATCTTGGAAAGAATCCGTCGGTGCGACTGGGAAGTAACCTTCTTTGAAGCGTGGTTTGTAACCCAAGTTGGGTTTTTGCTCTGTACCGGCTTTACCAGAATTCCAAGCACCTTCTTCGGAGTCTAAGAAGTAGTAGCCTTCGTTAGCAGTTTGGGCAAACCTAGCACTGTCAAAGATAAAAAACTCAGCTTCAGGGCCAAAGAAGGCTGTATCACCAATGCCACTGGCAACCAGGTAATCTATTGCTTTTTGGGCAATAACACGTGGGCAACGGTTGTACGGTTCACCCGTGCGGGGGTCTTTAATACTACAAATTATACTTAGTGTTGGCACTTCCATGAATGGGTCGATCCAAGCAGTGTTGGGGTCGAGTACCATCGTCATATCCGATTCGTTGATCGCTTTCCAACCCCGAATGCTGGAACCGTCAAAAGCTACGCCATCAGTGAATGCAGTCTCATCGATTTGGTTTTGGTACAGTGTGAGGTGCTGCCAAGTCCCTACTGTGTCGATGAATTTGAGATCAATCAGTTGAATTTTTTCATCTTGAATTCTCTTCAAGAGTTCTTGGGGTGTTGTCATTGTTACTCCTTCTCTACCAATTTCCTAAAGTCAACCAGAATCTTACATTGCATCCTAACCCTGCTGATCTCAATCAGGCCGTGACACACCAGAAATATCTTAAATACTAGACATTAGCGGATTTTGTAGTTTGTGCTACAGATATCTGGATTATCAGGTTATATTAACCTTTCAGCGATCATCTGTACAAAACTGGAAAGTTCATCATATAGGGGTCAACTTTGGCATAGAATCCATAGATAGTGGATAAATTGTTTTTGTGCCGAATCTATTTTTAATAGCACAAAAATTTACTGGTGCATAAGTGCAGCCAAATAAATATCAAACCATAAATAGCAATGATTGGGAGAAGAAGGAATGCGCGATGCGGTAACAAGTTTAATTAAGAATTATGACCTAGCGGGTCGATATTTTGACCGGAATGCGATCGATAGCCTGAAATCTTACTTTGACAGTGGTACAGCACGAGTACAAGCGGCGGCGGCAATCAATTCTAATGCGGCTGCACTTGTCAAGCAAGCTGGTTTAAAGTTATTTGAAGAACTGCCAGAATTGATTCGTCCTGGTGGAAATTCTTATACGACTCGTCGTTATGCGGCTTGTTTACGGGATATGGACTACTACCTGCGCTACGCCACCTATGCGCTAGTTGCGGGGAACACGAATGTATTGGATGAACGAGTGCTACAAGGGCTACGGGAAACTTACAATTCTCTAGGAGTGCCTATTGGGCCTACGGTTCGCGGTATCCAAATTCTCAAGGATCTGATTAAGGAACAAGTAGCAGCCGCAGGTGTGGTTAATACTGCTTTTGTGGATGAACCATTTGATCACATCACACGCGAGTTGAGCGAGATAGATATTTAGATTTTAAGTAGGCAAGGTGTCTGCCCCGACACAAGCATAAATAGCGATCGCACTTTGGTTTAATGGAGCGATCGCTTTTTTGTTAACTCTAGACGTTGAGAAGGGCTTTATTCAAGCTTTTGCCCGCAACTAGAAAGGATTATCAGATGGATAAGCTAGCTCGGTATCGTGAAATTATTCGTCAGTTGTGATATTTGACTATGCTAGTCACAAGCCTGCTAACGGTCAAATAGAGACAGAAGCAGTCATTGACTCGGAGCGAGAACACTACAAAGTGTTACATGTCGGTTGGGATGGTGTGCGCCGCGTACACGGTTCGGTGGTACATATAGATATTATTAATGATAAAGTGTGAATTCAATATGATGGTACTTCCCAGCCAGTAGCAGAGGCATTATTAGAAGCGGGTATTTTGCGCGAAGATATTGTCTTGGGTTTCCATCCTTCTGAACTACGGTAATACACGGATTTTGCTGTATCTTAATTATTTTTAACTACTCAAGTTTCAGAACCTCAAACATTAAAAGATGGCGTTTTTAATGAGGTCGATTTTCTCGACCATGATAGACACGTAAAACCAGAATTGTGTCGTCCTCTAAAGAGTAATGAATCACATAACCATATTTGCCAAATGGAACTATCAACTTCCGCCGTTCTGAACCATCGCCGAAAGCAGTTCCTTTGTAAGGCATATTAGCTAGGCTGAAGCCTGCCTCTCGAATTGCCTGTGCAGCTTGAAAAGCAATACTTTCATTCTGCAATTTCAAAAAATCGAACAGCCGTATAAGGTCACTGAGTGCTTCTGGTAGCCAAATTACCTTGGACATGGATACTCATGATCTGTGCCAATACTTGCTAACCACAAAGCCACCTGTTCATGTGGAATACCATCACCTGTTTCACGGTATCGCTGCAATCGACGCATATCTTCTTCTCTGGTTGCGTCATCACTGATGAAAGTCAAATCTTGTTTCTGGAGTTGCTGCCAATCCTCATTACTGAGGTTGTAATCCTCATCAAGATGTGTCTCTAGAACTTTTTTTAAAGTATCTAAGCTACCGTCTGAGGTGTTAACCCATTCCCTAACAGCCACTTTCAGGGCTTCTAAAGTGCTGTAAGCATCCAGTTGTGTGACAATTTGCTGCCGAATATCTGTCATTGTGCTTTCTTAAGCCTTATATATGAGCAATTATATAAAAAACTCTGTGCATTCCAAAAGGATAATGATATGCAGTTGCGTAGGCGTAGCCCATCGTAGATATCGCTCCTAGATGAAACGCATTAGCCTATCTTATCTGAACTAGAACCGCCATAAGCCACAATAGAAGTTGCCGATGTTTGAGGCGCTGATTATGGAAGAATTATTAACTCTAAAAGACTTGCTTGTTAAGGGCGATGTTCAAGGAGCATTAATTATAGTTGAAGAATTAACAGAGATGAGCCGAAATGATATCATCAAGACGATTCGTAGCTATGCAGTGATTTTGCTGTTGCATCTGATTAAACAACAAGCTGAAAATCGCACGACTCGCTCTTGGGAAGTCTCTATTCGGAATTCGGTTCGGGAAATTCAGCGGGAAAACAAGTGGCGTCAAGCTGGAGGCTATTATCTTGCACCAGAAGAATTATTAGAAATCTTAGCAGAAGCCTATTTAAATGCCATTGATGAGGCTTCCTTAGAAGTAGAAGAAGGTCGTTATGAAGCCCAAGAATTAGAAAAGCTGGTTAACCAAGAAAAAATTATCAATCGTGCTTTGACTTTAATCTTACCAGGAGAGTCTAGTTAATTGGCTAAACAGCGACTCGATACACTATTAGTAGAGTTAAATTTATGTGCTTCTCGCGCCTTAGCACAACGACTAATTCAGGCAGGGGAAGTTACTGTTAATCAGCAGTTAGTTGATAAAGCTGGTACAGAAGTTGATATTACGGCTCAAATAAATATTAAAGAGCGATCGCCTTTTGTTTCTAGAGGCGGTGAAAAACTCTCTAAAGCTTTGTCAGTATTTGCCATTCCCGTAATGGAGCGCATTTGTTTAGATGGTGGGATTTCTACTGGTGGTTTTACTGATTGTCTCTTGCAAGCTGGAGCAAAAAAAGTTTACGGCATTGATGTCGGTTATGGACAAGTTGACTGGCGGTTGCGAAATGATCCGCGGGTGATTTTGCGGGAACGCACCAATCTACGGCAACTACGACCGGATGAGTTATATGGTGCAAATGACCCGATTCCTGATTTGTCCGTGGTGGATGTATCGTTTATTTCTTTAACTAAGATTCTGCCTGCTTTGTGGCAACTAACTCAAGCTAACCGAGAAGCTGTATTGTTAGTCAAGCCCCAGTTTGAAGTCGGCAGATCCCGTGTGGGTAAAAAAGGTGTTGTGCGCGATCCAAACGACCAAGCTGATGCCATTTTCCAGGTGTTGCAGACAGCCCACGAATTAGGATGGAAATACAAAGGCTTAACTTGGTCGCCGATCACTGGCCCGGCTGGGAATATCGAATATCTGCTGTGGTTGGGAATGGACAGTGAAATACCACCACTTGATTTAGAAACAATTAAGCTAATAACGCAATCAGCAACAACTGATTTACGGAAAAATTAAACGTCGTAGATCAGACATTCTACGGAAGCTGGATGGCGATCGCAATAATTTTCTAAAGAGGTTTTGTTTGGTTTTGCTTGTTGTTGATGAGCTTTCTCAGCTTGTAATTCTTCTACAATGTCCCAAGCTACAGCACAACCAGCAGAATCGCTCCCATCAAGCTCACAAGTTGTCCGGGCTTCAGTAATGGCTTCAGTAATGGCTTCTTCAAGATTTGCTGCCTTAGCAGTTTCAAATTTTAGGGTAGTTGTCACGATCGTTTCACCTTTAATTTACACAGATAGATATTAGGAAATAGGGAATCGTTTTATTTCCTATAACCTGTTCCCTCAATCTTGCATCCCAAATTCGGAATGTCAGTCAATTGTCAGAAGAGTTTGATAGAAGTTGATAAACACTTATAAACGGTAACAAAAGCTTAATAAATCTTATTTATTCTCAATATTTTATGCCTAACTCTTGTCGCAGACGATACAGAATTGTATTCTGGTCAACTTGAGATAAAATTTCTTGAATGACACTGCTAGCGCCTAATTGTCCCCAAGTGCAGCCTTTTTCGAGATACACTTGAGCGGCTTTGCCAACAGAGTACGCACCATAGCCGGCGATACCAGCTTGAGCGATCGCACTGCCAGCAAAAGCAGTAATATTGCTGGGATTGTCACCACTAGTTATTGCTGCCGTACTTTTACTTAAACCTAAAATAAAACTACTACCTAGTTCTCCAAGTAGTAAACCACCAGAACTAAATAAAATCGTTTTTAAAATTTTCCCGGCTTCATAGCTAGTCATCGGCAAACCATACAATCTAGCGAGAGCGCGAATTAAAGCTAAATCAGCAACAGTTCCGCCAAGGATGTCTAAAAAGGCGATGGGATTGAGCATTACTGCCAAAGCTTTGTATTTGGTAAATTGCCAGATGATATCTTCGGCTTCTTTTTCGCGTAAATCGATAGTTTTTTGAGCGATCGCGGCTTCTGCATCCCGTGCTTGGATCAGTGCATTTAAAGCCAGAAGCGATCGCCCTTCCCGATTGAGAATATTCAGAATTGTCTCTTTAAGTTCGTCTACTTGCGGTGGTGGTGTTTCCCATTCATAACTGACACGCCCATCAGGCCACTCAACCCGCACTTCCATTGCTGCTGGTTCCGCCGCCACCATCACAATTTCATCCGGTAGTAGAGGCTTTGCTTGGGGATTCCCAGCACCCAGTTGTTGCAAATTTTGGTAAATCACTCCGCGATCGGTATCGGGGTATAAATCTATCTTGTTAAACACTAAAATCAAGGGTTTTTGTGATTGTCGCAATTCCAGCAGTGCTTGATACTCAGTACGCGTGATATCACCAGACACGACAAATAAAATCAAATCTGCCTGATGTACTACTTCTCGTGCCATATCTGCCCGTGACTCACCCGCAATTTCATCTAATCCGGGAGTATCAATTAACTCTACTAGTACCTTACCACCGGGCTGCCACCGCACGGAACGCGGCCATTGGGTGACACCATTTAAGGGCCCAGTTTGCAGAATTTTGTCTCCCAGCAAGGCATTTAAAACTGCTGACTTTCCTCGACTTACCAAACCAAAGACGGCAATTCTAATGACATTTGAATCTAGCTTGTTGAGTGTGGCGTTCAAAGCTTCCAATTCTGGTTTCACCAAACCTACCAATTCAGGGTTAGATGAAAGCTGTCCTGACTTGCGAAGATATCCATACCAAGAAAGCGCTTGTCTGAGACTGGCGCGGGCACGATTTAAGTGAGTTTCTTGCAGATTACGATAAACCGACATAATATCAACACTTCAGCCTTCACTTTCTCTAAAATGCTCATCCAATGCTCAAAACACTTACTTTCAGCATTTGATAGTAAATAATAGGTATGAATTCGTACTCATTAACCATGCTCAACAAATGCTCACTTTTTCAACCCCATGATCAGGGGAAAGAAAAATTAAACATACTTCTCTATCTTATATCCCTAAGTTGTTGGACTAATACTCTAATAGGACATCAAAAGTCCCTAAATTTATGAGGTTGGAGATTAAGCGTTTTATAAATTTTAAGTAAAGATGTCACTAATGGATAGCTAGTACAACACGGCGGAAATAAACCAATCATTCCAAATCAACGAAACCCTTATACTGTATTCATTTTTAATTTTTAATTTTTAATTTTTAATTTTTAATTCCGCCTTGCGGTACTAGTTTCCAAAGAGAGAGGCTAACGCCAACGTCTGCACTTAGCTCAGAGGCAGGTTGGCCCCGGTCTTGTGCAGTTCCCTCATGTAACTCTCTTCTCAACAAGAGGCTACGCCAACCTGACGCTACGCTAGCTTGCTTCCCTGTAAGGGTACAATTTTGAAATTTTAATTTTGAATTGTCAATCTGGGTATCCTAAGAAAGACAAGGTTAGATGATATAGGCGAAGGAAAAAAGTTTAGAACTTATGTATGAGTAGAGAAAAAAGCTATAATTTCTACCACAAAAACTGATTGAACAATTAGTCATCTCATTCCATAAAAAGAAGAGTGCTGATTTCCGTTAGCGCTGAGTGCGGTCAATCAATGAAGAGAAAGGCTCGTCTACACCCTCATATCAATTTTGCGATGCCTGCGGCGGGCTACGCCTACGCAGATCGTGAGAACTTTGATTGAGCAAATTTTCCCATAAGTGCAGCCGGAAATTCTGGACTTATAGGAGCAGTCTTTTTCAGATTAAGACATAAATACTAATTATATAAGAATTTGAGGAACAGCCATGCAAGGAAATGAGCGGGAAAAAATACGCCATCTGTTGGTCATCCAAGACCTGGAAGGGCGGCGAACTGTCCCCTTGCGAGAGACTACTTATTCTCTGGGGCGGCATCCTGCAAACACTATTGTCTTGGCTTCCCGGTCAGTATCAATGCAACATGCAATTTTATTGCGAGTAACTGTTCCAGAAACTGACCAATATGGCTTCCAGATTATTGATGGCAACTATAAGGGTAAAGGAAGTACTAATGGCTTATTTGTAAATGGCAATAAATGCTTTTCTCATAATCTTAGGCATGGAGATATTATTGCTTTTGGCAGTAATAAAGCTCAAGCTAAATATTATGCTATTTCCAACATTTCCGAACAAGCATTTTCTGAATCTTTTAATGTTGAAGACTTATCTGGTTTCTTCTCAGAGCAAGCCAGTCCTGCCAATCCTTTTCAAACCTTAGCCATCGATCCCAGCTTTGAAGCAGCTAGTGAGTCCGCCCTAGCTCGCCTAGCATCCTTTCCTGAACTCATTCCCAATCCAATTATTGAGATGGATTTCGAGGGAAGAATTACTTATCTCAATCCAGTCGCAGCTATCAAGTTTCCCAATCTTAGGGAAGTCGGGACAGAACACCCGATCTTAACAGGACTCTTGATTGGAGTTAACAATCTAGAAAAAAATTCTTTTGTGCGCGAGGTGGAAGTAGGTACAGAAGTTTTTGAACAATCTGTTCTCTATCTTCCTGAAAGTGATTTAATTAGAACTTTTATTATTAGAGATATTACAGAGCAAAAGCAAGCTACAGCCGAACTGCGCCAGCGCGATCGCTTGTTACAAGCAGTTGCAGAAGCTGCCAATTATTTGCTAGGAGAAATGAATTACGAAACTGGTATCGATCGAGCGCTAGCTGTACTAGGCGAAGCTGCCAAGGCAGATCGTGCCTATCTCTTTCAGAACCATCTCCATCCTGTTACAGAGGAAATGGCAGTCAGCCTACGGTTTGAATGGACACAATCTTGTATTGAATCTACTCACCACCATTGGCAGAATCAGCCTTATCAAGATTCTGGATTAGCCCGTTGGTATACAGTTCTCTCTAGGGGCCAGTCAATTAACGGTATCACTCAAAAATTTCCTGTTACCGAACAAGAATTCCTGATTCGAGATGGCATTCAATCTCTTCTCTTAGTGCCTCTTCGCTTGGATAATGATTTCTGGGGATATCTTGGCTTGGCAGACTGTACCTTTGAGCGTCATTGGTCAAAGCACGAAGAATCTACTCTTTTGACGATGGCCGCCAGTATCATTGGTGCGCGGCAGCGTCAGCAAGTAGAAGAAAAGATTCGCTATCAAGCCCTCCATGACTTGCTGACAGGGTTGCCCAATCGTCTACTATTTAATGAGCTGCTCAGTAAAACTCTGCCCAACGCCACTCGAAATGGCGAAAGTTTAGCTGTGATTTTCCTCGATCTGGATCGCTTCAAGGTCATTAATGATACTCTGGGGCACACTCTGGGAGACAAATTGTTACAAAGTGTCTCTCAAAGATTAAAAGACTCACTCAGAGGCGGAGATACTGTAGCCCGTTGGGGAGGCGATGAATTTACTATTTTACTCCCACGAGTCACCGATATTGAAGAGGTAACTTTGGTGGCAGAAAGAATCCTCCAAGCCTTAGAAGATGCGTTTCATCTCCAAGGGCATGAACTTTATGTGACTGCTAGCCTCGGTATTGCCTTACTTGATAACAACAGCCCTGACACCGAAACACTAATTCAGCACGCAGATGCTGCTTTGTACTACGCCAAGGACAAAGGGCGGAATAACTACCAATTCTACAGTGTTTCCCTGAGTGCTAAAAATCCTGAACTCCTGACTTTAGAAAAGAGCTTGCGCTATGCCCTAGAACGCAATGAATTTATGCTGTACTATCAGCCTCGTGTGAACATTGCCACAGGGGAAATTACTAGTATGGAGGCTCTGTTGCGTTGGCAGCACCCAGAGATGGGATTGGTCGCCCCCAGTGTGTTCATTCCCCTGGTCGAAGAAAGTGGATTAATTGTCCCCATCGGCGAATGGACTCTACAGACGGCCTGTAGCCAAAATAAAGCATGGCAAGATGCTGGATTGCCACCGATTATGATCGCTGTCAATCTTTCTCTGAAGCAGTTCCGCCAACCCAAATTGTTAGAGACTATAGCTAGGATTTTACAACAAACAGGTCTGGAAGCCCGCTTTTTAGAATTAGAAATTATGGAAACCACAGCGATTGAGGACTTTGATTTTACCACAAGGGTGTTAAAGGAGCTACAGCAAATGGGTATTTATATCTCCATTGATGACTTTGGTACGGGTCATTCTTCGCTCTCGCGCCTACAGCTTTTGCCACTCCACAATCTGAAAATAGATAAATCTTTCATTCAATATTTGACGCAGGATGCCAAAGTAGCTCATATTATCAAGGCCATAGTTACCTTGGGACACAGCTTGGGATTAAAGTTAACAGCCGAAGGGGTAGAAAAGGAAGAGGAATTGGAATTCTTGAAATCTATCAACTGTGAGGAGGTACAGGGCTTTTTATTCTACCGCCCACTTTCTGCACAGAAAGCAACAGAAGTCCTTGAAAGTAAACGACCAACGATCTAGTAAAAGGGAAAACTGTTTGTACCAGTGAGGATACAATAACATTCATTGTCCTGCTGTCGGTCTTTTTCGTCCTATGCTGCCAGTCATTTATTCCGACGAATTTTTAGATCACAAGACTGGAAAATACCATCCCGAAAAACCAGAACGTTTAAGTGCGATCGCCAATGCTCTAAAAGCAGCTACATTCGCAGATAAAATTACCTGGGACTTGCCTACACCAGCATCAGAACAGCCATCGCTGATGTCTTCGTTAGTTAAAGCACATAGCCCAGCCTACATCAAAAAACTTTGGCAAATCGCCTCTAGTGGCGGCGGCCCTTTGGATGGAGATACGCCAGTTTCCCCACGCAGTTATGATGTGGCATTGTTGGCAGTCAGTGCATGGTTAGATGGAGTTAAGGTTGTGTTAGGGTCGGCGAATCCAGCTTTTGTACTAGCTCGTCCCCCAGGACACCATGCTGAAAGTGATGCTGGGATGGGCTTTTGTCTATTTTCGAATGCCGCGATCGCCGCTTTATTTGCTCTAGAACAACCTGGAATTAAGCGTGTCGCCATCCTCGATTGGGATGTACATCACGGTAATGGTACTCAGTCCATTGTAGAGACTTATCCCCAAATTGTTTATTGTTCGTTACATCAGTACCCGTGTTATCCCGGTACTGGGAGAGCTACAGAACGGGGTTTTCACAATAATATCCTCAACTTGCCTGTACCCCCAGGTAGCGATATTACAGTATATCAGCCGCTGTTTGAAAAGAAGGTAGTACCGTTTTTAGCCAACTTTCAGCCGGATTTACTAATTGTGAGTGCTGGTTACGATGCCAATGCGGAAGATCCTTTGGCAAGTATCAATTTGCAGCCACAAGACTACGCTTTATTTACTGACTATTGTCTAGAGGTAACTCGTAAAATTCTGTTTGGCTTAGAAGGTGGTTACGACTTTGATACTCTTTCTCAATCAGTTGTAGCGACGATTGAACGTTGTTTGGTTTAGGCTTTCCTCGTCTCAATAACGCTCAAGTTGCTCAGTTTGTTCAAGCAACTCGATATGTGACAGTTGCAGAACCTCCTTTTTCTAAAAAAGAGTTTCCCCATCTACCTAATGAAGAGCGATGGCCAAGTTCCCTAATGTTCCAGATAGCAAAGCCAGGTGAGACTTTTCTGAGTTGGTGGCATTGGACAACTGTAGCGGAGGGGACAAGGAGAATAACCCATACCCCTCA
The DNA here is from genome assembly GCA_003326195.1 of Nostoc punctiforme NIES-2108. Taxonomy (GTDB): domain Bacteria; phylum Cyanobacteriota; class Cyanobacteriia; order Cyanobacteriales; family Nostocaceae; genus Nostoc; species Nostoc punctiforme_A. The sequence goes on from LXQE01000029.1 coordinate 312,376, forward strand.
AGAGTTTCGAGTTGGGAATCTCGCTTTACTCAGGACTAGGAACGGGCTAAACCTTAGCTATCCGCTAACGGAAATCGGAACTGTTTTGCCCAATGCCCCATTCCCTTTTTTATAAACTTCATAGAATCTTCAGAAAGAAAAATTTTCAACGGGGTTATGAAAGAGCTAAAGTTTTGTTAAGATGCAATTGCTAGCAGTTTCTCACCGAAATTCACCTATCGGGGTGTGGAGAAATAAAAAGCACAAGCAGCACAAAGTTCTAAAGGTGAAGCAATGACCACCTATATTTTTTTCGATGAAGCCCTACGAATGCTGACCAACGCCTATTTGTTATCAGTAGTACTGTTAATGGCAGCTTCTGGTATAGGTTTGGCGGTGATTGAGACAATAGAAAAGACAGGAGAACACTAAATTTACAGATGGCAATGTAGTTCCTGACAAAAAGCTTTGGGTACAAGTGTTCGCCGTGAATAAATCCTGGGAACACTAAGGTATGAAAGTCTTATAGCGTTATAGTCTTACCTGGAAATCTACCAAACATACAGGTAAAAGTAACGCTATTAGGACTCTAACCAAGGAGCTACTACAATGGGTCTATTCGACGCTGTGTTGGGTACAGAAAGCCAAACCCAAGCATCACTTAATCCAGCGGAAGCTTTTGCTGTCATTATATTGACGGCAACTGCTTCAGACGGTTATCTTTCTGTTGAGCAAGCAAATTCTATCATTTCTGTGCTGTCTCGGCTGAAACTTTTTAAAAGTTATCCCAATGAAATGATGAACAGGCTATTTGACAAAATCTTGGGCCTTCTCCAGGGTGATGACTTTAATGCTTTGTTTAATGCAGCAAAAGATTCTCTATCTCAAGACTTGCGGGAAGCAGCCTTTGCAGTAGCCACCGATTTAGTCTTAGCTGAAGGTATTATACCTGAAGAAGAAAAAAACTTCTTAAATGATTTATATCAAGCTTTAGGGGTTTCTAGTGAGATAGCAATACAAATTGTGGAAGTAATCTTGATTAAAAATCGCGCATAGGGTGATAGAAAATAACTTGTTATGCCCATTATGTTTACCTGATTAAACTGTATAAATAGCTTATAAACAAAGTCTGGCAAGGAAGTTGAGCTTCTTTGCCACTATTTTTTGCTGTTCTTTGATTATTTATTGGCGATAATTCAATATCGTTTAGAGATATTGCATTACAACGTCTCTATATTGATAGTATAAATTATCTGATTTAAACAATATTATGTCATAATTCGATTTTATGATTTTGAATTTTAAATTGTAAATTGCTTATGCGTTGTTCTGCCACCCTAAACCAACTGGCTGAAGTTATTTTGGCCCATTCTGTAAACTTATCTGAAAATGCTTTAACACAAGTCACTAGCGGTATCCAAACAGATAGCCGTAACTTGAAGCTGGGTGAAGTATTTGTCGCTTTCCGAGGTGATAAGTTTGATGGACATGAATTTGTACCAACTGCGATCGCAAAAGGGGCAATTGCTGCAATTGTAGATTTTGAATACGAAAATCCGGGATTTCCTGTACTAAAAGTAAAAGATACCCTCAAGGCATATCAAACAATTGGCCGATGGTGGCGCGATCGCTTTAATATTCCTGTAATTGGCATAACGGGTTCCGTGGGTAAAACTACAACCAAAGAATTGATCGCCGCAGTTTTAGGAACAAAGGGACGAGTTCACAAAACTTATGGAAATTACAACAACGAAATTGGTGTTCCGAAAACTCTCCTAGAACTTGGTGCTGAAAATGACTACGCCGTGATTGAAATGGCGATGCGCGGTAGAGGACAAATTGCCGAATTGACACAAATAGCGCGGCCAACAATTGGAGTAATTACCAATGTGGGAACGGCCCATATTGAGTTACTGGGCTCCGAAGAAGCGATCGCTGAGGCAAAATGTGAGTTGTTAGTCGAAATGCCTGCTGATAGTGTGGCAATTCTCAACCACGACAATCCCCTATTAATGGCTACAGCAGCGAAAGTGTGGCACGGAAAAGTTTTGACTTACGGCTTTTCTGGTGGAGATATTCAAGGGCAGTTAATTGATAACGAGACTGTGGAAGTCGCAGGAATCCAACTACCCCTACCTTTACCGGGGCGTCACAATGCGACCAATTTCTTGGCGGCTTTAGCGGTGGCAAAGGTTTTAGGGATCGATTGGGCAAGCCTCAAAGCAGGTGTGAATGTGGATATGCCTACAGGGCGATCGCAGCGATTTACCTTACCCAACGATGTGGTAATCTTAGATGAAACTTACAATGCTGCACCAGAAGCTATGATTGCAGCATTGCAATTATTGGCAGATACACCCGGAAAGCGGAAGATAGCCGTGTTGGGTGCAATGAAAGAATTGGGAGAGCGATCGCAGCAGTTGCACCAGCGAGTGGGAGAAACAGTACGTAAGTTGAATTTAGACGGTTTATTGGTTTTGGTAGATGGAGAAGATGCGGAAGCGATCGCTCAAAGTGCCGAGGGTATTCCATCGGAGTGCTTTGCAACTCATGCCGAGTTGGTGGCTAGGTTGAAAACATTCGTGCAAACAGGCGATCGTTTATTATTCAAAGCCGCCCATTCTGTAGGACTAGATCGGGTAGTCAATCAGTTACGTGCAGAATTTCCCAAATGATACCACTAGAAACCCAACGTCTTATACTGCGAGACTTTGTAGAATCAGATTGGCAAGAGGTTCATAAATACGCTGCTGATGCTGAAGTTGTGCGTTACTTGACTTTTGGCCCTAATACCGAAGAAGATACCAAAAACTTTTTGCAAAGAGAGATTTCATTACAAGGGGAAGAACCCCGTCAGCATTTTGCCTTGGCAGTAACTTTAAAACCCCGAAACCAATTAATTGGTATCTGTCGCATATCTGTTCAGGATGCTGACAACAAAATAGGCTCTATTGGATACTCTTTTACTAAGGAATTTTGGGGAAAAGGATATGCAACTGAAGCTGTAAAAGCAGTTGTATCATTTGGTTTTCAGGAGTTAGGCTTACATCGCATCTTTGCCACTTGTCACCCAGAAAACATTGCCTCAGCAAGAGTTATGCACAAAATCGGAATGCAGCAGGAAGGATATTTACGAGAACACCATTGGATTAAGGGAGAATGGCGAGACTCTTGGCTATATGGCATCCTTGAGCATGAATGGAGAGGTGTGAATCACCTATAGACTTCAATTGAAAAGACTAGGACTGTTGCTGTAGTGTCTTTGAAAAAGAATTGCTGCCAAATTAGTCACTAAACAGGTAATTGCTAGGCACAGCAAGATATAAGTAGGAGCCATCACGACGCCAATCATGAACCAAGTATATACGTGCAATATCATTACAGAAGCGAAAAAGCTAGCAATTCCAGCAGATTGCCACACTTGATATGATGGCCGACGCAACGCTACTAGAATCATTGTTGAAATTGTGACAAGTAAGTTCGCTGGTACGAGAAATGCACAAATACTTATGCAGTTGCCACGAGAGAACTCAGCTAGGGTGTTAAAATCGAGCATTAATTTGTTGGGATAGATGTTAGCTTTTTAAGAATTTAATTTACTTGATTTTAAAATAACGAAATATAGATTAACAGATGAGTGAGTAATCACATTGCAAATATAACATAAGTTAAAATATTCAGTTGCGTTTTGATACTACCAATAGTTAGTTAATTATAAAGATTTTGGATAATTAGGGTGGAAAACACCCACCCTAGCCGAATTAACCTGGTAAAATTACCGTATCGATAACGTGTACCACACCATTATCAGCTTCTATATCTGCTGCTAAAACTGTGGCATTTTTAACTTCAAAACCATCCGAAGAATGAATTTTAATGGGTGAACCTTCCACAGAATTAACCGTACCGAGTTCTGCTAAATCAGCCTGTAGCAGCTTTCCTGGAACGACATGATACTTTAGAATCCGCGTTAGCTGGGGAATATTCTGTAACAGAGTTTGGATAGTTCCCGCTGGTAACTTAGCAAAAGCATCGTCATTTGGTGCAAAGACAGTGAACGGTCCAGGACTTTTTAATGTTTCTACTAAACCAGCAGCTTCTACAGCCGCCACTAGTGTTTTAAACGACTCAGCCGTAACTGCAATATCAACAATATCAGCCATATATCTTACCTAAATCTCTGCAAAAGATTTTAAAGGATAATAAACCTATTTTAAGTTTTATTAAACAAAATAAATTTAAAATCAGGCGTTGAATAAACTACACATAGACGCGTACTCCTGTGAGACATCACCTTATGATGTTTCTAGGAAAATTCCGTTATAAAAGAAATGTCCGATCACACGTATGCCATTCTGGGAACTGGAGCATTAGGTGGGTTCTATGGCGCTAGACTGCAAAAAGCTGGGTTGGATGTCCACTTTTTGCTTAAGAGTGATTACGAACAGGTAAAGAAATATGGTTTAGTGGTAAAGTCCAAAGACGGTGACTTTACCCTTCCTGAAGTCCACGCCTACAACGACGTAGAAAAGATGCCACAATGTGACGTTGTAGTGGTGGCACTGAAGATAACGCAAAACCATTTACTACCAAAGATGTTGCCACCTGTATTTAAAGAGAATGAGTTTGTGTTGGTATTACAGAATGGACTTGGTGTAGAAGAGGAAGTCGCTGAAATTGTTCGTAATGTAACTGTTATCGGCGGATTGTGCTTTTTATGTTCTAACAAAGTGGGGCCAGGGCACATACACCACTTAGACTATGGGCAAATTGTCTTTAGTGAATATACCCCTGATTATGAGCCTAGTGGGATAACTGAGAGAATGCAGCAAATTGCTGATGACTTTGAAAGCGCTGCTATCTCAATTGAATTAGCTGAAGATTTACTACTAGCACGTTGGAAAAAGCTGGTGTGAAATATCTCATACAATGGACTTTCTGTGATTCTCAACGCTAGAACTGATGAATTAATGGCGTATGAGTACACCCGCAAGTTAGTCGAACAGTTGATGTATGAAGTATCAGCGGGGGCGAAAAGTTATGGGCGAATTATCAGCGATCGCTTCATTCAAACAATGCTCGATTATACTGTCAAAATGACACCTTACCGCCCCAGCATGAAAATTGACTACGACGAACATCGTCCCTTGGAGGTAGAAGCAATTTTGGGCAACCCATTACGGAAAGCCCAAGCAGTAGGTGTGGATTTAGTGCAGATTAGCTGTTTATACCACCAATTGAAGTTTTTAGATGCCAAGGGAAAGTGATGGAGATTAGGGAAATAGGGGAGAAAAGGTGGATGAGGGAGACAAGAGAGGCAATTAATTCTTTACTCCTAACTCATAACTCCCCCAAATTTTAACGCAGGGATTCAAAAATGACTGCTATTGTCATTAAACACAACAGGATAATTCCCAGTGGAAGCAACAACTGTTGTAAAAGGTACAGCAGTATGGGTATGATTTGTAAGATACCCAAACCAGTTGATAAAACGTAAGCGATCGCAATGCCAAATAGCACCAACAAAAAATATTTTAAGGATTTCGAGGCAAATCGAAATAAAAGCGTATCTTGATTGGTGTCCATAGTTTTACTCACGAAAGTAGCTAAATTTTGGGCAATGAATATTATTTTTGATTACCCCACTCCTTCTTAAAAAACAGGCTGTGGGGAATCAAAACTATTAGTTTTCTAATTGGATAATTGCCTTGTTAGTTGAATTAGTTAAAGACTGTTGCTGCTTTTGTAGATTGTCTTGCTTTTCATAATTAACTAATAGTTGGAATGAAATAAACAAGCCCAACAACAGGAGCAAAAACGAGCCAAACCCAGAGGAATACTTATTTATTTCACGCTCAACACCACATTTGAGACAGACATATCTATTGGGATTACGTGTATCTTGGGCAAAAGGGCACTGATTTTGATTGCAATCATGATGACAATCTTTGTCTAACATCATTGAACCTCCTGTAAAGTAAAGACTTACATACTTAGTTGTAAATACGCTCTACAAAATCTAGTTAGTTAATACCCACTGCCTGTTTAGTAGACACCACTTTCATGAGTAATTAATATGGCACAGTAACATCTGTGATTTACTAAGCTTGCAGTAGTAGCGCTCTCTAAATCTCTCCTCAACCACCTTTTCTTAGCGCTTAACTTAACTTTGCCTGTATTACTTACAAGAGTAATACAACCCCAAACGCTTTGCAGTCGGATAAAGTAAATTCCCTACCGAGTAGGAAAAAGTATTTTGTAGTATGCCAGGTAGGAAGAAGTAGTAAAAATATCGTTATAATGAATTACAAATGATACATCAAGTTAGCAAATGGGTGTAGAAGAGGCCTTAGAGTTTGTAGATAACTTGGTTTTTCTCAAGACGGGAGAACACTTAGATAAAACTCAAAGGATTATCTTGCGTCATTTGTGGGAGGATGAAAGGCGGACTTACCAGGATATTGCCAACAGCCTTCGTTATACAGAAGCGCATTTAAAATCAGTTGGCGCAGAACTTTGGCATTTACTATCAAAAGTGCTGGGAGTGAAAGTCTCCAAATCTACCTTCCAAGGCATCGTTCAGGGATTTAGAACAACTCAACAATCGCTAAAAATCAGCCAGATTCCCAATTTAGAGGGCAATGACGCTAAACCCCAAGATTTAGATTCTAACTTTGTAGGGCGCGATCGCCAAATAGCCGAACTCCACACCTTAGTCAGTCGGGGAGAAAAAGTTATCCTCATCCAAGGTGAAGGTGGTGTTGGCAAAACAAGATTAGCACGCAAATATTTTAAAAGTCAAAAATTTAATTTTGTCCTAGAACTGTGGATGGCTACAGAAATCCAAAACCTTACGCCTGTAGAGAGTGTGGTTGAAGAATGGCTACGGCGATACTTTAACGAAGAACCGGGAGGAGACTTTGGTATCAGCTTAGAACGACTACGGCGCAAACTTCGAGAACAAACTTCTAAAATTGGCGTATTTATCGATAATCTAGAAACTGCTCTCGATAAAAATGGCAAGTTTCTAGAATATCGTCGCCCTTATGTTGAGCTATTGAGAGTATTAGCAGATTCGGATGTGCATTCAGTTACTTTAGTAACAAGTCGTGAGCGTTTACGCGAATCTAGTGTAGAGGTTCATCTCTATCCACTTGAAGGTTTAGATGATGAAGCATGGCGAGAGTTTTTCAGTAGTTGCCACATCAATTGTGATTGTACTATTCTCGGTGAAATGTGCAGAGCTTATGGAGGGAATGCCAAAGCAATGCAAATTCTCCGAGGAGCAATATTGACAGATTTTTCTGGTGACATACACGCCTATTGGCAGGAAAACTGTACAGATTTATTAATAGAAAGAGAGTTAAAAGATTTAGTCGCCAGTCAATTTACCCGTCTTCAAAAAAATGACTTAGAAGCCTATAGCCTCCTGTGTCGTTTAGGATGCTATCGTTATCAAGATATTCCTTCATTATCGATAGAGGGAGTTTTATGTTTGCTTTGGGATGTACCAGAGCAAAAACGTAGAAGTATAATTAAAGCTCTGCAAGATTTGTCTTTAATAGAAGCAAAAAAAGGACAATATTGGCTACATCCGGTAATTCGTGATGAAGCAATTAGTAGATTAAGATTAGTCAGTGAAGAATGGGAATTAGTAAATCGAAAAGCCGCAGAATGTTGGACGCAACGAGTTACAGAAATCAAAAATATTACAGATGCATTAACAGCTTTAGAAGCTTATTATCATTATGTAGAAATTAGTGATTTTGAGCAAGCTGGTGATGTAATTTTACAAGGGCGAGGCAAACAGTGGAGTATAGGTTTGCCTTTGGGTTGCTCTTTTTACCAACTGGGACTGCTCCAGAAAAATTTTTCTGTCATTAAACGGATAATAGACGATATAAAATCGCAAGAAAGACTAATTAGACTTTACAATATCCTTGGCTATACATATCGAATTATCGGTTGCATTAGAGAAGCTATAGAATGCTATGAGAAATCAGAAGAAGTATTAGGCAAATTAGATGTCAAGCAAACAAAAATATCTATTTTGTTCAATACTGGACTTTGTAAACTTGAATTATGGGAAATAGAAGCAGCCGAAGATTGTTTCAATTCTGTTTGTAGCCTTGCTGAACAGAATAGCAACCTTGATGATTATATGACTTATGGTCAATGCTGTCTAGCTTTGATAAAATCACGCCCTGGTAGTGGAGAAGAAGCCTTTCATCTTGCTGAAGTTGCCTTTTCTACGATGTCATCATCAGCTAGAGTAACTTTATGGGGAATCGGGCATAGTTTAGTAAGTCTCTGCTTAACTTATAAGAATTTAGGTAATCTTAAAAAATCCTTTGATCTGTGCCAACGAGCTATATTTCATGCTGAAGAAAACAACTTTACCCAAATCAAAGCTAAAGCTATAAGTTCTCTGGCTGAACTTTTTAGAGAACAGGGAGAATTTACCAGAGCAATTTTTCATCATTCAGAAGCAATAGAAATTCTTGATAAAATCGGTGCGAAATCAGACTTAGCTGAGGCTTATTATCAGTTGGCATTGACTCATAAAAAAATGGGTGAAATTGCTAAGAGTAGGGAAAGTTTTGTCCAAGCAATCGCACTCTTTAACGAAATGCAAGCACCCAGGCAAGTTGAGAAAGTACAAACAGCAATGGAGTATTTTGAAAAATAAGCAATACTATTTGATATTAACTGACGATTTTCCAGCTAATGGCCTCTCCAATCTCTATCAGTGTCTCTTCCTCTTGAGGAGTAAATTCGTAGGGAACTGGCTTGGCAATGCCCAAGATACCATGCAATCGACCATTCAGCATCAGCGGCACTGCGATGGAACCTTCTACCTTCGTTTCTTTTGCTGAGGGTCTAGCCACTCCTGATTCGTCGGTTTGCAGGTTGCAAATCTGTACGGGTCGCTTGCGTTCGGCGGCGACACCAGCCATTCCTTTACCAATGGGAATTAGCGTCATTTTAGGCAAGAGTAATTCTGGAATGCCTTGGTAAGCCTTTAGGTGCAATAACTGGCTGTCTTGATCTAGAGTATGGATGCTACCTGTAGAGCAGTCGAAAGCGTTCAGGATTTCGGTCAGCAGTCGGTTCCAGTCGATGGCAGACCCTTCATCAGTCAGGATAGCAAAAATGGGTTTGATATCTGAAGTCATAGTCGCAAGAAATAAAGTTTGATCGTAAACGTAGAAAGTAATTAGGAAAATGGCGTTGCATAATCCCGTGAAAAATGAGGAGAATTCATGGGGCGATCGCACCTAGAGAGGTCTGTTGTCTCCATAATTAATATAGAGACGTGTAACTAGAGGTTTTATGTCCCTAACACTTGAAGACTTGGAACAAATGCAGCAACAGCATCCTGACTTTCGTATGGAACTAGTCAAGGGTAATATTATTGTTATGAGTCCATCAGGATACGAATCAGATGAAGTCGCAGCCGCGATGATTGCCCAGTTACATAACTGGGTTAGACCGCGCAAACTTGGACGAACAGCAGCTTCCAGCGCCGGTTTTAGGTTGCCTAATTCCGATTTGCGCGCACCGGACGCTTCATTTGTTTTAGCCGAACGCTTGCGTCGTAGTCCCAAGTCTTTTGCTCAATTGGCTCCCGATTTGACTGTAGAGGTGAAGTCCCCTAGCGATAATTTAGAGGATCTGAGAGCCAAAATTCAAGAATTTCTGAGTTTGGGAACTAAGGTAGGAATTTTGCTCAATCCAGATGAGCGGATTGTTGAAGTTTACAATTTTGGACAAGAGCCAATAATACTTCGTGATGGCGATATTTTAACAGTTCCCGAACTGCTCCCAGGATGGGAAGTACCAATTGCAGATTTGTGGCCTCTAGAGTTTGACTAGAATAATGGTGAAAACCCTACAGACGTAGATAGATCAGATTAGAAGTTTATGCGATCGCTTTCAGTACAGATGGCAAAACTTTGATTAGTGGCGGTAAGGATAAAATTATCAAAAAACTATCAATATTTGGCAACTACCATAGTGATTTAGTCCCCAATGAACTGAGGGACGGTAGAATATACCTAATTTTCGTAGCTTCAAAAGCCAAACTATGACGATGCATTCCACACTCCAACGTGCATTTACTAACCGCCGCGTTCTCAAAGTGATTAGCGGTTTGAATAACTTCGACGCCGCTAGTGTCGCTGCTACTGTCAAAGCTGCTGAATTTGGCGGTGCTACTTTTGTCGATATTGCCGCCGATCCAGCTTTAGTCCAGCTAGCTAAAAGTTTGACAAATTTACCTATTTGTGTTTCAGCAGTAGAGCCAGAAAAATTTGTGCAAGCTGTCGCAGCTGGTGCTGATTTAATCGAAATCGGGAATTTCGATTCCTTCTATGCTCAAGGACGCCGCTTTGAAGCTCTGGAAGTACTAGCGCTGACTAAGCAAACCCGCGCTCTCCTGCCGGAAATCACCCTATCTGTCACCGTTCCCCACATCCTGGAACTAGATCAACAGGTACAGCTAGCAGAAGAACTGGTAAAAGCTGGAGCAGACATTATCCAAACCGAAGGTGGTACCAGCAGTAACCCAGTTCATCCCGGAACTCTAGGATTAATTGAAAAAGCTGCTCCCACCTTGGCAGCAGCTTTTGAAATTTCTCGTGTAGTTTCAGTGCCAGTATTGTGTGCTTCAGGCATTTCTAACGTTACCGCACCGTTAGCGATCGCGGCTGGTGCTGCTGGTGTTGGTGTTGGTTCCGCCATCAACCAACTCAATAGCGAAGTCGCAATGATTGCCGCTGTGCGTGGTTTAGTTGAAGCCTTAGCAACTGCAAGAATGCTGACTCAGAAGTAGGGCATTGGGGATTGGGCATTGGGCATGGACAAGAGATAAGGTAGACAAGTCAGAGGGGGGAGACAAGGGAGAGACTTGTTCAATAATTCCCCCTTGTCCCCCTGCTCCCCTGCCCCTCCGCTCCCTCTGCCCCTTTGCTCGCCTCACCCCAAACAATTCTTCAACGCATAAATCACCTGGTCTTGCTGCTGTTGTGTCAGTTCTGGGAACATCGGTAAGGATATAACCTCATGGCAAGCTTGCTCTGCTATTGGTAAGTCCCCAATTTGATAGCCTAGATTTTGATAAACTGGCTGCAAATGTAAAGGGTGGGGGTAGTAAATCATTGAACTCACGCCCTGTTCTTGCAATTGACTACGCACCCAATCTCGGTATTTGGCGCTAGAACCATTGCGCCCTTCGCCGGATATGCGAATAGTGTATTGATTCCATACCCCAATACCCCCAGGTAATTCTTGCGGCGGCGCAATCCCCGGAACTTGGCTAAGGTACTGGTAGTAATAGTTGGCAATATCTCGGCGGCGATCGTTCCAAATATCTAAATAACGTAGCTTAATCTGCAAAATAGCTGCTTGGAGAGCATCTAATCGGCTATTTACACCTATTTCCTCGTGCAAATATCGAATCTTACTACCATGATCTCTTAGTATTCGCAGTTTAGTGGCGATCGCTGGATCGTTAGTTGTTATTGCTCCACCATCGCCACAACCACCAAGATTTTTGGTAGGGTAGAAACTAAAGCAACCAATATGTCCAATGCTTCCGACTTTTTCACCCGCCCAAATCGCGCCTGTAGACTGAGCGCAATCTTCAACTATTGACAAATTGTGAGACTGAGCGATCGCCATCAATGATGTCATATCCACAGGTTGTCCAAAGAGGTGAACCGGGATAATCGCTTTAGTTTTAGGTGTAATCGCCGCTGCGACTTGCTCTACATCCAAATTAAACGTAGTCGCGTCAATATCAACGAAAACAGGCTTTGCACCGACGGCGCTAATCACTTCAGATGTCGCAATAAAGGTGAAAGGCGTTGTAATCACTTCATCGCCTGCACCAACGTCCAAGACTCGTAACGCTAAGTAGAGCGCATCAGTACCAGAATTACAAGCCACACATTCAGTGACAGTATTATAAGCGGCAAACTGTTGTTCAAAGCCTTCGACTAAGGGGCCGCCAATATAGCGGCCGGAAGCCAAAACCTCTAACACAGCTGCACTTACTTCTGCTTCGATGGTGGTGTATTGCTGCTTGATATCAAAGGCAGGGATGGGATTTACACTTTGGATCATGAGTTCTCATTTTATCGGGAGATACAAAGGATGCACTTCGACAGTCAATTTTTGCTGATTGAATTGTGAATCAAAGAGGAGCTACTAAAAGACTATCGCCCAAGATACGCATCTATTAGGGTTTTTACTTAAATTGTGGTGCGGTAAACCACCGCACATTTAATTTACAGATAGTAGGCATACTAGGTGTTTGCCATGTTAAGGTCGTACCATTTTGAATTGATGAAAGTGATATATATCAACCAAGATCCAACACATCCGATCAAAGTTCCAAATGTGTGGGCTGCTTTGAAAAGAAAATACCAGGAGATAGAGAACCCATGCAGGATCTAATCAAGCTGGATTTTGTGGATTTAGCTATTGCTGTGGGATTGATGGCGATCGCCATTGGTTTATCTGCCTGGGAAAAATTAGGATTAGAGTTGAACCTAGCCCTTGCTACTGGGAGAACCATCTTACAACTTCTTGTATTGGGATACATTTTAGATTTCATCTTGGCTTTAGACAATGCTTGGGCAGTTTTGGCGCTATTAGCAATAATGCTGACAATTACGGCGATTGTCGCACGAAATCGCATCAGCCAAAAAATTCCTTATGTCTTGCCTTTGGTGTGGGGTGCAATTTTAATTAGTACCGCCGTGACAGTGTTTTACATCAACTTCTTAATCATTCAACCAGAGAGATGGTATGAACCACAGTATATAATTCCCCTAGCAGGGATAGTCTTAGGCAACGCTACCAATGCAGCTGCGATCGCAGGCGATCGTCTTGTCAGCACCATTAATTCCAGCCATCTCGAAATAGAAACCCATTTAAGCTTAGGTGCAACTCCAGAGCAAGCAGTTAGCCAGTATCGCAAAGACGCCATCAAAGCCGGATTAATTCCCACTCTCAATCAAATGATACTCATAGGTATGGTCGCAATACCAGGAATTACCACCGGACAGTTATTAGCTGGTGTCAAACCTCTAGATGCTGTATCCTACGAAATTTTGATTATGTTCATGGTTGCTTTTGCTAACTTGTTGACAACAGTTTTAGTCACGAAGGGGTTGTGTCGTCAATTTTTTAATTCCGCCGCGCAGTTGGTGAGATGAAGAGTGCTGAGTAGGGTGAAGGGATTAACCTACTCCAAAATAAGTATTTCATTTCCTTGTAGGGGCGCATAACTAGCTGTGCGCCCCTACAAAGTCGCTACACATTGAATTATAAGGATATTTGAGGAACGCATCTATCCTATGAAGTATTTTATGCAAAGCATAAATAAATATTTATATGGTTATTTAAAAATCATGTGATTTCAGTATTTCAACCTGACGCTGTAAAGCTGAGAACTCAACGTATTGCCGTCTATCGGAGGTAACAGAACCAAAAGAGGATTGTCATCATTAGGAGATGTACCTTTAGGTAGGGATGTCAAGTAGGTGAAATATTTATTAATATTGTTAATAGATAGTAAATGTAAATTCAGCGTCAGGAATCCGAAAAAATTCCTAATAGCAGGTATTGAGCATCAATCATCAGATTGTTCACCAACGGAACAGAAGATTATGAAAGACCAAAAACCATCAGACTCTAAGCAATTCGTCGGAAATCTCAAGAATGGGATTTGGCTGTTTGGGCTGTCATCCTGGGTATTTGGCATTACCGATCGCAGTATTGCTTCATTTGCAGATGGCTATCTATCTGCTTTGGATTTGACGCAACTATTTACGGCGGCTACATTCTTTGTGGCATGGCTATTTTTGAAACCCACATCCAGAGTGTAAGTTAACCAACTGATTAGTATCCAGTCACTCTTGACGCTAGTCCGATCGAGGTTTAGAAAGTTGTTTATTTGATGCCATAGGGGGTGCGCGACAGAATGCATAAATTCTTTTGCATCATCGCAATCAAGGTAATTCGTAAAATTTCCGAATTACCCTGATTTCAAGTTCTTACGAGAGAGAATCAGGATCTATACCAAGTTCATGCAAGCTCTGTGCCAGAATTTGGCCACGTTCTGCTGGCGTTAGTAATTTGATTTTGGTGTATCTAAAAAATTTTTCTAATTTTCCGGAATTGATTATGCTCAGGTCGTAGTCTCTATCAGATTAGCGATTTATACTGAAACTCTATAACGAACCTTCGGGGAATATAACCCCATTACGGATTAAAAGCCCGGTCTTCATGGCCGGGCTTTTAACAATAAATTAAAAAAAATTGGGGTAACTCTGGAAAATCCCAGAATTACCCCAAATTTTAAAAGTTACGGATTGTTCTTAACTCCTAATTGTTGTAAAGACGCGATTAATCGCGTCTCTACTCCTAACTCCTCATTAAATTAGGCAAACGCAGCAGTTGTCACATCGTTGTTCGACAGAATTTCTTGCAACTCTTCAGCGTCTACTGTTTCTTTATCAACCAGCATTTGCGCTATCTCATCTAAAATGTGGCGGTTACGCACCAACACTTCTTTAGCCCGTGTATAGGCTACATCAACAAGTTTGCGGACTTCTTCATCAATGGCAGCGGCGGTTTCTTCAGAAAAATCACGCTCTGACATGATATCGCGTCCGAGGAACATGTTACCTTGTTGACGACCAAGGGCAACAGGGCCTAAGCGATCGCTCATCCCAAATCGGGTGATCATCTGACGGGCAACACGGGCTACTTGTTGTAAGTCATTAGAAGCACCAGTGGTAACTTCTTCTTCACCAAAGATTAATTCTTCAGCAATCCGACCACCCAAAGCCACAGCCATCTGATTTTCCAGATAAGCGCGGCTGTATAAACCAGTGTCCATGCGGTCTTCGCTGGGGGTAAACCAAGTTAAACCACCTGCGCGACCACGAGGAATGATGCTAATCTTTTGTACTGGGTCATAGTCTGGCATCAAAGCACCAACTAAAGCGTGACCAGCTTCGTGATATGCCACCAAAGTTTTGCGCTTTTCGCTCATTACTCGGTCTTTCTTCTCTGGCCCAGCTAATACGCGGTCAATAGCGTCGTTGATTTCATCCATCGAAATTTCAGTCAAATTCCGGCGTGCTGCCAGAATTGCGGCTTCATTCAACAGGTTGGATAAATCTGCACCAGTAAATCCAGGGGTACGACGGGCGATTTTATCCAAATCCACATCTTTCGCCAAGGTTTTGCCACGAGCGTGTACCTTGAGGATTTCGCTACGTCCGGCATAATCGGGACGGTCTACCACAACTTGACGGTCAAAGCGACCAGGACGCAACAAGGCTGCATCTAGAACATCAGGACGGTTGGTAGCGGCAATAATAATGATGCCAGTGTTGCCTTCAAAACCATCCATTTCGGTGAGCAACTGGTTGAGGGTTTGTTCCCGCTCATCGTTACCACCACCTAAACCTGCACCCCGTTGACGACCTACAGCGTCAATTTCATCGATGAAGACGATACAAGGAGCATTGGTCTTAGCTTGTTCAAATAAATCGCGGACGCGGGATGCACCCACACCGACGAACATTTCCACAAATTCTGAACCGGAGATTGAGAAGAAAGGTACACCTGCTTCACCAGCTACGGCACGCGCGAGGAGGGTTTTACCTGTACCAGGAGGGCCAACTAACAACACACCTTTAGGAATTTTTGCACCAACGGCGGTAAAGCGATCGGCGTTTTTCAGAAAGTCTACGACTTCGTTTAATTCCAACTTGGCTTGGTCAATACCAGCAACATCGCCAAATGTCACCTGAGTTTGGGGTTCCATTTGGACTCTGGCTTTGGATTTGCCAAAGTTCATCGCTTGGCTGCCTGGGCCACTTTGAGCGCGACGTAGCAAGAAGAATAAGCCAACCAAAAGCAATACAGGGAAAAATAAGCTGCTCAGTGCCTTAAACCAAAATCCTTCGTCGGTTTGGGGCAAAACAGAAATATCAACGCCTTTAGAAGTCAGAGTATTAATCAAGTCTGGATCGTTGACTAAGGTAACAATCCGTTTAGCTGGATCATATTTGGGTGTAACCAGTGCTGTGGAGCGATCTGCACTCAAACTGACTTTTTCTACTCTGCCTTGCTGAACTTCTTGAATAAAGCGACTGTATCGCCATGTCTCTCTGCTTTGGGGTTGTTTGTCAAAAAATGCTGTTCCCAGCGCAATTACGACAATAAACAGCAGCGCGTACAGCCCTGCATTTCTCCATCTTTTATTCACTAAGGTCTATCCTCCGGTATTTTTCGCGCAATCGCCTAGCTTCTCTGCTCGGAAAGGTGATTATTAAGATTTATGTTAACTTATCTTAAGATATAACAAATTTGGTGTGGCTGTCATACTAAAAAAAGCTCCCTTATTAGCTGAAAACTTTGATGGTAGGGATTATATTGTAGCGACCCTGAAGGCAGATGAACTGTATGAATAGGAATAATTTCTACCACACTATTAGTGTAGGCGATCGCTTCAAATCTCTGGACTAACTCGACGCTCCAAGTTTCTTCTCGTGCTGGCTGGTGGTGGTTTTGCAACCAGTTTACAAGTCGCGATCGCACAATTCCCGGCAAAATTCCGGCCTTTATTGGTGGCGTGTACCAACTGCGATCGCACCATCCCCAAAGGTTGCCTGTACTGGTTTCTAGCCAATTTCCTTGAGTATCGACTAATATTGCTTCTTGAGCATCTGAGCTAGTTTTTGCCAACCAAGCACTCAAATAATTTCCAGTTTTATGAGAGGGGAGAGAGCGAGAAAATTCTGAACTGGCAACAGCGCATGAAGTACCATTCTTTTGTTTTTCTGTCAAATTTTGTGGTAATAATCTACCAGTTATCCATTCTCGCCCATCGGGAAAAAGGGTAATTCTGAGAACGGGGAAGTGTGGGAGAAGAATTTGAGCGCCTTGACGCAGACGGTTCCAATCGGGTTGCTGCCAGCCAAAAGTTTGTAGTGAGAAAAGTAAGCGATCGCAATGTGCTTGCCAATTAGTTAAATTACTATCTAGGGAATTCTCATAAACCCGCAATGTTGTAAAAACAGTTGCCCCAAAAAGTAAACCCGGATCGTTAATGTTTAATTCTAGGGTTTGAGAGTGAATTAATTTGCCGTCATACCAAAAAATATTATTTGTCACAACCAAATTGCTTATTGCTACAACTCCATTGAAAAGTGATGACTTGTAATGCTCATACGCTGCATGAGATAAAACCTGTGGGCTGCATATCGCTGAACACCAGAATCAAGACTCAGGTGTTTACATTCATGATTTCTGGCATATTCAATTAGCCACTGAAATAATTGTTGACCGTAGCTGTGTGACCGTTTCAACTCATCAACAACTAAATCATCAATGTATAAAAACTTCCCCGATGCTAAACAATTAGAAATGCGAAATCCGGCGACCGCTACAGCTTGCTTTTCTACCTCCAAGAATGCAAGTTGATATCCTTCCTTCATTTGATATCGAACTTGTTCTACAAACTTAGTCTGTTCAATGTGAGGGCGCAACTGAGAGATAACAGGAAAACAACCTAATATTTGAAAGTCAGATTCTACCAATTTTATTGACATTAGTATTACTTTACTCAATCATGTATGAGAAACTTGAAAATAATTGAGCGAATAGAATCCTCGATTACACTTGCAATAATTTAATCTTTAGGAGGAAATATAATTTTATTAGTACCTTCAGGAGTTGTAACTATTCTTCCTCCCAAAGCTTCGATTTCCTTAATTGCGCGTTTCTGAGTTCTTTCATCAGCATGATTATTTAAAACCATTGACCATGTAGAAATTTGAGCATATTTACTATTAGGATTTCGGCTCAGAAATTCAGCAGTTCTTTGGGAAGTATTAGCTACAAGTTGACTTTCTGGATCTGAAAATTTACTCGCCCAGTTTGCAGCCGTTGCAAAAGACTGTTGGGCAGCTTTCGCGTTGCCTAAAAATAATAACTCATCAACTCCTTTATAACGCCAGATGTAATAAGACCTTTCGGGAACTGAGGGTGATAGTGATTTTAAGCCTTTTTCTGATATTGCGATCGCACGTTCTGGCATACCAGCATATAATGAAGTACTGATCGAAAGACTGTGATAGGCTGCTAAAAATCGCGGGTCACGTTCTAGAATCACTTCAAAATATTCTGGACTTAAACTGTAACCTGTTTTATCCCGAATTTCATCATCTCCAAAATATTGCAGAAAATTGAGATATACCAAATCTGCGATGAAGTTCTCATAACCAAAGCTAGGCGCTTTTTCGAGAAAATTCAGACGGATATTTTCAGATTTTATTTCTTTTTTTAGAGTTTCTAAAGAGGCAGATTGTTTTCTATTTATTAGTTTTTGCAATTGGGGGAATTGAATCAAGCCAACTCCTAAAATACACATACAAATTACAACAGGTGTAGCAAAATTTTGACGAGATAACAACATATTTTCCTTGTCTTTATCATCATAATCATATTATTGTATACATACTGCTATCAGAAAAGTCACCCCCATTTGCGAGTTTGCACTTTGCTAGAGCAAATAAAAAACAGGTTGACTAAAATAAATGGATTCAATAGCTAGTATTACTTTATACTTAATTTTGCTTTTCTTCTGAGACATACTTTATGTTTCTTTGTTCATAAGTAATATCTAATTTCTACAGATTAAAACGAAACACCCAAAAGCTAATTAAATAAATCTTTCAGAGTCAACGCCACTTAAAACAATGGAGAAACTTTGCAGCATCGTTGGACTTATTACAAACCGTGGCTCCAAAATTTAACACGGTATTATTCTTTTTCTAAGATAAATTTGACTTTAGGAAAATCATAACTTTTTTTAGTAAAGATTGCTTTAATTATTAAGTTGTTTTGACTTTAGTTACTTTTTTTTAGTAAAAGCCTTAAAATTTTTGACATAACCTAAACTTGTATCTTGTTTATATTTAAATCCGTCTGTAACCTCTAAAATGTCATGGTGAATAATACTCTTAACGAAAACGCAGAAACTAATGGTCAATCCATAGAAAATGGGGAAAGCAATAGTCAATTTAGCAAACCAAGTAGTGAATTTAAAAGAAAAGTTAAGAAGCTAAATACTAAAGGAGAAGGATTCAAGATTGATGACATAATTGATGCTATTCAAACAGCAATAGTTGAAGTTATCGAGCTAGAGATTACCACTTGGGTTCCAGAATCATCTACTCAGTTAGAAAATCCCCAAGGGCAGCAAATTGCTCAAACAGGTAATCGAATGCACACTATAATCAATCTAATTGATGGTGATATAACTAATGAAGTTGGTAGTGAATTTATTGGTAGTGGGCCATATACAGAACTTCGTGAATTTCATCTAACTCAAATCAAAGAAAGTCGAGAAATTATGCAAAAAAATATAGAAAGTTTGCAGAAGTTGTATGGATTTTTTATAGAAATTATGAAATCTAGTAAAACTTCACAACAATCGCTATCCCGTCCCTAGTAGTTGATATTTATTAATTGATATTAACCCAAAAATACCTACAGGATATGAGCTTATCCTAACCTGTAGGTTAATTTGCTTTAGAGAAATCAAGGAAGACTATGCCTAATAAAATTCAAGAACAAGCTAAAGATTTGCTAGAAAAAGTAGTCTCATCTGTACATGGATTAGTTGATGATATTACAGCTTTAGAAGTAAATACAATGGTTGTAGAGCAAATTACTGGCGCAAAGTTTAATGCTTGGCAAGCGTATGAAGAGATTTATTCAATAAATGATAAAGACTACTTTGATGCTCAAGGAATTCCAAATCCAGACGATTTACCAGAACCAGAAAAAACTCAAGCTCAAGAGCTACGTAAGCGTTATACGAGTCTATTTTCGCAACTTGAAAGAGAATATTTTTACATTCTCCTTGAACAAAGTAATGAGACTAATGAGCCAGATTCCAGGATAATACAATATCAAGAGCGTCTTAAATATCAAGTGGAACATAAAGCAAATATTGTTCCAACTGATGAAGTATACATTAAGTTAGCTCGACCAATATTACCTGCTCCAACTCCTGTTGCAGATCGAGAAGAAAATAATCTAAAAAGTTTGCAGCAAAGGTGGAAAGAGATTGAAGAACTTTTGAATAATGATAAATTTATTCGTACACTACGTAAGATGTCTGAGCTTAAAGCTGCACTTAATAGTGGGAATATTACCAGCATAGATATCGATATTATTTATGCTCAAACTGTTATGCAGTTAGATGGAGATATTATTAGTCGTTACCATAAAAAGCTATTTCAATTACCTGATGAGGATAGAAGTTTAATCCTAAAAATACATAATGAAGGGGTAGTCGCTGGAGAAAAGCAGTGGCGTGGAACACTAGATTTTCTGATTGGTATTATACAAAATATCGCAAAATTATCCCGACAATGAACGTTGAGAAAATACATACAGATAATGAAGCTGATGTTCAGCTCTCTTTCTTTGTGCAAATACCTCAAGGCACTCCTATTGAACTTGAAATTAGGGTTGAACCAGGACAGTATACTTTTTATCTAAATAAGACAGTTTTAAAACAAATTGAGCAAGCGCGAGAAATAGGCTGCTCTTTATACATTCCACCAAAATTACTAGCTTATATTTGGTACTACAACTGTTTTAGCGATAAGATTTGCTTTAATAAGAAGGCTACGACAGACACTAAATTAGTAATTAATAAAAAAAACTTTAAAATATTTAACGATACTTTTATAGTAACTTTTCTCAAATTATTCTGGAGTCAATCATTACAAAAAAAATCAACGTTACAGTATGGATTTACTTTTAATTCTTCTTATCGAGAAGATACATCAGATTTATATTTGTGGAAACAACAAGATATTGTTTTACAAAGTAATGTTTTATTTTATGGTGACATAATTCACAAAATAAAGAGTGATTTTATCAAAAATCCTGAGTGCTTAAATATTGTTGATCTGCATTATTGGCTTATTGAACAAATTCTAAGCTGTCTTCGGACTAAATTAAATTTATTTACTTGGGAAATAGCTTCGTTATTACCTGCTACTTTTTTTGCATGGAAATTACATTTAGTGTTTTCATTATCAATACTTGCTGGGTTGGTAACATCTTTTGTATTTGCTACTATTCGCTATTGGCTGGTTAGTCAGCTTCCAAGATGGACTTATATTAGTTCTCAATATCGAAATTGGCTGGCGTGGGGAGTAACTTGTATCACTTCTAGTATTTTTATTTTTACTCCCACTAATTTCTTCTTTTTGCTACTTTTGTCACTAAATGGGCCGTTATTACAATGGGTTTTTAGTTTGATAGTAGGAAAAATTGGTAAAGTCTTTATGCGTTGGTTACTAGCCTAGAAAATTGGGTGTGAGGCATTGCAAAAGATATTTTGTTGTGAAAGACTGTTTTAAGAAAAAGATTAGGATAGCTGAAATATTCAAACAATGTTGCCCAAATTAAATCAGACTTTCTAATTACGTTTCAATAGCTGCCAACATTGCCCAGCGATCGCCCAATCTTCTTGAGTATGAATAACTAATACCCGTACTGCTGAATCAGATGTAGCAATATCCTCATCCACAGGCTGCTGTTGATTTTTCTTAAGGTCTATTTTCAGTCCGATAAATCCAAAGGCTTCACAAGTGGCTTGGCGAATTTCTGCGGAGTGTTCGCCCACGCCTGCTGTGAACACTAAAGCATCTAATCCCCCCAAACTAGTAAGCATTGCGCCGATACCAGAACGCAAGCGATGTACGTAGATATCCCACGCCAGTTGAGCGCGGGAATTGCCTTGAGCGATTGCTTTTTTCACTTCACGCATATCACTAGATACACCCGAAATTCCCTTTAACCCAGAAGCTTTATTTAATAACTCATCCAACTTTTCTACAGAGTAATTGCAGTGCCGTAACAGGTAAATTAGAATTCCCGGATCGACTGAACCAGAACGACTACCCATCATCAATCCTTCTACGGGCGTGAATCCCATAGTGGTATCAATACTGCGACCGTTTTTAATGGCCGCTAAAGAGCAACCATTGCCCAGATGGCAGATAATTAACCGCTCAGATGCAACATCTCGACCGAGAATTTGGACAGCACGTTGAGAACAGTATTGATGACTGATGCCATGAAACCCATAGCGACGGATACCTTGTTCTACCCACTGATATGGGCCAGGATAGATTGCTGCTGCATCGGGTAAAGTCCTATGAAATCCGGTATCAAAGGCTGCTACTTGGGTGACATCTCCTAAGATTTGTTCAATTGCTTCTATACCTTCCAAACCCACTGGATTATGCGCTGGAGCCAGGTTAGACAGATCAGCGATCGCCTTTTTGACATCCCCCGTAATTACCACACTATCTCGATAATCCTCTCCACCATGTACGATCCGATGTCCGACCACATTGATTTCTGACAACCGCTCGATTACCTTGGTATCATCACGATCGAGTGTATTGAGCATATAGGTGAGGTGCGCCTGTGGAGAATCACCAGAGATTGATTTTTGCAACGTTCCACCCGTAGCAGTTTTCACCTCAATTTCTGCCACACCTCGATCTTGAGTCCAGGTGATTTTCCCTTCCCAAAGGGGTTGGGGTGCTTGGGTAGGCAGAGTTTCATCTGCAATTTTATACAGACAACTCTTTTGGCTGCTCGATCCGGCATTCAGTACCAATATCTTCATAGTGACAACAGAAAAAGACAATTTCCTTTGATCGTGCCACTAGTTGTAGCTTCATGCTTAGTACAGTTTTGCGTAAAAGCGTAGCGTTTTTAATTCAGGGGAACGCATTAACAAAACGGCTACTGCATTAACAATGCAAGCTGACGCATTAACAAGGCGGCCACTGCATTAACAATGCAAGCTGACGCATTAACAAGGCAGCCACTGCATTAACAATACAAGCTGACGCATTAACAAGGCGGCCATTGCATTAACAATTCAAGCTGACGTATTGCCATTGCACGGTATTACTTTTCATAAATTCGCTATAAATTAATGAAATACTATACTTAGTTTTCTCACGGTACAACAAGGCTTTGAAGCTTCTAAATTTCAGAGAGTTGAAACTAGGAAGCGAGGAGAAGTGGCTTGCTCAATTATCATTTCGTAGGTTGATTGGACGGATGTCGCGGATCTTGAGGGTTCTTTTGCCTGCGTTATCGTCGTCATCAATTGTTGCCAGGTATTTCACGACCGTATGGTTTGCATTTCCACCAGTCACGATGACAACAAATGCTGAGTAACTGTTAGTGTTTGTGCCACAACCACTTCGCTCATGGAAGGTTTGATTCCATTCACCAATATGGACACCCTCACCTCGTGGCTCATCACCACTTTGTTTAATTTCATTCAGGAGAGCTACTTTCAGTTGAGATAGCTTTGATTTTTTATTAGCAAGCATAAGTTTAAGAAACTTATCGCGATTAAACTGGTCAAGGTTGCCGCCGTTGCTGCATTTATCTTCGTAGTTAGCAGAAGCTGAATCCGGGCTAGTCATCACCAGTGCTGCAATCTTGGGAGACTGAGCGGCGTGCCCAGAAGTTGTCGCTAGTGCGAGAACACATAAAGTAAAAAAACCAAAGCGCATTCAATTTTCCAAGCGTGAATTAGTGAGTCCAATCAAGATTAACTGCAACGGACACTAAAGGAGAGGGTTTGCCCAGTAGGCTTATGCAGCAAAGGGGTGAAATGAGCAGCGATACCGAAAGTTACGAGTATGCAAGAAAGGAAACCCCCAACTGAAATCGTTATACTAACTGTGGGAGGCTGTTTATCTATCCAGCCAGATTCCATAGTTGTATTTTTTTATAGCTTGTTGCACTATGTCTTTCTTCAAAACCCCGCTGATTGGTTTAAAAGCTGACTCATTTCGTCACCCATTAGACCTGGAAGCTACCAGAGCGCTCAAGCAGATACCGGGCATAGATATGTTGGTGCGAAATTGGCTCGGGCCAATGGCAGAGCAGGTTTTCTATGTGGAAAATATTGCCTCTAGCATTTTGGTGGGTGAAAAGCAACTACCCGATTTATACAAGCTCTTATTAGATGCCTGTAAAATCCTGGATATAGATCCTCCCCAGTTGTACATCCGGCAACATCCGGCTCCTAACGCCTATACTTTTGCTGTCCGGGGTAAGCAGCCTTTTGTGGTGCTACACACTTCCCTGATTGATATTCTCACACCAGAAGAAATACAGGCAGTAATCGCCCACGAGTTGGGACATCTCAAGTGTGACCATAGCGTTTACTTGACACCTGTAAATTTATTAATATTAGCTGCGGCGATTGTGCCCAATGTCGGTACTATCGTTGCTCAAGCCATACAGGCGCAACTTTTGGAATGGGTACGTTGTGCTGAGTTTACCTGCGATCGCGCCGCATTACTAGCAACCCAAGACCCGAAAGTGGTCATGTCTGTGTTGATGAAGTTGGCAGGTGGTTCTCCCACCTTAGCGCCCCAACTGAATCTCGATGCCTTTGTTGCCCAAGCCCGCGCTTACGATGATATTAGCAAGACAGAACTGGGTGAAATGGTCAAAGCTGCCCGTACAGCCCAATTAACCCATCCAGTGCCAGTACTGCGGGCGCGAGAAATTGACCGTTGGGCAAGCAGCACTGAATATCAAACTCTGTTGCAAAGTCACGGACTGAAGTCTACCAATAATGAAGTTGCACCCAAAGGTGGATGGCGTAATTGGTAGAGCTACTTTTCACAACCGCTTTTTCGCTATATAAGCAGAAAAATTTTTAATAGATCGTAAGAAGCGATCGCACTTTGGCGATCGCTTCCCCTTTTCATCCGAAAACGCAAACTTTCCTTACACTACATATCCCTGTCAACTAGAAGCTTTCACCGCCGCTTCTGCTTGAGAATGTAACAACAAACCGTATTCCAAGCCCTCTACCACCGCTTGATAGGAAGCCGCCAAAATATTGGTGGAAACCCCTACCGTCGTCCAGCGTTGACGACCATTGCCTGATTCTACCAACACACGGGTTTTCGCCGCAGTGCCCGTATGTCCGTTGAGAATCCGCACTTTGTAATCTGTCAAATCAAAGGTTGCAATTTGGGGATAAAAGTTCACCAAAGCCTTGCGTAAAGCTGCATCCAAAGCTGCAACGGGTCCATTACCTTCCGCCGCCTCCAAAATATTTTTCCCGTCAACAGCGACTTTGACCGTAGCTAGGGCATTGCTAGCTTCTTTCCCTTCAATCAAGTCGCAGTGGACTTGAAAACCTTTAACTTCAAAAAACTTCTGGCGGTCTCCTAAAGCTTCGTGCATCAACAGCACAAAACTGGCCTCTGCTGCTTCAAATTGAAATCCTTCACTCTCCAAATCTTTGAGACGCTGGAGAATTTCTCTAGCCTCTGCCTTTTGCTGATCCAATTCAATCCCAAAACTGCGGGCTTTGGCTAAAACATTACTCAGTCCAGACTGTTCCGAAATCACAATGCGGCGACGATTCCCGACTTGTTCCGGCTGAATGTGTTCGTAAGTTAGGGGATTACGTTCCACTGCTGAAACATGAATACCGCCCTTATGGGCAAAAGCCGAACGTCCCACAAAGGGAGCGTGTTCATCTGGCGCAAGGTTGACAACCTCACTCACAAAACGACTAGCTTCTGTAAGTTGTGTGAGCTGGTCTTCTGTGATACAACTGTAACCCGCCTTCAGTTGTAAATTGGGAATTAACGAACAGAGGTTAGCATTACCGCAACGTTCACCGTAACCATTAATTGTGCCCTGTACCATCTTTGCCCCTGCCATTACGGCGGCTATTGCGTTAGCAACCGCCATTTCCGAATCGTTATGAGTATGAATTCCAATTTGGGGCATTGTCCTTTGTCCTTTGTCCTTGGTCATTGGTTCTTGACAAATGACTAATGACAAATGACTAATGACATCTTGAACAATTTGGCTAATTTCGTGTGGTAAAGTACCACCATTGGTATCACAGAGGACTAGCCATTCCGCACCAGATGCGATCGCAGCCTCTAATGTCTGTAAAGCATAATCTCGATTGTGCTTATAGCCATCAAACCAATGTTCGGCATCGTAGATAATGCGACGACCTTGAGAACGGAGGTACTCAATGGTGTCGCGAATCATCGCCAAATTTTCTTCTAATGTCGTCTTGAGGCCGGTTGTCACATGTAAATCCCAAGACTTGCCAAAAATCGTTACCCAGCGAGTTCCCGCAGCCAAAATATCCTGTAGCATCGGTTCGGTGGCGGCAGTGGAGTTAGGGCGTCGAGTCGAGCAAAAAGCAACAATTTCAGCTTGTTTTAGCGGATCTTCTTGAAGTTGCCAGAAAAATTGTACATCCTTGGGATTGGCACCAGGCCAACCACCTTCAATAAAGGGAATTCCCAGTTGATCGAGTCTACGGGCAATGCGTAACTTATCTTCTATCGATACAGATAGCCCCTCGCGCTGAGTGCCATCCCGTAATGTAGTGTCATAGAGCCAAAGTTGAGGTGAGGAATT
Source organism: Nostoc punctiforme NIES-2108 (assembly GCA_003326195.1). Classification (GTDB taxonomy): domain Bacteria; phylum Cyanobacteriota; class Cyanobacteriia; order Cyanobacteriales; family Nostocaceae; genus Nostoc; species Nostoc punctiforme_A. Next base: position 338,914 of record LXQE01000029.1, read on the forward strand.
TGTGGTCATAAAACTGGGACCGACGAGACAACTTTCGAGGCAATGTGTCAATATACAACAAAAAGCCAGTTTGGCAATTTAAAAATGCCTAAAGTACTAGCAGAAGGTAAAACAATTGATTGCGAATATGGAAGCAATCTCCGCAAGGTTTTGCTGCACAATAGTATTGATCTTTACAATGACGGTGCTAAAGTAATAAACTGTCGGGGCATTGGCAGTTGCGGTACCTGCGCGGTTAAGGTAGAGGGCAAAGTATCAGCAGCGAACTGGCGCGATCGAGTACGGCGTTCGCTTCCTCCCCATTCTCCTACAACAGACTTGCGTTTAGCCTGTCAAACTCAGGTTTTAGGCGACGTGAAAGTGACAAAGTTTGATGGATTTTGGGGACAGGGTTCTCAAATAGTGTGGACACCAAAAGGTTAAAAAGAAAGGAGTTAAGACAAGATGGGTAGATGGACACCCTTAATTTTAATGGCCGGCGGTTTAGCCATTCTGCTTGGTACATTACTGGGCATCAACTTTCCGATGGGCGTACAAACTGCTAACGCTCCCAGTGACAAGAAATCAGAAGTCCTGCCAGCTAATATCAATGTTAATAGCAGTGCTGGCAGCAAGAATGAAGAAACTGCAACAGAAGGAAACGAAACAACTGAAACAAACGAAAACAGACGCGGTATTGTAGCCCCAAGACCTGACAACAGGAGTAACGTTGCTCAAAATTCTGCCGATGACTCAACTGACAGTACAACAGATGGCAATACAGATTCTTCAGAAACCAGCACACCATCTAGCGATACAAATCAAGGCAACGAACCAATTCGCGCTTTGTGGTAAAGATAGATCCGTCTTTAGTTACGAGTTATAAGTTATAAGTTATAAGTTATGAGTTATTAGTTATGTACTAATGATAAATAGCTAATGATAGATGACTAATGACTAATGACTAATGATTAGTGAGACTGTGATTATTGGTGGCGGCGTTATTGGTTTAGCGATCGCCATTGAACTAAAATTGCGCGGGACAAACGTCACCGTGCTTTGTCGTGACTTCCAGACTGCCGCTACCCACGCCGCCGCCGGGATGTTGGCACCAGATGCGGAAAACATCCCTAATGAGGCAATGCGTTCCTTGTGTTGGCGATCGCGTGCTTTATATCCCGACTGGACGCGCAAATTAGAAGAACTGACAGGCTTAAATACTGGCTACCTTGCCTGTGGTATCCTTGCACCCGTCTTTGAAGAGGCAGGGGGGCAGGGGGGCAGGGGGGCAGGGGAGCAGAGGAGCAGAGGGAAAAGTCTTTCCTCCTCATCTCCTTCATCCCCTTCTTACTGGTTAAACAAAGAGGCAATTCATCAATATCAGCCAGGATTGGGAGCMGAGGTAGTTGGTGGCTGGTGGTATCCTGAAGACGCACAAGTTGATAATAAAGCTCTCGCTTGCGTATTGCGGACGGCGGCTGAGTCTGTTGGTGTTGAACTCAAAGACGGTATTACAGTAGAAGCATTTTTACAGCAGCAGGGACAAGTGATTGGCGTCCAAACCAATGCTGGAATATTTCGCGCCGCGCACTATGTTTTAGCTTCAGGTGCTTGGTCAAATGAATTGTTACCGCTACCTGTGCTACCTAGAAAAGGACAAATGCTGAGTGTGCGGATACCAGAAGTTTCGCCGCAATTGCCTTTGAAGCGGGTTTTGTTCGGGCAGAATATTTACATCGTACCAAGACGCGATCGCCTGGTTATTGGAGCAACAAGTGAAGACGTTGGCTTTATCTCCAACAACACCCCAGAAGGTATTCAAAAATTACTACAAGGTGCTATCCGCCTCTATCCCCAATTAAAGCATTATCCCATCCAGGAATTTTGGTGGGGATTTCGCCCAACTACCCCTGATGAATTACCCATTCTTGGCACTAGCCACTGTCAAAATTTAACCTTTGCTACGGGTCACTACCGCAATGGAATTCTACTTGCGCCCGTAACCGCCGCTTTGATTGCCGATTTAATCTTGGAACAAAAGTCTGACCCCCTACTTGCTGATTTTCACTATTCGCGTTTTCAGTCCAAGTCATCTACCTCCACCCCAATGCTGACTCACTCTGCCAATTTCTCTAACGGACATCACTCTGCTATATCCCCACTCCCCGCTCAAGACTCCCCACTCATTATCGCTGGCAAAACCTTCCAATCCCGCTTAATGACGGGAACTGGTAAGTATCGCAGCATTGAGGAAATGCAGCAAAGCATCGCCGCCAGCGATTGCCAGATTGTCACCGTAGCAGTCCGAAGGGTACAAACCAAGGCTCCGGGACATGAAGGTTTAGCTGAAGCCTTGGATTGGACGAAAATCTGGATGTTACCCAATACCGCAGGTTGTCAAACTGCCGAAGAGGCAATTCGGGTGGCACGTTTGGGGCGAGAAATGGCAAAATTATTGGGGCAGGAAGATAATAACTTTATAAAGTTAGAAGTAATACCCGATCTTAAGTATTTACTCCCAGACCCGATTGGGACATTGCAAGCAGCAGAACAACTAGTTAAAGAAGGCTTTGCAGTATTGCCCTATATCAATGCTGACCCCATGTTAGCCAAGCGTTTAGAAGAGGTAGGTTGTGCTACAGTCATGCCTTTGGCATCACCAATTGGTTCTGGACAAGGACTGAAAACAACTGCCAATATCCAAATCATCATCGAAAATGCAGGTGTGCCAGTGGTGGTAGATGCTGGTATTGGTTCACCCTCAGAAGCCGCCCAGGCAATGGAATTGGGAGCAGATGCTTTGTTGATTAATAGTGCGATCGCTCTTTCTCCAAACCCAGCAGCAATGGCTCGTGCCATGAATTTAGCAACAGTCGCCGGTCGTCTAGCATACCTTGCTGGCAGAATGCCTATTAAAGATTACGCCAGTCCTAGTTCACCTCTAACTGGAACGATTACTAGTTAGAAAATGGGGAATAGGGAAAGAAAAAGGGAACAGGTGATAGGTTACAGGGAAAGATTATTCCCCTGTAACCTATCACCTGTTCCCTTTTTCCAATGCCCAATGTAACGATTTATCTAGCAGTTTAAGACCAGATTTAGCATTTATGTAACATTAAATTAACGATAAAGATAAAGGAATTCATTCATGCCCTATACCAATGAAGAAGGCGGTCTTCTGAATAATTTTGCCCGGGAACCAAAGATTTATCAAGCAGAACCTCCCACAGAAGGGCAAAAGCGAACTTATCTCCTACTAGGAATTGCCGCTACAGTTTTGGTTGTCGGCTTGATTGTAGTCGCCTTCTTTGTTTCTAAGAGCAGTTGATCGTAAAACATTTTAAGAAAACTTCATTTTCTTTATAGTTTTTCAGGTTCCGATTTTAAGAGGGGCCTGCTTTTTTATTTTTTGTTAAAATTGAACTAGGAATAAAAGTATATAATTATACTTTATTGTTCCGACTATAATTGAATGCTGAATATATCCTGAGTAGCACAACATCTACTTGTTAAAAATAATTTTTAGTATGAGACCAATTTGAAAAAAGAATGTGACAGATACATACTCCCAAACCTGTGTTCTGTCTGGCTTTCTTAATTTTGAATTTTGTTAGCGCAGCGTAAAGCCTTCGGCATGGCTTCTCTACGAGACGCTACCGCGAACGCTTAGAGCGAGTCCGCGTACTCTTACAGAGAAGCAAGCTACGCTTTTAGCGTCTCGTAGAGAGCGTCATTTTGAATTTTGAATTGGTATGAGTTTGTCCCACTGGATACACCCAAAAAGGTGATATGTACTGTGTTTTGGCTCTTTACCCGCTATGAGCGTGAATGATACTGCATACAACAATAATTCTACTTGGAATCGGCAAGTATACCACCGCCTAAAACTTGCCTTAAGTCTTGGCTTACGACGACAAATTCTTTTGGCAGTATGTGATGATTTATACTTACGCAATCAGATAGCAGCCCGTTTGCATTCTACATTAGCTTATCCTGTTGGACAGGTGCTATATCAATCATCAAATGCTCAGGAAAATAGCACTCCAGCTTATCCGCGATTAGTCACGTTGCGTTTGAATTTAAACGATCCGAACCCCATAATCCAGATTAATCAATGGTTGACTAATTATCCACCGCCAATTGTTGGGGCATCAAAAGATACTCCTGGAAAACCTTTTCCAGTACCAGCATTTCAGATTGTCGGCGTGGAGCATCTCACTAAGCAATCAGTAGCGACACAGCGGTTATTTTTGCACTATCTCCGCTTAAGCGAACAATATTTCTCTACACAAGAATCTAGCCGATTCCTGGAATCTAACTTGCTGTTGTGGATACCACGTCCTTGGTTATCGGCTATCAAGCAATCAGCACCACAGTTTTGGCGTTGTCGTACTGGCGTATTTGTGTTTGCTGGAGAACCCACACCAGTAACTCAGAATTTGGCCTATCCAGAACGTTTTTCACGTTCAGGAAGCTTGGATTTAGGGAATATTGAGCAGTCGATTCTAGATGAATCAGCTAACCAACCAGAACTCAGAACCGCAGCCACTGAGTTCAAGTTTGAGAATAATTCTGATTTCCCAGTAGAGATACAAGGGAATCGCGTACACAAAACTGAGGAAGTTTCACCATCACCAGCAGATTTATTGAAGGCTACGCCACAACAACAGGAATCTACAAATCGGTCTGGTAGTGGGAGTAATAATCAATCGCTGTCGTCTTTATCTTATATTAGCAGTGAGTTAACGGAGCTAATAATAGCAACAATTAATACAAATATTGCTCGAAATACAGAGGATTCCTTACAACCACAGCAGATTTTATTGGAGATTGAAGAATTACACGAAAAGCAAGTTTCAGAGGAGATACTGGCAGAGGCTTATCATCGGTTGGGTACTTTATACCGTCTTCGCATTGAGCAAGGAGAGTCAACCCTAGAAAATCTGATGGTAGCAATTATTGCCTATCAAGAGGCAATTAGCTATGACGAAAGCTCACCGCAACTCCCAGATATTTTGAATGATTTGGGTACACTCTACTGGATGCTATACCGCACACCACCCAATTCTGAGGAGGGACAAACTTATATAGAGCAGGCAATAGAATTTTATCAGTTGGCGTTAAAGATGATTTCGCCCCAGACACATTCAGAAACTTATGCTCGTGTGCAAAATAATTTGGGAACAGCCTATGGTGATTTAGCTCGTTTCTCTCACCCATCTGAAAATTGGCAGCAAGCTATTTTCGCTTACAGTGAAGCACTCAGCTACCGTACAGCGGATATGGATTCATTAAAGTATGCGGCTTGCCAGAATAATTTGGGTACTGCCTACTGGCATTTAGGGCAATACAATCAACCGATTGTGCATTTAAAGAAAGCGATCGCAGCTTACAATGAAGCACTTGCATACTACAACCCTGAAGAGGAACCGCTGAAGTATGGAATGATTCAAAACAATATCGGTACTGCGTATTGGAATCTGGCACAATACGAAAAACCTGCCCAAAATCTCCAGCTAGCTATAGATGTTTATAGCGAAGCTCTCAAGTATCGCACTCCAGCTAATGTTCCCACTGCCTGCGCCGCTACACAAAATAATCTGGGTACTGCCTACTGGCATCTAGCAAACCTATCTGACACTACTAAAGAGGCACAGCAAAAGTATCTGCAACTATGTATCAGCGCTTACGAAGAAGCTATAGCTTTGGCTAACTCACTTAGCGGCACTCCTTTAAGTTTTGATTTGCTTGCCTCTCACAATAACCTGGGACTAGCACATTATCAGCTAGTAATAGATAAGTCTTTTAATGGCGACAAAGCAACACGCTCTCAACACTTAGAAGTGGCATTAGATAACCATTTGCAAGCCTTAAACGGATTAAGTAAACAACCAGAAGCTTATCAAACAACCTTCGCTTATGTGGTGAAAACTATTCGTGCTTTTCATAATGAGTTAGGGATACAGGGACAAAATCTGGCTCTATCTAAAATTCCTAGCCAGTTGTTGTCAAAGATTTTGTCAAAATTATGAATCCCATTCGTCTCCATAGCGCGAGGAATGTCAAAAAACCATAACTTGATATCAGCTTGACAATTTATCGGTAAGTCAAGTAAGGTAGCGATGTCTACGACGGGCTACGCCTACACAATTACTAGACTTCTTGCATAAATCAAAAAAAGAACCCCACTTTCCCTTTGACTTTCGTTAAAGTCTCAACTCCTGCTGAGTTTAGCGTGTTAGAGAACTTTTTGCAAGAAGTTTAGCGTTTTACTAATTACAAACTAGTGAAATATATTTTAAAAACCCATAATTTTAACTTAATCAATATAAATTATTCATTAAATTATTTTAAAATACACATAAAATTTTTATAAAAAATACAATAAGACGTTGGCGGATTTTCCGTAAATTTACTAAGGTAGATTGAAGACCTACTTGAAAGAAACTCCAGAATGATAATTAAAACCTAGAATTATGAAACTTAGTTTTGTTTTCGCTACTGCTATATCTAGTTTTTTTGTGAGTTTGACCACAGGATTTAGTTTCTCTGGTCAAGCACAAGCTCTAACTTTTTCTGGCATCTCTAGTGCGACATGGGGAAACCCTACTCCAGGAATCACTGATACTAATCCCATATATACAGGTGTGGGAAGTAATACATTTACTTGGGGTCAAGCTAATTCGTCACTAGGACTTCCAAATAAACTAACCTCTAATGGAACTTCATTTTCTGCGGACATTAACTCTGTATTCAAAATAGCTGATTTAACTTACTTTAATGGAAAGGTACGCACTGATTCAAGCGTTGAATTTGTACCTTTAAATCTCAATGTATCTTTCAGCCCACCTGTGGGAACCAGCCAAGTTTTTGACTTCAAATTGCGTTTAGTAAATACATTTAACGACCCAAAAGATCCTGAAAAAAGTGCAGACTTAGTATTCTTAGACACAAATTTGAGTAATCGCAGTTTCACATTTGGAAGTAATAAATATACCCTTGAGTTAACCGGTTTTAATCTAGAGGGTCGCCAGATAAGTATTAAAGCTCTTGAAGAAGCTACAACTACAACAGCTATTTATGCCAAAATCAAAACTATACCCGAACCTGCGTCAGTGTTAGGTCTATCCTTGCTAGGGATATACCTAATATCTCGTAAAAATTCTTGGAAAATAAATACAGGGAATAGGGAATAGATATATACTGAGTTTTGTTCAAAAATTAAATAGGAGTGCTACATAACAATCCGATTTGATTTTTGAACTTATTTACGGGGACAGATAAGAGGCAACGGTCAAGAAGGCTCTTTCAATTGTACGGAGTTTTTTCATGCAATCAAAAATTTGGGTGATAAAAAAATGTAGAGACGTGATTTGTCACGTCTCTACAAAGGTTTAGCGTTTTTTTTGATAGACGCGATGAATTGCGTCTCTATGCAGGGTTAGGTTGGGTTCGGCTTTGAAGTAGCTGGATAATTGCAGCTTTTTCTAAGATTCCAACTAGGACGCCATTCTCACGAATCACGGGAAGCACAGATAGCTTTTGTTGTTCGAGTAACTGCATGACTTCCAGCAGTGGTTGATCTGATTGGACTGTGGTAGATTCGGTAATTGGTCGCATGACTTCTTTAACTTGAGTTTCTGACCACAGTGCTGTGGGGATGGTTCTTAAATTATCAACTGCGATCGCACCTACTAATTGTCCATCATCATCAGTCACTAAGAACCGATGCCAGTTTTGTCCACTTATGACCCGCTCATCGGCAAACTCTCTCAGAGTAAGATTAGCAGATACAATCGGGCTGTCATGAGTTACGGCATCCTGAGCTGTCAAACCTGTAAGTTTTTCTTGGACTCTGGCAAATTGAGCCGAATTACCAGCATTTTGCAATAAGAAGAAGCCAATTAACAAATTCCAGAAGTTACCGGCGTTGCCAAATAATAGTAAGGGAACTACACCAGAAAGAATTGCTACCCAACCAAAGATTTGTCCAACTCGACTCGCAAAGGTTATACCTTTATAAGGATTACCTGTAATTTTCCAAACGATAGCTTTCAGTATATTTCCACCATCTAAGGGCAAGCCAGGAATTAGGTTAAATAGCGCTAATGCCAAGTTTACGGAAGCTAGAACACCAAGGATTGCAGCTAACGGCCCTGATGCAGCAGTAGTAATACCAATCGCTGTAACGATACCGCATAGTAGTAAGCTTACCATTGGCCCGGCGATCGCTACCCAAAAAGCTTCACTTGGGGTTTTCGACTCTTTTTCTAAGCTTGCTAAACCGCCAAATATAAACAGCGTAATGGATTTGACATCAATTCCCTGACCAATCGCAACAAAACTGTGGCCTAATTCATGGGCGACGACAGAGGCAAATAACATCAGCGCTGTCATCAATCCTAGTAGCAAAGCTAATCCCGCAGACAATTGGGGAAATTGCGCCGCCAATCCACTGCTATAGCTCCAAGTTACTAAACCCAGAACTAAAAACCATGACGGATGGATATAGAAGGGAATTCCGAAGAGATTACCAACGCGAATTGTGCCATTCATGTCGTTCACCTTTGATTTCAGCTTCGAGAGGTTTGCTTTCTTCCTTCTCGATGTCTCTAGTGTAACGAAAGGTTAAGAGATTTTAATCTTGATGGCAGTAGTGGTGTCCGTCCGTAAAGGTGTGGTTATTGGTCATATTGTCCAATAACTCTCACTACCTCTCGATCGCTACATTAGGCAGGCGACTCCACTCATTCCAAGAGCCATCGTAATTCCGAACATTCGGATAGCCCAATAAATATTTTAAGACAAACCAGGTATATCCAGAACGCCCACCGATGGCACAGTAGGGAAACACTTCCTTATCAGGCGTAATGCGCTTACTGTCATAAAGATTTTTTAATTCGTTAAATGATTTAAAAGTTCCATCCTCATTGAGAGTTAAGATATGCTCCAAATGCACTGCACCTGGAATATGTCCAGTACGTTCGCCTGCTTTTGGTGGCTGATTGAAAAACCACTCACCAGAGTATTCTTGCAGTGTTCGGACATCCAACAATACGCGATTGCTTCTACCTATCGATACCTGAACTTCATCGTGTAATACTCGCAGATGAGCATCAATACCTCTGGCACGGTAATCAGTAGAAGCAAACGTAGATAACTCAGTTGCTAGTGGACGGCCTTCTGATTGCCATTTTTGGTAGCCGCCATTGAGAACTCGTACATTCTCATGTCCAAAGACTTTCAACAACCAGAAAATCCAGCCTCCCGTTCCCGGATAACTGCCATAAGCAATCACTGTGGTGTCATTGGTGATGCCTGAACGTGCCATCAGCTTCTCAAAAGCGATCGCATCCAAATTCATCTTCAATTCGGGCAAGAGTAAGTCTGTAAAGATGTTCCAGAAGACAGCACCAGGTATGTGAGCATTTTTGTACGGCTCTGGACTCATATCTACTTCAATAATGCGGATGTTTGGATCGTTAAGATGATTTGCAAGCCAATGGGTATCAACGAGAACAGACGGATCGGCGTATTGAGACATTTGTATTTCTCCTGTAATAGCGTGAAAAGAATTGAAACTTGTGTTTTTGCAACGATTTAGTCTTGGTTCTGGTTGGGAAATACGATGTGCGATGTCCGATGCACTAGGGTTGTGGAAATAAAGAATAAGGAAAAGCCGATAAGTGGATGGAACACTGCTAGAGGAAAAGAAGTTTGCAAGTGAATTGTGAGAAATTGCAGTCCCAGTAGCACTGGCATACTTGCTGTTAGGTTTCGGACTCTTCGAGGAAAGGGAATCAAAAACCCCCATATCAACAAAATTAGTGAGAGTCCGCCATATCCTCGCACGAGCCAAATATGTAGGTTCCACCAATCAGAATTGTAAAAGTAAGCCAATCCAACACTGAATATTTGGATTATTAAACAGAGATTGAAAAGCACTGCTGCGATCAAAAAACTGATTTGAATCCAGCGCCTGGATATCTGTGTGTCATCAATGCCAGAATTTACAGTCATGTAAAGTAATCCAAAAAACCAAACAAATTAGTCATTGGTCATTGGTCATTAGTCATTAATAAAGAGTTTTTTGGTACATAGCTCGCAACAGAGTGGGTGAAAAAACTAAGGACTAATAACTAATGACTCCGCGAAGCGGTTTGGTGTGACTAAAGCTAAGATAGGTCTGGTTGCGATACTGCGCCTAGACCTCGAACGAGTACACTTTGCAAATCATGGTTGCCTTACAAGCTCTATTTCATGGAATTGCTCAAGCTGAAGATGAACAGACTTTGCGATCGCACATATCCGCAGAAATGAGTGAGTATTTTTCAGCTACACGATGTGGGCTGTTTTTCTTTGCCCAAATTGCTATAGTTGACAGCAAGATTCAAAAAGCATTGCAAATTGCATTATCACCTCAACACAATCCAGTTGCACGCTACTTGCTAGAACGCCATGCCCCTGTTCATGAAGCTTTGGTAGTAGAACCTAAAACATGGAAATTGATTTGTCCTCGTGCCGATCACTGGCACGTTATGGCAGGGCCAATTGTCAGCAATGGTGAGTTAGTGGGTGTGGTAGGTTTGACGCGTCAGCAAGGAATGCCTGCATTTGATTCACAAAATCTTACAGATTTGAGTGCGCTTTGTCTGCATATTTCTACTTGGGTAGCAATGGCGCAATTGCAACAACCGCTATTACAGACAAAGTGTTTAACGCCTCGTGAAATGCAAATTGCTTCCTTGGTGGCTAAAGGACAAACCAATGCAGAAATTAGTGCTGAACTTTGGATTACTGAAAACTCTGTCAAGCAAGCCTTAAAAAGGATGTTTCGCAAGCTTGAGGTTTCATCTCGTGCTCACATGGTTGCAAAACTTTCCACAGTTTCAAAATAAATGACCTTTTATTGCCTGATCAATCCTGGATTTCTCTCCTTATGTCACAGAAGAAAGGCAGGAGGCAGGGGGCATGAGACAGGAGGTTTTAGAAAAGAATTTTCTCTGGAGGCGAAATAGTCTGAGAGCAACTAAATTTATTTATGAAAAACAAAAAAATATGTATTTTATTAAGTAGGCGCAAGAAATACAGCGTCCTTTTTAAATCTACTTTCGACTGAGGCTTACGGCGCAAGTCTAAATTTATTTATGGGAATTCCTTCAGCATAGCTGCCTCCTGAACTTGCCCCCTGATAATCATTTCTAGCAAAATTCAAGTGAAACGTTATCAGGGGTGTATTTTCTGGCTTAGGCATCCACTTATGCTGGAATTTTCTCCATCTGCTGAGAAGTTTTCTGCAACATCGGGGTAATTAGATCGGCGGGCACAGGACAACTGAAGTAGTAACCCTGACCTTCATCACATCCCAGCGTTTTTAGGTAGTCAAGCTGTTCTTGGGTTTCCACACCCTCTGCCGTGATGTTCAACCGCAGGCTTTTTGCCAGGGCAATAATCGCATTCGTGACGGCAGCACTATCAGGATTGGACGTGACATCCTGTACAAATGACCGATCGATCTTGAGCATATTCACGGGAAAACGCTTTAAGTAGTTGAGGGAGGAATAACCAGTACCGAAGTCATCTAGAGCCAAGCATATACCCAGTTCTCGTAATTGTTTTAAGGTTTTAATTGATCGCTCCATATCAGCCATCAAGAAGCTTTCTGTCACTTCCAATTCCAGGCAAGATACTTGGAGTCCAGTTTCCTCAAGAATTTGACTAACGATCTCAACCAGATTTGGTAGTTCAAACTGTCGAGCTGACAGATTTACAGATATCCGAATTGGGTTAAATCCTGCAAGCTGCCAAGCACGGTTTTGGGCACAAGCAGTTCGCAAGACCCATTCACCAATTGGTAGGATCAAACCATTGGCTTCAGCAATGGGAATAAACTTTACTGGAGAAACCAAACCTAATCTAGGATGCTGCCAGCGAACCAACGCTTCCATAGCTGTAATTTGTCCGCTGTGTAAATCAATCAGAGGTTGATAATAAACCAGCATTTCGTTGCGGTCAAGCGCCCCATATAATTCATTTTCTAAAGTCATTCGCTCCTGCAACTGAGCATTAATTTCCGGTGAATAGAATTGGTATTTGCTACGCCCTCTTTGGTTTGCTTGATACAGTGCTATGTGAGCCTGTTGCAAAAGTTGATCTACGCTATTATGCTCATTTATTCCATTAATTGTGATGCCGATACTGGCGGTGATATGAATCAAGTTACCCTCTAGAGAAAAGGGTTTACTCAGGCTGCTTAACAGCATCTGAGATAGCTTAATTACACTTTCAAAAGAAACAATTTCTATACGGGCAATGGCAAATTCATCTCCACTCAAATGGGCAAGAATATCTGTTTGTGTCATGCAGAATGATAACCTCTGAGCAACTGCTCTTAACAACAAATTTGTTGTTTCATGCTCCAACCCATGACTCATAGCAGTGAAATCATCAATACTCAGTAAAAAGACTGCTACAAAGCGCTGGTTATTTTCAGGTTGAGATAGAGTCTGATGGAGACGATCGCAGAATAATTCACGATTGGGCAATCCAGTTAAATCGTCATAATTACTGATGTAATGAATTAACTCATCTAATTTGTGAAGAGTTTGTGAGGTATCCGCCATCAATGTACCGGCTTCATCAGCAAATTCTGTGGGCAATTCAGGTAAGGTTTTGGTGTTTAGATAATTTTGCAATGCCACAGATGTAAAAATAACCGGTTTAAGGAGGTGGTGTAGTGCGTAGAGGGTGGCAGCTGTACCCGCTAAGGTAGCCAACAGAGCAATAAGCATAACTCGAATCGCCATCTCCAAAGAATAGGAGTTTGAGATAACGAAACTCAAAAGTAAGCTTAGAAGTGGTATGTGAGTACCCAAAAATGCCACCAACATGATTTTAGCGGTGTAACTTTTTTTGAGTAATGGAAAACTAGCTAGGAACGAGTAGAGATTTAGCTTGTGATTGAGCTTCATAAATTATGTTTGATAGTGGGTAAATTAGTTCCGAGCTATTCTGACAAAAGGGTATTTTTGATTTACAATCCAGTGCAATTAGCTTTCATGGAACCCAACCCTGATAAGGTCATATATTATGCTTCCCAATCGAGGTTTCTATTTGATATGTTTAACGATAAAGTTTATGTAAAGCTTCTCGATAAACAATTCACAATAAATACCTAAATTATGTTGATTTTTATTAGTTTGTTTTCAGGTGATGTAAAAGTAAAAAATATATACAAATTCGACTTTATTGCTGAAAAATATTTTTTTATACCTAAAGGCAGAGACGCAGAGAATGCAAATAGAGTAAAGATATATTTTCACAAACGATTTAGGATTGCTATATTTTGTAAGGGCATAGCAAATATACCAGGCGATTAGAAATCGCGGCTACACAAACGAAGTCCGCCTACGCGTACTCAAAGGATTTGAAACCCACCTCCGTGGGTTTTGTTTGTATAGCTGCGAATTCCATGAGACTGTTGGCGAATTGCGATCGCTACCCTCAAAGCATTGAGATGTCGTAGCGCCTCACCCCGTAAATTGTGGTTTACATGAATTCGCCAACAGAGTCATTCCATTCGCTAGGGCAAACGTGTTTTTACGCTCATTGAGATGCTCCCTGGTTATTTACCTAGAAGTTGCTGTAAAGACGCAATAGATTATTTATTGCTAGAGCCTGAAAAAAGCAGATTTGTAACTTGTTCTAACACCTTTAATGCTGTTAATGAACCTCGAATCAACCGAGTAGCGGCAAAAGGTTGTTGAAGCATTGCGATCGCTAACGGCAAAGGGTTTAGAGAACCATCAGAGTTAATTGCTGGTGTGAGATCGGGGATATTATGCTGACAATCGTCGCTGACTACTCGCAGCATTGCCACTGCAACTCCAGCCGCATTGAAAAATTCTAAAGCGGTAAATCCTTCCATATCTACAACATCAGCCGCCAAAGTCTCACCTAAACGGTGTTTTTCGGATGCAGACCAAATTACGCGATCGCTTGTCAGTGATTTGACCAAAGATACTTTTTCTGATATTGAAGAGTGCAATTGTGTTGTAAAAGTGCGATCGCATTCTTGCTGTTTCCCCTGATAAACACAATCTTGATACAGGACAATATCACCAACTGTATAGCGATCGCTCAAGCTGCCACATATACCCATAACCAGCACTCTGGATTTTGGAGTCAGAAATTGTCCTTGTTGCAGGTATTTGAGTAAAGGCTTCATCCCTACAGGTATGGCTACTACTTTTGGGATGGAGGCAGTAATGCCGCTTAATCCGCGACACACGGCTTTATATTCTGCTCCTTGAGGCACCAGAATTATGTTGATGGGTAAAAAATTAGGCACTAGCTCTCTCGATAGTTTTAAGTTTTAACGGTCAATTAATGTTTAGAGTAGTAGATGGGCATGGCGGGATTCTTCTTTACCTTGAAGAGCGATGTCTACGACGGGCTACGCCTACGCAGTTTGTAAAATTAGGTATCGCTCATCAGCGCTGCGTAACCACTAACTAATGCTTGGATTAAAGATTGGGTCATATCTGAGTGACAATAAGTAATATTGCCGTTTGGTAGTAACCAAAATTAGCAAACCGAAGATGATTGCTGTAGCATGACTAAATAATTGTGTCATCCACACGATAATTTTCCAAGATGGTAAAGCTTCATAACTCCAAATCCGCACGAGAACTCTTCAATATTTCCAAATTGGCGATTGAATTTTCGTGGCTGACAGTGAGTTTTTGGATTGCCGTAACGGTAGCTGGTGTTCTAGCTTTCAGTTCCCTTAAGTATGCCTTGTTTCCAGATATTACCTTTCCAGTGGTAGTTGTGAATGCTACAGCTCCCCTGACAACTGCCCTGGATACAGAAGCGAAGCTCACCAAACCCCTAGAAGAACGCCTCCGCTCTCTAGAAGGACTGGAGAATATTCGCTCATCAACCTATCCTAGTCAAACATCTGTTGCCCTTTCTTTTGCCGTTGGGACAAATTTAGAAACATCGACCAAAAAGGTTGAAACTGCCCTCAAGCAGTTGACTCTACCTCAAGGAGCAACTGACAAAATCATTCCCCTAAATCTAAACGAGTCAGCCGCCATTAGCTATGCCATAGAGAGTCCTACACGGAATCTCAAAGATTTGACGAAGTTGGCACAAGATGAGATTGTTAGTGCGATCGCTAAATTACCAGGAGTATTAAAAGTCTCACTACTAGGTGCTGCTACGGCAACTCCTGCGGTAAATCCAGCGAATGCGAGTGCAACGGCTCTCCCCCAAGGTGGGGCGACATTAGTCCGGTTTAACGGTGAAGATGCACTCGCATTTCAGGTAATCAAACGCGGTACTGCTAATACTTTGGAAGTCGTGAGTCATGTTGAGAAAGAAGTTCAAAGGCTACGCTCTACCCTCAAAGATGTCAAACTCACCTTAGCTGCCACCCAAGCAGAATATATCCGTCAAGCCACCCAGTCAACAATCGATGCTTTGCTGGAAGCAGTGTTGTTGTCTATCGTAGTGATTTTTCCTTTTTTATGGAATTGGCGGGCAACTCTGATCTCTGCCTTAGCGATTCCTACATCTTTGCTGGCGACATTTATCGTCATGGCAATTTTCGGCTTCAACCTGGAAACAATCACCCTGCTGGCTTTAGCTTTGGTGATTGGTAGCATTGTTGATGATGCGATCGTGGATGTGGAAAACATCATGCGACACGTTGAAGATGGCGAAACTCCTCGTCAAGCAGCGCTTTTCGCTACAAATGAGATTGGGTTGACAGTCACCGCCGCCACTTTAACAGCAGTAGCAGTTTTTCTACCCATAGGTTTGATGGGTGGGGTAATCGGTCAGTTCTTCAAGCCTTTTGGCATCACTGTATCCGCGGCGATGCTTGCTTCTATGCTAGTTGCTCGGACTTTATCTCCAGTTCTGGCTATCTACTGGCTGAAACCTAAATCCTCACTCTCCCCACGTCGAGAAGCAAAAATCTGGGTAGCTTTTACTCAATTTTACGGAAATTTACTGAGTTGGTCTTTAAATCACCGGAAAATAGTTATCGGGTTAGCTGTCTTCAGCTTCATCGCAGGTATAGTTCTGATTCCACTAATTCCCAAAGGGTTTATTCCCAAACTCGATCGCGGCGAATTTAATATTGCTTATACGGCTCCTTTGCCGAGTATTCCTAGTGGAGGTGAGGGGCAGGGGGGCAGGGGGGCAGGGGAACAGGGGAGAAATTCTATTCCCCAGTTTCAAATTCCCAATCCCTTGAACGATTCTCTAGAGGTTGCGAAGAAACTAGAAAATGTAGTCAGAAAATCACCGGCAGTTGAAACGGTATTTACCACTGTTGGTTCTCGTGAGGGTGAGCCGAATAAAGGGATACTATATGTAAAGTTAAAGGGCGATCGCACAATCACAACTGCGGAATTACAAGACCAGTTGCGCTTTTCATTACCTACTCTTTCTGGGGTAAATACTAGTGTTGAAGATATTCAATTTGTCGATTCTGGTGGTCAAAAACCCCTGCAAATAGCATTACAAGGTGATAATCTCCAAGCTCTGAGCAAAGCAGTCAAAGCGATTAAAGAAAGGATTCAGAGGCTACCGGGATTCGCTGATGTCACAATTACAGGTGAAACGAATCCACAGGGCACGATTTTTCAGATCGAGCGTCTGAATAATCAGCGCGTAGCATACATCAGTGCTAATCTTGGCAAGGATCTGTCTTTGGGTGATGCCACTGACAAAGTGGTAGCTGAAGCAAAGGCGGTATTACCCTCTAATGTTTCCTTAAATTTAGGGGGAGACTCTGCCCGTCAAAGTGAAGTGTTTAGCAGTTTCGGCACTACTCTGGCTTTATCTGCCCTGTGCATTGTCATAGTACTAATTTTACTGTTCAAAAGCTGGGTAGACCCTCTGGTGATTGGTATTTCTTTGCCTTTGGCACTTGTGGGAGCGATGTTGGCGCTACTGATTACTAAGAGCGATTTTGGTATGATCTCATTGATCGGTTTCGTCTTTTTGCTAGGGCTGGCAAATAAAAATGCCATTTTGCTTGTAGATTATATCAACCAGTTACGCAACGCTGGCTTAGACCGTACCCAGGCGATCCTCAATACCGGACTAGTACGCCTCAGACCAATTATGATGACCACGGCCTCGACTATTTTAGGGATGTTACCGATCGCATTGGGTTTTGGTGCTGGTTCGGAATTGCGATCGCCGATGGCTGTAGCGATCGCAGGTGGACTAGTAACTTCAACTATCCTCAGCTTGATTGTTGTGCCGGTAGTTTACACCATTTTGGATGATTGGTTTCCCCGATTTAAGAAAAGGGGGGCAGCTTGATGCAGGTTTTTGTCACGGGGGGTACGGGTTTTATTGGTGCCCATTTGGTACGGTTGTTGTTGCAACAGGGTTACACAATTAAAGCGCTGGTACGCTCAAGCAGCAATTTGGAAAATCTACGCGGTTTGGAGGTGGAAATTGTCAAAGGCGATTTGAACGATCCAAATCTCTGGCAACAAATGAGAGGTTGTCAATATCTATTTCATGTGGCAGCTCATTATTCCCTCTGGCAAACAGACCGAGAATTACTCCATCGTCACAATGTCCTGGGTACGCGCAATGTGTTGGCAGCAGCTCGTAAAGCTAATATTGAACGCACCGTCTACACGAGTTCGGTTGCGGCAATTGGGGTAGGATCGTCTGGTCAAGTCGTTGATGAAACACATCAGAGTCCTTTAGAAAAGTTGGTGGGTGATTACAAAAAATCTAAGTTTCTGGCTGAGCAAGAAGCCATCCAAGCCGTTGCTACAGGTCAGGAAGTAGTTATTGTCAATCCCAGCAGCCCCATTGGCTCGTTGGATATCAAACCTACCCCTACGGGTGATATAATCTTGCGGTTTTTACGACGGCAAATGCCTTTTTACTTAGATACTGGTCTAAATTTTATCGACGTGCGGGATGTGGCTTGGGGGCATTTACTGGCTTTGCAACGGGGTAAATCTGGCGATCGCTATATCTTAGGTCATCAAAACCTTAGTCTCAAGCAACTACTCGAACAACTCGCCGATATCACAGGTCTTAGCGCACCTCAACGAACAGTACCGACTTGGTTGCCTCTGAGCGTTGCCTGGGTTGATGAAAAAATTCTCGCACCACTAGGTAAATCGCCCTCAGTACCATTAGATGGCGTTCGGATGGCGAAACAACCTATGTATTACAATGCTTCAAAGGCTGTACAAGAATTGGGTCTACCCCAATCTTCGCTGAACGCCGCACTCAAAGATGCTGTGGATTGGTTTGTTGCTCAGGGATATGTCAACCCCTCTGGGGAATTCAAAATTCAAAATTCAAAATTCAAAATTTAAGACCCCATAGATAAATCTTGGGGTTGAGAAAGTGGTGCATTTATCTTTAAAAGAGGAGCGATCGCAACAATGGCAGTTAATTTACAACAAGCTATGGATATTGGGAAGTATCTTGTTACACAGCGTTTGAAAGGACGTAAACGCTTCCCCTTAGTATTGATGTTGGAACCTCTTTTTCGGTGTAATCTCGCTTGTACTGGTTGTGGTAAAATCCAACATCCAAAGGAAATTTTAAAGCAAAATCTCACCCCAGAACAGTGTTTTGCCGCTGTGGAAGAGTGTGGCGCACCGGTTGTCTCCATTCCTGGGGGAGAACCTCTGCTACACCCCCAGATTGATGAAATTGTCCAGGGATTAATTGACCGCAAGAAATATATTTACTTGTGTACCAATGGTTTGTTGTTAGAGAAGAGTCTGGATAAGTTTCAACCTTCCCCTTATCTAACTTTCAGCGTGCATTTAGATGGAATGCGGGAGTTACACGATCAATGCGTAGATCGTAAAGGTGTTTTTGATATTGCTGTCAAAGCCATTCGCGCCGCTAAAGCTAAAGGCTTTCGTGTTACCACTAACACCACTATTTTTGAAGGTACTGAACCTAAAGATATGCAAGAGTTCTTTAACTTTCTGGAAACACTAAATACTGATGGGATGATGATTTCTCCCGGCTACAGTTATGAGTGGGCACCAGATCAAGATCATTTTCTCCACCGCGAACAAACCCGCGCCCTCTTCCGCGAAATTCTGGCTCCCTACAAAAGTGGTGAAAAAAACTGGAACTTTAATCACAATCCGTTGTTCCTAGATTTTCTCACTGGTGAGAAGGACTACGAATGCACACCTTGGGGTAGCCCTAGTTATAGCGTTCTCGGTTGGCAAAAACCTTGCTATCTGCTAAACGAAGGTTATTACTCTACCTTTAAGGAATTACTCGCACAAACTGACTGGAGTCAATACGGACAGAAGAGTGGTAATCCTAAGTGTGCTGATTGCATGGTTCATTGTGGCTATGAACCCACCGCCGCAATGGATGCAATGCAGCCGCAAAATATGGCGCGTGCCCTTGGTAGTGTTTTTGGCAGGAATTAGTAAGTAATGAAGAGTGCTGTTAGCGATAGCGGGGCGTTGAGCAAGTGCTGAGTTAAAAGACCGCCCACAAGGGGCGGGGCTTCTAATAAGTACATAAGTACTGAGTACAATTAAGAATTACTCAGTAATCAGCAATCAGCATTGAGTAGGGTAAATGCTACATATTAAAGGGTGCGATGCTTGCGGCGGGCTACGCCTACGCACCCTTTAAGGATTCTGATTGCACTGAAATATACCTAATAACATAGGACTTACGCATTGACGGAAAAGCCGAAATGGCAAGTATGCTTTTCAGGGTTTTTAGCTAGATTTTTCAGCGCAACTAACAAAGCATGGTTTGCAAAAGCCTGAAACGACCTATTTACGTTAGTACACAAGATGATTCGTTTGTACAGTGCGTAGGTCCTATAACATTACGAGAAGAGTGAAATGAGGATGCTTATCTAGAGATATTGCGATCGCTCCTCAGCCAATTTCGCCGAAATTCATCAGGAAAAATACTCATGCCATTTGTCTCTATTTGTAACCTGCAAATGTATTATGAGATTCGTGGCACTGGTCAACGCCTACTCTGTATCAGTGGTACTGGAGTACATTTGCAGCGATCGCCGACTATTTTTGACTCACCGCTAGCCCCACATTTTGAAATTCTAGCCTACGATCAGCGTGGTCTGGGTCAAACCTCAAAACCTGATATTCCTTACACCATAGCAGATTACGCCGCCGATGCAGATTCTTTGTTAAATGCAGTCGGGTGGGAGAACGCTCATATCATTGGAATTTCCTTTGGGGGTATGGTAGCCCAAGAGTTGGCACTGCGCTATCCGCACCGCGTTAAACGTCTTGTTTTGGCTTGTACTAGTAGTGGTGGTGCTGGTGGATCGTCATATCCACTACATCAACTCGTGAACCTACCTAGCGAAGAACTAGCTCATCGGCAAATCACAATTGCTGATACCCGTTGGCAAGAGGAAGCTTGGCTCTCTAGCAGAACGGCACAATTTCAGGAATTAGTGAAGCTGACACTAGCAGTTTCTCAAGCGAGTACAGACGAACCAAGTCGTGAAGTTGGGCGTCGTCGCCAGCTTGAGGCTCGTGCTGCTCACGATACATATAATCGACTTTCTCAACTGCGTATTCCTGTCTATATCTGCGGGGGTCATCACGATGGCATATCTCCTCCCGCCAATCTTGAGGCAATGCACAAACAGATAGCAGGTTCGTATTTAGAATTTTTTAAGGGCGGTCATGGCTTTCTTTACCAAGACCCCCAAGCATTCAAGCGCGTTATTGCCTTTCTCCAAAATAAATTTGAGTAATTTTACATAAGACTTGAAGAAGAATTCAGAATTCAGGAGCGTCTCAGGCTCCGCTTTGCCTCCGGTCAGAATCAAGGCGCTCTGGTGCGATGCTGCTCTATCAGCGGGGGTTTTAAAGCCTCTTGTTCAGACGCTCGATGACTCGCTACCGCTGCGCTATCCGCCAGTCGTACATAATTCATTCTGAATTCCTGACTCCTGAATTCTGTTTGGATAAATACAAAGTGACAGTAACTACAACACCTATTGCCCTACAAGAGCAGCGCTCGGCTCATAAACTAAACAAATACCAAAATATGAAGTTATGTAAATAAATTTCACAAACATAACAATAATTTGTAATAAATTATGATGCGGCAGCATTGTATAAAGAGAACTTGGAAGTAAAAAACAACATCTTAATCAGGTTTTCCAGTCGTTCATAGAAGTTTGAAGTTTTTTAACAAAAGTTTTAATCTGAAAGCCTGGAGATCGTAAACTTATTTCTTGGATGTCTGTTTTAAACCTTTCGTAATTCGTCAGGCAGTGCTGACATCAAAAATCAACTGAACCATTCAGTTTTGAGTCCAATTATTCTTAACCAAGCAAATTAGGAGATTTAACGCAATGGTTTTAGATGCATTTGCAAAAGTAGTTTCCCAAGCTGATACACGCGGCGAATATCTCTCCGATGCACAATTGGATGCATTGAGCGAACTAGTCAAAGATGGTAACAAGCGTGCAGATGCTGTTAACCGTATTACCAGCAATGCGTCAGCTCTTGTTGCTGCTGCGGCTCGTGATTTGTGGGCAGAACAACCCCAATTGATCACTCCCGGTGGTAATGCTTACACCAGCCGTCGTGCAGCTGCTTGTATCAGAGACTTGGACATCATTCTTCGCTATATCACCTACGCTATCTTTGCTGGCGATTCTAGCGTGCTAGACGATCGTGCCCTCAATGGATTGCGGGAAACCTACTTGGCATTGGGAACTCCAGGAGCTTCAGTTGCTGTTGGTATTCAAAAGCTGAAACAAGCTTCTTTGGCAATTGTCAACGATACAAACAATATCACCAGAGGCGATTGCAGTGCATTGGCATCTGAAATAGCTAGCTATTTCGATCGCGCTGCTGCTGCTGTGGCTTAAGCCAAGCATTGCTAATGTTGACTAAATAATTGTCCATAGGACAAAACAAAATTTCAACCATAACGTTTGTAAAAGGGAAATACCAAAATGACAAAAACACCTCTAACTGAAGCAATTGCATCGGCTGATTCTCAAGGACGCTACCTCAGCAGCACCGAAATTCAAGTTGCTTTTGGTCGCTTCCGCCAAGCTCCTGCTAGCTTACAAGCAGCAAAAGCATTGAGCGCCAATGCTCAACGCTTGACCGAAGGTGCTGCTCAAGCAGTGTATAACAAGTTTCCTTACACCACTCAACAACAAGGCCCTAACTTCGCGTCTGATGCGCGCGGTAAAGGCAAGTGTGTACGTGATGTCGGCTACTACTTGCGGATTATCACATACGCTTTAGTTGTTGGTGGCACAGGCCCCTTGGATGATTTCTTGATTTCTGGCTTGGCTGAAATCAACCGGACTTTTGATCTGTCTCCTAGCTGGTACATTGAAGCTCTCAAGTACATCAAAGCTAACCACGGYCTMAGCGGCGAYCCAGCTGTTGAAGCAAATTCCTACATCGACTATGTAATCAATACTCTAAGCTAGAGTGTTTCTTTAGCCCGGAGAGGAAATCAGCTCTTATGACAAGTGAGTTCTATGAGTTGTTTACCTCTCCGGGCAGTTTTTTCAGAAAAGCTAGCTGAAAACCCTGGAGAAAGAGGAACGTAGTTCTGTATTTTTTGCTTTAGAACAGGGATGAAAGCTGCCGACGTAGCACGGTATTTGCTACAACTTTGGGAAAGTTAGCAGCCCAGTGCCTCTTTTAAGCTACCGTCAATTGGCACAATATTTTTGTCAGTACAAGATTTAAAAACCTACCCTCGAACTGGGGGAAAGTATACGCCCGAAATAACGTTAGGAGATATCACTACGCCCTTGTGGCAGATGTGGTGAGGCAGCGAGCGCAATCTTCTCTCATCTCTTACGAGACGCTACGTGTTCGCGGAGCGTTCCGTTCGCGGAGCGCCACGTTAGCGAGTCCGCCCCCTAGGGGAAAGCAAGCTACGCGCAGTGTCTGGCAGAGAATGTCTGGAGGTTTATCCCCGATAAGGGGCTGCCAAACTGATAAGGTGAGCCTGGGAACCTGTGGAAACAGGATATTAAGGCAGCTATGTCTTAGAAATCGCCTTATTTTACAGTAAGGTGAGTGTCAATTTCAAAAAGACTGTTAAAAGACTAGAAAAAAATTTTCTAAACAGTTTTCAGTTTTGCAGTTAAAACTGAGGAGGTTAAAGATGGCAGCTTTGGGACAAGCAGCAAGGTTAGGGATTGGAGCGTTTGAAAATTCAGCACCAGTAGAACTACGCCCTGATAGAACAGAAGCAGATGTGGCAGTGGTTATCCGGGCGGCTTACCGTCAGGTTTTGGGTAATGCATATCTACTGGAAGGAGACCGTCTAGAGAGTGCAGAATCACTGTTGCAGCAAGGTGCAATCACCGTTAGGGGATTTGTACTAGCCATTGCTCAATCAGAACTCTATCGGGATAAGTTTTTCTACTCCAACTCCCAAACTCGGTTTATCGAGTTGAATTATAAGCATTTATTGGGGCGTGCTCCAGAAGATGAGTCAGAGATTTCGTACCATGTTGAGCTTTACAACTCACAAGGTTATGAAGCTGAGATTAATTCCTACATTGACTCATTAGAATATCAAGAAAGTTTTGGCGAAAATATTGTCCCCTACTATAAAGGCTTTAGAAGTCAAGTAGGACAGAAAAACGTTGGCTATAGCCGACTGTTCCAACTGTATCGGGGTTATGCCAATAGCGATCGCGCTCAAGGACAAAAACAAGGACGGCTAACTTGGGAAGTGGCTAAGAATCTAGCTTCACCCATTTACCCAGTCTCTGCTGGAGCCTTAACAGGTCTCTCTAGAGGCGAACGCGGCGAAACATACCGGATCAGAGTGCTACAAGCAGCTTCCCCAAACTCAACTGTAGTACGGCGTGGGACTGCGGAATTGATCGTACCCTACGAGCAACTTTCTAGTAAATTGCAGCAGTTGAATCGCAAGGGTAGTAAGGTTATTAGCATTTCAGCCGTATAAATAGGGAATCGGGGGGAGTAAGGAGTAGGGAGTAGGGAGTAGGAAATTTCACCACTACCTAGTACAGACGGGATTAATCGCGTCTCTCCCCACTCCCTACTCCCTTTAGAAATTATTAATTACAAAGGGAAAATTACCAATGGCTATTACAACCGCAGCTTCCCGTTTGGGAACAGAACCTTTTAGCGATCAGGTTCCTGTAGAATTGCGTCCGAATGCAAGCAAAGAAGACATTGAGAGAGTAATTTCTGCCGTCTATCGTCAGGTGTTGGGCAACAACTACATATTGGCATCTGACCGCCTGACAAGCGCTGAATCTATCCTGCGCGATGGCAAAAGTACAGTGCAAGAGTTTGTGCGTCAATTAGCTAAATCAGAACTGTACAAAACCAAATTTTTCTACGACAACTTCCAAACTCGCGTCATTGAACTGAACTACAAACATTTGTTGGGTCGTGCCCCTTATGATGAGTCTGATGTCGTCTATCACTTAGACTTGTATCAAACTAAGGGATATGAAGCCGACATTGATTCTTATATTGATTCGCCAGAGTATCAATCTAGCTTTGGTGAAAATATAGTGCCTTACTATCGTGGCTTTAATACCCAAACAGGACAGAAAACTGTCGGATTTAGCCGGATATTCCAACTTTATCGCGGCTATGCCAGTAGCGATACCTCCCAACTCAAAGGCAAATCTTCTCGGCTTGCTAGCGAACTAGGTCGCAATAGTGCATCCGTCGTTGTTCCTCCCTCTGGTGGCCCCTCAGGCTTTTCATACGTTGCTTCTGAAAAAGGCGTTACCCCCAACAGTACTTTTGGTGGTGCAGGAACCTTTGGTAAAGAAGGCAGACTGTACCGCATTGAAGTGGCAGGTGTTTTCGGAGCTGGCTATCCTAGCACACGCCGCGTCAATCAAGCAGTGATTGTACCTTATGAAGAACTATCTAGTTACTTCCAGAGAGTCGTAAAACAAGGTGGTAAAATAGCTAGTGTAAAACCCCTTTAGTGTCAATAGTCATTAGTCAATAGTCATTAGTCAATGTCATTATTAAAGGCAAAAGACTAATGACAATTTAGAATAGGGAATTAATTTTATGGTTGGGCCAATTAGTAGTAGAACGAGTAGTCGCTACTTTCGATATGAAGTAGTGGGTCTGCGCCAAAGCGAAGAAACTGAAAAAACCAACTATCCCATTCGTTCTAGTGCCACTGTGTTTTTCACAGTGCCTGAGAACCGGATGAATCAAGAAATGCAGCGAATTACTCGCTTGGGTGGCAAAATAGTTAGCATTCAGCCATTGAACGCTGAAGCTAAAACAAATAGCGAACAAAGCGATCCTCCTTCTTCATAATGAATTCTAGTCCGCAGAAATTTGAAGATTTATCACCGACAGGTAACTCTGGCGATGGTGAATCTTTAACAGTAGAGCAAGCGATCGCTAATCTTGAAAGTGCAGATTTAGGTCTGCGCTTTTATGCCGCCTGGTGGTTAGGTAGGTTTAGGATATGTGAAGCAGCTGCGGTTACAGGATTGATTAAAGCGTTAGAGGATGAAGCCGATAGAACACCAGAAGGCGGATATCCTCTGCGACGGAACGCAGCTAGGGCATTAGGAAAACTAGGCGATCGCCAAGCAGTATCACCTTTAATTGGGTGTTTAGACTGCTCAGATTTTTATGTACGAGAAGCGGCGGCACAATCCTTAGAAATGCTGGGCGATCCGATTTGTATTCCCGCCCTGATTGAGTTATTACAAGTAGGTTTGCAAGGAGAGCAGCTGATCTCACAGCCTGATTTATCTCAACCCTACGAAGCCATTTTAGAAGCCTTGGGAGCCTTGAAGGCGACTGAGTGTATCCCTTTGGTAAAACCATTTTTAGAGCATCCAATCGAATTGGTGCAATATGCTGCTGCACGAGCCATGTATCAATTAACCCAAGAACCAATTTATGGAGAACGGTTAGTAAAAGCTCTGGCAGGAGAAAAATTACAATTGCGTCGAGCAGTCTTAGCAGACTTGGGAGCGATTGGCTATCTACCCGCAGCAGATGCGATTGCCGAAACTCTTGCTGAAAATAGCCTAAAGCTAATTTCTCTTAAAGGATTACTAGAACATCAAGTTAAGCACACAGCAACAAGCACTTTGTCAGATGGTGCAATTAAAGTAATAAATTTGATGGACTCGCTGTTGTAGTCATAATTTCCCAGGCATTAGTTGTTATTAATACGTTTAAAAGAAATGTTTACCACACATAAACCCCCAACCCAACTGCAAAATCAGGGCTAGGGGTTTATGTATGATGTCAACTACGGAGGACTTAAGCTACAATTGGCAGATCCCTAATGACCCATGACAAATTATTATGAATAACAGTGACCTTGCCCAAATATTAATTCGTGCTGTGGAAGAAGCAGACTCCTCGGATCGCTTATTAGACGCAGTTAAGGAGTTAGCGGCAGCTGGCATAGAGGAATCTGTTCCCACTCTGATTGCAGCTTTGGGCTACAACAATCCAGGGGCGGCAGTGGCGGCAGTAGATGGACTAATCGCGATCGGAGAAGCCGCAGTACCGTCACTATTGGAACTAATTGATGACTACAACTACAGTGCTAGAGCTTGGGCTATCCGTGCCTTAGCGGGAATTGGCGATGTTCAGGCGCTCGATACCTTGTTAGAGGCAGCAAAAACTGATTTTTCCTTAAGCGTGCGGCGAGCAGCTGCCAGAGGATTAGGCACTTTGCGCTTGCATCAACTACCTGCTGAGAAAGTGGAATCTGTTCAGACTCAGGTATTAGAGGCGCTATTACTAATTTCTCAAGATCCAGAGTGGATAGTGCGCTATGCAGCAGTGACGAGTTTAGAAACACTAGCGATCGCTATAGCAGTCACTTTACCCGATCAAGAATCGCGGATTACAAATCAACTTCAGCAAATACTCGATAATGATGCCGATCTGGGAGTTCGTACCCGCGTAAAATTTGCACAGCAAAAAATTCAACAGCAACAACATCAAGAAATCTTTGCACCGAAAAGAAAGTTAGAAGATGCTGAAGTGTCTGAAATACCTCATCGTGGTGGTGGCAGACGGTAAATTACCAGACACCAACCGCCCTTGCGGTATGGTGTTAGGTTCTCCCAATTCATCGGGGATAGCCTTCAGAATTCCCTAGTTTTATTGGTCTTAGATTCGCTTCTCCAATCGGGAGTCCTGGTTTCCAAGACCCAAATCTTTCTCGCAGTTTTTGTAAAACTAACTACGGCGATAAAGACTGGATTTCTGCCTGGATATTGCCACGAGCGCATGGTTCGGCAAACTCTGACATTAAAGGCGTAAAATAAATACGCGATCGCTGTAAAAATCTTTCTAAAACCTGTTGACGACCTGTAATATATTCTGCCTCTGCTACCCAGCCATATTCCTGACGAATAGCATGAGCGTATTCTTCATAATCAACTGGGTTAGTAGCCAAAATCGCTAAATCTGCATCAACTAGGACTTGGCTATCATAGTCATTCACCGCAGCTTGGTGGTCTTTAGTGTTCAGAATCAAACGGGTGACAGTAGTTATAATACTTTCTGGAATACCCAAATTACTCAGCAACTCAAAAGCATAGTCTGCACTTCGTTCTTCGTTATCTTTGGCTTCAGTGTCATACACTACATCGTGAAACCAAGCAGCTAGTTGAACAGCAGCTAGGTTGTTAGCATAGCCTTGCAAAATCTCAATTGTGCTGAGGACGCGATCGATGTGTTTCAGTGTATGGTAATAGCGACCAGGAGTAGAGTAAGCTTCAACCAAGAGATTAAAGGCTTTCTCAGCCGCTACCTGGTCAATGCCAAAGGGTTGGAGTGTGTGTTGCCAGTTATAAAATAAAATATCCATAAAATTTTCTGTAGGCATAGAGGCAGTATACCCATTCTTAGTATTGGAAAAAATAAGTACATACTGTTAAAACAGCAGTAGAAGACTTCAAGTAGAACCTCACCTTCTAACTCCGCCAGGAGAAAGAGGGAAAAATTGTCCTCCCCTTACTTGCAGCAAAAAGGGTTAGGAGTGAGTTCACGCGAATATATTTACAAGTTTAGGACTAGCCCTTTCAAGGTGACTCGTCAAATCTCTTATTTTTTCTCAGCGTTCTCTGTGCCTCTGCGGTTTAAAAGTGATTTATTTAACCGCAGAAGCACAGAGAACACAGAGAGAAGAGTTTAAAGAGGAATTTATAGACTATAATTTTCACCCACCTTGAAAGGGCTGGTTCTAAAGTTATAAATCTAGTTATAAATCAATGAAACTTTGGACGCCCAATCAACATCTGGACAACGGAAGATTCATTATACAAATGGACGCTTTGGTTTTTCGGTGCAAAAGCGCATTCATCGAAGTCTGGGTGGCACTAGAAATTACGACAAAAAAATTTGGGAAGCTTTTGCCGATCGCGTCGGCTGGAAAAAAGATGGAGAATGGGTATTATACTCCAGACACCTTTGTACTTGGAATTTAAATGCACCTTATGGACACTTCCTCCTACCTCATCATGGTTTTATGTGGGGTTGTGGGTGTTTTCTTTCCCATCAAGATTTGTAATTAGTATTCAACTGGATATGATATCAGAAAGTTTGCGGAACACCAGTGGTTAAACCCTGTGATATCTGATACAAGTAAGTTATGATCGTGGACATTAACTTTTTATTGTTCAGATGTCAGCTAAAATCATCCTTACCGTTATTCAAGGACAATTATTAGGACAGCAATATATTTTTGATTGCCGCAGTAGCTGCATAATCGGTAGAAGTGCAGATTGCAATCCCCAGTTACCAGATGATGAAAATCATCGGGGCATCTCCCGCTATCACTGTCTACTAGATATTAATCCTCCTGATATTCGGGTGCGGGACTTTGGTAGTAAAAATGGCACTTACATTAACGGTAAAAATATTGGACAACGGCAACGAAATCAAACGGCTGAAGAAGCTGTAAAATTCCAGTTTCCAGAGTATGACTTACAAACAGGCGACGAAATCAACTTAGGTCACACTGTATTTAAAGTTAGTATAGAAGTTCACCATAAAGAGATAAATCTACCAACCCTCATCCCTGACGATGTTACTGTCAACAATAACCCGCTACAACAGGCTTATTTCTTAGATATCATCAAATATTTTCTCAATTTAGCTGAGAGTGGCGATCGCAACCTCAAAGCAATTAGCGGTTATAATCTTGTCAAACTTCTCAGCACTAGTGAATTCGGGGAAGTTTATTTAGCACAGCATAATCAGTCTGGCAAGTTCATAGCCTTAAAGGTCATGTTACCAGCAGTGGCGGCGAATGACTTTGCTGTGCAGATGTTTCTCCGGGAGACGGAAAACACTAAGGCTTTGCAACATCCTCATGTAGTGCAACTGATGGATTGTGGCTTCTCGGACATCATCTTCTTTTTTACAATGGAATATTGTGAGGGCGGTACTGTATGGGATTTCATGCAACAACTGGGTGGTCGATTGTCTGTTGATATTGCTGTACCCATTATTCTGCAAATTTTAGACGCTTTAGAATATGCCCACAATGTTGAACTGCCTTATGTCAAACTGGCTGATGGTAAATTTGGCAAAGGTAAAGGTATAGTTCACCGCGACCTCAAACCGAGTAACATCTTCCTGACTAATATTGACGGAAAACTGGTGGCTAAAATCGGTGATTACGGCTTATGTAAGGCCTTTGACTTAGCTGGTTTAAGTGGTCAAACTTTGACTGGTACTCAAGCTGGTACTCCCGTTTTTATGCCGCGACAACAGGTGCTTAACTTTAAATATGCCCAGCCAGAGGTAGATATTTGGGCAGTTGCGGCTTGTCTCTACAATATGCTAACAGGTTGTTTCCCCCGCAACTTCACAGGCGATCCCTTTCTGGCAGTTTTACAAAATAATCCCATACCAATTCGCCAACGAGATGCAACAATTATGCAACCCCTAGCGCAGGTGATTGATTTGGCGTTGATTGATAAGCCAGAAATCCACTTTAAGAGTGCAGCTGAGTTTAAGCAGGCGTTGTTAAGTGCGTTGTCATAGTAGAGTTTACAAGATTTTTTATTTAATCCACATCTGTCGTCGGGGTGCAAGACCCGACGTTCGCGGAGCGTCCCGGATGGAATATTTTTTTTATTACTAGTCCCTAGAACGCACGGCGTAAATAAATCATTCAAAATCAATCAAATCCTTGCGGTATAGGAATTACGAATTATGTAGCTTGCTTCTCGCCGGAGGTGAATATTCCGAATTACGAATTCCGCATAATGGTGACAGCTAATTGAAAGCGTCAAAATAGAAGACA
This sequence comes from Nostoc punctiforme NIES-2108, assembly GCA_003326195.1. GTDB lineage: Bacteria > Cyanobacteriota > Cyanobacteriia > Cyanobacteriales > Nostocaceae > Nostoc > Nostoc punctiforme_A. Next base: position 369,214 of record LXQE01000029.1, read on the forward strand.
CAGGCTTTGTACAAAAAGCCTTGCCTTGATTAACGGAGTTATTATCAGTGGTATTACAAGTACAAACAAGCGCCTACGAAGCTAAAACCCAAGAAATTGCTAAACAACTTCTAGCCGCAACGCAGGAAAATCGTTCGTTTTTTTCTTCCCTGCGGGATCAAATGCGTTGGGATGATAAATTACTAGCTTGGGCGATGAGTAATCCTGGCTTGCGGGTGCAACTATTTCGCTTTATAGATACGCTACCTGCTTTGCACAGTAAATCAGAAATTGCCTCACATTTACAAGAATATTTAGGCGATGAATCTGTAGAATTACCGTCAGCTTTGAAGGGGATGCTAAACTTTGCTAACCCCGACTCGATGCCAGGACAAGTTGCAGCTACAACTGTTGGGACAGCGGTTGAGACGCTTGCCCATAAATATATTTCTGGGGAAAATATTAAACAAGTCATCAAAACAGTTGAACGCCTGCGAAAAGAAAAAATGGCTTTCACCATCGACTTACTTGGTGAAGCCGTAATTACCGAAGCGGAAGCGCAGTCTTATCTAGAACGCTATCTAGAATTAATGCAACAATTAGTAGAAGCATCGAAGAATTGGGCAGTTATTCCGGCGATTGATGAGGCTGATGGCGAACCAATACCCAAAGTTCAGGTTTCTGTTAAGTTAACGGCGTTTTATTCCCAATTTGACCCATTAGATGCTAAAGGTAGTGAGGAGCGAGTTAGCGATCGCATTCGGATTCTCTTACGTCGTGCTAAAGAATTGGGCGCAGCTGTACATTTTGATATGGAACAGTATACCTATAAGGATATAACTCTCAGCATTCTGAAAAAACTGTTACTAGAAGAAGAATTTCGGCAACGCACAGATATTGGCATGACGATTCAAGCATATCTGCGTGATAGCGAACAAGATACCGAAGACATAATTTCTTGGTTGAAACAGCGTGGTTATCCTCTGACAATTCGCTTGGTGAAAGGCGCATATTGGGATCAAGAAACTATTAAAGCAGCCCAAAAGCATTGGCCACAGCCAGTCTACAACGACAAAGCCGCAAGTGATGCTAACTTTGAAACCATCACTCAGTTGTTGCTAGAAAATCATCAATATGTCTATTCTGCCATTGGTAGCCATAATGTGCGATCGCACTCTCGCGCCATTGCCATCGCTGAAAGCTTAAATGTCCCCCGCCGTCGCTTTGAATTACAAGTCCTCTACGGTATGGGTGATAAAGTTGCCAAGGCGTTGGTTGATAAAGGTTATCGGGTGAGAGTTTACTGTCCCTACGGTGAATTATTACCTGGGATGGCGTATTTAATTCGCCGGTTGTTGGAAAATACGGCTAATAGTTCTTTTTTACGGCAAAATCTCGAAAATCGACCGATTGAAGAGTTATTAGCGCCGCCGATTGTCAAAGAGGAGAAGAAATCTTTAACTCCTAACTCTCATTTCCTTGGTGCTGCTGATAGCGATTACGCTGAGGAAGAGGTGAGAACGAAGGCGGCACAAGCTTTCCAAAGCGTTCGTCAACAGTTGGGTAAAACATATTTACCACTGATTAATGGAGAATATGTTAATCCGCCGGAATTTGTTGATTCTCTCAATCCTTCTAAGTTCAGTGAGGTAATTGGTAAAGTTGGGTTGATTAGCGTTGAACAAGCAGAACAGGCGATGCAAGCTGCGAAAGCGGCGTTTCCTGGGTGGAGGAAAACACCTGCGAAACAACGCGCTGATATTTTGCGGAAAGCGGGTGATTTGATGGAACTCCGCCGCGCCGAACTTTCAGCTTGGATAGTTTTGGAAGTTGGCAAACCAGTTAAGGAAGCTGATGGAGAGGTTTCGGAAGCGATAGACTTTTGTCGCTACTACGCTGATGAGATCGAAAGGCTGGATAAAGGTGTTAATTATGACCTTGCCGGGGAAACTAACCGTTATATCTACCATCCACGGGGAATTGTTGTAGTAATTTCTCCCTGGAATTTTCCGCTAGCGATCGCTTGTGGAATGACTGTTGCAGCCTTGGTTTCAGGGAATTGCACTCTCCTCAAACCTGCGGAAACATCTTCTGTAATTACCGCAAAACTCACAGAAATCTTGATCGAGGCTGGTTTTCCCAAAGGTGTCTTTCAATACGTGCCAGGCAAGGGTTCGCAAGTCGGCGCATACTTGGTAAATCATCCAGATACTCATGTAATTGCTTTTACTGGTTCTCAAGAAGTGGGCTGTAGAATTTATGCAGAAGCAGCAATATTGAAACCTGGACAAAAGCACATGAAACGGGTGATTGCTGAAATGGGTGGCAAAAATGCCATCATTGTCGATGAAAGTGCTGATTTAGACCAAGCAGTTGTAGGAGTAGTGCAATCGGCATTTGGTTACAGCGGCCAAAAATGTTCTGCTGCTTCCAGGGTGATTGTGCTGGAACCAATTTATGATGCCTTTGTGCAACGATTGGTGGAAGCGACAAAATCCTTGAACATTGGAGAAGCAGAGTTACCGAGTACACAAGTTGGGCCAGTCATTGATGCTAATGCCCGCGATCGCATCCGCGAGTATATTGAGAAGGGTAAGGCAGAAGCAGAAGTGGCGTTGGAATTACCATCACCCGAACAAGGATATTTTATCGGGCCAGTCATCTTTAGTGAAGTCTCACCAAATGCGGTAATTTCCCAGCAAGAAATTTTTGGTCCTGTGCTGGCGGTAATTCGGGTGAAAGATTTCCAGGAAGCGTTAGCAGTCGCCAATGGTACAAACTACGCCTTAACTGGCGGACTTTATTCTAGAACCCCTTCGCACATTCAGCAGGCGCAGACAGAATTTGAAGTCGGCAATTTGTATATCAATCGCAATATTACCGGAGCGATCGTTGGACGGCAACCCTTTGGTGGATTCAAACTTTCTGGAGTCGGTTCTAAAGCAGGTGGCCCTGACTACTTACTGCAATTTTTAGAACCACGCGCGGTGACAGAAAATATTCAACGTCAAGGTTTTGCACCAATTGAAGGAGCAGATTAAACTAACGTGAATTCCACGGTTTACATAGTGTCCGCCTAATTAGCCCAATCAAAACACCTCTCCCTGATTTTACTACGTAAAACCCTCCTTATCGTGTACACATATCTTGGTAAGGAAGCCCCAATCCTGGATTTACCCCCCTTAATCCCTCCGATGCATTGGGGAGAAATATCCAGTTCTCCCCCTTACCAAGGCTATCCATTAATCACATCTTTCTTAACAAAGCTGAAAAGCTGATAATTGGCGGTTTTCACGGTTATGATTGATTAGTCAACTTGACAAATGAATCAATAGGTGGATTGCATGAGAAATGTGCTGGTGTGACCTACCGTTTCGTTCATTGCTCTAATCGGTTTGGTGGGCTAATTTCCAGGTTGCGGCGATATCGTGTAATCGTCGCAATCTTCTCCAAATGGTCTTAACTCCTGGCTCTCCATCGCCTTTACTACCTAAAAAACCACCGAGCAGGGCAATCATGCGTATAAATAGTTCCCAGACAAAATGATTGTTTTGTGTTGGGTTGCGTTTTGCTTAACCCAACCTACATTTTATTTGTGAGCTATCAAATACTAAAAAGGGGCGGGCTTTTCGGCCCACCCCACAAGAAAATGATAAAGAGTGAATAACTCTTGGTTAATATCGAATTCGTGGGTCTACATAAGCATTTAAAATATCAATCAAAATGCTGGCACTCACAACGATCGCACCAAAAAATACGAGTACTCCCTGGACTGTGGGATAATCGCGATCGGCGATCGCTTGATACAATCGATTAGCTAACCCAGGCCAAGAAAATGTTACCTCTGTCAAAATCGCCCCACCCAAGAGAGATGCAAAAGTTAATCCCAAGACTGTAATCACTGGAATTAGCGCATTTTTTAAAGCATGAGAAGCTAAAATCTTATTTTCACCAATACCTCTGGCTCTAGCAGCTTCTACATAATCGGCTTGCAAGGTTTGCTTTAAATTCACTCGCACAATTCGTTCAAAAATCCCACTGAGCAAAATTCCTAAAGTGAGACTCGGTAGGGCAAGATGGTGCAAGGATGCCAAAAACTGAGTGAAGTTTCCATCGAGTAAGCTATCAATTGTATACAATCCAGTGACAGGAGTGGGAGCCGGCAGATTGGGCGGAAAGCGGTTGGAATTAGGAAACCAACCCAGTTGGACTGAGAAAATCAACTGCAAAAGCATTCCCGCCCAAAACATCGGAAGTGCGTAGGTGATGATACCAAATAAGCGCCCGCCGACATCAAAATATGTCCCAGGACGAGAAGCAGAAAGAGTCCCAACCGCAATTCCGACGATGAGTGCAACCGCCATACTACATACTGCTAACTCCACCGTCGCCGGGAAATATTGCCCAATGATATCCCAAACATTTTGTCCCCGRCTCATTAAAGASGTTCCCAAGTCAAAGCGCAGTATGCTTCCCAARTAATTTAGRTACTGTAGCCACAGRGGAARGTTTAAACCGAGTTGTTTTCGCAATTCTTCTTTGGCTGCTTCTGGCGCACGTCCACCAAGAATTGCATCTGCTGGATCTCCTGGTGTTGCTCTTAGTAAGAGAAATACAATGGTGATGATAGTTAATAGCTGAAGTGGCGCAAGAAGCAAGCGAGAAACAATGTAATACTGTAAAGCTTTAGAACGAGACATAAGTAATTTAAATTTTAAAATTCACAAAGCACTTTTGGGAACTATTTTAGCTATCAAATAGATAAATATTGAACAAGAAATTTTTTATCGAATAGTCAAAAGTCAATAGTCAACAGTTATTACTAATGACTAATGACTAATGACCAATGACTACTTTTTAAGTGTCTGGTAAACCAAAATTTGGGTAGGGTTAAGTTTTACGCCATTAACACCATTTCGGGCAAATACATAGTCTTTGTTTTGCCATAAGGGAACGTAAGGTACATCAGTAGTAACTTGCGTTTGAATTTCGTTAAAAATTTTCTGACGCACTTCGGGTTTTTGTTCTTTGCGTTGCCCATCAATCAATTTATTTATGGCTTCGTTATAGTAGAACGAACCCTGAGTTTGACTGCCTCCATCTTCGCATCCTTTAGCAACAGAACCTTTGTCACAAGATAAAAATGGTTGGACGTAATTATCTGGATCTAAAAAGTCTGGATACCAATCAAGTAAAGCTGCCGGATACAAACCTTTGGCAATGTCTTTAAAGAAGGCAGGCCCTTCCGCTTGGGTAACTTCAAATTGCAGTATTCCATCCATTTTGACATCCACAAGGGATTTGAGTGTCTGCGCTGCCAAACTCCGAGTAGGTGAACTAGAAGGATACCAAACTTGCACTTTTGCAGGATTTTCTTTGGAGAAGCCAGCAGTAGTTAATAATTTTTTAGCTTGATCGAAGTTAGCATCGCCATATTTATCTTTGAATAATGGCACAGAAACTTTAAATGTCGTGGGAATCATGCTATAAAGCGGATCTGCTTGACCAAGTAAGACTCGCTCATTTAAAAGTGGACGGTCAATTATGGATGCGATCGCTTGTCTTACCTCTAATTTATCTAAAGGCTTTTGATTCCGGTTTAATACCAGATAACTTACTACACTACCTTCTGCTGCGATCGCTTGCCAATCCCCTTTTTTTCCACCTTCTTCTAAGCTCCGATTTTGATCTGGTTGCAGTGACAGATAAGCTACATCGACTGCACCTGTACGAAAAGCATTAAACAAATTAACTGGACTAGTTTGAATTTGGAGATTAACACCCTTGTTAACTGGTTTTTCTCCCCAATATTTATCAAACACATCAAATCGGATAGAATCAGTACCATACTGTCCTAATTTGTAAGGGCCAGTTCCCACAAAAATATTCGGCTTGAATCTACCAGCGCCGACTTCGTAAGCTTTTGGCGAAACTGCACAAATTCCAGGAAATGCCAGCAGTGAGGGAAAAGCTGCAAAGGGCTTTTTGAGCTTGATTGTCAACTCATACTCGCTTGTAGGTTTTATCGAATCTACTATATCAGCTAGTAAGAATGAGGGTTTTCCTTTATTTTCAATAAAGCGCTGAATGGTAAAGGCCATTGCTTGAGCATTGAAGGGAGTATCATCATGAAAAAATACTCCCTGGCGTAAGGGGATGGTATAAGTTAAGCCGTCTTGACTAACTTTGGGTAATGCTGTAGCTAATTGGGGTTTAATTTCGGTGCTTCCTGGTTCGTAATTATAGAGGCGATCGCTCATATTAAACACCAAACCTAAAGATGCTAACTCATAAGCATCAGCCGGATCGAGGGTTCTTGGCTTTGCTGTTGTACCGATAGTAATACGACCATCACCTGTAGGGGTATTTACAGAACCAGATGGCGGCGTAGTTGACTGCGGACGAGGAGCGCAACTAACAACCAAAAATAAACATAAACAGAACAAAGATAGGAATTGTGTAATCCGACCCCACCGTTTAACGGACAAGGAAAACCAGGTCATGGCAGTAATATATTTGATCTCAGCGGTCAGCAATTTTACTACATTTGTGATTCTTCTGCTGAATCTTCACAATTTATAGCAGTTTTTGTTTCGATGGAATACTCCGTAGCCATCTAAATCAAAAATTTGTGGCGGATACTCAACTTCATAATTAAGTTTATTGCTACTGTGCGATGTCTACGATGGGCTACGCCCATGCACTATTTTGTTACAAAAAATCATTAATAAAATACAGAGTTTGATATTTAACATTTGTTAAGTATTGAAAAGTTTTTATTTAATTAAAATTTTCAACATTGCCTAAATTCGTCGTAAATTCATAGTTACTAGGAAAATAGGTCTTGTTAAGCTTTGACCTTAACCCAAGCAAGTAGTGTAGCTTGATATTTTACCTGTTGCTGCTTGGGAACAGACACCGATAGAGCGGTTTATCGTCAAGATTGGCTGTATTGTCAAAAAGAAGAGTGTTTGAACATCAGCGACTAAAGCGATCGCGATATTGTTAACAGCAGATTGAAAGTCTAATAGTGAGACTAAGACCGTGAAGTATTTCTTTCTATCTGAGGGATGGGCAGTTGCAAGAGTTTGGGCATCTGATGGACTCTGGCAAATAACTGCATGGCGACGCCAACCAGATATTCAGCGAATGAATATTTGTATAGTCGAAGAAAATGAATTGCTCTGGCTTTATCGAGTTGAAGAAGCCGTTTTAACCGTGGAAGTGAAGCCAACAACACCAGCAATTGCCAGTCAACCCATCGGCCAAGTAGTACTCAAGCGTCTGATGAGCGCCGAACAGGTAATCGAACGCCTGGGTACAGCTGAGGCAAAGTGTCAACTGCAAAATATCCAGTTGGTGGTTCAGTAAATATGGGGCATGGGGCATAGGGCATGGGTCATGGGCATGGGAGAGTATTCTTTTCCCTGCTCCCTCTTGCTGGAGCTTTTTCTGTTCAATGCCTAATGCCCAATTCCCAATGCCCAATGCCCAATTCCCCACTCATAGTAAAGAAAAGATAAGCAAATTTAATCCCCGACGGGTATTGGTAGCGAAAAAACTTGGAGATGCTACGCGATCGCATCAATTTACACGCTTGCAAACAATTCCATCAATAGTTACACTTTTTAAAACATTCTCATTTTTGCTTGGCGATGGCTACCCTATCATAGGTAAACCTCCCGAAGCGAGTAAGCATTGCCAAAGCACCCACGCTGTCTGACTTATTAAGACTACGCCGTGGTGATACTCTGGCTCTGGCAATAACAAAAAACAAGAGAGAGTTTTATGAGTGGCGATTTTCGTCTCTCATAACCTCAGTAAGAAAATTGCTTTGTAAACTAACTCATCGAGGAGGAGCGTAGTCGATGGGACTACCCTGGTACCGAGTACATACAGTCGTTCTGAATGATCCAGGGCGACTGATTTCTGTACACCTAATGCACACAGCCTTAGTAGCAGGCTGGGCTGGTTCGATGGCACTCTACGAACTAGCTGTTTTTGACCCTAGCGATGCAGTTCTCAATCCGATGTGGCGTCAAGGAATGTTCGTCTTGCCGTTCATGTCACGTTTGGGCGTTACTCAATCTTGGGGTGGTTGGAACGTTACTGGTGGGCCATCAACCGATCCTGGCTTTTGGTCATTTGAAGGCGTTGCTGCCGCTCATATTGTTCTTTCCGGTCTTCTGTTCCTAGCCGCCGTATGGCACTGGGTTTACTGGGATTTGGAACTCTTTAGAGATCCCCGCACTGGTGAACCGGCTCTCGACTTGCCAAAAATGTTTGGCATTCACCTGTTCTTATCTGGTCTACTTTGTTTTGGATTTGGTGCTTTTCATGTCACCGGACTATTTGGACCGGGGATATGGGTTTCTGACGCTTATGGTATAACTGGCGCTGCCCAGGCAGTAGCACCAGAATGGGGTCCAGATGGTTTTAACCCCTATAACCCTGGTGGCATTGCGGCTCATCACATTGCCGCTGGTGTTGTTGGTATTATTGCAGGCTTATTCCACCTCACAGTTAGACCCCCCGAACGGCTCTACAAAGCCTTGCGGATGGGGAACATTGAAACAGTACTTTCTAGCAGTATTGCAGCAGTCTTCTTCGCTGCTTTCGTTGTTGCTGGTACTATGTGGTACGGTAACGCCGCCACACCCATCGAATTGTTCGGCCCCACCCGCTATCAATGGGATCAAAGCTACTTCCGTCAAGAAATTCAGCGCCGCGTCCAAACTAGTGTTGCTCAAGGTGCAACCCTTGACCAAGCCTGGTCGCAAATTCCCGAAAAGCTGGCTTTCTATGATTACGTCGGTAATAGCCCCGCTAAAGGCGGTCTATTCCGTACAGGGCCAATGGTGAAGGGTGATGGTATTGCCCAATCTTGGCAAGGTCACGCCGTATTCAAAGATTCTGAAGGACGGGAATTGACCGTGCGTCGTCTCCCCAACTTCTTTGAAACCTTCCCAGTGATTTTGACTGATGCAGATGGAATTGTCCGCGCTGACATTCCCTTCCGTCGGGCAGAATCTAAGTATAGCTTCGAGCAATCTGGCGTTACCGTTAGTTTCTACGGTGGCAATCTGAATGGTAAGACCTTTACAGAGCCAGCTGATGTGAAGAAGTATGCCCGTAAAGCTCAAGGTGGTGAAATCTTTGAATTTGACCGAGAAACCTTGAACTCTGATGGTGTATTCCGCACCAGTCCAAGAGGTTGGTTTACCTTTGGACACGCCGTATTTGCTCTGCTGTTCTTCTTTGGTCATCTCTGGCATGGCGCTCGGACAATCTACCGAGATGTATTTGCTGGTGTTGACGCCGATCTTGAAGAGCAAGTTGAGTGGGGTCTGTTCCAGAAAGTGGGTGACAAGTCAACCCGCCGGAAAGAAGCCCTTTAATTTCAGTGCTGAGTAAAGAAGTGCTGAGTTCCGAGTTAAGGCTCTGACTCAGCACTTAGCACTCAGCACTCAGAACTTTAATTACTGGCTGGATAAAGAGGAAATCGTAATAATGGAAAGCGTTGCGTACATCTTGATTTTTACTCTGTGTATAGGTACTCTCTTCTTTGCGATCGCATTTCGCGAACCACCTCGCTTTGAGAAACCAAAAGATAAGTAGATCCTATCCACAGACTTTTAAGCGGATTTAATCTTAATATCCGTTGCTACTAAGTATGGTGGCAACGGATATTATTGTGTTCGTCCTTTGTTGGTTTTCACTACTAAGTAAATGACAAATCATTTTTATATTGTGATATAATTTCCAATCTTGGGAGTAGATATGTGTTAATGCTAGCTTTTCTGCGCTAGGATGAAAAAGGATGTTTTGTGTAAGCTGCCATAGTAATGCTTACATAACGCATCGCGCTTGTCGCACCACCTTTACGGAGACTAGAACCAGGAACAAATCAGCATGGTCAATCAGAATTTAACCGCTACAGAAATTGGATTCACTCACGAAGATTTCGCTGCTCTACTTGACAAATACGATTATCATTTTAGCCCTGGCGATGTTGTCCCAGGAACAGTTTTCAGTATAGAGCCGCGCGGCGCTCTGATTGACATTGGTGCTAAAACCGCAGCATATATTCCTATACAAGAAATGTCTATTAACCGGGTGGATAGCCCGGAAGAAGTATTACAGTCAAACGAAACGCGCGAATTTTTTATCCTTACCGATGAAAACGAAGATGGCCAATTAACCCTTTCCATTCGCCGTATTGAATATATGCGCGCTTGGGAACGCGTGCGGCAGTTGCAAGCAGAAGATGCTACTGTCCGTTCTGGCGTGTTTGCAACCAATCGCGGTGGAGCATTGGTACGAATTGAGGGATTACGTGGCTTTATCCCAGGTTCCCACATCAGTACCCGCAAACCTAAAGAAGAATTGGTAGGCGAGGATCTGCCTTTGAAATTCCTAGAGGTAGACGAAGAACGCAATCGCCTCGTTCTATCTCACCGTCGAGCGCTAGTTGAACGCAAGATGAACCGTTTAGAAGTCGGCGAAGTAGTAATTGGTACTGTTCGTGGTATCAAACCCTACGGTGCTTTCATCGACATTGGCGGCGTCAGTGGTCTACTGCATATTTCTGAGATTTCTCACGAACATATTGATACACCTCATAGTGTGTTCAATGTCAATGATGAAGTGAAAGTCATGATCATTGACTTGGATGCAGAAAGAGGTCGGATTTCCCTATCTACCAAGCAGCTAGAACCCGAACCCGGCGACATGATTAAAAACCGGGATTTGGTCTACGATAAGGCAGAAGAAATGGCTGCTAAGTATCGCGAACAGCTATTAGCCAAGCAGCAAGGTGCTACTGCGGCGGCTGCACCTGCGGAAGTGATTGCAGACGAAGATATTCCACCAGCAGCAGAACTTGAAGAAGATATTCCACCAGCAGCAGAACTTGAAGAAGATATTCCACCAGCAGCAGAACTTGAAGAAGATATTCCAGTAGTTGCGGAAATTGAAGCAGAGATTCCAGCAGCGACGGAAACTGAAGAAGAAATTCCAGCAGCTATTGAAGAATAATAGATTTTTTATAGTTTTACTTGTCTTGAAGTAAGAGTCTTAAATCATTTTATAAAGAGGGTTGTTCCCTCTTTTTTTATGTGGAGAATCGTTAAAAGTGAAGAGTTGGGAGTAGTTAGAAGTTAAATATTATGGCAACCATTAAATGTAGAAATATCACTTTTGATAATATCCAAGCAATTTTGTTTGACAAAAACGGTACTCTAGAAGATTCAGAAACGTATTTGCGATCGCTAGCACAAAAAGCCGCAAGATTAATAGATGCTCAAATCCCTGGAACTGGGGAACCCCTATTAATGGCATTTGGCATCAATGGCAATTTTCTAGATCCCGCAGGTTTAATATCAGTAGCAAGCCGCCGCGAAACAGAAGTTGCGGCTGCGGCATATATTGCTGAAACTGGAAGAGGATGGTTTGAGTGCTTAAAAATAGCCCGTCAAGCCTTGGATGAAGCGGAAAAATACATTGGACAAACTCCTTCACCCCTCTTTGTAGGTAGCCTAGAAATTTTGAAATACCTGCGGGAGGGTGGGCTAAAACTTGGCATCCTCTCAGCTGCGACAACTCAAGAAGTACGTAATTTTGTAGCCAATCACCAGTTAAGCGATTATATCCAGTTAGAAATGGGCGTAGATGAAGGGCCGAGTAAACCAGATCCGGTGCTATTTTTGCAAGCTTGCCAAGCTTTGGGAGTTGAACCGAACGCTACCTTGATGGTGGGTGATGCAGTTGGTGATATGCAAATGGCGCGTAATGCTAAAGCCGCAGGTTGTATTGGGATCACTTGGATAGGTAAGTCAGATAATGTCCGAGGTGCAGATGTGGTGATTAATCAACTTGATGAAATCCAGATTTTAAAGGATTAATTGATATATAGCAGTCCTAAATCATTCGTGAGAAATTTGGAGACAATGGGGCGAATATAATAATATAATTGGCTTCCAATACGGTTCGGATAAGGTTTTTTGATGACACGCCGCTAATCGCAAAGATGCGATAATCAGTCCTTTGTAGAGACGGCGATTTATCGCGTCTCTTGCCTTAACCGAACCATATTGATAGCAATCCTGAATTATTTGTAACAAATAAGATCTCCGACTTCTTAAAGAAGTCGGGGATCTGCACATTTCAATCCTCACAAATCAAATTTATTTTTCCTCTTTCTTTTCGCCCAAATTGGTTATCTTTGTATTTTGCATAAGGATATAGTCTTCCTGATTCTGTCTTTCTTCTTTCTTTTCTTGTACAACTTGAGTGGCATATATTTCCACATCTCGCTGAATAATATCTTCTACATGACTTGCAAACAGATTAAATGCCTGTTCGTGGCTTGAATAAATACGATAAGGGCCCGTCAACTGTGAAAATTGTCACCCTTGAGTTTTCAAAGATTCGACTGTTCGACGATAGTGCCGCCAGCGTTCTCCATAGTGAAAAAACTCTTCAATGGCAGCACTAATCGCAACTATTTGGCTCAAACCAAAAGTCGACCACATAATTATATCCCTATTGTTAGGTTTGAAATTAGTGTTAATGTTTAGACTTACTAATGCTGGGAGAATTACACCACCAATAATAGTTGTTACCCGTAAAAAATAATGGCGCTCGCGCGATAAATTCGCCTTACCTTCCATCCAGAGTACTTGGTCTAACCAGCGCGGTCGCAAAAAATGTTTGTTTTTGCACATCACCTAAGTTAATACCTGCAAATAACTTGTTAAAATCTTCTTTTAAAAATTCGTTATAACTATCTTTTTTTGCCATTTTTTACTCCTAATTAGAAAGTAACTCCTTAATTACTTTGCTTAAATTCTCAACTCCTTCCTCTATATCGATTAAGTCGATGTATTGTAATGTACCAGATTTAGCTAGCTTTTTGGCTCGTTGATCAATAGCCTTTCCCCGCAAGGCATCTGCAAGTATATCTGCGGTTCTACCACTACCAGCAATCACAATAACTAACCTTCCACTATCAACGCTATAAAACGCATCCTTAAAGGTGATTTCACCACCGTTCAAGAGTACTGTCACCGAAGGTGCATCATTGGCCAGCATAGTCGCAACGTGAGATATCCAAGGAGACTCGTCGCCCCAATCGTTACCAGGAACTAGCACGAAATGAGTATGGTTTGGCTCTAAGGGTATTAAATCAGCAGCAGTTTGCAAATTATTAGGTAAAGCCACTTTGCCTTCAGGTGTCACACCAACCAAAGCAAACTTAGCACCTATTTGAGTACGAGCCGCACCCATCATTCGCATAATTCCTGCATCCGTACCCCCATCAACGACATAAGCCCCCAAAGTTTCGGCGACGGGGGCTAAAACTTCCACAAACAACCGTTGAATGCGGAGAAAGTCAGCTTCACTGATATTACTTGCACCCCCCACTACTACTAAAACAGGACGCGAACCGCCAAGCCCAATTTCCTCAAGAGCATAAGGCAATTCTGCTTGCTGCTCAACTTGAGTAGCTAATGCTGTTTGCCCATTGTCAAACGTAAGTTTTAAACAACTTTTCATTTTTTAAAAATACTGACTGCTTAGGTTTCCCAGCGTAGTGCTTCGCAGTCATTTTCTGCAAGTGTTATATTCCGTTATCACCTGAAGAATAAGGAATTTTATGATGCTTTTGTATGGGTTGATCGTTGATTAATGCGCTACAAAATTTTCTCTTATATGTAAATGGCGATGCCTGCTGTGGTAACAAAGCTTTGTCGTTTGCATAGTGTCTCCTAGAGAAGTGCAGACTACACTTACACTCAAGTTTTTTACGATTATTTTGCTTGCTAGGAAATTTTTGATGCACAAAAGAATAGCTTCTTGTTTGTTAGCACCATAAATTATGGCACTTTATTTATGGACAAGAACGCCAGTTTTTAAGTTAATCTGAATGATTAGATTTTAACTATAAGTTCCTGCTCTCTCACTTGTTACCGCCACAGGTTCTGACTCTATATCCTCTATCTTATTAAACTCTCCAGCGCGCCAGCTATCTGTTGTATCCTTGATAAAACTGGCAATCGGGATCGCAACTAATAAACCCAGTACTCCTCCCAACTTTGCGCCCAGCAACAAAGAAATCACCACCCATACAGGATTTAAGCCAGTCAAATTGCTGAGAATTCGAGGTGCAATAATATTAGAATTAACTTGGTCGATCGCAACAGCTACACCTAAGACTTCCACCCCTAACCAAAAATTTTGCAGCGCTACCAATAAACTTACTATGGCGATACCGACTCCCGTACCAAAGGGGAAGAGTGAAAATAAGCCAATGCCAATACCAAACAGTAGAGCCAAGGGAACTTGCAGCGCTAAAAACACTAGTGTAATTGTCACCCCTAACACAGCTCCTAATGTTGCTTGACCGATGAAGTAATTGTGAAAATCCTCTCGCAGTAATTCCCGTACTCTTGACCCAATACTAGGGGGAAACCACTGAAAAATTCCATCCCAAAGACGTTCACCGTTCAATATTAGGTAGATAGTCAACACTACAGCCAGCAGCACATTGAGAACAATACCAATGGTATCGACAGCAAAACCAAGAATTCTACCAGTGAAAGACTGAAGTTGGTTAGATAATCGTTCCAGAACTTGGGTAAATAAACCACTTAAATTAATCGGAAGTTGCTGTTGACTTAACGCCCAATCTTGAAAAGCTTGCAGCTGCTGAGTACCAGAATCAATCCAACTCGGCAAAATATTAGCCAATTCTACGAGTTGTTGAATAATCAGGGGAACCAAGGTGATACCTAAAGCTACTAAAACCACCAGAGTCAAAAGCAACACTCCTCCGATCGCTAAGTTAGGTTTCACCCCTTGTTCCTGGAGAAACTGGATTGGATAGTTCAAAACAAAAGCTAGCAGGATGGCGGCGGCAATAATGCTAACCAAGGGTTGAAAATACTGTATAACCTGGAGCAATAGCCAGCCGTTGAGAATGGCAATGGGAAATGCCAATCCTATAGTTAACCATCGCGGCAGTTTGTTTGCTGATTGCATTAGTGATGACCCCATAAGAGTTCGTTCTAACTTTATTTTGGCTTCTTGGGATGTGGGGAGTGGGGGATGAGGGAGATGGGGAAGAAGAATTAATAATCAATGCCCAATGACAAATGACAAATGACTTATCCCCAAATTATGTTGGATTTTTCTCAATAAAATCCAACATAATTTTCTGATGCATTGCCCCTAAAGGTCGCACTTCGCCAGCATTTTGTGAATAACAGTTACCTTGGCGAATATTTTCTGGTGTAAATAACGCCATATCCCAGCCCTCATTCAGAACCAGTTGATTTAATTCCACCAAGAGTGGTGCATGAAAGACATGACGGACAACTCTTTCGTTGGGATAACAGCCAAATTCAAGAAAGGGTGATAAATCATAGCCGATTTCTTCTAAAATTTCTCGTTTTACCGCTACATCTGGCGTTTCACCAGGTTCAATGTGACCGCCAAACAGGGCCCAGTAACCAGGGTAGAGAATACCGGGGATGTTGTCACGCAGTTGCATGAGAAACTTGTTTTTCTGGTAAAGAATTGCGATCGCTACGTGCACCTGTTGATTATTCATGTCTTTATTTTTAATTGCTGATTATTCTTCTTCTAAATAAACTTCCCCCAATTCTTTGCCAGCTAAGGGAATACTTCGGTAGCGAACTTTACCCTTAATTACAACTTCTGAACCTTCACCCAGATTTTTTTGATTGGTAACTACCCAAATTTTGCCTGTTGAGTCCTTAATTTTATAAGCCCACTGTTTGATCAGGGGAGCTTGCTTTTCTACCTGACCTTGGATGTAAACTATAGCCTGATTGTCTTGTTTTGCTTTAATCTCTCCAATTGGAGTGACATTTTTACCAATTTTTAAGCCAGCACCACGCAAACCAGGCGATATCAAGTTACCACAACTACAAAGTCCTGTTATCAGGAAAAAAGTCAACCCCAAGCGGTAAGGAACAATACTGTGTCCGTACAAGAATGAAAGAGATAAATTTCTTATTTGTCGCATAAAAGCCACCGATTTATTTATTTTGGGCATTGGGCATTGGGCATTGGGCATTGATTATTCTCCCCTGCCCCTCTGCTCCCCTGCTCCACTCCCACTCTCCTAATTCTTTATTCTTCAGATGATGCCGTTGATCTGAGAAAATAAACATTATGGATTTACTGTGAGAGAAACGCTACGACACCAAACAGCAACACAATAATAGTCGAAAGTCAAGAGTTAAGAATCAATATTTTCATTTTGGATTTTGGACAAAAAGCGAACATAGCTGGGAATTTTCATGGAAACAAAAACTGCCAAACTCCTTGATGGGAAAGCTTTAGCTGCAAAAATTCAGCAAGAACTTGCTGTTGCGATTACACAATTACAACCAAAAATGGGACGACCACCTGGTTTAGCAGTGTTGATGGTTGGTGATAACCCAGCATCAGCGGCTTATGTACGCAATAAAGAAAAAGCCTGCGCTAAAGTTGGGATCGCTTCTTTTGGTAAGCATTTTCCTGCCGAAACTACCCTTGGAGAGTTAGAAGAGGTAATTGCTGCACTCAACCACGATGAAAGAGTTGATGGTATTCTTGTGCAATTGCCCTTACCTAACCACCTGGATGCTGTAACTCTGCTACATCAAATTGATCCCGATAAAGATTCTGATGGACTGCACCCAGTTAACTTGGGGCGACTAGTACGGGGAGAAACTGGTTTACGTAGCTGCACTCCGGCTGGTGTGATGCGGCTTTTAGAAGAATATGAGATTCCTTTACAGGGAAAACAGGCAGTAGTTGTGGGGCGCAGTATTTTGGTGGGTAAACCGATGGCGCTGATGCTATTAGAAGCTGATGCCACAGTCACCATCGCTCACTCGCGATCGCATGACCTCAAAACCATCACCCAAAATGCTGATATTCTAATTGCAGCAGTAGGTCGTCCCGGATTGATCTCTGCTGATATGGTGAAACCGGGCGCTGTTGTGGTAGATGTGGGGATGAATCGCGTCACCGATGCTAATGGCAAAAGCCGCCTCATTGGCGATGTCCATTTTGAATCAACCGCTGATGTAGCAGGATTTATCACCCCAGTTCCTGGTGGTGTTGGCCCAATGACTGTTGCCATATTGTTGGAAAATACATTTGCTAGCTATTCCAGAGCGGCAAAATAAGAAAGAGAGTGAAGAGTTAAAAGTTATTCTTAATAACTCTTAACTTCTAAATCCTGTACAGACGCGATTAATCGCGTCTCTGCTCCTAACTCTTCATTTTTTTCAGCCCCACAGCACCTTAAAATTGTGACGTATAAGCCAAAAATCGCAAAATGTCAGGAATTAAAGAATGGTAGCAACTGATAACGTGCAAAAGACACCACCAGAGGAAGCCACATTTAACTTAGCAGGCTATCTAAAAGAGCGACAAAAGCTTTGTGATAATGCTTTGGATCGGGCTATCCCAGTCATTTATCCAGAAAAGATTTATGAGTCGATGCGCTACTCGTTATTAGCTGGAGGCAAGCGTGTACGTCCCATTCTTTGCCTTGCTACCTGTGAAATGATGGGTGGAACCATCGACATGGCCATGCCAACAGCTTGTGCTGTAGAGATGATCCACACAATGTCGTTGATTCATGACGACCTCCCAGCGATGGATAATGACGATTACCGTCGTGGGAAGCTTACGAATCATAAAGTTTATGGCGAAGATGTGGCGATTTTGGCTGGGGATGGCTTGTTGGCACTCGCTTTTGAGTTTGTTGCCATTCAAACCCCCCAAAGCGTTAAGAGAGAGGTAGTCTTGCAGGTTATTGCTCGTCTTGGCCGAGCATTGGGGGCAGCTGGTTTAGTCGGCGGTCAAGTTGTCGATTTAGAGTCGGAAGGTAAATCTGATATTTCCTTAGAAACCTTAAATTTCATTCATAAACACAAAACAGCAGCCCTTTTGGAAGCTTGCGTCGTTTGTGGCGGGCTGATTGCTAATGCATCACCTGAAGATGTGCAACGACTAACCCGTTATGCTCAAAATATTGGGCTAGCATTCCAAATTATTGATGATATTTTGGATATCACTTCTACCCAAGAGCAATTAGGTAAAACAGCTGGCAAAGACGAAAGAGCTAAGAAAGTTACCTATCCCAGCCTTTGGGGACTTGAGGAATCGCGCTCAAAAGCCCAAGAGCTAGTTAAAGAAGCTTGTGTGGAATTAGAACCCTTTGGAGACAGAGCTATACCACTCCAAGCGATCGCTCATTTTATTACCAGCCGTAATAACTAGTAACGCTTTGGGTAATTCGTAATTCCTATACCGCAAGCGTTTCATTGATTGGGAATGGGTAGTTTATTTACACCATACTGTACTACTACTGCCCAACGAAATTAAAAATTCACTGATTCAAAATTACAAAAGCTTACTTGATTAGCCTTTAGGTTATTTTGAATCGTTGGTCTTTTTCCAACGTGATAAATTAATTTGGGAATTTTGGGTTGAATCTAAATGTTTCCTCAACCAACAACTGCTGCTAATATTTACTAACCTAACCAAAATACCATGCAGGACATAGGCAACATTTTAGACAACCGGGTGCTGCTGGTTGCTCTGGTAGCTTGTTTAATTGCTCAAGCATTAAAGCTCGTAGTTGAGATTGTCAAACATCGCAAACTGAATGTGCGTGTTTTGGTGACAACCGGAGGTATGCCCAGTGCCCATTCGGCTCTGGTTACGGCTCTAGCCGCTGGTGTAGGGCAAACACTGGGTTGGGCATCTCCTGATTTTGCCGTTGCGATCGTTTTTGCCATCATTGTCATGTATGATGCAGCCGGAGTTCGCCAAGCGGCTGGTAAGCAAGCTCGTATTCTCAATCAAATGATTGATGAGTTATTCCATGAAAAACCAGACTTTAGCCAAGACCGTCTGAAAGAATTACTCGGACATACACCAGTTCAGGTAATCGCTGGATCGGCTTTGGGTATAACCATCTATTGGTTAGCTAGGTCTGCTTATTGAACTAGGGCAATACAATCTTTGTTTGAGGGGCTATTGACAATTAGTAATTGGTAATTTGTCAATCAATTTTGGATTTTGGATTTTAGATTTACCCCGTGAAGAAATTCAGGGGATTAAGGATGAAAGGATTTGTTCTAAATAACTTGCTTCACGAAGAGCGAGTATAAATGTATTCGCTGAAAACCCTTTGAAATTCTGAATTTAAAATCACAAATTAGGTCAATTGACAAATTACCAATCTGGTAGCCCGCATCAGTATGCCAGTAAACTTAATATCACTAAAACCGCACAGTTGAGCGCAGCAGAATCACTTTACGGCTATCTACTAAGCTGGCAACGAAACCGCCATTGTTTAGCTTTTGCAATGTATTATACGCTTCAGTTTGGTTAGTGGTATAAACTGCTAGCAAGTAAGGGCGTTGTCCATAAGAAACAAAACCGACGTTACCTCCCACCACTTGCTGCACATTATTTACTAGTTCTGGACGGTTGTAATAATCTACCAGCACTGCATAACCTTCTCCTAATGCTTGAGGATTATAGCTGACTGTCTGCTGAGGTGGTTTTGGCTGTGACTGTTGTGGCTGCGGCTGCACATCTGCCGTTGTTGTTGGTCGAGTGGTAATTATGGCAGACAAGCCAACAATATTGCTCACATATCTTGCCCAACGATTGGCATCGTCAATTTTATTAAAACCCCCGACTCGCGTCACGGTTTCGTTGAGATATTTGCAGGTGATAGTTTTAAGTTCAGGTGGTAAGGCGCTACGTAACTGCTTTTGATTATTTGCTGTGGGACTGACTACTAATAAAAGATACTCACCCGCATTTGGTGGTTGACAAGAGGGAATGGTTTTTTGAGCAAGTACAGAACTCATACCACCAATCAACCCTACAATCGCTAATCCTAAAACACTTGGTAAATTCTGAAATCTATGCACAAAAGTTAGATTATGTAAATTAAGGTGTCTTAGAAGATTTTATAAGAAAAAAGCTGAAAACCTAGCTACTTCAGTATGGTGATGAAATATGTGTCAAAAAATATATTTTGTTACTCAAAAATAAAGTTAGGGAATGAGGAGTAAAGAAGGGAACAGGTTATAGGTTACAGGGTACAGATTATTCTCCATAACCTGTCACCTGTCACCTCTCCCCTAAGCAATGCCTAAGATACGGTAGCTAACGATGCTAAAGCATCTGGTATTGCCTCAGAAGGAGCCTGGAATTCTCCAGTGATGACGTACTCTAAACGCAGTTTTAACCAAGTAATAAATTGAGGATTTGTAGAAATAATTGCGACTGCTGGTTGGGGACACTTTGCTTTTAGCTCTTTAAACTGCGGTGTTTCCAAGAAAGCTGGTTGTTCAACCAACCAAAAATCTATTTGTTTTTCTTGTTCGTGGTAGTTACGGGTGCGTTCTTTGAGAACTTCGTGTATCGGTTCTTCTTGGAGAAGAAAGCGCTGACTTGCCAAAACGTAATGGTATGTTTGCATTTTCATCCTTTGGTTGCTATGTGAATAATTTCAGGGCACAGTGACTCTGTACCCTTACAAACTAACTTTTGTGGGATTTATTGAACCAAGAACTGAACGGACAAGCACTTTTCTGGTTTTCAGATTTTGTCTGTTTGCCACCAGATGTTAACTTTTCCAAGAACAGATTATTGTCGAAGTAGTGTTCTAAGGAAATAACCTTCAAGTCATCGGTAACTTTTGCAATGCTCATGCCGATAATTTCTATTGTCTCTCCAGTAGGTGCATGGCCTTTATATTCTCCGTTAAAATGTCCCCAATGCCGCCATTTAAATGTGACATTTGGGGGCCCTGAGAAAACTTCCAGAACTTCCCAAGGAAATCCTTGGGGGAATGTTGTGTGGAAGACTTTTGCGGATGATTCAAAGGTTTCTTCTGAAGCTTTGTAATGCTCTGAATCAGGCATAAATAGATTGTAAGTACCTTGGGCTGATACATCTGCTGCGGTATACTCTACTCCACCATTGGTACTGACGCGAAACTGTTCATTCACAATAGATAACCACTCTTGCGGGTTAGCTTTGAAGGATACCTCCATCTCAAAGGTTCTCACTAAGTTTTGGACGATCGCTTCCAGTGTACCTTCAAGGTGATTGTGGATACTTTCTTGGGCAAGATTCTCATTTGAACGGGAATAATCAGGCGGTGTCTGATAGCGCCACTCGACATCAGTGCTTTCTGCTATCACTTTATCTCTATTCTGTACCCAAAGTGGCAGGTTGTTAGATTGTGTTGCGCTCATAGAAGTTTTTGCTGAAGATTTGATCCCAATTTCTAGATTTCGCAGTGACAACCCCTCTAGATTATAGGTTACAGGTTATAGGTTACAGGTTACAGGTTACAGGTTACAGGTTACAGGTTACAGGTTACAGGTTATAGTTTCTTCCCCTATCCCCTGTCACCTGTCCCCTCTTATAGCTTGCTTCATCTCGCGGACTGCCCTTTCTATACCTACTAATGCTGCCCGACTGATGATGGTATGACCAATGTTCAGTTCTTCCATGCCTGGAAGCGCAGCTACCGGATAGACGTTCCAATAGGTGAGTCCATGACCAGCATTAACTCGCAATCCGGCTTGAATCGCTTGCTCACACCCTTTAGCTAATATGGCTAATTCTCGCTGGCGATTTGTTTCATCCTTAGCCTCAGCATATTGTCCGGTGTGCAATTCAATAAACTGCGCCTGTATCTTGACAGATGCTTCAATTTGTGCTGGTTCGGCATCGATAAATAAACTAACTGGAATGCTAGCGCTTTGCAATTTATCGACTATTTCACCTATTCTAGCAATTTGGCCGATAATATCTAGTCCGCCTTCTGTTGTGACTTCTTCGCGCTTTTCGGGGACTAAAGTCACGTAATCTGGTTTGATATCGAGAGCGATCACTAGCATTTCGTCTGTAGCGGCCATTTCTAAATTAAGATGCGATCGCACTGTTTGCCGCAATATCCGCACATCCCGATCTTGGATATGTCGCCGATCTTCACGCAGATGCACCGTAATTCCATCTGCACCTGCTAATTCTGCCAGTACCGCCGCCGCTACTGGATCTGGTTCCACCGTCCGACGCGCTTGCCGGATAGTGGCGATGTGGTCAATGTTAACGCCAAGTGTAGGCACCCCAAGTTTCTCCCAAATCCACAGTCTTCAGAACTTGATTTTACCGGAAATAGCGGTAGTTTTGCTTAATAAGCTACAGACAGATTACACATGTAAAATGCGATGCCTACGACGGGCTTTTCGGTGTTCCCCAAAAGAAAACTGAGTTAGCAAAAGCTGATCTTTGGGCAAACTACTTTAAATAAGTAGCTGATTTAACAAGAGTTGATGAAGTATGAATACAGCAGTTGAGCCGATGGACAAGCTTTTAAACTATCGAATTAGCGAACAACTTTATGCAGGCTCTAGAACCTTAGTTTATCGTGCTATTCGAGAGTCCGATCAACTTCCAGTGGTCATCAAACTGCTCCAGCAGGAGTATCCTACCTTCAATGAACTGCTGCTGTTTCGTAATCAGTACACGATTGCTAAAAATCTCGATCTACCCGGTATTGTTCATCCCTACAGCCTGGAACCTTACCGCAACAGCTATGCTTTGGTGATGGAGGATTTTGGTGGTATTTCTCTCAGAGATTGGCTCAACAAAAAAATGGAGAGTAACCAATATACTCTGGCAGAGTTCTTGGATATTGCGATCGCTCTGAGTAATACTCTTGACGGACTTTATCGCCATCGAATTATCCACAAAGATATCAAGCCTGCCAACATCCTCATCAACCCGGAAACTAAGCAAGTCAAGTTGATTGACTTTAGTATTGCCTCTCTTTTACCCAGAGAAACCCAGGAAATTTACAGTCCTAATGTCTTAGAAGGTACTCTCGCCTACCTTTCCCCAGAACAAACCGGGCGGATGAATCGCGGAATTGACTATCGCAGTGATTACTATTCCCTCGGCGTTACCTTCTATGAATTGCTGGCTGGACACCTACCCTTTGAGTCTAACGATCCGATGGAGTTAGTTCACTGTCATATTGCCAAGCAACCAGAGCAATTAGGGGGTAGGGGGAAAGAAGAGATTCCCGAAGTTCTTTGTAAGATTGTGATGAAGTTGATGGCGAAAAATGCTGAAGACCGCTATCAGAGTGCATTAGGGCTGAAATTTGATTTAGAAAAATGTTTGTCTCAATTGCAGGAAATTGGCTCGATTAAATCTTTTGAATTAGGTGAGCGGGATATTTGCGATCGCTTCATCATCCCAGAAAAACTTTACGGTCGCCAAGCCGAAGTTGAAAACTTGCTGGATGCCTTTGAGAGAGTAAGTCAGGGAAGCACTGAAATTATGTTGGTAGCAGGCTTCTCTGGTATTGGCAAAACTGCTGTGGTGAACGAAGTCCACAAGCCGATTGTGCGACAACGGGGTTATTTCATTAAAGGTAAATTTGACCAGTTCCAGCGCAACATCCCTTTCTCTGCCTTTTTGCAAGCTTTTCGAGACTTAATCGGGCAACTGCTGAGTGAAACTGATGCCCAATTCGAGCGGTGGAAGTCCAAAATTCTCTCTGCTTTGGGTGAGAACGGACAAGTGATGATTGAGGTGATTCCAGAACTGGAAAGTATGATTGGTAAACAGCCGCCTGCGCCGGAACTCTCTGGTAGTGCGGCACAAAATCGCTTCAATTTGCTGTTTTTGAAGTTCACTCAAGTTTTCACTGCATCAGAACATCCATTGGCGATCTTTATTGACGATCTGCAATGGGCAGATTCTGCTTCTTTAAACTTAATGCACTTGTTAATGAGTGAAGCTGACATCGGCTATTTATTGTTAATTGGTGCTTATCGAAATAACGAAGTCAACCCAGTACATCCGTTGATGCTGACTTTGGAAGAGATTCAGAAATTAGATGCCACAGTCAATAGAATTACCTTATTACCCCTCGATCGGGTTTCTATCAATCATTTGGTTGCAGATACATTGAGTTGCTCTTTAGCTTTAGCCACACCCTTAACAGAATTAGTATTGAGCAAAACTAAAGGCAATCCTTTCTTCAGTAACCAGTTTCTCAAAGTGCTACATCAAGATCAATTAATTACATTTAATTTTGATGGTGGTTATTGGGAATGTGATATTGCTCAGGTGCGATCGCTCACTCTTACTGACGATGTAGTAGAGTTTATGGCAATTCAGCTTGAAAAGTTGTCAATAGAAACTCAAGAAGTTTTGAAATTAGCGGCTTGTGTAGGAAACTCTTTTGACTTAACCACATTAGCGATCGTCTATGAACAGTCTGAGGCAACAACGGCAGATGAATTATGGAAAGCACTCCAAGAAGGATTGATCATTCCTACCAGTGATGTTTACAAGTTTTATCAACAGCATTCATTGGTAAATATCCAGAATGAGTATGGACAAATAACCATCACCTACAAATTTCTTCACGATCGCATTCAGCAAGCTGCCTATTCACTAATTCCTGACAATCAAAAGCAAGTTACTCACCTGCACATTGGGCGTTTGCTGCAACAAACCACGACTGCAAATGAACGTGATGAGAAAATTTTTGCGATCGTCAACCACCTCAATCAAGGGGTCGCTTTGATTAGTGATGAGCTGGAGCAACAGGAACTCGCGCAGTTAAACTTGGCGGCTGGACATAAAGCCAAGGGTGCAACAGCTTATGCAGCAGCTTTAGACTATTTCAACACAGGTATTGCCATGCTGACGAGTAATTGCTGGCATAGCCAATACAATCTCGCCCTGATCTTGTATGAAGGAGCAACAGAATCAGCTTACCTCTGCACCGATTTTGAACAGATGGAACAGTTAGCTGATGTGGTACTGAATCATGCCCAATCATGGCTGGAGCGGGTAAATATCTACAGTATTAAAATCCAGGCTTGCATGGCACAACATCAGCAGCTAGAAGCCTTGCAATTAGCACGAAAAATCCTCAAGCATCTGGGAGTACATTTGCCGGAACAACCCACCCCAGCAGACATCCAACAGGCACTGAGGCACACCCAAACCTTGCTCAATGGCAGGTCAATCGAATCTTTGTTGGAATTACCGCAAATAGCCACACCGGATAAAAAAGCGGCAATGGTTATTTTATCCAGCATTATTTCTGCCGCCTATCAAGCTGCTCCCGATCTTTTGCCCCTGGTGATCTTTGCCGAATTCGATTTATCAGTAGAATACGGCAATGCTCCAGAATCGACTCATAGCTACGTAATGTATGGGTTGACCTTGGCTGCCATATTGGGAGATATTGACGCAGGCTATCGGTTTGGGCAACTGGGGATGAATCTTATGCAACGCATTCATGCCCCCAAGTTAACTGCTAAAACCATTTTTGCCTTTAACTGCTTCCTTAGACATTGGCAAGAACCGGCAAAATATACCTTGGAAGGATATTTGCAAGCCTACTCCAGTGGGCTAGAAATCGGTGATATCGAGTATGTCGCTCTCAGCTTGATGTGTTATTGCTACACAGCTTACTGGAGTGGTCAAGAACTATCTGCCTTAAGACAAACGATAGAAGCTCATCGCAAGGTCATTCAGCAATTGCGCCAGGATACCTGTCTGCACACACAAAGTATTTATTATCAGGTTGTAGTGAATTTGTTGGAGGTTGTGCTTGAACCTGAGCGGTTGCTTGGCGAATACTGCCATGAGGATGAAATAATTCAGCTTTACCTCAAAACGAATCAGGGAGCAGGACTATATCAGGTTTATTTCAATAAACTGTTCCTCTCCTACCTTTTCCAACACTATGAACAAGCTCTACAAAACGCCAAACTTGCAGAACCGTATTTGGGTGCAGTCACAGGACTAGTAATGCTTCCTCTGTTTTACTTCTACGATGCACTAGTTAGATTAGCGGTTTACCCAACAGCCAGTGAGACAGACCAAATCAGCATTATAGAACGGGTGAGGGGTCATGAAGAAAAACTCAGCACTTGGGCGGCTCATGCACCAAGTAATCAGGCTCACCGCCATGCTTTAGTGATCGCAGAAAAATGTCGAGTATTGGGGGCAAAAGCCGAGGCAATTGAGTATTACGATCGCGCCATTGCTAAAGCCAAAGAAAACGAATACCTCAATGAAGAAGCTCTTGCTAATGAACTTACAGCTAAATTTTATTTAGAATGGGGCAAAGAACGGATTGCCCAAGAATATTTGATTAATGCTTACTATTGTTATACTCGCTGGGGTGCTAAAGCCAAAGTCGATGATTTAGAACAACGTCATCCACGGCTTCTAGCCCCAATTTTACAACAGACGCGTTCACGAAGTGACTCTGAAAGAGTATCGCTACTCACGCCCAATGAAACGATCGCAAATATTGACAGCATTACGACTTTCCACCCAAGCGTTAATAAATCAGTAACCTCTAGCAGCAACACATCAGTAATGCTAGATTTTGCAACAGTTTTAAAAGCCTCTCAGACTCTCTCCAGTGAAATTGAACTTGATAAATTACTTACGAAGCTGCTGCAAGTGGTGATTGAAAATGCTGGAGCAGATAAGTGTGCGTTACTACTGCTTAAAGAAGGTAGATTGGTAGTTGAGGCGACGGCTCAAGTTGGGCAAAAATCAACGGTGTTACAGTCCATTTTTGTGGAAGATAGTGCAGATGTTCCTCATAGCCTAATTTACGCCGTCAAACGCAGCCTACAACCTACCGTTATCTTTGATACAACATTATATCCGGTGCTGATAGCCGATCCCTACATCATTAGCCAGCAACCCAAAAGCTTGCTATGTACACCAATTTTCTATCAAGGAAAACTCTTAGGTATTTTATATTTAGAAAACAATTTTATGACTGGGGCATTTACTAGCGATCGCGTCGAAATTCTCAATCTATTATGCACTCAAGCTGCAATCTCCCTGGAAAATGCCCGACTTTATCAGCAAGCACAAAATACTCTAGAAAACTTGGGACAGACGGAACAATTCTTGCGGTTAATTATGGACAATATCCCCCAATCTGTTTTCTGGAAAGACCGCAATAGTGTTTATTTAGGCTGTAATCATAAGTTTGCTCAAGCTTCGGGTGTAGGAATACCAAAAAATGTTGTTGCTAAAACAGACTACGATTTATCTTGGACTCGCGAGGAATCAGATTGGTATGTAGAGTGCGATCGCCGCATTATGGAATCTGGACAAGCTGAACTCAATATTATTGAAACATTACAGCAAGCAGACGGAAAACAAATCTGGTCGAATACAAATAAAATTCCCCTAAAAGATAGAGAAGGAAACGTTTTTGGTATCCTTGGAACGTCTGAAGACATTACCAAATACCAGCAATCGCAAAAATTGCTACAACAGCAAAAGCAACAATTAGAACAAGCATTGCAAGAACTCCAAACGATGCAATTGCAATTAGTACAAGGTGAAAAAATGTCTGCCCTTGGTAACTTGGTAGCAGGTGTTGCCCATGAAATCAACAATCCCGTCGGCTTCATTGCTGGCAACTTAGAACCAGCAAAAGATTATGTCAAAGATTTATTGGGTCTAATTAATCTTTATCAAGAAAAGTTTCCTAATCCCGGCTCAGATATTCAAGATGAAATTGATGCCATCGACCTGAATTATTTACGCGAAGATTTACCTAAATTGCTGGAATCGATGAAATTGGGTGTTAGCCGTATCCGCAGTATTAGTACCAGTTTGCGAACATTCTCCAGAGCAGATAAGGATTATAAAGTTCCCTTTGATATTCACGAAGGCATTGACAGCAGTATTCTGATTCTAAGACACCGTTTAAAAGCTAACGAAAACCGTCCGGCAATTGAGGTGGTGAAGAATTATGGCAAACTCCCCCTAGTGGAATGCTTTGCTGGACAACTTAATCAGGTATTTATGAACTTGTTAGCAAATGCCATTGATGCACTTGAACAATACAATACAGAACGGAGTTTGGAAGCGATTCTTGCCAACCCCAATTGCATCACCATTCAAACTCGTGTAGCAGACTCAGGTCAGGATGTTTTGATTAAGATTGCTGATAACGGGGTGGGGATGTCATCTGAGGTTAAACAAAAAGTATTTGACCATTTGTTCACCACCAAACCTGTAGGAAAAGGCACTGGATTAGGATTAGCGATCGCTCGTCAAATTGTTGTAGAAGCACATGGCGGTTCGCTTTTTTGTACTTCCGAACTTGGAAAGGGTACAGAGTTTGTCATTCAAATCTCTACTCAACAACAATAATTAATGCTGAGTGCTGTTAGCGGTAGCGGGGCGTTTAGCCCGTGCTGAGTAATTTCCATTTTACTCAGCACTTTTCATTTTTGCTTTTTAAATTTTAGTTTGGAGTCAAGTGACGATGATGCTTAAATTGCGAAAAGTCTGGTTGAAAATTAATCCCCGATGGAATGCCCAGATCAACAAAAAATACTACTCATTTAAATGGCGATCGCGAAACTTACTATTATTATTAATTGTGGTGATTCTATCCATTAGCATTAGTGCCACAGCTGTTACTAGTTACAAGATTGTTAAGGGATTACTGCTCGATAGTATCAAGGAGCAAGCACTGTTAAAAACACGGCAAGGTGAGGATGATATTGATAACTGGTTAGCCATTCGTAAGACAGAAATTAAGACTTTGGCAAATTCTGTTGTCGTGCGATCGCTAGATTGGTCTGTGATGGAACCTTACTTGCAATCTGAGGTGAAGCGGCTGCAAACGTTTTTGCTCATGGCATTAAGTATACCAGATGGTACATTAATCAATACTCACCAAGATCATCTTAATGTTAAAGACCGAGAATTTTTTCAGCGGAGTATAGCGGGTGAAACAGTAGCAGCCGATCCAATTATTGGACGCACAACCAAACAGTTACAGATTCAGATTAGTTCGCCGATTCCTGCCAACACAGGTACAAAGCCAGCAGGTGTTTTAATGGGAGGAATTCCAATTAACCGGGTAGTTGAAGTCATCAGCAATTTACATCAAGGTAAGGGCAGCTATGCCTTTGCGCTAAATTCTCAAGGAGTTCCCATCGCTCATCCCAATACAGAACTAATTGGTACACCCGAAAAAGCTGCCCAGAGTTTCCTTAACTCACCCAATCTTCGGTTAGCTGAAATTACTCAAAAAATGGTAGCTAAACGCACAAATATTGAATTACTTCAACTGGATGGTAAGTGCAGTTATATTGCTTACACTCCCCTCAGAGAAGCAAATTGGTCAGTAGCGTTAATTGTGCCAAAAGAAAATATTGAATCGCCATTACAGGCGTTGAATCTATTGGCTACAGTTTTGGGAGGATTGCTATTGGTTGGGTTAATTAGTGCATGGCGACAGGTGCAGCTATATGAACAGATTCGCGATCGCGCCTTTGTTTCCAGCCAGCAGGCGCARGAACTCAGCAAAACCTTGAAAGAATTGCAAAATACCCAAGCTCAACTTATCCAGACCGAAAAAATGTCTAGCCTGGGACAACTAGTGGCTGGAGTGGCACATGAAATCAATAATCCTGCTAATTTTATCCATGCCAATCTCAACCATGCCAGCATTTACAGCCAAGACATCCTTGATTTGCTCAAGCTTTATCAACAAACCTACCCAAATCCTACCCCAGAAATTAGCGATCGCGCCCAAGACCTTGATATTGAGTTTCTGGCAGAAGATTTACCCAAATTAATGGCATCAATGCAAGTGGGAACCGAGCGCATTCGTCAGATTGTACTATCGTTGCGTAATTTCTCACGCCTTGATGAGGCAGACATGAAATTTGTAGACATTAATGAAGGATTAGACAACACTCTGATGATTCTGAATCATCGCCTGACAGCCACGCCTAATCAACCAGAAATTCAGATCGTTAAAAAATATGGTGATTTACCTCTAGTAGAATGCTATGCAGGGCAACTCAATCAGGTGTTTATGAATGTTCTAGTGAATGCAATTGATGCTATAGAAGAGTCATTAGTAAAGAATGAAGGACAAATTCGCATTCACACTGAATTCACTGATGAAAAACAAGCGATCATTCAAATTTCCGATAATGGTATTGGGATGTCAGAAGAGGTAAAGCAACGAGTATTTGACTATATGTTT
Organism: Nostoc punctiforme NIES-2108; assembly: GCA_003326195.1. Classification (GTDB taxonomy): domain Bacteria; phylum Cyanobacteriota; class Cyanobacteriia; order Cyanobacteriales; family Nostocaceae; genus Nostoc; species Nostoc punctiforme_A. The sequence continues at coordinate 399,338 of LXQE01000029.1, forward strand.
ACTACTAAACCTGTGGGTAAAGGAATCGGATTAGGAATGGCGATCGCTTATCAAATTGTCGTAGATAAACATCGGGGAACTATTGAAGTTGATTCTACTCCAGGATATGGAACAGAGTTTACTATCCGTATTCCTTTAACAAGTAACAAGTAAAAATTACTTATAACATTGAAATAGGCAAAGTTTATGTTGATGATTTATTTTAGCTAATTTATACACTCATACTCAGAGGCGATATACTTTAATAAAGTTGATTTGTAAATTCTATCGACTACATAAATTAATACATCAACTCTCTGAGGTGATATGCTTTTAAAACTGCAACAAATTATTGTTAAACCTGGCCAACAGATGTTGCTCAAAGATATTAGTTGGCAGCAGTTAGAAAATATTTTAGAAGAAATGGGAGAAAGGCGTGCTGCACGTATTTCTTATAGTCATGGTTGGTTAGAAATTATGGTTTCCCTACCAGAACACGAAAAAGATAAAGAACTTATTGGTGATTTAGTCAAAATCTTGTTAGAAATACTCCAAATTGATTTTGAGCCTTTTGGTTCCACAACACTTAAAAATGAGCAAATGCGGCAAGCAGTAGAACCAGATACCAGCTTTTATATTCAAAATCAAGCTGCTGTAATTGGGAAAAATCGCATTGATTTAAATATAGACCCACCACCAGATTTAGCAATCGAAATTGATATTACTTCTCGGACTCGATTTGATAATTATGAAAGTTTGGGAGTTCCTGAACTTTGGCGACATACACAACAAGGGTTAGAAATTTCCTTGCTAAAAGAAGGGAAGTATATAAAGTCTGAATCTAGTCCTAATTTTCCTAATATCCCAATAGTTGAATTAGTTAATGAATATGTTCAGCAATGTTTAACAATTGGGAGAAGTCAAGCTATGCGTAATTTTAGAGATTGGGTGAAGAATAATTTATGATAGAAATCTAAGGCTTTCTGAGAAAGGCGATCGCTCATGACTACCGAAAACAACCCAAGAGCCATTCTAGACTGGGAACACCCCACACCGCCCACAGATTTAATTTTTGATGACGGAGAACCCTTAGAATCAAATCGCCACCGTATTGCCATGAATGTGTTGATTCGGTCATTGCAGCAAGCTTGGGCTGACCGGAATGATTTTTTTACTGGTGGCAATATGTTTATTTATTACAGCAGCGCCCAAGTACGTAACCAGGATTTCCGTGGCCCCGATTTCTTTGCTGTCTTGAATGTGGACGGGACTAATTCTCGTCAAGGTTGGGTAGTGTGGGAAGAAAACGGTCGTTATCCCGATGTGATTGTAGAATTAATGTCACCATCTACAGCCAAAATAGATAAGACTGTTAAGAAAGACCTTTACGAACAAACTTTTCATACTTCAGATTATTTTGTCTATGACCCCTTTGACCCGACTTCTTTGCAAGGATGGCATTTAGATCATAATCAGCAATATCAATCTTTGACACCAAATGAGCGTAGTTGGTTGTGGTGTCAAAAGTTAGGTTTATGGTTGGGAACCTATGAAGGAACAATAGACAGAGAAACGGCGATATGGTTGCGGTTTTACGATGTAGCTGGCAATTTGGTTTTGTTACCAGACGAGGCTGCTGTTGCACAAGCAGAAGCAGCCGCTGTACGAGAAGAAGCGGCTGCTGCACAGGTGGCTCGTTTAGCGGCTAGATTGAGAGAAATGGGGGAAAATCCAGATATGTTGTGAATTTTGGCTTTTTTGATTTGTTTGGACTACAGTTTTGAGTTCTAGGAGTAATAGATGAAGAGACAAGTTATTATCTATCCAGGAGAAGATGGTTATTGGGTGGCTGAATGTCCTAGCTTACCTGCTTGTATCAGCCAAGGGAAGACGAAAACAGAAGCTATTGGCAATATCAAGGAAGCTATTGAGTTATATATTGAAGTTTTAAAAGAAGAAGGTCGTCCTATTCCAGAAGATAACTTGGAAACAGTTTTGGTCGATGTATGAGCAAGTTGCCAATAATTTCTGGTCAAGGGTGCATTAAAGCTTTGGAAAAGGCTGGTTTTTATGTTTTGCGACAACGTGGAAGCCACATTATTTTACGTCGAAATGAGCCATTTGCGGAAGTGGTAGTTCCAAATCATCAAGAATTAGACAAAGGAACTTTACGGGCAATTATTAGACAGGTTGGGCTAAGTGTTGATGAGTTTATCGAGTTGTTATAAATTAAAAACTGAGTGCGATCGCTATTTGGAAATATTACAATAAACAAGTGCGATCGCTATTTGGAAATATCAGAATGAGTAGGTGCGATCGCCAGCATTAAATCAGTTTTTTTATTTCTATATTTAATGATAATCGCACTGGTTGTCTCAAAAAATGTGTATTTTAGTCAAAATAGAAGTACAGTAAAAATATTTAAGGTTTCCACATAGAAGTACCTAACCACATAAAAGGAATGCTGAAAAGTAGGCATCCAAAAAAACCTGCTATCTCACCGGTAAAAAGTGCGTAAAGTGCACAAATTACAAAAAATGCGACAACACAAAAGCAAGACAGAGTAATTACCTGCCGTATCATTATCCGTTTGGGATTATGGGTTTTTGGTTTCGTTGTTTGATTTGATGAAGAGAACTTTGTCTGAGAAGGTATCTCCACACGATGATGTGGCTGTACTGATGGTGGAGCCTCAGAAAAGTTAACAGCTTGATGTGTGGCTTCTCCTGTAACGAGTCTTTCTTCAATTAATTCCGCATCTTTTTTGTTAATTGCTAACATTTCTTGATAACGCTCTAAATCATGACGAGTGTAATCACTCAAAGGAAACTCTCTTTTAATCTCATCAACTAATGCCTGCTCATATTGCTGCAATTTTTGCTTGTACTCTTGATAAGGTTTTAAAACCTCAGCTTCAATTGCAGCAACTTCTTCAGGAAGCAATCCCAAATTGTCACGTTGGGCGTCTAATATTTTGCGACCAATAATAGGAATCTCGCCCCTACTAGCGTAATGCTCAACTTCTTTGCGATACCTCAGTTTTGGATTGCCAATTGGTGCTTTAGCCAAAAAGATTTTGAATCCTTCTCTGAATGCAGAGATTCCTGGCCGCATCGCTGGAGATGCTTCTTGAACTTTCTTTTTGGCGTACTCATGCAACTCATCAACTGAAACCGCACCATCGTTATCTTGATCTGCGGCACCTGTTTCAATGCCTTCAATCAAATAACGGGTATAAATCGAAAGATTTTCTCCCGATTGCTGGAAAGAATACTGAGTAGCAGTGGAAGAACTTAGAACAACTCGCCCTTCTCCTCCCATTTCAACTTGAATATTAACAGAACCGTCATCTTTAGCTGACCAACCTTCAGGAAATGCCCCGCTAAAACAGCAATCGAGAATTATGACTTGTCGCTTAGAGCGGCTTTCACTCATAATGTCCTGGACGAAACTGGCAGGAACAGCAGTTGATTTGATCAGCCGTCCTTGGGGATTTTTGCGGGTAAAACGAGTAGCTAGGTGAAGTTTGCCATTCTCGTCTTTAATGCCATGACCGGAGAAGTAAAGTACTACAAGGTCATCTTTGCTACGATCGCTAAATAACGTCTCAATCGCTTCCTGCAGTATATCGATTGACATCACATCTTCTATGTAAATTTCCTGAAACTTTTTCAAGATTTTTCCAAAAGCTCATAAAATTCAGGTAAAAATCTGGTATAAATACAGAATATCCCTCTTCAATAGCTTCCAAACTTAGAAGCAATCAACAGTATTTCATCTGACAAGTTGTTTCGATACAGCAATTTGTTTTACCACGCTTGCGATCGCAAAGTAAGTTACGAGTTTGTCTTTGCAACTTCTTTAGAAGCGATCGCTATATCAAACTATTACAGGACAGCTTAAATCCAGCGATCATCTCAAATAACTAGACAAGGGGCTTCAGCCCCTTGCTAAAGATAGGCAAACTTGCGCCACAGTTGTCAGGTTAATTAAAACAAGTCCAAATCTGTCACAGCACCAATACTGCTAGAAGATACCAATTTGGCATATTTCGCCAACACGCCTTTAGTGTAACGCGGAGCCGGAGGTTGCCAGTTAGCACGACGACGGGCCAATTCTTCTTCAGATATATTCAACTGCAATAAACGAGCGGGTGCATCAATAGTAATACTATCGCCTTCTTCTACAAGCGCGATCGCCCCACCAACTGCCGCTTCTGGTGCAACATGACCAACCACCATGCCATAAGTACCGCCAGAAAAACGTCCGTCGGTAATTAATCCCACCGCATCACCCAAACCTGCACCGATAATTGCTGAGGTGGGAGCCAACATTTCCCGCATTCCAGGGCCGCCTTTAGGCCCTTCGTAGCGGATTATGAGAATATCACCAGCTTGAATCTTACCAGCCAAAATTGCATCTAAAGAGGCTTCTTCGGATTCAAATACCCGTGCAGGCCCGGTAATTACTGGTTTTTTCACCCCAGTAATTTTGGCGACAGCCCCTTCTGTTGCCAAATTACCTCTGAGGATGGCTAGATGTCCTTGAGGATACATCGGGTTATTCCAAGTCCGAATCACATCTTGATTGGCAGATGGTTCTTCTGGTATGTCTGCTAATATCTCTGCAATAGTTTGACCGCTGATGGTGAGGCTATCACCGTGTAATAAGTCATGCACAAGTAACATCTTCATTACTTGCGGAATGCCGCCAGCTTTGTGCAAATCTGTAGCAACATATTTACCACTTGGTTTCAAATCACACAAAACGGGAACGCGAGCGCGGATGGTTTCAAAATCGTCTATGGTTAAATCTACATCAGCGGCGCGGGCGATCGCTAAAAAGTGCAGTACTGCATTGGTCGAACCACCGACTGCCATAATCACAGAGATGGCATTCTCTATAGATTTGCGGGTGATAATTTGACGAGGTAAGATTTGTTTACGAATGGCTTCGACTAAAACGAATGCTGATTTTTCCGTGCTGTCGGCTTTTTCGGCATCTTCGGCTGCCATTGTCGAGGAATAGGGTAAACTCATCCCTAGCGCTTCAAATGCTGAAGACATGGTGTTAGCTGTAAACATTCCCCCACAGGAACCAGCACCCGGACAAGCCCGACCTTCAACCTCTAATAATTCCTTTTCGTCAATTTTTCCAGCACTGTATTGACCAACAGCTTCAAAAGAACTGACAACAGTTAAATCGCGTCCGTTGTAGTGGCCGGGTTTAATTGTGCCACCGTAAACGAATATTGCAGGGATATTCATCCGGGCCATTGCAATCATTGCTCCTGGCATATTTTTATCACAACCGCCAATAGCCAGCACACCATCCATACTTTGTCCAGTACAAGCGGTTTCAATGGAATCGGCAATCACTTCCCGCGATACTAGGGAATATTTCATCCCTTCAGTTCCCATTGAAATCCCATCACTAATGGTAATTGTGCCGAACACTTGCGGCATCGCCCCAGCAGTTTTAATCCCCACCTCTGCTCTTTGCGCCAGTTGATTTATCCCCATATTACAGGGAGTGATCGTGCTGTAACCATTGGCAATGCCCACAATGGCTTTATTGAAATCTTCATCTTTAAAACCAACTGCACGCAGCATAGCTCGATTAGGCGATCGCTGCACTCCTTGCGTCACAATTTGGCTTCTCAAATTCTCCGACATCTTTTTTCCTTCCGTGCCATTATCGCAACAGTTGCGATTGTATTACCTGATGATTTTCTCATGCCTGGGCGGTGCGATCGAACATGAGTAATTCTCTATGTTTCACCGTGTCTTTTGGTCAGCCCTAATTAGCATAAATCTTCATCTAAGCGTTTGTATAAAATAGGAATGATTCTTCTGTGTTAGGCATCTAGAGTGCCGGGAAGTACTAAGTATAGCAAGAAGAATTGAGATATGAAAAAAAGCCATTGCCCCAAGCTGAGGCTCTGACTTTCCACATTTATAGCTTAGTATATTGATATTGATTCCGGCGCAAAAGTGGAGACACTCTAACTTTGCACTAGAGTTCTTCAAAATTATATCTGCCTTGAAAATAGTGACTAGGGACTGAGGACTGGGAAAGAGATGTTTTCATTCTCTAGTGCTTTCTGCCTTCTCCCTTGGCGCTAGCCTCTCCCTTTGGGAGAAGGGTAGACGCTAAAAGCGATCTGCCTGCTGCCTTATTTTCAAGGCAGGAATATTAAATTAAAGAATAAAGTCACTTGACACTACTTGTGGTGCTCCTATAAGCCGAATTTGAAACTCAGCCGACCGATCCCCATCAATGCTACCTTCGAGAATACCTCCTGAATAACGGATTTGGCCGGGTGCGGAGAATTGGGCACTCCCAATGAAAGTGAAACCTTGATTGCCCCCAATAGTGGAGTTGGCATCGATATTAGATAGATCAATTCGATCGCCTGGCAAATTACCGTTTCCACGAAAGTCAGTGATTAAGTCGCGTGACGAAAGTGGACTATCAGAAATTGAGTTGTACTTGAAAATATCATTACCTGATCCTCCAGTGAGGATATCATTCCCACTACCGCCAATCAGGACATCATCCCCATCACCACCGATGAGATTATCAGTCCCAGTACCGCCAAAAAGAATATCTTTGCCAGTACCGCCATTGAGCCTATCGTTGCCACTACCACCGTTAAGAGTATCGTTGCCAGCATTACCAAAGAGGCTATCATTGCCACTACCAGCGTTAAGGATACTGTTGCCACTACCACCTATAAGGGTACTGTTGCCACCACTAGTGTTAACAATATCGCTCTGACTATTATTGCTACTAATGCTACCGCTCTGACTACTAGAATTGGCAGTAACACTGCCGCTCCCGAAAGAAATTGATATTGAAGTTGCCATTGATGAATTTCTCCTAAAACTTTAGAGGGAAAAAATTACGTCTTTACTTCCCCATTATAAAACGCCATTGCTGATTAAGAGTATAAATTTGATTTCCTTCAAAGGCATAAAATAAACATTTTCAAACATGGAATTTGGGAATTTCATACTTTCATTCCGCAATGCCGAAAAAGCAAGGTAAAAATATCAAGAGTGGGAATATTATTCTTGAACAAACCTGATTGAAACAGGTCTTTACTATTAAGTTTGAATATTTGAGAATATTTGAGAATATTTAAGAAGTACTAGATGTATTTGATGATGTTTACATCAAAACTGTAATCAAAATCATCTGATGTCCTTGTACCTTATGTTTTCGGTTGTTTCAGTTGCAAAATACTAAAGAATAAGTAGATTTTTCCTACGTAATTATATAGATTTAAGGACGTTGGCACTGTATTTATAATAACAATACTATGGCATTACCCTCCAGCAGACTTTTTTCTATTTGTAAAAAATAATTAACTTTCTTTTATCCTCTGACCAGAATAAAATCGGAAGCCTTTGTACAGATAGAGTTGGTTTTGCATATTGGTATTTGTTTAGTGGTTTCTGTAGTTATATATAACAAATAATTGCCAAGAAGTTAAAAGCTTTGTTAGACGCATAGCACGAAGAAAAGCCTAAAGATTTGTGTAACTTGAATTCGTTCCCAGGCTTAAGACTGGAAATGTATTTCGAGAGGGCTGCTGCCTCTGGTAAAACCACTGGAGGCGGAGCCTTCCAGAATCGGGGCTGTATTTTAACTTAGTGCATTCCCTTGTTAGATAGTGCGTAGGCGTAGCCCGTCGTAGACATCGCTGCACCCCTAGCGTTACCATTTGGCTATTGTGGCATCATCACAACTGTTGCGATTGTATCAACTGATTTTCTCATGCATACGCGGCACGATCAAACCTTGGCAAGCATTGGTAATTTTCTATTTTTTAGATGTGCTTCTGTTAGGTCCAGCTAATAGGAGCAACTTTGTTAGTATTTAACTGTGCTTGATTATGACAATACCATTCTTGACAGTTTAAATCTTGACAGTTTAAAGCCGAGTACATTTTCTCACAGTTGGAGTATGTTTGGCTTTGCACCTAAATTATTCTTCAATATTAGACTTCTTGCATAAATCATAAATAAGAACCCCACTCCTAAGCGCTTGCTCTTAGAAGTAGGGTGTTCAGCGCTTTTGCAAGAGGTGTATTAGATTAGAGGATGATATCGCTTGCTATTAGTGGTGGTGCTCCTGTCAGTCCAATCTCCAACTCAGCCGACAGATCCCCATCAATGTTAGCTTGAAGAATACCTCCTGAATAACGAACCTGACGAACTGCTGAGAATGCGCCAGCACCGATGAAAATAAAGCCTTGGTTGCCCGCTACACTGGAGTTAGCATCAATGCTAGATAGATCGATTTGATCGCCTGTAAAGATACCGTTTCCAACGAAGTCAGCGATAACATCTCGTGACAAACCAGTAGGACTATCTGAAACTGAATTGAAATCGAAAATATCGTTGCCAGCACCGCCATTTAGGGTATCGTTGCCAGCACCGCCAGTGAGGATATCGCTGCCAGCACCGCCATTTAGGGTATCGTTGCCAGCACCGCCAGTAAGGATATCGCTGCCAGCATTACCGTTAAGGATATCACTGCCAGCACCGCCAGTAAGGGTATCACTGCCAGCATTAGCGTTAAGGATATCGCTGCCAGCACCCCCATTTAGACTATCGTCGCCGGCATTGCCGTTAAGGATATCGCTACCAGCACCCCCATTTAAGATATCGTCGCCGGCATTGCCGTTAAGGATATCGCTGCCAGCACCCCCATTTAGGGCAGGGCGAAAGATTAGTGGGAAACCGTTGATGGTATTGTTGTCATTAAAAATGGTACCGTTGATAATTGCCATTAGTAAGTTTCTCCTGACTTAGAGGGTAAAAAATAACCTCGTCACTTTCCTATCAGAAAACAGTGTTGCTGATTAAGAGTATGAATTTGGTTTCCCCCAAAGGTGTAAAGGAAACAGTTTCAAAGATTGAATTTTTAAATTTCACACTGTCATTCAGCAACGCCGAGAAAACAAGGCAAAGAAATAACGAGTGGGAAAAGATAACTGAATCACAACTGATTGGAACAGGTCTTTGCTGTTAAGTTTGAAGATTTGACAAGCACTAGATGTATTGATGATGTTGGCATCAAAATAATGCCCAGAGTGATGTGATATCCTTATGTTTTTACTGGTTGCAGTAGTAGGCTGCTATGGAACAAGCAAATTTCCTCCTACAGAAGCGCATAGCTTCTTGAAGTTTTGATTCTATTCATAATCACACAAACTATGGTATTACTTTCAAACCTACTTTTTTCTATCTATAAGAAAGAGTAATTAGCCCTTTTTTATTCCTCTCGCTAAAGCAAAATCTGAAACCTTTGTTCAGATAGGATTAGTTTTGGTTTGTGAGATTTATTTGGTGATTTATCTAGTTATGTATAAGGAAGTGATTGTCCATAATTTAAAAGCTTTGTTAAGCAGTGCGTAGGCGTAGCCCGTCGTAGACATCGCTACATCCCTTGCGTTACAATGTGCCTTCTCAAATTCTCTGATATCTTTTTCATTAGGTGGCATCATCGCAACTGTTGCGATTGTATTACCTGATTTTATGATATATACGCGGCGCAATTTAATAACTATAAACTATCAGAAAGGCAAGCTAAACTTATCTTTATTTGCGACTATTCAATTATTAAAATTATGCATTTTGCCTTATTTTCAAGGCAGATAATATTAAATTAAAGGATAATGTCGCTTTCCACTAGTTGTGGCGCTCTTGTAAGCCGAATTTCAAACTCAGCCGACAGATCCCCATCAGTACTACCTTGGAGAATACCTCCTGAATAACGGATTTGACCGATTGCAAAGAATGCACGGCTCCCGATGAAAGTGAAAGCTTGGTTGCCCTCTGTAGTGGAGTTGGTATCGATAGTAGATAGATCGATTTGATCCCCTGCAAGGACACCATTTCCACGCATCGCATCCTGTAACAAACTAGGTTGACTCTCTGAAACAAAGTTGAAATCGAAAACATCGTTACCCGATCCTCCAGTGAGAACATCAGTTCCACCAACACGAGTGAGGATAAGTAGATAAACAAAATTAATTACACAATGTCATTGCGAATGCAGCGTACCCCTACGGGGAAGCAAGCTACGCGGTAGCGTCTCCAAGAGCAGTGAAGCGAAGCAATTCGCTTGCGGCTTGCACCCCTACCGCGTGGTCTATTTACCTGAAAATAGCTGTAATATCACGGTACTTTTTTTATAAATCAAAAAAAGTGGCATTCATTTATAAAGACTGAATGCCACTTTATATTTCTCAAAATTTCTGATGACAGAGATATTTTACCCTGGTAGAGTTATCCCAGTCACAGCGATCGCACCTGCGATCGCACTGGCGCAAAGGGAAGTAATCGCTGTGCCAAATATCCACCACGCAGCATTGGCAACGGTTTTCTTGGTTTCTTCGGCTTGCTTTTTAGCTTGCTCTTGAATCGCTTTCAGGCGTTTTTGAGTTTCTTTCTGAATGCGTTCGGCTCGTTGCAATACGCCATCCCGCGCCGCTTCGATTTGGTTAATAATGCGGTTAGCGTCCGCCTCGGAAATATCTTCACGAGAACTCAATACAGCTACTAAGGTGTCACGATCGAATTCACTGAGGCGATCGCGCAATGCTTCAAATCCGGCTTGGGGATCGTCAAACACTTTTGCAAAGTCTTGCTTAATCCCTTCATAGTTGAGTTCGGAACGATTCAGGGAGTTGAGATAGTTGCGAACCTTGGCAAAAACTCCATCTAGCACTGATTGCACTCTCTGCTGAATCTGCTGGAATTGTTCGACAATGGAGCTACGAACAGAATCAATTTGATCCACAATTCGGTTAGCTTCTTCTTCTGAGATATCCTCACGTTGAGATAGTAGCGCCACAATTGTCGAACGGTCAAATTTCGAGGCGCGATCGCTTAAATTGCCAATTCCAGCGCGGGGAGAAGACAGCAACAATTGTAAATCGCGTTTGATTCCTTCAGGGTTGAGTTCTTCTTTGTTGGTATTACGCAGATATTCTTCGAGATTACCTTCAAAATCTAAAACTTGTTGAGTGGTGCGCTTCGCTAAACGTCGTGGCGCTCTCAGGATATCACCAATGGCATCTTGAGCGCGATCAATGATCTGATTAACTTGCTCTTGGCTCAAGTCGCCGCGTTGACTCACGAGTTTAACTAAGGTTTCTCGATCGACATTAGATAAGCGATCGCGCAGTGCTAAGGCTCCAGCTTGAGGATCGTCGAGTAATTTTTCCAAATCGGCTCTGATACCTTCTGGATTAAGTTCTTCCAAGTTGGTATTGCGGAGATATTCAGCGATCGCTTTTGTAGTCTTTTCGTACTGTTCTTTCGCCTGTTGCGGTACTTGCAAAATACTATCTCGGACTGCTTCAAGTTGATCGAGAGTTTCGTTTACCTGTTCCTCACTCAAATCTTGACGCTGACTGAGCAATTGTACCAAGGTATCGCGGTCAAATTGCGATAGGCGCGATTGTAAAAGGCTAATTCCGGCTTGCGGATCGTCTAGTAAAACTCTAAACTCACGTTTGATCGCTTCGGGATTGAGTTCGTCTTTATTAGTATTCCGCAGATATTCTTCAACTCTTTGGCGCAGTTCATCGGCTTTCGCTTTTGCTTGCTCTTGCAATTCCCTAGCACGATTCAAGAGATTGTCGCGGTTGCGTTCGAGTTGACTAACAATATTATTAGCTTCCTCTTCGCTGATATCTTGACGCTGTTGCAGCAATTGTACAAAAGTATCGCGGTCAAATTGCCCGAAGCGGTTACTTAAATCTTCAAAACCAGCTTGTGGATCGTCCAGCAACTTGCCAAAGTCTCGTTCAATACCTTCAGGATTGAGTTCGTCTTTACCCGTCGAACGCAGATAATCTTCAATGCGGCTGCGGAAATCTTGCCCTTTTTCTCGTACTTGGGACTGTTTGACAGTTTCTAAAACTTCCAGGCGATCGCTTTCCATTTGTTCGGAAATCTCTTTTACCCTGGCTTCACTAAGATCGTCCCGCTGCTTCAGCAAATTAGTGAAAAATTCTTGATTGATTTCTTCCAACTCCCGTCTCACAGTTGTCGGATCTGCATTTACGTCATAGATGACTTCTTTAAATTCATCTATTAGGGTAATTCGGTTAAAGTGCCAAGGGAACGAATGCAATATATAGTCTTCTACATCTGCTTTAATCGCGTTTTCCAGTGATATGGTTAATTTTGCAGATACTTGCTCAGTTGCCTGTTCTCTAAACTTTTGAAATTGTTCTGTGACTTGCTCGACATCGACATCTTGAACTTTTTCTTTCAGTTTTTGCAACTGAGTTGTAATTTTGTTCACATCGATATTAGAAAGGTTTACCCGTTCCAGAACTGCTGGCGCAGCTGCACTTAAGCCATACCTAATAGCTTGTTTGATTACACCATTGCCATTACCGCCTCCGATTGTAACTAGTTCTTGAAGCCGTTCACCTAATTTCTCAGAATTAAGTTCTTCAGGAGTAGCGGACTTGAGTAAATTAATTACTTGTTCTGTGGGATTTTTGCGATTTAAAGCTTCTTGCCATGCACCTTCAAATTGGTCAGTAATGTTATTGATATCTTCTTTAGATAAATCGCCACGGCTGCTGATTAAATCAACAAAGGTTTGGCGATTAACGTTTTGCAATAGGTCGCTATTAGCAACGGATTGCAAATCTGTATCTTTAAGAAGCTGGTCAAATTGACTCCGAATTTCTTTGATATCCAGCTTTGGCAATTGCAGAGAACCTAAAGAACTTTGGAGCGTATTTCTAATCCCTTCCGAATCAAAACCTGAAGTTAATTCTCGCCGGACTGCGGCTGTAATATCTTCAGCCGTAGAAACTAACTGTCTTTTCGCAGTATTCGTGCCGATGCCAGCAGTTGCCGTGCCCATTAGAGTTTGAAAACCAGAAGTGACAGTATTAGATATAGAACCAATTAAAGAGCCTACCGCTGATGAACCCAACCAAATTACTAGTGAAAAATAGGTAGACCAAATGACTACACCAATAATTGCTCCTAAAAATGCGCTTTCGATTAGGCTAAGTTTTACTGCTAAAAAACAAGCAATAAATAATGCAATGCTAACGGTTATTAACGCCCAAGCACCAACCTTAGCTTGACCTTTACGAATTGTCTTACCCAAACCTTCAGACTCGTCATCAGAATCTAAGTCAATTTCCCAAGATGAAATTCCGACAGCAACTGAAAGGTTTGTCAATAACAATTGAAACGCAAAGGCCATCAAAACCCCAGCTAGCAGTGCTACCAACAATTTAGGCCCAGAAAAAACAACTGATGCTTCTTCTGGAGTTAGTACTTCCTGAGCTAAAGTTATCGGCGCTAACCCAAAAGGTAGCCGATTCCATCCCAAAATAGTTAAAACATCTTGAAACATAAGATTTTCTCGCTTTTACTCAATTCAATACCCATTTATAAAAAAATGGCTTATTTCTCAGCTTAATTATCATCTATATAAGCTGTCACTTTCTTAGGTAATAGGTTGATTTGCCAAAAGTCGTATTTAAAAAAATCAATATTTTTCTTATTTTTTCTAAATAGAAAAATATATATTTTATGATTTAGTGAAATTTTCTCAATAAAAGTTTATTCAAAAAAAAAGAAATTTCATAAAATTGTATCTACTGATATAGTAGGTTAACAAAGGGTAGGTTACAGTATCAAGCGGTAGAAAACAATATTTTTCGCTATTAACTATTGTTGAGATAATTCAAAAATAGAATAATTAATATATAAATTTTATTTTTATAAAATTTATTTTTTGTTGAGATTTTGTTACTAACTTTAGATAAAACCACCTATGTCTAATGATAGAGGTAAAAATTCTTCCAAGCGATTGATGAAAATAAAACAGAAAAATGTATTAATAAAGGTCATTACGAGCTATGAATTAGTGAATAATTAATTTTTGCTGAGGAGAAAAAATAATGGTAGTAGGTCTACATAAACGTGCTGTAGGTGTATTTTCTCATCGTCGAGATGTTGAACATGCCCTACATGAATTAAAAAAAGTTGGCTTTGACATGAACAGAGTTTCTGTCATTACCCAAGATGGAGACAAAGAGGATATTGCTGGTGCGGATGTGAGCGATCGCGTCGGCGATCAGTCTGACGAAGGTGCTAAAGTTGGAGCAGCTACAGGCGGTGCTTTGGGCGGATTGGCTGGTTTATTAGTCGGTCTTGGCACTTTAGCAATTCCTGGAATCGGGCCCATTATGTTGGCTGGAGCCGCAGCAACTACCCTAGCTACAACTCTTGCTGGCGCTGGTATTGGTGCAGTAGCTGGTAGTTTGCTTGGTGCATTAATTGGTTTAGGAATTCCTGAAGAACGAGCTAAAGTTTACGACGAACGTGTTAAACGAGGACACTATTTAGTTATTCTCGATGGTACAGAGGCAGAAATACTTAGAGCAGAAGCAATTTTAAATCATCAGGGTGTGGAAGAGTTTGGCATTTACGACCACCCAGATGCGACAAATGCAACCACTGGTTATGTGACCCCAACTTCTACTGCTGGTCATAGTGGTGTTGCAAAACGTGCGATCGGGGTATTTTCTCATCGTCGAGATGCTGAAGTAGCAATTACAGAATTGCGAGATGCAGGTTTTTCGTTGAATCAAGTCTCCATCATTGCCAAAGATACGAACGGTCAGGGGATCGGTGGTGTAGATGTAGACAAAAATGTTGGTAGTGGTAATAAAGCAGATGATGGCGCAAAAACTGGAGCAGCTACAGGTGGTCTTTTAGGCGGCTTGACTGGCTTATTAGTTGGACTTGGGAGTTTAGCAATTCCAGGAATTGGGCCCGTGATTGCAGGTGGCGCAGTTGCAACAGCTTTGGCGACAACATTAGCTGGTGGTGCGATCGGTGCAGCAGCGGGGAGTATTGTTGGCGCACTGGTTGGCTTGGGAATTCCTGAAGACAAGGCGCGAGTATATAGCGATCGCTTCCAAAAAGGTGACTACTTAGTAATTCTTGATGGTACGGAAGCTGAAATCCACCAAGCTGAAGCAATTCTCAAACGTCGAGGTATTGAAGAATTTGCAATCTATGATGCCACTGAGATTAGTGAACATCGCCCAGGTTCCGACCGAGTAACGCATAATGACGCAGCTGTAGTCGATCCCATTCGCCCCAATTACTCAACAGAACCTCATAGAAACGATCCTGCTGTAGTTATTGTTGATCGTCGTGATGAAGTACTTTAACCTAAAGTAGTTTTCACTTGCACAAAATTGCAGGAGCAATAATTTGAAAACTTTGCTCCTGACTAAAAAACTTGCTCCTCACTTTTGCCGTAAATATCAATAGATTTCACTTTCTGATTCAGAATTAAACCAATGAAAAAGCTAACCCCCTTCGTAATTAGTTGCCTTTTAGTGTTTGGTGTTGCTGCTTGTGATAACGCTTCTAAAACAAGTGAATCTGCACCCAACAATCCTAATGAGGCTCCCCAAACACCAACTGCAAAAACAACAGAAGCTTCTCAAAAAGACGCGCAAAGTGAAGTTCGTAGAAGACAACTAAATGAAGATATTCGCGCCCGCGAACAGCGCAACAATACCACTGGTGGCGATACAAAAAGAGCTAAAGCTGACTTAGAAAGTGAAGTTCGCTCCAAATTAGAGGCTAATATCCCCAAGAGTCAACTAACAGTTAATGCCGCAGACGGTGGTATTGTTACTGTGGCTGGAACTGTCACCAATCAGCAGGAGTTGGCTAAAATTGAAAAATTAGCTAAGGAAATTAAAGGTGTCAATAGTGTAGTTGTAAAAGCAACTGTTGCCAAAGTAACTAACTAAGGCAATTAATAAATCCAAGTGAGCAGGTAAGCATAAAGAGATTTAAATGCTTCTGCTAAATCTCAGTGGTCAGTAACAGTTTAACTGACCACTAATAATTGACAACTGACGACCTTAATAACTATATTTGTTGATGCTCAGTTCAGTTATACAAAGTCTTGTAGTTACCAAACATAAAAACTATGGAAACCGAACAACAGCAACGTGAATCTATCAATGCTTCCTTATCACAAGGTACGCTAGCACTTGAAGGTACTGATACCGCCAACTTACCAAAGTTACCGCCAGCACCTGAACCTGAATCTCAATGGCAGCAAATTAGCAGACAAATTTCTCAATTTTTAGAGCAACTCCCCCAATACTTAAGTGGCTTTTTTCAGGACTACAAGCAGCCTCTAATAACTGTTGCTTTAATTTTGGCGGCCATTGTTACAGTTAGAGTAGTACTGACGGTACTAGCTGCAATCAATGATATTCCATTACTATCACCACTTTTTGAGTTAGTTGGAATTAGTTACACCAGTTGGTTTGTTTTCCGTTATTTACTGAAGGCTTCAACTCGGCAAGAATTAGCCGATGAAATTCAATCACTGAAAAGCCAATTCGTGGGCGAGTAAATTTACTAAGCATTAAATTAGGATTTACACGGGCAAATAGAATGACTCTGTTGGCGAATTCATGTAAACCACAATTTACGGAGTGAGGCGCTACGACATCTCAATGCTTTGAAAGTAGCGATCGCAATTCGCCAACAGTCTCATAGAATTCACAGCTACACACACTCACGTCCGCCTCTAAAGACTGGGTAAAGCCTTGTATCGTTGCGGTTTCTAGTTGCCCTTTTAATTTTAAGTTGACTTCAACCAAAACCCTTGTTCTACCAATAAATGTAAATCAACAGTATTTAACCGGATTCCATTTTAGTCTTTTGGATACATCAAAAGATAGAGAATATAACATTATTTTAATTTTAAGTCACTTCTCAAGATAGTAGCTCAGAGATAAAAAACAGCCTAATCTAGTTTTTGAAGTTATTTAATAGATTCTTTAACGAGGACATAAATTATGGCTAATGAAGCAGTTAAGAGAGATACAGATTCATCCGATCGCGCGGAAGTCGATACTTATGATCGCGGCATTATCCCTGCTGAAACCGCCGCTAGAATGGAAAGAGAAGGAGATCGTTACAAAACCCGCCCCACAGAAGAACGGGAAGCAGATGCACCTACTGACGATCAAACCGATTCAGGAAGTGTACGCACCACTGACGGCTATACCGTAGACAAAGAAGGTTTGTTAAACAACTATGCAGTTGAACCAGAAATGTACTACGAAGAACCAGGTGATGCACGCCAGCAAGCGGCAGAAGATAAGGAAGAACGCATTGAAGAACTTGGAGAAATTAATCAGGACGAGGAAGGCAAGTTGACAGATAAGGGTGACAGCCGCGGTCGAGGCCCAGGAGTAATTTAATTAACAACTATCCTTTTTCCGGGTGCAATTACACGTAAAAAGGCTAAATAGGTAGTTTTTAGAGACGCAATAATTGCGTCTCTAATTTTTTATATTGTATCCGGTTAAAGACTCACCATTAAGACCACAGAGGGGCAGAGTTTTTGGGCTTTCTGCATAGATTTGGGAATTAGACTCAATACGCTTGGGTTAAGCAAAGCGCAACTCAACAAAGCCCTAAAAGTTTTGGTTTACCCTTGGGAAAGCAAGCTACACAGTATAAGGTTTTTGGCGCTAACCTAAGCGTGTTGAATTATAACTAATTAGCTGGACATCATATCACATATAACGTCTCTACATTTATTGTGAGTCGAAACAATGGCATTGTCAGTTAAAACAATCGCATTGTCAGCCGAAACAATCGCATTGTCATTCAAAACAATCGCATTGTCAGTCGAAACAATCGCATTGTCAGTCGAAACAATCGCATTGTCAGTCGAAACAATGGCATTGTCAGTCAAAACAATCGTATTGTCAGTCAAAACACTCGTGTGTACACCGTAAGCAAACTCTGAAGGCTAGACAAAGCTACGCTTTGTCTCTTTGGGGTTCTACGGGTTTAATACAGCAGTATTACTAGATAATCAGTGGTTCAAGTTCACGATTATGCCATTGCCGCTGATGCCATTCGGCAACCAAAGGACGGACAATAAACTTGGGCTGTCCATCGCCTTTAACGTCAATACGTAAACCTGAATAAGGTCGTCGCTTCTGAAAACCTTGACCGTTGCGACCAATGAAGAGATGCGATCGCGCTACTAACCTATTCTCCTCCATCAAATCTGCTCCCTCAATCCGCTGGCGTCGCAAACTAAACCCGCTACCGCCACAAACAATCCAGTGGATATGAGAATCAGCGTGTCCCGTATCCATTGTTTCCAGGTGTTCTAAGCAGTGGGCGTGACCGTTTAATACCAAATCGACCAAAGGACGACCCTGAGTCAAGGAACCGATTTCTTTAGCTACCGCATCCAACACGCCACGCAAGCGATCGCGAACGATTAGAGTTTGTGCTTGTTGCCACTTCGTCGCCTCAGTTACATAAGGAGGATGATGGAAATAAATTATCCTTCCCCGAACTTCAGGATTATTCCAAGATTCAATTAATCTTTGCTTGAGCCAATCCAGTTGTTCAATGTCAGTCAGCGTTGTTTTATTAGTGGCTAGTTGCTTATCGATATCAACAATAATTTCTTCAATTTGTGACAGCTTGGCATGGAAGTCGTCTAATTGATCGGCTTCATTCGGATTTTCTGGGCGAAGTTTGGCTGAAGTTTCAATAATTTCCTGCTTTTCTTGCTCGAAATCTTCACGGCGTTTTTCTAAGAGTTTGCGATCGGCATCACCTTTTTTTGTTTTCGGTAGCGGTGGTGGATCGTTAAATGTATTAGAATCCAAAGCAAAGAAATCAATACCGCCATAACGAAAAGTGTAATAGCGATTGGGAAGGCGGGTAAATTGCCCAGGTTGATATGAAAGACAACGACCTGTATCTGTCTTGGCTGTGTAGTGCCGATCTAAGTGACTGGCTAACTCTCCTGGAAGCTGAAACGCCTGAAGATAGTCGAGAAATGCCTTTGCGTAAGCGTCACCGCATCCTGAGCCATGCAAGCCCACATCTAGGTCTAACCGCGATCGCAACAGGTGACGAATGGGTAATGTTGTTAGAGATGCCAAGCTCAATAAAATTGGCAAGTTATAGTAATCATGATTTCCCGGCACAGGTAAAATGGGCAGCTTAAAAACCATCTGGTCATAAGCAATCCGTTTGCGATGCTCTGCGCCCAAGAGAAACTCTCGGTAAGGCTGGATGAAATTTTGCTGGTAATATTCACTCGATCCCACTAAATAGATCACATCCCCCGTATGCAGCATAAAACGGGATTCGTTGTGATGGGGCAGCATAAGTTCCGCTACTTGTCGCTGAGGATTGTGTCCTCTGTGTCTACCGGAACCACTATCACCTATGACTAAAAATGAGAACTCAGAATTGTCTGTTTGACCGTCTTCCAACACCAGCCGAGTTTGGTCGATATCCCGTTCCACAATTAACGGATCTTGCCACCGCACCCGCTGATTCATTTTCCGAATTTTCTTAGCGATCGCTGGATCAGATACAAGTTTCAATGCAACCTACTCCTGAGTTTTCAATTGAAGGGGAGCAGAGGGGCAGAGGGGCAGAGGAGCAGAGGAGCAGAAATTATTCCTAATCCCCAATGCCCCATGCCCAATGCCCCATACCCAATGCCCCATACCCAATGCCCCATACCCTCATTCTTTTACTGTGTCTTTCATCTCAATAGTCAGATTAGGTAGCCCCTCTAGTTTTTCGGTAGGCTCAACTTCTTCTACTAATGGCACAAAAATTCTTAAGCCTGCTGGTACACACTTAATTTCTACAGGTGTTGTGCCGACTATTTCACCATCTAGAACAACTTTTTGTGGTGGCTCAGTGGTAATTTTAAATTGTTTGGCTCGCAGGAAACCAATATCATCTCGGTCAACGGCGTTACCTGTCGAAGCCGTTTGAAATAGATGAAACGTGGCTGCGATCGCTCCTGCCTTGTTAGCTGGAGCTACAATCGTTAAATCTAATAACCCATCATCATAAATCAGACCTGCTGGGCCTTGGGCCAAAACTGAAGTTGGAGGCGCGGCATTGGCTACCGTTACTGCACAGGCACTAGTTTTAATTATCCTGTCTTCAGTTTCAATTTCAACATCAAAGTTATGTAAGCTTCTTAATTGCTGGATTCCTGCCAAAACGTAGGCCATCATCCCAAAGCGATTCTTGGCGTCTCGGTCTGCCAATTCTACAGTGTCAGCTTCAAAGCCAATACCTGCCAAAAGTACCATTGGGCGATCGTTGCAATAAGCTACGTCTACATGAGTAGTTGCTCCCTGCAAAATTGTCTGACACGCACCTGCGATCGTGTCAGGAATTCCTAAAGCTGTGGCAAAAGCGTTTGCTGTTCCTCTGGAAATGATCCCAAATGGGATATCAGTTCCCACAATAGCTGCCGCCGCTATTGAGAGAGTACCATCCCCCCCAGAAGCAATGATTGCATCTACTCCTCGCTCTACAGCTTGATATGCCAGTTGGTCAGCATCGATTTCTTCAGTTGTAAAATGAATATCTAGATCAATATCTGGCTCTAATATTGCCCGAATTTCTGCTAGCTCTGTATCTGGGTCGCCCTGACCCGCAACAGGATTGAAGATGAGACAGGCGGAACGATTCATAATGTATAATAACTAAGCTTGGATAACTAATGAAGATAACAAATTATTCTTAGCATTCCTGTAAATTTTCAACTTCCCTTTTGGGGCTGAATTTTCTAGATATATTGACTAAGTTGAGCGCGATGTGCGATCGCATCATACACCAAGAAAAGGCAAGAACCTTTAAAACCTTCCCAAAGAACTCTATTTTTAGCCGCCTGTTTCAAAAGACTCACTCAACTGGAAGGTTATTTAGTTAGTCGGTAGAAAAATTTAAAGCCATCATCAGAATTGTATATAGACAGGTTTTAGGAAATTCCTATATTATGGGAAGTGAGCAAATTACTGGTCTGGAGTCGTAGTTTCAGCAAAGTGAAATCAGCGATCGCAAGTTTATCCGTTTGGTAGCGAAGTTTGAGTTGTATCGTTGTCTATTTTTTAGCAGTTGCCCTCGTTATCGGGCAATTGAATTGAACTTTAGGCATCTTTTTAGTTGCACTCCCATCAATGCGTAAATCCAGCTACCATCTCACTTAATCAGACAAGTTGCTTGAGAAACTTGTTAAAGGTATGTAAAGTTCCACTACAGCCTACTAGTACAATGTCTAAGTTAATCTTGAAGGTTTTTAGTAAGCACTTTAGTGCTTAGAAAATAAGGACTGAAGTCCTTACTACGAAATTAAATTTGACAGACTACTAGTCTATTTTGCGGAAATTATAGATCAAAGGGCTAATAACTGGGAATAAGGGAGACAAGAGCAACAAATGCCCTTAAGGAGTGCTGAGTTGGGAATCTTCAGAACTCGGAACTGACTCAACGCCTCGCTAACGGAACTATTTTGCCTCATACATAATGCCCAATCCCTTCAAATTTCTAGCTCTAATATGCCTATTCCTTTGTTAAGCTATTCCCCTTCATCTCGAAATCACCGTGTATCTGGATATGAGATTCTTGGCGACGAACAACCTAGAATTTATACAGCCGAATATCTGCAATCATCACTAGAAATGGATGCCTTGATTAAGGCAGCCTATCGCCAGATTTTCCACGAACAACAGATGCTAGATAGCAACCGCCAAACCTCTCTAGAATCCCAACTGAGAACTGGTCAAATTACAGTCAGGGATTTCATTCGAGGGTTAGCAATATCTGACGCATTCCGGCGACTCAATTACGAAAGCAACAACAATTACCGCTTTGTGCAGATATGCGTACAGCGCTTATTGGGTCGCGAGGTTTACAATGAACGCGAAAAGCTAGCCTGGTCAATTGTGCTAGCAAGTAAAGGACTGCACAGGTTTATCAACGATTTGGTAGATAGTGAGGAGTATATGAGTAACTTTGGTTACAATACAGTTCCCTATCAACGGCGACGGATTTTACAAGGACACTCTCTAGGGGAATTACCTTTTGCCAGAATGGCTCGTTATGGCGAAGATTATCGCGATAAATTACCGCTTCCCATGACAAGAAAGCAGGTTGAGCCTTTTAATTTACAAACCTTCTTACGCAGTTCTGACAGAGATGTGGTGTTATTGCTATTAGCTTCGACACTGGCACTGATTGTCTTGTTTAGTTTGCTGACTACATTTGGTTATTTGCCAAAATTTGGTGGGTACTAGCTGAAACTTGAGGATGTTGCGATCGCAACATCCTCAGTGCATAAAAATTCTATTATTTAAAAAAATTCCTCAAACAAGCTTTTGGTAAAGAATTGTAATCCAAAATCCCAAATCCAAAACCCAAAATTCGCATGAGTCCCTGACTACGGTAGTCTAGATGAGAGTGAATTTATCGCCTCCTTTGATATATTGTTTTATGACTTCAGTTGTTTCTAGTCCCCCACGCACTATTCGGATTGGTTCGCGCAAAAGCCAACTTGCTCTGGTTCAGACCTACTGGGTACAAGAGCAACTCCAGAAAAGCTATCCTAATATCACTTTTGAAGTCCACACCATGTCTACCCAAGGCGATAAAATCTTGGATGTAGCATTAGCTAAGATTGGCGATAAAGGACTTTTTACTAAAGAACTTGAACTCGGAATGCTCAATCAAGAGATTGACTTTGCGGTTCATTCTCTCAAGGATCTGCCGACTCACTTACCAGAAGGGTTAACGTTAGCAGTAATTACTGAACGAGAAAACCCAGCAGATGCATTAGTGGTGCATGAAAAGCACAAAGATAAACAAATCGATACGTTGCCAGAAGGTGCGGTAATTGGTACATCTTCTCTACGGCGGTTAGCACAGTTACGCCATCATTTTCCTCACTTTACCTTTAAGGATGTGCGGGGAAACTTAATTACACGGTTGGCAAAACTGGATGCAGGCGAATACGATGCTTTGATTTTGGCAGCAGCTGGGTTAGAGAGATTGGGAATGGGCGATCGCGTTCATCAAGTTCTACCCAAAGAAATCTCCCTCCATGCCGTTGGACAAGGTGCTTTAGGGATAGAATGTCGTGCTGATGATAGTGAAGTGCTATCTCTACTCAAAGCAATTGAACATACCGAAACACGCGATCGCTGTCTCGCTGAACGATCTTTTCTTCGCTCTTTAGAGGGTGGATGTCAAGTACCTATCGGTGTAAATACAGAAATATCTGGTGAGAATTTGACCTTAACAGGGATAGTCGCCAGTGTAGATGGTCAAAAGTTCGTCAAAGATACCGTCACCGGACTTGCCAACAACGCCGAAACGCTAGGCCAAGAACTAGCAGAACTGTTGCGACAACAGGGAGCGCAAGAAATTCTCGAAGAAATTTTTGCGGTGATTCAGCGCGGTTCCTAAGCAATTGGGCAAGCCAATGTGATTAGATAAGAATTGATCGCCGTTGCACTCAAGATGTGCCAGACGCGACTTGTCGCGTTGGTCGGGATTTAGAACGTTAATTTGACAATATAGACTCGGGGAAGCAAAAATTACCATGCGGATTCTATTTGTTGCAGCAGAAGCAGCACCCATTGCCAAAGTAGGAGGAATGGGTGATGTTGTCGGGGCATTACCCAAATTTCTGAGAGAAATGGGGCATGATGTGCGAATCTTCTTGCCTTACTATGGCTTCCTGCCAGACAAAATGGAAATTCCCCAAGAACCCATCTGGCGGGGATCTGCCATGTTCCAGGAATTTGCTGTTTATGAAAGCATTCTGCCTGGTACTGATGTTCCCTTGTATTTATTTGGACATCCTGTATTCCTACCCCGCCGGATTTATTCTGGAGATGATGAAGACTGGCGGTTCACTTTTTTTTCCAATGGTGCAGCCGAATTTGCCTGGAATTACTGGAAACCAGACATTATCCACTGTCATGATTGGCATACGGGGATGATTCCCGTGTGGATGCACCAAGATCCTGATATCACCACAGTGTTCACCATTCATAACCTGGCTTATCAAGGGCCGTGGCGTTGGTATTTAGAGAAAATTACTTGGTGTCCCTGGTATATGCAAGGACACAACGTCATGGCGGCGGCTGTACAATTTGCCAATAAGGTAAATACAGTTTCGCCTACATACGCCGAGCAAATCAAGACTCCTACTTACGGTGAAACATTAGAAGGTTTGCTATCTTTTATTAGCGGTAAATTATCCGGGATTATCAACGGTATTGATACTGAGGTTTATAATCCAGAAAATGACAAATACATTGCTCAAACCTTTACTGCTGATACTTTAGATCAACGCAAAGCCAACAAAATTGCTTTGCAACAAGAAGTAGGATTAGAAGTTAACTCCAAAGCCTTTTTAATTGGGATTGTGACACGACTAGTGGAACAAAAAGGCATTGATTTGATATTGCAAATCCTCGATCGCTTCCTATCTTATACAGATGCACAGTTTGTGCTTCTAGGGACAGGCGATCGCTACTATGAAACTCAGATGTGGCAATTAGCATCGCGCTTTCCCGGACGTATGGCAACTTACTTGCTGTATAACGATGCCTTGTCTCGCCGGATCTACGCTGGTACTGATGCCTTCTTGATGCCTAGCCGCTTTGAACCATGCGGTATTAGCCAAATGATGGCTTTGCGCTACGGTTCTGTGCCCATTGTCCGCCGCACAGGTGGATTAGTTGACACCGTAACCCATCACGATCCTGAAAATGCTGCTGGTACTGGTTATTGCTTTGATCGCTATGAACCGCTAGACCTTTTCACCTCAATGATTCGGGCTTGGGAAGGCTTCCGTTTTAAACCGCAATGGGGAGAACTACAAAAACGCGGCATGAGTCAAGATTTTAGTTGGTATCAATCTGCCAAGCAGTACGTGAAGTTGTACAGATCAATTTACGGTTTGCCAGAAGAAGAAGAGACACCAAAACCAAAGTTAGTTTTAAACGAAGCAGTCACCACTAGTAAGTAAAAGTCTACATAGGCAAAACCCACCTCCGTGGGTTTCAAGCCTCAATTTTTCCTTAGTCCGCGGAGGCGGACTACCCTGCGGGAAGCCTCAAAGCGTGTATGTTTGTATAGCCCCGATTTCCAATCGCCAGCGCTATTGGTTATTCGTGGCTTTCGCCCTAATTAGCCAGTCACGATCGCCAGTGCAAATTTCCCGACCAGAGGAGTCTCCTAAGCGGTCTAGCGCTAATAAACAAGCGTATTTCAAGTCCCAAATTGGCGTATTGAGGCAAATTTTAAGTTCAGGAATTGCTCGTGAATCGCCCAATTCACTAAGAGCGATCGCACAAGCTGCACGAGATTTCTGAAACTGAGGTTCACGATTGTGTAGGTTTTCTACTAATAAATCGTAGGCGGGAGCATATTTCAGCCAGCCGAAAAGTTTCATGACATGATAATGAGCGCCATAATCGTTATATGCTTTATCTCCATAAGTTGCTAAGAGTGCTGCTGGTGCTTCTTGTGAATAGATATCCAGTAGGGTTTTTGTCGCCAAATAGCAACGTCCAAAATCAGTTTCGTAAAGCTCATTAATCACAAAATCTAGAACAGGGGTGGCATCATACTCATGTACTAAATCAAGGTCGTTGGGATGATCGTAGAGTACTTGCTCTAAGTAAGGTTGAATTTCTGTAAAGCTAATTTCCCCACTGGGAACACCTACATCCAAAAGCATCCGCAATCCTCGCAACCGAAACACTAGAGATACAGGACAACGGGCAATTTCTGGAATGGCTTTGTAGTAGCGAGAATCAATCAAATCTTGAATGCAACCGCGCCGTGCATTCACACTAGAACTTTGTAGTAGCGCTATCACTTCAGTTATTTGGGAATAATCACCCGTGAACCGACAAACTGTAGCGATCGCTGCACTACGGGTAGGTTCATCCTCAGATAAAGTAAATTTTAGTACACGTTCTAGAGACGGTTGATAGTCTGCGTTAGCTAGAGTATGAATAATGACTCGATAGATTTGACCTGGTTGATCAAGGAGTTGTGCTATTTCTTCGAGAATTTCTGGCTCTTTAGTGCCAATTTCCCCGATTGCCCACACGGTATTTTCAACAGTATAAATATCATCATCTTTAAGACATTGCCGAATTACAGGTAAAGCTGATTGTGCCTGTAATCGCCCCAGACTTTCTACAGCTTTGCGTCGAACAATGCGGTGGTCTAGCTCATCAGGGTTACTGGTTTCAATCGCCCGCACCAAAGCCGCGATCGATTGCTCAGTGGGGAAGTTAATTAAATGGGAAACAGCAATATATTTATCAGAAGCGTCTTCGAGTTGTTCTAATGGTGTATCGATAATTGCGATCGCTTCTTCTTCTGTTAGCCCAAACATTTTAAAAAAACGTTTATCCATTGATCTATAAATGGCTCTTGGATAATTGCTTGCAGGTCACTTTTACTATCGTACTAGGGACTGGCTACTAGTGATTGGGGACTGGGAAGATGGGGCGAGTACAAAATACAAATGTTTGGCCGAGGTAGAGCCAAACAAACCAAAAGAAAGCATTATTGCCCTCAAAAAAGCTGTACAAAAAGGCTATTCATCTTCATCTCCTGATGGTCGTTCGCTGTCGCTTTGTTGGGTGTTCCACTCTAAAACAATACGCTCTAGCATTTCAGCCTGCGTACAGTTATTTACAGCAGCGTACTGCTTAATTAGCTCTCTTACTGTAGGACTAATGTGGCGCATATCTAGTGAGTTGTTTCTTGTCGTTTCCACGATATTTTTCCAGAATGTTTAAGCAGTTTTGCTGTTTTTATTACCATTGCAGCCGCTACGTTGGTTAGGACATACAGTAGAATTCAGAATTCAGGAGTCAGAAGTAAAACAGACTTTATACCTGGCTTTGAGACGAATCTTTGTCTACTTCATTAACTTGACCTCCGCTGTCACTGTAAGGGTTTGCCATAGGAATGCCCAAATCAATTATTTCTTCATATTCTAAATCCTAACCAAGATAGCGACTGCTTATACTTGCGGGGAGGTACTTTACGATTGGAGGAAACATCTTGAGCAGTTTTTGCAAAGTGCTAAACTATTCTATACCTACACACTTGCAATCTAAAAAGCTTAAAAGACTTATCAAAAATGTAGTTGGGTTTATCTTTTGAAGATTTGCGTCAAAAAGCTTTACCAGTGGTAACGCGATCTGAGAAGATCATAATATATGCGTTTGTCAGCTATTAGTTCAGTTACCTCTTGCAAATTGCTCCGTTTTATGTAACAGCTAAGTGCTAGTCTTTAGCGAGTAAGCAAATACAAACATTCTTGGAAACACTCACCACACATCATTCATATAAACACGCATTTAGGAAACAAAACTTATGGATGAAACCTCAGAATTCACAACAACCAATAACGTCACCGCTCAAGACGTAGCAGAAGTGATTGCAGAACTTGAGCAATATCGGGAACGTCTAGTTCAAGAAACTACGGAAACAGCAAAACGGGCTAAGTTGATGAGAGTAAGCGTCATGGCAAAACTGGAGCCTGAGCTTGCCAAGATTGATTCTGCCCTTCAGGAACTCCGCGCTCAACAGGCTGCCCTGAGTGCGTAGCAACTAGTGATTCATCTTGATAATTTAGCTGGAGATTATATGCTCAACTCCGAAACTCAATCTGGGGAAGATTCGTTAAATCTATCCCATGCAGAAACCGATGCTTTATTTAAAGCAGTGAGTAAGCAATTAGCCTTAAACACCTTCAACTCAGATGACCAAGAGCTACTAAAGCAGATGGTTGAGAGTATGGCGGACTCACGGGGTATGGTTAGGTTGAGTTTTGCAGAGGCTTTGGGTAAAATTGGCAAACCAGCAACCCCTTTATTGATGGAAGCTGTGGCAAATCATCCCAACCCAGTTGTGCGGAGAGCCAGCGCTAAAACTTTGACACTCATTGCTGACCCGATCGCAGTTCCAACTTTGGTCAATGCCCTGTTAAATGATGAAGATATGGTGGTCAAAACCTCGTCGGTGGGGGGGCTTGCCAAAATAGGTGAAGCAGCTGTGCCAGCGTTGCTGAAAATCTTAGCGTCAACGGAGTATCCAGAAAGTGCCAAAGGTCATGCAGTATGGGCGTTGGGATTTATTGGGGCAGGAGCGAAGGAGCATTTATATCGAGAGATTAACTCCGACTCCGCTGAAGTTCGGGCTGCCGTGGTGGGTGCGATCGCTAAAATTGCTCAAGAAGGCACTCAAGAAGGAGCATTTAATATTTTAATTAATGCCCTCAATGATCCATCTGAAATTGTCCGGTGTGAAGCAGCAGCTGCTTTGGGTAGCCTGACCTATCGTTCGGCAATTCCTAGCCTTGTGGAATTACTACATCATCCCGATTGGGAAACTCGAAAAGCAGCGGCTTTGGCATTGATGAAGATTGGCGACGGTGCTGCTTTAGAACCCCTGCAAGCCGCATTAACTGAGGAAGAAGAAGCGGGGGTTCAGGCAGTGATTAACTTGGCGATTTCTCAAATTGAGAGGCAGTTAGAGGAGGAAGCTTGGGAATAAGGCGATGGACATTTCCAATTTGAGCGCATAATTAGCGATCGCTACTCTCCGTTATATTTCATCACTTGATCTAATCGGGGCAAAGCGCTCACCGCTGACTCTCGAACATACGGATCAACAGATTCATCATTTGTCAATGCCGTCAGCACTTCCACCCCGCGCATATCACCCATCGAACCGAGTGCATTGACGATCGCCACAGCCACCGCAACATTATCTATTTTTTTCAAAGCTTCAGTCAAAATTTCAAAGGCAGGAGAACCAATCTCACCCAGTGCCATTACGGATGCAATATAAACAACGGGATTTGGGTCATTGAGCGCTGTTTGCAATCCTTGTAAGCCCTCATTGGGGAAGGGAACATCAGGATGATTAGCAGAAACCTGTGCTAGAGCTTTAGCACAACTACCCCGAATGGTGGCATTATCACTATTTACTAATGACTCTACCAATAGCGGTACAGCATCTGTACCAATAGCACCCAGTGCTTTTACCGCAGCTCGACGATAGGTGACATCTTCTTCATCTAAAATACCCATCAACCGAGGAATGGTATTCTCATCACGGACATCAGCCAGTTCCCACATGGCTCGTTCCCGCAAATTGGGGTTGGGGTGTTTTAACTGTGCAAATAGAGAATCTATTGTCATAAAAGAAAATTTCCCTGTTTAAATCCCCCAAGTTCAATCATTAATTACGAATTACGTTAGCGACGCAGGAGCGTCATTACGAATTATTAACAACAGAGGGACTCTTGGTCAATCACTCAACCTGATACAGGCAAAGCAACAGACTGAGAGTCCCTGAGTTTTAGAGTATGACGATCGCTCGTTTACGTCTAGTCAATCCCTATTACTATGAAAGGGAGTTGATTACGTAGTCGAGGAGATTGCGGAACTCAACCAACGCTTGAGGAGACAAGTCGCGAGGAGAGCAAGCGCGATCGCGAGTATGAGTCAACGCGGTAACGTAGGGAGCGGTGGGCAGATTCAAAGAGCGATAAACTTCGCGAGCACCTGCAATACCCCACTCATCTAGAGGCCCAGTACCGCCCACAACTAAGCTGTAGTTGATCAAGCGTAAGTAGTGCTTGATGTCGCGCAGGCACTTGTCTTTCTTAACTTGAGTGTCGCCAGCTTCACCTTCTTGGCTTAGGTAAGGATATTTCTTGAACGCAGCATCATAACCTTCCTTAGCTACGGCATCGATGCCAGAAGCTAGCTTTTCAGCAGCTTCTAGACGAGCATTAGCACGCTGAATGCTACCTTGAACTGATTCTAGATCGGAGGTGGTTGGAAAACGGCCTGCTGCATCAGCAGATCCAATAACTGTAGTGATAACTGATTTCATTGCTTTTTATACTCCAGATTAGATTTGATCGAGTTTTAATTTCAGTTTGCTTGGCTAATAGCCTTTAGCCATGAGTGATTAGCTCAAAGCAGAAATAACGCGATCGAAGTAACTAGCAGCTTCAGCAGCTAGAGCAGAGCAGTCGCCTTGAACAACTTCTTGTTTACGGAATTTTTTACCAGCGTTAGCTTCAGTATTGGTGTTTGTGATGTGAGCGACACTAATAGCCTTCAAGATTTGGAAAGCCCGTACAGAAGACCCAGTGGGTACGCCCAAAGCTGTGTAGGTTTCTTTCAAACCGTTCAAAGCACGATCATCCAATACGGAAGAATCACCAGCCAACAGCGCGTATGTTACATAGCGCAGAACGATTTCAGCATCACGTAAACAAGCAGCCATCCGGCGAGTGGGGTACAAGTTACCACCAGATTGAATCAAACCTGTGTTTTCACAAGCAATCCCAGCAATAGCATCAGAAACCGCGCAGCTAGCGTTGCTGGCGATCGCATTCACTGCATCAAGGCGCTTGTTGCCTTCAGCGATGAAAGACTTCAAGGCTGCCAAGTCAGTACCACCGATAGGAGCGGTTTTGGCATCAGCCGCAATTACAGCTCTGGAAAAAGCATCAAGAACCATGAGTTCTCCTTAATATTCACAAATGGCGGATATTATTTTTGGCGTGTTCTCGATCAGGTTAACTGCGAGTAGCCAAACAAAAACATAGGGGATCAATAGTACCCTAGTCTTTACTATGAGAGACAAAGTAATAATCTGTAATATTTACCTATAATTTGGCTTTCCCGATCAAAAAATCAAAATTTAGCCGAAATTGGGCAAAAAATTAAGACTTACGCATTTTTATAGAACTCTCCATTGCGTAAGTCTTAAGGAAAAAATTTTGTTTTCTACTCTATCAAGCTTCTTTTAACAGATGTTTGACCAAATTATCTTTCACCATCATCTGCCGTAAAACTTCTAGTAAAAATTCTTGAGCCTCTTGTTGACTCAAACTTTTTACCTGGTCTTTCAAATTTTGTAAGCGAAATTGTTGCTCTAAAGTTAATTCGACTGGAAAGTCCATCATTCACTCCTGTGATTGACTGAATCGAAGGTTATTCGTTGTTAGTGGAAGACGATCGCTTTTTATTAATTTTAGCACTCGCATATTAAAATGTCCACATTGTCAAGCCAGAATAAATCACACTCATAAAAGTTTACAATTAGATAACAACACGTCAGTCTTCCCCCTTTCTAGGGTGTTTATTGAAGCTGACCACTAATCGCTGTAATGTTTAGAATGTTTATATACCAACTACTCTAAAAACAAAGAACTCGTAAAACATCATCCGCAGGAGTAATAAGTAGGAGTCAGAAGATTGATAGACGCAATGGAATTTTTTCAGCTAAGTGCTGGTAAGTGGCGATCGCAACGTGCAACTCATCATCTGGCGTTCAAGCGCTCAGAGACAGGAGAATCGGATATACAGGTAGAAACTCTGGATGCCGATCATCCAGAAATCATTGAACTGTGCCAGTATCATGAGATTGACCCCAGCCTTTCAGTCGGTGGTTCGCGCGTGCGTTGGTTAGGGACAATGGCTTGGGATCGAGAGGACGAGGAGAATCATCAGGGGAAAACCATATTTGCGATCGTGCCTGATGGCGATAATCCAAGGCAAGGCAAATTACTCCGCGAAAGAGGCTACGCCGAAATTGTGCCTGTAGTCGGTCTTTTTCACATGGATGATGAAGATGGACTGGTGTTGACAACCGAATACGAAACAATGAGTTCCATTGAGCGATTCTGGTTCGCCAGCCCAAATATGCGACTACGAACTAGTACAGTCAAACGATTTGGCGGCTTTAGCACCGCATCGTTTTGTACTGAAAGCCGTATTGAAACTTCTGTTGAGGTTGCCAGCCCAGAAGAAGTAACAGAAAAACTTGGGCCGGATATTTTGGAAAAAAGACAGTTTTATTCAGTTTTGGGGTGGTAAATTATCTCAAGCAGAGCGATGCTTTTACTCGTGGGCAAGATTATCTGCGTCTGGTACAGGGACTTGCCCTAGAACCGGGTATGGTGGATGTGTTTGATAACCTGCGCGATCGCATCCCCATTTGCACTTGGATCGGCGAGAATATTAACGCCGTAAACGCTCAGATCAACTCCTATCTACAGGTTTGTCATGAGTGCTTTCATCCCCAACAGCGTCGCCAAATCCAAATTTTTGCAGTCCCCATAGCTCAATCCTTCGGCATAGATGGGCTGTGCAACATTCTCACAAACCCAATCACTATTTTGGTAGATGTTGGTCGAGTTGCACCTAGAGATTGGTTTGGTGTAGTCGTCCATGAATACGCCCATGCCCATCTAGGAGAGTTTGGTCATAATGAGCAGTTTGCTAGCATCCTATCTCATCTATGCCTAGGACTGGGATTGGAACCACCCTACTGGGAGGCAGGAATGGAAGCAACTTTGCGTAGCTGGCCTCACTGTAAATCAACCATAGATCCTCTGGAATTTTGGATAGGTCGCTGACGCCGAGGGAGGCAAGCGAGCAGGGGAGCAGGGGAAGTTGCAGTAAATTTTCCCTCTGTACCTTTGCACCTCTGCCTCTTATGCCCAATGCCCAATGCCCCATTAATTTCTTTTGCTAAATGTTAAAAATTATTGCTTCAGTTCAAAAAGGTGAAACTGAATCTCCTAATCTAAAATATGTGAATAAAATTTTTTAATCATTTACGTAGTCTATTAAGCTGAAAGTCCAAATCCTTATTTATTGATTAGCTATGGGTTGAATACAGTAGCCTAATCATTTATCCTACGAATACTTAAATTCCCCTTAGTTAAGTTTCGTGAAATTTTATCAGAATCTGAAGTTCTGATACAACTACTCCCTTAATATGTGATTAAAAGTTGTTAACTTTAATTAAGAACATGGAGGCTTTAGAGTGCCACTTCCTCTGTTAGAATATGAACCTTCAAGTCAAAACCAGCGTGTAGCTGGATACGAAGTACCGGGTGATGAACAGCCCAGGATTTTTAATACCGACAATATACTTTCTCCGTCAGATTTAGGCGATCTGATCGAAGCAGCATATCGTCAAATTTTCTTTTACGCTTTTGCTGCCGATCGCGAAACATATTTAGAGTCTCAACTCCGTAATGGACAAATTACAGTACGGGACTTTATTCGTGGATTGGTGCTTTCCAATACCTTTAAGAAAAGCTTCTACGACCTCAACAATAATTATCGCTTTGTTGAGCAAGTAATTCAGCGGGTTCTAGGACGCGATCCATACAACGAGCGGGAAAAAATCGCTTGGTCAATTGTAGTCGCTACCAAAGGGATTGTAGGCTTTATTGATGAAGTGCTCAATACTGAAGAGTACCTGAGCAATTTTGGATATTCCACAGTGCCTTATCAGCGCCGTCGGATACTGCCATCCCAATCTGCCGGTGAGTTGCCATTCAACATCAAATCTCCGCGATACGAAGATTATCACCGTGCCAAACTGGGTTTCCCCCAAATCATTTGGCAGGTCGAAGTACGCAGATTCCTTCCACAAGAGCAAAAAGCAAAGGCTGGAGATCCATCTCTATTCTTGTCTATGGCACAAAATATCAATGCAACTGGCAATGCTCCACAACGGATCTCGCCATACAACATTGATATCGAAAAGTCTGTACCTTATCGGCAACTGGCAGGAATTAAATAACGATTTTTGGTCGGTGGCTGGCTAGTACATCCATCTGATCGTTTTATAGCGTGCATAAGTCTTGGGTTATGTAGGAGTTTTATTTAGATATAACTAAGTGAAACAGACTCTATCCCATGTCTAATGCACGCTAGTTGTTAATTGGTATTGGGTATTGGGCATTGGGCATTGGGCATTGGGTATGGTTTTTTATCAATGCTCAATGTGTTTAAAACGGGGGTAGTTTCAGACGTGGATGAGCTTAAAGTGTAGTTCGTCTTTTTAGCATCTCTAAAAGTTTTGTAAAGTGGGCGGGAGGAGTAGCTGTCACTTCAATCAACTCCTCAGATAGAGGATGCCGCAATTTGAGTCGCCAAGCGTGTAATGCTTGACCAGGCAAATTTACCCCAACGGAATGGCCAGAACTATAAACTGGGTCGCCGACAATGGGATGACCCATTTTGGCGCTGTGGACACGAATTTGATGGGTGCGTCCAGTTTCTAATTGAAAGTGAATTAAAGTGAAGTTACCAAGGCGTTCTAATATTTTCCAGTGAGTGACGGCGATTCGTCCGCCTTGTTCAACAGGCATAACAGCCATTTTTTTGCGGTCTTGGGGATGGCGACCAATAGGCAAGTCGATAGTGCCACTATCAGTTTTTGGCGCACCGTAAACTATGCCCAAGTATTCTCGTCGTGCAGTTTTTGCTTTCAGTTGTGCTTGTAGATGATGATGGGCAATATCTGTTTTAGCGATCGCGATCGCTCCCGTAGTATCCTTATCCAATCGATGGACGATTCCTGGACGTTGTACTCCACCAATTCCTGGTAAATTGGGACAGTGAGCCAATAGAGCATTTACCAAAGTACCATCTGGATGACCGGGCGCAGGATGGACAACCAAGCCTGCGGGTTTGTTGAGAATAAGTAACTGGTCGTCTTCGTAAAGGATATCTAAAGGGATATCTTCTGCTTGCAGTTCTAAAGGTTGAACTTCTGGTATTTCCAGAGTGATGCGATCGCCTACCTTGACATTGATCTTCTTGGATGTACAAACTTGATCGTTAAGTTGGACGTTGCCCTGTTCGATTAACTGTTGGATGCGGGAACGGGATAAATCTGGTAATTCTTGGGAAAGGTAACGGTCGATGCGATCGCCTTTGGCGTTGACACAGTGTATCGTACTCTTAAGGGGAAGCAAGCTAGGTAAAGCATCCTCCAGTGGAGTTGAGAAGCGTTCGTCCTTGGCGTTGGCGAAGCCATCGCTATTTTCTTGGATTTGTAAATTAAATTCGGTCACAATTGCTCTAGATGAATTCCCGTTCTTTAAGTAAAGCGCGAAATACTTTAAATGGGTTCTCGTCTTTTCTCCTCAGTATCCTTGGTGTTCGCACAGCGTGTTGCAGACAAGCCTCTCGCAGGTAAGGCGGTTCCTTATTCTAAATCTATAACTTCTTGCGGCAACTCAAATAAACCATCTTCCCCAGCTTCAAAATCTATCACCTGATACACAGCATCAATATTTAACTCTCCATAAATATGAGGAAATAATTCTCCTATTTCAGCAGGTTCATAGCGTATTTCAGCTTGGACTTTTTCAGAATCAATGAAAAGTAGTACCAATTCTTTTTGATTATCAAAAAATCTCTTGGCAACTTTGAGTATTTGCGTTGATTTTGAACAATGTATAAAACCTTCACTGTCTAACGAATCAGCACGATATGTACCAAGGTTTTTTGCTTGTTCCCATTGTTGACGTTTGGTAATATGGAGAATGGTGTTCATAGAAAATCTAGGAATTTCTGCGTCTTGTAATATTGTCATAAATTCGTCTAACTTTGTAAAGTCTTGAATAACTTTTGTAGCGCATATATTTATTAATTTATTATTACCTATTCCAATAAAAGCAATATTTAACTTATAGGCTGCTTTTACATCCCAAGCACCATCACCGACAAAAACAACTTTCTGGAATTTTTCAACTTGATAAATATTCTCTGCTTTGATAATAGCTGTTTTAATAATATCTTCTCGCGAAAGTGCATCATTAGCTGAAGCCAATGGAATGCCTTCTATTTCTATATTAGCTTTTTGAAGTTTTAGTTTAGCAGACTCACGCCAACCACCAGTTGCGATCGCAACACACCAATCAGAGTCTAGCTGTAATTTAGCTAATATATTTGCAGAACCAGGAATTTCGCTGAATAAATCTTGGTTATTAATAAACGCTTTCTGAAGTAGACTAACAAAACGCGCTTTGATTCTGATTAACTCTTCATCTGAAGGAAGACGTTCTAATTTTTCTTGGAAAATTTGCTGGGTAATTCCAGAATCTGTGGTGTATGTGTATTCAGTCCAATTTGTATTTATACCAAAAATTCCAAATTCCAATTCAAAAGCACGTACAAAACAATTTTCATCAATTTTGTTTGTATTTGTTAGTGTCCCATCAATATCAAAAACGACTAATTGCATACAAGCGATCGCTCAACAACATTGTTTTTTTTGTGCCTTTGCGTGAGATTCTCATTTTATAAATTTGGCGGAATACAAACATCTGGCGAACACAAACCAGGAAACTCCAGCGTTGTCACCTCAAAGCTATCCAAATCTACGCAACGAATAGCATGGTTATTAGTATCAGCAATATATAAATAAGAACTCAAAGCACTCAATCCCGAAGGTTCAAAAAACCGAGTGTTCTTACCCTGGCCATTTTGTAAACCAGCAGAACCATCTCCCAAAACTGTTTGACAATTCCCGCTAGGACTAACTAATTTAATTTTATGGTTATAGGTATCTGCTACCCACAAAAAATTCTGAGCGTATTCCACTCCTAAACAGTGTTGTAAACGGACATCTTCACCTTGTCCATCTACATCGCCAAAACCAAATAAACCGCCACTACCGCAAACAGTTCTTACTTGGTAGGGTTCGACAATTCCCACACCACGAATTGAACTAACTTCACTGTCAGCTATATATAATTCTGGCCCATTATTAGTAATACCACTAGGTTGAGCAAAAGCAGATTCAGTAAGTGAACCATCAATACACGCTTCTGCACCAGTACCAGCATAAGTTTTGATGATGCTAGTTTCTAAATCCATTTGCCAAATTTGATGCGGCCCAGCCATTGCAATAAATAAGGTCTTTCCCACTTTCACTAAATCCCAAGGTGAATTCAGTGCGGTTTCTAAACCAACACCGCCATGAGGATGGATATTACGACTTTGTTCACCAGTTCCCGCAATAGTTTTGACTACTTGGCGCTTTAAATCAACTCGCCGCAGTGCATGATTTTCTGTATCCGCAACGTAAAGAATTTGATTTTCGGCATCATAAGCCATTCCTTGGGGTGCAAAAAATTGCGCTTCGTGAAAAGCACCATCGGTTAAGCCAGATTTTCCAGTACCAATCAACTGTAAAATTTGTCCGTTGAAGCTACTCATAACTAGGCGGTGATGTCCAGAGTCAGCGATAAACAAACCTGCTTTAGTAGCTAGAACTTTACCAGGAAAAGCTAGAGGTGTGATTAATGGTTGGCGCTGTTTTTCTAAAGTTAAGCTTATTTCTTGGAAATTAATTGTGCCTTTGTCTTGGTGTTGCTGAATTAACTTTTGAATCAACTCGTCTAAAGTGTTACGGTTTCCTTCACCAGAAATCTGGCCAATCACGTAACCTTCTGGATCAATAATTATTAACGTCGGCCAAGCACGCACAGCATACTCTTCCCAAATCCGAAAACCTCTGTCAACTATAACTGGATGTTCAATGTCATAGCGCAGGATAGCTTGGCGAATATTTTCTGTTTCCTTTTCGTTGTCAAATTTGGCGGAGTGAACGCCGATAATAGTAAGACTATCTTTATATTTTTGTTCTAAATATTTCAGGTTTGGCAGAATATGCAGACAATTTATACAGCAGTATGTCCAAAAGTCTAAAATTACGACTCTACCCTTAAGTTGTTTAAGAGACAATGGTTTATCAGTATTGAGCCAAAAGTAATTTTGCGGTAATTCTGGCGCTCTAACACGGGGAATCATACTAATTTGTAATTCGTAATTAAGCTCGACTTTATCCATTTTCTAGCAACGCGATATTCCTGCGGTGTCGTTGCACGAACGCTAATGCTAAAACCTATATGGGGTATTAGTTTTACCTATTCGATTTCACCGTGAATCAGTAACATAGAAAAAGTTTTTGCTAAAAAGTTAGGGTTTTTGCTTTATTAAGCAGAACCAAGTTCTTAATTTTGGATAAAGTTGAGTTAAACAGATATTTGAAAAGTCTTAAAGTATACCATAAACCCCACTTTTATTTGTCTCAAAACATCGGGGATATGACGCAGGCGTTAGGGTTATTTATATGCAGCTTCATAAAGAAATGGTATCAACAAAGCAGCTTATCTGTTGGTATTTGTTGCCCATACAGGAACATTAGAATCTGTATAAATTACCAAGTTTCCATTATTTTGAACTTCGAGACGACAATTAGAACCAAGCCCAGCTGTATTACTTGCCCACACAGGGGTTTCACTATAATTATAGCTGACTAAATTGCAGTCGGTTTGCATGAGGGTATAGTAAACTGATGTGTCAAGAACGTTTGATGCCCACAGAGGAGTGCTGTCAGCATAAAGAACAAAGTTTCCATCAGATTGCTGGATAGCTTTATATACTCCATTAGGTGAAATCAAGTATTGATTAGTGGCAGCGAATAAGTATTCGCCTGTATAAAGGATAGATTTAAGAGATGTAAGGATAGATATACCAGTAACCGCTAGAGCCTTGTTTTGTTGAATCAGCAACGTAGCTTGTGATGAAATTGCAAATGCTGTTGTTAAACCTAGAATTGTGGACAGTTTAGATAATTTCACAAACCTACCTCCAATACAGTTCTCTTGTTTATAGACAATGCTGAGGTGTGATAAGTGGTAGTGTAAAATTAAATACTGACGTTCCCGGTCTGGCGAGGTACGTTTTTAAAGCTGCTTATTTTGTTATAAAAGATTTAAGTGTACCTCAGTTGCTTAGGAAACGCTATATACATTTGTCATTATGAATGAAGCGAAGCAAAATAAAGCAATTCGCTTGCAGTTTGGAATTGCTTCTCTACGAGACGCTACCGCGAACGCTACATTTCATTCCGCTCGCAATGACATAAATAATTTAATTTTGCGTAACCACTTAGGGGCAAAGTCAGCCTTGATTAACATCAGACTATACTGTTAGTTGCCGTTTAAAAAAGAAATTGTTAAAAAGTTTACACTTTGAAAGGACTTGAAAAACTAACTAATACGAAGTTATCAGCCTGGGTGCAGCTAGCTAAAACCCAAGTTGAACGAGGACAAGTTACCGATCGCATTCCGCAATTAGCTTTGGCTGATCCTGGTTGGTTTGCAGTTCACATCTGCTGTGAATCGGGGAAAAATATCAGCTTTGGGGATACCGCTTGTGTCTTCCCGTTAATGAGCGTGATTAAGACATTTTCTCTACTTTATCTGCTAGAACATCTAGGGGCAGAAAAGGTTTTCGGCTGGGTTGGGGTGGAACCATCAGATGCACCCTTCAATTCT
Source organism: Nostoc punctiforme NIES-2108 (assembly GCA_003326195.1). Classification (GTDB taxonomy): domain Bacteria; phylum Cyanobacteriota; class Cyanobacteriia; order Cyanobacteriales; family Nostocaceae; genus Nostoc; species Nostoc punctiforme_A. The sequence continues at coordinate 438,434 of LXQE01000029.1, forward strand.
TTAGAACAATTAATTAGCGATCGCGGTCATCCCCGCAACCCCATGATTAATAGTGGGGCAATTACCCTGTCTGATAAGTTACCAGGAAAGGACGCTAGCGATCGCACTTTCTTATTTTGTCAATGGCTGAACCAATTAGCAGGTTGCCAGCTAAGGTTAGATGAGGTAATGCTGGCTTCAGTGCGATTAACCCGTTCAACAGCTAATGAAGCGATCGCTAATTATCTCGCCCAAGCCGGTCATCTAGAAAATATTGAAACAGCACTTGACACTTATGAGCAAATATGCTCTATTTCTGGGCGAGTTGAAGATTTAGCCCTGTTAGGAAAACTCCTAGCTTGTGAAAATAGCTGTTTATCATCACAAAATCGCCGGATTGTCAACGCTGTAATGTCAACTTGTGGACTTTATGAAGCTTCTGCCGAGTTTGCAGTCAGAGTTGGTTTACCGATGAAATCAGGCATTGGTGGTGGACTTGTAGCAATAGTACCAGGAGAGGGAGCGATCGCTTGTTACAGTCCTGGTTTGGATAATATCGGAAATCCTGTAGGAGCGATCGCATTTGTTGAGGCTTTAGCGCAAGAGTTACAGTTGAGTATTTTTGGTTAATTCTGGTTTTTCTGGATCGGGAGCGGTTGTTTTAGATAACGGCGTAGATTCAGAATTTGGCGTTACCTCTGGCTCTGGTTCTGCTGGTGGCGTAATTATTTTTGGTACAGGAGACTCAATAATTTCTGGTAGTGTAGGTGACGAACTAGGAGATGGTGCAATTGTTACTTGTGGAGTCGGTGTCTTACCCGTTAGACGATTAAAAAATCCACCAAATCTAGATTTTGTTGGCTGAGGTGTTACTTTTTCGGGTAACGGCGTTGATTCAGGAGTTGGCGTTACCTCTGGCTGTGGTTCTGGTGTTGGCGGAATAATTTCTGGTACAGGAGACTCAATAATCTCTGGCAGTGTGGGTGGCAAACTAGGAGATGGTGCAACTGGTGCTTCTGGGGTGGGAACTTTACCAGCCCCACGGTTAAAAAATCCACCAAATCTAGGTTTTCTTGGCTGAGGCGTTACTTTTTCGGGTAACGGTGTTGATTCGGGAGTTGGTATTACCTCCGGCTGTGGTTCTGATGCTGGGGACTCAATAATTTCTGGTAGTGTCGGGGATACGCTAGGAGATGGTGCAGCCATTGGAACTTCAGTTTCAGGAATAGGCTGTTTTTCTACCTTCGGTTGGGTTTGGGGTGTTTTTTCAACAGAAGGTGTGGGTTTAGGTGCAAGTTTATAATTCGGGTCTACAATACCGCGTACCTCATCTGCTGTGAGTTCTCCTCTGACAATTCTCGACAGAGTATCTTTACCATTTGGCTGGTAGTCAATCAATCTAACTGTAGTATTAAAAGCATTTTTGACAGGATTTCCCTGATTATCAAGAAATTCTAGCTTTACCCAGTTTTTCCCTGGACGGAAGCCTTTAAGGTAAACTGCCTGCCAGCGATCGAAAATAAAGCTTTCAGCATTAATAGTGGAGCGGATGCGCCAATCACTGAACTCGTCATTGGCGTTTTCTTTGCCGACGAGGTGGAGAGGAGCATTAGTTAGGTAGAAGTCCAGTAAGATTGGTTCTGCTCCGTAGCTGCTTTGAGGACGGCTGTAAGTTAGCAGGGGTAATTTAGGATCTGGGGTGTTGTCGTCGGTTTTAGTGAAGACGTGAAATGTTGTTTGGGCATAAGCGCCTTCATTCTTAAAGCTTTCATGCCAAGGACGAGAGGCAAAGACGCGCAGGGTATGACTACCTGGAGACAAGTCTGGCAAAACCAAGGGCTGATTCAGGTCATAAACAGGTATATAAGGTTGATTATCCAGAATTACGTGTAAATGTGGTCCCAGTTGTAATTGTGGGTCTTTAAATATTGGTAGATCCTTAACCTGAAAACTAGCTGTAACTTTGTTGTCTTGAAGAACTTCATCAAATTTTGGAGTAACAATTGTCACTTGTGGCTGATAAACTTCCAAAATTGGACGCAGTTCTTGAATAACAGATGGAGGGGAAACTTCCGAAAATTGCTTTGAAATTTGAGAAATCTGTGGGGAGTTTTCTCTATAGCCAGTAGATACTTCCTGGCTGTCGGCTTTCTCGCCGCAACTGGTCAAGCTTAATACCAGCACCAATGTCATTACCCACCTGAAAATCGGGAACCTCTGAGGGAGGAGCTTCTCTAACACCCTTTTCTGCCACGAGTTCATGCGTTGCACCCAGTGATAGTCTTCGACAATTGACAGATTCTTTTGGCTCAAACTGTCCATCTGGAACTATAGCCCAAAAGGTGAAATCTGCCTCAGATCCCATAAGTTTTCCTTTATATCTCATAAAATTCTAAAATAAGTCATATTCTGTACAGCGTTTTACTTGCAAAAATTGAAATATGACATAAATGTTCATGAGTAATAAGAGTAAAAGCTGCGACATTCGCTACATACAGCCAAACCATAAATTTTACGAATTGTTATTCTTTGTAAATTAAATAGATAAACTATTGACTTTTGGACAAAAAGTTTGAAGTTAAAAGCCAGTTAAGGCATGAATTTCAGCAATATTTGAGCAAGTTTGAATTATTGTTAAAATATCTCCAACAATGTACAAGTGAAGACTCTATAATTCAACGAGAAACAACTCTCCACATCGGGTCTTGATCGCGGCTTCAGTAAAATTCTGGAGTATGCGGTAATGGTTCATTTTGTGGTATACATGATTCCTCATTCCTTATCAAGAGAGGAGGTCGAATGACAATAAGTCCTCCGGAGCGAGAGGAAAAAAAGGCAAGAGTAATCGTCGATAACGATCCAGTTCCAACCTCATTCGAGAGATGGGCGCAACCTGGACACTTTGACAGATCCTTAGCCAGAGGTCCCAAAACCACCACATGGATTTGGAACCTGCACGCACTCGCCCATGATTTTGATACACATACAAGCGATTTAGAAGACATCTCCCGCAAGATATTCTCAGCCCACTTCGGCCACTTGGCAGTAGTGACAATCTGGTTGAGTGGGATGATTTTCCACGGCGCGAAGTTTTCTAACTACGAAGCTTGGCTAAGTGACCCGTTAAACGTTAAGCCTAGCGCTCAAGTCGTTTGGCCCATTGTCGGACAAGACATTCTAAACGGTGATGTTGGCGGTGGTTTCCACGGTATTCAAATCACCTCCGGTTTGTTCCAAGTATGGCGTGGCTGGGGAATTACAAACTCCTTCCAACTTTACTGCACAGCGATTGGTGGATTGGTATTAGCAGGCTTGTTCCTATTTGCCGGCTGGTTCCACTACCATAAGCGCGCTCCCAAACTGGAATGGTTCCAGAATGTGGAGTCGATGCTGAATCATCACTTGCAAGTACTGCTAGGTTGTGGTTCCTTGGGATGGGCAGGTCACTTAATCCACGTGTCCGCACCGACCAACAAGCTTTTGGATGCAGGTGTTGCTCTCAAAGACATACCTCTGCCCCACGAGTTCATCTTGAACAAAGACTTGTTGACCGAACTGTACCCTGGCTTTGCAGCTGGTTTAGCACCTTTCTTCACCTTGAACTGGGGTCAGTATGCTGACTTCCTCACCTTCAAGGGCGGTCTGAACCCGGTAACAGGCGGCTTGTGGTTGACTGATATTTCTCATCACCACTTAGCGATCGCAGTTCTCTTTATCGTTGCTGGTCATCAGTACCGTACCAACTGGGGTATTGGTCACAGCATTAAAGAGATCCTAGAAAACCACAAAGGCCCTTTCACTGGTGAAGGTCACAAAGGTCTGTACGAAAACCTGACCACATCTTGGCACGCTCAGTTGGCTACTAACCTAGCCTTCTTGGGTTCGCTAACCATCATCATCGCGCATCACATGTACGCGATGCCCCCCTATCCATATTTGGCAACTGATTACGCTACACAGTTGTGCATATTCACTCACCATATTTGGATTGGCGGCTTCTTGATTGTTGGTGGAGCAGCTCACGCTGCGATCTTCATGGTGCGGGATTACGATCCAGTTGTGAATCAAAACAACTTGCTGGATCGGGTGATTCGTCATCGTGACGCGATTATTTCTCACCTGAACTGGGTGTGTATTTTCCTCGGTTTCCATAGCTTTGGACTTTACATCCACAACGACACAATGCGTGCATTGGGTCGTCCTCAAGACTTGTTCTCTGATACAGGGATTCAATTGCAGCCAGTATTTGCCCAGTGGATACAAAATATCCACGCTTTGGCTCCTGGTACAACTGCACCCAATGCCCTAGAACCAGTTAGCTATGTCTTTGGCGGCGGTGTCTTGGCTGTTGGCGGTAAAGTGGCAGCTGCACCCATTGTTTTGGGTACAGCGGACTTCCTAATTCACCACATTCACGCTTTCACCATTCACGTCACCGTCCTAATTCTGCTCAAAGGTGTGCTGTACGCCCGTAGCTCTCGTCTGATTCCAGACAAAGCAAACTTGGGCTTCCGCTTCCCTTGCGACGGCCCTGGTCGTGGCGGTACCTGTCAAGTCTCTGGTTGGGATCACGTATTCCTTGGACTTTTCTGGATGTACAACTCCCTGTCTATTGTAATTTTCCACTTCAGCTGGAAGATGCAATCAGATGTTTGGGGAACCGTAGATGCAGATGGGACTGTAACTCACATCACTGGTGGTAACTTTGCTCAAAGTGCTATTACCATCAACGGTTGGTTACGAGACTTCTTGTGGGCACAAGCTACACAAGTCATCAATTCCTATGGCAGCGCGCTATCTGCCTATGGTCTACTCTTCTTAGGCGCTCACTTTGTCTGGGCATTCAGCTTGATGTTCCTGTTCAGTGGTCGCGGCTACTGGCAAGAACTGATTGAGTCCATTGTTTGGGCGCATAACAAACTGAAGGTAGCACCAGCAATTCAGCCTCGCGCTCTGAGCATTATTCAGGGTCGGGCTGTAGGGGTAGCTCACTACCTCTTGGGAGGAATTGCCACAACCTGGGCATTCTTCCATGCACACATCCTTTCAGTAGGGTAGCAATCAGTTGTGGAGTGCTGAGTGCTGAGTGCTGAGAAAATACTCAAAACTTGGTACTCAGAACTCAGGACTCTAGACGCTGGTATTTGATGGCTAAAGGTCAGAGGATTTATTAAACCTATGGCGACAAAATTTCCGAAATTTAGCCAGGATCTCGCACAGGACCCGACGACTCGTCGGATATGGTATGCGATCGCTACAGGCAACGATTTTGAAACCCATGATGGCATGACGGAAGAAAATCTTTACCAAAAGATTTTCGCAACTCACTTCGGTCACTTGGCAATCATCTTCCTGTGGGCATCCAGCCTCCTGTTCCACGTAGCCTGGCAAGGTAACTTTGAACAGTGGATTAAAGATCCCCTTCACATCCGTCCCATCGCCCATGCGATTTGGGACCCCCACTTTGGTAAACCAGCAATCGAAGCTTTTACCCAAGCTGGTGCTAGCAATCCGGTAAACATTACCTACTCTGGTCTCTACCATTGGTGGTATACCATCGGTATGCGGAATAACGGCGAACTGTACAACGGTTCAGTGTTCTTGCTGTTATTCGCTGCTGTATTACTGTTTGCTGGTTGGCTGCACTTGCAACCCAAGTACCGTCCTAGCTTGGCATGGTTTAAGAGCGCTGAACATCGCCTAAACCACCACCTAGCAGGTTTGTTTGGTGTTAGTTCCTTGGCGTGGGCTGGTCACTTAATTCACGTTGCTGTCCCCGAATCTCGCGGTCAGCACGTAGGTTGGGATAACTTCCTGAATACCCCACCCCACCCAGCAGGTTTAACACCATTCTTTACAGGCAACTGGGGTGTTTACTCTCAAAACCCTGACACTCCTGGACATATCTTCGGGACATCGCAAGGTGCAGGAACTGCAATTCTGAGTTTCTTGGGTGGTTTCCATCCCCAGACAGAAGCTTTGTGGCTGACTGACATAGCTCATCACCACCTAGCGATTGCAGTTTTATTCATCGTTGCTGGTCATATGTACCGGACAAACTTTGGGATTGGTCACAGTCTCAAGGAAGCCTTGAATGCCAAGAGTTTCTTCGGCATTCCTGTTGAAGGACCGTTCAACTTACCTCACCAAGGTATCTACGACACCTACAACAACTCCCTGCACTTCCAATTGGGTTGGCACTTAGCAGCGCTAGGTGTTGTAACCTCCCTGGTAGCGCAGCACATGTACTCCATGCCTTCCTACGCATTTATTGCGAAGGACTACACAACTCAGGCAGCGTTGTATACGCATCACCAGTATATTGCTGGATTCCTGATGCTTGGTGCATTTGCCCACGGAGCAATCTTCTGGGTTCGTGATTACGATCCAGAGCAAAATAAGGGCAACGTCCTTGAGCGCGTGTTGAAGCACAAAGAAGCGATTATTTCCCACCTTAGCTGGGTATCCCTTTTCTTAGGCTTCCACACCCTTGGTCTGTACGTACACAACGACGTGGTAGTTGCTTTCGGCACTCCTGAAAAGCAAATCTTGATTGAGCCAGTGTTTGCTCAATTTGTCCAAGCTGCTAACGGTAAGGTATTGTACGGTTTAGATACATTGCTATCTAACCCCGATAGTATTGCTTACACAGCATGGCCTAACTACGCTAACGTTTGGCTTCCAGGTTGGTTAGATGCCATCAATGCTGGTACTAACTCCCTGTTCTTGACAATTGGCCCTGGCGACTTCTTGGTACACCATGCGATCGCTTTAGGTCTGCACACCACCACCTTGATTTTGGTCAAAGGTGCTTTGGATGCCCGTGGTTCTAAGCTGATGCCCGATAAAAAGGACTTCGGCTATGCCTTCCCTTGCGACGGCCCCGGTCGTGGCGGTACTTGCGACATCTCAGCATGGGATTCCTTCTACCTCGCTACATTCTGGATGCTTAACACCATTGGTTGGTTGACCTTCTACTGGCATTGGAAACATCTAGGTATTTGGCAAGGCAACGTAGCTCAGTTCAATGAGAACTCTACATATCTCATGGGCTGGTTCCGCGATTACCTCTGGGCTAACTCTGCTCAGTTGATTAACGGTTACAACCCCTACGGCGTGAATAACCTGTCTGTCTGGGCTTGGATGTTCTTATTTGGACACCTAGTTTGGGCTACTGGCTTCATGTTCTTAATCTCCTGGAGAGGTTACTGGCAAGAGTTGATTGAAACCCTTGTTTGGGCACACGAACGCACTCCTCTAGCTAACCTAGTTCGCTGGAAAGACAAGCCCGTGGCTCTGTCCATCGTTCAAGCTCGTGTAGTTGGTCTAGCTCACTTCACTGTTGGCTACGTCGTGACTTACGCCGCGTTCTTGATTGCTTCTACTGCTGGTAAGTTCGGTTAATTCGGCTCCTAGTTTTGTAGATAAGTAACAAAAATCCCCTGCCTTGCGGCGGGGGATTTTTATTACTCATTCATTAATGACTTTTGTTTAAATACTATTTCTGAGAACAATATAAAAAGATAGGCTCAGGATTTAAGTATGTCTGAACTTCCTTCAGAGTGGAACAATGAGGCTTATGTATCTCTACATCTGGTTCAAGAAATGCTGCGTATCGCTGGTTTACCAGCTCGTAGCGGTTATTTTCATTGGACACCAGAGTTCAAGATAAGAGTTCCAAGGCTTACCAAAAATAATCTTGTAACGGAAACTGACAAGGAAGTTGATTTTCTTGCAGAAGAAGCTAGGTGCTAAACGGTCTTTAAAATGGCTACGAGCATATAATCAGGTGAAAAATTTAAAAGGTGTAAACTTAAAAAGCGATCGCCTAAAATTAACTTAGTGATAAGCAGCAATATGGAAGAATTGTTAAGCAATGGCGTGAAGAAACTTTTGGGATATCATCTACTAACCAAATGTCGATGCACCCTGCATACCAACAAATTATCGGCATGGGAAAACCTGTAATCCCACTTTTACTTAGGGAACTGGAAAAGAAATCTGGACACTGGTTTTGGGCATTAAAATCCATCAGCAGAGAAGATCCTGTACCTCAAGAATATAGGGGAAAAGTAAAGGAAATGACTAAAGCTTGGTTGGAGTGGGGTAAGCAAAGAGGCTACAGGTGGTAAATAACGCTTGGGTTAAGTTTGTCAAAGAAAAAATTGAGCGTGATTATCCTAACCTCATCGTCTATGGATACAAACTTACCAGTCCAGATACAATTGATTACAACTGTGTTGCTTGGGCAGCAGAGGATGATGAAACATCGTGGTGGCTAGATATTCAACATCAATTTTATTGGCCATTGAGTATTCCCAGAGAAGAAACTATAGAGGCTTTTCAACAGGCATTTGAAACACTTGGTTATGAAGTTTGTCAAGGTGATGCTTTAGAAGAGGGATTTCAGAGAATAGCGATATATGCTAATTTTAATAAAGTACCAACTCACGTTGCTAGACAACTACCTACTGGTAAATGGACAAGTAAGCTTGGATCACTTGAAGATATAGAGCATAATAATTTAAAAGGGCTAACTGGAAATCCTGCTTATGGTGAGGTTGCCTGTATTATGAAAAAATTAATTTTAGTGTAGAAAATATTTAGCACAATCTAATTACCAGACCAATTAAAAGTCTGAAGCTGATATCCTCCTCTGCGTTACTTTGCGCTTTAATTTGTGTCCCTTTGCGTTAAAAAAATAACTTTTACAATTAAATCCTTAGACAATACCAAAACAAGTTATAACTAGAAAAAATGAGATGATTTTATAAATCTTGCAAGAAGAACCAATAACGCTACCAAAAGAAATAATTTTTAATCCTTTTTATACCCAGCAGAACGGAGCAGCATATTTAGGTGATAGCCTTAAACTTATTAAGTTTATTGATGATAATAGTATTAATTTAATTATCACATCACCTCCATTCGCACTCACCCGCAAAAAAGAATACGGTAACGAAACTGCTGAAAAATATATTGAGTGGTTCCTACCTTTTGCTTATGAATTTAAAAGAGTCCTGGCAGATAATGGTTCATTCGTATTAGATTTAGGCGGTGCTTACCTACCTGGTAATCCAGTGCGGAGTATCTACCAATACGAACTTTTAGTTAGATTATGCAAAGAAGTAGGTTTCTTTCTTGCTCAGGAATTTTACCACTATAATCCTGCTCGACTGCCAACCCCTGCTGAGTGGGTGACAATCAGGCGAATTCGTGTGAAAGATTCAGTAAATACAGTTTGGTGGTTGTCTAAAACACCGAATCCTAAAGCAGATAATAGAAAAATTTTAAAGCCCTATAGCCAAAGTATGAAACAATTACTCAAAAATGGTTATAAAGCAAAAATACGTCCTAGCGGACATGATATTTCTGATAAATTCCAAAAGGATAATCAAGGTGCAATTCCGCCAAATTTGCTAGAAATTGCTAATACTGAATCTAATAGTGCTTATTTACGACGCTGCAAAACAGCAGAAATTAGACCCCATCCAGCACGTTTTCCTCAAGGGTTCGCTGAGTTCTTTATCAAATTCTTAACTGATGAAGGTGATATGGTATTAGATCCATTTGCAGGTTCTAATACAACCGGCTTTGTTGCTGAAACTCTGCAACGCCGATGGATATCTTTTGAAATTAATGAAAGTTATGTAATTGGAAGTCGTTATCGATTTAGCCAATAACCAAATTAAGTAAAGAGTTAGGAGTGAGAAGTTAAAATTTATAACTCATAGCTCTTAACTCATAACTACTCAATTAAATTTCTCCATTCACCTGCATTTGATGAACTTGATCTGCTAGCTCTTGACGACCTCGATCATCTAGTTTATCAATAGCTAACATCCCCATCAGAATAACTTCTTTCAGGGTCAAACGTGTGGAATGTGCCTGTTTTTGCACAATCTCTTTAATAATGGGACTAACACCAATCGCTGTACTAGCTCTAGCCACAGAAGAAAAGGAAACACTAATGATTCAGCCTAAATCTTAGCACTTTCAATGAGGTTATTCTCTAGAGTTAAAACTTAATTTAAGTGTGTTTCAACTCATACTTCAATGAGTAAACATAAATTTGAAATTACGTATAGTGAGTTATCAAATTCTCAGTATGGCAAACCTGATACTTGCTCATTGACGACACGTTATCGTATGATATCAATATTCTCAACAGTTAAAATTTTGCTTATTTTTTACCAAATTTCCACTAAGTTCTCAATCGTCATATTAAAGATACGAGCTAATTTGGATATAGCAGGAAAGTCAACTGTTGTCGTTTTGTAACGACGCGCATAAGTTGTAACTCTGCTGCAAATTACCCCGCAATGGTCAGAATATTTATTTTAGTGGCCACACTTTTACTTGTGCTAGTTCTCGAAGCTGTAATTTGAACTAATCACATCTTTAATAACTGGTGCAAATGCACTGCTTAATTTCAGATGACAAAACGAAAATGTATACGTATTCCCCTAGCGTTCTCGGTCTAGCCAACTCTCACGCGATCGCGACAATTAACTGAAATTTAGAAACCTAAAATCTGATGTTTATTTCACATATTAGCAATACCAAAAGCAAAAACCTCTGTCCTGAGATCCTCAAAAATCACTCACTAATCGCCTAGTTTGCAAAGACTTGCAATATTTGTGACAACTGAGTTATGAAAAGTAGTCGGCTGAAGAAAACAGTGCCCTCAGTAGAAGTATTCACATAAACGAGACTTGTATACCACCGGGAAAACCGTACTTTAAAGAGATCGTAAATTGTCAAATATAATCTCATGAACACGCTTTACAGAACTATACAGCGTAAATAAGAATAATAACTTAACCGAAGTAAAATTTTCCTGAATACAGGCAATTAATGCCGTCATAAGGAAAAGCAGTGAGTAGAGGAGAGAGAAAGCGATGAGGGACCCCTATCTGTTGGCAGCAGGCTTGTTAACAGGATTAGCAATACCAGCATCGGCTCTTCCACATCTGTCAATTGTCCTGCCAGAAAGTTCTAGATTCCTGTGGGATTTAAAACAAGGTTCACAGACAATAGTCAGTACAAAAATTATCCCCAGCGTTGATCTCTCCTTACCCGAACTCAGCGGCCAAGCGTTCCAACCCCTAAAAAGTTCGCGGCCAATAGTAAGTGAGAAAAACGTCCCTAGCGTACCAGAATTTAGCAGTCAGGCATTACCAGTATCAACAGAGTCATCACTCAACCCCAGCACCCAAGCAACTAGCCTCTTATTGACATCTGGAAATCAACTTTACTACCAAAGATTGGCAGCTCTGAAAACAGGTCAGATTTATACACGCGTAGATAGTGATAATTTGCAATCATTGTGGGAGTCGATCAAGAAACGTCAACTAACTTACGACGACTGGAAAAGTTTACTAGCTTTAGAAGCTAGAGCGATAGCTCAAGGTCAAGGTGCCAATCATCTAAGTATTTTAGTTGGTGATTCTTTGAGCATGTGGTTTCCGAGAGAAAAACTGCCTGCTGGTAAATTGTGGCTGAATCAAGGCATATCTGGAGATACTTCTACTGGCGTTTTAAAAAGATTGGGGGCATTTTCAGCAACGCGGCCAGATGTTATTTACATCATGGCTGGGATTAACGACCTACGAAAAGGTGCTAGTGATGAAACAATTTTGCATAATTATCGCCGGATTGTCCGGCGTTTACGCCAGACTCACCCCAAAGCTCAAATCATTGTCCAATCAATTTTGCCTACTCGTCTACCAAAAATTTCCAATAGCCGTATTCGTCACCTCAACATCCAGCTAACCGTGATTGCCAAACAAGAAGGCGCTAATTATCTCAATATTTATAGCTGGTTTACCGATATGGAAGGCAATTTGCGCCCAGAATTAACCACAGATGGGTTGCACCTGTCTCAAGAAGGATATGATGTGTGGCGAACAGCACTACAGCAGATAGAATACAAACTCACTCAGCGTGAGAATTGAGCGATCGCTTTGCCGACACTTGGAGCGATATCTACGACGGGCTGCGCCTACGCAATTTTTAAATTTATGGAAGTTACTGATACTGACGCCATCAACATACGTTCTGTAATTGAATACCAATTGGCAGCCTTTAAAAAAGATGATGCCCAAGGGGCTTTTGCCTTTGCTAGTCCGGCGATTCAGGCGCAATTAGGAACGCCAGAAAATTTTATGCAGATGGTAAAGACAAGCTACCCAGCAGTATACCGTCCTCGTTCTGTCTTTTTTGAGAAGATAACAACCATCCAGGAAAACATAACTCAACCAGTGCTGCTACTTGCTCCTGATGGAGTTCCCTTGAGGGCTTTATATTTTATGGAAAAACAGCCCAATAATATCTGGAGGATTAACGGTTGCTTTCTAGTTTCTCTAGAAGGTAAATAAACTTTATATTTATATAACTAAAATCCTATACTTTAACGCCCAAGGCTTCCCTGTTTAAAACCTGATTTAACTTACCGCTACGATAACCTTCTAAATCTAAGGTTACGTAGATAAATCCAAAATCTTGAAATGCCGAAACTAATGTTTGTAAATCGTTAGCTAAGACAAACTCTTTGATTTGTTCTGGTGGTAATTCAATACGTGCTGTATCCCCTTCCGATCGCACGCGTAAATTCTGCCAACCTAGCTTTCGCAGATAAATTTCTCCTCTGCCGACTCGTTGCAACTTAGTGACAGTAATCTCTTCACCGTAAGGAAACCGGGAACTGAGGCAAGGTTGAGCAGGTTTATCCCACCAAGGTAAACCGAGTTGTTGCGAAAGTTGGCGAACTTCAACTTTAGTGACACCCACTTCTGCTAAAGGCGATCGCGCCCCTCTTTCCTTAGCCGCTTGAATTCCTGGGCGATAATCATGCAAATCATCAGCATTCACCCCATCCACCACGTAAGGATAACCGAGTTCTAAAGCTAAAGGTTTGAGAGTGTCGTGCAACTCACTTTTGCAAAAATAACAGCGATTAACAGGGTTAGAGGTGTAATTGGGATTTTCCATCTCGTGAGTCTGGACGATTTTATGAGGAATCCCAATGGTTGCAGCTTGAATTTTCGCGTCTTCCAATTCTTCTGGTAATAGCGAAGGAGAAACAGCCGTGACAGCTAAAGCGCGATCGCCCAACACATCATAAGCAATTTTGGCAACCAAAGTGCTATCAACGCCACCAGAGTAGGCAATCAACGCTTGCTCCATTTCTCTAAATAAGGCTCTTAATTGCTCAAATTTTTCTGTCAGCATCATTTCCCAATCCTGCCAAAACCCTATAGCACCCAATCATTTATATTGTAGTCATTACTTATGGAGCATTGGGCATTGGGCATTGGGCATTGGGCATTGGGCATTGGGCATTGGGCATTGGGCATTGGGCATTGGGCATTGGGCATTGAACATTGGGAATGGGTTATTTTTTATTCTCTTCGCCTCCCCTGCCTCCCCTGCTTTCTCGTCTCCCCCTGCCTCTCTGCCTCTCTATATTGGCGGTTTACTGTACTTGGCCACCAGACTGGCTAAAAGTGGTAAATCAATCGGTTTAGAAATATAGTCATTTACTCCAGCATTTAGACAGGTTTCGCGATCGCCTTTCATCGCCATTGCTGTTTGAACAATTACCGGAATCTTCCGATATTGCTGATTTTCTCGCAGTTGTTGCACCAAGTTAAGACCATTTCCATCTGTCAAACAAACATCCATTAAAATTACTGCTGGATCTAACTGTGTTAGAGCTTCCCACATCTCGGCAGCATTCTTAACCCAAGTCACTTGATATCCCAAATTACGTAGATAAATTTGCATCAAATTGGCATTGGGTAAATCATTTTCTACCAGCAAAACTTCTAGAGAATAACTAGGGGTCAAAGGCAGAGGAAATGAGGAAAATTCTGCTTCCCCTGCTACCTCATCTTCCTCTCCACCCTCATCTTCTCCTACTCCCAGTTCTTGCTTAAGAGGAAGTACAAGAGTAAAACGGGAGCCACAATCTATTTCCGATTCTACTTTCACCGAACCACCGTGAATTTGGGCGAGTTTTTGAGTCACTGCTAAACCCAAACCAGTACCTTCAATACCATCTGCTACGGCCTTGGCAATTTGGAAATATGGCTGAAACAGTTGAACTTGGTCTTCTTGGGAAATGCCAGTGCCAGTATCCCAAACTGTAAAATGCACAAATACACCTTTGGAAGCAATCTGTAAGCCAACACTTCCTTTGCTGGTAAACTTTAGGGCGTTGAAGAGTAAATTCAACAACATTTGCTTGAGTCGTAAGGGGTCGGCTACTAGAGTTGTAATATCAGGTTCAAGCTCTAGGCACAGTCTCAAACCCTTATTAGCGGCTTTCTCTTTCACCAATGCTAAAACATTGCTACATAGCAGTGGCACATCTACTGTTTCCCACTGTACTTCTAGCTGATTTGCTTCAATTTTAGAGAGATCCAAAATATCATTAATCAGAGCTAGTAAGTGTTTACCGCTAGACTGAATAATATTTAAATACTCTTGCTGACGTTCTTTACTTGGTTCGTACCCTGGAGCTAAAAGCAGATGGGTAAACCCAATAATGGAACTAAGCGGTGTGCGAATTTCGTGGCTGGTGTTTGCCAGAAACTGATTTTTCAGTTGATTAGTGCGCTCCAATTCTTGATTAGAGTTACTTAACTGTTGACATCGTTGCGGCCAAGACAGGATGTGTCTAAGTTGTATTAAGGCTGTAGTACAGCATTTGGCAGACCTTGCCATCAATTGCGATCTGAGTTGAACTTGTGATTCTACAAGCGACTCACAATGAGAGCTTAGGGGCGCTGTAGCGATAATTAGCCAGCCCATAACACTGCCAGAATCATCAGCTAACCGCCAAGCGCTCGGTAGTTGTTGATTCTCAAGCTGTTGCAAATCTTCAAGTTTTATGACTTCTTGCAATCTCAACAGCAGCTTGTTTTCTGCTGTCAGCACTTCTAGAAACAAAGGTGGTGAATTTGGGGATGGAGAATGAGAAACATAGCAAACTGTGGCAACAGCTTCTTGTGGTTGACACATAGCGATGCCTACGGCACATTCTGTAAGTGCCAGATTACTGCTATGAACAGCGCTGTTAATCTCGTTAACTACGATTTGGAAAATTTCCGCTTGTGCGGTTTCTGGCTGTGGGACAGTGTTACAAGCAGAAAGCAAGCAATCATTAAGGCGACTTTGCAACCGGTTTAAGCTGCTCTCCAGCCACAGCTGCGCGCGAAGTTGCTCAATTGTTATCAAAAGTTTTGGCGTTGCATCTATCAGTGAGTTCTGGTTTGGTAAGCTTGAATACTGCTGCATGGTCAACTAGACCGCTGAACAAGTTTAGCTTCGCATAAAAATCCCAACAGGATTTTATGTATATTAGCGGACAATTCTTTTTTATTTATAAACTACAACTTATGTTGTTATAAACCATAACTTATGATGTCGAGTTTAGCCGCTAGTCCAAAAAAAAATTATTGTATGAACCACTAACCTAAAATTTTTAAACGCAACTGAAGACTTATGGATACACAATTCGCCCAACTAATCGTTAATGGGATTGCGGTGGGGAGCATTATTGCTTTAGCCGCAGTCGGACTGACTCTTACTTATGGCATTTTACGGCTATCGAACTTTGCTCATGGTGACTTTCTCACTTTAGGAGCATATCTGACTTGGCTGATAAACACCATTGGAGTCAATATTTGGCTGTCGATGATCCTAGCGGCGGCGGGAACAGTAGCAGCAATGCTGTTATCGGAAAAGTTACTGTGGTCAAAGATGCGCTCTATTCGTGCTACTTCGACTACGCTAATTATTATTTCTATTGGACTTGCCTTATTTCTTCGCAATGGAATTATCTTTATCTGGGGTGGTAAGAACCAAAATTATAATTTACCTGTTACTCAGGCTTTAGATATTTTGGGTTTAAAGATACCGCAAAATCAATTATTGGTATTAGGATTGGCGGTGCTAGCAATTTTGGCGCTGCATTACCTGCTGCAAAATACCAAAATTGGTAAGGCGATGCGAGCAGTTGCCGACGATCTGGACTTAGCCAGAGTTTCAGGTATCAATGTCGATCGAGTAATTTTCTGGACTTGGGTAATTGCTGGCACTCTTACGTCATTGGGCGGGAGTATGTATGGATTAATTACAGCCGTGCGCCCGAATATGGGATGGTTCTTAATATTACCATTATTTGCCTCAGTAATACTTGGTGGAATTGGCAATCCCTACGGTGCGATCGCAGCAGCTTTTATCATTGGCATCGTCCAGGAAATCAGCACTCCTTGGCTGGGTTCACAATACAAACAAGGTGTAGCACTGTTAATCATGATTTTGGTGCTGCTCATTCGTCCCAAAGGTTTATTCAAAGGAACGATTTGAGCAGCACCTATCCACTTCTAACTACTCAATAATGTGGAAATACCAGGCTGCTACCAGGAAATTGATAGCTAACAAGAACAGTGCCCAGCCTGTGCGATAGGCGTAGGGAGGTTTAGCTCCACTGTCGGCAACTGGTAAATCTTTGCTTTTAGAAGTCATAATGCGATTCTCCTTATGTCAGGACTTTTTAAGAAATACCAAACTGGCGTACCAAATACTCAAATTCTTTAAGAATATTTGTGTGAACTTGGGGACTGGGGATTGGGGATTGGGGATTGGGGAGATATTCTCCCTTGTCTCCCTACTCCCCACTCCCTACTCCCTCCTCTCCAGCATGATAGGAACTGCGAACCAGAGGCCCAGAACGAACATGGTTGAATCCCATTTCCCATGCTAATCTGCCAAGCCGATCGAATTCCTCTGGAGTCCAATATTTTTGGACTGGCAAATGTTCTAAAGAAGGACGCATATACTGCCCAATAGTCAAGCGATCGCATCCCACAGCCCTTAAATCAGCCATTGCTTCAATCACTTCATCAACTGTTTCTCCATGTCCCAGCATCAAACCTGATTTGGTGGGAATTGTCGGATCGATTTCTTTAACCATAGCCAGCACCAAGAGCGAGCGATCATACTTGGCTCCCCGGCGTACTGGCCCAGTTAACCGTTGCACTGTCTCGATATTGTGGTTGAAACAAGCTGGTTTGGCTTTGACAATCATCCCTATCCGCTGGCGTTGACCTGACTCTCCAACACCAGCACCACCCCAAAAATCTGGAGTCAGCACTTCTATTTGAGTCTCTGGGTTCAATTGGCGAATAGTCGCGATCGTCTTTACAAAATGCCTTGCACCCTGATCGGGCAAGTCATCACGAGCTACAGAAGTCAGCACCACATAACGCAATCCCAAAAGCTGCACCGCCTGGGCGACCTTTTCAGGTTCCTCTAAATCAAGAGGCATCGGTGCATGACCTTTATCTACTTGACAAAAAGCACAAGATCGTGTGCATGTAGGCCCCATTAGTAAGAAAGTCGCAGTTTTTTGGGCATAGCACTCCCCCCGGTTGGGACAGCGACCCTCTTCGCAAATCGTGTGAATTTGGCGCTGCTTAATAATGCGTTGTACCGTAGAGATTTCACTGGCCTTGCCAATCGGGCGACGTAACCAGCTAGGCATTGCCTTAATTTCAGACTTTAGTTCGGCTTGTTCTGACGAAATCATAGACATCCAAGCAAGATGCGGATATAGATGTAGTGGGCTGTTGATTAAATATCACAATGACACAAATTTAAAAGAGCGCGAGCAAAAGTTTTACAAAACACCTCTAGTAATGTCATTTATACCGAAATATACTATCCCCCAATTGCTAGAAATTTTGTATATAGTGGGAGGATTCTCAAGGACAATCGGCAAAACCGCTATTTACACTTATAGTTTCTGTTAGAGCAAACAGTCGTGGCAAGCAACAAGATTTTAGTTATCGATGACACTACAGTTGTCAGGGTAAAAGTACGAGAAATGTTGCCTCCGGGCAATTTTGAGGTACTGGAAGCGAAAGACGGTGTGGAAGGACTAAATTTCATCCTTCAGGAAAAACTCAGCCTGATTATGCTGGATTTCCTGTTACCTAAAATGAGTGGCTGGGAAGTTTTTCAGCAAGTTCAAGCCCACCCAGAATTAAGGAAAATTCCTTTAGTGATTATGTCTGGTCGCAAGGAAGAGGTGACTGAGAAAATCACAGAACCATTTGAATATTTTGAATTTCTGGGCAAGCCTTTTGATCAGAAACAATTAATTGGCGCGATTAAGTTAGCTATGGCTAAGGCCAAACAGCCACGCCCAGAACTAGTTTCAGTAGGAGCAGGAGTTTCTGTAAAAAATGGTACATCATTAAATTCTAGTGTCGCCAATAGTACGGTAATAACCCCTAGTGTTGCAACCCCTAGCATCGTAACCCCTAGCGTCGTAACCCCCAGTACTGGAGGAGTCTCCGAGGCAGAAATTAATGCATTGAATGAGAAAATTGTCAAAATGCAAGCAGAAATTGATGGTTTGAAGAAACAGCTAACTCAGGTTGTGACTTTTATTAAACAAAAAATCAAGTAGTATTTGTGCTCGTTATTATTATCGCAGCCAAAAATACACCATATATACTGGTGTCCGATTAAAAGCGGGTAAAAATAGTTAGTTCAAAAACACTTATGTTGACAAATCATCATTATTTAGTGAGGTACAGCTTTACCTTAGCCCGGTAAAGCTGTGCTTTATCTTCCCATTTCGTAAGTTCGGAGAGGGGTTGTAGTTGAGGTTTTGATATGTACTTAAGTTGATAAGGAAACTTTACAGTTCAAGATTCAGATATTTAGTAAAAAAAATATATTAAAAGTCATATTTTCTAATACAAATTAAACAAAAAAATCCTATTCCATGATGAAGATAGTCTTTGCGCGGAAATAAGAGGATGTTTGAAAAGTTTTGAGGCGTCAAGCGAGAAACTTTGTCACTCATTTTTTTTGACGCGCTTGAGTAATTGTTTGCCACCTGACCGCTCTGACACACTGGCGGCAGAGTGACGAACACCCGCAGCACTAACCCCAATGTATCAACAGTCATAAACCATCAACATGCTTATTGAGATGGGATGAAAATGGACAATATAAATTATTGTTCTTAGCGCTAATTTTCTAAAAAACAAGGGTAATAGTAAGTAATTTCAGAGCAATCGCCTTCATAAAAAAGAATTTTAAACTTTGGTGAAAATTAAAATTGGTGATTGATGTCCATTAGCGATCGCCTCAGCAAAAAGCTGTAGACAATTTAGGGTGAGAATGTTGCTGTTATCAGACTTTTTGGGAACTATAGGGTTGTCAGACGATAAATTTGCAGTCAGTCTGCCAATAAAATAGAGGTAACTTAGCGGCGATCGCAGGGCAAATAGGGAATAACTAACAATAAATAAAATTAATTTAAATATATGAATGAGCAACCAGATATAAAAATGCTTTATACCCCAGAAGATAGTTTAATCTTAGTAGTAGATGATACTACTACTAATTTAGAAATTGTCTTTGATATATTAACTAATGTCGGCTTTAAAGTTATAACAGAAAATGATGGAGAAAGAGCACTTAAGCAAGTTGAATTCCAACTTCCTGATTTAATTCTATTAGATGTTATGATGCCAGGAATAGATGGGTTTGAAACTTGTAAAAGATTGAAAGAAAATTCAGCTACTTGTGATATACCCGTAATTTTTATGACAGCCAATTCGGATACTCCTAGTAAGGTAAAGGGTCTAAATATAGGAGCAGTCGATTACATCACAAAACCTTTTCATGAAGAAGAATTATTAGCTAGAATTAAAACCCATCTTCAATTACGAAATCTCACAAAAACTTTAGAAAAAAGAGTTTTAGAAAGGACATCAGCATTATCGAGAGCATTAAAAGACTTACAAGAGTCTCAACTTCAGCTTGTACAGACAGAAAAAATGTCTGCCCTTGGTCAATTAGTAGCAGGAGTTGCTCATGAAATTAATAATCCAGTTGGTTTCATTCATGGCAATCTTGGACACGCTTCAGTATATTTCCAAGACATGATTAAGATTATTGACCTGTATCAGCAGTACTATCCTAATCCAGTTCCAGAAATTCAAGAGGAAATTGCAACGATAGATTTGAAGTATATACTTGCCGATCTACCTAATTTAATTACCTCAATGAAAGAGGGAGTTCAGCGCATTCGCAACATTAGTACTAGTTTGAGAACCTTTTCTCGAGCAGATAGCGATCGCAAAGTGTCTTGCAATATTCATGATGGCATAGACAGTACAATTATGATTCTTAAACACCGTTTAAAAGCATCCGAAGTTCGACCTGATATTCAAGTAATTAGAGATTACGATATATTGCCAGAATTAGAATGTTTTATCGGACAACTAAATCAGGTATTTATGAATTTATTAGCTAATGCTATTGATGCTTTGGAGGAGTCTAATGTAGGACTTACCTATATTGAGATTGAAGCAAATCCTAATCAAATTTTGATTCAAACCACTCTCACTGAAGATAAAAATTATATCTTGATTAGGATTAAAGATAATGGCGTCGGAATGTCGGCTGATGTTCAACAAAAAATCTTTGACTATTTATTCACCACCAAGTCTGTCGGTCAAGGTACAGGATTAGGATTATCAATTGCCCGTCAAATTGTTGTCGAAAAACATGGAGGAACTCTAGAGGTAAATTCATTAATAGGGCAAGGTTCAGAATTTATCATTAAACTTCCCATTTAATAATTATAGTAAGTTGCTTTTGTTAATATAATAAATAAATTTATGTTTAAGGCAGTAGTAGGTCACAGTAACGATCCAAATTCTCTATCAGCAGTTGAATAAGTTCTTCAGCAACGTGCTACTTCTCTTGCAGGAGATATACCAAAAGCTGGGATTATCTTCGCTGCAATTGACTTTGATCATTCTTTCATTTTGCAGCAAATCGATCGGGCTTTTTCGGGAATTGAGTTGATTGGTGGAACAACAGATGGAGAAATTTCTTCAGTCTTAGACTTTCAGCAGGACTCAATCACTTTGATGTTGTTTTGCTCAGATGAAGTTGAAATTTATGCAGGAGTTGGACGAAAAGTTTCAGACGCTCCAATTACTGCAACTAAACAAGCTGTGGAGCAAGCGAAAGCAAAAAGTACCGCACCTCCAAAGCTATGCTTAACTCATCCAGAGAGCCTCACAACTAGTGGTGTCTCTATATTGAATGGCTTAAAGCTAGCTGGGAAAAACTTAATATTTTGCTGGCTAACCTTTTTAAGACTTGCTCTAATTCCCCACTTTTTAAGGAGGGTTAGACAGGTAATGGGGACGTACCCTAGAAGAGACTATGCAATAACCATAAACTGTCACAATGATAAGGCTCAGAATTTATTATGGAGATTATTTTTCATTAGAATCGAAAACAAACATCAAATTCTCAGAAGAAAAAGATTAAGTAGTTACTTTAGAGATATTTTGGGGAACTCTATAACTGTACTTACAAAATTGTATGCTCAAAATTTATGATCAATGTACCCAAGCACTCAATAGCTACGCTTAATCTTTCTTTAGAACGCGACATATTTTTACGTACACTAATCAGAGAATTATCTGGTACTTTGCAGGATGTAGTTGGTTTAGAAGAAGCTTCGGGATTTATTAGCGTTGTTGGTGAAAGGATGGGAAGGCAGATTAACCAAGATTATAAATCTGCCCTGGAAATCTCTAACCTTTCTCGTAGGCAGGTAGCTGATGTCCTGATTGATTTAAAAAAACGAATCCAGGGCGATTTTTATATCATTGAGCAGAATGATGAAAAAATTGTCTTTGGCAACCGTGTTTGCCCATTTGGCGACAAAGTACTTAATCGCCCTGCCATGTGCATGATGACTTCAAACGTTTTTGGAACGATCGCAGCCAATAATCTAGGATATGCGAAAGTAGAATTGCAAGAAACGATAGCACAAGGTTATTCTGGATGTAAAGTTATTGTTTACTTAAAACTTACAGAAGAGGCAGAAGATGCAGAAGGTAGAGAATATTTTAGGGGACTAGAATCTGTGTAAATCTTCAGCATCAAACAAAATAACTCCAGGATATAAGCTTAGTGCAGATATGTAAAGTAGAGTCAAACCGTGAAAGTTAAAGCTCCATGACTCCTGAACAATTTCTTGAATTTGCCAGAGTTTTACCAGAACCTTTACTTATGGTAAGTGGAGAGGGTGAGTTGTTAGCGACGAATCAACCAGTAGCAGATATGCTGGGGTTACGCCGTCAAGAACTGCGGGGAAGAATGCTCTTTGAACTCGTAACTGAGTCTAGCAACGATATTGTAAAGTATTTACAAGCTTGTTCAAGTAGTAGGGCAATGGTAATTGGCTCTTTGACTTTACGAATGAATGATGGACAAACCTTAATATGTCGTAGTCAAGGAGCAGTTATTCAACCTTGGTCTCCTGAATCTTCAGCTTTAATTCTCTTACGCTTGGAAAATAGAGTTTTAGCCAGTAGTAATTTCGTTTTGTTGAACGAAAAAATTGATGAGTTAGCCAAAGAAGTTCAGAGACGAAAACAAGCAGAGGAAGCGCTTAAGAAAGCGAATCAAGAGCTAGAAATTCGGGTTGAGGAACGTACAACTGCTTTACAAGACACACTAAATGAACTACAACTTACCCAAACTCAGCTTATCCAAGCTGAGAAAATGTCTAGTTTAGGTCAGATGGTCGCTGGTATTGCCCATGAAATTAATAACCCCGTGAGTTTTATTTATGGAAACCTTCACCACGCTCATAAATACACTCAGGATTTACTGAAATTAGTACAAGTTTATCAACAAAATTTTCCAAATACTCTTCCAGAAATCCAACAGCAAATAGAAGAAATAGATTTAGATTTTTTGATTCAAGATATAACTAAACTCTTCCAGTCAATGCAAGTGGGAGCAGAACGCATTCAGGAAATTGTTAAATCACTACGTAATTTTTCCAGGCTGGATGAAGCAGAACTTAAGCAAGTCAATATTCATGAAGGAATTGATAGTACTTTAATGATTTTGGAGCATCGCCTGCAAGCTAGGCATGAGTACCCAGAAATCAAAGTCATCAAAAAATATAGTCAACTACCGAATGTAACTTGCTATCCTGGTCAACTCAATCAAGTGTTTATGAATATTCTGGCTAATGCGATTGATGCATTGGAAGCATCGCCACTTAAGAGTCAGTATTCAGAAGTAAATACACAAAAAATTGAAAGTCAAAAACTGATAAATAATAATCCCCAAATTCAAATTAAAACTGAGCTAATCGATGAAAAATGGATAGCCGTTAGCATTGCTGATAATGGTTTGGGAATAAATGAACAAGTTCGCTCAAAGCTATTCGATCCGTTTTTCACCACTAAAACTGTGGGCAAAGGTACTGGACTAGGGCTATATATAAGTTATCAGATTATAGTTGAAAAACATAACGGGCAACTTAATTGTTTTTCTGTTCCAGGAAAAGGTGCAGAATTTGTAATTAAGATACCTATTCAATCAGTCTCATCAAATTTCAGTTAAAAGATATGACAACGCCTGTCTGCTAATTTGCAAACAGGCGTGTCTTTGAGTACAAAGTTTAGTTGAGACTCGGTTAAATCTTAGCAGTAGAATCAACTGAAGATTGAGACTGACTAACCGAATCTAATTTTGGTAAAAGCAGGAGATTTTGTGCTTTTACATTACTGTTGATTGTTGCTTGCAAAAATGGAGTATTGGAGATGGAATTGTTAGCCAATGTAAACAGTGGATTTGACAAAATCCCTGCTACGGTAGTGGCAATTAATGTTACTACCAACCCGACTTGCAAAGGTCTTAGCCCAGGCAAATCCCAACGCACTTGTGGATAATTCTTCACTGCGTCGGACATTTCATGGGGTTCTTTGACTACCATCATCTTAACTACGCGAATGTAGTAGTAGATGGAGACGACGCTGGTAACTAAGCCCAGCAAAACTAACCAATAAAGTCCTGCTTGCCAACCAGCCCAGAATAAGTAAATCTTGCCGAAAAACCCAGCCAATGGTGGAATACCACCCAAGGAAAGCAGGGAGATACTCAACGCCAGTGTTAGGAGTGGGTCTTTTTGATATAAACCAGAGTATTCGGCAATCTGGTCGGTTCCGGTGCGTAGTGAGAACAGGATAATGCAGGTAAAACCGCACAGGTTCATGAACAGGTAAACCAGTAGGTAAAATATCATACTGGCATATCCTGCTTGTGTACCAGCAATCAAGCCAATCATCACAAACCCAGCTTGGGCAATGGATGAATAGGCTAGCATCCGTTTCATGCTGGTTTGGGCTAGGGCGACTACGTTACCCAAGATCATGCTGAGAACGGCTAGAGCTGTGAAGACAAACCTCCACTCGTCAGCAACAAGAGGGAAGGCTGTTGTCAGCAAGCGGATGGCTAGGGCAAATCCAGCTGCTTTGGAACCGACAGATAAAAAGGCGATGACTGGGGTGGGAGCGCCTTCGTAAACGTCTGGTGTCCACTGGTGGAAGGGTGCAGCGGAGATTTTGAAGCCAATACCTGCGATCGCAAAAACCAAGGCAATCACTAAACCTAAAGATTGTCCCACTTTCGTTGTGGCAATGCCATTTGCGATCGCACTTAGTTCGGTTTGTCCTCCAGATAGTCCATACAGCAGTGATACACCGTACAAAAATATTGCTGTACTGGAAGCTCCAATTAACAAGTATTTCAGCGCCGCTTCGTTGGAGCGGGGGTCACGCTTGGTATAACCTGTCAACAAGTAAGAGGAGATACTCAGGGTTTCTAGGGAGATGAAAATCATCACCAACTCACTAGCCCCGGATAAAAACATCCCTCCTAAAGTAGCACTCAGCAAAATAGCGATGAATTCGGCTAAAGCGGTGCCACTCTGCTCAACGTAGCGAATTGACATCAGTATAGTCGCGATCGCAGACAAGGCAATAATACCGCGAAAGACAATACTCAGGTCATCACTGTTAAAGCTACCGGTAAAACCGATGGGATTAGGAGAGTCCCATTGAAAATATAGGGCGACAATCGAAGCAAATAAACCTGCGATCGCTAGATATCCAATCCAGCGCGCGGATGTACGCCCCAAAATCAAATCAACAATCAAAACCCCCAAGAGGGTGAGAATAACAATCCCCTCTGGTAAAATCGTTCCAGCATTTAGCTGGGATGCAATATTAGCAAAATCCATGAGATGTATAGGTTTTGGCGATTAGACATTAAGGCTAACTCTGTTCACTCTAGCAAGTTTTCTAATCCCCGGACTAGCTCTTTTAACAAGAGCTTAACAGCTTGGATGCAGATGGCGATTGCACCAACCTTACTACTTTACCAGCAGCTTTCTCAGTATCCAGGGATTCACTTAACAACTTTCCTACCTCGTTTTTCAGGCGTGACTTTTAGCGAATATCATCAATAATTATGCTGCAATCAGTGCGATAGTTACGTACAAAAAGCTGATAAAATTAATAAGGGCACAGCAATGCTGTGCCCCAACAATATTCATAACTCCTAACTTTATTAAAAACCAACTGATGGCAGCTTGCCTTGTAGCGACTGAAATTTAGTTTGAACACAATTGGCACAATTGCAACCAAGTTGATCAATAATCGGATGAAATTTTTGAATCAAGTTTGCTGTTACCACATCAGGGATTTTTTGTGTAGATACTACCGTCATAATTTGGGTAGCGTATGTAGATTTTAGGCTAGATGCGTTTGCTGGATTGACTACCAGCAGCATAGATACCAGAAATGCAGGACAGGCAAGTAAAATCAGTTTGACAATTTTCATAATTCACACAAAGATAGCTTTGCTGATACAGCATAGCTAATAAATTGCCCAGCTTCAATTTTAATTACCAGGTATTGCTTAACTACGCCCGAATCCTTGACCACGCAAAACCTTTGACCATACAAGTAATTCGCCCTGTTCACCGCCTGCGGCCAGTAACTTGCCTTGAGGATGCCAAGCTAGGGTAGAAAATCCTGCTGAGACACCTGTGATAATTTGGGATACTTCCTTAGCTTTGTTCCACAAACATAACCAGCCATCAGCAGCAGCAGAAGCGAGAAGGAAGCTTTTAGGTGCAAAGGCGATCGCATTAATCACACCTACATGATTTGTTAAAACTCGCGCTTCCCAACCTAAACTATCATCCTCTAACTTTTCCCACACCACAATACCTTCAACGCTAGAAGATGCCAATATTGGCGCACCTACTTTGGTCATAGCTTCTGACCATGCCAATTGGCGAATTTTACCGGGGAAGCCACGCATCACCCAAGGATCGGGGTTGTTCCATTCTAAAACGGTGACACTGCGATCCATGTTGCCAGAAGCCAGAAATTTGCCATCGGGCGACCAAGCCATAGCTAAACTGACAGTAGTCATATCTAAGCTGTATGGTTCTTCATCCCAGTTTTGACTATGCCAAATCTTCACTCCCTTATAACCACTAATGGCTAAGTATTGCCCGTCAATGCGCCAATCTATACCCAGTACTGAAGAGTTATCGAAATTCAGCGTCACGACAATTTCACGAGTATCTGCATCCCAAACTTGGACGTAACGCCCCAAACTAAAAGCCAGTTGGTTACTGGTGTAATTCCAAGCTAGCTTGTCAACCCATGCGGGGGCATTTTCCAAGGTGGCGATTAATTCAGTGTCACGCCAAATTTTTACCTGTCCATCTTGTCCACCAACGGCTAAAAATTTTCCATCTGGTGAAAAAGCTAGACAGTCTACTGATTTACCATTACCAGTTTGTAAACTTGTGAGTTCGCCATCATTCCACAAAACTACTTCCCCCGCCGCGGAAGTTGCTGCTAAAGTTTTACCTTGTGGCGACCAAGCGATCGCAGTTACATAATCTGAAAGTGCCCCGGAATACTGTTGTTCAAATTCCTTAGATTTGGTTGTGGAGTTCATAGTTATGTATAGAAGTTAGGAGTTAGGAGTTAGAAGTTTGGAGTTAGGAATTTTTAACTCATAACTCATAACTCCTAACCCGCTTTTTAAGCTAGACAAGCGAGAAAATCTTGCTTGAGTTGGACTGCATCAAGGTTGCGGCCAATGAAGACTAATTCGTTTTTGGGGGTTTCGCTTGCTTTCCAGGGGCGATCGGGTTTGCCATCGAATATCATGTGTACTCCTTGGAATACAAATCGATTCTCTTCTCCAGCAATATTTAAAATGCCTTTCATCCGAAAGATATCTGGGCCTTGGGTACGCAGTAACTCGGAAATCCAAGCGTTTAATTTTTCTCCATCAACTGCACCTGCTTCTACTAAAGCCACAGAAAAGACAGTTTCATCGTGTACGTGGGCATCTTCCCCTAAGAAATCTGGATCAATTTCTAATGCACGATCTAAATCAAAGGCTTTTACACCCAACAAAGCATCCATTCCTAGTTCAGAATTTTGGGTACGGTAGATTTTTGCGATCGCATTCATCGCCCGAATCCGTTTTTCTAATTCATCTAACTCTTCTGGTGCTACCAAATCTGTTTTATTAAGTAAAATTACATCGGCAAAGGCAATCTGTTCTTGGGCTTCGTCTGCATCCCAGTGCTGAGAGATGTGCTTGGCATCTACAACTGTCACAACTGCATCTAGAGACAATTGGCTTTGTAAATCTTCATCAACAAAAAATGTCTGGATCACTGGTGCTGGATCAGCTAATCCAGTCGTTTCAATTACTAAATGATCAAATTTATCGCGCCGCTTCATCAAATTGCCAATGATCCGAATTAAATCGCCGCGCACTGTACAACAGATACAGCCATTATTCATTTCAAAAATTTCTTCATCAGCATCGATAATCAATTGATTATCAATACCCACTTCCCCAAATTCATTGACAATCACAGCAACTTTTTTGCCGTGTTCGTAGGTGAGGATGTGATTGAGTAGAGTCGTTTTACCTGCTCCCAAATAGCCTGTAAGAACAGTAACGGGAACTGAATTGTTGATTACGTCAGCCACCATACTCTAAATTCCTCTTGTCTCACCTTATGGATAATCATTATCGCCTATGATAAATCTTTTTATATTTTTGTGCGAATTTGCTGTTATTTTGAGTTTCAGCAAAATCATCACATAATTTAATCTAGAAACATTTTATTTTCTGCATCTGTAATAAGTCATAAATATTTACAAATTGGTTGGACTGACAGGAATATTGCATACAAGCAAAACTACTCCTTTGGAGTACTCTTAGAGTAGCAACAGAAACTTCTACAGACTTATCGAAAGTCGCAGGTAGTGGCTTGACAATGCCACATTCAGCTATGCTGTTTGTTCTTTGCAATTTCTATAAAAGATAAAAGCGGCAAAAATAATAAAGGCAATAGCTATAAATATCTGAGAATATGTCCCATTACTGCGGTTACTCAAATTAACTCCAGGGATGATAGTCCAGTAACTATCGGCAATGGCAACTCCTTGCTTCTCTAACCACGTTCTCACTTCTCCTTCTCCACCCTCAGTCACAAATCCACTGACCGTTACTGTTTCACTTTTTGGATCTTTGTGAACATACTCTTCAATATCATCCTTGTCTAATGAAATAATCAAATGAACCGGGGTGTTAGACTGAGAGTTCTCTCTCAATGCAATATAGACTCTGGGCATTTTATTGCCCTTTTGTGTTACTAACACATTGGGATCTGGATAGCCTGAAATATTAGCATAAAAACTGTGTTCAGCAATTTTACCGGAACTTAGTTGAGCGATGTTAATTGTACCGATATCTTTGCCGAATGATTGCGCTAATGTAATATTTAGCATAATCAACCCGATTATTATAATAATTATCGGCATGAGGGCATTTTTTAGAAGTCGGTTATTTGTCAAATCATCAATTACATTCCACTTAGCAGAAAATTCTTTATCTGGATTTTGACTTTGAACTCGATTGCGTAAATAAGTCCCTAACAATATAACTGGAAGATTAAGGATCATTATACTTACAGATTGCCACTGCTTACCAAACAGACTCATCTGCATTTCTCCCAAAAATTTAACTGGGCCAGTATAGTGAAAAAGCCAATATATTGTCAGCGCAAGATACGCACAATACGCTAGAGATAAATATTTTAATTTTTGATTGTTACTCATTTCTAAAACTTTTATTTCCGCTCACTTTTTAACCTAAGAGAGATTAAACAGAGATCCGTACTTAAACGGAAATAGGGGCAGGTGTAGCAGTGCAATATAGCGATCGCTAATTTCACACCATTTACTACATCGCCCTTAGCTTTAGTAGCGTCCTAACCACAATCTCAAGGATATGGAGAAGAATTAAATCTTACTGATACCGGGTAAGATTTAAATCCTCTCTCCTAAGAGGAGAGAGGTCAGAGTATATTGCATACAAACGAGAAGTGCTATGCAATAATAATTATCACAAACAAGAAAATTATACTTTGATGGATAAGTGAAGATTTAATTTTCTGAAGAGAACAAAAAATCTTGAACTACTTCTAAAACAACTGCTGGATATTCTTCATGTAGTCCCAGAGAACCAGGAATGACAACACTTCTCACTCCTGGTAAAGCTACCAAAGCGTTCATTTCTTCTCGTGATTTAGGGGCGCTGGATTCTCCAATTACTACCATGAGCGGTACGGTTAAAGACTGTACAAGTCCCAGAAAATCAGATTGTTCGTGTACAGCATCAAGATTACCAGTTACAAAGGCAGCAGATGCAAATCGCGCTCCTGGTTGTTGAGTTGTCTGCCACTTCTTCTCAATGAAACTGGGTGTAATTTTAGCCGCATCAGTAAAGACATGGCGGCGGTACATAAAACTTAAGAAAGATTGGGTAGTGTTGAGTTTGTAGAGAGCTTGACCAAGTATAGGCGATCGCACCAATCCTCTCACAACGCCAGCTATTTGCTGACTTGCCCCCATTGTCGGCAAAGGCCCACGCCAAGTAGGAGCTAACAATACAATCCTTGAGAAAGCAGCCTGCTTCACAGCTAATTGTAAAACGTATGTAGCAGCATGACCAGCCGCCACCACAGTAACAGGAGTATTAAAAACAGCTTTGACAAAATCTTCCAGAAATTGCTGATATATTTCCGGTCGATAATTCAAACTAGGGCGAGAAGATTCACCAAATCCAGGCCAGTCTAAGGCTACAACTTGAAAATTGGGAGCTAGTAACTTGGCAAGTTCGCCGACTTCCAAACGCGTCGAAACACTGCTGAAAGATGGTAGTAGCAATAGCGGTGAACCTTTACCGAGGGTTTCATAAACAACCCGCAATTGCTGATTTTCAAAATTCCAGAGATATTCTTGAACTACTCCACCAAAGCCAATAGCAGCAGAGGTAGATAATACATTGGTTGACATGACACTAAATTTTGGTAGTTGTACCTTCTTTGTCATTTGTCATTTGTCCTTTGTCCTTTGCAAATGACCAATGACTAATGACTAATGACCAAGTTTAGTTAGGCAAATCTAACTTACATTCCAATGCTTTTTTTTGCATGGTTTTAAAAATGTTGTAAAACCCATTAGCACGGGAAGGTGTCAGGCTAACATTTAAACCTGTTTCTTGAATAAAATCTGGAGTAAGTTGGACAATCTCAGTTGGCGTGAGTCCCTGCAATCCTTCAACCAGAAGCCCTACTAATCCTTTGGTTAACTGGGAATCGGAATCGCCCTGAAATACAACCTTACCGTCATCCAAGGCTGCGGTGATAAAAACTTGAGACACGCAACCAGGAACTTTATTTTCGGGTAATTTATCAGCTTCTGGGAACTCATTGAGCTTCTGAGCATACCAGATTAGCTGTTCGTAGCGTCGCTTCGGTTCGGAAGCGCGTTGAAAGCGCTGGACAATTTTAGCGAGCGCAGGTGGCAAAGAATCTAGAGTTGAGGACATAACAGAAGCTGAAAACGATCGGTATCTCTTTGAGTGTAGATTATCTTTAGAGCGATTGCGCCTCCACTTCTCTTGGCATTATCAAGCTTGCCATTACTGACTCTAATTTATCAAATCCAGCTAATTACTGCGATCGCATTGATAAAGATCAGGCTTTTTTATGTGTGTAATCAGAGCGTAATGAGCAATCGAACAGAAAGTTACGCTAAGGCTGTAACCCTTACTGGATAAGCATTATATCAATCAATATTTTTGGCAATTCTCAATGTACCAATTAAGCTATTATAAGCACTGCTGCAATTTTTTGTTTTCACGCTGTCTGCCATGATTTTTTTATATAACAAATCATGGCAGACTAGTATTTTAAAAAATATTTGCAACTAATAAGCGTTGCATTAGATGAGACTTAGTATCCCATTGGAACCTAAGACAAAAGCATAATTTCCAGGAGCGTTGACAGTAGTTTTATTTAGTTGAATACCTGCTGTGTTCAAATCTCCATCAAACCTAACATCAGCTATTATTGCTTGGTCTGTAAAGACTATTGAATTACCGGGTTTGAGTTGAATATCTTGCGAAGTTGTATTACCAAAGCTTAAATCAAAATAGAGCGGAGAAGAAGTCCCATTGTATATGTCAAGTGAATTTTTCGATCCGTTTGGATTGGGATTGGGTGTGAGTGTTGGGTTGGCTGTGAGTGCAAAGGGTCCAGGGTTGGCTCCACCGCTAATAACTTGAGAGGTCTCGTTATCTAACTTTTTGATTAAACCTAGAGCTTCTAAATCTGTTTTATTGTCTGAACTAAATTGCGAGTGTTGAGAATTCATACCTAATACTCCAATTAAATGCAATATTCAATACTAGGGATATATTTATTCATCCCATATTGTTTAGTACGATGCATTTTCTGATTTATGCACTCAATAGAAATATATCCCCACACCCCTCCTATTTGTTACAAGTTAAAAATAAGTGAATTTTGTCAATACATCTTTGAGCATACATTTGTAGGGGATTGCGGTAGGGGTAGTGAGTGCGATCGCCCTCTAACACGGTATCACTACTCATTTGACCCCAATCACAAAAACTTAATTTTATTTTTTTATAAGCAAGCTTTAACAATAAGTCTACAGAAACTATAGTTGCATCAATATATACTTTTTTATTACGCAAGTATGATAAATTCGTGAAACTTATGTGTCGTTTGATTTGATTTAAATCCAGATAAATTTTATTGAGCTTGGGCGGTTTAGCACGCTCCTAACTGCTAACTCTCAGGTACGGCTTGGTGTGACTAATGGCGATGCGATACCTACAGCGGACTGCGCCTACGTACTTACAAAATTAGCTGCAAGTTCATTAAACTAAGCAGCTAGATAATTATCAACAATTAAAAATTAAAAATCAAAAAAAATTCTGATTTTTAATTTTTAATTTCTCTCCCTTGAGGATTAATTCGTAGTTTGTGCAGCTAGCATCTGCTTCAGCTTTTCTAATTCCGAAGCCCAACGAGGATCTGGACGAATAGCGTCTGAATCGGTGGTTGTAGTGCTGCTTTCGCGAGAACCTCCGCCACCGCCGCCACGACGAGGCTTCTTAGAGCTTTTCTCACGACGGCTACCTTCTCTGGTGGGGCTAGGAGTTGGGGTACTATTACTAGCAAGAGTAACTGGTTTAGGAGCTTGCTCGTCGCCCTCTTCACCCTTTGTCCGAGGTAATGCCTTCTCTAGCTTAATGGGAGTATCTTTGAACATCTGACCATTATACTTTTCAATAATTTCGTCAGCTTGTTCGTCATTGTTGACTGTAAGAAAACCGAAACCACGGCATTTGCCAGTTTTGCGGTCTTTAATTAATTTAGTAGTTACAGCATCACCTTCTGCTGCAAAAACGGCTTGCAGATCTTGACGATCTATTTCATCTTTAGGCAAATTACCTATATATAGGCGAACGGACATGAACTATACCTCCAGAGTTGAATGAACATGGCAAGGCAAGAAAACAATCACTTAGCTTTGGCTTTTAAATAGATGCTATTGACCAAGACTGCCATAAACCAATTTTTTTGCTCGAAACTGTCAACCTATACAACAATACAGTTTTTCGTCGGGATCAAGCTTGTTTAATCCAAAGGCTCACACTATGGTGAGCTAATAACACCTTAATTCTAAGAATTGTAAATTTAATAGCCTATTGCCTGCTAAAGTACACGCTTTCTTCTATGCCCTTTTTCGCAGAATCAAATACCATTCCTTACATTACCACGGTATTTTCTACGTAGCTAGTTTAGCGCATATCTTTTCGACATTAGTATTACTGCATCGTAACATAAAACACATTTTTTTATTCAAGTGAGCATATTTTGAAACAAAAACCAGCCACTGGCTGGTTAATTTGCTGCTGTGTTGGGAGGATAAAAAGGTATAGAGAGGGGAAAAAGCACCTAAATCCATAACTAAGCGGTGATGCTGAGTTATGTCGGTTGCTATTGTTTGTGTAAATAAATGTAACACTTGTTAAGAAAACCTGCAACTTTTGTTTACATTCCGATTTGTCCTTTGTCCTTTGTCCTTTGTCCTTTGCTAATGACCAATGACTAATGACTAAACTAATGACTAATGACCAATGACTAACCAGTGAGAAAGACGTATGCGCCCCAAGCCTGTGCTGCAACAGCTAAAAAAGTAGACCAAATGGGATGAGGGCTATGAATGGTTTTACCACTTTGAGTTTCTAGGGTTTGGATATCGATCCAAGGTGTTGCTCCTCGCCGGAACCAACCTGTGACGATAATTTGCCGACCGATTAGATGCTGGTGATTGACTGACTGTCCTAG
Source organism: Nostoc punctiforme NIES-2108 (assembly GCA_003326195.1). Lineage (GTDB taxonomy): Bacteria > Cyanobacteriota > Cyanobacteriia > Cyanobacteriales > Nostocaceae > Nostoc > Nostoc punctiforme_A. Next base: position 472,107 of record LXQE01000029.1, read on the forward strand.
CCAAGAAATGTGGTGTAATTTTATCAAACCCGCGCTGGATTGCAAGATTAAATCTTGCGCTAGGGTGTTACTAGTACCTTGACGACCTAATAATTTACCCACAAGACGCACGCTGACGCTATCAATAGGTAGGGCAGAAGGGTCAGCTAACAGGTTAGGTAAGCTGTCGTCAGTTTGCACGGTAGCAGGTTTTATATCGGGAAAAAAAGAATTAATCCGCATCACAGTACCGATGCTAAAGCCAATCAGAAGGCAGCCTGTAATAAAAGACCAATCTTCATATATCCACTTTAGATTTAAAAACTTGAGTGTGAATGCTAGTTGCCAGGTTAGCCAAACTAAAGCTGCAAACAGAACCCCTAGAGGAATTCCCAACCAGGGAGCGACTTGTAATAGAAAAGACTGACGCTTAACCTTTGATGGTTCGCTAGCAAAATGTAGTTCGGTGTCTAAATGCCAGTGACGGGCTATTTGGCAGAGGCGTTCGATGCGATCGCCCATTAAAGGATGGCTATTATTAATCGTAAACCATCGGCGATAGGGATTGGCAGTATCCCACTTCAAAAAGGATTCAAAAGATAGATTACTAGCAATAGTGCCCAAAGATAAACTTTGTTGGTAGCTGACTGGTGTTAAGAGATTTAAGCTTTCTAGTTGCCAACTGGTGTGTTCTTGTTTTTGGATATCAGCGGCAATGCCAATGGCAATTTTGAGTAAAGCGCGAATCAGAGCATTGGGATTACCAGTAATTTCAGCAGCGACGCGATCGCTATAATAAAGCCGCAACCGCGACAACCACAATCCAGTTCCAGTCAGCAAACACCAAATTCCATAAATTAGACTCGCCAGAATTGTCACTGGCCAGCGCCAAATTTTTGCCGATATTTTGTCTCCCAACTCCGACACTTGCTGATATAGCTTATGAGTTGGTAGTGTCACCAGCAGCAACAAAGACATTACAGCAAAATCCCAGTGAGCAATATGTCCTAGTTGCGTGGCGTAAATAATGGCGATTTCATCATCTGCCAGCTGCTCTAATAGCCCTTGACTGACAACAATCCTGGCATTACGTGGTAAACTACCATAAGTCAGAATAATTGGTGCAGCCGTTGGTAAAATCCGCAGTTTGGGTAACGGCCAGTGCCGCTGTTGGCAACAACGTTGTAGCACTCGAACAGCTTCGCGGCTATGGGTATTCAATACATCTTTCGGAAATTCTCGCTGACCATACAAGTTCGCCAGTAGCAGATCCAGCAACCAAGGTGATACTCCGATTAAAATCACCAATGCGATCAGCAACAGTTGAGTAGGATCGTGGTATAAAAGCTGTATTGGCTCCAGATAAGGTAGTTTGACTAAAGTCTGGTTGATGAATCCCAATGCTAACTTGAGGATTTCTCGGATCACCCAAAACAGGGCGATGAATGTTCCTACTGACAGTAGCCGCAAGGGAATTAATTTTGGTTTACGTAGTGGTTGCCATGCTCTAGCGCGTTGTGCTTGTCGCCAATAAATAACGCCGAATAATTTGGCTTGGGTGCGGGTAACAGAACCCATGAAGCCGTTTAGGGGCGCAGGCAGTGGTGATGGTGGCGGTGTGGCTAATGTAGCTTTGAGTCTAGCTAGTGGCACCATCGGCGGGATGTCGTCGCTTTTGGTTTCTATGACTTGATCGTTCGGCTTTTCCTCTAATGTAGAAGTTTCCGGGGGAGTAACTGGCGTTGAATCTGGTGTTGAATCTGGGGTTGAATTCTCAAAAGCAACAAATCCAGTTTCGACTTTTTTTGATTCTTGCTCGGTTTTTTTACGTTTTGTCAGGTGTTCGAGAGCGCGTGTTGCCCACTCTTGAACTTGCGGATTGTTACTCTCAATAAGATTCTGGGAAATAGCGATCGCTTTGGGAACTTCGCCAGTGCGAGCATAAGCCATCACTAAACCAACCTGGGCTTGTAAGCTAGCAGTACCATTATTTTGGCTGCTAGCAATAGGTTCTAGTTGAGCGATCGCGGTTTGGTAATTTCCCTGTTTGAGGGCAACTAAACCAGCCTCCAAAGACGGTTTGGCATGTGAAGGCATACAAATTCTGGCACTCCAATCTCTTCTAAATGATCCACGTTTGTGCGAAAGCGCGAACCTCGGATGCCGTGGAAATCAACCGCGCTCAAGTTTTGTTTGTCAAGTGAACGATAAAGGTTGAATTCAGGAGTCAGTCGTCAGAATTCAGTTGAGTCTTCATCTGGATTCTGAATTCTGTATTCTTCTTCATTCGTCCACTGGTTGTTGACTAGAAAATACTGGAGCGATCGCGCTTAATTTTAACTCTGGATGGTCGCCCAATAACTGTTGACAATTCCATTCATTGCGGAATAGCAACACTGGTCGTCCCATACTGTCTTTAACTGTAGTGGTATTGAATATTCGTCCCACTTTTTCTAATGCTTCCCAACCACCCTCAACCCAACGGGCGACACTGTAGGGCAATAAATCTAATATGGTTTCTACACCATACTCATTTTGTAAGCGAAACTGTACTACTTCGAATTGCAACTGACCCACCGCCGCCAAAATTGGATCGCGCTTGGCTTCATCAATTGAATACATAATTTGCACAGCACCTTCTTCTCGCAATTCCGCAACGCCTTTTTGGAATTGTTTAGACTTCGAGGGGTTGGGATTCCTCAGAGATGCAAACAGTTCCGGCGAGAAATACGGAATCCCCTCATATTCGAGCTTTTGTCCCGTGTAAATTGTATCCCCGATCGCAAAAACACCGGGATTGTTCAAACCGATCACATCGCCAGGATAAGCCACATCAATCGATTCTCGCTCTTGAGCAAAGAGTTTTTGCGGGCGAGATAGACGGATGAGTTTACCAATGCGAGCGTGATTCACCATCATATCTTTTTCAAACTTACCAGTGCAAACCCGGATAAATGCGACGCGATCGCGGTGTTTCGGGTCCATATTCGCTTGCAGTTTGAAGACAAACCCCGAAAACTCCGGATATGTAGGAGGAACTTCGCCAACACTGCTGATATGAGAACCGGGTTTGAGGGCATAGTCGAGGAAATACTTGAGGAATAACTCTACCCCAAAGTTAGTCATGGCGCTACCAAAGAACACAGGTGTCATTTTGCCTTCGTGTACCAACTGCAAATCTAGTTCTGGCCCAACTCCTTCTAGCAGTTCTAAATCATTTTTCAGTTGGTAGTACAGGCTTTGTTCTAGCTGTTCTTCTATTCTCGGATCGCCTAACTCCACTATTGTATCGCGGGCTTCTCGGCTACCGTGGGCGCTGCGTTCAAACAAGTGTATTTGTTGCTTGTGTCGGTCAAAAACACCTTTAAAGCGATCGCCCATCCCAATCGGCCAGTTGACTGCATAAGTTTGCAATCCCAATTCTTGCTCAATTTCATCCAATAGTTCCAGAGGTTCTCTTCCGGGGCGATCAAGCTTGTTGATAAATGTAAAAATCGGGATACCGCGCAACTTACATACTTCAAACAATTTGCGCGTTTGCGGTTCCAAACCTTTTGCCGCATCAATCAGCATTACTGCATTATCGGCGGCGGCAAGGGTACGATAAGTATCTTCACTGAAATCTTGGTGTCCGGGTGTGTCTAATAAATTGATTTGACAATTCCGATATTCAAATTGCAACACTGTGGAGGTAATGGAAATACCCCGTTGTTGCTCCATCGCCATCCAGTCAGAAGTAGCCTTTCGCTGTGCCCGTCGCGCTTTGACTGCCCCAGCTTCGTGAATTGCACCCCCGTACAGGAGTAGCTTTTCAGTTAGTGTAGTTTTACCTGCATCGGGGTGAGATATAATCGCAAAGTTGCGGCGAAGTTCAACTGCTTGAATAAGTTCAGACTGAAGTTCAGTAGACATAAATGTATTTGTTTGTTAGCTAGCTTAATTTTTTTTGACTCTGGCAAGTCTTTTAATCTTAAGACAACGATGCTCATGATAGGGTCGTAGTATAACGAACAATCTGACTAAATAGGAGAAAGCAATGTACGACACAGACAAGCGAAAGCTTCTATCTGCCTTGTCTCATGGAGCGATTTTTTTCAGCACGACGTTGGTATCTGTAGGTATACCTATCGCCATACTGTTTGTATCTGACGATCCTGTTGTTAAAGAAAACGCCAAAGAATCGATCAATTTCCACTTTAATGTCTGGCTTTACGGAGGAATTCTGGGAGCGTTGTTTTTTCTATTCGGTTGGTTAGTATTACCTCTATTATTGCTGGGGCCACTAGCCGGTCTGGGATATCTATTGCACTGGGGATTAACAATTTGGGCGCTCATTGGAGTTTTCAGCAATCCTGATATACCCTTCCGTTATCCTTATATTTTCCGAGTTTTTTAGCATAGATTATGGCTCTGGGCATTGGGCATTGGTAATTGTCAGTTATTTGCTACCAAATACAAATTTAATTAATCCGTAGCGAATTCTCTGCGTGCCTCTGCGTTTACCTCTGCGCCACTACCCTGCGGGAAGGCGTACCACTTCGTGGAAGCAAGCTACGCGTAGCGTCTCGTAGAGAAGGGCCTATGCGTTTAAATTTCAACCCTCAATTCCCCAAAATTTTGCTAACAGACAATCTTATCATTATTGAATTTTGAATTGCTTCATAATGTTGTTTTTTTTCCAGTCCGTCGGATAGGTGCAACCAAGCTGTAGAATACAAAATTGCCCCACAACTTGATTAAGAGTAGGGCAAAGGACAGTTAAGCACTGTTTGTAGTCTGTCTGACGGCAGGAAAATTTTAGCCTGCTTTTGTGACGCTTTGTTTTGTGTCTATCTGCGTTGTTTCTCTTCATAAAATTTTATGTTTCCTACACATCGCCCCCGTCGTCTGCGTACTCATCCTCAACTGCGCCGGATGGTTCGTGAAACTGTTTTAACAACAAGCGATTTAATCTACCCACTATTTGCTGTGCCGGGTGAGGGAATTGCTAATGAGGTGAAATCGATGCCCGGAGTCTACCAACTTTCGGTAGATAAAATCGTTGAAGAAGCAAAAGAAGTTTACGACTTAGGAATTCCTTCTATTATTTTATTTGGTATTCCGGCTGATAAAGATGTGGATGCCACTGGCGCTTGGCATGATTGCGGAATTGTCCAAAAAGCGGCGACGGCGGTAAAAGCAGCAGTGCCAGATTTGATTGTAATTGCTGATACTTGTTTATGTGAGTATACTAGCCACGGTCATTGTGGTTATCTGCAAGTTGGTGATTTAACAGGACGAGTTTTAAATGACCCAACTCTGGAATTGTTGAAGAAAACAGCGGTTTCTCAAGCAAAAGCCGGTGCCGATATCATCGCGCCTTCTGGGATGATGGATGGTTTTGTCCAGGCAATTCGTCAGGGTTTGGATGAAGCAGGATTTCAAGATACGCCGATTTTATCTTATGCTGCTAAGTATGCTTCGGGTTATTATGGCCCATTTCGGGATGCAGCAGACTCGACACCACAATTTGGGGACAGAAGAACTTACCAAATGGACCCAGGTAACGCCCGCGAAGCGATTAAAGAGATTGAATTAGATATCGCTGAAGGTGCTGATATGCTCATGGTTAAGCCAGCCTTGGCATATATGGATATTATTTGGCGCGTTAAGGAAGCGAGTAACTTGCCAGTTGCAGCTTACAATGTTTCTGGTGAGTATGCGATGGTAAAAGCTGCGGCTCTCAATGGTTGGATTGATGAAGAGCGCGTGGTTATGGAAACTTTAACTGGGTTTAAACGCGCTGGTGCAGATTTGATTTTGACTTATCATGCCAAAGATGCGGCGCGATGGTTAAAGTAGGCTAGGCATATTGGATACTAATTTAGGGGGAAATCTCACGCAGAGGCGCGAAGACACATAGTTGTGTTTTGGTGTTTGGGCGTGAGATTCTTTGTATTTTGGGTTTGGCTGGTGCGAAATTCAAACAAAATTTAACTAATCGGCGTTATACTTGTCATACGTGTATTGCAAGGATGATAAAAGTTATGCTTAGTGTCAGGTTGGATGAAGAAACAGAACGGCAGCTAGCCGATATTTTAGCTCACGAGCAAACGGAAAAGAGTGAATTGATCCGACGCTTGATTGCTGAACGCTGGCTAACTTTACAAGCGGGTAAAACTTTGGTTGAGAGGCGGGGTGGACACCCTGAACATCTGCTACAAGATGCACCAAGGGATTTATCGGAACGCTCAAACCGTAAGAAAGCGATCGCTCAATATCTCAACAAGCGGCATTCATGACCTATTATCCGCTTATACTCGCAGATAGCGGGTTTTTGTTTGCGTACTACAGCGCTAGAGATCAGTATCACCAACAGGTGCGTCGTTTTTTTGAAAACTGTACTTCTAGGCTGGTGACTACGCCCATTTGTATTGCAGAAGTGGTGTGGTTGCTCAACTTTGATTGGCGTACACAAAACGAGTTTCTTCTAGATGTTGCGAAACAACTCTATGAGTGTGAGCAAATATTACCGCAAGATTTTTCGCGCATTGCTGAGTTGAATATTCAGTACAGAGATTTACCAGGGGATTTTGCAGATTTATCCTTGATTGTCATTTCGGAACGCTTAGATATTGCTGCCATAGCTACTTTAGACAGTGATTTTGATATTTATCGGCGTTATCGGAAAAAACCTTTTGAGCGGGTGTTTTAGGGATGCGATCGCTACTTAATGATAATTTTTTCACAGGACACCACTAGCTAAGATTCCTAAAATTTTATTGACATCTTTAAGATAATATTCACTTAAATCAATCTGGATAGATTGACCTTCTAATTTTAAAAATTGCCAAATACTTCCAGTGGTGACAGTTCCATAAATTATCAAATTTTCATTACCTGCTCGTTCGTTAAATATTCTTGCTGCTAACATTTCGGCTACACATTGTCCTAAACCAGCAGGAATGTTTTCTTTTTTAGCTTCCACAATAATAATAACTGGTGCAGTGATAATTAGTCTTTCTGGAGAACGGGTAATTAGAAAATCACAAATTCCATTTAAACCTTGTGCCGGATCAACATTGAATTCAACACCAGAGAATAAATTTATCTGGTCATTTAATTGTCGTCTCAAATCTAGTAAAATTGGAGAAATAATCATCTCAGAGCGAGCTTTTTCACTATTACTGGCAATAGCTATAGGTGAATTATATTGAAGAATTTCTTTTAATAACTCACTGCATTCTATATCAGGTGTATTAGCAAAAATCTCAGTTCTTTCAATAGTATTTATTTGAAAGTTCTGTTTGACTTTCTCTAAAGTGAAATCACTATATGGCATATCAGGAAACGTTTTCACGCAATAAAGTCTTACCAGGAACACCACCCCATAATAACGCTGAGATTCAAAGATTGACATCCAGAAGAACTCTCTTTACTTCTAATTTGAATAAAGCCTGCATCTAATAAGAGTTTTTCAGCTTCTGTTGCAGTAATACGTGGCAGTTTAGGCAACTTTCACCTCCAAGGTTATTGTGAATATTTCCTTGTTATGAAGCGCCTGTTTTTCTGAATTTGACAAGGTTTCTATATAAATATTGTCCAGGAGCAGCAGAAGTACTGTTACATGATTGTGATACTACAGGTGGTTCTTCTGGTGGACCAATCATCGGTTTAGTTGGAGGTGAACCACATATTATGGCTCTGAATAATGCTGAAATTACGGACGCTGCTACAAATCGAGGGATAATTAACCTGGCAGTAAAAATTGATTTTTTGGATCGTTTGTTTGCTAAAAATTAATTTTTAGTGAATTTGTGGGTTATGACTGCGCCTAACCCAGATCCCCGACTTCTCGCCAGAAGTCGGGGATCTATCTTGATAAGCCTCGTTTGCCAAAGGAGGAGGCGATCGCTGATAAAATTTGGAGAGCTTAAGCTTGCTTTCGTAGTCTTTCTAAATTCTGTTGATGTAACTCTGGGAAGTTTTCTAAATCATCTATTGACTGCGGTGCAGGATAGATTATAGCGTCTTCAGAGGTGAATCTATCTAAATAAGTTTCAAAGGCTTGATCATCTTCTCTATGCTCAAGGATATATTGACGCAATTGGGCACGGGGCATTGTCATAAAATCTGGTTTACTCATACATATCTCCACTTCCCGTCTAGGTAAATTATAATTTCATTTTCTTCACCGGCGAGTATTACAACATTTTTTGTTCGTTCATAGATTCGCACTAAAAACACAGGTAAATACATTTTAGTAGCCCAAAAACTTAAGATAAACAACGTTTTCAATTGTTCTACAGTAGGCATATTTAAATTATTGCTACAACAAATTTTTACTCTAGTAGAGTACGGCGTAAATAAACCACCCATTCCAAACTAATGAAACGCTTACGCTGTATTAATTTTGAATTTTGAATTCCGCCTTGCGGTACTAGTGTGATTGGAGTAATTTAGTATCTTTCAATCGGAACATACTGGGTAATTATTATACCTAATTAGCGATTCTATTACATAGATAAATCAGCCGCATTTGCTAGAGTGTCAGGCGATCGCTCATAAAACATCTAAAATCGAAATTAACTAGCTTTGATATAGTTATGGCAATTACTCGCTCTATGTTTGGGGCAGTTCGTTTAAAAAACCCAATCTCTAACTAGTGCGATCGCTCACTGTATTTGCGACAGCAGCACGATAAAATTCTAAAACCATAATCGTACTAAAAGGTCTAAATGGCAGAAACACTATTCTTCAACGCCTTACGGGAAGCCATTGATGAAGAAATGGCGCGTGATTCCAGCGTATTCGTTCTCGGTGAAGATGTTGGACACTACGGCGGTTCCTATAAAGTTACCAAAGACCTGTACCAAAAATATGGCGACCTCCGCATTCTAGACACCCCCATCGCTGAAAATAGCTTTACTGGGATGGCTGTGGGAGCCGCAATGACTGGGTTACGTCCGATCATTGAAGGCATGAACATGGGCTTTTTACTGCTCGCCTTCAACCAAATATCCAACAACGCTGGGATGCTCCGCTATACTTCTGGCGGTAACTTTAAAATTCCGATGGTAATTCGCGGCCCTGGAGGTGTAGGACGGCAGCTAGGCGCAGAACATTCCCAGCGTCTAGAAACCTACTTTCAAGCTGTGCCAGGGTTGAAGATTGTTGCTTGCTCCACACCAAGAAATGCTAAAGGACTGCTGAAATCCGCTATCCGCGATGATAATCCAGTATTGTTCTTTGAACACGTTTTGCTTTACAACTTGAAAGAAGATTTACCAGAAGAAGAATATTTACTACCACTAGATAAAGCAGAAATTGTGCGTGAGGGGAAAGATGTCACAATTATCACTTATTCCCGAATGCGGCATCATGTGCTACAAGCGGTAAAAACTCTTGAAAAACAAGGATACGATCCAGAAGTTATCGATTTAATATCCCTCAAACCATTAGATTTTGATACCATTGGTGCATCAATACGTAAAACCCATAAAGTCATTGTTGTGGAAGAATCGATGCGCACTGCGGGTATTGGAGCAGAAGTCATCGCCTCAATAAACGATCGCTTATTCGATGAATTGGATGCGCCAGTACTCCGCCTTTCTTCCCAAGATATTCCCACACCTTACAACGGCAATCTGGAACGACTAACAATCATCCAACCAGAGCAAATCGTAGAAGCTGTGGAAAAAATGGTGGCGTTACGAGTTTAAAAGTTAGGAGTTAAAAGTTAGGAGTGAGGAGTTAAGAATTCAATATTGAATTTACAACTCCTAACTTCTAACTCTCAACTACTAACTCCTAACTCTCAACTCCTAACTCATAACTCCTCAAAAGAGCGCTATTATAGCGTTTGTCAGTTGCGAGTTATGGTATGCAAAGACAGCGATCGCTATTAGTTTTGATTTTAGTCCTGATAATCGCCGCTATTACGGTGATTGCCACAATTCCGATACCCCTTGGACTGGACTTGCGTGGAGGTTCACAGCTCACAATTCAGGTGAAACCATCAGCGGATATTCCCAAAATCACCGAACGAGAATTGGAAGGTGTGAAGAAAGTTGTCGAAGGCCGGATTAATGGTCTGGGTGTTTCTGAGCCAGTAATCCAAACAGTCGGCGCAGATAAAATACTGGTGCAACTACCAGGAGTCAACGATCCAGAGCAAGCTGAACGGGTGCTAGGGGGTACAGCACAGTTAGAATTTCGTACCCAAAAGGCGAATACAGAAACTCAACTGCTTGCTTTTCAAGCATCAAGAGCCGAATTGAAATTTAAGCAAGAAGAATTAAGAAAGAGTACCGACAAAGCAGCAATTGTCAAGAATCAAGAAGACTTACAAAAAAATAATCAAGCGATCGCAGAATTGTTTGAAAGCACTGATCCACCGCTAATTGGCAAATACCTCAAGGATGCCTATGGTGAACCCACTCAAGGTAACAACTGGAATGTTGCTATTCGCTTCGACCAAAAGGGTGGTGAACTGTTTGCCAATTTGACGAAAAATCTCGCCGGTACTGGGCGTAGTATTGGTGTTTTTCTGGACAATGAACTGATTAGCGCTCCCACCGTAGGTATAGAATTTGCCGCTACTGGCATTACTGGTGGTTCTGCCGTGATTACAGGACGTTTTACCGCCCAGCAAGCCAATGACTTAGGCGTGCAGTTACGCGGTGGCGCATTACCCGTACCAGTAGAAATCGCAGAAAGGCGGACAGTCGGAGCAACCTTGGGTAAAGATAGCATTCAAAGTAGTATTTATGCTGGAGTCGGTGGTTTGACTTTAGTATTAATATTCATGGTGGTTTACTATCGACTACCAGGATTGATTGCGGATGTATCACTAGTGATCTACTCCCTCTTAACTTGGGCAACCTTTGCTTTGTTGGGCGTTACCCTAACTTTGCCAGGAATTGCTGGTTTTATTCTCAGTATTGGGATGGCAGTTGATGCCAATGTGCTAATTTTTGAACGGACGCGGGAAGAATTGCGGGCGGGTAAATCTTTGTATCGTTCCGTGGAATCTGGTTTTTACCGAGCATTTTCTAGTATTTTGGATAGCAACGTCACTACATGGATTGCTTGCGCTGCCCTGTTTTGGTTGGGGTCTGGTTTAGTCAAAGGCTTTGCTCTAACCTTAGCTTTGGGGGTAGCTGTGAGTATGTTTACCGCAATTACCTGTAGTCGGACATTGCTATTTTTGGCAATTTCAATTCACTCCTTGCGCAAGACAGAACTTTTCTGTCCAAACCTGCCAGCATCAAATAAGGCAGAGGTGAGTCAATGAAACTAAGTATTAATAAATCGCGATCGCTTTGGTGGAGTATTTCTGCTGCTATCATCATCGCTGGTATCATCTCAATGGTGATTTCTTGGCAACAACCGAATATTCGTTCCCCCCTACGCCCCGGTTTAGATTTTATCGGTGGTACGCGGTTGCAGTTTGTCCGAGATTGCACCAAACCCGGTAACTGCGACAAACCAATTGATATCAACGCTGTCCGAGAAGTAGCAAAAGCACAGGGACTAGGTGATAGCAGTATCCAACTTGTCTCAGAAAATGGTGTAGAAAATGGTGTACTAATTCGGTCAAAAGATTTGGGTGTCGATCAGCGTACCAAATTACAAAACGCTTTGAGCGAAGAAATTGGCGTTTTTGACCCACAAAAGAACCAGATTGACTCTGTTGGCCCCACCTTGGGAAAAGAACTGTTTACATCTGGGATGTTAGCTCTGATAGTTTCCTTCATCGGTATTACTATCTACATGAGTTTCCGCTTCCAGTTAGATTATGCTGTGTTTGCGATCGTTGCCCTATTCCACGATATCTTGATTACAGTAGGGTCTTTTTCATTTTTGGGTTTGGTAGCAGGCATCGAAGTAGATAGCCTTTTTATCGTCGCCTTACTTACGATCACAGGTTTTTCAGTCAACGACACAGTGGTAATTTACGATCGCATTCGGGAAACCCTTAAAATCCATCCCGAACAGCCGATTGCCGAAATTGTAGATGATGCGGTTAACCAAACATTGACAAGATCGATCAACACTACCTTAACCGTATTACTGACATTATCTGCAATCTTTCTATTTGGCGGGGAAACACTGAAATACTTTTCCCTGGCTTTGATTATTGGCTTCACAATGGGAGCTTATTCGAGTATTTTCATCGCCAGTACTCTTCTAACTTGGTGGCGACAGCGTAAAGGGGAATCCCAGGTGTTAGACAACGCTGATTCGATTGATACATCTCCCAGTTCCCAGGATAGTTAAACTTGTGTATATTTCACAATTGGGTGAAAGCATTTTGAATTGCTCACCCACGCCTTGCACTCTTATTCCCCTATGGATCAACCGGAAGAACCATTAAATTCTGTCCCAGACTTGGAGAAATCTGACCCATCGTTTGCTCAACAAGTACAAAGGCTACATCAGCTAACAGTATATGGCAGGTGGCTGTTTGTGGGCTGTTTATGGCTGACCATTGCGCCTGTCTCCTTGTGGGGTCTACGTGGAGAAATTTCTCTGTGGCAACAATATTTTACCTGGGTGGCAGTGAGATTTGGATTATTTTACCATCCGCTGTCTACCTTCGGTCTAGCCTTTTGTCTGGGGATGACTGCCGCTGTTTTAGTTTGGCAAAGTCGGAATATTCTACTCGGACTACCACAGCAGGAAAAACAACGTTTAGAAAAACAAGTTTATCGGATACGTCAACAGGGAGCAACTCATCCTCTATGGAAGTGGGTTTGTCATTAAATTTTCTTTCTCTACACGTACAGCAATTTATAGCAAAATATGACTTAACTCAAAGTTTAAATTGATGGGTAAGCAAGTTCGTAGTGAGTTAGCGCGGTCTTCTCCCAAGGGGAGACGCCAAGGGCGATAGCGTAGCGTTAGCGAACCTGTGAGCGTCTGGGGGTTTCCCCCATGAGCGACTAACTTTCCCGTTGGGTAAGGACTTTAGTCCTTAATTTTCTCAGCACTAAAGTGCTTACTACAAACTTTTCATTACTAGCTTAGACATTGTACGAGACATCTGCTGAAAAAGAATGTAGAGACTTAGCAGTGCTAAGTCTCTACAAGATTTCTGGATCATGCATATTTAATTTCACCAAATGTCTGCTCAAAGATACTGCCAAAAGTGGATGCCATACATGAACGATCTTCAGATTAAATTTAGCGATCGCAAGTCTGAAATTGACCTTTACCAACTCCAAGAACTGTTAAACGTTTCCGCTTTCTGGGCAAAGGGACGCAGTATTGAGGATTTAGGTATAGCTATTGCCAATAGTGAGCCAGTGATTTCTGTTTGCGATCGCGATCGACTTATTGGCTTTGCAAGAGCAACATCTGATGGCATCTATCGCGCCACAATTTGGGATGTTGTGATTCATCCAGAGTATCAACATAGTGGGTTGGGAAGCAATTTAGTCGAAACTGTTTTGAGACATCCCCACATGAAGTGGGTTGAGCGTATTTACCTGATGACTACTCACCAGCAGGGTTTCTACGAAAAGATTGGTTTTCAAACCAACAGCACTACTACTATGGTGCTACACAATCAAGCTAACCATGCTTTCATTTCTGCTACAGAAGTTCAGTTTCAGGAATCACTAGGGGGATAGAAATTTGTAGTCTGGTAAGCTGTTGAAGTGGTTCCTTCACAATGGTCAAAGGCAATATTTCTAACTTTCCTCCTATAACTTCCACCAGAGTCTGATTGATTAATAGCCTCATTCCTGGAGAAAGAACAGCGTTTTTTTGGTCAATCTGAGTCAACCGATCTTCAAATTTGAGCAAATCAATCGGCTCGCTTTGGGGTACAGCATGGGTTGGTAAATCTAGCCAAATGTTTACAAAATTGTTTGTAGGTAGGGTGCTACTGGAAATACAAATGCTGCCTTCCTCCATCTGAGTAATGGCAGTGTCTATTAAACTTATCAATACTTGGCGGAGCCAGAGGTAATCTGTCAAAACATAAATTTCTGGTTCGGTGGGTAATAATTGCAAGGGAAAATTGCGATTTGCCGCCAGCATATAAGTTAAGCCATGAACCTCATCTAAAATTTCGGCTAAGGGTCTGGGCTGAATATCTAATTTATTGGTGCCGTGTTCAGCTCTTGCAACGTTGAGAATTTCATCCATGAGCTTCAGCAACTTCAGCGTTCGCTCGTGAGCTTGGGCAATAAATTCTCGCTCTTCAGCTGGATTTTCACACAAATCTGACAAAATTAACTGATGTAAGCCAATCAAACCATTAAAAGGCGATCGCAATTCATGGGTAGTCCGCGCCAAAAAACCAGCTTTAAACTGGCTCATTTCCCTTGCCATCAGGTATGCCAGCTGTGTTTGCTGTAGCTGTTGTGATATTAGTGACATATCCTGTTGAGCTAATGGCGCTACTGGGGATGAGCTAGATGAAACATTTGGCGATGCCTGCTTTGGGCGTAGCCATCGCCCAAATATCTGACGGAAAACTATACCTAGTGCTATTCCTGCTCCTAGATATATCCAGTTGCTCCAATTCATATCTGGCAATTATTAATTTGCTAATTAAGTACAACAGCGCAAACTAAAGTTTCAGATTTCTCTGTTGTTAAGACCACGAAAACAACATTATAGCTACCTATACTTGGTTATCACTCGAAATCTCTAACTCGATCGCACCTTGTCGCAAAATTTGCCAATTTATCCCTGTCCATTTCGCAACGGTGGAAGGTACACCCATCCCTTGTATTTCACCCTGGTATTCTGTCGTTGCTAAAGTCAAAATCTGGGGAAACTGAGTCTCAATTTCTGTCATTGTTTGCAAAGGTGGCTGACCAGAAAAATTGGCGCTAGTGGTGGCAAGAGGGCCTGTTTGCGCCAAAATAGTTTGAGCGATCGCACTGTTTGGTACTCGAATCCCAATTGTTGTGGGATCGATGGGATTCATAACTTTTGGTAAGCGATCGCTCGCTGGCAAAACTAATGTCAGTCCTCCTGGCCAATATTTATCTGCTAATTTTTGCCAAACTTTATATTCATTCTCACTACCCTTGACATACGGCCACAAATCTTCAGCACTAGCTGCCATCAAAATCAAAGGTTTATCTTGACTGCGTTGCTTTGCCGCAAAAATTAATGCTGCTTTTTCTGGTGCTACTGCAAGTGCAGGAACAGTATCGGTGGGAAAGCTCACCAACAAGCCATCGCGTGCACCAGCTATCAGGTCTGTGAGGGAAACTTGCGTCATCTTACTAAGTAAGTCGGCGAGAATAATTCAATATATATAAAGAAATATAACTTTTAAATAACTTCCTAAAAAATTATCTATCTTGTGGGGTGAGCATCCTTGCCCACCGTGAATATGGGACGGGTGTCCTCACCCGTCCCAATAGCACAGCAATTCAGTTACTCGCTTAAATGTTGTGAGAGATGCGATCGTGGGGTAATCCCAAATTACCCTTAAATCTTAGATGCAACTCTGATACACAGATGCTCTCCCCCATGAAAAAATCCTTACTTTAACATCTATCAAAAGTTAGAAATAATTTAAAGCGCTTAAAATTGATATCTACTGAAGTTATTAATAATAATTTTCTATTAATCTTCGCTTGCTAAATTGTATATGTTGTCATTATATTTAAGTCTATAGGCGAGAATAAACCAAATTACGAAAATTGCTTGTATTAAGCTTTGAAGCGCTTAAGCGCTTCAAAGCTTAATACAAGTTTTTAATTATTTATGCTCACCTACTTAAGCGTTAAGAAGTACTAAAAACCTTACAATCATTCGTAAGAATTTAAATTTAGCCGGAATTGAGGGATGAAGCTATACTTCTCCCTGGAGTGCGATCGCTTCGCTTATTGATAATTTTTTCAATACTTGTGTGTGTTGTTTGACTCGATATTGAACGTTTAATTCTGCTAAACAGAGTCTGTTTTAGCAGTCACTGAATTTTATTGGCAATAATGCGTAGTTTGGAAAAATTAGGGAGTGTATAAACATGACGACTACTGAGGTAATTTCTAACCAATACAAACAAAAATTTGAATTTATCAATTTTAGAAATGGCAGAATTTTTGATTTTTCAGTATTGCTGATTTGCTGCTTAAGTTTTGGATTTAGCTGGATTGAATCAATTCTTAATTATGATAGCCATCATTGGGGATTTATGTATGTACAAGCTCTCGATCTAAAAAGAGGTTTAATTCCTTATAAAGAAACATTCCCTGCTTATGGAATTATGACAACTTGGATTCAGAATCTTTCTCTAACTTTATTTGGAGAGAGGTTGATATCTATAGGTATAGCTACTGGTATATTTTATTCATTCAGTCTTTTTTTGTCATATCAACTCTTTTTACAATTTCTGCCGAAATATGCAGCATTCTTTTCAACTCTTTTAATCTTTCTTTTAAATGGATATATTGTATTTCCCTGGTCAAATTACTTTTGCTATACATTTTTTTTATTGTCACTTTTAATGTTTTTTAGTAAAAAAAATAATAAAAATGTGTTTGGATCGGGACTATTATTAGGATTCTCTTTATTATGTAGATATACATCATTTCAAGCTATATTACTTCCCTTTGTATTCTTTTTTATTTACGAAATTATTTTTCAAAAAAATACTAAAAAAACTACTAATTCGAGACTTTTATTTTTTGGTTTGGGGTTTCTATTTCCGATCTTGTTATTTTTATTATTTTTATTCTCTAATAGTCTTCTGGATGACTTTTGGATTCAGAATCAAATTATGACGTTACAATCTAAACATGGATTAACAATTTCAAACCTTTTACCAAATTTATTTAAATCAATATTTATTACATCTTTAGATGATGTACATGACTCTAGAATAGTTTTCTTTACAATCATCTTTTGTTGGAATTTTGTAACACTATTTTATTTCTTAAAAAAATTGTTTTTGAATAAAAATTTAGCTCCAAATGAAGCTATTGTAATGGAATTTTGTCTAGTTACTCTTTTTGGATACTTAAATGCAATTCACTCATATGATTTTTTTAGACTAATCAATGGTTCATCCCTCGGCGTAGGAGTCATTATTTATTCCGTTATTCAAACATCTCAACGGCTTGGTCGCAAGATTAAAATAATTATACTTTTACCATTAATTTCTATTTGTTTTATTTTGGCAAATAGTCTTATCTTCTCAGCCTCACCAACAAGCGCTGTTTATACTCCTTGGAGATTAGATATTTTGATGGGTAAAGGAGTTATTTCGACAGAAATTAGTATTTTTAAAGGAAAACTTCTGAAGCCAGAATACTATAATTTCTATCGAGACATATATCAACATATATCAAAATTCGACCATTCACATTACATAATTAACTATACGTTAGATCCTGTTGCAATGATAATTAATAATTTGCCAAAAGTTCAAATTGCATCAATTTATTTCCCCTTAATCGAACAGGCATATCCTGAAGAAGCAAAAAGAATCCAGCAAATAATTAATACAAAAAAGGCAGTCATACTTTCAGATAAAGATCTTCACCTACCTGGCTACAAAGTTATTTTTAGTAAGACTTGGTTATCTGGTGAAGTTCCATGGTTAAGTAGGTTAAGTAATGACAGTCTGGCGATGATATACATTAGTGTTCCAGAAGAGACTGAAATGTAAGTTATCTCTAACCTCATTAGTTAATATTTTGAGTGATGATCAGCTTTTAGCTTGAATCTTACTTTCATACTATTTAATCTTAAGTTTTTCATGAATATTGTCTCAACATTTAAGTGGAATTTCTGCAATTATTGCAATTATTTTTGGCAAACTTTATGATTGAAAAGTCAAAATAAACTGATTAATTTTGAACTCCCTAGCAATCTATTTGAATATTATGAAACTCAACAAACTGGACAAAATGATTAATACATTTAATCCCAATATAGTTTTGTTCACAGCGCCTGAAAATACTAAAAAACCTCTTACAGAGATTATTCGGCAAGCTAAGGTACGGTTACTTAGGATGCACTTTGAAAGTAGTGTTGGTCATATTGGCGGTAACTTGTCATCACTAGATTTAGTAATGGTTTTATACCACAAAGTTTTGAACGAAGGTGATGCATTTGTTCTCTCTAAAGGTCATGCTGCTGGAGCACTCTATGTTACATTATGGTCTTTAGGGCACTTGAGTGATGAAGATCTACAAAAGTTTCATCAAGATGGCACAAAGCTAAGTGGACATCCCCCTGCCGGTTGGATACCTGAAATTATTTTTGCTACAGGAAGTTTAGGTCATGGCTTGTCTTTATCCAATGGATTAGCTCTAGCAAAGAAGCTAAAGAGTGAATCAGGGAGGATCTTTTGTCTAATGTCAGATGGTGAATGGAATGAAGGTTCTAATTGGGAAGCTCTAATTTTTGCAGTGCATCAAAAGCTGCATCAATTAATAATGATTATTGACTGTAATGGGTTACAAGGCTTTGGGACTACGCAAGAAGTAGCTAATTTAGAGCCATTGGCAGACAAGTTTCGTGCTTTTGGTTGTGCTGTAACTGAGATTAATGGTCACAATCTAGATGCGATTGTAGAAGCTTTTTCATCTACTCCCAACAAGCCTCACGTCATTATTGCTCATACCAAAAAGGGGAATGGTGTTTCCTTTATGGAGAACAAGATGGAGTGGCACTATCTACCAATGACTCCAGTGCAGTATCAACAGGCGCTAAAAGAGGTAGGGATATGAGAAACATCTTTTGTGAAACCCTTGTCAAGTGTGCGGCTAATCCTAAGTTAGTATTTCTCAGTGGTGACTTGGGATACAAAGCTCTAGAACCTTTACAAGAGAGTTTGGGCGAACGTTTTATCAATGCAGGTGTAGCAGAACAAAATATGGTATCTGCGGCTGCGGGTTTAGCTCAAGAAGGTTTTCAACCTTGGGTTTATAGTATTGCTCCCTTTGTTTATGCCCGACCTTTTGAGCAAATCCGTAATGATGTCTGTATGCATGATCTCCCTGTGCGGCTGGTTGGTAATGGAGGTGGTTATGGCTATGGAGTTATGGGAGCAACACATCATGCACTTGAAGACTATGGAACTATGCTCTGTCTGAGCAATATGCATGTCTTTGTGCCGGCTTTTGCCGCAGACGTTCCAGAAATTATCAATCAGCTTACTAACTTTGAGCATCCTGCTTATTTACGCCTCGGTAGGTGTGAAAAGCCAAAGGATTTAGAGCTTCCGAAGTATTCTTCATGGCGGCGATTGATGAGGGGTAAAGGAGCCACGATTTTAGTCGTTGGTCCCTTGGCTGGAAGTATCCTTGAGGCGGCGAAGCAATTGAGTGAGTGCGATCGTCCAGACATCTGGGTTTTAACTGAATTGCCAATAGAGGCGGCTAAAATCCCAAAAGATTTCCTTGATGACTTACAGAAATCACGTCATTTGTTCGTAGTTGAAGAACATGTGGCTCAGGGAAGTGTTGGTCAGATAATTGCCCATTGTCTTTTGAAGATGAATTGTGCACCACCGCAGTTTACGCACCGCCATGCTTTGGGGTATATATCTGGACTTTATGGCTCTCAGAATTTTCATCGTCAAGAATGTGGCTTAGATGCTGCGAACCTTGTTAGAGAGTTGAAGAGAAATACAAGATTAAGCTATCCAGCCAGAGGTGGGTTAAAACAGACCTCTGGTTAGGAGGTTAAAACATGACAGAACGTCTGATTTCAATTGTTCTTCGTCCTCTGGTACCAGTGCGATCGTGCTTCTTTCCAGGCTGTCTTTACATACATGATCTGGCATTAATTGGAGGTGCTTTGTACGCCAATACCGTTGGGGAGAATGCGTTTGTACGCCTAGACGACGATGGTTGCTCTCATCGCGTTTGGTGGCCATTGCTCAGAGTGGTGTTGAGCAAATGATTGCCCAGGGTGTCTCTTAGAGGATGTTTGAAAAGTTTTGTTTTGGGCGATTGGAAATCGCGGCTACACGAACAAAGTCCGCCTACGCGGACTAACGAAAAATCAAGCTTATTAACCCACGCAGGTGGGTTTTGTCTGTATAGCCGCGACTTCTAGTCGCCAAGGCTAGTAATAATTTAGACTTTTCAAACAGCCTCTTAGAGATGAATTGTACAATACCTCCGTTTACACACGATTGTCGTCATTGAGAATCTGGCTTAGACCTACCAGCATCATTTAGAGAACTGAAGAGGTAATTTATGGATTTAGATCAAAAAATTAGGCGGCTACAGGGTCCGATTTTAGTTCTCGGTGGTAGTGGCTTTATTGGTGCCAATTTACTGAGGCAATTGCTCAAATTCAGAGAAGATGTCTTTGGTACTACTTCTCGCTTCCCTGCTTGGCGATTGGAGGGACTGAGTGAGAAGAATGTTATTGTTGTTGATTTGCTAGTAGATTCTAACCTAGATTTTTTAATAGATAAAATTAAGCCGGGAACAATATTTAACTGCGTGGCTTTTGGAGCTTATTCCTTTGAAAAGGATAGCCAATTGATCTATCAAACCAACTTTAACCTAACTGCCAAACTTTTAGAGCGACTAGCCTCTCGCCAAATCTCCTGTTATGTTCATGCTGGAAGTTCTTCTGAATACGGAGACAAATCTGCTGGCCCTAGTGAAACTGAGCTACCTGCCCCTAATAGTGATTATGCAGTCTCTAAGATTGCTTGTGCCAATCTCTTGTATTTCTATGGAAAGAAAAAGCAACTGCCTTGCGCGAATTTAAGATTATATTCTGTCTATGGGCCCCGAGAAGATTCATCGAGGCTAATTCCGAATTTGATTCGCTGCGGGCTTGAGAGGAAATATCCTAATTTTGTCAGTCCTGATATTTCTAGAGATTTTGTCTATATTGATGATGTTTGTGAAGCATTTATTGATACTGCATTGAACTTAAAAAAGGAAGATTATGGGGAATCATTTAATATTGGTAGTGGTCAAAAAATGACTATTAGTGACGTAGCAATTTTTGCTAGTAAGATATTTAACATTAGTAAAGAGCCAACTTACAATTCCATGACAAATCGCCATTGGGATGTTATTGATTGGTATGCTGATGTCACTAAAGCCCAAGAGCTTTTGGTTTGGAAACCTCAGACAAGCTTTAAAAATGGTCTGTTAAAGACGACAGAGTGGTATAAAGGATTAGAAGATAAAGAAAGATATTATCAAAGTTCTAAACAATTTGGCTTAGATACCATATATAGCGTAACAGCTATCATCGCTTGTTATAAGGATAACAAAGCGATTCCTATTATGTATGAACGTCTGAAAGAGACATTTACAAAACTGAATATTGACTATGAAATTATCTTTGTTAATGATTGTAGCCCTGATAATACTGAAGAAGTCGTTCAGAAAATTTCCCGGATTGATAAACGAGTAATTGGAATTTCTCATTCCCGTAATTTTGGCTCTCAAGCTGCTTTCAAAAGTGGTATGGAAATAGCGACTAAAAATGCTTGTGTTTTACTTGATGGAGACCTTCAAGATTTACCAGAATTAATTGAACAGTTTGTTGAAAAATGGCGTGAAGGATATGATGTCGTTTATGGTAATAGGACAAAACGCAAAGCCCCTCTTTTTATGCAGCTTGCCTATAAAGCTTTCTACAGAATTTTTGATTATTTTTCATATCTTTCAATTCCTCATGATGCAGGAGATTTTTCTTTGATGGATAAAAAAGTAGTTCAGGCAATTTTGCAGTTTCCTGAACGAGATTTATTCCTTCGAGGAGTCAGGGCATTTGTAGGCTTTAAACAGATTGGTATAGATTATGTAAGACCAGAAAGAATGTTTGGTGTAACTACTAATAATTTAGCAAAAAATATTGCTTGGGCTAAGAAAGGAATTTTGTCTTTTAGCTATACTCCTTTAACTATCCTCAGTTTTCTAGGAACGGTATTATTACTAGTTACGCTATTGTTAGCAATTATGCAAATTACCAGCCAAATTCTGTTTCCTAATTTGGCTCCTAAAGGCATAACTACTGTTTTGCTTACCATCTTATTTTTTGGCTCAGTTAATCTATTTGGTCTTGGTATTGTTGCTGAGTATATTGCCAAGATATTTGAGGAAGTTAAGCAGAGACCCCATTTTATTCGTCACACAATTATTAAAAATGGAGAAGTTAGATCCGCTTACAATAGTGTTAAAAAATAAATATAAAGAATAAAAATATGATTGAAACATCAGAAAAAATAGTTCACAAAAAATCAAGTTTTATTACTATAATTGTCGCTACTATTACTTTGTTTTCTCTAGTCTATTCCTTGGTAGCAATGGAATGGGATTTGTTTGAATTATTGCGCTTTGGTTTAGGTATAGTTGGACTGTGGATGCCTTTGAGTGCGTTGTTTTATCTGTTGTTAAGGCGACAAGTAGACGAGCCGATAGTTCGTTTTACATTCAGTGCGATCGCCAGCTATACATTAACAACTTTAATTTACTTTGGTTTGGCTGTACTTAAGCTTGAATTTTTATTTTATATTGGGCAGATTACGATTTTTATTGGGTTGATCATTTATTCAATTCGCAAAAAGTATTGGTTGAACATTCAAATTAAATCTTTTAGCTGGAAGCTGTTTGACTGGGTATTTGCTTTGTTAATTGCAGTAAGTTTAGTAGTTAATATTCCCTACCAAATAGCCTGGGAATATAACCATACAACTAATACTTATACATCGACGCTGTATACAGATCATTATTACCATACAGGTCAAGCATACGAATTGGCTAGACACGTACCACCTCTAGAGCAATCTGCAAGAGCAAGAACACCTGAACGTGCTTACCACATGTTTCCCCATCTGACCACCATGCTGCTTTCACGCTTCACAGGTCAGACAGATATGCTGCGGGTACACATTGTTTATCATTACATCATTATCGAAATTGGAATGTGTCTAGCACTTTATAGTATCGTCAAAACTTTGACTAGAAGTAGAGTTGCTGGATATCTGGCAACAGCAACAATGTATATTACAGCTATCTCATACCCACCTTTGGTGAAAAACGAGATTGGCTATTTTTACTTTACTTTGTTTCCCCATGTTTCCAGTGGAATAGAGCCAGCGATCCTAACCAGTCCACAAATGTATAGTGGGATGTTAGTCGCTTATGGAATTCTCCTTGGAGTTTTGCTCATTTCTATTCGTTGCTATAAAAAACAACCTGTTAATGTGCTTCTCATTATTGCTGCAATCATGGTGGTGGCAACAAGCCGTTTTCGGATTCATGTATTTTTACCAATACTGCCAGGTTTTGTGTTGCTGTCAGCCTACGGCTGGAAGCGCACTAGGCAAAGAATATATCTTGTTGCTGTTGGTGTTGCTGTAACTTTAAGTTTACTAATTTATTTGGAGATGAAATCTCCTATCTATTTGAGTGGTACTACCAGTCTCAAGTTAGGCTTTAATAATTTAACAGATCCCAAAGATTGGACTAACTGGATGACTTCTTGGCCATTTTCTACAAAAATTTATGACTTATTAAGCCGTTTAATTCATAACTCGACAGTATTTAAATGGGTTTGGCAAATAGTATCTATGTCTGCTTTTGTTGCCTTGAATATGATAGGTATTCCTTTGCTTATTATTAATATTATTTACCTATTCTGCAAACCAGCACGTCAAGAGTTTCTACTCTTTACTAGCCTGATTGTGTGGATGGTAGTCGTGTCAACTTTAGGTGCGATATGTATAACAACTGATTATGACAATTATTCAGTTGGGGGACAACTGCTATTACCAACATGTTGGTATCCATTTTTACTAGCGATTCCTGGACTCTATCAAGTTTATCAGTTTGTCCGACCTCACCTCTCCTTAAGCATATCCATGCAGATTAGTACTGTAGTTGCTTTTGTCGTACTATCTCTTATTGCTCAACAACTTGCTAGACCAAGCCGCTTAATGGTTAACTTACTTTCCAAGCAAGTTAACTTAAATACTAACGAACGAATGGCTATGACTTATATTCATGACAAAATGCCACAAAACTCTGTCATATTGACGAACAAGTATGTTGATGATGAGATTTTTTTATTAAGTGGTATTAGTGGGAAAGCTGCTTATTTAGAAGGGGCGGGTAATACTGTAGACCAGCAATCATTGAGAGTTTATCCCTCAGATAATCGTAGGCAAGTTATTAAAGATTTATGGACAACAGCTAAATCAGAGCGATTTTGCCGACTCCTGATGGCAACGCCAGCAACCCATCTTATCGAGTATTCAACTCATCCCTTACTTATAAATGATCCAGCCTGTATGCAGCCTATTTGGGAAAGCTCTAATAAAGTTATTCCAACTTCATCTGAAAAAGTAACTATCTGGAAAATCAATCGTTAACTTCGAGAAAATATATGGAAATGGTTAGTCGTTCTTGCCCTGTATGTGGTTCCAACAATCAATCCAAAGTCTTTGCAAAAGCCGATTTTGATTTCAATCTATTGGATAGCTTTGCCTTTGCATCTCGTAAATTGCCTGAATACATGCACTACAGGCTGATTTCTTGCCCAGTTTGTGACTTACTTTATGCTAGTCCAATTCCTAAACAGAATGTTTTAGCAACAGCCTATCATGAAGCTGCCTTTGATAGTTCTGAAGAAGCGCGTTATGCCAGTAGAACCTACGGCAGCTTCTTACCTGAGATTATACAACAGCTACCTAATCTTGATGGTGCAATTGATATTGGTACAGGGGATGGAGGATTTTTAGAAGAATTACTTTGTAGAGGATTCACTCGTGTTACTGGAATAGAGCCTTCCAAAGCTCCTATACTAGCAGCTAAGAATGAAATTCGACCCTTAATTAAGCATGGTCTTTTCAGAGTTGGGGATTTTCCACTGGGTATCTTTAGTCTCGTTACCTCTTTTCAAACCCTAGAACACTTGTACGATCCTAAGCAAATGTGTCAAGATGCTTACGCTATGCTGAAAGATGGGGGTGCTGTCTTTTTCATTTGTCATAATCATCGCGCTCTCTCAGCTAAAATTTTAGAAACTAAGTCTCCTATTTTTGATATTGAACATCTACAGTTATTTTCTGAAAATAGTATTAGGTATTTATTAAAAGATAGTGGGTTTGTTAGAATAAAAACTCAAATATTATTCAATTGCTATCCGTTACATTACTGGTTAAAATTATTTCCACTACCTAAAAAGATTAAGCAGCTTTTTATTGTTTTTTTAAAAAAAACAAAAATTGGTTATTTGCCGATTTCTATTCCAGCAGGTAATCTAGCTGTTATTGGCTACAAAAAATCTCTATGCAAAATAAATTTAATATCAAGTTATTAAATTAAAATTATGCATTTTTTATCAAAAAGATTTATAAGGTTTCTGATAGTAGGGGGGATAAATACACTTTTCGGTTATTCGCTATTTGCTTTGCTGATTTTACTAAATTTTCACTATGAAATTGCCGCTTTAATATCAACTATATGTGGGGCATTTTTTAACTTTAAAACTATTGGAGCTATCGTTTTTAAAAATAAAAGCAATACTCTAATTTTTAGATTTATAGGAGTTTATACAATTATTTATTCACTGCAATTATTTTTTATAAAATTATTGCTAATTTACAAGATTAGTCTTTTTATGGCAGGAGCTTTAATTCTACTTCCTCTGGCGTTAATATCATATACATTAAATAAAATATTTGTTTTTAAAAAATATAAATAAAACTCAATTACCTGCTGCCTAGCCAGGGCTATTTCATTCTAAAGGAAGGCGCAATATCGTATAATTCAGCGCAACTTCTAGCTTTTTGCTCCTAGTACTGTGTCTTAAATCGAAATTATAAAAGCTTTTGCAGCTATAAAAGACCCCCGTCGCCGTGCCGGACAGCGACATAATCTCCCCTTATGCCTAGCGCTGTGCACATTGGCGATCGCCGCAGGAAATAAAGGATTTTTAGCAATTGGAGATTGGATTTCAAGCTATCACGAGCAGTTGATTGTGCTGCTTTACTCTCAAATATTACTTCTGGTAAACTGGTGTTGTACTGCCCATGTACGTGTATTGATGATGAGTCTAAGTGTGATGATGACAGTGATACACAAAATTTTTTAGCCGCTTTTAAGACGATAATAAAAAATATGGTATCCAGTCCTTTAATAAATAGTTTATCCATCACTCTGCCTAGTTTATCATCGTTGAGATATTCTGGTTTTACTCCTGTTCCTACTAAATGCTCACAGGCTATTGTTTCAAAATATTTAGGAAACATATATAAAGGTTAGATATAGATGCAGAATATCGGTAGATATATCACAAGGACATAGTTTTTTGCGACAAATTGCCAATGCAATTGATGATATTCGAGTGATATTGGAATGGCTCAAACAAATGGAGATAGCTCAATGCAGTCAGGGAAAACTTAACTTCTATAAGCTAGGGCAAAGCGTTCAATTCCAGCTAAATCAGCATGAATTTGAATATTGCAATAATTACCTTGATTTTGCAAAAGTTCTCGCACTGCATTCGCCTGTCCTGCCATCATCTCAATCAACCACACGCCACCTGGTTGCAAATAACTAGGGGAGACTTCTATCAAATGGCGAATGCAATCTAAGCCATCACCGCCACCATCCAAAGCTAGATGCGGTTCATGGTTCACTACTTCTGGTTGCAAAGTAGGTAAGGTACTGGTGGGTATGTAAGGGGGATTCGACACCATACCACTGAACTGACCTTTTAAGAATGTCAGTGGCTCCCACCAAGAACCTTGATAAAATTTAATCCGGTTAGCAAAACCCAAATTATCGGCGTTGGTTCGTGCGATCGCTAGAGCTTCTAAACTGTAATCAACAGCATGAATTGTTGCTTTTGGCAAGGCATCTGCTAATCCGATGGCGATCGCACCACTCCCAGTCCCTAAATCGGCCCAGTGTCCTGAAGTATTGCTAGTAGATGCTTCAGCTAAATCGATTAAACACTCTGTCTCTGGTCTAGGAATCAAAACCGCACTCGACACCGCAATTTTAAACTGACGCCAAGGTGTAACTCCGGCAATGTACTGCACTGGTAAGCGGTCATTTAATCGCCTCTGCCACAACTGTTCTAACTCTTCTAGCGGCAATTGCAGTTGAATTTGCGGCCAGTTTTTAAAAGACTCTAAACGCAGTGCCAAGCGGTCTAATCCAGCAACTTCGAGGAGCAACCAATCTACTTCCATTGGTAGGACATCAGTGGCGATCGCTGCTTCGAGAGCTGTATTCCGCCACTGCCAAAGTTGTAAACCAGAGACTATCAGATGTTTCTCCCCCATACCTCAACCTTGGAGCGTATATCCGTTATTTTTTCGGAGCGGGGGCAGCAGCTGGCTTGGCTGCTGGTGATTGATTTGGCGCAAGGGAGCGAATAAAATTGATCGACTCCCGTGATGGATAGAGAACAATTTTATTGATACTAGGATCGCTGCTGCTATTGAGAGCTTCCATAACGCCGTACAAATCCACCACCTGAATTTCAGTATTGGCTCCTTCCTTTGGTACGGCTTTTTTGAATTCCTCTAACAAAGCAACTGCTTGTTCTTTCTCAAAAAAGAAAGGGATGTATCGCTCATTACCTTTAGCAAGGGGAATAGTCAGATAGCTATTATCTTTCTTAAATTTTGGTACAAATAGGGGAATACCATTGAATTGCTGTCCCTTTTTACCATTTTGATTGAGCATACTTGTTGCCGAGGCTACTTGCTGTTGCGTCGGCACTAAAGTATAAATCACAGAATCTGATTTCTTTTTGCTTTCTTGGACTATTTTATAGTAGTCTGCCAAGGATAAAGGTCTAACCTGTAGAGTGCTTGCTAACTGGGGATTTTCTTTTTTGAGCCGATTGTCAAGGAATTTTTGAGCATCTTGCTTGCTAATAAAAAATCCCACTTGTGACACCGGCTTGGATGCGTTGTTTCTCGAAAGAACTACGAATTCGCCTTTAGGATTGGTGAGCGTGAATACAGGTACTTCTTGGAGCTTTTTCACGATTTGATCTTGTGGCAGAGCGATCGCCTCTAGATTGCCCATTCCTGGTAGATTGCCTATTCCGGAAAGCCCTGTTAAAAATACACTGCCAGCTATACCCAATGTTGCGCCTAAGCGAATAAATGATTTCATGACTGCTCCTCGCATCAATAGTCCAATTAAATTAAACAAATGGTTGGATTTGCACAGCACCAACTAGCTTTAGTTATATAGCAATCTATTTCAGTTGTGAAAAATTCATTGTGCGCGTTGAGGTTGAGTGTTAAGCGTCAACGGTCAAAATCCAATGCTCCCTAACTATTTAGAGTTGCTATAGTATCGTTTTCACAAATTGGCTGTGCTAACGTTGTGTTTTTCTAGGTTTTGCTTCGCTATTGATCGCGAAATGCCGTAGATGCTTATTATATGTCTTCTCAAACAGCAAAAAGTCTCTCCATCTCTCCAATCTTGGAGATGATAAATGCCATTTTATCGGCTTTTGCTACTATCGGTTGACGCTATTAGTTAAACAATCGTTCCATCTGCGATTGGTTTAATATCTTCTCAAATCTATACAAAGCTCAGTGTTAAAAATTACCTTACTACTTAATTACGAAATTTCCGATTAAGCTTCGACAGCAGAACAGCCTAATCGGTCTTCTCCGTAAAAATATCCAATCAAATTGCAGATGTTAGTAAATAAAACCTAACTAACTGCTCTAACTGTTATCTATATTGATTAAATCGGGATGACAGGATTTGAACCTGCGGCATCCTGCTCCCAAAGCAGGCGCGCTACCAAGCTGCGCTACATCCCGTTATACTCATCCGCTTTTTTGGGTTTGGTTTTAAATTCCCATCAAAGCGATCGCGCTTTCACAAAAGCGTTAAATCAATCATATCACATAACATTGCTCATGCCTAATATATTTATATATTCTGCAAATACTAGCTAGATTAGATATTTAGACTGATAAAGGTTTGTCTGCCGACTTAGTTTTCCAAGAGATATTACTTGTGCGTTCGTCGGCTAAACCTTGTCAAACCAAATTTAAATAATAGATTTGTACTACTATACCTGATTTTATTGTGCGAATCGGGTTTTATTTGGATTGAGCATTAGTGAGGATACCAGAACATACCTTTGATGCCTTCTGGATCAGCCATAAACCCCATCGTTCGGTAGAAATCTACAACATGGGGGTCAGCGAAGAGAGTGACATTACTAATTTCTTCACTCCTAAGTTTTTTGAGAACGTATTTCATCAGCGCCTTGCCCAGTCCTTGACTTTGAAAGTCTGGGTGAACCACTACATCCCAGATAGTGGCATTAAACGCGTGATCTGAGGTAGCACGGGCAAAACCAATGAGCCGCTTTTGGTTTCCTCTCACTTGCCACATTGAGGCAACGAGAAAACTATGCTCAATAGCTTTTTTTACTTTTCTTAGAGGACGACGCGACCAACCAACTGCATCACAGAGTTCTTCTAGCTCATATAGGTCAATATCTCGTTCCGTGCTGAACACGATCCGAGCCTCCTTTGAAGCAGCTTCGCTAATACTACTGGGGCTAGAGTTGCCCGCAGTTTCTGCTGTATGCTCTTCAAAGAGATTTGTCCTACTTGTTCCTACAGATTCAGGAGTACTAAACCAAGTTTTCCAAAAACCCATGCCAACGCGGTTCGGGTAGTATAACTGAATTGGTTTCCACTCTCAGGAGTGTTGATTCACTTTTAACATCGCTACCCCCATTTATTACCCTTTACACTCAAAGTTTTTCGGTTGTTTTCGGGATTTGCAATGGTAGCAGCCAGTTAGAGCGTGTTTCACACCAATCATTTTCAACTTTAGCATTTTGTTGTAAAGGCTAGGAGAAATTCACCAAAAGGGTAAGGATATAAACAATTCAAAATTCAAAATTCATAATGGAAAAACCTAATCCTGGCAATTGCTCGTATAGAGCTTAAATGCACGTTAGCTTAGGAATGAATTGTATAAACAAGATTGGGCATTGATTAAAGAGGCAGAGGGGTGGGGTGCAGGGGGCAGAGGGGAAAACTCTTCTCCCTTCCTCCCTCCTCTCAGTCCCCAATTCTCAGTCCCCAGTCCTTAACACCCAGCCTCCAACACCCAGCCCCCAGCTGACGAAAGCAAGCGAGTCTTACCTTTAACAATGGCTTCTGGTTTAAAATCTTCGACACTGGAACTCCTAAAGCGCTTTAACCGAGCGTTTCCCCAGTTTTATGAGCAATTCGTCAGTAGTGAAATTCAACTGCAAAATTTGCGGCTAGCCTACCGTCTCTATAAAACTAGACGCGCTGTTATTGAACTGAAACCGGAAGGAAGCAAAAGTGCCCTGCATTTTGCTTACCGCAACCAGTCTTTTCTCCTCAGCGATATTTTTGGTGTACTAGCAGCTTATGGGTTGACTATCCACGGTTTAAGTCTATACGGTCAAATCCGTCCGCCAATGTTAGTTTTTATCAAACTGTTGGTATCTCGTGGTAGTAAAGCCTTGACCGAGAAAACCGCAGAAAATGTTTGTCGCGCCATTCGCGAGGCTTTAGGAGGTCGGTTTGAGGTAGAAGAGATGCTGGCAGTAGAATTTAATCTTGACACTGGCTTAGAGCAGGTACAAACTGAATTCTATGTAGATCCGGTATTTCATCTCCCTGCCTTAGTGATTGAAGCTGATAATCAACCAGGATTATTCTATAAAGTAATGTACGCTATCTGGCAGGAAGACCTTCTAGTCGTCAATGCCAATTTACTGGTTTGGCGCGGACGTACACGGCTAATTCTCTACTTGTTAGGGCCGAATGAAAGCCTCATTCCTGAATATCTGGGTCACAAAATTGCTGAAGGAGTGCGACAGAGGTTGCTGGGTAAATAAAAAAAGTGAGGAGTTATGAGTTAGGAGTTAAGAATTTTTAACTCCTGACTTCTAACTCTTTCCACTTTAGTATTTAGTCGCACCCGTCCTTAAGGGTACGATACAAGTATGGCAACTATCGAAATCTTGGGCGTTCCACACGCATACGAGCTAACGGCTCCCACTTCCTGCCCCCATGCTTTAGTATTTATCCACGGTTGGCTCAATAGCCGTGGATATTGGCAACCTGTGATTTCCCGCCTATCAGATGATTTGCAGTGCCTGTCCTATGATTTGCGGGGTTTTGGTGAATCCCAATCCAAGGTAAAAACTGATTTTAGTCGAGCACAAACGTCTTTGAGTCTGACGCCCATCTCCAGTAGTGCGGCTGGCTCATCTTTCGATTCTCTTTATACTCCTGCTGCGTATACTCAGGATTTAGCAGCTCTCCTGAAACAGCTAAATATTACGAGTGCTTGGCTAATTGGTCACTCATTAGGCGGGACGATCGCTCTTTGGGGAGCAGATCAAATGCCTGAGTGTGTTAAAGGAGTTATCTGTATCAACGCTGGCGGTGGTATTTACCTCAAAGAGGCCTTTGAGCAGTTTCGCTCGGCGGGTCAGAAATTTTTGCAAGTCCGTCCGCGCTGGCTGTCCCAAGTGCCTTTGATTGATTTGCTGTTTACCAGAGCTAGTGTGGCTCGTCCTTTGGAGCGCTATTGGGCACGCCAGCGAGTAATAGATTTCGTTGTGGCTGACCCAGAAGCGGCTCTGGGAACTCTGTTAGACTCCACAACTGAAGAAGAAATCAATCGTTTACCTGAGCTAGTATCCCAACTGAAGCAGCCAGTTTATTTTTTGGCTGGCGCGGAAGACAAGGTTATGGAACCCAAGTATGTGCGCCATTTAGCCAGCTTTCATAGGCTTTTTCAATATTGTGGTGACAATGTTCTGGAAATTCCTAATTGCGGACACCTGGCTATGTTGGAACAGCCGGATGCAGTGGCAGATCACATCCGGGCAATAGTCAATAGTTATAGGGCATAGGGCATTGGGCATTGGGCATTTGGCATTGATAGTTACAAATGACTACTCAATAGTTTGATACAACTTCATTACCTGAGTAAGCCCTAACCTAGACTCAACGCCTAGTGTCAGGGGAGATGTATGACCACGAGATAGATGGTCAGCGGCGGCACAGCCAATCATGGCGGCGTTATCGGTACAGAATATTAGAGGTGGGAATAGGACGCGTAGGTTATGTTTAACGGCCGCGACTTGGAGATTTTTTCTCAACCCGCTATTAGCTGCTACACCGCCTCCAATGGCAATTGTATCTAGACCATAGTCTAGGGCACAGGCGATCGCTCTTTTGGTTAGCGATCGCGCTACTGTATCCTGAAAGCTAGCTGCTACATCTGCCACCGGCACTTGTCCACTATCTTTCTCTAACTGCTGCACTAAACGTAATACAGCCGTTTTTAACCCACTAAAACTCGCATCATAACGATGAAACCCCCCACCGGGTAGAGAAACTCTTCCTTCCGGTAAAGCAAAGGCTTGAGGATTGCCCTGTTGTGCCAACTTGTCAATCACTGGGCCACCGGGATAACCCAGCTTTAACAATCGCGCCACTTTATCAAAGGCTTCACCCGCAGCATCATCACGGGTTTGTCCCAAAGTTTCGTAAATACCACAATCTTTGACATAAATCAAGCTTGTATGTCCGCCTGAAACCAGTAAGCTAAGGAAAGGGGGATTTAAAGTTGATTCGCTCAAGTAAGTTGCGTAAATGTGACCTTCGAGGTGATGAACTCCCAAAAATGGCTTGTTGTGTACCATTGCCAGGGTTTTGGCAGCAGTTAACCCCACCAATAGCGCTCCTACAAGTCCAGGGGCACAAGTGGCGGCAATTGCGTCAATTTTTCCCCAGTCTAGTTGAGCTTGCTCTAGGGCTTGGGCGATCGCAACATTTATTGTTTCCAAGTGCTGGCGAGAGGCAACTTCTGGCACTACTCCGCCATACTGCTGATGGACTGGGATTTGTGAGGCTACAATACTGCTGCAAACTTTACGATTGTTAACAATTGCGACGGCTGTTTCATCACAACTGGTTTCTATTGCTAAAACGGTTGTCATTGAGAGTAATGAGTGCTGGGTGCTGAGTTCTGAGTCCTAAATCCTAAGTTCTGAATAGTGGAGAGAAAATCTTGCTTCTTTACTACCCTACAACAACTCTTATACTCAGCACTCGTTACTCAGCACTCAGCACTAAATTTTGGTTGAGAAGCTTTAACTTTTATTTACTTAAACTTTACTCGGTTCCCACCCAAGAGTATGATGACTTCCTAGTTATGCAAATAAACAACTGTACAAGCCGCTTCGTTTTGTACAAAAAACTTCTTGTTTTGTAATAAAAGGAAACAACTCTATGCGACGATTGTTTGCTTTGATGTTAGCGATTAGTCTTTGGTTCAACTTTGCCCCCCCAGCGCAAGCTTTAGGAGCTAATTTGACACCGTGCAAAGACAATCCCGCTTTTCAAGAGCTAGCTGCTAATGCCCGTAATACTACCGCCGATCCCGAATCCGGGAGAAAGCGGTTTGAGCGTTATTCTCAGGCGCTGTGCGGCCCCGAAGGATATCCTCACTTGATTGTTGATGGTCGTCTAGATCGTGCTGGTGACTTTTTGATCCCCAGCATTTTGTTTCTATATATTGCTGGTTGGATTGGCTGGGTAGGTCGTGCCTATCTGCAAGCAATCAAAAAGGAATCTGATACTGAACAAAAAGAAATCCAAATCGATCTTGGTTTGGCACTACCCATAATAGCGTCAGGCTTTACTTGGCCAGTAGCAGCAGTCCAAGAATTGCTCTCTGGAAAATTAGCAGCCAAGGATACAGAAATACCCATTTCCCCACGCTAAATCAGCTTAACTAATTCATTCGTTTTGGAGACTAAATTCATGGCAGACAAAGGCAACCAATCAGCTTATTTGATTAAATTCATTTCCACTGCACCTGTAGCAGCTACCATCTGGCTGACGATCACAGCAGGTATCTTGATTGAATTCAACCGCTTTTTCCCCGACCTACTTTTCCACCCACTGCCATAAGTGTCAAATGGAATTTAGGACAGTTGAATCAATGTCTTGTTTTTTGCCTAATATTGTGTAGTTGATGTATTCAGCTTAGTTAGGCAGAATTATCACTAAAATAGCCAGCAAAAATAGTTTTTTGAAACTCGTGATACTGTTTACAGATCGCGAGTTTCACAGTTTTAAATAAGCTAAATTAATTTTTCTAAACTTCCTAAACAAAATGCTTCTTTAG
Source organism: Nostoc punctiforme NIES-2108 (assembly GCA_003326195.1). Lineage (GTDB taxonomy): Bacteria > Cyanobacteriota > Cyanobacteriia > Cyanobacteriales > Nostocaceae > Nostoc > Nostoc punctiforme_A. Next base: position 506,216 of record LXQE01000029.1, read on the forward strand.
CTACAATTATTATTAATATAAAAATGCCACCATTTTAATTTTAGAGGCGAACATAAAATATGGCACAAGCAGTAGATGCATCAAAGAATCTTCCCAGCGATCCCAGAAATCGGGAAGTTGTTTTTCCCGCATTTGGCGATCCACAGATAGGCAACCTAGAAACCCCGGTTAATTCTTCTCCCTTGGTCAAGGGGTTTATTAATAATTTACCTGCCTATCGCCCAGGTCTGGCTCCTGCTAGACGTGGTTTAGAAGTTGGTATGGCTCATGGTTACTGGCTATTTGGCCCCTTTGCCAAATTGGGTCCACTGCGGGACACAGATAATGCTAACTTAGCTGGGTTACTCGCAGCCATTGGTTTAGTTGTAGTTCTCACCGGCGCTCTATCGCTGTATGCCAATAGCAATCCGCCCAAAGCACTTCCTAGTGTTACCGTACCCAAGCCTCCAGCAGATGCTTTTAACTCTAAAGAAAGCTGGAACAACTTCGGCAGTTCTTTCTTGATTGGTGGTATTGGTGGTGCAGTAGTTGCTTACTTTTTGACTAGTAATTTGGCACTAATTCAAGGTCTATTTGGTTAATTACTAGGAATTTTTGGTTAATTACTAGGAGTTAGGAGTTAGGAGTTTAAATTCATAACTTCTAACTCTTAACTCCTAATTTATTTAAACAAAACAGCTTCAATATCATTTAAAGCAGTTTCAAAATCGTCATTAACGATTCTAATATCAAATTCATCTGCGGCTTGAATTTCTTCTTGGGCGCGGAGCAGACGACGAGCGATCGCTTCTTCAGAGTCTTGGGCACGAGAGCGTATTCGTTTCTCTAATTCATCAAAGGAAGGCGGTAAAATAAAAATGCTGAGGGCACTGGGGAAGGAAGCACGAATTTGTCTTGCCCCTTCTAGTTCAATTTCCAGCACTACCAACTTACCGGAATGAATTTGGTTAAGTACAGCTTCACGGGGTGTGCCGTAATAGTTACCAGCAAATTCTGCCCATTCTAAAAATTCACCTTCAGTAACTAATTGCTCAAACTTACTGCGGTTGATGAAGTAATAACTTTTGCCATCGATTTCCCCTGGACGGGGAGAACGAGTTGTCACGGATACGGAATAATAGAGTTCTGGATGACGCTCTAGGAGCGATCGCATTAAAGTGCCTTTACCGACCCCACTGGGGCCAGTTAAAACGATTAACCTGCCTAAATGTAAGCATTCTTCGGTAGTCGCACTACTCTGGATGGGTAAAACTGGCATCATCCCTTCAACCTGTGAATCAATCAATACATATTATTCATTAGTCTTGTGTTCCTGGTCTAGTCCACTGGTGACTAAAGAATTTGTAGCAAGAGTGACAGAAAATTTGTCTAATTCACATAGTACTACCGATACGGTGCAAAGAGGAGTGGGAAAAACCCACTGCTAGTCAATTATCTACAGTTTGATGCTCGCGAGAAATCACAAAGCGATTTGCTACCGTTTCCGGCTGAATCGCTGACAGAATTACGTGGCTGGAATCAGTGATAATTACAGCCCTAGTCCGACGACCGTAAGTTGCATCAATCAGTTGACCTCTGTCCCGTGCATCGGTAATAATCCGCTTAATCGGGGCAGACTCTGGACTGACAATGGCAACGACTCGGTTGGCAGACACGATGTTACCAAAGCCGATGTTGATTAACTGAATGTCCATAAAAAAACTGACGCTAAACGCGGTTTGATAAAGCTTGAAATAAACTTCTTTCCATGTTATCGCCAAAAAACGGGAGTTACAACGCTTAAATTCAAGCCAATCTGCGTTTTTAAATAATGTCTGCTTCTTTTAGCTATTTATTAGCTATTTTTACTAAAAATCTTCCTAAAGATACAGGCAAAATCATACTGATACAAGCTAACTAGGTGATGTATCTTCATCAAATGAACTAGTAACGCAAGGCGAATTCAAAATTCATAATGACACTTGCGGACTCGCTAAAAAAAATCAAAATGAATACAGTGTAGGCATTTTAATGATTTTAAATAGGGGTTTATTTAAGCCACGCTGCAAAAAGTTAGCTTATCTTTAACAAAGGGCTATGCTGCGCCAGAGCATTTCTAAGGAAGTAATAACTTTCGAGCTTGTGTTTTTGTTCATTACCCAATCTTTCAATCTCCTCAATCAAATAATCCCAATCAAAATGCTCGAAATTTCGTTCTGGTAATTATTTCAATGTAGTTTCTAACCACAAGTTATAATCCTATTTATCGAGAATTTGAGTGAAGATTTTTAGACATTACTTAATATTCTTCTAATTGGCGAAGATTGAAAATTAGGTTTTATTGACGTAAACTTCCAGCTTCACAATCCCGCAACCAAGCTTTAACCCCTTGGGCAACAGTACCGTTACTACTATTGCGTGGTGGAGATAGCGGCTGCTGTTGTGAATAGGAACCAGCTTGAGAAAACATCATCACTAGTTGCCAACCACTTTGAGTTTTAGTCAATAACAACCAGTGAAATTGTTGTAATTCGACAACTTTCTTACCTATGTACTGCCGCTCTAAGGTAGTAAAGAAAACTTGCTCAACTCCTGATGCAGCACTTTTAGACGCATCTGCACTATATTCTTCAAGGTTAAGGGGCAGAGGAGTAAACTCAGGTTTTCCTGCCACAAGCATATAACTGTAAACCTCACTGCTTCTACTGAGGCGGCGGGCGCGTTGACTAGCGCGATTGGTATAACTAGGTAATTTTTGCAGTAGCTGTATAGTTAATGTTTCTAAATTTTGTTCAGAACACAAAGACTTCGCGCCACTGTTGACATTTTCCCTTTCTGCTAGCGCCGAAGGTTTAGGGGTGGGGTTTATCGAGAAGGCTGGGTAAACAAAGCTATTTGATACTACAACCCAGAAGCCACAAGCCAAAAGGAAACTATAATTTTTCTGACTGAGCGAAGAGGCAAGATTGTTCTCCCCTACACCCTGTACTCTGAGTGTCTCACTGACTCTTAGCTTCATGCCACCGTGGTTAACTCCTCAGAAATCCTCTTCCAAGCTAACTCAGGCTCAGTAGCAGCGGTGATGGGACGCCCAATCACTAGATAATCTGCACCGGCAATAATTGCTTGGGCTGGAGTGAGCGATCGCTTTTGATCGCCTTTATCTGCCCAAGTTGGTCTAACTCCCGGACAAACTAGCAAAAAGTCATTTCCACAAGTTTGTCGTAGCTGTGCCACCTCTTGAGGCGAACAAACTACCCCATCCAAACCAGATTCCTGAGCCAGCAAGGCCATTTCTAGAGTGTATTCTGGCAATTCTAAGGGTATTTTTAAATCAAATGCCAACTGCCGAGCAGAAATGCTCGTTAGCAAAGTAATCGCAATTAACTTTGGTGGCTCTACACCTGCTTTTGCAGCCCCTTCCTGTGCTGCCTCAGTTGCTGCTGTTAGGGCATCTCTACCAGCAGTAGCATGAATTGTCAGTAAATCCACCCCATATCTAGCTGCACTCCGGCAAGCACCAGCAACGGTATTGGGGATATCATCAAACTTTAAATCCAAGAAAATGCGCTTTTGCCGAGACTTTAACACTTCCAGAATTTTCGGGCCAGTGCTGGTAAACAACTCTAAACCGACTTTCCAGAAAGTAACTTGCGGTAGCCGATCAATAAGAGCGATCGCAGCTTGTTCATCCGGCACATCCAAAGCCACAATAACTCGTTGTTCTACCTGTTCTCTATTCCCCATTCCCTACTCCCCATTTAAGGTACTAAGCGCACAAATTTATTTTTCCCAACTTGTAAAACTTTACCTTGTAATTCACCAGGAGCATCGAAAGTAGTATCAGCATCGGTAATGCGATCGCCATCTAGGCGCACTCCACCCTCTTGAATTTTCCGCTTTCCTTCTCCCGTACTTTTGCACAAGCCAGTGACATTGAGAATATACGCTAACTTAGTAGGAAATTGCTGCACGCCAGCTAGAGAAAATTCTGGAACAGCACCTTCTTTACCGCCACTTTGGGCTGCTTCTTTCGCCTCTTGGGCTGCTTGTTCACCGTGGTACTGTTTGACAACTTCCCATGCTAAAAGTGTTTGGCGATCGCGGGGATTTTCTGGCAGTTGATCTAAAGGTAAATCCGTCAACAGTTCAAAATACTGTTCTAGGAGATTATCGGGAACTCCTTGCAACTTTTGATACTTTTGTCCTGGGTGTTCTGACAATCCGATATAATTACCTAAAGACTTAGACATTTTTTGCACGCCATCCGTGCCAATCAAAATGGGCAGCAGCATACCAAATTGCGGCTTTTGACCAAAATGGCGCTGCAAATCTCTGCCTACAGCAATATTAAATTTCTGATCGGTGCCACCTAATTCCACATCTGCCTCAACTGCAACTGAATCAAAACCTTGCATTAACGGGTACAGGAACTCATGGATAAAAATTGGATTCTCTTTTTTATAGCGATCGGCAAATCCTTCTTTCGCTAACATCTGCCCCACCGTCATCGTAGAGAGTAACTCCAAAATTTTCTCTAAGTTTAGCCCAGAGAGCCATTCGGAGTTATAGCGCACCTCTAACCTTCCTGGTGTGTCAAAATCCAAGATAGGACGTACTTGATCTAGATAAGTCTGAGCATTTTTAGCTACGTCTACTTCTGTAAGCTGACGACGCACTTCAGATTTACCAGTTGGATCGCCAATACGTGCTGTAAAATCACCAATGATTAAAACTGCTGTATGACCTGCATCTTGAAATCCTCGCAGTTTTCGTACTGGTATGCTATGACCTAAATGAATATCAGTACCAGTAGGGTCAATCCCTAATTTTACCCTTAAAGGTTGGTTTGTAGTTAGTAAGAACCTTTCTAGACTTTCGCTGTTAACATCAACTGATTGTGGGAATACTTCTACTACACCACGACGCAACCAAGCAAATTCTTGGGTTATTCCAAGAGATTCATTATTAGCTATGTTTTGCACACTAGAAGTTAAGTTGGTTATAAACACTTGCAATTTATCCACTTTCTCATCTGCCAGACTACTATAATTGCAAAAAACTAACCGCCTTGCTTCACCCAATCAATTACAGTTAAATTTACAAGTGAGGAAGTGAAATAGCCGTGTCGTCGTCTAGGACTTTTGAAGATAAACAGCCACAGCGTCGGGCTTCATCAGGTTTTGAGTTTTTGAAAGGAGTCGGTCAGGTAACTGGCGGTACTCTCCTCTCAATCACCATGCTGGCAAGTTCCATTGTAGCCGGAGGACTGGTTGGTTTAGCCATCAGTTTCCGTAATTTGCCAGATGTGAGACAGCTACGTAACTTCTTTCCCTCAGAAACGACTTACATTTATGACGTTAAGGGCAAACTCTTAACGAGTATTCACGGGGAAGCCAACCGGGAAGTCGTACCCCTGGATAGAATTTCTCCGAACTTAAAACGGGCGGTATTAGCAAGTGAAGATAGTCACTTCTACGATCACCACGGTATTAACCCCACTGGTGTTGGCCGGGCTATAGTAGTTAACGCTGTAGCAGGTGGAGTCAAAGAGGGTGGCTCCACTGTTACTATGCAACTGGTAAAAAACCTGTTTTTGTCTCAAAAGCGTGCCTTTACCCGCAAGTTAGCGGAGGCCGTGCTGGCAATCAGGTTAGAGCAAATTCTCACTAAAGACCAAATATTAGAAATGTACCTCAATCAAGTTTATTGGGGTCATAACAATTATGGTGTACAAACGGCAGCCCGCAGTTACTTTAATAAGTCATCAGAATATTTAAGCTTGGGTGAGTCAGCAATGATGGCGGGTTTGATCCAAGCACCAGAAGAATTCAGCCCCTTTGTGAGCATGAAGCTGGCAAAACAGAAACAAAAAGAAGTGCTGGGGCGGATGCTGGAATTAAACTGGATCAACCAGTCAGAGTACGACAATGCCCTCAAACAGGAAATCAAACTTGGTAGAATCAAATCTTTTCAAGGTAGTGCCCTACCTTATGTAACCAACACCGTAGCGCAGGAATTGGCTAAGAAGTTTGGGCGGGAGACACTACTCAAAGGTGGGATGCGGGTGCAAACGACAGTTGATGCCAACTTCCAAATCATGGCTGAGGAAACCGTTACGAAGTGGCATAAAACACTTCTGGGGCAAGGATTATCTAAGAATCAAATGGCCCTGGTGGCAATTGATCCGCGCACACATTTTATCAAAGCACTGGTGGGTGGTATAGATCCTAAAACCAGTGAATTCAATCGTGCAACTCAATCTCAGCGCCAGCCCGGATCTTCTTTTAAACCGTTTGTATACTATACTGCTTTTGCTACTGGTAAATATGGGCCAGACTCAACGGTGGTAGATTCTCCAGTTAGCTATCGAGATGGTAACGGTTGGTACTTTCCCAGAAATTACGATGGCGGTTTTAGTGGAGCTATGCCAATCCGCAGAGCTTTAGCCCAATCGCGCAACATTCCGGTGATCAAGATTGGTAAGGCTGTGGGGATGAATAGAGTCATAGAAACGTGTCGTACCTTGGGCATTATGAGTCCAATGGAACCTGTGACTTCCTTACCACTTGGTGCAATTGGTGTCACTCCTCTGGAAATGGCAAGTGCTTATGCTACCTTTGCTAATTATGGCTGGCAATCTCCACCAACTGTAATTGCCCGTGTCACCGATAGTAGTGGTAACGTGTTGCTAGATAACACCCCTAAACCACAGCTAGTTCTCGATCCTTGGGCATCAGCCGCAATTTTAGATGTGATGCGATCAGTAATCACTGAAGGTACAGGTAAAGGTGCTGCTCTCGGTCGCCCAGCCGCAGGGAAAACGGGAACAACATCATCAGAGAAAGATATTTGGTTTGTTGGGACTGTGCCACAGTTGACAACTGCTGTCTGGGTAGGGAGAGATGACAACAGACAATTAGCTGACCATGCCACAGGTGGTGTTATGGTTGCTCCCATTTGGAAAGATTTTATGGAGAAGGCACTTAAGAACGTACCCGTAGAAAACTTCAAGCCACCTTCCCAGTTTTCTCGTCCCAAATCACAATAATTTAATTTTAGATTTTGAGTTTTGGATTGCCAATGAATCCAATATATGTCTGGGAAAGTTGGAGCGCCGACTTGCGGCGATCTGACTTTCCGCAAAATCTAAAATTGACTAGGGCTGTTTTTCTAGCTCGGCTTTCATCCGTTCTAAAGTGAGGTGCATTTGGTCAAACATTTGTTGCGGGGTGACACCGAACTGACCTAATTGCGTTTTCAGTTGTTCTACTGTCATTTGTGCCATGAAATCTTCTGATAGCTCGAAGCGCTTCATAAAGATGCGGTACCGATCCATCATGGTTTCCATTTGCTCAATAAACAGCTTTTTGCCATCGCGGTCAAATTTGCCGTAGCTGTTGCCAAGCTTGATCAGCGCTTGATAATCCTCAAACAGCTGTTTTGCTTCTTGCTGAACTATTTCAGAATCGAAGAATCCCATAATGCTTATATTAAACTGAGTGCCCAGACTCAGTAGCTTAATAGTTTTACTTCTATTTATTATTTTAGTCTAGGGAAGTAATCTAGTCACGAAGCTTCGGTTTTGGTACGGTTTGTTACCGAAATTTCAACACTTGACTTGAGAAGGTTTCCCCTTGTTAAATCGACTTAATAAAGCCGCGATACTCAGAGCTTTAGCTATTGATTTAGGATTAGTATTTTCGCCCGGTTCAATTTTCAGTCTGGTAGCGTATTTCAAAGCTAGTGAATCTTGCGGGTTAAGTTTTAATGCTTGACGGATGTAAACCCTGGCCATCCCGATAAATTTCTGTTTTAGATGTACTAAACCCAATAAGGCATAATAGTCGCTGTTATTTGGCTCTAACTTGATGGCATCGCGCAGTTCTTGCACAGCTAGGGCCCAATTGGCTAGCCTGACGTACTCAATAGCTCGCTGGTAGTGACGTTGAGCGTAGTTTGTCAAAACTGGTTCGACATTAGTTTTTTCATCTAATGTTAATTCAACTGGCTTTACTTCTATTTTAGGAATGATGCGAACGGGTTTTTGTGGTAGAAACAAGTCAGGTTTATGCAACTGTAAGTAAACTAAATTCAGTATGCTAATTTGTTGTGTAATTTGATAGAACTGATGGAGTGATTTGTATTGAGCTTCTGCATAGGAGGCGATCGCTTCTTCGTAAAATAATTCTGCTTGGGGTGCAGACATTTCTATAATTTCCTTAGCTATGGCACTTTGCCCACACAAAGCTTGCTGCTGTAATACTCTTGCGTCCGATCGCAGCATGGCTATGGCAATCAAGCGCTTGTGTCGATTTTTGAGTTGTTCGTAAGCTGGATTGATTAAATAGCTAAGTATTGCCGTTGCTAATCCTTCGTCTGAATTGCAGCTTTTAGCATAGCGATCGGGATGTAGCAGCTTCGCTAAAGTGTGATAGCGTTTAAAAATCTGGCGATCGTCAGCACTCACAGAAATTCCTAGCACAGCGTAAGGATCGCAAAGCTGTTTAAACCATTCTGGCGGTAGGAAGGTCTGTGACATCGTAGTAGTCTAGATCCGTTAAAAACTTAAAATTAGCATCAAAGCTGAATGCACAGTCATGTGAAACTTACTCAAATTTCTTCAAATATTATTAAATTGTGGGGCTTACCACCCAAAAGTCGGAAGGGCAAAACGGGGTGGTTGACTAAAATAGACTCATCCGCAAAACATAAATGAGTCAGGGTTTTTGCTGGATACCGAAAACCGAGTTCTTAATTTGGATAAAGTCGAGCTAAATGAAAGAACATAAATTCAAGTAATGATTACAAAATTTACACCTCAACAACAAGAGTTGATTGCATCATATCAGCGAAAATGGAGAGCAATTAGCTTATCAACAGAGCGTATCGACCGCAAACGACTATTAGCTGTACTTGAGGAAGTATATAGTTTGTATCCCGAAGGTGGCTCAATGCCTGAAGTCATTTTTTTTGAGAGTCCTTATGGTGCTTTTAGTGCTGAGTTGATACTTGCAACAGCTAACTTTAACGGTCTGACTGATGATGAGGTAATCAATGAAGTAGCTAGTTTACAAACTCTTAGTGGTGAAGGTCAGATAAGAACTGATTTATGGTTTGATTTGCATATGGATTTCTCTCCAAATATCGAAGGGAATCCCCAAATTAATCAGGAGTTTTGGGAATTTTTAACAAAAAATCTTGTAGATGAAATAGGTATGACAATTCATGAACAGTTGTGGAAAATTTTATGGAATTGGCTTACCGAAAGGTTATGGAGTGAGTTGAAAGATACTCCTAATGCTTATTACTGTTTTTACAATAACTTTATTGATCGTGACTCAGAATGGGCAAGTTACGCTGGGTTATTCGATTTTTGTATCAACGAACTAAGTTATCAACACGATCAAGAGCAATGGAATGTTTACCAAGCTGTATGTAGTGAGTGTGGCTGGTGGTTTCTACCATCACCTAGACATTACATAATTTGCGATCGGCCAACAAAATTACTGCTTGACGATAGAGGTAAACTCCATGCTGATGAAGAGCCTGCAATTCAATTTGCTGATGGTTTTGGCGTATATGCTCGACATGGCGAAATTTATTCAATTTGTTTTCCTTAAAGCTTAGAGGCAGCCATGCGTTCTTCTCTACGAGATGCAACGCGAACATTTTTAATTGTTTCTGTGCCTTTTGGCTGTCTTATTGTAGGAACTATGGTATTCGTATATTTATTAGAAATATGTTGACTAAGCGCAAAAGTCGAAGTGTTGCCGCTGTTTTAGCTTTTTCTGGGACGCTGACAATTTCAGGATTACATAAATTCTACTTGGGACAGCCGTTGTGGGGTGTTTTGTATGTGTTGCTTTCCTGGACACCGATCCCCAAGGTAGCTAGTGCGATTGAGGGAGTTTGGTATTTAGCCCAAGATGAAGAAGCTTTCGATCGCAATTTTAATCTAGGCAAGTCAGCAGCGAGAACTTCACAAAAGGCGATTAATCAAGTAGGAGCGATCGCTGACGCAATGCGGGAATTAGATGCTCTGCGCCAAGATGGACTGATTTCGGAGTATGAATTTGAACAAAAGCGCCGCCAATTGCTAGACCAGATTTCTTGAGGTAAGCGACAATCATGAATAATTGGCTACCTTTAAACTCTAGACTGCAAAAACTTCGCGCCAAGCTCCTCAACGATCCCTACTATCGCCTACAATCTGGGGAAGAAATTCAGATAGCGGCCCAATTAGGTATCCGCATTGATGCTAATCAAGCGACTGTAGATGATTGGTTACGTCTACCAGGTTTGTCAATTCACCAAGCGCGATCGCTTGTAGAACTTTCACATTCAGGTGTTAAATTCTACTGTATTGAAGATATTGCTGCGGCTTTGGGTATACCAGCACCGCGTCTAGAGCCATTAAAGCCTCTGCTGAATTTTATTTACTATGACCACGAGTCTTTAGAAAATCCTACCCATTTACTCAACCCAAACACAGCAACCGTTGAAAAATTAGCACAAATTCCATTTATAGATTTGTCTTTGGCGGAAGCAGTGGTACAAAATCGGCAATCAGCCGGGCCTTACCGTAACCTGGCTGATTTCCAGCGACGGCTGGAGTTAACTGGTGATGCGATCGCCCAGATAATGTATTATTTGAGGTTTTAAGTTAAAAGTTAGAAGTCTTAAAATAACTCCTAACTCTAGCAATTTTGGATTGAAAGAAAAATCTTAAATCCAAAACTGATTAAATGAACCCAATGCGATCGAGAGGCCAAAAGCGAAACGTTGCCCGACCGATGACATTTTTTCTGGGTAAAAAGCCCCAATAGCGAGAATCATTACTATCGTTGCGATTATCTCCCATAACAAAAAATTCGTCTTCTGGGACTTTCACTGGTTGATATGGCTGATTTGGGGGTTCAGCGATGTAGTCTTCTGCCAAGGGTTGACCGTTGAGGTAAACTTTACCAGAAGCAACACTAATTACCTCACCAGGCTGGCCAATAACTCGCTTGATAAACGCTTGGTCTTTGGGATATCCTCGACGTTGTAGTTCTGCGGGTGGCTGAAAAACAATAATATCGCCAGTTATGGGAGGGTGAAAATGGTAGGAGATTTTTTCAACTACCAAGCGATCGCCAGTATGTAAGGTGGGTAACATCGAGTCAGAAGGTATATAGCGCGGTTCGGCGATAAAAGTTCTGATTAAAAATGCCAAACACAGTGCGATCGCAATTAAAATCAGATTTTCTTGCGAACTACGCCATACTTTTAACGACGCACGCTCTTTTTTTGCATCACTTTCGTGAGGAATCATAAAAGTTTCTAGCCAGTTTCAGAAGTGAGACAAATACCTTGATTATTTTGACTCAAAAGGTATATTAATAGGAAAGCAGAGTTTAAGGTCAACCTATACAGATATTAAATAATACACTTATTCATTTACTGAAGATAAGCAAAAGTACTGCAAATAAACTATGGCTTGTCTAAGGGTTGTCAAATAGACAATTAAAAATAAAAATTCTAATTGCTGTAATTATAAGGCAAGTTATGAGATAATTATAAGTTTTGTTTCTTCCTGCCAAAGAAGCTAGTGACAGACTGCTAGAGCGATACAACCAGTAGGCTTTTTCTTTAAACAGAAAATTGTTTGTAGAGTGGCAAAATAGTCTACCCCATGTGTGACAGTATCTACATCACTTTAGTGAAAAAAGGCAGAGGGCAGTCTTGCTGGAGGTTGAGTTGCAAAAAATTATAAAATTATATTTTGTGCTGTATTATTAAGTGATATTACATAAAAATAGTCAAAATGTAAATGTATTTTTAAATGCATAAATCTAGTTAAAGCAAGTGTTTTTAGTAAAAAATACTACGTTTAAATATGGACTTTAATGCTTCAATAAATAGATGCCATACTATTGTAATTTTAATCACTTGCCTATCTAGATGAAATTAATTTCCGTAATTACACGGTGACAGTGCATATTAAACTGTACTATTAATTAAGATATAAACATACTTAATTATCGAGAAAAAAATTCACAGACAGAAAGCTACTAGCAATTTCGGCTAAAGTATCAGCATCCGAAATAGAACTAAACTGCTGATAGAATTATTTTTGCTGAATAAGTCAAAGATGACTAGATTTAAAGAATAAATGCCCCTTGGCAATGAGAAACTATATTGAATCAATTTTCGTCTGGTCTACTTCATAGAAATGTACAAGGTAACATTCTGTCAGTTGAAAATTTAACTTTTTCTTAAAAAGGAAATAATGGCAACAGGCAGTAAAATATATCCTATCGAGAATAGAACTAATAGTTTGCCAGACTCTTTTTTTAAAGATACCCCGCCCTTGTAAGTAGTTTTATATGTTAATCAAACAATTGACTTAAGTTGTAAATTATACAGATTTACTGTCGCAAAGTCTGGCTAAAAAGACTTCAGTCTGCTAAAAATGCAAATTGTGGGTATGACAACTTAGTTCATCTTATTTGAAAAGCTATAAAACTTGAAAGGATAATGCTGCTTTAGTGGTGAACTGAAAAACAGCAACTAATGCATAACTCCTATTTAAGACGGTTTTGGGGTGTGGTTAATGATCTGATTGTGTTCCTCTCCTTCTTAGAGCTATCAGTAAGAATGTGGAAGTGTAGACCTTACCTTTGATGACTGGGTTGAAATTAAACAGTATCAATTATTGTATATTCAACGCTGTCCAAATCTAGAGCATATAGATTTCAGTTAAAGCAATATAGTCTGTCTTATCGATTCTGAATTTCCGTTAGTACCAATTCCAGTTTTCATGATTACCAGAAAGCAGCTGGTATCTAAATATCTAATAAAAATGTGCTATAACGTACCGTCATAAGCGTGGTGATGGTTCGATCTTTGAAGGAGCTATGAGGTGGAAAACAATAAGTCGTTTCTGTGGCCAGAAGGAATATTAATTGCGCTACTTGCTTTAGGTGGTGTTTTTAGTCTTGCTTTTATGATGCTTCTAAGGCCAAATGCTTCGGAGGCTCAGAGTAGACCAAGTATAAATGTCAAGGATGTATCTGCAAACGTAGGAATTCAGCAGCGCATTGAGAAATTAAAAGCTGCGATGCTTACAAGTTGGCAGCAAGAAGCACAAACAAAGGGTCTAGCCTATCCTATACCATCACGTTTTCAAGGGGAAATCATTAAGGCTGCAAAACTTACTCAGGGTGAGAAAGTGATTGCTCTCACCTTTGATGATGGGCCTTGGCCTCAGACTACAGAGCAAGTGCTAAATATTCTGAAATCAAATAATATCAAAGGGACGTTTTTTGTAGTCGGGCAAAACCTAAAAAATTATCCAGAGTTAGGAAGGCAGATTGTCGCTCAAGGTCACGTCATTGCCAATCATACTTGGCATCACTGGTATCACTTTTTTAATCAAGAGGCAGCTGCTTTTGAAATTGAGCGCACAACAGACTTAATTTATCAAGTTACAGGTGTCAAAACAAATCTGTTCCGACCGCCTGGTGGCATCCTACATAATGGATTAGCTGGTTATGCAAAAGGACAAAAGTATGGTGTGGTGATGTGGTCGGCTGACTCCACAGACTACAAGTTACCAGCGGTACCAAAGTTGATCGATAATGTGATTAAAGATTCAAAACCTGGTGGAATTGTGCTAATGCATGATGGTGGCGGTAATCGTTCCAGAACTGTGCAAGCTTTACCAGAAATTATTAGCAACTTTAAAAAGCAAGGCTATCGCTTTGTGACTATTCCAGAACTTTTAGAAATCGAAGATGCAGATCAAAAACTGCTTGCTAATAAAAAGTAATAATTATTAATTATGGTTAATTAATCAATAGTAATTGGCTAAAAACTAAAATTATGTTTTTTGCTTAAAACACACTATTGGTGATTCGAGTTTAGACCAATTTATGGTATTAAATAAAAAAAAATCAACTTTTAAGTTGATGAATAATCTTGGTTATCTCTGATGACGGTTTAACCCAGCGATGCAGAGGCAATAACTGTCCAAGTTGCCATATATGTTCCAGCATACTTGTTAGAATAGTCAGTAGTGCTATCGGGAACAAACCAGTCAGGAGTAGTCTTTTGCTGTCGAACCTGTTTGTCCAAGCCAATTTGCAGAGAAATATTCTCGTAAACAATTTTTGCCTTTACAGCTTTCAGCAATTTTTCTACCAAGTTTTGTAGCCATTCTGCCCGAACATAGAGATTATGAGATGGATGTTCACCATAAGCAAAAGGTACAATAAGCACCAAATATCCTTTGTTGCTTATTAGTTTGTCTAAACAGAATTGAACGAGTTCTTGATCGTTGTTTTGTTGTAGTGTTTCCTTGTCAACATTATGAAATAGCAAGCCTGCTAGCACGACGGCATCAAATTTTTGATTTTCTGAAGCTAATTCTGGCAGTGCTACCGATAAATCTTTAGCAGTAAACTTCTGGTTGGGGTATAGTTTTGAACAGTATTGAATCGCACCTTCACTGTGGTCTATCCCAAGGTAGTCACATCGCTCAGGTAGATATTTGTTCAAAGCCCCATTGCCACATCCTAAATCTAACAAAGAGAATGAACGTTGCTTAAAAGCTTGATCGAGATACCAAACTGATGGTGTGTATCGGGTAGCATTTTCAGGAGATTCAAAGTATGAATAATAATTATCTTGGAAACGCTCTTCTTCAGAAGTTTTGCGATCGGGAGCTTGCTCTTCTATAAGCATTTTGATAGACAAGTCCTACTTGTCTGAAAACTTTTCTATGGCAGTTTACCAGTATTTAGATAATGCCTTCTATACGCAATTAGGTAGATTTCAGGACAGTGCTGATCCCGATTTTACTACTTAGAACTTTCACAAGATTTGATTGCTCAGTCGCTTTGGTGTTCTTAGTCTAAAGTCGATCTGTGAGTATTCCCCCTAAAAAAGGGGGAATATTTTTTTCTCTCTACGCTCTTTTTAAGAGGTAAATTCAGGCGACTGCTTTGGGCATCACAAAGGGGTTTTCGCAGAGTATCTGTTTGTGCAGCTTCTCCTACGGGAGAATAGCTTAAGGGAGAGTATGAGAACGGTTACAGTTACTAATGACTGCTTACTAAACTGAACTCAGTTGTTTTGTTTTCAGGATTAGCTTCTGGACTATCAGCTTCAGAAGGCGGAACTAACTGCCAGAATTTCGGCAAAAATTCTTGCCAGTTTTGCAGAATTTTCTTCGCCTTTGGTGAACCAGTGCGTTCTGCATGAGTTTGGATTAACTCTTGCAGTTGCTTTGCACCTACTTCTGTAATCACCCGCTGTATTTTGACAATTTCAGGGTTGACTAACTCACGAAATGAATCGTCTTCATCCAAGAAGTATGCGAGTCCACCAGTCATGCCAGCAGCTACGTTACGTCCTACTTTGCCGAGGACGACAATTACACCACCTGTCATGTATTCACAGCAGTGATCCCCAGCGCCTTCAATCACTGCTACGCCTTTGGAGTTTCTCACAGCAAAGCGCTCTCCTGCTAGTCCGTTGGCAAATAATATGCCGCCAGTAGCACCATAGAGGCAGGTATTACCAACTATCACGTTTTGTGATGCGTTATAAGTAGCATCAGTTGGAGGTTTGATGATGATTTCACCACCATGCATCCCTTTACCTACATAGTCGTTTGCTTCTCCTTCTAGGCTTAGAATTATGCCTGGGAGGTTGAAAGCACCAAAGCTTTGCCCAACACTACCTGTAAAGTTGAGATTAATTTGTCCTTCAAAGCCACTGTCACCGTATTGAGAAGCGATCGCACCCGCTAATCTTGTACCCACTGTTCTGTCAGTATTGATAATTGGGTAAGTCTTGGTGACAGTAGATTGATCCCTAATAGCAGCCTGAATGTCAGGATCGGCAAGGAACTTGTCATCTAAAACCACGCCGTTGCTGTGAACTTCTTCATGCACCAACCAGCTACGATTGTCTCTGCTATTTGGTAGCTGAAGCAAACAGTCGAGATTCAGCGATCGCGTTTTGGCGAGATTTACCTCTGGGCGCAGTTTTAACAAATCTGCACGTCCAATGATTTCTGACAAAGAACGGTAGCCAAGTCGGGCTAACAAACTCCGCACTTCTTCGGCAATGAAGTAAAAGAAGTTGACAACTTGTTCCGGTATTCCCGTAAATCGCTTGCGGAGTTCTTCTTTCTGAGAGGCGACTCCCACGGGGCAATTATTTGTATGGCAAATCCGCGCCATGATACAGCCTTCAGCAATCATGGCAATGGAACCGAAACCAAATTCTTCACCGCCCATCAATGCACCTATTACCACATCCCAACCACTCTTGAGTCCGCCATCTACGCGTAAAATCACGCGATCGCGCAAGCCATTTTCCATCAAAACCCGATGCACTTCGCTTAAACCCAGTTCCCACGGTGAACCAGCATGTTTAATCGAACTGAGTGGCGATGCACCTGTACCACCATCATGTCCAGAAATCTGGATAATATCAGCGTTTGCCTTCGCTACACCAGCCGCGATCGTGCCAATGCCAACTTCTGAAACTAGCTTCACCGATACCTTTGCTTTGGGGTTAATTTGGTGTAGATCAAAAATCAGTTGTGCTAGGTCTTCAATCGAATAAATATCGTGGTGTGGTGGTGGCGATATCAGCGTGACACCTGGTTTGGAGCGCCTTAACATTGCAATGTATTGGCTTACTTTGGGCCCTGGCAGTTGCCCACCTTCCCCAGGTTTTGCACCTTGGGCAATTTTGATTTCAATTTGTTTGGCGTTGACTAGGTACTCTGGGGTAACACCAAAGCGTCCCGATGCAACTTGCTTAATGGCACTATAAGCTCGATCGCCATTCCGCAACCCTTTTAAATGAGGTAGGGTTGGTGAGTGGCCCAACTCATCTACATCATCTAAAACTGTGTAGCGCACTGGATCTTCGCCACCTTCTCCAGAATTCGATTTACCACCAATGCGGTTCATGGCGATCGCTAAAGTTTCATGGGCTTCTCTTGACAAAGCGCCTAAAGACATGCCACCGGTGCAGAAGCGCTTGACTATTTCATATACCGATTCCACTTCTTCTAAAGGAACTGGGGTGCAATCGCCTTGGAAATCTAGTAAATCCCGCAAGGCTGTTACTGGTCTGCCTTGGAGGTGCTTTTTATAAACTTCGTAGTGGTCGTAGTTTTTGCCATCTAGAGCCTTATGCAGCGCCTTAACCATTTCTGGACTATTCATGTGGTATTCGCCGCCAGGACGGTACTGCACAAAGCCCAAGTTTTCTAACTTTTTGGTCGTTAGTTCTGGGAAAGCTTTGACGTGGAAGGAAAGCACTTCATCAGCAAGTTCGGTAACACTCAAACCACCGATGCGGGAAGTCGTCCCACGGAATCCCAGGTCGATTAAATCTCCACCGATGCCAATAGCTTCAAAGATTTGGGCTGCTTGATAGCTGGAAAGCAGAGAAATTCCCATTTTGGAGAGAATTTTCAGCAAACCTGACTCTACTGCTTTGCGATAGTTTCCTAAAGCTTGTTCTAGGGTAAGGGTGGGAATTTTTTGCACACCCATTAACTTTTGAGTTTTGGGATCAGACCACCAATCACGCACCGTATCTAAAGCCATGTACGGGCAAACTGCGCCAGCGCCATAGCCAATCAGACAGGCAAAGTGATGGGTACTCCAGCATTGAGCAGTATTGACAATCAGGGATGTTTTCATTCGCAACCCTTCCCGAATCAGGTGATGATGCACCGCACCCACTGCTAATAGGGGAGGAATGTAGGTATATTCTGTGTTGATACTGTCATTGACCCAATCCCGATCGCTTAATATTAAAATCTTTGCACCTGCTCGGACTGACTCAGCTGCTTGTGCTTGCAAAGATTGCACAGCGGCTTTCAATCCTTCTGGGCCGCTGGCGATCGCAAATAGGGTTGACAACTCAGCCGTGGCAAATCCTGACAGCTTAATCGCCTCTAATTCACTATCAGTTAACACTGGCGATTCGAGTTTTAATCTCCGAGCATATTCTGGTTTCGGTTCTAATAAGTTACCCCGTTCACCCAGTTCGACTTTCAGAGACATCACTAGCTTTTCCCGCAGGGGATCGATCGCCGGGTTCGTCACCTGAGCAAAGCGCTGTTTGAAATAGTCATAAAGTAGGTGGGGTTTTTGTGAAAGCACTGCTAAAGGAATATCATCCCCCATACAGAAAGTCGGTTCCGAACCGGCGATCGCCATTGGATGAATCACCATTTCTACATCTTCTGTGGTGTAGCCAAAGGCAGTTTGACGCTGAAGCAAGGTTTGCTTGTCAATTTTATCAGTTTGACTATGCCCGTTACCATTCTCAGCAGCCAGATGTCCATTTCCATTCACATGTGACGACTGACTACTGACAATTTGTTTAAGTTCTTGACGGTGCTGTTGCAGCCATTCTCCATAAGGGTGCTGCTTGGCGATGCGCTGCTTAATTTCCCAATTCTTCAGCACTTCATGATTTTCTAAATCCACGGCAATCATTTGCCCTGGGCCAAGTCTACCTTTCTCGACAATATCGGCTTCTGGGAAATCCACCACACCAGCTTCCGAAGCTACAACAATGTAATCATCTTTGGTGATCAGGTAGCGAGCTGGTCTTAAACCATTACGATCTAGAGTTGCACCAACTTTTTTGCCATCGCTGAATACTAAAAGTGCTGGGCCGTCCCAAGCTTCTTGCAAACCACTGTAATATTCGTAGAAATCAACAATTTCTGGAAATTTATGTAAAGAAGGCTGATTTTGGTAAGCTTCTGGAACCATAATCATTAAGGCTTCCAAGGGGCTGCGTCCAGAGCAGACCAGTAATTCCACTACGTTGTCTAGGGTGGCTGAGTCGCTGTTATCAATATGAACTAATGGCTTGAGTTCCTTGATGCGAGCGCCCCATACAGGATGATTCAGGCTAGCTTCTCGTGCCATCATCCAGTTGATGTTACCCAATAAGGTATTGATTTCGCCATTGTGACCCAAAAGCCGCATCGGTTGGGCTAGCGGCCACTTGGGCATAGTATTGGTACTAAAGCGGCGGTGATAAACAGCAAAGGCGCTTTTGTAAGCTGGGTTTTTTAAATCGTCATAAAAGTTGCCCAAGACAGCGGAACGCACCATGCCTTTGTAGACAATTGTGCGACTTGACAAGGAGCAGATATAAAATTCTTCTGAGATGTCAGTTGCAGCTTTACTAATTCGGCGGCGGGTAATGTACAACTGCCGTTCTAATTCATCACCGTTTTTGTCAACAGAAGCTAACAAAACTTGTTCAATCTGGGGTTGATTTTCTCTTGCTTGTACACCCAACAAATCAGATTGCACTGGCACTATTCGCCAACCCAATACAATTAATTTCTCTTCAGCAGCTACTTGCTCAACAGTCGCCCTAGCTTGTTGTGCAGCTTGCTGGTCTTGTGGTAGAAATATCATCCCCACAGCTATACGATCGGTAGATGGAAATTCCTTTCCCTTTTGGGAAAAGTCTTGTTGGAACAACTCCCAAGGTATTGCTGTCAATACTCCAGCACCATCACCAGAGTCGCGATCGGCGCTACAACCTCCCCGGTGTTCTAAGCAGGTTAAAGCAGCTAAGGCTTTTTCGACAATTTCATGGCTGGTATGATTTTGGCGATGAGCAATAAAACCTACACCACAGGCATCTCGTTCCTCTACTAACCACTTTTGCCCCTGATAGGTATCTCTTGAGTTGATATCCGTTGTGATTTTCTGGTTTTGATTCATCGGTTTATTATTCATACCCTGTTCCTGAAGTATTGAGTTACCAATTTTGCCACTACATTGTGCGAAAAAATTTCTAAATTCAGCGATGGAAAAATATATAAGCACCGAAATTTAGGGAAAAAAAATTTTAACTTCGGTTTTACTTTATCAGTTCACCCGTGTTAAAATAGTTGCGTGTTTTTATGTGTTTATGCGGTGTTCGACCAGTTACCTTCGCCAAGACATTATTTTTACCCTGACAGTTTCTTTTTTATATTTTGAAGTTAAGTATTTTCTCAATCCCTTTTTTCCAGATGCACACTAGCTACTCATAGAGCCTATTTTTTGGCTCACCTGAAACAGACAAAACTAAAACTGAACGCTGTACTATGTTCTAAAGCCAAAGTTATCCCGATCCAGCAATAAAATCAGCGTATTACAATATATACCCATTTGACAATTCCCAAATATTGTTGTTGTCTAGAATTTTGCCGCTTCCCAGTTGCCGCATGTATTACTATTAACTAGACATTACTGAAGCAATAACAGTAGCAACGTTCAGTTAGGATTAAATATTTTAATCCAGTTTTGATAACCAAAACTACCGTATATAGTGTGGTTAGAATTAGTGAGAGTTAAAAAGTTTGATTGCAGTGGCTTTAGCGTCTAAATAAATTAATGTGTGTCTAAAAGAGATAACTAGCCAATATATAGATTACCATATTTATTCAAAAATAAAGTCATGTTTCCTTTATATTTCCAAATAATTGGTTAGTTTAAACCTTGGGTAATAGTTTTCCAAAGTACCTAGTAAATTATGGTAAAAATACCGAATTGTTGCCAATCAGAGATTAGCAATGGCTCTGCAAACGCCAAGGGCGATCGCAGATTTTTCCGGGCTACTGTGTCACCAATACTTTTAACAGTGCTGTGCTTAACAACTACTTGTGCTGCCAACGCCCAGGAGTCCCCGAAAACCACCAAATTTATACCCAAGTTAGTCTCACAGTCACCTGCACCTCCTTTAACAGGTGTAGCATCCTCTGGTAATCAAATTTCCCTCAATGGTCGTACTGTACCAGGAACTTGGTTACAGCGGCCTGGAAAATCTGGCCAGATGACAACCGATATTAGTGATGGGGCATTTAGGCAATTAATTGGAGTAAATTTCTTAAACAGTAGTAATTCAGCGAAGCAACCAATACAGTGGTTTTCGTCAGTGACAAAGCCACTGGTATTAGCCACCAGGCTACTAGGAGCATATCGCTATCTGGATATCACTAATTTTGCTCAAACATCTGGATGGCAAATTCAAGCTAATGGCAACACTTTGGTGATTGCTACCCCAAAAACACAAATCACAAATATTGTTCAGAGTCAGGAACCTCCAGAAGCGAGTACCCCTTTGCAACAAGCTCGGATTCTTGTCGATTTAGATCGTCCCACTCCCTGGCAGGTTGCACAAGGGTCAGCGATCGCCAAACCGCAAACTCCTTCTTCCGATCCAGATACGCCAACTCCCAAATCTACTGCACCCCCAAATCGAGAGTGGACAATTACCCTGGATGGAATAGCCGATCCCGTTTTGATAGAACGCTATACCCCCCACCCACCAGCAGCACCACCAACATTGCTGCCAAACCTGCTCAAACAATTATCACCAGCTACACCAACACAACCAATACCACCAGCCCCTGAACCACTGATTCAAAAAGTGGAGGTAGTGAAAAACCAAACGATTATTAGTCTGAGCGTTCCCTTTGGTCTATCGCCTCAAGTTACTACTGTAGCTAACCCCAATCGTCTGAGTATCAATATTCGACCCGATCCTCTAGAAGAACGGGATATTACTTGGGCCCCAGGATTGCGTTGGCGACAGCATTATGTCAACTTAGGCACAGAGCGTTTTCCTGTAGTCTGGTTAGAAGTTAATCCCCGCAAATTTGGGCTAACCTTAAAACCTATGTGGGCTAGTCTTGATGGACTTGCGGGTACTGCTCCCATAATTCAAACAGCACAACGTTACTTAGCTGTAGCTGGAATTAATGGTGGTTATTTTAACCGTAATAATAGATTGCCATTGGGTGCGATTCGTCGGGATAGTCAGTGGTTATCAGGCCCCATTCTTAATCGAGGTGCGATCGCTTGGAATAATTCAGGCCAATTTTACTTCGGTCGTCTCACCTTAGAAGAAACTTTAATCACGGCAAATAGCCAGCGCCTACCAATTCTGTTTCTCAACAGTGGTTACGTCCAGAGTGGCATTGCTCGTTATACCTCAGCTTGGGGATCAACTTACACACCCCTGACAGATAACGAAATTATCTTAGTGGTAGAAAAAGACCAAATTACTAATCAGTTACCAGGCGGCAAAGTTGGTGCGACAGCGGTTCCCATTCCCCAGGATGGCTACCTGCTAACTTTACGCGCTAACGCTACTAATGCTGCTTCCCAGCTACCTATTGGAAGCGCAGTAAGTATTTCCAGCGCCACTACTCCAGCTGATTTTAGTCGTTACCCCTACATTATCGGTGCTGGACCGCTATTAGTCCAAAATCGTCAAATTGTCCTTGATGCCAAAGGCGAAAAATTCAGCAATGCCTTTATTGCCGAAAAGGCTATTCGTAGCGGTATTTGCACAACGGCAACAGGCACACTGATGATTACTGCCACACATAATCGTGCTGGCGGTTATGGGCCTAATTTGGCAGAACATGCCCAATTGATGCAATTAATGGGCTGTGTGGATGCTTTAAATTTGGATGGCGGTAGTTCTACCAGCCTTTACTTAGGAGGGCAACTACTCGATCAATCGCCCAGTACCGCTGCTCGTGTTCACAACGGAATTGGTATTTTCCTGCAACCACGAAAATGAAGGAATAGGGAAAAACTCAATCCCCAATCCCAGTCACTTTTTAAAGTTTAGAACAAGCTGTCATTTTGCTTGATGAAGACTTGGTGTAGACATCAGAATTTTAGTAGTGATGGTTTACACCATAAGGTTTGATTTTGCTATGTTTATCAAAGTGCGACAAAATTGCTGATTTTCAAGGTTGCAAGATAGCGCCAGATTTTTTATCAATAATTAAGAGTACCAACGGTTTGTTATGTCTTCAAATGAGGTAACTATGGCTCGATATCAAGAAACTACACAGACTGAAACTCTACACATCCCTCCAACCATAACTTCCAGGGGCGTTGCTGCAACTGAATTACGTCCTTGGGGTGCTTTTACAGTTTTGGAAGAAGGGCGCGGATACAAAATTAAGCGCATCGAAGTTAAGCCTGGACACCGCCTCAGTCTACAAATGCACCATCATCGCAGCGAACATTGGATTGTCGTCTCTGGTACAGCTAGAGTAGTTTGTGGTGATAGAGAAGTACTACTGAGCAATAATGAGTCAACTTATGTACCCCAATGTACATCTCATCGTTTAGAGAATCCTGGCGTGATTCCCTTGGTATTGATTGAAGTCCAAAATGGCGAATACTTGGGAGAAGATGATATTATCCGCTACCAAGATGACTATGCCCGTACCAAAGATTAAAACCAAAAGAACGCTATTAAAGCTCTAACCCCAAAGCTGAATACATTTTTTTGTAAACCGTCTTTGTAAACGAACTACTACACCCCAGAAGTCCCTACCTAGTCAAGGTGGGGACTGAAGCATGTTAGTGTTATAAATGTAGTAATAGCGATCGCGCTCATGCCTTGGGTAATTTGGAATTTTGCACAAGCAAGGGTCAACCTATCTGTAAAATGGAAGATGGGGTATTCAATTGCAAAAAACGAGTTCCATGATTCATCTGAGTCAAGCAGCCGTAAGTGAGATTGGGCGAATAAAGTCCAAGCAGACAAATGTCTTGTTTCGATTGGCGGTAAAACCAGGTGGTTGTTCCGGGTTCTTTTATGATATGTCCTTCGATGAAGCAATAAAAGTTGACGACCAGGTTTTCGACTTGGATGAGATTCAAGTAGTCATAGATGCCGCAAGCTTAAATTACCTCAACGGTTTGAGAGTTGATTATTCAGAAGACTTAATGGGTGGTGGTTTTCGCTTCCACAATCCCCAGGCGATCGCTACCTGTGGCTGTGGCAATTCCTTCTCCTTGAGTCCTTAGTGATTGAACAATTAATCAAAAAACAGATGTTCAATCACTAAGGAAAAATAACAATTGACATAAAGCCGTAAAAAAAGATATAATCAGGATTTGTTAAAACTTAGACCATAAGCAGCTTTACGCGCTGTAACTCATGCCAACAATACAGCAGCTAATACGAAATGAGCGCGAACAAGCGCGTCAGAAAACCAAGTCCCCTGCTCTGAAACAATGCCCCCAACGTCGGGGAGTTTGTACCAGAGTATACACGACCACACCAAAAAAGCCTAACTCAGCCCTACGTAAAGTAGCAAGAGTCAGACTTACCTCTGGATTTGAAGTCACAGCTTACATTCCAGGCATTGGTC
Source organism: Nostoc punctiforme NIES-2108 (assembly GCA_003326195.1). GTDB lineage: Bacteria > Cyanobacteriota > Cyanobacteriia > Cyanobacteriales > Nostocaceae > Nostoc > Nostoc punctiforme_A. The sequence goes on from LXQE01000029.1 coordinate 530,418, forward strand.
ACAACTTACAAGAACACTCAGTTGTGATGATTCGTGGCGGTCGGGTTAAGGATCTACCAGGCGTGAGATACCACATTATCCGTGGCACCCTAGATACAGCCGGAGTCAAAGACCGCAAACAAGGCCGTTCCAAGTATGGAACCAAGCGTCCTAAAGAAGCGAAAAAATAGGATTAGGCGATTAATCGCATCCAACACGATTAATCGTCTACCTTAAAAAAGCTGAAAGGCAAAAGAAGGAGCGCCGTCTTTGTTCTAACAGTAGTGATGAAGGCTGCTAAAGTCTGTTTCAAAAAATCAAGCAAGCTACATCTACACTAAGCGAGCAAGTGTAGAAGTTCTGAGGAGGAAAATGCTGTAATCTACAGCTAATTTCTCATCTGAACATTAAAGTTTATAATCTTGTCGCCTTGAGTATTTCGTTGCAGGTAGTAAGTCAAACAATTCTTGATTTTAGATTTGCGATAGCGTAGCGTTAGCGAGTTATCGAGCGTCTTTTGGATTGGTCGAACCCACAAGGGAATTAGGCTTACAGACTTTTGATTTGTTCAGATCCTTGCGATCGGAATATATACCGAAAACTTTTAATCCAAAATCAAAAATCAAAAATCAAGAATTGGCAGTAAATTAAGTCAGCCTTGCTGCAACGGTCGAAAAAAATAGAGGAAGTCTGAGGGTTGGGTTCTACCGCTTTTAGTTTCCGGTGTCTGATAGCATATAATTTCGTTGCCAATTCCGAATTAAAGGTGAAGTATGTCTCGTCGTGGTGTTATTCAAAGGCGCCCAGTTCCGTCTGACTCCGTATATAACAGTCGCCTTGTGAGCATGATTATCAGACGGATCATGCGTCATGGCAAAAAATCACTTGCCGCACGCATTGTTTATGATGCCTTAAAAACTATTGAAGAGCGCACTGGTGCTGGTGCCTTAGAAACCTTTGAAAGAGCAGTGCGAAATGCCACGCCTTTAGTAGAAGTTAAGGCTCGGCGAGTTGGTGGAGCAACCTACCAAGTACCAATGGAAGTGCGTACAGAACGGGGCACTACTTTAGCACTGCGTTGGTTAGTGCAATATTCTCGGTCTAGACCAGGCCGGACAATGGCCAGCAAATTGGCAAATGAGTTAATGGATGCTGCCAACGAAACTGGCAATGCTATTCGGAAACGTGAAGAAACGCACCGGATGGCGGAAGCTAACAAAGCATTTGCCCACTATCGTTACTAAGTAAAGAAAGCGATATATCGCCTTGCCGAAGTGGTATATCGTGGATTTACAAAAAAAAGACGGTTTTCCGTAAAAGTATAGAATCTTAACAAAGAGTAATATACAAGATATCATGAGGCAAAAACTATAGGAGGTAGCTGTGGCACGCACGATCCCGCTAGAGAAAGTACGCAACATTGGTATTGCGGCGCATATAGATGCGGGCAAAACAACAACAACAGAGAGAATATTATTTTACTCTGGGATAATTCATAAAATAGGCGAAGTTCATGAAGGAACTGCCGTCACAGACTGGATGGAGCAGGAGCGGGAGCGGGGAATTACCATTACTGCCGCTGCTATTAGTACCAGCTGGAAAGATCATCAAATTAACATTATCGATACTCCAGGTCACGTAGACTTCACAATTGAAGTTGAGCGTTCTATGCGCGTGTTGGATGGTGTAATCGCAGTATTTTGTTCTGTGGGCGGCGTGCAACCGCAGTCCGAGACAGTGTGGCGGCAAGCAGAGCGCTACAAAGTTCCTCGGATAGCCTTTATCAACAAGATGGATCGCACCGGAGCGAACTTTTATAAAGTTCACGAGCAAATCCGCGATCGCCTGCGGGCCAATGCGATCGCCATTCAACTACCAATTGGTAGTGAAAACGACTTCCGAGGTATCGTTGACCTAGTACGGCAACGTGCGTATATTTACGCTAATGATCAAGGAACCGATATCCAGGAAACCGATATCCCGGAAGAATTGCAAGCGCAGGTAGACGAATTCCGCACCAAGCTCATAGAAGCCGCAGCAGAAACCGATGATGCTCTGATGGCTAAGTACTTCGAGGGCGAAGAACTTACAGAACAGGAAGTTCGGACTGCCCTGCGAAAAGGCACAATTGCGGGGACAATTGTACCAGTACTTTGCGGTTCGGCATTTAAAAACAAAGGCGTACAGTTGATGCTGGATGCCGTTGTCGATTACCTGCCAGCGCCAAGTGAAGTACCGCCAATTCAAGGCTTACTGCCGAACGGCGATACTGTTGAGCGGCGGGCTGATGACAGCGAACCCCTAGCAGCTCTGGCATTCAAGATTATGGCTGACCCTTACGGTCGCCTAACATTTGTTCGTGTTTATTCTGGTGTCCTGAAAAAGGGCAGCTACGTTCTCAACGCTAGTAAGAATAAAAAAGAACGGATTTCCCGCTTAGTTCTAATGAAGGCAGACGATCGGCAAGATGTCGATGAACTGCGGGCGGGTGATTTGGGAGCAGCTTTGGGATTGAAAGACACCTTGACAGGCGACACGCTGTGTGATGATGCATCGCCAGTAATTCTGGAATCCCTATTCATTCCTGAGCCTGTAATCTCGGTGGCGGTTGAACCAAAAACCAAGAACGACATGGACAAGTTGTCCAAGGCTCTGCAATCTCTCTCAGAAGAAGACCCCACTTTCCGTGTCCGCGTCGATCCGGAAACAAACCAAACCGTGATCGCGGGGATGGGAGAGCTACACCTAGAAATTCTAGTAGACCGGATGTTACGAGAATTCAAGGTGGAAGCGAATGTAGGTGCGCCACAAGTAGCTTACCGAGAAACAATTCGGAAAGCTGTGAACAAAGTTGAGGGCAAATTCATCCGCCAAAGTGGTGGTAAAGGTCAATACGGTCACGTTGTGATCAATTTGGAGCCTGGAGAACCCGGTACTGGTTTTGAATTCGTCTCCAAAATTGCCGGTGGTACAGTACCTAAAGAGTACGTTGGCCCCGCAGAACAAGGAATGAAAGAAAGCTGTGAATCCGGTGTTCTAGCTGGATATCCGTTGATTGACGTCAAAGCAACGCTAATTGATGGGTCATACCACGATGTAGACTCTTCGGAAATGGCTTTCAAAATCGCCGGCTCAATGGCGATGAAAGAGGCTGTGCTGAAAGCTTCACCCGTCCTCTTAGAGCCTATGATGAAAGTTGAGGTTGAAGTTCCTGAAGACTATATCGGGAACGTCATTGGCGACCTCATCTCCCGCCGAGGGCAAATTGAAAGTCAAAGCACCGAACAGGGACTTGCTAAGGTCGCATCCAAAGTTCCACTGGCGACCATGTTTGGCTACGCCACTGATATCCGGTCAAAGACGCAAGGTCGGGGTATCTTCACGATGGAGTTCAGCCACTACGAAGAGGTGCCTCGCAGCGTAGCTGAAACTATCATTGCAAAAAGCAAAGGGAACGCTTAGTTAAAATAAGGAAATGAGTATTCATGGCACGCGCAAAGTTTGAAAGGAATAAACCCCACATTAATATCGGTACAGTTGGCCACGTTGACCACGGTAAAACTACCTTGACAGCAGCCATCACCATGACCTTGGCAGCTATGGGTCAGGCTGTAGCTAAAGGCTACGACCAAATTGATAATGCCCCAGAAGAAAAGGCACGGGGTATTACCATCAATACCGCTCACGTAGAGTATGAAACTGCAAGTCGGCACTATGCTCACGTAGACTGTCCAGGACACGCTGACTATGTGAAGAACATGATCACCGGTGCTGCCCAAATGGACGGAGGTATCCTCGTAGTTGCTGCTACCGATGGCCCTATGCCCCAAACCCGCGAACACATTCTTTTGGCAAAACAGGTTGGTGTTCCCAGTCTGGTTGTCTTCTTGAATAAAGAAGACTTGATGGATGACCCAGAACTCTTAGAACTAGTGGAACTAGAACTGAGAGAACTGTTAAGCAGCTATGATTTCCCTGGCGATGATATCCCTATTATCAAAGGCTCTGGTCTGCAAGCTCTGGAAGCAATGACCAAGAATCCCAAGACCCAACGAGGAGAAAATCCTTGGGTAGACAAAATCTATGAACTGATGGATGCTGTAGATTCTTACATCCCCACTCCTGAGCGGGATGTTGATAAACCCTTCCTGATGGCTGTAGAAGACGTGTTCTCAATCACAGGTCGTGGTACTGTCGCCACTGGTCGGATTGAACGGGGTGTAGTCAAAGTTGGCGATAACGTTGAACTAGTGGGTATCAGAGATACTCGTGCTACTACCGTAACTGGGATTGAAATGTTCAAGAAGAGTCTTGAGCAAGGTATGGCTGGAGATAACGCTGGCGTACTACTCCGGGGTATCCAGAAGGCTGATATTGAACGGGGTATGGTAATTGCCAAACCAGGTTCGATTAAACCTCACAATGAATTTGAAGGTGAAGTGTACGTCCTAACTGAAAAAGAAGGTGGTCGTAAGACTCCATTTTTCGCTGGCTACCGTCCCCAGTTCTACGTGCGGACAACCGATGTAACTGGTACTATCAAAGCCTACACTTCCGATGAAGGCAAAGAAGTAGAAATGGTGATGCCAGGCGATCGCATCAAGATGACAGTAGAATTGATCAACGCGATCGCTATTGAACAAGGAATGCGCTTCGCTATTCGCGAAGGTGGTCGCACCATTGGTGCAGGTGTCGTCTCTAAAATTATCAAGTAGCAAGCACCTTTTTGCTCATAACAAAGGAGCAGAGATGGTATTTATTTTGCCTCTCTGCTCCTTTCTCTTCCCTCTATAAATAAGGTAATAGGTTACAGGGGACAGGTAATAGTTTTCTGTAACCGATAACTTGTAACCGATAACCTGTAAATACTCCCCTAATTACGCAGAACCTGGAAAATTAAAGATGGCAACTCTACAGCAGCAGAAGATTAGAATTCGCTTACAAGCCTTTGATAGGCGCTTATTAGATACATCTTGCGAGAAGATTGTAGACACAGCTAACCGCACCAACGCTACAGCCATAGGCCCAATTCCTTTACCAACAAAACGCCGGATCTATTGTGTGCTGCGATCGCCTCACGTAGATAAAGACTCACGGGAGCATTTTGAAACCCGTACTCATCGCCGGATTATTGACATTTACCAGCCCTCTTCTAAGACTATTGATGCCCTGATGAAATTGGATCTACCATCAGGTGTAGATATTGAAGTCAAACTTTAATTTAGTCATTAGTCATTGGTCATTTGTCATTAGCAAAGAACGAAGGACAAAGGACAACAGACACTAGTATGAATATTTACACAGCCCTGAAGAAATATATCTCAGGGCTTTTATTTAGCTAGGAAACAAATGATAGAATGTAGATAAAGTACGGGAAAAGCAGAGAAAAGAAATTTTAAAGATTAAGTTTATCCCAAAGTAACAATGACATCATCTTCTAAAATTGCAGTTCGCGAACTACCTCTGTTCCCGTTACCCGAAGTAGTTCTGTTTCCTACTAGGCCATTACCCCTGCACATCTTTGAATTTCGCTACCGAATCATGATGAACACGATTTTGGAGAGCGATCGCAGATTCGGTGTTTTGATGTTTGATCCAGTCAAAGGTACAATTGCAAACACTGGTTGCTGTGCCGAAATTATTCATCACCAACGCCTGCCAGACGATCGGATCAAGATGATGACTTTAGGGCAGCAAAGATTTCGTGTATTAGAGTATGTTCGTGAAAAGCCATATCGCGTCGGCTTAGTTGAGTGGATTGAAGACCAACCACCCACTAAAGATTTGCGACCTTTATCAACTGAAGTAGAACAACTACTACGAGATGTTGTGCGTCTATCAGCAAAATTAACCGAACAAAATATCGAACTCCCAGAAGATTTGCCCGATCTACCAACAGAGTTATCTTATTGGGTAGCCAGTAACCTTTATGGCGTCGCCGCAGAGCAGCAATTATTGCTAGAAATGCAGGATACTGTAACTCGTCTAGAGCGAGAAGCAGAAATTTTAACTTCTACTCGGAATCACTTGGCAGCTCGCGCTGTTCTCAAAGATACATTTAGTGAAAAGTGAGGAGTTAAAAGTTAGGAGTTAAAAGTGAGGAGTTAGGAAGAAAAAACAAAAATAAAAGATCGACAACTTATAATTTATATTTCCTGGCTGATAACTTGTAAATGCTAAATGATAACTCTTAACTGATAACTCCTAACTTCTTAAGTAACGGCGCCGATCGGTAAAACATTGTAAGCGCCAAGAATTTTTAAAATCTCTGTGTGGATGGCTAATTCTGCTAAAGCAGATTGCATTTGTGCTTCCTTGGCGTCCGCTTCTAAATCCATGAAAAACAAGTATTCGCCTAGCGATCGCTTTGTCGGACGAGATTCAATCCGGCTGAGGTTAATTCCTAGTTGAGCAAATATTTGCAAAGGTTTGACCAACGCTCCGGGTGTGTTAGCAGGCATACTAAAAGCCAGCGATGTATGACTAGTAGGAGCTTTTGTTGCCTGGTATCCAGCGTCCACTTCACCCTGACTTACTAGCCAAAAACGAGTAAAGTTTTCTGGATAGTCGTTGATGTTACTGGCAAGTATCGGCAATTTGTAGAGTTGAGCAGCTCTGCTAGAAGCGATCGCTGCTGTTGTTGTCTCTTGCTCCAATCGCTGTAGTGCTTCAGTTGTAGAATTGCTAGGAATAATCTGTACAGTCGGTATAAACCGCTCTAACCATCCCTGACATTGTGCCAAAGCTTGTGGGTGAGAGTAAACAGTTTTAATACTATCTAAATTAGGCGCACAAGAAATTAACATATGGGCAATGGGTAATACCAAAGCCAACTGTATTCGCAAACTGTCCAACTGCCAAAGTGTATCCAGTGTTGTAGTAACACTGCCTTCAATAGAATTTTCCACTGGCACAACAGCCAACTGCGCTTGACCATTAGCAACGGCGTGCAGTGATTGGGAAATGCTGGGATAGGGGCATAATCTAGCCTCAATTCCCGTAGTTTTGCTCAACCAGTTGACATAAAAAATAGTTGCTTGTTCTGCATAAGTGCCGGGAGGGCCTAAATGTGCGATCGATAAAGTCATGCTTTTAGCCTTGAGTTGCGAGTGTAATGCGTAAATAAAGATTATGATATTTTGGTTTGGTAAATATATCCAACATCTACTTTTACTAAACACTGTTATCTCTAAAATTTACGCACTAAAGGGATAGAACGAAATATGTATCTAGGAAAAAAAGTTATGGAAATCAGTCTTCTAACATATAGATTTCCTAGCAGTTTTTTTGCTAAATTCCTCTGAAGATTTAAGAGCAATGATATGGGTTTCTACCCAAACAAGCACATTATAGATTTTATGTCAAGAGTTAAATCCTAATCTATATTTCTTGAACTAAAGATTAGAATGAGCGTACCAACTTTTTGCTAATTGATGTATAGCTGATTTTTCTAATAATCAGAACTAAGTTGTTAAAAAATATTAAAATTAAGAAACAGATATTTTTATTAGCTCATGGCTACCCGGTTTACTGCCTCCCAATCGGTTGAAATCGCTGTTCCAGAGCAGCCTATTCCCATTCAGCACTACTTGCGTCAGCCTCAACGTCTGGTTAAGGCTTTGGTTGACAATAGCCGGATTCAGCAACTTTCTGAGGAAGTATTTCGCTTGAAAATGCGTCCGCTAACTTTTATGTCATTGAGTATTCAACCTACTGTAGACATGAGAGTCTGGGCAGAATCAAATGGAATAATTTATTTGCGATCGCTAAACTGTGAAATTTTAGGTTTCGAGTATATTAACCAGCGCTTTGCTCTCAATTTAAAAGGCTATTTGTCTCCCAAAGAGTTTAGCACTGGCACTCGCTTGCAAGGAAAAGCTGATTTAGAAGTGGTGGTGGATTTCCCACCGCCATTTTCCTTTACTCCTAAGCCGATTTTAGAAGCTACTGGCAATGGTTTGCTTAAAAGCGTACTGTTGTCAGTCAAGCAACGGTTATTAAATCAACTTTTGGCAGATTATCGCTACTGGGTGATCTCACAAACCAAAGATAGAGGACTTGACGCTGATAGTACTGAATTACCAATCCTGAATGCTGAGTAATTATTTAATCACTCAACACTCAGACCTTTGATTTGGCAAGGACGAAAAGACTGACGATGCAAAGGCGACGGCCCATATTGTTGCAAAGCCAGCAAATGCCGCTGGCTACCATAACCCTTATTACACTCCAGGTTGTACATAGGGTATTTTAATGCTAGACGCATTATCAGATCGTCACGCCAAACCTTAGCGACAATACTAGCAGAGGCAATAGCGAGCGATCGCTCGTCCCCTTTGACTATTGTTTGTTGCGGTAATAGCAAATCTTTGATTGATTGATTACCGTCAATCAAGCAAAGTTCAGGCTGTACCTTTAACTTCAGCACAGCCCGCTTCATTGCTAACAGCGTTGCTTGCAAAATATTTATCTTGTCAATTTCGGCAGTAGAAGCAAACCCAATTTTCCAATCTACAGCTAGCTCACAAATTTGCTGTGCTAACTGAGTTCTCCGAGAACTAGACAACTTTTTACTGTCTTTAATTTTAGCTGCTATCAGTATTGGCAAAGCATGATCTGGTAGGATCACAGCTGCCGCCACCACAGGGCCAAATAGAGATCCTCGCCCTACTTCATCTACACCTGCAACCAACTCTGGAATCCCTGACAAGGTAGAAAACTCCAGCCAACTGGATTTTTCCAAAGGTACTGGCGACGTTTCTACCATAAAACAAATTAATTATCCTCAATGGCTGAGGAACGACGGCGGCGGCGACGGCTAGCTGTGGCGCTACTATTAGCTTCACTTTCATCTGCGATCTCTTTGGCGGCAGAAGCTTTCGCAGACAAACGTCCCGAAGGATTCGCAGGCAACTCCGATGCTTCAGTTGTCTCTTCGATTAAAGATTTTTGTTCTGGCTCAATAACTTTTGGTGTCGGTATTTTGCTTGCAGTTATTTCAGGTGTTGCCTTTTGGGCAATAGTGATTATTTCAGGTGCTGCTTTTTGGACAATAGGTGATTCTGAGGTTGATTCAATTGGGGTCGTTGGCTGTTGACCGGGCTGAATCACATTAATAATCACAGACTTGGTATTTTTAACCTCTTGCTCTAACTTCACCAAGGGAGATATTCCCATCAAGGCAAATATATCCTGCTCTTGAAGGCTCATTTCTACAGTTCTAATCTCCGGTGGTTCTACCACTGGCTTAACTGGTTCTGCCTTGATAATTTTAGTGCGCTCTACTACTCTTTCACTCCAGCCTGGTTTGCCAAGGGTGGGCGAGGGAATTTCTGGTGCAACTCCTAGTTCTGGTTCTACATCCAGGTCTAAATCTGGCTCGTTAACAAAAGCCAGGGGATTGGGAACAATCCGAGCTTCATCTTTTCCGTTTAACCCATTAACACCAATTCGACTGCGGCGAGTCCGGGTACGGCGCTTATCATTAAGTTCTTGATAACTAGGATGATTGATCAGATTTAGGTTGCTCAATTCCGAGTCGCCGTCAAATGCTTCCCCAAATCCATCGTATGTTTCTCGTGTTTCCGGTATGCGGGCAGATGGCTGACGTGGTTCTCGGTGAGGTAAAGATACAAAACGTTCGCGCTCTGGTGTCTCTGCCGGTATTGGCAATCGGTTTTCGATTTCTCCAGGCAGACGTACAGTATGTCCTAAACCACCACAGGTGGGACAAGTTTCACCAAACAATTCATAAATATTTTGACCCTGACGTTTGCGGGTCAATTCTACTAAACCCAGTTCGGTAAGTTGGGCAATCTGGGGACGAGCTTTGTCTGCTTTGAGTGCTTTATTAAAGTGTTCGAGAACTTGTAGTTGGTCGCGTCGCGATTCCATATCGATAAAATCAACGACGATCACCCCAGCGATATTTCGCAGACGCAACTGGCGAGCGATTTCTGTTGCCGCTTCGCAGTTTGTCCACAAAACTGTTTCTCTAGCTGTTGCCGATCGCGTAAACGAACCTGAGTTAACATCGATTACGGTTAAGGCCTCCGTCGGCTCGATGATAATGTAACCGCCAGAAGGTAAGTCTACCCTTGGTTTCAGGGCTTCTCGAATCGCAGCAGTGATGCGGAAGTATTCTAAAATTGGGGAGCGATCGCGATGATGGTCAATCAACAATCCCTGCGGTGTTTGACCGCCACTCCAATTCTGCAAGTACTGTTTGACGCGCTTCAAACCAGTACTGGAATCCACGACAATCCGATTGACATCCGCGCCGTACATATCCCGCAATACGCGCTGGATAAAGTCATCATCTCGGTTGAGCAGTGCTGGGGCACGTGTGGAATGCGCTTCCTGCTGGATCGCCTCCCATTGCTTTTGCAACAATTCCAAATCTTCCATAATCGCTTCTTCGGGTTTGCCTTCTGCTTCTGTACGCACAAGCAAACCCATTCCCGCCGGCTTAACCAAAATCGCCAGCGCTCGCAAGCGGTTCCGCTCACTTTCACTTTTAATCCGTCGGGATAAATTTACGCCCCGACCGTAGGGCATCAGTACTACGTAGCGTCCGGGTAAAGTAATATTACCCGTTAGCCTAGGCCCTTTTGTCCCCGTTGGCTCTTTCATTACTTGCACCAAAACTTTCTGTTGTGGTGCAAGTAATTCTGTAATTGCCGCTGCGGTGCGCTTGAGCTTCAATGGCCCCAAGTCGGTAACATGAATAAAACCGTTGCGCTCTGGGTCGCCAATATTGACAAAAGCTGCATCTATCCCAGGCAATACGTTTTCTACTACTCCTAAGTAGATATCACCAATTTGATGATGACCCGTAGCAACAACGAGTTCCTGTATTTGATCTTCAGAAAAAACCGCAGCAATTTGGTGCTGCTCCGCGATGATAATTTGTTTCGGCATTCAATTTCCTCAAAAATTGGCAGCACTTACAGGTTTGAGGTTTGTTGTATCAAATCCGGTTAATTACTTAATAATTCAAAACTACTTGCGTCTCCGCGTCAGTTTTAATTACCAGTGTTTTCTCGGTTTGATATTATACTTTCGCTGCCCTCGCAACCCTCAAAAGGCGCTACTGATAATAAAAATCGCAAATCTGAGCTTCTAAGTTAAATAGCTATTGGCGCTCTTAAGAGCGTTTTTACGGCTGATTATTCCAGAACTGCTGCACATCGTTTAAGCAATTAAATCAACCGTCCGTGGTTGATTTGTGATGCAATACCCTCAAATCTTGAGAGTTCTGAGTTGAAAGTTCTAAATCCTGAGTGAGCATTTTAACTCAGGATGCTTTATTTGAGAGTAACCTACTGAATTCGTTAAGAAAAAGAAACTATTTCTATTTTCCATTCCCCGGATTTATCTTAGGGTTATACTCAGCTGCGCCAGTTGCTAACCTGCCTTGAGCCGCTCTAGCCTAAGACAAATAGCACTTTGCGCGTCTCGTAAACGTCTACAACAAGTCGGCATAACCGACAGCAGTTGCTTTAACTCTAAAAAAGTAATGCACTAGCTCTTGGGCACTACCTGAATTAGACATTCAGCAGTTGTTTAAAAGCATGGATTTAGAGAACCTAACTGAGCTTGCTGTTAGTTACTGATTCACAAGGTAGCTATAGAGAGAGTGTGCATTCTTTAATCTGCTTTTTGTTTGTCTAGGATAAAATCCTAGAAGTTGCACTCTAATATCTTTGCTTTCGCACCCTGAATACCAGGGTAGTGAACCAACTAATTCAATGCAGCGCCAGAAAATTTCTCTTCACCCTATTCTAACGCAACCTTGCTAAAAATCAATTCCTCTGAGCTGCCATCTTAGGACAACTACTAGCAAGTTGCCCTACAGGGATTATACCCCTAAAATTAGCCGATTGCGGTGGATGTGCAGGAGTTGAAATTCTACATCAGCCACTGTCTCTAGCATAAACAGGATTTGTTCGGGACGCAACACCAAACCGTCTTGGCGATAGCTACCTAGATAACGAATTACAGATGACATAGATTCTGCAACGCAATTGTAGTTTTCTACTAACTCCAGTTCAAATAAGCGATCGCGCAGATTTATTAACTGGCTCTTGCCTGATTTAGTTATTTGCTCGTACCAAAATTCCTCTTTTGCTTTGATTGTATCAATCCAGTTTTGCCATTGTATGGGTGTTGTTTCTGCAAGTGCTACTACAGTAATTAAATACTCTGCGGACTCTAGCAGTTGGGTAGCGGCACTAGCTTTTAAATCTATCTGCTCCACATTATAGATAGGTATGTCTGTGGGCATTTCACGAGCCAAATTTTCTCGGAAAGTATCAACTTCCACTGGCACAGTTAACTCAAAATCTGCAATTTCACCGCTGCTAGTAGCTCCTAGAGCTAAAGCAGTTGCTAGAGAAATCCGTGGCATTGGGTGAAATCCACCAGTAAAAGCAATTGGTAAGCCTGCTCGCCGCACAACTCGGTCAAACAGACGGATTAAATCAAGATGGCTCATTAAAGCCATATTACCCTGCTTACCAAACCAAACTCGCAGTCTTTGCGCCTTAATTGTGTTGGGGACAAACTCGCCAGCAAATTTTGGGATAGCAGGTGATTCAATCACCACGTTATGCCCAAAATCGGTACCACAGACGCCACAATGAGAACAACCTTCAAAAGAGCAGTCGGGTACAATTGCAGCTTCTAGAGCGCGTTGCAAGTCTTCTTGGAGCCACTTTTTGTCAATCCCGGTATCAATATGATCCCAAGGCAGGGGAATATCGAGGGAGTGCTGAGTTATGAGTGGGGTATTCTCCTCTGCTTCTTTGCTCTTCTGTGCCTCTGCGTGAAACAAATTCCATTCGCCATTTTCTATTTGGCGGTATTTCCAATCTAAATCGGCCTGGGCGATCGCAGACCCCCAAGCGCTAAAAGCTCGATCTAAATTTTCATACCAGGAATCCATACCTGCACCCAATTCCCAGGCAAGGCGGACTACTTTGCTCAAATTGCGATCGCCTCGTCCCACAAAATCTTCCATTGCCGAAATGCGAACATCGGTAAAATTTACCTTCACTGCCTTTATTCGGCGGAATTCTTGCCGCAACAGGTTTTGTTTGCGTTTAAATTCAGTGGTAGAAACTGAGTGCCATTGGAATGGTGTATGGGGCTTGGGCGTAAAGTTAGAAATTGTCAGGTTAAAATTTAGGGGTTTTCTGCCTTTGCCCCGACATTCTCGCTGTAACCAGCTTACTGTTTCGGCAATGCCCAAAACGTCAACATCGGTTTCACCCGGCAAGCCAATCATAAAATACAACTTTATTTTATCCCAGCCTTGCTCCCAAGCTGTTTTTACTCCCCGCAATAATTCTTCATTCGTCAACCCCTTATTCACAATGTCTCGCATCCGCTGAGTACCAGCTTCTGGAGCAAAAGTCAGTCCACCTTGGCGCGTTCCTCCCAGGATGTTGGCAATATTCTCATCAAATCTGTCTACCCGTTGGCTTGGTAGAGTCAGAGAAATATTTTCATTTTTTAAGCGATTTTTGATTTCCATCCCCACTGCTGGTAGGGATAAATAATCAGAACAACTCAGAGATAGTAGGGAAAATTCATTGTAACCAGTTGCCCGCATCCCCTGTTCAATTGCTTCTACAACCTTATCGGGTTCTACATCCCGTGCTGGTCGAGTCAGCATTCCTGGTTGACAGAAGCGACAGCCACGAGTGCAACCACGCCGAATCTCAATGGTCAAGCGATCGTGCACTGTTTCTACGTAGGGAACCAAACCAATAGAATATGCTGGTATGGGAGTTGCAACCCGTCGCAGAATTCGTTTTGGTACGTCTGGGCGCAGAGGGTGAACTGAGCCATCCTCTGCCATGTAGTAAAACTGAGGCACATATACGCCTGGTATCTGTGCCAAATCCAGTAACAGATTTTCCTGACTTAATCCTGCTTGTTTGCCTTCTTCTAATACCAAACCAATTTCTGGCAGCAGTTCTTCTCCATCTCCAAGGGCGATAAAGTCGAAGAAATCAGCATAAGGCTCAGGATTTGATGTCGCTGTTTGCCCACCAGCGAAAATCAACGGAAAGGATGACTGGGTATCGGTAGATTCTCTGCCTCCCTGCCCCTCTGCTCCTCTGCTCCCCTGCCTCTCTCGCCACGTCAAGGGAATTCCTGCCAAATCCAACATTTCGAGGATATTAGTTGCACCCAGTTCGTAACTGAGGCTAAAGCCTAAAATGTCAAATTCTGTCAGCGATCGCTTTGACTCTACCGCAAACAATGGCGTATTAGTTTCGCGTAGTTTGGCTGCCAGGTCTTTTCCTGGGAGGTAGGCGCGATCGCACAATTGACGCGGTTGGGCATTCAAGACGTTATAAAGGATAATGTGCCCTAAATTAGATGCACCGACTTCATATACTTCTGGGTAGGTTAAAACCCAACGTATTGCTGCCGTATCCCAAGGTTTGTGTACTGCTAACAGCTCGTTACCCAGGTAACGTGCTGGTTTTAAAATATCCGACGTTATTAATCTTTCAACTGCAACAACCACTGTGCTATCTTCTAGCTACCTTAATTACAGCTACCCAACCCCAACATTAGCATTGAATTAGGTCTTCTAACAGATTTTATCGTTGCAACTTACAACTCCTTTACATAAAGTCCATTTATTGCCCGAACTTTTGTGCTTTTACATAAAGTTATGTTTGGGCCAATTCGGCTTCAGCCTCTAATATTTCAAATACCCTATCGAGTTGCGTCAGTTCAAAAATCATTCTAATTTGTGGAGCAACAGCGCGAAGTTGGCAACTTCTTCCTAAAGTAAGAGCCAGCTTGTGTGTAGATAACAATGCCATCAACCCCGCACTGTCTAACGATTCTACTGCTGCAAGGTCTACTACCAAGATGGAAATACCATTTTGTGCCAACGCTGTAGTCATATCTCGTTCAAATTCCAAGGCGTTTGCAGCATTCAAACACCCTTGGGGGCGAATAACTGCAATCTTGAGATAGTTAAGCACTGCCTGCATAGTTACATCCTATTAAGAATTTTGAAGCGTCAAGCTAAGGATTATTTGAACATAAACTCTATTTTGTTGCATCGACCATACGTCTTAGCTCTCTTTGCTGAATCTTTATTGCTTTACTATGTCTGTTTAAAGATTGTTATAATTCCAGGTTAAAATGTGTTTATATATACTTTTTTTTTACCTCAGTTCAAAAACAATCAACTATAGACGGACATAGAGCAGACAAATTATCAGTAACTATGCTGAGGAACCTTGCTTAGTCTATAACTAAAGCTAATTTAGCCAAGTCTTAATGTTAGGTTAAATCTCCCACTTTAGCGTTGCTGATGGCATACGGCAAAGTCATAGTGAATTATCTATCTAACTAATTAAATTGTGATATATATCACTAGTAAGTTAGTATTTGGATCACTCTTTATACTGAGGCTGATCTGGGATGATTAGTGTCATATTACAGTTGGATTATTACTTATGAGAACTCAGTACGCTATTCGTAAATTGGTAGAAAAAGCTCTTGACATTAAAAAACTAACTCCTGAGATAGAGAATGAAATCAACTCAGAACTGACGGAACTGGGTTACATTTCTGATGTTGATTACGAAGCTCTAGAATTATTAATGGCAGAGATGGATGCTGGACGAATCCAGTTGGTTCCTAGCCTGGGATTTTAAAATAATTCATAATGACGCTCTCTAAGAGAAGTTGTATAGCTTGCTTCTCTGTAAAGGTACAAGGACTTCCTAACGCAATTCGTAATTAAATTTAGCAGGGGAATACAAGGGTCATATCATTACTAGTATTTTTCTATGAGGTTGATTATTTAAATACTTTAGGTGGCGTAAACTGTGCTAATGAACCTCTACATTGTGCATTCATCGAAAATTTCCATACAGTTCGCTAAACGCCTAAAAAAATTCCTCCCAATCTGTTTGCTGATAATTGTCCACAAGCGGAATGAACTCGTTGCTAAGGGAGTTGATATCATCAATATGGCTGCTGGCGATCCAAATAGACTGACTTCTAGTCATATCCTCCAGGCGATGCATGAGGTTATTGAGGACGCTGCTAACCACAATTATCCACCTTACGAAGGTACGAAAAAATTTCGAGTGCGAAGGATGTAGCAATCGAATTTCACAGTATTCAACGCCTGAAAGATTCTGGTATTAGCTACAGTTGAGTAAGACGCTGGGAATTAAGGAATGGGGACTGGGAAGACAAGAGGGACAAGGAAGACAAGGAAGAATTATTCAAGAAGTCTCTATATTGTCTATTCTCAATGCCCAATCCCTAATCCCCAATCACCAATCCCTCTTGATAGGCTTGCCAAAGTTGATGAATAAAGTGATTCAGTTGCTGCTTTGCGACTGAATCAGGTTCAGTTTTTGGTTCTTTCGCTAAAAGTTGGCTCAAAAAGGTAATTACTTCTGTGTCTAATGCTGGGCGAAATAAATTTGCAGGCCAAAGTAAGTCAGATGCATCTCGCAAATCAGTAATTAGGGGTGATTCTTCTATGAAAGTAACCATTAATAAAGGACGCACCCAGCACAACTGGCGGGAAACTACAAATTGAATGACTTCTGCATACAGGTTCCTGTCGCCATACTCTAGAGACACAATTTGTCCCGTTTGAAGAAAATCTAGGCTCATGTCCATCTTGGGCAGGGGCAAGGATTATTTTGCTTGCAACTTCTTTAATCTTAAAAGTGAAAATGCGCTACGTTTAAGAAAAGCTTCTGTAAGATTAGGGTAGCACTCTTACGGCAGCCATGTCTTAGACGTGTGCCTTATTAAGTGGCTACGCAAAACTAATACAACCAATCCCTGCCAGCAAAGGGTTTTCCTCGCATAGTATCTGAGCAGAAATACTATAGAATAGGTAAACAACTGTTGAGCGATCGCAAAACAGAGACTTTGTTGTAGTGAAGTAACGAGAAAAGAGCAAAGAGCCGTGTCAGTTGAAACTATTCAAAAGCCTTCCACAACCCGCAAGCTCGCGCCTCGGTATCGCGTTTTGCTCCATAACGACGACTACAACTCTATGGAGCATGTTGTACAGTCGCTAATAGCCACTGTACCTAGCCTTACCCAACCCCAAGCTGTGAGCATCATGATGGAAGCCCATACTAACGGGCTAGCTTTAGTCATTACTTGCGCCCTGGAACACGCTGAGTTTTATTGCGAAACATTGATAAGTCATGGTTTAAGTAGCACGATTGAACCTGATGAATAGTCATTGGTCATTGGTTATTGGTCATTAGTCGAAGTTTAGAGTATTGGCTGGTGACTTACATTGGTATGAAAGAAAACCTTGTCCGTTTAGCTGAACGCCCTGCCCCTATCAGGCTGGGCTGTTTTATTTTGACTTTATTGTTGCTATGGTTGCCATTGGCTACACCAATATACTTACTAGTACATGATTCAAACTTAGAAAGTATATTGACATTGGTATTGTTATATGCGATCTTTATTTTTCTCCTGAGACTATGGGGTAAATATGTCTACCAGCAGCCCCAAATTCTGCGGCATTATGGCTTAGAATTCACGCGGCAAAACGGTGTGGATTTACTACGTGGCTTGGCTCTGGGGATAATTAATATTCTGATACTTTTTGGGGTAGAAAGTTTGTTGGGTTGGTTGGTGTGGCAACAACCGAAAGTTTTTTTGTTGAAAGTTGTTTTAGAGGGTTTACTTGTTGGCTTAGGTGTTGGATTTGCTGAGGAATTATTATTCCGAGGCTGGTTGCTAGATGAATTACAACGAGATTACAGTCAGCGTGTGGCACTGTGGACAGATGCAACTGTGTTTGCTACATTGCACTTTATTAAACCCTTGGAGGCAATTATTCATACACTGCCGCAATTTCCAGCTTTAGTACTGCTGGGGTTAACGCAAGTATGGGGAAAGCGTTGGCGGAGGGGACGCTTGGGTTTTCCAATTGGTTTGCATGGTGGTTTAGTTTGGGGTTACTACATTATTAATGTAGGTAAATTAGTGAAATATTCTGGTCAAGTTCCTGATTGGGTAACTGGTGTGAATAATAATCCCCTACAAGGAGTGATGGGGGTGTTGTTGATGAGTGTACTAGCTTTGGGAATACGAGGGCTAACTGAGCGATCGCGTCATATATGAAAATAAAAATATTAATCGTATCAGCTTTATTACTTACTTTTCTTTCTAATTGTAAAGATTGTCAGGCTAAAAAAACTTCAAATCCCGCTCATGTGAACCAGTTGCTAACAACTAAAAAATGCCCCAAGTGTGATTTAGGTGGTGCTGATTTAACAAATGCTAATTTAGCTGGAGCAGATTTAAGAGAAGCTGAACTGACTAATGCTAAATTAGACGGAGCTAATCTACAAGGGGCTGATTTAACTAAAGCTGAACTCAGATGGCGAGATGATGTTGGCGATAAAGGGAAAATGGGTATATCAGAAATTGGTGATGATTACTGTAATGTTACCTATGAGGCTTCATTCAAAGGAGCTAACTTGAGGGGAGCTAAACTTATTCAAACCGACTTATCAAGTTTGGATTTAAGCGAAGCCAATCTGAGTGATGCTGATTTGACTTATGCAAAACTAAACTGGGCAAAACTCAATAAAGTAAATTTAGAAAAAGCTAATTTAAAGAGCGCTTCCTTAGAGTCAGCAGAACTATATGATGCTAATCTAAAAAAGGCAAATTTACAGGGTGCGAATTTAAGTTTGAGTAGGTTAGGTGATGCAAATCTCAAAGAAGCTAACCTTACAAATGCCAATTTAGATCATAGTTCACTTTTAGGTGCAAATTTGCAACAAACACAGTTGATAAATGCTAATTTGCAAGGAGCTAAATTGAGCGGTTATCTTATAGATACTAATCTAAGTGGAGCTAATCTGAGCGGTGCTTCTCTAACAAGTCTTAATTTACAGAAGGTTATCTACGATTCTCATACTATTTGGCGTGGAGCTTATTATAACGAGTTTACACAGTTCCCGAATGGATTTAATTCTCTAAATGAGCAAATGGAATTTAAAAGGCTTTCTCCTTTTTAAGAATTTGTTATGTTCTAATACAGCGATCACAAAGAATATTAGAACTATTTGCGATCGCACCTACGCCACATTTTTGACTGAAATAATTCCTTCACCACACCACTGGATCAGTAGCCATCTGTCAGAATCTTTATCCAGTGCTGGCTTGAGACGGAAATTAAAAACCTCTTGCCATACCTCTACTCCATACTGGGATACAAAATCTGCTTCTAGTTCTTTGAACTGTTCCCATTGGCGATTTGCGATCGCGCTCAACATGGCAATGATCGCGGTGATTGAGACTTGTGCCGCGACGGGTGTCATTGTGGGTAGTCCTCGAAAATACAAATAATCGGCATAAGTGGTTTTTTGGTGCAATGTTTACGCAAGCGTCTCAACCACAGTACCCACCACACAAGCTTTATTTAAATTAACGCCGCTCAAATTTGCACCTTCTAACTCTGCACAGAGTAAATTTGCTCCCGTCAAATTCGCCCCCGCCAAATTCGCCCCCCGCAAGTCGGCTTCTTCGAGGTTGGCTTCACTCAACAACGTWCCTTGCAAATCKGYGCGACTCAAGTCTGCACCTTTGAGATTTGCYCCAGTCAGGTTTGCACCGCGCAAGTCAGCACCGCGCAAGTCTACGCCTTGCAAGTTCACATTCATCAAATTGGCACCACTCAAGAAAGCACCCACCAATGACACATCACTGAGTCTGGCTCCCATCAAGTTAGCACCACGTAAGTTACTACCCCGCAAGTCAGCACCTGTTAAATCTGCTTGCATCAGGTTCGCTCCCATCAAATTCGCTCGCAAGTCAGTTTCTTGGAGGTTGGCTCCCATCAAATTTGCCCCCTCCAAATGCCCTCCTTCGAGCTTAGAACCAGCGAAATTAGTGCCGACAAGGGTAGCACCAGCAAGATTAATCCGGCTTAAATCCAGTCGAGAGAGTTCCTCGTCTTCTAAATTTGCCCCTGGAAGTTGTTTGAGTTTTCCTAATCTAATGGCTTCAATATTCATGTAAAGTAACTACCAATCTGCTCACTTATCTTGCTGTGGCTATCCCATTGGGAATCAAGTATCCAGATACCAGCGCTGAATTTGGGTGTCATTAAGGGTAAGTCGAGTCCCTGTTGTAAACCCATAACTAATAAAGCTAGGGTATCTACAAGTTTAGGGTCAAAGCGGGTAGATTGTTGCTGTCTGCACTCATCTAAAGCTTGAGTAAATATCTGTTCCCGGCTTTGATTTGACGATTTTCGCTGATTGAGTCGCCACTGAAAATCTGCTAATAATGCCAAAATTCTCGACTCTAGGGGAATTTCATCTCCAGCTAAACCTGCTGGTTCCCCTGTGCCATTCCACCACTCGCTTTGGTGAGTGATAATTTGGGCAACTGCTCGTAATCTTGGCATGGTTCGCAATACTTGCGCCCCTGGTACCAAGGGACAAGTTAAGGGAGAACTGGGGGCGTCTTCTTGGTAGCGTGTGGATATACCACCTGTGAGTACGCTTTCTGCTTTCTGTAATGGATCTATGCGATGTAACAAAGCCGCTAGCCGCAACCTCTTAATCTGCCATGCGGGAAGATCCAAAAGCTGGGCGATCGCTTCCGCAAGAACTACTACTTCCGCAGCTGCCATTGGATTGTTGACATCTGCCATATCCATCAGTTGCGCCATTCGCAAAAAGGCTTGGATTTCGTTAGAAACCAAGTTACGATCTAGGGTTTGTTTCTGAAGGGCTGTGGGGATGGATAAATTATCTTGCCCAGTCTGGAGGTAATCTACTACACGAGAGACAACTGCACCTAAATTTTGGGATCTGGCCATTGACGGCACAATTTGTTCTTTATCGCCTGTGAGTTTTTGGGCCAGTTCTGGGTTGTATTTTTTGATGTGAGCGATAGCTATTTCTGCTGTCTCTTGTACTAACTCTGGCTCAAATGTCCACAAGCCATAGAATTTGCGCTCTAAGTCCGATGTCGGTACTCCAGCGCTGCCATAATCAGCCTCTGATAATTCTTGACAAATTACCATTGCTGTGTATTTAGGCGATAAGATAATTAAGTGCCACTCCTGTGCGACTGGATCGCCTGCATCTAATCCTACTAAGTCTACATTGGGTAGCTTGCTGGTAGGATGTTCAGCAAAGCCGGATTCAGCGGCAGCCATGATGGCAATTTGGCAACTACATTGGGCGATGTCTGCATATCGTTGAGCTTCTTGTAGATACCATTTACCTTGTTGGAAGGCTGCGATGACTAAGGGCGTACCGTCATCGGTTAAGATATGGTCTTCTAAAGCGTGGCACAGGGCAACTAAGGTATTTTTGTAGTAAACACCGAATCGAATTGGCCTGGTGGTGTGGCGATGAGCTGCTTCCAGCTGTTGTAGGATTGAACCTTCTAACATGGGATTTGGTAAAAATAACCGCAGAGGCACTGAGGAAGATAGAGGGAGAAATTCAGAATTCTGAATTTCTTCACATTTTAGTGTTTTCTAGGATACACCTGCTAACTGTTTTTCTTTTGTCTCTAATGGTGCTGTCAGTGCTGCTTCTAAGTCAGCACAACCCAGCTTTTCTTCTAAGATTTTCATGACTTCGCGCCCGAAGTCGTTGGGGTTTTGTTGCCAAGCTTGCAAGCAGACTTCGCCGAAGAATGAACCAAGGGGTTCGGGATTCCAGAGAAGTTTTTTGGCTGTCCACGGCATCAAACTCATTGGATCGTACCCTGGTTTGAGGATGCCTTCTTTGAAAGCATATTCTTCCAAATGGGTATGGGGTTGTAGTCCAATAAAGAAGATGGCAGGTTCGACTTTATCAGCACCAAAAATCCGTTCTAGTTCGCGGTGGTAAGCGATGGTTTGGCGGATGGTTTCGGGACGTTCGTCAATGACGTTAAAGGAGTAGTTGACGGAAACTAAGTCGTTGAAACCAGCGGCTTTTAAATCACGACAGTTTTGCAAGACGGTTCGTAGGTTGTACCCCATCCGCATTTTCCGCACAAGTTCTTGAGAACCACTGGTAATGCCGATTTCAAAGTAGTTCATCCCGGTTTTCGCCATCAAGTCACACAACTCTGGTGTCAAATTGTCGGCTCTGATATATGCTGCCCAATGGATGTCTGTCATACCAGAATCGACGATTTTTTGCAATAATTCTACTGCATCGGCGATAAATTTTTTCGCGGGGATGAATTGGGCATCGGTAAACCAGAAATTGCGAATGCCGCGATCGTATAATTGGCGGATCTCAGCAACGACTTCATCTGCTGGGTTAATGCGTACTTGTTTGCCTTCGACGACGGTGTAGACGCAATAACAACAGTTGTGAGGACAACCACGCTTAGTTTGTACACCTATATAAAAGTCTTGCTCTTGCAGGTAAAAGTTAAATTCCGGCCAAATGCTTTCTATATAGTCGTAGTTACAAGCGGTTTTTTCTATTGGAGTGGGTTGTTCGTGAATTAGCCGTTTTCGTGGTTGAGTTTCTCCGGCAACGTAACAGCGTTCATCTCGAAAATCTCTGCCACTTAAAAGTTTTTCCAGCAAGGTTTCGCCTTCACCTACAGAAATAATTGTCCCTTGGGGTAAGCTTTTACCTAATTGCTCGTAAAATACGCTGACTGCACCACCACCGACAACTACACGAGCATCAGAATTATATTTCTGGGCACGTTTCAAACCGCGTTTGATTAAGCTCTGGTTTTGCCACAACTCTACATAGTAGGCGATGAAGATTCGCAAACCGCCCAATCCGCCGCGTAGTTTCAATAGAGGATTTTTGGCGTAGTAAAATTCAAAAGCGTTTTGCAGTGGGTTGCCACCACGTCCGCCAACTGGGGCATAAATTTGAATATCCCGCCAAGAAAATACTAGTAGTGTCGGTTTAAATTCATCAATACAGCGATCCAGGGCCGAACTGTAATCTAAAGGTGGCACTGTTCCCAAATCAAAGATGCGCTGTTCAATATTAGGAAACTGCTTGTGGACATGATCGCTCAAGTAGACAACCCCAATAGGA
Organism: Nostoc punctiforme NIES-2108; assembly: GCA_003326195.1. Classification (GTDB taxonomy): domain Bacteria; phylum Cyanobacteriota; class Cyanobacteriia; order Cyanobacteriales; family Nostocaceae; genus Nostoc; species Nostoc punctiforme_A. Next base: position 553,460 of record LXQE01000029.1, read on the forward strand.
AAGATGGGGTTACAAGGAAGGCGAACGTAAAGAATTCGATTTTCCATCATCTGTGTTTTAACTTCCATCTTGCCAATCTGTGGAGAAAGCGAGAGAAACATCCAGTCTCAAAGTGTGTGCTTGTTTTATATTGGTTTTATTTATCACAATTGTGCTTGACATTTAAGCAGATTATTGGTATTGACGAAGCTGCCGTTAGCAACTGCGGAAAACGCTAAAATTTCTATGCATAAAACATACATAGAATCTATAGAGAGCTTTATGAAGACATTTTTTCATATAGCTTTACCATAACATCGAGTTTATTCATTAAGCGATGATCCCAGCCGATTAATCTTGAGATAGATGAAACAGCAAAACTCACTTCCTCGCTATGCTAAAAGCAAGGGGATCGTTGTTATGTCAATTCCTTAACAATCTGCTTTAAGAGAATTGAAAGTTTTATACCAAGAAAAAATATCAAAAATTTTTATTTATAGTGTATAATTCCGAAAAAGGTGTGAAAAATTACAAAATTATCACAACTGAAAATATATCTTTAGACAGAAATAATCTACAACGACTCAGTTGGTATTCGCAGTTACAGCAACTGGGGATCAGTGGGTGCTAGGCTTGGCTAGTGTAATGTAAAATTGTGGCGTAAAGCTCCTCAGCAGTTATGGCTCAAATATTAGATCCTCTACCACCCGAGCAATCGGGAAAAATTCTCTGCTGCTACATTAATGCCACGAGCAAAATACAGGTAGCTCGCATCTCCAATATTCCCAACTGGTATTTTGAAAGGGTTGTTTTCCCTGGACAACGTTTAGTTTTTGAAGCTCCGCCAAAAGGTCAAGTGGAGATTCATACAGGGATGATGGCAAGTGCAATTTTATCCGATAAGATTCCCTGCGATCGCCTGATGCTCGAAGAACCCAGTACTAATGAGTTTGATACAGACTCATCAGATGAAAAAGACCCTTTTAATACCAAACTAATGGTGCAGCAAATTAATACAAAAATCGGAGATACTACAAAACCCTTGCAAATTCTTGGTTTAGCATCGGTTGATTAAAAAAAAACAATTTTATTAAATTTAAGGGTTGCTAATTTAGCAACCCTTTTTGTTTACTTTTTGTTTATTATTTATTGGGTATGGAGCATTGATTATTCTCCTTGTCTCCCTCATTTCTGCCATCTCATCTACAATCATTCTTATGAATCTGCCTTCATTTCTTTGGTTGTGGAAAATAGCCGCCTGGTCAATGGGATTGTCCCTGCTGGCATATCTGATGTTAGCAATTACCGGCGTTTGGATGTTTCGAGCAAGAACTTCGCAGCAATTTCCTTTTATTACCCCATTTCTGGGCGGAAATAAAGGGGTGCGATCGCTCCACTATACAATGGGCATCAGCATGGTAAGTTTAGTGCTACTACTGCTAGCAATCGGCATTGTTGGCACTTGGGGGCACTTTGGTTCTTTAGGTCACTCATCACACCTAATCGCTGGATTAATAGTGGTAGCACTAGTTTTACTATCTGCTTTCAGTGCCACGCAAATTAGTGTCAGACGACCTTGGGCTAGACCCTTACACATCGGCGTAAATATTATTCTGTTTGTAGGATTTGCCTGGGTATCTCTTACTGGTTGGATTGTAGTACAAAAGTATTTACCGTGAACTACCACACATCAACTACCAGGGACATAGACCTACCCTACAATGAAGAAAAGCATTGTAATTGAGCCGTGACAGCAAACTCAGCCAATATCTCAACTTCTGTTTTTCGTTTGTCTCCTTTGATTCGGATAACGTTGCTGAGTCTATACATAGCACTAACAGTCCCATTACCATTTTTATCGCAGGTAACAGCTGCACCCGTACCTCCAGGCTTATTGTGGATAGGGATTGGCATCGGTTTAATTGCCTTGTATGCGGTATTAACTGAACAAGTAATGGTAGATGACGAGGGAATTCAGGTTACTTACCCCGCCTGGGTGCCTCGCTTTTTTCGTAAAGGCTGGTCTTTACCTTGGTCACAAATCAAAGAGTTAAAACCCCGCAGCACTGGGCAAGGAGGGCTAGTTTATTACTTCCTCAGCCTGGATGGGAAAGCTTATTTACTACCGATGCGTGTAGCTGGATTTGCCCGTTTGGTGGAAATTGTCCAAGCAAAGACAAGCATTGACACCACAGATGTTCGCCCTTTAGCCCAGCCGTGGATGTACCTGATTTTACTAGTATTCACTCTGCTGTTACTATTAGTCGATGGCTGGGCGATCGCTACAGCCTTAACTACCAGACAATTAACTTAAAATTGGGCATGGGCATTGGTTATTTTTCCCCAGTCCCCAAGTCCGCACTCCCCACTCCCCACTCCCCTTGAATACAGCAAAAGCCACACTCAGGCTAGAGCAAGTTAATCTGTTTACAAAGCTGAAAACCCAACTTCCAGGCAATCAGCAAGGGTATCCCATATTGCGAGATATTGACTTGGAAGTATTTCAGGGCGAACGTATTGCCATTGTAGGATCAGTAGGTGCTGGTAAAACTTCTTTATTACGCCTCATCAACCGCCTAATTGAACCCACTAGTGGCAAAATCTATCTAGAAAATCAAGAATATCGCCAAATTCCTGTCATCCAGCTACGGCAGATGCTTGTACTTGTATTGCAAGAATCAAAACTGTTGGGGATGACAGTTGGGCAATCCTTGGCTTATCCTTTAGTTTTGCGTGGTTTGCCCAAACAGACAATTCAGCAACGAGTCAATCATTGGACAGACCAACTGCACATTCCCAATGAATGGTTAGGGCGAACAGAGGTGCAACTTTCTGCGGGACAACGACAACTAGTAGCGATCGCTCGTGCCTTAGTCATCCAGCCTAAAATATTATTATTAGATGAGCCAACCTCTGCCCTCGATTTTGGTACGGCTTCTCATCTAATGCAAGTCTTAACCCAGTTGAGTCAAACTCATCAAACCACGATTCTGATGGTCAATCACCAACTGGAACTAGCCCAGATGTTTTGCACTCGGTTATTACACCTACAACAAGGTCATTTATTCGCAAATCAAACAGCCTCAGAGATAGACTGGATTGAATTACGAAAAAGCCTGATTCAATCAGCAGCTCAAGACGATTTTGGATTTTAAAATTTGGATGACACAGGAATCAGGAGTCGTTTTCTTACTCCCCCATGCCCCATGCCCCATGCCCCATTTACACTTGACTACTAGTAAGTGTTGAACGTTGATTATTAAATCTCTCTCTAGCTAACTTTGTTGTTTGTGACTGTGAAATATTGGTATTCAAAATTTCCATGTTAAAACGGTATCCAACATTGCGGATAGTTTGAATCAAATTGGGTTGCCGGGGATCGAGTTCAACCTTTTTCCGCAGCGATAAAACGTGAGTATCAATGGTACGAGGATTATCGATAGCGTCAGGCCAAGCACGACGCAGCAATTCCGATCTACTTAGAGGTACTCCCCCAGCTTGTGCCAAAACGTACAGCAAACTAAATTCCTGGGGCGTTAAGTCAATAAACTCCCCTTGAAAGCGGACACGACGCTGAACTAAATCGATTTGCAAAGTGCCATAATCCAAATAAGCTGGTGCAGTAGGTGTGCGCTTCCGGCGAATCAGTGCCTCTACCCGTGCCAAAAACTCTTGCATCCCAAAAGGTTTGCTCAGGTAATCATCTGCACCTGCCTTTAAACCTGCGACTATATCAGCTTCAGTATTACGGGCAGATAGCATTAAGATTAGAGGCTGTTGCTGACGATGCAACCAACGACAAAACTCAATGCCATCACCATCAGGCAGGTCTGCATCTAAAACTACCAGTGTTGGTTGATGGCTTAAAAATACTTCCCTTGCTTGATAAATACTGGCAGCTTGATGCACGCGGTATTCCAGCTGTTGCAAGTGCCAACCCAACAACGACCTCAGATGGGGATTCCCCTCAATGATTTCTATACAAACCGAACCCACGGCGGCAAGACCCCTTAGCGTCTGATGACTTTCAAAGTAACAAGCCCATCTCTAAGGTTTTGTAGCCTTTGTTACTTCAACTGCTATTAGCTTTACATTTCCTCATAAAAAACGTGGCAATATCTTTAATTTATGCCTTGCCGATAGGGGATTAGAAATATTATTAAATTTTTATTAAATTTCTCAGCAGTCTTGTTAGACGTATCAAAAATTCTTGTAGCTTAACATTCTGCTTTTAATGGGTGTAATGTGGGAATATCTATAACCAATCAGCTAAACGTTAATACAAGAGCTTTTCAACCTGATCGTAAAAGTAGATTTTTCCGCAAAATTACTGCCCTCATCCAGGAATATAACACCAATACAATTGGGCCATTGAATATGAAAATCAGACAAATAACAGAGCAGATAACTAGAATCGATGTTTTCTGGAATAGGATTAAAGTAGGTTGTAGCTGCTAGGGGTAGTACCCAAAGTAGATGTGTTGACTTTGAATTAATGCCAAAGTGAAATTACACTTCACTTTTTAGCGTGAATCATTTACAATTCTCATTCCAAAGAGATTAATACAGCAGTTATGCTCCAAGACACACAAACCATCCGCTATTACCAAAGACTCACCGATGCCTTCATCGAGTTATGGAATCGCGGTTATCGCACGGATGACATGCGGATGTATTTGGATGGATATCTAGCCGCACTACGACATAGCAACGTCATTGAACCTTTTCTGATTCATCGCCTAGAAGAGGAAGCCAGCCGCTTCTTGTACGATGGATCAAACTTTGCAGTGCCGCAACCACAGCCACAACCCGATTACTACTAAGTACCATTTACCTGGTCATTGATAGTAACCGTTAATTACCGCAGATAATTATAGCATATTATCTGTATTGGTCAACGGGTTGTCGTGGTGTGAAATTTTGGAGATATTGTATTGATTAAACGCATCCCCTCAGCCCTATATTGGTTTTGCCAATTAGACTGAGGGGATTGTTGTCTAGCAATGAATCAAGCCCAATGTACAGCTGTTTTCTTTTGCATAAGTAAAAAGCCACGGGTTATGAGGCAGAAGACAGGAGTTAGAAACATTTTTATATCTGATATGTGAGTCCTAGACTTTTTACCTCACTTACCTGCAAACTGCTGTAGATAAAGTATTTTTGTCAGAAACCGATTAAAAAACCCTTGAAAGGGGAAATAAATAGTATCTCTCCTTTCAAGGATATTAAAAACGGCACATTGCCTTGATTGCGAAACGCAAATTCAGCAGCATAGCCTTTAGCTTGGGTAAAGAGAGATTACGAAGCTAATGCTACTTCTACCTTTTCCTGCAATTCACCTTTTTGGTAGAGTTCAATCAAAATGTCAGAACCGCCAAGGAATTCACCATTGATGTACACTTGGGGAATTGTCGGCCAGCTAGAGTATTCTTTAATACCTTGACGAATTTCCGGGTCTGAGAGAACGTCAACCGTCTCAAAGGGAACTCCCAAGGTATTGAGAATCTGCACAACGTTGTTAGAGAAACCGCATTGGGGCATTAACTTGTTTCCCTTCATGAAAACTAAAATCTTGTTTTCTTGTAGCAAGCTATCAATTTTGTCTTTGAGTTCTGGTGTCATGGTATTTATGTTTCCTATGTTGGATTCAACAGTGAGGAGTGAGGAGTGAGGAGTCAAAATTCATAACTCCTAACTTCTGACTCTTATTTTACGAAGCTGCTGTTGCTTGCCAAGCTTCGGGAGTGTATGTTTTCACCGCCAAGGCATGAATCGCTTCAGTTGACATAGCTTGACCCAACGCACCATAAACTAACTGGTGCTGTTGCACTAGTCCTTTACCTGCAAAGTGCGATGAAACTACTGTCACCTGATAGTGGTCGCCGCCACCAGTCAAGTCTTGCACCTGAACCTGTGCGTCTGGCAGTCCCGCCTTGATCATTTCCTCAACCTGTTGCGGACTAATCATCGCAATTCCTGAAAAAACTTACTTTTCTATTATTAACAGATATAGAGCAAATGCCTGTGCCAACTTCAGGCTTTGGCAAGGCTGTAGATAAAGGCGCCTCTGAGGTGTATTGCTTGAGAACGCTGGGTCAATGTTACGGCGGATAACTCTATCCTAGCACTGGGGCGTTCCCAAGCGACTGGTTAGGGAAATATGGGTATGCAAAAAGAGGCAACAAAAATTTAATTTATTTTTTTGGGGATGAAGAGGATGAATTACCACCTTCTCTAGGATAGGGAGAATCAACAAAACCCAACTCAAACAACTGTTTATAGGCTTTCTTGCCTAAATCCCGTGTCGGATTTTGACTTTTGATTATTTGAACTAACAACGGTACAGCTAATTCTGGCTGATTTTGTGCCCGATGTACCAATGCTAGCTGAAAGGTGGCTTCATCTCGCTTTTGGGCTGTTAATAGAGCTTTTTGACGCTGAGAATCAGAAACTCTGTTGTCAATTCCCGAAAAGCTAGAATTTAACTCTTGATAAAAATTAGATAGCTGATTATAAACTTGACGTGCTTCTTGCAGTTTCTTAGCAGCTAAGGGGTAGTTTTGAGCAGAAACGGCTTGTTCTGCATCTTTTACTAAGCGATCGCCACCTGCAATGCTCAAAAGGCTGTTACTTTCGGTTATGGGGCGGAGGTTATTAGGATCGTTGGGGTCAATGGGTTGTGGTTGGCTGGTAGTGCCTGGTGACTGTGATACCTGAGCATTCACAGGTGATAGCAGGCTGAGGACTGCTATAACTGATAAAACAGTACGGTGCATCAAGGTAACAGCGGCAGCAGTGTTCATGGGATCAATTAGTGCGACAACTATATAAAAGAGTTATGGAAACTTCGGGTATCTTAACTCTGTTTTGGTCTTGGACAAAGCAAAGTTACATCCTAAGTATCTCTGATTTAGACTAAAAATCAGTTTAATAGAGTTCCCATTACCCCTGTATACCAACTAACTTATATTGCTGTGATCGGCGATACCTAAGCTGGAGTGCGTCACCATCTGTCTGAGTACCTACTTTTCTCCCCAATAATTATCTCAGCTTAACTGGGATATTTGGCAGGAGAATTTTCCCAAGGCACTGCTTGAAGTATTTGTGTAGGCGTAGCCCGCCGTAGGCATCGCACCAAACTAGTTCAGAATAGCGATCTCTTCAGTCGGCGCTTCCCAACTTTTATTTAACTGTCTGACCAAATGTGAAAATATTTATCATCCAGCAATTTAGTAGTTTGCAGACAATTAATTTAGCTATTGGTTCAAAAAAATGCCAATTTGGCTGAATATATTATCAATAGAGGGTAATTTATATATATACATCCTCAAAGGTTGCAAAATACTACTAATCTTTTCTGACTTACTCCGGATGAATATAGCAGTTAGCAATTAGTGTCAAATATTGAAAAGTTGCAGTTTCCAAATTATGCACGGTCAATGATTAAGAGGTAATCTTGATGTTTGACTACATCAAGAATTAGTAATTTCTGCAAATGCGTGATTAGTAACTTTTGTTTCTTGATGGCTCAATTGTTGCAGTGCCTTTGCTAAATCAGTTGTGATGCTTTTTGCATCTTGTTTTATACAGCCATTCATGTAATCCGCGACTCTGATTGGGGAGCCAATGTCAATACTTACATCTGTACCCCAATTGGGATAAGGTTGGCTGTAGTTAATGCCTATGGGTATAATTTTCACTCCCAGCCCGGAATGACTAGATTCAGCACTCAAAGCAAGACGACCAATTCCCGGTTTCAACTGATGAACTTGGCCATCACGAAAAATGTTGCCTTCTGGAAAGATTACCAGGGTTTTTTGCTGCTGAAGTAGCTCTACTCCATGTCGTAGCGTGCGGATTGACGGATGCTTAGAATTTACAGGAAACCCCCCTAAACGTCGAACAAACCAGCCTTGTAAACCTTGGCATTCGTCAATAGTCACCATGAATCGCAAGTCTTGCTTTCTCAGACAAGCGGTAGCGTAGGGTACAAGCAAGGCATCCCAACGCGCCCGATGTGTAGGCGCAAGGATCACAGGCCCAGTTGTAGGGATATTTTTTTGTCCGGTTATTCTAATTTGTCCAAAGAACAATGGTAATAGGCAGTGACGCCCTAATAAATATGCCAGGGGACTTAACCAAGAAGAAACCCTTGAGGTAGTACTATCTACCGGAGGATTTGCTGGGATGTGCTGGCAGGTATCGGATGAAGAGTAAAATTCCATCATGACGGATGCAGCTGATTGACGGGTAAAATTTAACGAAAAGTCTGATTAGTTACACCGTAGATTCTCTTGCGTGACTTGTCTGGTACTAGATGGACAGTTTTACCTCTGTCCGTTAGTTTACCTTACGTCGCCTAGTAGCAAACCAAGACTGTAATTGTCGACGACAAGCTGACTCTAGAATGCCTCCGATTACTTGGAGACGGTGATTAGAAGCAGCACTATCGGGGATGTTAATAACTGTACGAATTGCGCCAGTTTTTGTATCGTCTACTCCATATACCAGTAGTCCTAGTCGTGATTGGACGATCGCACCTGCACACATCGGGCAAGGTTCGAGAGTTACATAAAGGGTGCATTCATTAAGATGCCAATTTTGTAAAGTTGTTGCAGCTGTCTTGATAGCGAGAATTTCCGCATGAGCGGTAGGGTCTTTGTCGCGCTCTTTTCTATTTTCTCCTTGTGCTAGCAATTTGCCTGTTGAATCAATGATAACAGCACCTACAGGGATTTCACCTGCTTCACCTGCTGTTTTTGCTAATTCTAGGGCATAACTCATCCATTGTTGATGTATAAGATATTCCGTATACTTAGTTAACATATTTTTATCAATTCGATATTCCTTGCCCGAAAGGTGGGCAAACTTGTGCTACAGTTTTCTGGCACTTTGTCAAGCTAGTAATGAAAAATTTGTAGTAAGGATTTTAGTACTCAGAAAATAAGGACTAAAGTCTTACTAAGAACTTGCTTACCGAGCAATTTAAAATCCAAAATTGCCCAACATTGCATCATCAAAGAAATTGTTGGGGGCTAATTTGATTTCTAAATAGCGGCTTGGGCTAAAAGGGGATCGAGTTGACTTTGTGTGTCTAGCTGATATAGGTCATCGCAGCCGCCAATGTGCTGGTTATTGATAAAAATTTGTGGTACGGTACGGCGGCCGTTGGCGCGTTCTGCCATTTTCGCTCTGGCTGCTTCGTCACCGTCGATTTTGTATTCAGTGAAATTTACACCTTTCCACCACAGCAACATTTTGGCTCGAATGCAGTAAGGACAAGTTGCCCATGTGTAAAGTTCGACGTTGGCTTTAACTTGCTCTGGATGGCGATTTAAGAGGGGATTAAGAAAGTCCAGCATATTGATCTTAAGCAAGGTTTTAACTATGTCTCTAGCCTAGATCATTGCTTACCGCATCGGCGCTGGAACCCACTTTTGGAAACTCTCTAAATGATTCCAGTAAGCTAAATATCCAGTCAATGCCCAAATTAGAGCGGCTACTATCAGCACTGCTACGCCAATTAGCCGCCAAGTTCGGTTGGTTTTCCAATAGAGAGTTGGTGCTGCAAAAATACCACCTAAGCCAGTTAAAATAAAGCCGATTCCCGATAAAAGCGGTTGCTTTGTCAAATTCAAGTTGATGATGCGGATACCCACTACGATTGCAACTGCACCAGCAAAGAAGGCGTAAATTGCTATTGTCAATAAATCCCAATTTTGAGCCAGAGCGATCGCAGCTGCAATAAACAAGATTCCAAATAGGACACTCGTCTCACCGAAGGCAATGTTAAAGCTGCCCATTACTGGCCAGGTGAAGCTCATGTGTAAACCAGTCGTGAGTGCGATCGCACCTGTAATTCCAAACCCCGGAATCCACTGTCTTTGATTAGAATTATCTATACCACGATACACATAGTCAGCCAGTAGAAATAACCCAGCTACCATGTTGATTAACATGAGGGTGATGTAGTCGATAAACACGATTAACCTCTGAATTTGACAAGTTATTTACTCTGCGCCTCGTTCTTTATTTTTTAGTGAATTTACCAGCTTTTTAATTTATTATTTTATACCTAAAGATAGATACTAAAGAAAAGCAATGTTCTAGATATAGACTGTTACCGATTTGTGCAAGTTTTTAACTTAGTTACGTGTGAACACGTTTTATACTGGAGTAGTTACGAGTAAAAAATTAGGATGTGTTAACTGGCACTTTTCTAACGATTTAGCAGTAAAACTTAACTTTCTTCCACGTGTATCCGCCCTTTGGTAGACTTGAAAACTGAAATAGGCAGATGAAACGACGCAAATTCAAGCAGCTGAGAGGGCAAACTCTGTGGAAAATACACTTGGGTTAGAGATTATTGAAGTAGTAGAGCAAGCCGCAATCGCATCTGCAAAGTGGATGGGTAAAGGCGAAAAAAACATCGCTGACCAGGTAGCTGTGGAAGCTATGCGGGAGCGGATGAATAAAATTCACATGCGCGGTCGCATTGTGATTGGGGAAGGCGAACGTGACGACGCGCCTATGCTATACATCGGGGAAGAAGTTGGTATCTGTACCCAACCAAATGCCGAAAGTGTCTGTAACCCTGATGAATTAATTGAAATTGATATCGCCGTTGATCCCTGTGAAGGCACCAACTTGGTAGCTTATGGACAACCTGGTTCGATGGCTGTCTTGGCAATTTCTGAAAAGGGTGGATTATTTGCTGCTCCTGACTTTTACATGAAGAAGTTAGCAGCACCTCCCGCAGCTAAGGGCAAGGTAGATATCAACAAGTCAGCCACGGAAAACCTGAAGATTCTCTCTGAGGTTTTAGACCGGGGTATTGAAGAACTTGTTGTGGTAGTAATGAAGCGCGAACGCCACAACGATTTAATTAAGGAAATTCGTGAGGCTGGAGCGAGAGTTGCGCTAATTTCAGACGGTGATGTGGGTGCAGCTATAAGCTGCGGTTTTGCTGGAACCAATATCCACGCTCTGATGGGTATCGGTGCTGCTCCTGAAGGCGTAATCTCAGCAGCAGCAATGCGTGCTTTGGGTGGACACTTCCAAGGTCAACTGATCTACGATCCAGCTATAGTCAAAACAGGTCTGATTGGAGAAAGCAGAGAAGCCAACATCGATCGCTTAAAGTCTATGAATATTAATGACCCCGATAAGGTCTATGATGCTCATGAACTAGCATCTGGTAAAACTATTCTGTTCGCGGCTAGCGGCATTACCAGTGGTAATCTCATGCAAGGTGTACGTTTCTTCAAAGACGGGGCAAGAACTCAAAGCTTGGTAATTTCCAACCAGTCGAAAACTGCTCGATTTGTTGATACAATTCACTTGTTTGGTGAACCAAAAGTTCTCCAACTGAACTAATTTTTAGGGAATGGGGAATGGTAAAAGTAGAGGTAAAGCATTTGGAAAGAAATGTTTCTATAAAAGGGAAAAATCATCACCAAAAAGCTTTACCTTTATAGTAGTTAGTAGTTAGTAGTTAGTGATTAATGATTGGTTGGAAAACTATCAACCAATAAACAAAAATTCCCCATTCCCTATTCTCACTTAATGCCAGATTGCCAACTACCAACTAGTAACTACAATTTAGCAAATGAATATAGCAGTGGTGGGGTTAAGCCATAAAACAGCCCCAGTAGAAGTCCGGGAAAAACTGAGCATTCCAGAACCACAAATTGAAAGTGCGATCGCTCAACTGGCCAGCTATCCCCATATTGACGAAGTTGCAATTCTTAGCACTTGTAACCGCCTGGAAATTTACATTGTCACCAGTGAAGCAGACCAAGGTATTCGGGAAGTAACGCAGTTTCTTGCGGAATACAGTAAATTGCCCGTGATTTCTCTGCGACAACACTTGTTTATGTTGCTCCATGATGATGCCGTGATGCACGTTATGCGGGTAGCAGGTGGTTTAGATAGTCTGGTACTTGGAGAAGGTCAAATTCTGGCTCAGGTGAAGACTACTCACAAACTGGGACAGCAATATAGCGGTATAAAAACCATTTTGAATCGATTATTTAAACAAGCGCTGACAGCTGGGAAGCGGGTTCGCACTGAAACAAGTATTGGTACTGGGGCTGTCTCGATCAGTTCGGCAGCTGTGGAATTAGCACAGATAAAAGTGGCAAATTTGGCAGCTTGCCGAGTGGTAATTTTGGGTGCTGGCAAAATGTCACGGCTGCTGGTGCAACACCTCATTTCTAAAGGTGCTGTTGAAATTAGTATTGTAAATCGCTCTCGCGATCGCGCCTTAGAATTAACAAAGCAATTCCCTCAACAACCGATCAATATTCATCCGCTATCGGAAATGATGAACGTAATTGCCGATAGTGATTTGGTGTTTACAAGTACTTCGGCAACAGAGCCAATACTTGACCGTGCCAAATTAGAAATGGTTTTAGAAGTTCAGCGCTCTCTAATGTTATTTGATATTTCTGTGCCGCGTAATGTTCATGCGGATGTAAATGAATTGGAAAACGTGCACGCGTTTAATGTGGATGATTTGAAGGCTGTAGTAGCGCAAAACTACGAAAGCCGTCGGAAGATTGCACAAGAAGCTGAGAAACTTTTAGAGGAAGAAGTAGAAGCCTTTGATATTTGGTGGCGCAGTTTAGAAACTGTTAGCACTATTAGCTGTCTGCGAAATAAAGTCGAAACCATCCGCGAACAAGAATTAGAAAAAGCTTTGTCGAGATTGGGTTCGGAATTTGCCGATAAACATCAAGAGGTGATTGAAGCATTAACACGGGGAATTGTCAATAAAATTTTACATGACCCGATGGTGCAATTGCGATCGCAGCAAGATGTTGAAGCTAGACGGCGCTGTATGCAAACTCTGCAAATGCTGTTCAACCTAGATGCAGAGGAACAGTTTAGTTAAATTAAACAACAAGAACCCCGACTTTTGGTGAGAAGTTGGGGTTCTGAGCCAACCAGTTTTAAATTAGATATACTTCTAATTAGATAGACATCTAATTAGAAGTTAGTTATGCAACCAGAGCAATTTAACATCTTACTGCGCTTTTTCAAGGCATTAGCGGATGATAGCCGATTGAAGATTGTAGGTATCCTGGCGAATCAGGAGTGCAGCGTCGAAGAATTGGCGGTGCTACTGCAACTCAAGGAACCGACGGTATCTCATCATTTAGCGAAACTTAAAGAGCTAAATTTGGTGACAATGCGTCCTGAAGGAAATAGCCGTCTATACCAGTTGGATAGCGAGGCTTTGCAAAGCATTAGCAAGGAAATTTTCACACCTGAGAAAATAGCATCCTTGATAGAGGATGTGGATACTGAGGCTTGGGAAAGCAAAGTGTTGAAAAACTATTTCGAGGGCGATCGCCTCAAAGAAATTCCTGCTAGTCGCAAAAAGCGTCTAGTTATTCTTAAGTGGTTAGCAAACCAGTTTGATGTAGGAGTCAACTACCCTGAACGTTTTGTAAATGATATTCTCAAACGCTACCATATTGACTGCGCCACCCTGCGACGGGAGTTGATTGCTTGCCAGTTAATGCAGCGAGAAAATGGGATTTATTGGCGTACAACATAGATATGAAAGACGAATAAACCGCACAATCATAGGTTGTATTTTTATGCAGTTAGAAACACAAAAATTCTATTACACACCTGAAGAATATTTAGAAATTGAAGAAAAGGCAGAATATAAAAGCGAATACCGTGATGGAGAAATTGTACCGATGACGGGTGGCACTACAAATCATAATAAAATTGCTTTGAATTTAGCTGCATTCTTAAAAATTGCTTTAAGGCGTAAAAATTATGATGTTTATATTGGTGATGTGCGTTTGTGGATACCCCGTTATCGGCAACATACATATCCTGATGTGATGGTGATTGAGGGACAACCTATTTATACGGGAACCAGCACAACAACGGTTATGAACCCGATGTTAATTGCTGAAGTTTTATCTAAATCGACTAAAAATTATGACCAAGGTGATAAGTTTCTTTATTATCGCTCTATTCCCGAATTCAAAGAATATATTTTAATTGATCAATATCAGTATCATGTGATGCAGTATGTAAAAACTGCGGAAAGTCAATGGTCATTCACGGAACTTGAACATGAATCTGCAATTTTATCACTGCAAACAGTTGATTTTCAAATTGAATTACGCGACCTTTATGAGCAAGTCAATTTTGCAGAAAATAACGAAGATTAAAATAATTCGTAATGACGTTTGTGGATTCGCCAATATAATTTGTAATAGTGATACTGTGGTTCAGTAGCTACTAAAACTATTCACAAAATTTTTGTTTCTTCCTCGGTAAAGATAGGAGGCCACAATTCAGTAACGGGCAATTCCCAACCGGGAAAAAGTTCTGGTATCGTTAAAATATCGCCATTTTCTAAAACTGTCGGTTCGCCTGTAGAGCGATAAATTGTAACTGTCTCTTCATCAGGGTCAATCAGAATACCGACGATCGCTCCTAATTCTATAAATTTCAGAATTTTGGCTACTATAAGTTTAATTTTATCGCTCTGAGATTTAATTTCTACCACCAAGTCAGGGACAAGTTCTCCAAAGTAACGAGGACTTTGGAGAAGTCGGGAAGCGCGAACAAAGGAAACATCGGGTGCTTTGAGGTTTGTATCTGGCATGATGAAACCGCCAGCAGAATCAAATACTCTTCCCCAGCGACGAGGATTTATCCAAGCAAAGAGAAAGGCAATGAGACGACTACTGATTTCGCTGGATACAATATCTGACGGACCCATAATTGAAATTTTCCCATTTTCGAGTTCCAGCTGGTAATCTAAACCTGCTTCGGTAAAAGCTGTTTGAACTTGCTCTAAATCTCTGACTGTCATCATTGACATAAAAAGCTTTTTCCACTGAGATATACAACTCGATTTTAACAAGAGCCAAATTTCCGAAGATTTGACAACGTGTGCGGCTTTCTCTCAAACCGTTCCCTACCAGCGAATCAGAGCAAGAATAAAAGCCTTTCCCACACAGGGAGAGCTTTGGAGGAGAAAGCTAATCGTACTCTATTTTCCCAAATAAGCTTCTAGAACTTTGGGATTAGTCTGAATTTCTGCGGGTGTACCGTCAGCTAAATTTTGCCCTTCAGCAAGTACCCAAACATGATCGCACAACGACATAACCACATCCATATTATGTTCAATAATCAGAAAGGTCATTCCGTCTTGACGGTTCCAAGTGATAATACGATCGCAAATATCATCAATCAGTTTCGGATTCACCCCAGCAGCTGGTTCATCCAACAAAATTAACTTAGGATTAGTCATCAGCGCCCGTCCCATTTCTAGCAGCTTGCGTTGTCCACCAGATAAGCAACCAGCGTAATCGTGTGCTTTTTTTACCAAGCCCACTGATTCTAATAAGTACATTGCTCGCTCTTGCAGTTGCTTTTCTTCCTTAGCGACAATGTGCGGTTGCAACTGCACCTGCCAAAAATTTTCACCTGTTTGTTTTTGCGCCGCTAGCAGCATATTTTCTAACACCGACAACCGCGAGAGAGTCCGTGCAACCTGAAAGGTGCGTATTACTCCCTGCTGGGCGATTTGATATGGTTGCAAATTGTGAATCGGTTCGCCGTCAAAAATTACTCGTCCTTTATCAGGGCGAATGAAGTTCGAGAGTAAGTTAAATAAAGTAGTTTTACCAGCACCATTGGGGCCAATCAAGCCCGTAATACTGCCTTTAGCAACTTCGATTCTGGCCTCATTAACTGCTTTGACACCACCAAAGCTTTTAGAAAGTCCAGTGGCTGCCAGAAGGGGAAGTGGGGATGAATAGTTATTTACCAAGGGTGAGTTCCTCTTTTTTCCCTAAGATACCTTGAGGACGCCAAATCATCAGTACCATCAAAATTAGTCCGATTACCATGATGCGAAATGCGCCCAAACGTGCTTCATCAAGAGAAACGATTCTGGGTAAGACTTCTCGCGTCAGCGCATCGTAAGCAAAGAAAATTACCGCACCTACGATTGTGCCAACATTATTCCCAGAACCGCCTAAAATCACCATAATCCAAGTGTCAAAGGTGATCTGCGGTTGAAAATTATCGGGGTAAATGGCGCTGAGTTGCCAAGCGAAGAAAGCACCAGCGATACCTGCGATCGCACCTCCAAGCATGAGAGATTGTAATTTATACCAAAATACATTTTTTCCCAGCGCTTTGGGAATTTCTTCATCTTCACGGATGGCTTTGAGAATTCTACCCCAAGGCGATCGCACCAAAATTTCTAACCGCCAGTATACAAAYGCTAAAACCAGCAGTAACACCAGCATTAAACCCGCTTTTGGGTTGTAGTTATACAGTCCGATTACCCCAGAAATATAAATCGCTGCCGCCAAAAGTGCTAACACAATTCCCACACCCAAGCGGGATATAAATTCTTGCTTGCTAGTCGTCCTTTTGCCTAAATCAGTAGTCCGAGATATTTGAGTGGTACGAATCCATCGCCACAATGTAAAGAAAGTTACAGCAGCCAGGAGCGTTAAAAGCGCAATCATTATTAATCTGACAAACAAACTTGGTTCTGTGGATAGGGGTATGGGATAACTTTGTACACCAAACGCCCCAGAAATCCAAGTATCACCCACAGGTAATTCCTGATTGTTTACCACCAAACGAATTAATTCGCCCGTGCCAATGGTGACAATTCCTAGATAATCTTCTCGTAAGCGGAGAGTGACAAAACCAATTATCAAACCCAATAAGGCGGCGACAATTGCCCCAGCCAGTGCCGATATAAGTAGGGGTACGCCCTTTAAGCTTAACAATACCGTTGTATATGCTCCCAGAGTCATGAAAGCAATATGACCAAAGTTAATTAATCCTGTAAAGCCCCACTGTAAATTCAGTCCTAGTGCGAATAGAGCAAAAAGTGCTGTAGAAATTGCTAAGAAAATGAGATAGTCAACCATATTAAATTATTTGGGAATTGGGCATTGGGAATTGGGCATTGGGCATTGGGAATTGGGCATTGGGAATTGGGCATTGGGCATAGTTATTTTCCTTGTCCCCCTTGTCCCTCTTGTCTCCCCCTGCTCCCCTGCCCCACTCGCCGGGCGAATAAATTTTAGCGTAGCTTGAGCGTAGCTAATTTTATGGGAATACTATTTATTGTTGGTGTTTGGTGGTAGGGAATAATTAACGTATGAATTTGCTGCGACTTAGAATGCATCACTTAATCGAGCAGTTAGGCGATGACGATTTGCAAGATATTTGGAACGTTCTCGAAGCTTTACATTATGACTTTTATATGCTTAAAGCCATACAAAAAGTCAAGCGATCGCAGCAACCGTGGGATATTTTAACCCACGAAGAAGCGGTAAGACTGTTGATGTTTTTCTGATTCAGCAGCGCTTTTGAGCTAGTGACAGTGGCCCCTCAAGTTTTGGTGAAGGTAACGCCCAGTGAGTCTGGAAATGCGCTATGCCAGGTCTTTTTTGCTAGACCTGAAGAATTTAGAACCTGCCGCCTACGAGCGGGTGCATGATTTTGTTTTTATTGAGTTAGCCCAAAAGTGGCAACTGAGTGATCTAAAAGAACTGCGACAGCTTGATAATGAAGGCATTTTTCACCGCTTCACCCTGGATAATTACCTGATTGGTATAGAAATTAGGGGTGAAATTGTGAAATTTCTGCGTGTCATCCCTATGCCAGATGTTTAAAGTCAAGAGTCAATCAATTTTGGATTTTGGAATTGCGGATTTTGGATTTGTTCCACCCACGTTCGCTTTCTTGGCACGTTCGCGGTAGCGTCTGGTAAAGAAGTGCGGGGCATCAACCGAAATAATTTTTAATCTAAAATCTAAAATCTAAAATCTAAAATTGGCACGGTCAAGGGAACACTTAAAACTGTAAACTGTATAAGGCTAGGCAGGGATCGCTATAACCTTACATTAAACTGGTTTTTGAAATAACACTTTATTTGAGATTTCCCTATGGATGCTAGGGCACTTTGGCAAAGATACCAAAACTGGTTATATTTCCACGAGGGATTGGGACTGTACTTAGACATAAGTCGGATGCGGTTCGATGATGCCTTCGTGGATTCGTTGCGGCCGAAGTTTGACAAGGCGTTTGCGGATATGGCTCAACTAGAGAAGGGTGCGATCGCAAATCCCGACGAGAACCGCATGGTTGGACATTACTGGCTGCGAAATCCTGATTTAGCGCCAGCTCCAGAACTTACACAAGAAATAGTCCAAACCCTAGAACTAATCGAAGCCTTTGCGGAAAAAGTCCAAACAGGTGCTATTCATCCTCCCAGAGCAAGCCGCTTCACGGATATTATCTCCATCGGCATTGGTGGTTCCGCTCTCGGCCCCCAATTTGTCGCGGAAGCTCTCGCTCCTGATTTCCCACCCCTGAAACTTCACTTTATCGATAACAACGATCCCGCAGGTATCGATCGCGTTCTCAATCATCTACGAAACAGCCTCGCCAGCACTTTGGTATTGGTGATCTCCAAATCTGGGGGAACGCCGGAACCTCGCAACGGCATGATTGAAGTTAAAAAAGCCTACGCCGGACACAATTTGGAATTTGCCCAGTATGCGGTAGCTATTACCAGCGTTGATAGCAACCTCGATAAGCTGGCCAAAGATGAAGGCTGGTTGGCGAGATTTCCGATGTATGACTGGGTAGGAGGACGCACCTCAGAAATGTCTGCTGTGGGGCTAGTACCAGCGGCATTACAGGGCATTGATGTTCGTGCTATCCTAGATGGCGCAAAAGAGATGGATGACGCTACCCGCATCCCAGATGTGAAAAATAACCCAGCAGCCTTGCTTGCTTTGTCTTGGTACTTTGCAGGTAATGGAAAGGGCGAAAAAGATATGGTTGTCCTACCTTACAAGGACAGCTTATTTTTATTCAGTCGCTATTTGCAACAGCTGGTGATGGAATCCTTGGGTAAGGAAAAAGACTTAGATGGCAACGTTGTCCATCAAGGTATTGCCGTCTACGGCAACAAAGGCTCAACAGATCAACACGCTTATGTCCAGCAGTTACGCGAGGGTGTAGCGAATTTCTTTGCTACCTTCATCGAAGTGTTGGAAGATCGTCAAGGGCCATCCACTGAAATAGATCCTGGAGTTACATCAGGCGATTATCTTTCCGGTTTTCTCCAAGGAACCCGACAAGCGCTTTATGAAAATCACCGCGATTCGATTACAGTCACGATTCCCCAAGTTAATCCCCGAACTGTAGGGGCATTAATTGCTTTATACGAACGTGCTGTTGGTTTATATGCTAGTTTGGTCAACGTCAACGCCTACCATCAACCAGGAGTAGAAGCTGGCAAAAAAGCTGCCGCCTCCATTCTTGATTTGCAAACACGAGTGGTAGCAGTGCTACAAAAAGAAAAAACTCCCCTTTCTCTTGACGAACTCGCCGAGAAGGCAGGCGCATCAGACCAAGTTGAGGCAATTTACAAGATTTTGCGTCACATCCATGCCAATCAGCGGGGTGTAGTTTTACAAGGCGATCTTCAGAAACCAGGTAGTTTGACCGTTTCTGCTAGCTGATAGCTTTAGTCTAAATTCTCACATTTTGTCCATAATTGTTGTCTCAACAACAATTTTTTATTGTGAAGCATCCTAAATAGAAGATATATCTTCTGTCTAGGATGCTTCACTGTATAGTTCGTAATTCGTAATGACGCTCTCTACGAGACGCTAAAAGCGTAGCTTGCAACTCTTACAGAGTACGCGGACTCGCTACCGCTGCGCTAACGTAATTCGTAATTAAGTTTCATAACTCAATACTGTTGAGTTAAGTATTGCTTTCTTCTCTTCCTTTGCCTAACTACGAATTATTTTAATTATGAATTGCCATCAGGCGTTGATTAAAGTAACTCTTGGGCAAGAAACAGCGATCGGGTAAAAAAGGATTGTTGAGATTTTGACATAAGAAAGTACTGGGTTTATCCCGATGACAAAATGGTGGCACAATTCCCCAGTGTTCTGCTAGCCAAATCCAGTATCCTGTTTCAATTCTGCCATAGCTTGATACTGTGAGAATCTCTCCAACGCTGTTGTTAATAGATACTAAATCTGACGAAGATTTTATGTCAATTAACAGCCAAGCTAACTCATCTACAGAAAAGTAATAGCCATTTTCGGCAGCGATGTCGATGAACTGCTGTGGCTCTTTAGCTATTAGTAATTCTTCTTTGAGAGATGGCGTTTTTTGTGCAAAATCAAAAAGATCCCAAATCTGTCTTCTCGTAACTAGAAACCAGCCAAGTTCTTCTGCGGTCAAATTATAACCGTTTTCTCTTGCTAACTTGAGAAACGGCTCAAGGCTATCGGTTTCTGCTAGTTGACTTTTTAACTGGAAAGTTTGCTCTACTAATGACAAGAAATCAATATTTTTTTGCCATGTAACTTTGTCAAAGTTTTTGTTAACTTTGATTTTTTCTTTCCAATAAATGTATTTATCTTCTTTAAGAAAGAAATTCCAAATTTGATAATACATGGGTCATCTTGCCTAAGTTTTCAACTTGTTAGAGGTTTGTGATTAATGAACACCAGTGTAGTAAGTATAATGTATTTCTTCGACAGTAATAGAGCATTATCTAATGTAAATGAAGTTACACAGTAGTTAAGTGTAAATTTTTGGTAAAGTTTATCACTATAAATAATATTTACTGAGATAAAGATAAAAGATTGCGATGCTTTCAGGTAGGCTGTGCCTAAGATTATTATTACTTCTCATAAAATAAAATTAAGTCAATAGATAGTATTAATTATTCATGAAGTAATTAACTGTAAAGCAATCTGCACTTTAGTTATTTTGAAACGAAGTGCATACTCTTACGGAGAAGAAAGCTGCGTATAGCGTCTTACAGAGAAGCTAAAAGGCAAAATAGAAGTATTTTTAAAGACTATCAAATTCAGTATAATTATTTAGTTAATCAAAGTGATCGCTTGTATCTTCCTGTAAACTAAAGTTAAAGCGATCGCCTTTATATTTCTGTAAAATAAAGTTAAGACAGCATTAACAAATAGGGCTAATTACTATGGCTGAATCAACTGCAAAACAACCTGCACGTCGAGGCAGAATCTTTCCAGAACGAATTTTACCACCAGAAGAACTTGCTAGACGCAAAACTGAAGATGAGGCATTTTATCAGCGCTGTCGGGAAATTTTTGAGCGTGTACGTCCCGATTTGATTAAGGAACACTATGGCTGGTATATTGCAGTAGAGCCAAATAGTGGTGATTACTTAATTGATGTGGATAAAATGCAAGCTCATAAAAAATCCCTTGAAAAATACTCAAATAGTAGACATTGTGTATTCTGTTTAAATGAAACAGGAACAACTGGCACAATATGATTCAAGGGGATTTTGGAGATAATGGGCAACTATTTTTTGAAATTGATTTGATTACATCTGATGGATTAGATTTGCCTGTAGATGCTATGTTAGATACTGGTTTTACAGGCTTTATGGCTATTAACAAACAAGATTTAGAGGGTCTAGACTGGTTTTATATCGGTGAGGAATCTTTACGAACTGCTAAGGGAGAATCAAGATTTGATATTTATTTAGGCAAGGTGATATTAAACGAACAAGAGTATGAAATTAACGTTTATGTGGGCAATGAAATTACGGAAGTATTGTTAGGATCAGAATGGCTAAAAATTCTGCCGTTGGTGGTGAATTATCAGGCTGGTATATTAACTTTAGGATAACTGCGATCGCAGTTATTTTTAAATGAATAGCAGATACCCAGATAAAGCATAAGTAAAAAAAATTACTATATTTAGTTAATAGGTAAATCTCGGAGAAAGTAAAAGCGATCGCTCTTCCAATCACTACCTTTAATTCGCCCCAAGTAGCCTGTTAATGGTGAGGAAAGTTCTATCAATAAATCGTGAACTAATTCGTCATTTAGTCGGTGATTATGAGTAGCATTGTAATGAACACGGATTTCTGTAACTGTAAAACTTGGATGTGTAACTTTTGAAGTTTCATTATCTTGTTCAGAGAGTTCTTTAACTGCTATGATCATCTGCGATCGCAGGCTTATCTCTGTATAAACTTGGTCAATATATTTTTCTACTTTCTCATCAG
Organism: Nostoc punctiforme NIES-2108; assembly: GCA_003326195.1. Lineage (GTDB taxonomy): Bacteria > Cyanobacteriota > Cyanobacteriia > Cyanobacteriales > Nostocaceae > Nostoc > Nostoc punctiforme_A. Next base: position 575,538 of record LXQE01000029.1, read on the forward strand.
ATTGACCTGCTTTTAAATATTCTTTTAGCTTAAATAAGTCTACTGAGTTGCGATGGTTGCTTTGTAACTTGACTAATTTCTGAAGCGTTTCTGGTTTAATGATAGCCATACCTTGTATTTTTGCAGCGTCTTGTAGTTGGGTTGTTGGTTCACCAGGGCCAATAATTAATTTAGCAGCCTGATTAAAAAGGTCTGGTCGGCGTAGCATTCCCAAATTCAATAGTTGCACTGCGGTATCATTGGGAATCTTTCTACCTGCTTTGCATTCACCAAATAATGGGTATGGTTTGGAACAAAATAAATCTAAACCACCCGCACCGCCTTTATGAGCATAGTCAATCGTAAATCCCAGAAGCTCTAAGCTATCACGCACTACATTTTCAAAATCTGTACCAGCTTGATAGTTAGTTTTTTTATCATCTTGTTCGATACTGCGATCGCCCAATTTTGCAATATCATTTATCCAAGCTAAATTTGGATCGGGTTGCTTAATTAGCTTGTTACTACTCCAACCTAAAAATACTTTGATATCGTCGTCTAATTGTTTAGCTGCTGGTTGGCTAATGGCTAGGGATGCGATCGCACTCTGCAATTCTTCCAATTCAGGATGCAGCGAGGGTTCTAGCTTTTCTAACTGGTGTTTGCGTTGGGCAAAGGTGCGATCGGTCATTACTGGGTTGACTTCAGAAACCGTTAGAGAATTAGGTAAACTAACAAATTTTCCTAGCTTTTCCTGAATCTTGGGATTGACTGATATTTCTTGTAACTGAGGTAACTGATAGACACGCAAGTAAGCCAGGAAAAGATACTGTTGTTTTTGTAGTATCTCCTTTAATACTTTTGGTGTCCATATTGTTAATTTAGACAAAATTTCTAATGGTTTAGTCTCGTCTAAAATTTGGCAAAGCTCACATTTAGCCCAAGCTTTAATTGAAACTGAAGAGTCAGCAGGATAAAGTGCAAATTTCTGCCCAGGACGAATAAACATCTTGGGTAAAGCAGCAATTGTTCGCCCCTGTATTAAGGCTTCAATATCAGGGACGGGTAAACACAGCGCTGTTGGAATTGAAAACTGCTGATTCATTTCTAATGAGCTATAGGTTTAGTTCGATGTAATCGGCAGTAGCAATGCTTTGAGGAATACTAATAGGTAATCCATCATCAGTTAAATTAGTAGGTTCTTGTCCAGAAGGATCGCTAAGAATTTCTCTAATCAAAGGATTGTTGATTGCTAGTTGCTTCTGCTCAATAAAATCAAATACCTCTTCTTCTGTAAGTTCGTAACTATCTTTGTTATACCAAACAAAATAGATAGCTAATAGAGGTTTAATATCTTGGCTTTGCAAGCTTACCCACTCTCCACCCTTTTCTTTCAACAGTATTCTTAAACGTTCTCTAGCTAATCCTGCACCTGGATTAATATTTTTTGAACGAACTAAACAACCGCGAGTTAGATCAAACCTTCTGTAATCAATTAATCGATTCAATGCTGCACCAATAAACTTGCCGTCTTGCTGAACTACAGTTACTCCAATTCTCACTTTCCTATTTTTGTCAACAATTCTGAAATCTATATAGCCATCGTCTGCTGTACTAGCTTTTATTTCTTCAATGTCTTCAATTGTTACTCCCTCTACAGTTTCACCAATTAAGCTATTGAAAGCTAGCCAAAGAGCATTACCCATAGTTTCTTGTTCTTCCATTAATGAATCAATAGAAGCTTCAACATTTGCTAATTCACTATTGAAGTATGGTTTAACTGGATGAATTGTTGTAGATGTCCATGTACCTATAGGATCTGTATTACTTGCTTTTACTTTTGCAGTGTCATCAACATTCGTCCCATTAGGTATAAAATTCTCTGCACACCATTTTAAAACTGACCTTACAGTAGGCCTACTCTTACCAAGTTCTCTGAGTTTAGTTTCATCAAATGGGTAAAGAGGATGAGGCGGGGTTTGTTGATATTCCTCATAAAAATCTTGTAACCATTGATTCACTAGAGCAACGATATCATCAGAATTGAGAAAGCTTAGTTTTATAGGCTGTCTATCAGCTTGATCGCTTACTAATCTATCTATAACTGCTTCAGCTTCTGGTAAAGCCTTGATTTGGTCTTCCCAGGTACGAGGATACATTGCTAACAGTAAAACACCTTGTTTAAGACTGTTATATAAATCCTTAACTAAGTTTGCGATAACTTGTGCTGCTAAAAATCCATTATCAGCAGCATCTGCAATATCTAATTCGTCAAAACAAATCACTGGAACTCGATAATAGCTAGTGATATCTAGAATTTGACGAACATTGCTTAATGCTTCAGCTTCTCTATCCTCGCTTTTAGGATTTGGCAATCCCATTGCTTCAGCTTGTGATTGTGCTAATTCTAAACCAGATAACCAATAGCTTGCATAATTAATATGGACTGGAGAAAGTGTCCACAAAATTGCTTTAACTATGTAAGGGTTGGTTATTTCAGGCTTGACTTTCAGAACACTTTCTGTTAGATGAACTATCGCTTTAGTTGAGTGTTGGCTCAACCAACCTGGATACATATTAATATACTGTTGTGGCGTATAGTTCCATTGCTTTGCTTCATTAATTAAAGCTGCTGCAATTTCCTGCCATTGCATTACTTTTTGACTACCAAAAGCTCTGAGACTAGAGGCGACACTTTGCAGAAATAGAGACTTAATTTGATTCAAGTTATCATACTTACTCATATAGATAAATAAGCTATTATCTTCTGTCTGTAATCGGTGGCGAATCCGACTAATAATATGGCTTTTACCTAACCCTTTCTCTGCTGTAATTGTGAGACCTACAGTTTCACGTTTTCCTTTACTGACTTTATCAACAGCATCAAAAACTGCATTAGAAGCATGAGCATTAATTGAAGGAACATCAGGAAAACTTTTACCCCATATTTGTTGGGGTCTGACCACAATATGTCCTGCAAAAGGGTTTTGATTTCTAATCAGATCATCAATGGTAAATGTGGTGACAGTCATAGTGTTGTGAAGTTAATGTGTGAAGAGTCAAATAAGGTTTAAGGTTTCAGGCGTGTGGCGTAGCAGCGTAATCCATCTAATTCTGTAGCTACCGAATCCTCAATTTTGTCGGGTGCGCTGTCTTCTACACTCCCGCCCTGTAGTTGCAAAATATCGTTAGCTTGCGTTTCCAGCAGCCAATCATTAAACTCTGTACGACTCACACGATCGCCAATTACTCTTCTAATGCGATAAATTGGCACCAGATTATTAAAGTTGTATTCATAGTTCAACTTGTCGTAGACTTCCAACGCCACTGACTTAAACTCGTCGTAAGAAGCGATTCCTTCGGAAAGCTTTGCTAACGCACCCTTACCATTAACCAGTACATCTGCACCAGTTACCGCAACATCAATCTGACTAATCCACCGCAACAACGCATTTGCCGCCCAAGTACCGACAATCGTCCCTTCAAAATTAAACTCGCTACTTCTCAAACCCTCACCCAATACCTCTAAACCCTTGCCAGATGTCAGAGAGTATCCTTTTTTGGAAATTGCGATCGCACCCTGCTTCTGTAATTCCTCGAATATGCCCTGATAATCTGCTACCTTTTGGCTTTTGGATACAATTCGCTTAGTGAGTTGACCCTTCTTAACTTCCTGCTGCATTCCTCCCAAATCCCACAAAGCCAAAAGAAGACGAGTGCTAGTGTTTTTTAATGTCATATTGAGTATATTTTTTGGCAGAAACCATCATAGTAACTGTATCTTTCTAAGTTATTTATGCAGAAAAAATAACCGAGTAATTGCTGAAGATTTCGGCATTTCAGCTAAATAGACTCATAAAAAATCAACAATATATTTCCTTGGGATGAATACGATTTCTCTCAAAGGCGGGATGGAATACTTGAGAAAATCCACGAATATGAAAGAGAAACGCTGTAGCTGTGCAGTTGTAAATTGAGTGGTATATGTTTTTTCAAATCCAAGCGAAATAACAGGAATTCCAACTTTGTTTTTGCAACAGCAAGGCTTTTAGCAAATACAGGTGAGAACGAAATCCAATGAACACAATATATAAAGAACGTAAAATAGTTTCGCGTCTATTTGCAGTGCTGCTTTCGGCATTGTTAATGGTGCCCTTGCTGAGTAGCTGCGGAGGCGGTTCCCAAAAAGCTAATGTGCCACCACCAGTAGATGACACCATTGGTAGAACAGTGAGCGATCGCAAGACTACAAGCCAAACTGAAGTTAAGAAAGGATTGGGTACAGGGCAAAAAGTGGCACTTTTGGCAGGAGCTGCGGCACTTTACTATATGTACAACCAACATAAAAATGCTCCACAAGAAGGAGCGCAAGGTAAATACTATCTATCCAAGAATGGGCGTGTATATTATCGTGATGCTGAACATCGCGCTCACTGGGTAACGCCACCATCAGAAGGAATTAGAGTACCAGAATCTGAAGCACAAAAATATCGGGAATTCCAAGGCTATAACCGGAGTGCTACAGGTCGCGATCTCACTGGTATAACTTCATCCGCAGCTCCAGCACTCTAGATCGGCGAAGCGTGTGTATAAAGCGGGTTTCCTGGAGGATAACGCCGATCGCGCCCGTCGGAAACACGAACTTAAATCAGGAGACAGATTATGGTAAATGAATTTTTCCGAAAGGCGAAAGACTTACTTTTGGGATCGAACAGCGATCAAGCCGATCAAGATGCCGAATTCCGCGATCGCGATGTACGTCCAGCCAGCGAAGATCCCTACGGCGATCCCGCAGACCCGGCATCTTACGGCGATGTCCGCCCAGCCAGTGAAGACCCCTACGGCGATCCCGCAGATATCTCATCTTACGGTAATGTACGTCCAGCTAGCGAAGACCCTTACGGCGACCCCGCCGACACAGGGGAGTTTGGTGATGTACGGCCAGCCAGCGAAGACCCCTACGGCGACCCCGCAGATCAGGATTCTCGCCGTTAACGCAAAACCAATCTGGTGATATTGGTTTTCATCGGGTGATGAATTTTGGAATAACAAATAAGGCAGTGGGATTTGAACCTACTGCTTTTTATTTTGACTACTATTTATACAAATTAAAAATTACGAATTATTTCCTGCGATCGCTCAATATTTTGACGCACAGATCGAGCCGAAATATGCAAACCCTCTCTTTCTTTATCAGTCAGCGTCAATTCCAAAATACTCTCAATTCCATCGCATCCCAACCGACAGGGAACACCAATTACAACATCATCTAAACCGTATTCACCTTGCAGATACGCCGCCACAGGCAACAACCGCGACTGATCCCCTGGCTTCCATCAAATCCAGCGCCAAACCTTGAGGCATTCCCGTAATAATATCTAGTAAAACTACATCTGCCAGGTTTTTCTCTGCAACCCGTTGAGCTAAAGTACTGCCAACCCTACCCGCACCCACGATGGTGACACGAGGTAAATTACAGACAATTAGGAAGGTAGGGGAAGAAGACATAAATTAAGATGCGATTTTTATCAACAAGAATTCAGGAGTCAGAATAAATGCTGAATTCTGAATTCTGACTCCTGAATTATGACTTCTGAATTCTTTTTACTTATTTAAACTCTTCAAGTTGATCCACACGTAACCAAACATTTGGTGTTGGTACTTTCCCAAACTTAATCAGGGCGTAATCACCTTTGACATCTACAATTTCGCCCTTGGTTTCAAACAAATAAGAAGGAAAGCGAGGATCACTGGCTTTAGCCTCCAGACTGTTTTCTAGTTTCTCGCGTACAGCGCGAACCATATCACCTTTTTTGACTGCCATGAATTCCTCTCTCAAATTTCTAACGCCTTTCACCTGCATTTTAAAAGAGTTTCGAGTTAGAAGTAAAAACTCCTAACTTTTAACTCCCCGTAACGTTTGACACTGGGAGCAAAAATGACTAGATCGCCCAGCTAACCTAATCCGTTGAATTGCTGTACCACAAACTCGACAGGGTTCTCCAGCGCGGTTATAAACCCAGGCTACACGACCATAATTGCCGTTAGTACCTTTAACATTTAAGAAATTACTAAATGTCGTACCACCAGCCTCAATACTGGTTTCTAACACTTGAATTATGGCTGTTCGCAAAAGTTCAATTTGCTTTAGCTGCAAATCTATACACAAGGTTTCAGGTAAAATCCCACTCTTAAACAATGCTTCATCAGCATAAATGTTACCTAATCCCGCCACCACCGATTGATCCAGTAGCGCAGTCTTAATTGGACGGCGGCGGTTTTGGAGTTTGCTGGCTAGATATTCAACAGTGAATTCTGGTGAAAATGGATCTGCTGCCAGTTTTGCCAAACCAGTCATAATACTTTCTACAGCAACACCAGGCGGAATCCACCATATTTTACCGAAGGTTCGCTGGTCAACAAAGCGTAATTCTTGGTGTTCCCCAAAGAATAATCTAACCCGCGTGTGCTTATGTAATGGTTCATCTTGATGCAGCCATAGGAGTTGACCGGTCATTCGCAGATGAACTCCTAGCCAGCCGGAAGACGAGGAGAGTTCAGCAAGGAGATATTTGCCGCGACGATGCCAAGTAGCGATCGCATTTTTTTCAATTCCATTAACAAACTCACCAACAGAAAACGGGTAGGCGATGGTGCGATCGAGCAACACATCTCCACCCGTGATTTCTTGATTGAGGGTCAATTGATTTAGACCCTTTCGGACTGTTTCAACTTCAGGCAGTTCGGGCATTCAAGCTGAGTTAAGCAGGCAATTGTGATTTATTTGAGGGATCGAGGAAGAAGAGATGGGGTAGTAACTTACATAGCCGGAGATGGCTCGTATTACTACCCAAAAGAAACCGTAAATACCCGCAGGGCGGCTCTCATAGATTAGGGTAGGCTAGGACAAAGAATGAATGAACTGAAATTTTCAGACTTCATACTTCAGACTTAAGACTACCCTTCATCATCGCATCAAACAACCCCCTTGTAGCTTTGCTGCTATTTTTTCGGTGCTTTAGCCTTTGGTGCTTCAACCTCGACTAATTCATCCTGGGCAAAGTTGTTGGTATTGATACCAGCGTAATTGACCTTTTCAAAGCGGACAATTACAGGGTATTTGATGCCGCTTTGGTCGATGGAAGCCACAGTTCCTAGATCCTGAAACCAGTAGGATTCAGGGCGGAGAATACGTACTTTAGAACCACGTTGAACCATGATTATTTTCCCTTTTAGTTATCAATCGCCAATCTAGAGGGCTAATTGATTTCACTCTACAACCTCAAGGTCGCAGCAAGAGTCTTTGTTAAGTTATTTGTCTGAATTGGGCATAGGGCATTGGATTAGGGGAGAGGTTACAGGTGAAAGGTGATAGGGAATAATCTGTACCCTGTAACCTGTACCCTAATCCAATCCCCACTCCCAACTCCATAGCACATCCAAAATTGCAAAAGGTATTAGACCCTGCTTGACAAGGTAGACGTTATAGTGTACCTTCATTCGCAAAGAGCTATTTTGTAAAAGCTTATGTTTTAGTTAAGACAAATACACTTCCTTCATTACCTCTGCCGATCCGTAAGTCGTTATCTATATAAGTGATATCTAACCAGCCTTGCTGTTTGTCACTGTTTATGGCAACATCAATTCCGGGAAATTTTCTACCTTCTTCAATTTGTTGGATAAAAGTTACCGGAGAATTGTATTCTATTAAACGTTGTAAGCCGATAATAGAACGCTCAAATTTTACTTGGACACGCCGACCTGAAACTGGCTCAAATTTAGCAGCAATGCTGACTAATCCTTCTAAATAAGGTAAGCCATAAATCTCAGCTATGTTGTAAACACTGGTAGTCTCTACCCGGATACACTGATAGATTTGACCTAGTTTGCACAAAGGTAGACGATCTAAGTTTAAAAGAGCCTTGCTAGTGGTGTATAGTAATCGCCAATTGCCATCTAGCAAATTACTAGCTTCCACGGGACGGGGTGTAGGATTAAAGTCTTCTAAATTCGCGATCGCAGCTAAGATAGCTTGTTTCTGTTCTTCGGTCGCCAGTAGACCGCGATTTGTACCAGCGATCGCATCCATAAGAGCCGCTTTTCCCATCATCGCCTGTCACCTCAAAAATCACTCACTTTCCATCAGCATAAACAAGATATTAATGACATATATGTAGAGCCATAAAAATTACTAAGAATCGCTTGAACTAAGCCTTATGCTTATTAAATAAAAAAATTTCTATCTGAATGCGGATTTATCAACTAAAGGGTTGAAAAGATAACTAAATTAATCCGTGTCAAGTGATAGACTCTAAATGTCAACTTACGTAAACCTTTTCTTGCCCTGACTCGATATGTTGAACTCTCCATTACGTGAAGCAGCTCGTAACCAACGAGCCGATGTCATCCCCCTAAAGCCAGAGTCCTCTTTGTTGGACTGGTTACAAAACAATGGTCGCATCATCGCGCGTGACGTTCACGAACCGGATTTTCAAGCTGACGAAGAAGGAATAGACTCCCTAATGGGTGTAGATGATGGAATTGGCTACGACCTCGATGATGATGACGATGATATAGGAATCGCTGAGAATTAGCCTTTTCAGGCTAGGGACTTGGTAGTATCCCTAGTTACTAGTATTCAATTTTATAAGTGTGGAGTGAAGGGAAACTTCTGTGGACGCTAAATTATCTCCTGAGCAAGGATTAAACATTTCTGGAATCGCTCTAGCCTCTTTATTAGCCGTAGGGCTAGGTACAACAGCATTTTTCTTGGATTCGATGGCCAATCGGCTACCGTGGCAAAGTATGTCGCTAACTCTGCCACTACTGTTGTGTGCGTTGGGTTCAGGTGTGGTGGGCTATTGGGTAATACCTTTACTTCAAGCACTTAAAACTGGACAAATAATTCGCGAAGATGGGCCCCAAGCTCATCTCAAAAAGGCAGGCACTCCCACAATGGGCGGTATATTTTTTATACCTGTATCTGTGCTGCTTGCCTGTATATTGTCTAACTTTTCTAAAGAGGTGCTTGCAGTTTCGGCTTTGACAATCAGCTATGGATTGATTGGCTGGCTCGACGATTGGCAAATTCTGCGCCGGAAATCAAATAAAGGTATATCTCCCCGCACAAAACTAGCTTTGCAGGTGAGTTTTGCGGCTGTGTTTTGTCTATGGCTGATGTTTAATCAACCTTCTAATATTACAAATATTGCTTTGCCTTGGGTGAGCTTCACACTACCATTAGGATTCCTATTTTGGCCTTTAGCAGGTTTTGTGCTAGTTGCAGAAAGTAATGCGACTAATTTAACAGATGGTATTGATGGCTTGGCAGCAGGAACAGTTGCGATCGCACTTTTAGCATTAGGTGCTTTAGTCGCCCCAACAGCACCAGGATTGATGGTTTTCTGTGCTGCTTTAAGTGGCGGGTGCTTAGGTTTCTTAGCCCATAATCGCAACCCAGCCCGCGTTTTTATGGGAGATACTGGTTCCCTTGCGCTGGGAGGAGCTTTAGCTGCTGTAGCACTATTGACAAACACTTTAGTAGTCCTGTTTATTCTCAGTGGTATCTTCTTCGTAGAAACCCTGTCGGTGATGGCACAGGTAAGTTATTACAAAGCCACGAAGGGCCCCGATGGCAAAGGTAAACGTCTCTTCAAAATGGCACCCTTACACCATCATTTGGAACTTACTGGCTGGTCAGAATTGCAAGTGGTTGGAGTGTTTTATATAATCGCTGCTATTTTGGCTACCATCTGTTTAGCGTAGGCGCAGCCCGCCGCAGGCATCGCTCCATTCTGAATGTTTTAAAAACTGCTTGAATATAAAAAACAACTCCCACATCTTCAGGGAGTTGTTTTTTTATAGGATAAATTTATAAGTTTCTGATTTCTATGCTGAAGCACAAAGGAAAGGTATGGAGTCACGTCGCTTCTCTTCGAGACGCCAAGGGCGAACGCTCCGAATTCAAAATTCAAAATTAATGATCCCCATAAATAAATTTAGTTGCTCTATAAACGGACTTCGTATTTCTTGCGTCCTTCGGGTTCACCAGTCGCCTACGGCGGGAAACCCGCCTACAGCGCTGGTTCACTGTGCCACTCGTTATACATTTTTTTGCTTCTCTATAAATAAATTTAGTTGCTCTGTATCCTTTTCGTTTTTGGTCAATCTAAAATCTAAAATCTAAAATTGTTTGACCGCTTGCGGTGTTCTGAATTCTTTATTCTTCTTCAATTATAGGTATTTACATATTCCCTAACTCGATTCTTCCCTGTTCTCTTTGCTTCAAGCATCGCTTGATTAGCTCGATTTAGAAAATCCTTAACTGTAATTCCTGGTTCTGATACAGCTATTCCAAAAGAAGCGGTGATGCTTTGGAGGATCTGATCGCCGTCTCTCAATTGCATTTGTTCAACATCTAGCCTTAATTGTTCTACTCGCTTCCTGAGCGTTTCCAGTGTCATATTAGGCATCACAATCACAAATTCTTCACCACCCCATCTGCAAGCAATGTCAAAGGAGCGAATAGATTTTAAAAGTAACTTTGCTAATCCCTGGAGAACAATGTTGGCAGTCACATGTCCATAACGCGAGTTGTAAGACTTGAAGTTATCGATATCAAGAAAAATAATACTAAGAGGTTGTCCCGATCGTTCAGCTTCTGCTAGCCTTTGTTCCGTTATGGTTTGCATATAGCTTTGATTGAATAGTTGGGTCATCCCATCCCGCAGGCTATCATGGGTTAGACGTTTTTTTATCGATAAATTATTCAGTGCAATGCCTAATGTTCTAGCAATAATTTCAGTAGTTTGTTGATCTTCTGGACTGATTTCTTCAAGTGCATATATGTGTAAAATTCCAACTAATTCGCCTTGTCCAAACAATGGAAGGCACAAATGCGCGCCGCTAACTGGCTCTATTAAGTGACTACAAATTAATCCTGAATTCCGAGGCGATAAAAGATTTAACTTTCCTCTCCGCAATGCCCAACAATCAGATAGTGAAAATATTTCTTTACTGCTTCTTTCACCTCCCCAAATACTATTAATCTGAACATAATTCTTGGAATTAGCAATTATATAGATAGAACCACTCATATTAGGAAATAGCTTAGAACAGGTTAAAGCGACCACTTGATAAACCTCATCTTCAGACTCACAGGAATAAAGCGTATCTGCCATATCTGAGAGAGATATAAGTTCCCGTTTTTTTACTTCTAATTCCAGTGTTTTTTCTTCTAGCTGTTGATTTAGATCAGTGAGCGATCGCTGTGCTTCTATGGATTCTGTAATATCGATACTAATCCCACCGATGCGGTAAGCGCCCGTTGCGTAATCATTAAACGGAAATTTAAACGATAGCCAGTAGCACGGCTGATCATTATCAGGTATTTTTACCTCTTCAATCAGCTTCAAGGGACGTAGAGTCTTCAAAACGACTTGATCGTTTTCCATTATCTGCCGCCCCTCCTCTGGATCTGGCAAGAATTCACTATCGGTTTTCCCCAACCATTCTTGTGAATCTACCGAAAATTTAGACTGTAGCTCCTGGTTGTAGTAAAGCAGTCTAGATTCCTCATCTTTGATATAGGCTCCAAAGGGGCCATTATCTAAAAATAGCTGTTGCATCTGCTGGCTGCGTTGAAGTTCGTGGGTATCTTCTTGAGATTTGGCGATCGCCTTGACAACTTGATAAGCGGTTGGCATCAAGTAGAGTAAGGCAGACAAGGAAATAAACGCCATTACATCAAGTACACCTAAGTGCAGCAGCGACACTGGTGAATGTGGCTCAAAGATCGCCAAAAAATGATGAAATCCGCAAAATAGCACGAATCCACCTGATAAGAAAAAAGCTAGCCAAAACTTGGAAGGGATAGTTGTTTTAGTTTTGGCAAAGAAAACCCCTATTACTATGGGGATACCAAAGTATGAAAATGCAGTAATGCTGTGAGCAATTATGCAATTCCAGTAAATAGGCTCCATTCCTGACCTGATATTAAAATTTCATCCGTCTCACTATAATTCTGGGTAGCCTCAAGATGTAAGGATAGAAAGGATGATTTCAGTGCCTCATACCTTAGTTTTACAAAAATTATCATGGCAACTATGTGAACTGCTGCTCATTTCACCCCTTACAAACCTGACTTACCAAGTGAGTGAGTTCGGGCAAAATGAGTTTTTCCATTGCCAGTCGCACAGCATTACTAGAACCAGGAAGCGAGAAGATTAATTTATTTTGATAAACACCAGCAACAGCGCGAGAAGCGATCGCCCGCGAACCAATTTCTTGATAACTTAAAAAACGAAATAACTCACCAAATCCCGGCAAAGTTTTCTCCAGTAACTTCTCAATGGCATCGTAGGTGGTATCTCGTGGTGCAATACCTGTACCACCATTGAAAATTACAGCATCCAAATTTGCGCTTTTACCTAGATTTTCTATCTGCTTTTGAATTTGTGTTGGTTCATCTTTGATAATCGTGTAAGCTCCTACAGCATGATTACCACCAAGGAGTAACTGCTGAATTAGCTGGCCACTTTTATCTGTTTCCAAAGTGCGTGTATCGCTGACAGTAACTACAGCACAAGTTACTAAAACTCCAGGCGAGTCTGGATGGGGTTGTGGCATTATATGTCACTTATGTACTTTTAATAATGGATAATTGGGCACGGTAAATAGCGCATTCATTAGAACATGACAACTACCGATGCCCGATGCCCTATGCCCTATGCCCTATGCCTCATTTTTACTCAGTCCCAGATCGTTTTCTTCAGCATACCGCTCCATGAAGCGCATAAAGCGCTCCCATTCTTGGGCAGATTTCATTACATAAAGTGCTTCTAATTCTTCCGGTTTCCCGTTAATAAATTTAGCCTTAACTTCACGGGTAATTATCTCGCCTTCTTCGTCAATCAAGTACATCCCGGTAATATCTTCAGTAGTACCTTGATCTAAAATTTTCGGATTCGTAAAAATAAACGTCGCTGTACCACTATCCCCAGTGCGCGATCGCGTTAAGCGCACATCTGGAGTTACCTCTTCGTCAAGACCTCTAGAAAACTGGATTTTCGCCATGATGAATGAATTTAAACTTTGGTGATGGTTAGTTTAATATTCTCTCATCAATTAGAACACCACAGTCTATAGGCTACTGTGATTCAGTTTTTAGTGTATATACTTAAATCGCTTCTTTTTCAAGTAACAAAGTTACGGGGCCATCGTTTTCGATGATAACTTGCATCATTGCACCAAATTTACCTGTTTCCACTTGCAACCCGCTAGCTCTTAACTTGATAACAAAACGATTATACAAATCTTCTGCCGATTGGGGAGCCGCTGAACGGTCAAAAGAAGGACGGCGACCTTTGCGACAGTCACCATAAAGTGTAAACTGACTGACTACTAACAAATCGCCGCCAATTTCTTGTATAGATTTTTGCCAGCGATCGTTTCCTTCTTGGTCAGGAAACAGCCGTAATTCTAAGCATTTACGCACCATCCAGTCGATTTCAGCATCAGTATCGGTATTGGCTATACCTACGAGCAGATTTAGCCCCCGCCCAATTTTGCTGATAATTTCATCATTAACTGTAACTTGAGATGATTTGACTCGCTGGATAACAACCCGCATTTTAATCAGAACATTTATCAACGTTTTGATTTTAGAGCAATATATAAAAACTAAAAACAACCATTTTCCATTGCTCAAAATTGATGGCAGAGCCATTGAGAATGCATTCCCAGGTGGAACCTGGGAACGAGTATTAAACTCTTAACTCCTAACTCCTAACTTTTATTTGCCAAACCCCTTACCGCGAGAGGTTGAAGGTAGACAAATGCATTTTTCGAGTTGACTAATTAAAGCCTCACGATCCAAATTTTGACCAATCAGCACTAGTTGGTTTTTCAATTGACCTTGCCATTCATCATCATCCAAGGTGAAGCGTTTGCCACAAAGGTGGAAAATATGACGCTTCGGACTTTCATCAAACCACATAATCCCCTTGGCTCGAAAGATGTTTGAGGGTAGCTGGTTATCTAAGAAATACTGAAACTTCCTAATAGAAAAAGGCTTGTCACTTTGGAAAGAGATGGAAGTAAAACCATCATTTTCTAAATGGTCAGAATGGTGGTGATGATCGTGGTGATCGTGGTCATGATCGTGATGGTCGTGACCGCATGTTGAGTGGTCATGATCATCATGATGATCGTGATGTTCATGATCGTGATGGTCGTGTTCATCAACCACTGTGTCAAAATATTTATCCGACTCAAACAGACCAACACTCAAAATTAAAGGAAGTGGGACTTGCGATCGCGTAGCGCGAATAATTCTTGCTCCTTCCTTGACTTCGTTAATTTTTCTTTCTAACTCGTTCAAAGTGGCTTCATCAACCAAATCAGCCTTGTTCAGCACAATTACATCACCATAAGCAATCTGGCTGTATGCTGCTTCCGAGTTAAATAAATCTAGGCTGTAATTGGCCGCATCTACCACAGTAATAATCGAATCCAAGCGGGTTAAATCCCGCAATTCTGTGCCCAGAAATGTTAAAGCTACTGGTAGCGGATCTGCCAATCCGGTTGTTTCCACTACTAGATAATCTAGATTTTCTTGGCGTTCTAAAACTTTGTAAACTGCATCTACTAAATCATTATTAATAGTGCAGCAGATACAACCATTATTTAGCTCCACCATGTTCTCACCAGTGGAAACAATTAGCTCGTTGTCGATGCCAATTTCACCAAATTCATTCACGAGAACAGCGGTTTTCAAACCCTGTTGGTTGTTGAGGATATGATTGAGTAAAGTCGTCTTGCCACTACCGAGGAAACCCGTAATAATTGTTACTGGCATTCCTTGTTTGGGCGTATCCATTGCCGAAGATTCGGATGTAACTGCTGATTGCATAGCGCTGTTATCAAATAATCAAAAAATAGTAATGTAGCGCAGATAGTCCAGAAAACACTAGCATCGCAAGTCGGAAGTCAAAAGTTAACACTGAGCAAAGTCGAAGTGTCAAAAGTCAAAAACCCTTGATTTCTAAGCTTTCGAGATTTTGTCCAATAGTATGTTGATTTCCGCCCTGACGTACTAGCATAGGGATGCTGGACTGTCATCCCAGCTGCTTTACCCTATTATTACGTATCTTCTTATTTCAGCATTACTCTGTTATGACCCTAACACTTTACAATACCCTCACCCGTCGTCAAGAACCGTTTGAAACAGTCGAACCAGGCAAGGTTAAGATGTATTACTGCGGGGTGACGGTATACGACTACTGCCATTTGGGTCATGCGAGAGCTTGCATTGTTTGGGATGTAATCCGCCGATATCTCCAGTTTATCGGCTATGAAGTCCGATATATCCAAAATTTTACTGATATTGATGACAAGATTCTCAATCGAGCTTGTCTTGAACATTCATCGATGGAAGCCGTAGCCGATCGCTTTATCAAAGCATATTTTGAGGATATGGCGCGGCTGGGAATCAAAGAAGCTGATGAATATCCCCGCGCTACCCACACGATGAATGGCATTCAGCGGTTAATTCATGAGTTGGAAAATAAAGGTTTTGCTTACCCTGCTGACGGTGATGTGTATTATGCAGTCCGGCAGTTTGCTGAGTATGGCAAGCTTTCGGGACGCAGGTTAGAAGATATGCAAGCGGGTAAAAGCGATCGCGTCAACATCGAAGATCCAGAGTATCAGAAAAAGAAAGACCCCTTTGATTTTGCTTTGTGGAAGGCAGCAAAACCGGGAGAACCCGCTTGGGAATCACCTTGGGGCGCAGGTCGTCCGGGGTGGCATATAGAATGCTCGGCAATGGTGCGCGATCGCTTGGGTGATACCATCGATATTCATGCTGGTGGTGCTGACTTAATTTTTCCCCATCACGAAAACGAAATTGCCCAATCTGAGGCTGTGACAGGAAAACCCCTAGCGCGTTACTGGTTACATAACGGCATGGTGAAGGTAGATGGTGAAAAAATGTCCAAATCTTTGGGTAATTTTACTACTATTCGAGACTTACTGGATCGAGGAGTTGACCCGATGGCAGTGCGGTTGTTCGTACTGACTGCTCAATATCGCACACCAATTGATTTTACTGATGAAGCGATCGCCGCAGCAACCAATGGCTGGCACACCATTAAAGAAGGGTTATTGTTTGGCTATCAATACGGCAAAAAACTAGGCTGGGGAGTGGGAACTGCTTCACTACTCGCTGAAACTGTTGAACGCTTTCAAGAAACCGTAAATAACGACTTTAATTTTCCTGGTGGGTTAACAGTGCTGTTTGAATTAGCCAAAGAACTGCGCCGTGAGGGAAATATTATTGTGCATGAAGGGAAAACCGAAACTTCCCCTGATGAGTTACAGCGTCAATGGCAAACTCTCGTCACATTAGCTGGAGTTTTGGGTTTAGAAGCCGAGATAGAAGCTGAAACTCAAACAAGTAATGGTTTAAGCGATGCGGAAATTGAAGCGAAAATTCAGCAAAGGCAAGAAGCACGTAAAGGCAAGAATTTTGCCGAAAGCGATCGCATTCGTGACGAACTTCAAGCACAAGGTATTACGCTAATTGATAGTCGTGATGGCACGCGCTGGCATCGGAATTAGGGAGAGCGGGGAGTGGGAAAGCAGGGGAGCAGGGGAGAAATTGCAGTAATGTTTTTCCCCTCTGCCCCTCTGCCCCTCCGCCTCTTATGCCCAATGCCCAATGCCCCATTCCTTATTCCCCTAAATTATGTGGTCTGAACTTAGAAAAGCGATCGCTAGTTTCGATATTCCCGCTGATTGGATTGGTATTAGAGCCGTAAAGGAGACTTCTACTACCCGTTTAGTCCGTGATGCCTTACCTCAAGTTAACGGCAAATCCTTCACTGTTGGAGCCATGCTGGAAGTTTTGGTCAATGGTTGTCTGGGTTATGCAGCTACTAACTCTCTAGAACTGTCTTCCCTGCAAACCGCGGCTCAAACAGCCTATAAACAAGCACTAGCAGCCAGTGAATGGTGGATACATCCCTTCCGTGAAAGTGAGCGTTCTAAAGTTGTTGGTGAATATAAATCTCCATTTCTGGAGCCATTGGATGCTCTGAGTCCGGGGGAAATCAACGACTTACTGGTTCGTATTTGCCAAACGCTCAAAGTTGACGACAAAATTGTGCAAACCATAGCTAGTGCCAGCACCACTGAGAGAGAATCTTGGTTTGTTAGCAGCAATGGCTCAGAAGTATATCAAAAAATACTATCTATAGGCACTAATTACGGAGCCACTGCCCAAGATGGAGCAGTTGTACAGCAGCGCAGCAACAACGGTTCGCAAGCAAATTGTTACCAAGGCGGACTCGAACTATTAAAACAAGAARACTTATGGCATCGGGTGCGGCAAATWGGCGARCAAGCARTAGAACTCTTGACAGCAGAAGAATGCCCRACYACCCGYACYAATTTAGTTTTAGCYCCAGATCAAATGATGCTGCAAATCCATGAAAGTGTYGGGCATCCCCTAGAAATTGACCGAATTTTGGGAGATGAGCGTAACTATGCTGGGGGCAGCTTTGTTAATACAAATGATTTTGGCAACCTAGTATATGGTTCGCCRYTGATGAAYATTACCTTTGAYCCCACCGTGCTTGGTGAATATGCCAGCTATGGCTTTGATGATACGGGTGCTGTAGCAACACGGGAGTATTTAGTGAAAGAAGGTGTACTCCAACGGGGTTTAGGCAGTCTAGAGAGTCAAGCAAGAGCAGGTGTAGCAGGAGTTGCCTGTGCCCGTGCTTCCTCATGGAATCGACCAGCGATCGATCGTATGGGTAACTTGAATTTAGAGCCTTTAAACGGCACTTTTGAAGACATTATTAGCGGCATAGAACACGGCGTTTACATGGAATCTAACCGTTCTTGGTCAATTGACGATCGCCGCTACAAATTCCAGTTTGGTTGTGAATACGCTAAATTAATTGAAAATGGTAAACTTACCAAAACCCTTCGTAATCCTAACTATCGCGCCACAACACCAGAGTTTTGGCATAGTTTAATTCAAGTCGGAGATGCCACAAACTGGCAAATGTATGGTACTCCTTATTGTGGTAAAGGAGAACCAAATCAGGCCATTTGGGTAGGACACGGTTCACCTGTCTGTGTATTTGCTAATGTCGAGGTTTTTGGTGGAGGAACTTGAAAAATACAATAGTTAGGAGTTAGGAGTTAAGAGTTTTGAATTAAGTGAATAGGCATAATTAACATCAAATAAAATCCTAGCTTGTAGTGAGCGATTCATCGCTCAAAAAGGATTATCAGGACTAAAGTCCTTACTACAAACTTTGATTTGTTTACGCCTAGCTACTTATAAAAATTCTTTTAACTCCTAACTCCTAACTTTCTCCCTCTCTCTATTCCCTATTAATATTTAATATCCATGAAAATTGAGGAATTATCTGCGTTAGAAGTCAGCTTTAATCGACTGATTGAAAGTCTGCTGATTAAAAAAGCAGAAGATGAACAATTCACTGTGAGACTCAGCAGTGAAATAAGTCAATTTACTCGTTTTAATCATGCAAAAGTGCGGCAAACTGGTTGTGTTGCTGATGGTTGGATAGAACTGACTTTAATGAAAGATCAGCGCAACAGTGTTCGGCAATTTCCCTTTACTGGGAATTGGGAGGTAGACTGGCAAGTAGCATATACTGCTTTGCAAGAACTACGTGACGAACTTATTCTACTACCCATCGATCCATATCTAGTTTTGCCATCAGGAAATAATATCAGTCGAGAAATACATTCTGGAAATTTATTGGCGGCTGAGGCAGTAGTTTCAACTGTGCTAGAACTAGTTGCTGAATTGGATTTTACAGGAATATATGCAGGAGGAGTAGTAATTAAAGGTTATGGTGATTCTAGCGGTCAAAAGCACTGGTTCGCTACTGATTCTTTTACCTTAGATTATTCTTTATTTTCCCCATCTGGACAAGCAGTTAAAGGCACGTTTGCCGGGAGTGATTGGAATGAATCGAAATATATAGCCAAAATTAGCGAAGCTAAAAAACAACTAGAATTGCTTGCTCACCCAACTAAAGAACTGCCACGTGGACAGTACAAAACTTATTTTGCACCTGCTGCTGTTGCAGATTTATTATTGATGCTTTCTTGGGGAGCAATAAGCGAAGCTGATATCCAACAAGGAAACAGTGCTTTAGCTGCTTTATCGCGTCAAGAAAAACAACTTTCTTTAAGATTTAGTTTAAAAGAAAATTTTCAGCGGGGATTAGTGCCGCGATTTAATGAATTGGGAGAAATGGCAGCACCGGAGTTACTTGTAATAGATAAAGGATATTTGGTAAATACTCTGGTGAATTCTCGGACTGCTAAGGAATATCAAAAGATTGCCAACGGCGCTAATGGTTCAGAGACTTTACGAGCACCAGAAGTGAGTCCGGGAAATTTAGTATTTGAGCAGATTCTTCCAAGTTTAGATACAGGATTATATGTATCAAATTTGCATTACTTGAATTGGAGCGATCGCCACACTGGTAGAATCACAGGTATGACCCGCTATGCTTGTTTTTGGGTAGAAAATGGAGAAATTATCGCACCCATTGAAAACTTGCGTTTTGATGAAAGTCTGTACCGCTTTTGGGGAGAAAACTTAGTAGATTTGACTAATTTTCAAGAATTCATTCCCGAAGTAGGTACTTATGATAGTCGCCAACTTGGAGGTAGTTTAGTTCCCGGTATACTAGTGGAAGATTTTACATATACTTTGTAGTCATATTGTGTAAAAATACTCTATTTTTGCTAGAGACGCGTTAGCGAAGCCCACTCTAAGTTCACGTCTCTACAAAAAATTATAAAATCATCTATCTCTGTAAACTGCATTAATTACAATATCTTTGACGCTCAGGTAAAGAATTAATAGCAATAATAAAAATTGCTCAAATTGAAGAACTGGATATAAGCGCCAACCTTGATACAGCACTTTGCGCGACTAACTGGTACAGTAGCAACAATGAGAAAAGTAGTTTTGGAGTTGCTGGCTTGAGCATAAGAGAACTCCTAGAGACAACAGTTGTACTACTGCCAAAATATTTTTAGGTGAAAACTTGCGGATAAATGCTTTGAGTTGCCACCAGAGATGTTCGATGGGGTTAAATTCAGGTGAATAAGGTGATAAATAAACTACCCTTGCGCCTACGGACTCGATCATTTCAATAATCCCCTTGATTTTATGTGCTTTGAGATTATCCATGACCAYTACTGCCCCTTTCCACAATTTCGGTAATAGCTCTTGTTCCACAAATTTTTTGAAGTCTTCTCCATTCATTGATGGCCCTAATGTCTTGAGTGCTAGGATTGATTTGTTACTAATAGCCCCCACGACGGTAACTCGGCTTCCACGGTAAAAGGGTTTGACATCGTACACGGAAGTCTCCCTTCCTACTTCTGCCCATTCCCCTCATTAATCCGAGTAATACTCCCATTTCATCTACAAAAACTAGGTCATCTGCAACAACATCTCGGACGCTTTCCCAGTAATCCAACCTTTTATTTTGTGTAATTTCTGTCCCTGCTTGACTGCTTCGTACTGTTTTTTTTGAGGGTGAGCTTCTGTTTCTGAAGAAATCTGCACATTGCACTCTCACTTAACCTTACCCCTGTCTTTTCTTCCCAATACTCACAGTATTCGGCTAGGGTATAGTCTAAATGTTCTGCTACCATTTGCTCTATCTGTTGTTCATAACCAGATAGTTGGCTCGGTTTTCCTCCAGTTGCTGCATTTGGCTGTAGTGTCCCTTTTTCTCGTTTTCGCTTCACGAGGTTTTGTACTGTATTTTTACTTACCTTGAATCTTTCTGCTACTTTGCGAATAGATGTATTTCCCGCTTCGTAAACGCTAATAATTTTTGAGCGCAGGTCTACTGAGTAGGGTTTCATCTGATTTTTTACTTTTATCTTCTCCAC
>LXQE01000030.1 GCA_003326195.1 Nostoc punctiforme NIES-2108
GAAAAGTGGGTGAGCTTGAATTCTACGACTGGCGGGATTTAGTTGATGATGCAGTAGGGATTATTGTTGCTGGTAATTCTGGTAGTGGTAAAACTTCCGTGGCGGTTTGGGTCGCAGGGTGGTTGACCAAAGATGAGCCAGCACAAGTTTTAGCTCTTGACCCTCATGCCAATGTCAATGTCTTGTGGGGTGAACTAGGCATCCATGCGATCGCTGATTTCGCGCTAATTGAACAGCAATTAATTCTACTGATTGAGCTACTCGATTCCCGGCGAGAACTTAATAAACAGCAGCTAGATTTAGAACCGACAATCATTGTCTTTGGTGATGAGATTAATGCCTGCCTAGATAGCTTCTCAAACAAAGAAATTATTGAACTAGCACTGAGACGATTAGGTTCAGAAGGTAGAAAATACAAAATAATTTTCATTGCCTTAAACCAGTCGTCTAACGCCAACGATTTAAATATTTCGGCACAAATGAGGAATAACTATCTCCTAATAGCTCTCAATGCCACTGCAAGACAGTTAGCTAAACAATGGAAAAAGGATGACCCCAGAAAGAAACACGTTGACGAATTAGCCTACAGCTGCATTGTCAGTGGCGCTGTTCCCGAATCCTTGGCCATACATCCCACCCACCACACTTACAAGCAATTTAAGAAAAAGGGCAATAAGCCAAAAGGACTGCGACAAATCAACCAACTTCCTCTAACTATTCCTTTAGCATCTCCAGAGGATATTCAAACCGACTGGCACAAAGATTTAGTTGCCTGGGCAGACCAACTCTTGAATGTGCCGACACCAGACCTAATCAAAGAAAAATGGGAAGAAATGATGGGACACGCACCAAGCAGCAAACAAGTAGAACTACTGCACGAGTACCTACTAAACCGCAATTAGATTACTCGGTGCGCTACGGCAACAATTACAGTAGAGAGTGTGCGATCGCTCGTCAGTTTCTTGAAAAGTATGATTCCTTGTGTTGCTGCTGTTTGAGACGAAAGTATAATGAGTTACACCATACCAGTTACGGTAAAAATAATTTAGGAAGCAACTGGTTTCCAACATGCGAAAGATGCCACACACAGATTTGTCACAATTCCCAAAACTGGCTTATCGATCATAAAAATCCAGTCTGGGGCAATCGAAATACTGAAGAATTCGTTAGGCGGTTAAGCTTGGGATATCAACTTTTGTATTCAGAATAACTTGCATTGTGGCAATCCCAGCGCTGCACTCCGGGACTGCTGGCGGATGTGACCCTTGTGAATCGTGCCAGTATTTTGAGGAAAGGTAATGGAAAATTTACTGCCTTTAGCTTTCCATACTGTTATTTGATATAGTGAAACGCATCCCAACACGTACCAGAACGTATGGAGCAAGTCGATAGAGTAGCGTTAGCAAAGCTCGCCGTAAGCATCGCCCCTCTTAAAGAACGCTACGGCCACCGCAAATTCTACTCAGAATACAATCCGTCAGTGTGTGCTATTTAAACTAATTACCAGGTCTTCAATCGCTGTAAGTGTTTCCATTTTAATTAGCAAGTGATCGCCTTCTTTCCGAGTCCAAACTACATTAGATAAATTTTCAAGGATTCTAAAATTGCTAGGGCAGGGAATAAGCTGGTAAAGGTTTTCTCCTACAAAACTAAAAGTATATTCAATATTTTCTTTTTCGCGTAGCTCAAGCAATCGGCTTTCAATCGTGCCTATCAAACGAAACATTGATATGCAAGCAAATCTAAATGTAAATAACCAAAAATAATTCATGTCTCTTTAAAAATATCTACCATAAAACGCTCAAAGCTTTGAGGGCAAATTCTCCAAGACCTACCTAATTTCTTGCCTACTAAGTTACCCGTTTTTAAATGGTATTTCAAAAAGTTTATAGATAAACCTGACATTATCGCAGCTTCTCTTATGCTCAAAGACTTCTTTGCTAAAATAGCTGCTACTTGATAATAGGCAGTAATGCTTGAGGTGGCGCAAGCAATTGTTTTTAAGCTTTCAGCAATTGCAGCAAGCGATCGCTCCTCTTGAGTAACAGTAACTGGCACTAGTCCCGTCGAAATTGCAGGGCGATAAGTGGGGTCGCGCTCAAGCTTTACCCTATCTAATTCTGATATGTCAAAGAAAGGCGATCGCCCCCTATCAGTATTTTCATACCTCACAGCGATTTTGTACTTTTTCACCCATCTCTCCAGGGTGCGATCGCTTACCCCTAAATACTTTAAAGCCTCTTGCTTGTTTAATTCCGACAACGTGCGACACCTCCGGCGACACCTGTCGGCAGTATATCAAAATTACTAATCCCCCTCAGCATATAATTGGCTAGCCTTGTTGAAATACGAACTTGAGCAACAAATAATCATTAGGAAACTCTTGTGAGTTATTGAGGTTATTTATTTGAGTAATTGAATAGTTCATCGCTTGCGACATCAGTTTAAATTGCTCAAAGTTTTCAGAACCAAACACTCCTTCAATCTCAGGAATTTGATTTTTCATCTGCTCGTAAACTTTGCCTGACTCAAAACCCAATGCAAAATCCTTTGATTCGTTGATGAACTCGATAACTAATTTATATTCGCTCATAGCGATCGCCTCTACTTCTTCATACAAAAACCTGTCATATCTTAGTTTGAAATTGAACGATTTCTACAATTAAACTTGTTTTACCGCAGTGTGGACATAACGCTTGGCTATTTATATCTGGCTTGATGTCGCCAATTGTCCACCATTTCTGGCAGTGGTCACAACTGTAATGGTAAAGATATTCCAGAGATACTTTCACGGTTTTAACCTCTATTCAACTTCAATTTCCTACCGCACCTGCCCAATCGGTAAGCGCAAATATTTGCACTAATTCGGTAACACATCGCTCGATTAACTCCCTGTATTTGCTATCTTCTTCGGCTATGGAGTTGCCTGAAATCTTGATTAAATCAATCGTACCTGGGCGATGGAAGATTAATCTAGAAAAACATAATTCAAGTAGCTGTAAGGCGATCGCCCTCGCTGCGCGAGTTTTTAAAAAGGCAATTGCTTCTTCAAGAAGTATCATTTGTCTATCAATGTCAACTTCTTGTACCCACCGAACAAACTGTTTAACCTCCTCATCTTTAGCTCGACTTGTGTCAAAACGATTTAATGGGTACTTATCAGATTTTATGCCTTCTAATAAAATTCTTGCCCCACCTGCAAGTTTAGTTAATTGTGATACTGTTGAGTAAAAATCTTTTGCTGCATCTTGCTCAATACTTTTAGCAACTTTGTTATTAATTTTATTTACTTTTTTAAAGTTATCAAAAAAGCATCCCTTCATACTTTTGTTATAGCCAACTATTTCTAAAAATCTTTGATTATATACCTTGAGCCTTTGCTCTCTATTTATTCTTTCAAATTTTTCAATATAGTTCTTAGATATTTGGGAATTGAAGTTTTCACAAGCTTCATCGGCTAATCCCTTGAAATGAGCAAATGATGCACTGATTTTGGCACTACTTACCAAAACTATCTGCTTTGATTTTGGCGCTAATCTTACGTGTTCAACTCGCTCTGATGCACCAATCAAGTGAACTGGCTCCCCGCATTTGGGGCATCTTAATTGCCAGTTTGCGTAATCTTGGTAATCGGAAGTAACAGCATCTACAATTATTCCGTAGAGCAAACTTTTAGCGTATTTCATTGCTCCATATCAAACCGAAAATTATTGTTAATCCACTCCTGTACTGTGTTTTGCACTGGCAGCAAATAAACATAAGGCATTTCGCTATGGGATTCATTGAAATCATCCCACGCATCGTCATCAATATCTGGCTCAGATTCGCATACCATTTCTATCGAATCAGCAACCCATCCGTCATCTTCTTCTGTCCACCCATGCACTTGAACATGAAGTTTTGTCTCACAGTATGGACATTTAGCAATTTCTTCAGGAATCTCAAAATGATAATCTGCGGGAACTATAGTTATATCTTTGTTCATAGGCGATCGCCCCTCTACAATAATTTTTCAGCATTTTGCATAACATCGATTTGATAAAGCAATCGGCTATGCTCTGGTAAATCTTCCCAACTTGGCAAGCCAAGATTCAGTTTTTTTAATTACAGACTCGTAGCATTGCTGAGGCAGAGCATTGAGGCGATCGCTTCTTTCCACAATTCTCAAACACCGAGGACAAGTTACTTGCAACTTCTCGCAAGTTCCTGTTCTTGGGTTGGGAGTACCACAAGCCGCATATTTTGATGGTGAATTTTTCCAATGAGTATATTTTGGTGCAGGCATTTTATTAACTAGAAAATTAACATTCTCCACGTTGCTAAAAGGGCAAAAGCTCCCCCAAGGCATCCCCACAATAGCCAAGGGATCTCCGGTTGCATTTCGGATTGCATTTTATCAAGTGAAAGCTTTAACTGTTTTAACAACCACGCTTTGGCTTCAGGTAAAGTGTGAAATTTCATCACTTGTACGCGCATACCAGTGCCAATAAAGGCGTAGTATCCATCTGGTTTGTGTTGAATAAAAACATTCAGCATTCCACCATCGAGATTTAATTGCCACCAAAGAGATGGATTAAGTTTAGAGGATTCTCATTTCATAATATTTTTCCTACAAGTTAGGGGGCGATCGCCCCTTCTCAACTTTTAAAACACAAAAATCTCATGCTTCTATGCTTCTAGTACGACTTTACATAATTCCAATCAATACCCTTCGCCATATTGCTGCTCTTGCTGTGCCAATAGTTTTGCAAGCTGCTGCTGGTCAAATTGTTCTTTAGTAAATGGCGACAATCCCAAATCTTCACGCAGTCTATTAGTTGCTTCAAGGTCGTTTGCGTCAATTGTCCCAGAGGACATTGCTATAGTCAAATTACTAACTCTAGTCGCCGCTAGTGACGGGTCAAGGAACTTATCTGATTTAAACTCACCCAAATTATCCTCAAATTTGGGGCCAAAGTTAGCCATGAGCAAAGGACGTACAATTTTTTCTAATAGCTCATCCCTTAAATCATTCACAATATCCTCAATTTGGGTATCAAGTATTAGTCGGTGTCCGGCATTAATCCCGGAATTCCCAATACCTGATGCCGTGTCATTAAAAATTGTTGATGGCACGCCGTAAGCATAGAAAATCATTTTTTCGTAGTGAGTAAGTGAAAGATTAAAAAATCCTTCCCCACCACCACCCGGAACATTAATCACATCGTTTTCTTTATCGGTTCCGAAAACGCTGCCATTTTCAATATTTTTGGCTGATGAAACAGCTGCATAAAGCGCTGGTTGAGTTTTGATTGTACCATCGTCGTTTCTTAGCGGTAAGCCATTAGACCCTAAAATTGTTACTGTTTTCTCGCTGGGAGCTTTGATTATTGTGAATCCAGTGGCCTGTCTTTGTCCGGCTTGCGTCCACTGCTTGTACATAATCTGCCGCGATTTGTAAAATGGCAAAGCAGAAGCCGCCGCCGGATCGCCCCGTGGATCTTCCGGCTCTTCAAGTGATGGTGAATAAATGTGAAGTAGCTTTGCGTAGGGTATAGCTTTTGAAGAATCATGCAATGGGCGGTAAATAATCCGATCTACCCTACCCTTAACTCCAGCGAACGAATACCGCAGAGGGTTAAGTACAGGGATTGACTTTAATCGCCACTCGGAACCCAGACTAGTTTTGCGCTTATACCATCTAATCCCACCGCAAGAAGTTCCCAGACTATAAGCTTGCTTAATCATCTTCCGTACTACTGCGGGGAGACTTCCTTTCATGGAGTCAAAATTCCCGCGCATCCATTCTTGAATTGTTTGCGGGCCTGTCGCAGTAGGATATGGGGTAGGGTCATTATGGGAGTAAAGTCCAACCGCCGCCGCCGCTCTCATGGTTTTTAAGTTGATCGCCGCTTTATTTACCACGCAGATTTTGATCATCTTGATCAAATCTTCTAGGGTGTAAGTCTCCCCTGTTTCTGGAAGTTCTCTTACAAAATCAGTATCAAGCTCATCTAACCACGGCGCTAACTCTGTGGCGTATAAAGGAATTAGCTTACTTGAGTTTTCAATAGTTGTCATAAAATATTATGTTTGATTCAGTTTTTAGTGCTTTCGCTCCCCAATTCCCCAACGATAAATTGATTTTGGGAGAAAAGAAAGTATTAGCTGATTTAGATAATTTAGAAGCCAAAGGTGCTTTGTTGTTAGCAAACATTCCTTTAGATGCAGCAAGAGCATTTATTGATAAAGATTTGTTGCAAACCACGACCGCAGATGACGGAAATACCCGACTAAAAAAGAACCAGAAAAACCCGCTACAAGTAAAGGAATATATGCTATCTGCACTCAAGCGATCGCTGTACTCCATCTGGTTATACGGCTGGAATACGGGAAGTAACCACGCCGATACAGAGGTAAAAAACGCAAACAGGAAAGTCAACTTTAACTCATTCTCTAACCTGATTTATTTTGACGATGCACAAAAACCAGGTGTACAAATCCGACCAATCCGCAACATCCCCGCCGAAAGCGCAATTAGGGGACGGATTAACCAGTTAGCACAAGACGTAACAAACTCGGAGTACAAAAAGATTCAGCAAGACTTACTCGCAGCAGTCACCCCACAGCCCGACACCAAGCAACCCATAAGCAGGAATGAACTACTCAAGCGCATTGAGGAAAGGCTAGGCACTAAATCTGGCAGGTATTCAAAACGCGCTGAAACCATTGCTCGTACTGAGTTGACTTTTGCTTACAACGCTGGACGATTAGAGACTTACCGCGAGTCTGGATTAGTTGAAGCAGTTAGATTTTACACAATAATTGACGAAAGACGGTGTAATATTTGCGCTTCTCGTCACGGCTTGGTTATTCCGTTGAATGATTGGCAAGCGATCGCGGCTAATACTCCAGCAATTCATCCTCGATGTCGCTGCGTGCTAAGTCCAGTACTCAAAAAATCTCCTGAACTAAAAGATCGCGATCGCTTTGTACAAAACCGCGAACTAGTCCCGCGCCCAATTTTATGGGCGGCTGCTGGAATTCTTGCATCTGTACTAGTCGGGAAAACAATCACACCTATTCAAACCATTGCACGAGCCGCCGGACAGACCACGACTGCGGCGGCGGGTATAACCCTTGCTGAAGCAATTGCTCAAATCCGTTCTGAGATTGGTGAGAAAGCCCCTGTAACTGAACCCGTTGCTGATAGCGAAGCGGTAGCGAGTCCTGCCTCCGGCACGCTGCGCGAACGAGCGTCGGAGCAACCCCAAGCGCAGCAACAACAGGAAGTAGGGGAAACAGTAACACCCTTGGTATTACTAGGGCAACTTGACATCAATACCGCGACTCGTGAAGAATTGCAAAAAATATTACCAGGGCGATCGCTTACTGTCCGCCAAGTAAATGCGATCCTCAAGCGCCGGGAACAGTCAGCAATTACCAAAATTGAGGACTTAAAAAACGTCCCCGAAATTGGAGCAAAAACCTTTGAGCGATTAAAGCAACTCTCAGAAGGGTATCAAATTATCCCCTTACTTGACCCTAAAAGCATTCGCACGCCTACACAGTTATGGGCGGCTAATCTGGGGTTGACCAAATCGCAATCCGAAACCATATTCAACGAACTGCAAAAAGGTTCATTCAAAGATATTGAGGATTTAAAAACTCGACTTAAAGGCAAAGGTATAGGCGATCGCACCATTGAGAATATGCAGCAACGCGCTGTAGTTATCCCTCGGCAATTTTCGCCAGTTAAGGAAACTGTACCAGTAAGAGAGGCAGGGGGGCAGGGGGGCAG
>LXQE01000031.1 GCA_003326195.1 Nostoc punctiforme NIES-2108
TGGTGTAGTTCAATTCCTGTATCATCAGGCAAAAGCAGCAGTCAAAGAGGCTGCAATGCCTGTGATTAAAGCGAACGAATTCCAAATTAGTAAAGCCAAATCTCAAAAGAAGGTGACAACTGATTTCGGTGACATGGAGGATTTATGAAACAACTAACAGGTTTTATTCCCATTGCAGCATTACCAGAATCTACTGCGGCATCTGCTAAACAACAGCTAATAGAAACAATTGAATGGCTCCACAAAGAAGGTGCTGCTACTGAAACCAACCTCAAACTCTTGACTGCAATTGTCGAATCGATTCTTTGTTCGGAAGAATCATACAGTAGATTTTTGCAGTGTGGTTTTGATGCAGCAATTGAGTTATTTGATACCAATTCTCAGAACTGGGAATTTGAAGAGTCAATGTCATCACCTCATAATCCAAGGAATTGGGATGAGTACAAGCAGCTACAACACTAGTTGAGCCAGATGAAATCAACAAACTTATATCACAAAACTGTACGCAGTGAATTACAAAGTAGAGGAAATAAACAGATGAATCTTTGGTCAAGAATGGATTTAATTGCATTAACAAGTGAACGCTTCTTAGGAGAATATTACGATTTTATTTATGATTACAATGGCGGATGGATGATTAAGTTTTTGTATCTGATTAAAGTAAATGTTTCTCTCTGGTTTGGATGGGAATCACAGCCAGAATATGACGATTGGCATTGGGGACTGGGGTATTTTGAAGAGGAATACCGACAAGATTGGAATGCACCAATGGGAGCTTGCGATTGGCAGGAAATCTGTACTCCTGTCAGTTTTCTAAAATGGCAATATGGTATCGGAGAAAACTCGAATTATTAGTAAAATTTATCCTTACTGACCAGTCCTCACTATGCCTACAGTATCTTGGTCGTTGTGGAGGTAGCGCACGATTATGCACTATAAACTTCAGTCTGGGGGTGATTCAAACACTGGTCAATCAAAAGTTGATAAAGATTAATAATACTGGTGCGGGATTTTTTGTTGAATTGGAGGATGCCAAATGATTAACCACAAACAAGTTATTTATCAATCTCAATTAGACCACAAGAGTAAAATGGTTTCTCGCCGCCGTACTAGGAGAAGATTCAACCCCAGGATTTTCATCGACCGCACCATAGAAACAACTGCAATCGCCTCTCTGCTCTTGACTGGATTTTCGGGAGTTGGAGCAATGGCTTGTTGGGGAATGGAGATTATTGAGATAAATGCTAATCCCAACATAATCATCTCTGGTTGGGAGTACCAGAAAAACAGAAGTCTTGGGGCTATGTTGGTCAGTTTTTCTGCATTCTTAGGCAGTTCTTTAGTCGGAGCAAGTTTCTGTATTCACCGGGATAAATTTTAGGTAGAGCAACAACAATGGAAATCAGATTAACTACATCAGAGATTCGGACTATCTTGCAGGGTTGTCAATATACATTGCGGCTTGTGGGGAGTAGTCAAGATTATCGTAAAATTCAATCGTCAGAATGCTTTTCTACCTCAAATGATGTGGTGCTAAACGATGCTTTCAGTATTTTGGGAGAAATAGTGGACGCAATCGAGCAGGTAGAGCAATTTTCTCAACAAGGAGAATCCAGTCATGGAACAAGAAATTAAAAATGCAGTTGGTTTAGGCATTCCTGAACTTGCCATAGAGTCGAAACCAAAACCTGAGCCAGAACTCAAATCAACAGTAACGATTTACCACTTCAGCGCTTTATTATCCAAACATGAACCGCCGAAAAAACCAACGATAAAAAATGAGCCTTCCTCCCCACGGCTACTTGATGATAAATGCCCTGATTGGTCAGCTCATCAAGAAAATCATGTTGTAAATAGGAGCAATAATATGTCATTAACCCTAGATAATCGCTCTCGAAATAAAGAATCGTCCCTGACACAAGCATTGCGGCAGATACAACAGCTAAACTCCAAAATTGCTGTGTTAGAGCAGGAACATCGAGATTATGTGCAGAAGCAACAAAATCTGATTGCAGCGATCGCTGAGATTTGTATTTCTCCGATCCAGGAAGTCCAGGCGCTGCGGATTCTGATTTATCGGGGAGAAGCATCTTGTCGGCAGTACTTGCGATCGGTGCTAGTCAAACAGGGTCAGGCTTCAAAAATGACCACAGGACAAATGGAAAAACCCACTTTAAGTAAAAGAGCCAAAAACCAGGGTTTTTTGCAAAATTCAAAAAAATGAATTTTCTTTCTCATAGAGGCGCGGAATCAGTCAGGGCAAGGGATTGAGCAGACCATGAGACAGTTATTTTCACGGCATTACTAGGGTTTTGAGCCTCATCAAAATCATCCGCGTGTCCCAAAGCCTTGATGCTACCGTGTTTGAGGTCGAGCAGAGTCTCATGGTCTGCTTGCTTTTTAGCGAAGGCACAAAAAAAAGGGGTGCAATACTCCCCTTTAGACTAAATCCCGTCAACTTATTCAGATGTATTTTGTGCTTCAGGAATCAAACCCAACTGGTAACGGGCAAGAGTTCCTTGAAGGTGAAGCGCAAATCCTTTTTCCCAAAAGACTCGATGCATTTCTGACTCATTCCAGCCCTCCATTGCTTGAACTCGCTTTGCGGCTTCATACAACGGTTCTGGAATAGAAACTCCAGTCTGAACCATTTTTGGTGTAGTTTTCTTAGGCATTTTCTCCTCGACAATAACGCTTACCTAACTTTACCCCTATAGTTCTATGTTTTTGCCGAGAAATTTTTCAGAATAATACCTCATCTATAGGCTTATAGATAGGTTATTTATGCTAATCTAGAATTGCAAAGATGTTACGGCTGTTTCTATGGCAGGAACAATTCTGAGGAACGAATATGAAAAAATTGTTGGTCAAGTTAGTGATTACACTTGGCCAAGAATTCTTCGTCGATTAGAAATATCTGATACCACCAGTGCCAAAGCTGGGGTAATTCTGCTGGTGAGAGCTTATGCTCAACTGAAGCTTTTAAATCCCAATCGCACCATTCGATTATCAGATGTTCAACGCTACGAATTTATTTGTTCAAACTTGCCACAATTGTCATGCAACGGCGCTCAACTCTTTGAAGCATTACAAAGGCTAGAACCGCGACCATCTAAACCAACAATTTATCGGTGGGGTCAAGAAATTGGAGTGCCATTTTCTGTGGACAAGATGTATACAGAAATTGAAATTCAGCAATGGGTAAAGAAAATTGCTTCTCAAACTAAATTTAAGTTTCGTCAACCTAAATCAATAGGAGTCGCTTCATGAAAGATTTGCAAGAACTTCTCATCGCTAATGGAATCGAAATGAGTTCTGAAGAACTACGCTTGTACTTACAAAAGAAAGACGTAGATCCCGATGCGATTACTGAGGCAGAAATTATTGCCATATCTGACGAACTTGTGGCACTCAAAAAAGCTAGTAATTTAATTGTTTCTAGCAATGGTAAAACAGCTAAAACTACCAAACGTACTGCCAAAACCAATAAAGCTCAACAGAGCATGAGTGATTATAAAACTTCACTTGCCAATCAGGCCAAGCAGTCGTTAGCAGAGATACAATCTTTTAATTCTGCAATTACCCAAGGGACACGCGAGTTTGCTCACAAGGAGGCAGTTGAAACAATCGAGACTTTAGCTAATGTGTCTAACGAGTATTTAGCAGAAGTNGAGGCAGAAATTATTGCCATATCTGACGAACTTGTGGCACTCAAAAAAGCTAGTAATTTAATTGTTTCTAGCAATGGTAAAACAGCTAAAACTACCAAACGTACTGCCAAAACCAATAAAGCTCAACAGAGCATGAGTGATTATAAAACTTCACTTGCCAATCAGGCCAAGCAGTCGTTAGCAGAGATACAATCTTTTAATTCTGCAATTACCCAAGGGACACGCGAGTTTGCTCACAAGGAGGCAGTTGAAACAATCGAGACTTTAGCTAATGTGTCTAACGAGTATTTAGCAGAAGTAGCACAGTTCGCCAAAGAATTCCAGGGAGAACCAGAAGCCTTTTTTCGGTTCGGTCAAGAGATTACATCGCTCTATCTCTCTGCTAGCAATGCAGATGCGACCGAATAAATTCATCTTGGTAGCAGCAGTACTAAATCTGCTGCTATTAATCCTCGTTTTGGGCGTGGCAATATATGGAGCAACAAGACCAAACCCATCGCAAAGCATTAAATATTCACCTGAAGAAGGACGGGGAATTGAATCTGTCAGGGCTGACACTAGAAAATCTGACAACAGAAGAATTCCTGGTAGTCCAGCAAATTATTGATGAGTCGAGAGTGCGATCGCAGTCCAATAGACAGATTGAGGAATTGATGCAACGGGGAATGATGGCTCAAACTGCGATCGCAGCTTTTACTATATTGATGTTTTCATTCATGGGGATATATGGCATAACCCGATATATCGGCTCACAAATTCAACAAGTTCAGCAGACTTATACCAATTTTAAGTAGTTAGAGGGGAGAAAGGAATGTTAGGTAGATGGCTTCCTGGTTTGTTTGGCGGTAAAGGTGATGGAGTAGTATCAACAGATTTAAGAGTTGGGGATGCGACCCAAATTGAGGGTAATTTACCTTCATCAATCCGCTCACGCTACACATTGCCAGCTTACACTACAGCACAGCAAGTATTAGATGAAGCGGAAGTGGCTGGTACTTTGAAAGCACAGAAGTGGCTACATACAAAGTTTTCCCGCCACAAGCTCAAACAGTTGCAATCTCTGGCAGAAATGTATAAAAACCAGTTGGCATATTCTCAAGAAGCCATGAAGGTTGAGGAGGATTTACAGCGAACCAGAGGGTTACATGGAGAGGCGGTAATTCGTCATGCTTTCGGTTCTATTGAACAGCAGCGTCAGCTTGGGGGCTATGAACAAGCGTTTAACGAAGTGGGAGATTCATTCCGATTTTAGGTTATGCAAAGTATCAAGCTCTCTCATGTAGGATATGCAGTGTCTGGGGTTGGCTTTTCTATGTTTATGGGTTATTTATCCGTTGCCAGCCCCGTTAGTCGATACATTCTTTGGTTTATTGGCATAATCTCCATCTGCTGCATAGTTCTGGGGTTATTCAACTTTGGCGGTTTAGTCATTAAAGGATTCGGCTTCAACCGCAAGACTTTCACCATTGGCTTGATGCCTGGAGTAATATTTCTGTTTGTCTTTTTGACCTTAGTTGCAGCTGGTGTCGCTTTGGGGGTGAGGTAATGCCATTTGAATTACAACGACTAACTGCCAGTGGAGTGATTCATGCAGAACGGACTATCTTATGTTCTTTAGGAGCGAGTGCAGTATTATGCTTATCTGCTCCTTTTTTCTTAAATACTGACCGGATAACAACCGGGATGCTACTTAGTGCTGGAACGGTTAGTGCTGGCTTATTTGGTGTATCTGCCCAAATCAGCGAAGGCAAACAGAAAGTATACCGCTCTTTAGAAGAAGCTGACCTGAAATCACTTAAACAGCATTTACAAGGTGAAGCTGTTTATGATTATGTTACCACTGCGATCGCTGCCAAACGCAGAGTTGCTGACTATGTGAATCGGCTACCAGTGCAAGAGCGCCCCCGGTGGATTGCTGAATATCAGTTGCAAGGGTTGGTTACACTCCCAGAACCACCAGCGCAACAATCACCCTCACCGACTGGTATTCCCAATCCCGATATTGCTGATATTGATGAAGAATTTGTGCAGTCCGTGATTAATCCGGGTGCGATGAAAGTTCTCCAAGCGATCGCAGCTAATTATCCTGAGTACATCAGAATTGATGGTGCTTGGATTGATGAACTGTGTGATGCTGCATCTAATCGAAATATGACTCTTCGCAGCAATCACCATTTTTACCTTTCTGGTGGCACACAATCTGGGAAGTCTACGCTGGCTGGAGTGATTATTAACAAAATCGCTGCAAAATCTCAAACACCAGCAATTGTGATTGGCAGCGATCCAAAAGATGATGTCACCAGATGGCTGTGCAAGTTTAGCCGTAAGTTTGACGGCATGAAAGAATTAAGAAATTGGATCATCTTTGCCACAGACCAAATTGACAAACAGAAAGCAAGAGTATCAATTGTTGGTGGTGAATGTCAGGGTGTCCCGGAATTATTTCTTGCACAGGATGAGGTGGACTCTGTATTTGGTGGTGGCAAGGGACTTCCAGGAATGGTTGATGCTGATACCGCCAAAGACTTGCAGGGTTTTTGGAACTATATCATTAAATTCACTGCTGGGTTAAAGGGTCATGGTTTATTTATGGGCCAGTCCCCACTCTCTGGAGAAACCGGATTTAGCCGCCCGTCCTTGAAAAATGTTTGCTTTATTGCGATGGGGCAAACATCAAGTTATATCCTTGACCATCCCCAGGATTTTCTGAATGTCAAAAAAGAAATTCTTGAAATCTTGCGACAGGCTTGCGAAATGTTGGATAAAGCCGGAGTTCGATATGCCCTAGTAATTCCCACTCGATCTAATCCTTTTGTTGCTCTAATCCCGGAATTTGATATCAAAGGTCTGGAACAAAAGCAAGATTCCAAACCGAATAGTGACACTGCTGATAGTTCTAAAAATAATCAGCAATCCTCACAGCAGCAGATTGACTGGTATCAAGAAATTAGAAAATGGGCAACAGAATTAGGGAGAAGACCACATTTTCAGGAAATTAAACAGAAGTGGCAGGAATTAACGGGGCAAGAGTTAAACGAAAAGGGAGTAACTCTATTACTAGAAAATCTCGGCTACCCAGAGAATTAAACTGGAACGCTCGATATGGTAATCCCAAACAGTACAAAAAACAAGTAGCAATCGCTCACCGAAAAACTCACAATTATTGTGTAGTCTGTCTGACTAAAAAAAGTGAAGAGATTCATCACGCTTACTATGGCAATGACATCATTGGTCAATCTACATTTCCTACGTGCTACCGTTGTCATAATGAGATTTGTCATAATCAGCTTAATTGGATAAAAAGCCGTACTAACCCAGTTTGCGGCAATCGTAATACTGACGAATTTATTACAAGATTGAGGCTGGGATATCAATTACTTTATGGAGGTGTTATTTGGTGATTAAGCTATTAATGAAGTATGCGCCTGATTCCGTTGTGGATGCTGTGAATGATATTTCTTTAGCAGAACTGGACAAGCGAGGTTTAATAGTCTGGACAGACGCACTGCCACTAGAGCCAGAAGATGAAAACTCAGCATTTAATTTGGCTTCTCGTTTCACTGAAGTAACGCCTGATAATCTGCTAGAACTTTTCATGACTATTGCTCAAATATACACAAACTACGGCGATTGTTTAG
Source organism: Nostoc punctiforme NIES-2108 (assembly GCA_003326195.1). Classification (GTDB taxonomy): domain Bacteria; phylum Cyanobacteriota; class Cyanobacteriia; order Cyanobacteriales; family Nostocaceae; genus Nostoc; species Nostoc punctiforme_A. The sequence goes on from LXQE01000031.1 coordinate 7,310, forward strand.
CCTTGAGATACTTGATGGAATTATCGGCAGAATACTTTGGATTGATCGGAGTTGAATAAAATGTATAACGAATACGATAATTTGAGTTTTGAAGAACAATTACACTTAACCGAATCCCTTGTCAGACAACGACACAATCAGCAGATGTTCTTGCGGCGAAATGCCCAACTGTTGCAGCAGGAGTTAAGCTTTGAAGCTGAATTGGTAGAAGATAATCCAGAGTTAGCCCAGACGATTCATTCTCTTACTATGCGGGAGATTCAGAGTAATCAGCAAGGGCTACAGAATGTTTTAGGCTCAGAAGAATTAGCGTCAAAGGAGCAAAGTGTTTGGAGTAAGTTTTTTCCGGGATTGGGTGGAAGGTAAATATGTCTTGGTCGAAATCTATTTCAATG
>LXQE01000032.1 GCA_003326195.1 Nostoc punctiforme NIES-2108
GGTACTGATGACGATTACTTGAATGCTGGGGCAACCTCCGGTTGAATGCTGGGGCAACCTCCGGCAATAACCTGCTATCAGGTGGCGATGGCAATGATACTCTCTCCACCTCTTACGTTTCTAAAAACATTTATAATTCTACAGCCTCATCAGGCAATAACACTCTCAACGGTGGGGCTGGTAACGATTACTTAGATGCTGAGTCTCCATCCGGCAATAATCTGCTATCAGGTGGCGATGGCAATGATACTCTCTCCACCTCTGGTGTTTTTACTTATAGAGCAGCTCCTAATTTTATCTCATCAGGCAATAACACCCTCAACGGTGGCGCTGGTAACGATTACTTGATGGCTAAGGGTTCATCCGGCAATAACCTGCTATCAGGTGGCGATGGCAATGATTATCTTGATATCTCTGGTATTCCCACTTACTACGGTGGTATATTTTTGTCTTCAGACAATAATACTCTCAACGGTGGTGCTGGTGACGATACCTTGAAGGCTGAAGATTCAAAATGTTACGGAGGGAATTACAACGACATTCAATCCTACTACTAACATTGGTTCAATTAAAGTGGGTACGAATCAGGTTAGTTACAAGAATATCGAACGATTAAATATCTCAGGTACAGAATACAATGACTTGATTGTAGGGAACAGTGGCAACGATACCCTCTCCACGGGCAATGGTGGCAGTGATACCATAGATGGGGGTGAGGGGGACGATGTATTGTCCGTCAATTACAACGGTAGTGCGGCGATCGCAACAACTTACAATGCCACTACTAACACTGGCTCAATTAGGTCGGGTACGAATCAGGTTAATTACAAGAATATCGAACGATTAAATATCTTAGGTACAGACTACAATGACTTGATTGTGGGAAATAGTGGCAACGATACCCTCTCCGGGGGCGTTGGTAATAATACTCTAACTGGTGGCGCTGGTAATGATGAATTTGTTTACAACAACGACTATTACTACAGCAAAAATACTGATACTATTACTGATTTCGGTGGTGTGGGTAAAGGCTCAAATCCCTCAGCAACGGTGATTGCCTCAAGAGACACCTTGCAATTTACAAGTGATGGATTGACTGCTCAAAATCTGCAATTAACTCCTCATGGCAACAACTTAGAAATCACTTTTGAAAATCTCGCTAATAGCAAAGTCATTCTGCAAAACTTCAAATTAGAAAATCTGGATAATTTGCCAGCAACTTCTTCACAACCTGCTATTGGCAATATCCTCTTTTATGGACAAACTAGTGTCACTGACAGTTTTGATGTGTTTGATGCAAACTCCACTCAAACTAACCTGTTCAATAAGAAGACTGTTACTTTCCTGAATGACCTCGATAACAATATTACAGGTTTTGACAATTCTAATGATGTCATTAATGGTCAAGGGGGTAATGACATCATCGACGGATTGAGTGGTAATGACATACTCAGAGGTGGTGCAGGTAATGATACTCTGATTGGCGGTTCAGGCAATGATTCTTTGATTGGCGGTGCAGGCAATAATATCCTTGACGGAGATGCCGATGACGATGTATTGAATGTTAGCGGTTCAATAGGTAATAACACACTACAAGCAGGTGTCGGTAACGATCGCTTGAGTGCTAACGCTTCAACAGGCGATAATCTGCTCTCTGGGAGTGATGGCAATGATTCTCTTGACATCTCTGGCAGCTACATGAAGAGATATAGCTACTACTTGGAAGATTCTCGTTCCACAGGTAATAACACACTACTTGGAGGTGCAGGTAACGATACCTTGAATGCTACTGGTTCAACAGGCGATAATTTGCTCTCTGGAGGCGATGGCAATGATTCTCTTAACATCTCTGGCTATTACAGTTACTCCTCCTCCTTTGACTACTTGGAAGATTCTCGTTCTACAGGTAATAACACACTACTTGGAGGTGTAGGTAACGATACCTTATCTGGTAGAGGTTCAACAGGCAATAATCTGCTCTCTGGAGGCGAGGGCAATGATTATCTTGACATCTCTGGCGGCGAACCTACTCTTTCCATAGTTAATAACACCCTCAACGGTGGCGCTGGTGACGATACCTTGGATGCTACCAATACAAAAGGTAATAATCTCCTTTCTGGGGGTGATGGCAATGATTCCTTCAATTTAGGCATCATATCCTCAGATGGTGTTCCCTCTGATTTAGCGACTCAAACCGTAAATGGGGGTAATGGTAACGATTTGTTGTCGATGTATTGCTATTATGCTACAAAAGGGATTACTTCGACTTTTAATGCTACTACTAACACTGGATCGGTTACGGCAGACACGTATCTAGTCAATTACAACAATGTCGAAAGACTAAATATTTTCGGTACAGATTACAATGACTTGATTGTGGGGAGCAACGGCAATGATACCCTAACAGGTGGAAAGGGTAATGACAGCCTAATTGGAGGGAATGGGACTGATACCTTTGTTTTCTATAATTATAATGAAGGTGTTGACGATCTTTATGACTTCAACGCTACTAATGACTTGATTCAAATATCAGCTTTTTATTTTGCTGGCGGGTTATCAAAAGGTTCGCTTTCAGCTAATCAGTTTACTATCGGAACATCTGCAACGACGATCGCTCAACGATTTATCTACAACGACATTACAGGTGGACTATTCTTTGACCAAGATGGCAGTGCGGCTGGATTTAGTCAGATAAAATTTGCACAACTATCTGCTGGATTGTCACTAACCAACAACAATTTTGTTGTGGTTGGTTAATCGGAGTTAGCGGCTCTACAAGTCACCAAATGGTAAGGTTTGCGGGATGCTATTTTTTAGTATCTCGCATCTGTTTTGCTCGATGCAAATTCTTTTGGTAAGCGATGGCAACTTTCTCACGCCATCCATTCAGTCCACTGCGGGGCATCTGTCACCAATTGAGCAAATTTGTCTGGGTCAATATCCTCAAACTCCAGCATCACGCCGCAACACTCACCACTCTTGCCCAAAGGAATAATTGTATTGCCCATCTTCTCCAAGAGCGATGGCGCTGTTTCGCCCGCCTTCAAGCGATCGCCAGCCGCAAGCAGAGGCTAAAAATGCTTTTAAAAACCTCTTAGTAAGAAACTTTAGAACTTAAGTTTTTACTTGGGTTGCCACAATGGAGTTGTATCAAGGTTTTCAGCAGCAGAGACGGTATTTCTAACTACGCCGGTACGGTTTACACCCCTTCGATTTTTGTAAAGGCATCGTAACATTTATTTATATAAAGAAATATTTGCTTATATTAAGCAAACCCAAATAAAAGAGTAGGTAATAAAAGTGATGAATCAACCCATTGAATTATCTTTAGAACAAGAATTTAGCCTTAGAACTTTCTCTGATCAAGTGCAGCACATGTCCCATGAACAAGCTCAAGAATTTTTGCTGATGCTCTATAAGCAAATGATGATAAGGGAAACGACTTACCAAGAATTGCTCAAACATCAGTGGGAACTTGATTCCGGTTCAATCTTGGGTTAAGACAAACTTGTTCCCGTTACTTTAAGCGACTCAGAAGAGAACGAACACAAAATTGTCTTTTTCAATGGCTTGGCAATAGAGATTATTTGCTCCAAACTGGGAAAGTGTAAAATAACCGACTCACAATAACAGTTTTTAGGGAACAGTGAACTACTTTGACCTACACCGCCACCAACCAATCACACACCACAGACCTACACTCGTCTGCAAACTTAACCCAAATCTGCCACTGCCCAAGGTATGCATTCCAGTAAAGCTTACATCAGCAATCGTTGGCAGGGAAGGCAACAAGGGTGTTTTTCTCAGCAATACGAGTGGCCAAGAAGTTATGTGATTTGTCACAAAATTGCTCCTCAAATCTAGCCCCTAGTTTTTTTTGCTGTCACCTCTATCTCAATCCGCATTCTCGGATCTGAAAGTCCTGCAACAATCATTGTTGCTGCTGGTCTGATATCTCCTAAATATTTACGAATTACTGGCCAGCTTTGTTCAAAGTCTTCTCGAATCGGTAAAATATAACGAACTCGCACTATATCCTGCATTACCAGTCCCGCCTCTGTCAGCGCAGCATTAATGTTTTTAAAACACTGCTCTGTTTGTTTTACAACATCATCAGATATGGTCATCGAACTGTAATCAAAACCCGTGGTACCAGAAACAAAAACCCAGTCTCCATCAACAACGGCTCTAGAATAAGCAATTTCTTGCTCGAAGATAGAACCAGAAGATATGAATTGACGACTCATTTAATTGTGGAATCTCCTTCCAAATATATCTACAATTAAACCACTACCAACCAATCGCACACCACAGACGTACACCCGTCTGCAAACTTAACCCAAACCTGCCACTGCCCCAGATAAGCATTCCAGTAAGGCTCACCATCAGCAACGCCAACAGCCTCACCAAGCTGGGAAACCATCTGTTGGTAGAAGTGTCCAACACTGCCGAGTCCTTGGCACAGCTTTAGGTGTAACCCCTTCCATCCAAGGACTTCAGGATCTTCCTGGGTAAATGTTTGGGAATTGTCAAGAGATTCCGTGTCAATACCTGGTGTTTGTAATTCTATATTGTTCGTGACTGACACCGACTCACTAAGAAACAGTTCATCCCGATTTAACCACTGCCTAAAAATTGAATCACGCTGATCATCAGGGGCAACAAACCGATAGACGCACTCCCGATTTTCACGCTTGCCCAATCGACCAACGTAATTCAACCTCAAATCAATCTTCGCAAGTAACTTCTGAGCGATCGCTATCGGTGTGTGTTTTTCCGAAATACTAATATTCAGATAATTCTTGATAACGTGCCGATGCGTTACAGCCAGCACTTTAAACTCCACCATCCTCTCGTCACTTCCACGCAACTGAATGTCTGGTGTAAGAAACTGCAACAGATTCAGATTTTCGAGTAACAATACAGCAGGTAATAACTGCCCCTTGTTAAAATCTGGTTTCCAAACCGAATTTTCCCCAGCTTCTAATTGTGCCTTAGCCCGTTTCGCATCACGGTTCGTCAGAAATTCTCGCCCCAGCGTCAAATAATAGTGCATCCGCAGTTGAGGATACCAGCCGTCGTCATCTTTCTCGACCAAATCAGGCGTAACTTCAATTTCGTAGCGACGAGACAATTCCGCCTTGCGCTGCTGATGTCGTTCGGTTTTCGTTTTCGCCCTTGTGTCTTGCAGCTTCTTAAGTTCAGCCCCAGAGAGTTCATCAGCTTGCGTGATCGCTTTACATTCAGCAGCATACAATTGCTCACTTGCTGCCTTAACCGATTCAATAACAGCCCCACTTTCATCATCATCAGCATCCGAGGCATTGATAACGGTGTACCCATCCTCGACCAAACCCGCAAGCACAGATTCTCGATAGCGCCGCATCTCGACGTTAATCACAGAACCACGCTTGCCCCAAGTCTGCAAAGATTCGGGCTGAAAATTTTGATCAACGTAGCTCAAATCCGCATTATCCGCCGCCGACAACAGCGCAATGTTCGCTTGTGTAGCAACGTGTTGACTTCTGAGCAATCCTCCTATCGTTGTGGAGCCATTGCCCACAACCGACATCCCCCACTCTCTCACCCAAATGTGACGGTCAACAGTTTCCCTAACCCTTGCCAACATCTGACACACAGAGTTAACCGGCTGCACTCCCTGAAAAATCCCCCAAACACCATCAAAATGTCCTCGAATGTCGATGGATACCCCAGTTTCTAAACTTGGAGAGGCGATAACCAAATCGTACTGGGTGAGAATTTCGTTCAGGTGAGCAATACAACCGAAAGCCGCATGAGAGGGGTCTGCAACGGATTCGCTGTCTATTCGCAGAATTCGTAATTCTGGGTATTTACGCCGAAAGCGTTCCTCCAATGCTTGGGTTCCCCATTTTGACTTGGCTTTTTGAGCAGAACAGCAGAGTAAATGATGCTCTCCTTTGGTAATGGCTTTGTCCAATGCAGCGATGAGATTCTTCGGGTTACTCCCAGAATAGTTGTAACAGTTTCCAGCTATGTGCCGATAGTTGTTGACGATGACGAATGGATTAACTCGATATTCTCCAGCGAGTGATAAAACATACTTTACATCTGTGTCGGATACATCAGCGCTTGATAGGTAAATCTTTCCCTGATTGCTGCCCAAAACATTCTGTACCAGTTATTTGAGGTTTTTGAGAACAGACACCCGACGTTTTTGCACTTCCGTACCAGAGTTGAGCAAATGCCAGAATACTTGGTCGCATTCATCAATAATAATTACATCATTCGCCCAGTCATTGGGATTGAATCGCGCCTGACTTTCCTGATGCAGTGAATCAACACACACCCCGTATCCCAACAATGTGCCTGTTTCATTCGTGCGGACTTCAGTAACATAGTTAACACCGAAGCGATTACACAGCGCCTCACCCAGTTGAATACGGTGGGTGATGATTAATACCCGTCTTTCTTGGTCATGGGCTTTGGCCACCTCCGTTGCAAGCCATTCGGTTTTACCAGTGCCTTTGGGAGCTTTGAGGATAATCAGCTTTTCACCCTCTGGAACAAGTAGCTGACCGAGGAATCTTTGGTTGAGTGCGATTGACGGGGGGTAAGTCAGCAAGGTAAACAGCTTAATTTCCCACAACTCTAAAGCAACGGCAGTGTTGTAGAGTGCATCAAATGCCGGTTGACCCAAGGCATAGATAAAATCATCGACTCCTTTCTCTGCCCCTAACGGTAAATCAATCACCCGCAGGGAACAACCCTCATTTACCAGCAGCCGTCCCATGCGACTGATAGCTGTTCTCACTCGCTGTACAGTTTCGGGTTTATTATCCTGGTCAAAGCAAATGTTAACCTGTCTCCCCTGTGTTGCAAAATGTTTCAAGTCGGGAATCACAAAGGGTTTACCGATGGCAGTACCGTACTCATCATGGGGTGTGCGGTATCCAGCGTTAACACCAGGAATTGCGATCGCTGCATAACCCGCAGTCAATAATGCCCCCGCTTTCTTGACACCTTCTACAATTGTCACTGGTACATTATGCCTCCAAACCCAATGCCAGAAGCCGCCAGGATGCTGTAGGTCTTCTTCGGTGATAGGGATGCCGCTACGATTGGAGACTTTCACCCAGATGCGATTCGGGACTAATAGGAAGAAAGCGCGTGTCTCTTCTCTGAATGGATGCTCATACTTGATGAATTTGTGGATTTTCTGGCGGTCACGTCGGGGATGGTCGGGTTTGAAACAGCCCCACATCATCTGTGCGTAGTTGTTGAGCGGGTCAACACCATTGCACCACCAGCCGCCTAGTTCAATGTGCTGGTATTGTGACTTGAACCATAAAATGGCAATAATTGCCACTTTATGGTTCACAAACTAGGTGTCCAATATATACTTCTGTTTTCATATATAGGGAATTTATTTGGTAATGATTATCGCGTAGAGGGGAGAAGTGGGTAGTTACGAGACGCGCAACTACTCAATTCTCCGTGATTATCATTTTTACTTGGGAAAAGCCATTTTGGCGATCGCCTTTCTTACAAACAGAGCGATCGCAATAAACAAATATCAGCGTTAACTCAAATATAGATAAAAATATAGT
>LXQE01000033.1 GCA_003326195.1 Nostoc punctiforme NIES-2108
ATGAAACAGTCAATTATTTTAACAAAATAATACACAACACTTTCATTATTTCACTTCTTGGCTTAAGCAATGATAAGCTTTATCTATATACTAGGTAGCTTATAGCACTTGAGCTTACTGACTTGAGCTTACTGATTATTTTGTTGGCGATCGCCCTTTTGGGAAAAGTTTGTGATCTACTGATTTTGAGGGTATTGCCATCAATAGTGAAGGCATTATTATCAGTATCGTCAATTCCAGAAACTAAGCTGTATGCGAAAATATCGTTTTGATCTGGGTCGGTGCTGTTGAATGTGCCGATGACGGTGTTGGCTGCGGCTTCATCGTTGACGGTGTTGGCACTCAACTCCAAATCTGTGGGTGCATCATTAACAGCGCTGATACTAGTGCTAATCGTTGCTGTATCTGCCGAGATGGATGTAGAGTTGCCGTTTTCTGTAGTGTCGATAGTGACGGGATTGTTTTCTGTAAAGCCACCACTGTAAGTATTGTCTAAGGCGTGGACGCTGAGGCTGTCGGGAGTGCCGTTATAGTTGGCAACGGGAAGGAAGCGTAACTTAGTGTTTGCGGACAACGCTAAGGCTATCTCATCAGCTACAGTACCGATGTCATTCCAGTTGTCGCCGTCAATGGAGTATTGCCATCTGCCTTGAGCGCTGGCATCGGACGTATTACCCACTACTGCTATGCCGCTGAGGCTGGAGTCGGGATCAACATCGCTAAAATTGCCATCAAAGAGGCTGGTGATAGTACTGCCATTGGGATTAACAGTGTCTTCTGCAATCTCTGCTAAGGTGGCATTGCCTGTTAAGCTGGGTGCAGTGTTAGGGGGGGCGCTGATTGTACCAAAGACATCATTATTGTCTTGATTCTCGCCAATGCCATTAGTAAAGGTGCTATTCTCTGCATCTAAGGCATTATTAGTGCTGAAGGTTGCTGTTAGAGATATGACCTTTGGCAGACTAGCGGGCATTCCCTGATCGTTGCCATTAGAGTTAGTCAACTGATTGAGGATAAAGATTGCACCGCCTTTGCCCTGACCTGGGTTTTCGCCTGTACCACTTAATGCAGTGTTATTACTAAATGTGGCATTGTCTAGAGTCAGGGAGCCTGTGCGAATAAAAACAGCACCGCCTAGTCCAGCGCCGCCGCCGCCGCCGCCGCCGTTGCCGCTGAAGATGTCGCCACTGCCGTTGCCGCCGCCACCGCCGAAGTTGCCGCCGCCGCCGCCGCCGCCGTAGCCGTAGCTGTCTTTGCCGCCGCCACCGCCGCCGCCGTAGCCGCCACCGCCGCCGCTGACGCTGCCGCCGCCACCGCCGCCGCCGAAGCCGCCGCCGGGGGCTGTGACGCCGCCACTACCGCCGACGCCGTTGTTACCGAAGTTGCCGCCACTGCCGCCACTGCCGCCGTTGCCGTCGCTGTTGCCGCCGTTGCCGCCACTGCCGCCGCCGCCGCCACCGTAGCCGCCGCCTTTGCCGCCGATGCCGCCGATGCCGCCGATTGCTTGGTTGCCATCAAAGGTGACATTCTTTAAGGTGACAGAGCCATCGTTAATCAGCAAGCCACCGCCCAAACCTGCTGCACCACCACCACCAGAAATACCATTACCACCATTACCACCTTGAGCGTAACCGCCCGATACTGTCAGGTTTTCCAGCTTGACATTGCCTTTGCTGACGAAAAAGACCCGCGTATCTCCAAGATCGTTATTGCCGTTGTCGTTAGCATCGCCGCTAATGATGAGACTAGTCTTTCCAGTTCCAGTGATGGTTAAGTCCTCACTGATAAACAATTCAGATTGGAGTTTAATGGTTTGGGGGTTAGTGAAGAGATTTCCATCAAAGACAATTGTATCGGCTTCAATAGTCGCGTTTGCTTGCTCTATTGCTTTACGTAGTGACTCTAACGAGTTATCGTCCTGGGTATTAGTTACTTTGTACTCTGCTAAGACTGTGGTATATCTGTCCAGCACCGCTTTTGGAAATGCTAAAGACGATTTAATCAAACCTGTTGTGACTTCTAAGTTCCAATTTCCCCCAGCCTCGATATTCCCTGTTAAGTTATTAGAGGCGGCAACATTTGCTCCGGTTAACTGACTCAGTTGCTCTACAAAGGCAATTCCTTCTTCACCTTTAGCTACATCACACCCATACAGCAAAATATCGGCATCTCCGGTGAGCCTACTTTTCCAAGACTCCAATTGACTGACATAGTTTTGCAACTGGGAGCGGGTTAACCAGCCATTGCCTAACTGTATTGCACCAGACTTTCCGTGGGAGACAATGTGTAAGCTGTTGATTTCCTGATGAGTTGCCAGCACTTGGCTAATTTGCTCAATGCCATCTTGGTCAGCATCTAAGATCACAACTGAGGTATTCGGCAAGACACCTGTTACCAAACTGGGGTAGTTCTCAACCTTTGGGTCTATGAAAACTAAGCGAGTAGAAGGTATTTGCTCATGCAAATCTTGAGTTGACTGGCTAGGGATCGTGATTAACATGGTGTTTGACATAATTACTGCTATTGATGGTTTTTTCGTTGCAGCCGTTGTCTGTCCTAACCTGGAAATCACTTAGTTTTAGGTGATTTTTAATCTGATGAGGAGTTAAGCTATTAACTTATAAAAATTTCATAAAGAACTACAGTAAATTTACTGATTTCATTGAGATTTATTCCATTAGACATATCCTTAATATAGGAATCCTATTTGATTTTTGAAAAAGAGTACGAGATAATACGGATGAGTGTATAAGTGTAAAAGCAGACTATGATAAACCAGCATCTACAAACTGCAACACTAAAGACGGAAGTGGCACGAACAGCTAGAAGAAGTGTTGAGTTGGCTTAAGTGGTGTAATGTCAAATCTCTCCTCTGCTCAAGAGCACAAGCGCTGACCTCCATCCAGCTATTTTGGGTTGGCAAACTACTAGATTTTTGCACCTGATAATTGACTACGGATATATTCCACTGCTTCTCAAACTTACTAATTGTTGCCCTCATGCTGGCGTAATACTTGCTGTCTAGCAAATATTGAATTACCCACAATGGGGGGCATTCTCCAAGGTTTGCTCTATCCAACCATTCAAATATCTCACTTTGATTTAATGAGACGGGCGCGGCGGAATAAGTGCCTTCATGACAGTCTTTCGGCTCAAAACCAGAGACTTGATTTTCCCCCGACAACAAAGCGGAATTATTTTGTTCTACTTCCTCCTGTGTTTGATTAGCGATCGCTGAAATTGAAGGTTTTTCATTTTGGGCAACGGGTGCGGCGGAACAAGTACCATCATGAGGAAATATCGCTTCAACACCACAATCCTGGTTTTCAGCCAACAACGGAGCAGATTGACTTGGTGCAGCTTCCACAAGCGCCAGCGTCGTACACTCCGTTACCGCAGGTAACTCTTCCTCCTTCTCTGACACGCTTTGAACAGTCTGAGGCGACGCGCCCCCCAAGGGCGCGTGAGCCGTCTCCTCACAGGGCAAAATCTCATTTAGCGTGTCAGAGACACAGCTAACGAACTCTTTTGAAGAGTTCGTTAGCTGTTCCTGAGCAGTTTGTGAGGGTTTTTGAAACCCTTGCTCTGGCTGACTTTGACCTAAAATAGATGCTTGATTCAAAGCACCCATTCCTTCACAGCCAGCATCTTTATCTGAAATCTCAGCATTTAATTCTCGTTTTTGAGAATCTGGTTCTTGTTTTAGAGAATCTAGTTGTTGATTTTCCGAATTAGCTTTCTCCCAAAATTGCTTCATCCGACTGCCATGTAAATTCTTCACCATCCAGCTAGCTGTTTCTCGGCCGTCTTGAATCGACTTATCCGGCTTGAAGATGAACAACCCGCTTTCGGAGAGAATTTTCTTCGCAGAGATAAAAGTACTGTAACCCAAAGCTGAGGTCAAAGGCATCCACCGAGAACCATAGGGGTCAGCCGTCCAACACTCTTGCCATAGTTGCGTAACTGAAGGCTTTTGTTGCGATGCCCAGAGCAAATCTTCGATGGGAATAATTACATGAAGACKYTTATAYGGKGATTGTGCTTTAGCAGCAGCCTTTTTGAGCTTGGGACGAGTAATAGTTGCAGTCATTCTACAATCTCCTATTTATATTGACGCACGGAAATTTCCCCCACTGTGATGCGGGGCAAGGTACTTGTATTTGGTTGTCTAAAAAGTTATCAGTACATTAAAAGCCTATTCAGGTTGCCAGAATCGCAATTCATCTCGGAAATACCTGTCAGTCTTTTTTGATTGCTCCTTCCAGCAATCCCAGGCAACCACCACTTCCTCGCCCAAATCTTGCACCACCTCACCCCTCTCGACATACAAAGTACGGTATGGATCGGCGTGGGCAACGATAGAGCCGAGTCCGATTGTGTCCGGTTGAGAGGATGCGTTTTGGAGAGCAGCAATTAATTCTGTCTCTTGGGTAGTTAATTCCGCCCAGTAGTCCTGTTTGATTACCTCATACTCTTGCGCTACTGCCCAATAGTCCTGCCACGTACACCCAGGTTTTGACAGTACCCGTCTAATATCACTAATCGCTTGGGGTAGCATTTCCAGTTGTTCGGCTCGATATGCGATAGCCTGTGGTGTCGGTTCACTCCCCAGAATTATCGCAGCAGCTTCGAGTGCTTGGGTGTTGTTCATGGCACTGGCTAGATTCTTCAGCGCCATACCCATCAGCCGCAGACATTCTTGGGCATTTTCCTTGGGTGGTTCAACAGCTAGCGATCGCAAATCAATTGTTTTTTCCAGGGCTTGCTTTACCTGCTTGTTCAAAACTTTGATCGCTTGCTGGGTCATGGTATTTCCCCACTGTTGAGAAGGGCGCTGCTCAACCGCGTTTTCCAAATCTTGAATACGCTGCTGGAGTTGTTGATTTTCAATTTCCAGTTTCCGTAACCCCTCCATCTCCGAAAGCCGTTGCTGCAACTGGATGTTTTCTTCTTTTTGTTGCTTGAAGAGTTTTTGTAAGGACTCTACCTGCTCTTTAGCTTGTTCTTCGGCTCTGGCATTAGCCTCTGTTTGTAGCCCAATTCTCAATTCCTGGGAAAGTCGCTCTAACTCCTGTTTATGGCGTTCTTCAATAGCAGCGATCGCTTCCGTATATTCTGCGGGATATGATCTTTCTCTGGGGAGTGGGACACTGGGGGCATCTAAATCAGCATTGTTGATCAACAACCTCTCGCCATCAGCAAAAGTGACAATCTGTTGCCAGCGATTCGGTGCGTCTGCCTCAATGGTTCCCTCATCTCCATACCTTGGGTGTGACTCTTGTGAAACCGTGACTTTAGCAAATTGAGGAACCACTGGTTCTTCAATTTTGGGAACCATTGGTTCCTGAATAGATTGCTTTTTGCGTGGAAGTTGAGGAACCACAATATTTGCAGCAGCCGCAAAGTCTGAAACACTTGGGTCAGGGTTTTCTTTGAGAGCGATCGCTATAGCTTGTTTTAATTTCTCTGGTTCCTTGACTAAGCGAAGTAACGGACGAGCCTGACGCTCATTTTTGATGTGTCCGCCCAACTCGCCAACTGCGTCTATGACCTTTTTAGCTCCTAGCAGTTGGTTGATTCGCCGGTATCCACCCCAGGCGTATAATTCACGCTGGCAGTATTCTTCAAAGTTTTTATAGCCAGCTTGTAGATAAAGCTGTTGTTCCCTCATCTGGAGAATTTCATCTACCGCTTGCCACTCGAACCTATCGATGGCAGTGAAGGTTTCCTGGATGCTGGTGTTGAGCTTGCTGTAATCGAGTGCTGATGTTGTCTCGGAACGGTTTAGTGTCAGCATGGTTTTACCTATATGTGCTGCATACACCCGTAAAAAACTGCTTATATGGGCGAACGAAATTAGCCACTGTAGATGCTACAGGGCGATTTGATATTGTTTTATTGATCATGAACTGTGCAATTTGTGAGACTGACCAAAGAGCAATGTTTTTGAGGCACTAACTCAAGGGGTTTAGTTTTCTCCAAATTTTGAAAGACACAAAACATATTTTGAGGTGTAGAGGAACTAGCTATACCCCCTGTTTACTGCCTGTAGCCAACTGTTCTCACAGATGGTACAGATGCGCCACTTCCATGTGGGATGTGACACTTTTACAGAATATGCTTGTTATCCCAAATGGTAGCACAGTATCATCACAAAAGATGCAACACCTTTAAAGCAGTAAACCCGCCTATTGGTTGGCGGGTTTTTCCTTGAGCATTTCTTTTAGTTTTTCTAGTAATTGCCTGAGAGATTCGTTCTCTTCTCTCAGGCGGCAGTTTCCCCCAATACTAACTCTTCTAATTTTGCGACTCTGTGCTTTAGCTCCACAATATCGCCAGACTCAGCTTTGTTACCCAGGTATTGCTCAATTAAATCAAGCAGGACATCGGTAGCGTTCTTACCTTCTTCCTTGACCTTTTGGTAAAAAGCATCTTTCTTTTCTGGTGAAATCCTGATATTTAGCCTTGATTCAGTCATAGTACTTTCCTCTTTTCTTGATCAACGCTATCAGCGAAACCCTTGTATTAACAAGTGTACTCCCAGGTATTTATATCTTGTTATCCCAATATGTTGACAAATGGGATAACAAACACTATACTATATTTATAAGCCTAAACAAAAGACGACCGCCGCAGTCTGGACAACGAAGCGATCGCCCTTTGTGAAAACCTAACCCAGAGCATGAGTCAAGAATATAATTATGACGCATTCAACCTATATACAGCAAGCACCTTCAAGCTTCAAGCTAAATCAAACACTAGTTGCCGATGCCCCTCGCAGAGATGAACAAGCTTTAGCCCAAGCAGAACTATACAGCCACCTCGAATCCCAAGCCGAAGCTGTAGCCCCCACCCAAGATCCTCTGACATCTCGTGACCGTCGCATCATTGGTGAGATTATCGAAGTTCAACCAGAATCAATCCGCACTATCTGGATAGAATGCGGGATTACAGTATGGGTGCAGTTAGTCGCTAGCGGACGGCTACCATTTGACCGCAACTGGTTCGCTACAAGAGTTGCAGAAGTCAAAGCAACGCTACCAGAAACACCACGGGAACGGAACGAACGATTAAGCGATGAACTAGAAAAAGCCTGCGCTATTTTTGGTCTGTATCACGGCGAAATTGACTGGTTAGGATTTAGCACCAAACTCTACCAAGACGGGCATTTTGTTGGCTTCGTCGGGTGCGATCAACAAGGCTGGTACGCAAGACCCAGACAGTACGGGGTAAATCGGGTTGCTGGCAGTGCCAAAGATGTGATTGCGTTGTTGGGAGTCCGAGCGGCAGTAGCGGCGTAAGTTGCTGAAGGAAAAAGGGTGATTGCTTCCCAAGACAAAAGCAATCGCCTCCAAAATGTAATCGCTTAAGAAATACCAATCATGGCACAAAGTGCAGCAAGTAACCTCTTGCTTGAAGTAGGTAACTGTCAGAAGGAAATTTTCCTACCTGCTACAGATGCCAATGCAGAGTGTAATAAATCCCTAGTTCTAGAAGTGAGAAAAGGCGATTGCTCCCCCTAGAGTTATGCAATCGCCTCTACAACGAAATTTATGACAATTTAAATCATC
>LXQE01000034.1 GCA_003326195.1 Nostoc punctiforme NIES-2108
GCGATCGCCGAACTCTTGCACATCACAAAAAGCATTGAAGTAACAGACGAACTCCTGCAACTAAAATCTCTTCCACAGCCGCGATCGCCGAACTCTTGCACATCACAAAAAGCATTGAAGTAACAGACGAACTCCTGCAACTAAAATCTCTTCCACAGCCACAACTCGATTTGAGTAAAGGTGATTTTGCAAGCAAGATCGCCAAGTATATGCTTTCTCAAGACTATTGGATTGACGAGAATCACCCTAATATTGTGTATGCAGAGGGGTGCGATCCTGATGGCACGCCCAACGCCGATGCCATGAACGAGTGGAACGATTTAAGATTAATCCTTGTAGTAAATAAAAATATCCCCGCGATCGCCCACAAATGGGTAGCCACCACCGAACCCGGATTAAAATACACCAATGCTCCTCTTAACCCTGATGGCGCTTTCAGAATCGCCTTTGGGCAATACAAAGCTTGGCGAGTAGGGTGGCACAAAACCCATGAAGCTTTGGTGCAGTGTGGGGAAATTGTCGGGTATAGGGATAAAAATAAAGACGGAATGCGAACAGGCGATCGCGTTGTACAGGGGAGTGACTACGCCGTTAACCAGCACTGGGGTTATGATATGGCTCACGTAGATGGTGCTAGTGCTGGGTGCTTGGTTGGGCAGCAGACTGTTGGGCATTTGGAATTTATGAAAGTCGTGAAATCTGACCTGCGTTATCAAGCCAACGATAACTATGTTTTCTTGACGACCATTATCTCTGGTGACAAGCTGTGAAACATCTCGACTCCGCTCGATGGAACCCTGAGATTATTCAGGCCAGCACCCCCGGTTTTCTGGCGTTGACTGGTCTTTTTATTATTATTGTTGCGGCGATCGCGCCTGGGATAAACTCAGCAAATCAAGCATTGGTAATAAATGCAGGAGTAGGAGCGATCGCAGCAGCCGGAGGATTAGCAAGGGGTGGTAGCAGTGATTCTACAAATGTCAGGGGCAATGTCAATATTGATTCAATCCAAGACCCGCCAAAAAAATAACAGTATCGTTACCATGAACAGGTAATGTTAATTTCTTGTTATGCGTTATCAGCTATTAATTTATTTAGATAACGATCTCCCTCCTATCACCTACGATTTAAATTTATCTATTTACGTCCTGGGAAAACACTCTAGCTGCGACATTTTGGTCATTGATAGATTTGTTTCTCGCCAACATTGTACCTTTGTATTGATGCCGCCAAATAGGGGCAAAAAGACCCCCTATTACCTCGTAATAGATGGGTTGCTGATGATTCCAGAAAGCAAAAGCACCAACGGGGTTTGGATTAACGGAACTAGAGTAAGTCAAGCTGATTTAAAGCATCAAGACACGATTACTTTTGGCCCGCGCCAATATCCTAAAGCTATCTTTTTAAATGAAATAACAGATATTAAAGAAGATGGGACTTTTTCAACTAATATTCAAGAATAAATTTTTATTAATATTGATTGCTGGGTTAATTGTCATTCTATTTTTTCATGGGATGCCATTCTCGTTTAAACCCAGCGATACTGGAAATTATATTGGAATTGCTGCTTTAGCGATCGCAGCTTGGCAGGTTCAAGATTCTAGGGAAAGCAAGATTGAAGGGGCGATCGCTAGTGTCAGTAAAGGATTGGAAGAAGCGATCGGCAAAGTTGAGGCGGATAGCGATCGGCGCGATTCAGTACACGATCAACAACTAAACTTGATTCACCAGCAGTTAACTTCCTTGAAAGAGCAAAGCAATTTTAATAAAGGGGATATTGGCAGATTGTATGACCAAATATTTGAAAACAAAGACAAGCTAGCAGAGCATGGGGCGGCGCTAGCTGTGATTACCAAGCAGGGTGAGATTGTACTGGCGATCGCTAATATGCGCTCGGAACTAGGAAAACTCCAAGCTGATGTTGAGAAAATTCAATCAACTTCGCTATAGGTTAGATAATTTTGATTAATTTTGCTAGTCCTTCTTGAATAAGGGAGATCGCTCCTTTCATGGCAGTTCGTTGTTTTACGGTTGTTTGGGGTGATGAAGAAGCCCCAAACAACTTTTAACTCACCATCTGCGATCGCTCAGATGTATGTGGCTTTGCTTCCCTTGAATACCCCCGAAGTCAGCAGTTCTCTTATCAGCAAACCCTCCTGAAAAGTTATTCAGGAGGGCTTTTGCCTGAAAGGTCACTTTTTATGATCGCTGGCGTTAGCAAAGGCGATCGCCTACTTGGAATTTTGGTTTAATCATTGCTGCCATTGTTTTATCATACTGTCTTCTCATATCCATCACAATTACCACGCAATTGTGATGAATGTGTTATGCTTTGTTTTAGAAAATTCTTAAGCTATTGAGTGCATGGAGATGCAAATGCATGGATAATGTGATGGAATTACACGGTTTACAGCCAATGGCAGACAAAGACAAAGATAGATTTCAGATGACCATCACCCTTTCGGAGAAGGCTTACGAAGAATTTCAAGCTGTGGCTGAGTGGAAAAAGATCCCGATGGCCACGCTACTTAGGCAAATTCTTGAGAGAGAACACGAATCACCCGCATTTGCAAATTTACACAAAAGAACAAAGCAGGATGACTAAATGCCGATGCAGCGCGATCGCTATCCCTCCCGTTGGCAGGAGATAGCCCTACAAGTCAAAACCGAAGCCAACTGGAAATGCGAAGAGTGTGGGCGGGAGTGCAGGAAAGTTGGGGAAACTCTGAGTGAGTTCATTGACCGAGTTGTGCCAAAAGTTCATTGCACAGACTCCTGTGACTTACTGCACGAAATTAATGCTAAACCTACTCGATTTGTACTGACGACCGCTCACTTGAACCATATTCCAGAGGATTGTACGCGCTGCAATCTAAAAGCATTATGTTCCGTGTGTCACTGTCGGATGGATTTGAAAGCAATGGCACACAAGAAAATGCTGAAACGCGAATACCTTGGACAACTGAATTTATTTAATTCTTGAAATATGGACACGCTCAAAGACTTAGAAACCCAGTTCAACAACAATCCTGTCTATAACCAAAGCGAATTAATCGCCAAGATTAAAAACCAGAAAGCAATTATCAACAAACTCATTGAAACAATACACGAGGCTAGCGATCTGTTGTTGACGGCTGCATCAAGCGCAGAGGAGCCGGACAAGTTATTGCAAGCAGCCAAAGTACTAACTCAATCGCTAGCTGAGGTGGCAAAAGCATGAGCCGTTCCCCGAAGGGGTTGCCGAAGGCATCGCCTCAGTATTATGTCTACATCAATTCAGATGAATGGCGTGAAAAGTGTAAGAAATGCCACGCATTGACAAAATATCACTGTGTCGTATTCCCGTGGGCAAAGAGTCTGAACGTGCATCATTTGACTTATCGTAATTTCCAAAAAGAAATGCCATTACGTGACACGGTTCCATTGTCTAAGTTTGCACACTGGATTATTCATTGGTGGATATTTTGGAAAACTCCGTTACGCCCTTGGGTTAATTTCTTGTTGCGATCACTTTTAATATTTTGGGCAGTTATTTGGTTTGTACTGCCGTCGAAACCTAAACGCACAAGGCGTAAAAAGTATGCGTGAAAAGTTATCTAACCTTATTCCCACCGCACTAGGAGGATTGGGATTAACCGTAACTACAATAGGCGCTGGGATTTTAATACTAGGGCTATCAGGCAAAGTAGTTACACGGCTTGCTGATGCCTTAAAACCTCATGAGTTAACTATTGAAAAGATGGTGGTTTATGGAGGTAATGCTGGAATTATCGGTTTATGCACAATCAGCGTGGCGGCAATTTCTCAAGCAGTGTCAGACAAGTTAGCAGAAGCAAAAGTAGAACAAATGATTGCTGAACTAGAAACAAAACATCACTGCAATGGGTGTATCTATTACTCTGCTAATAATTATTTACCTTGTGCAGTTCATCCTGAATTACCTCAATATTGTTCAGATTTTACAATTTAGCTTTGCATTATCTGTTCTAAATCCGTCGTTGCACTATCTGCCTGCATAACGTGCAAAGCACCCGCACCATTAATTATTTCATTTCTTCGTTGCACCACACGGATGCTAAAAAGTGTATTTGACAGCGCACTGCAACTTTTCTTGCATTAAGTGTTGACTAAATCTCTTGTAATTGTTCACAGCGCTTACAGCATAAGAAGTTGCACTAAATGTCAGTTGCAACTGAGTTTTTAAAAAGGAGAGAATATGCCCCTACAGAAGGAGAGAACAAGAATAATTTATGAAACTTGCTTAGGGAAGTCAGTCCGTGCTTACCAATGGCAAGAGCTAAAAAATCAGTTAGTGAATGCTCGGTTGCCGCTCACCATTGATAATTTGCGGTTTGTCGCTAAGTGTAAAAGGGTCGCACCAAGGAAGGCGATCGCATCTCATGTATTGAATTTGGTGGTAGAGTCAGCCACCGATCTAAATGGCTCTGTTAAGGGCGCGGTTATCAAGGATTACATCTACAAAAAGTGTCCGTCTTTATCGAAACATAAGTTTTATCGAGCGTTTAGAAGCATGGACATAAGTTATCGAAACGACGGTACTTATTCTATTGCTGAGTTAGGAGAAGTTTTGTACAAATTATTTGCATAACCATGAACCAAAATAAAATTAAAGTAATTCAAACTCGACTAAAAAACCGGGGTAAAAGATTTACTCTTGACCAAATCAGAAAGCATATTATTGTCAGCAACTACGCCGACGTTGAACCTACAGAGAATTTGATATCTAAGATTGTTGATGAACTGTCAGGCTCAAGTGAAATAGTTCCAGCAAGTACAAATGATGAATTGAGTCATACCCAAAAACAAACTTTAATTCAACAAGTTGCTTCCACTTTAGAAGTGAGTTTATCGGTTGAAGAAGTTCAGTCGATTAGCCAAAAAATGGACTGGGTATTAAGCGATCGCGCCTCGCTCAAGGATCGCATCAAATCCGCGATCGTCGCCTGGGTTGATTACCAAGTTGACCAAGATTTGCAACAGACTGATGAAATGATGCAAGAGGTGGAACAGTATCTAGTCACGCGCCTACAAGAAGCCAACCAACACTTCAATAGCAAGGCTACAGCTTTCTCTGGTCGCATAGAAGAAGCTAGAGACAAATTTCGCACCACAGAAGCAAAAATTCTCAACCTCTTCAAAGTCCCTAGTTGAGCAAGTAGCGCGAAATGCGCCACGGGGATACTCCCCGGTGGACACTTTCGCAGAGTATCGTCAACAGCATAAATTCAATTTGCTATTGCTGTTGTTGCTGACTCCACTTGTGTTGTTTGTAACTCAAGGAATTTTCTATGAAACACATCAAAACCCGTATCAATACCAGAACCAAGGCAGGTAAGGCAGCACAAAGGGTTGCTGGTGTATCTGTGGCGGAATTACAGAAGGCATTGACAGGCGATCAAGCCACGCTTCAAAAACTGGGGTCGATGTATCAAGAGGGGAAAATGGCTGCCGCCCTCATGCCTGCAATTACGGAAACGGTAAAAACGAAAATTAAGAATGAGAGCGACTGGAATAAATTCTTGGGTGAATTTGTTGCCAGTGGCAGCAAAGCCGAGGTGGATATTCAAAAAGCCCAGCGTCAAGCTAGCTTTGCCAACATCAAATACTTGGATGATATGGATGAACTGCGGGAACAGTTCAAAGCCTCACTTGAGATGGAAAAAGGAAGGCATAGCTGGGCAATTGACTACAACAGAGCCAAGCTGTTTGCTGACATGGTAATCCAAGATGTTGAAGGACGAGTTCGCCTGCTTGAACAAGGTTCGCGTATCCAGCTAAAGCAGTTGCAGGAAAACCAAAACTATGAACTTAAAGTGGCTGAACATCTTTTAGAGCATGGAGACAACGCTGATTTATCTCTAATTCACAAACGCGATTATCAAGCAGAGGTAAAAAGCCCAATGGGGATAATCCGGCGACTACGAAACGCTTTAGGTATTTAATAAAACCCACTGCAATCACGTCAGATTGCAGTGGGTAGTAAAAATTTTTTCTTGATAAACCAATGTTACTTGAAACGGACGTTATAGACCAGCAGGAGGACTCCCAAGCAAGTCAACTGCCTCGTGAATATCAAGATTATTTAGATCGTCTAGAGAAAGATTATTTATCTGCTTGTGCGACGTTTACACTAATTCGTAATTTTTTACTTACATTGACTGCGAATTCTGCCAACATAACTCTATGTCTCCTAGCCATTGATTTGGGCTTAGGAGCAATGAGCGCGGGATTGTTGGGATTTTCTCTTGGCTCCATTCCCGCCATGATTGACATCGGAGAAGCTGGAATTGACCTTTCAAACGAGTACAAAGTACGAGATATTTCACGAGTAGTATTTGGCTGTAGTAAGTTAATAGCTTCTGCTGGTATTTCATGGAATACCACTAAGGAATACAGACAGCTTATGCAATATGCCAATGAATCAATTCAAGCTTTTGAAGTTGAAGTAAAAAACTACGAAATCAAAGTACAGCCTACCGATGGACTGACTATCAACTTGCAATTGCAGATTGTGATGGGAGCATCTTTAGGTTTGGCCTTATTACCAGTTCTTTGGAAGATGATTAGGAGATATTGATGGATTGGTTGAAGTTGTTCAAACAACAGAATCAATTCAGCATTGGGCTGGCGATCGCTCTGTCTTTGACGGGCTTAGGATTGTCAGTCTATTCAATGTCTGGCACTAAATATGATGTGATTGAATTCTGCTTTAAGCCCAAAAAAAATAATAATCGCGCTGTTAAGTATTGCACTCAAGACAAGCAGTATATTATCCCAGAAGGATATTGGAGACAAGAAAACTACGTACCCACTAATCCGCGTTTTCAACCGCAAGGAACTTTTATTCTGTCTGACAAAGCAACGCGGCTGCGGACAATTCCGGCTACAAATCCTATTGCTAAGAATTGGGCAATGGCAAGTTTAATTTTATTGTCCAGTAGCACACTGCTGACCTCAAAGCGATTGCAACGCTACAAAAAAGAGTTTGTAGCGTATTTTGAGCAGTTGAAAACTGATTTAAATCAAGAAATTCAACTTAACGAACAACAGCGCGAAATCACTACACACAAGATCGCTGTTGAAACTGAGTACATAAAGGATCGGGTAACTCGCAACGACCAAATTACTCGCATCAAGGATAAGAGTGAAGGTGAGCGCGAGTTTGACCGAGAGCAGGCTGAAAAGCACAATCAATTAGCTGAGTATCAGCGTTTGCTACAGTTGGCTAAATTTAAGGCAGAGATAGCTAAATGTGAGGCAGAAGAAGCAAAGCAC
>LXQE01000035.1 GCA_003326195.1 Nostoc punctiforme NIES-2108
CCTGATATTCGGGTGGAAGCAGTTCATGATTACGTTACAAACCTGATATTCGGGTGGAAGCAGTTCATGATTACGTTACAAAAGAGAATGTAGACTCTTTAGTGCAATCTGCTGATATAGCTGTTGATTGCGCCCACAATTTCACAGAGAGGAACTTGCTCAATGAGGCTTGCGTGCGCTGGCAAAAACCAATGGTGGAAGCTGCAATGGACGGAATGGAAGCTTACCTGACGACCATTATTCCTGGTGTCACTCCTTGTCTATCATGCTTGTTTCCAGAAAAGCCGGATTGGGATCAGCGTGGGTTCGCGGTTCTCGGTGCTGTTTCTGGGACACTAGCTTGCCTTAGTGCATTAGAGGTGATAAAGCTGATTACTAAGTTTAGTCAACCCCTATTATCACAACTGCTGACAATTGACTTAATGCGAATGGAATTTGCCAAACGACATTCTTATCGCGATCCTTCTTGTCTGGTGTGTGGTAGCCGTTCTTGCTCGAAAAATTCGTAAATAGTTGTATGAGTGTAGCGATCGCTCTATAAGCGGATCGCCACAACTTATCTACTCATTTCGAGCTATTCTGTAGCAATTATGACATCTGACGCTTTAATCACAGCGATCGCTTGTTTTCCCTCTTGAAGTTGGAGATGCTCTACCGACTCCTTGGTAATAATTGCAGTTACCTCCACTCCAGGCACAATTTCTAATATGACCTCAGAGTTGACTGCTCCTGGGTGAATTTCTTTAATAGTTCCTTTTAAGGAATTACGAGCGCTAACTTCCATATTTTGATCCTCCCTAGTTATAAGATAATTCTGAACTGAGTAATACTAACAACAATCAGATTGTTGGATTATCCTCATTTAGTGAGATATCTTCAGCCTTACAGAAGAACTTAGATATCAGACTGGTATTAGAAAATGCTGAAAAAGTTGATAGGAGAATAGTAAAATGGACAGTTAAAGCTTGGCAAAACATTCATTCAAAACTGTTTTTAGTAATGTGTCTACTTAATTATTTTGGTACATTCTGATAATTATTGGTACATAAGCTAATCGTCATTCATTTTTCTAGAATGATTCACTCGTAGTAAGGATTATACAAATGATTGCCGCTGCCAACAATCATTTTCCGAGCGCTGCAATTTTGATTCAGTTTATCCAAGATTTTAAACTTGTATCTTTTGCTTTGGCTCTGCCAATTTTTTATTGAGTGCTAACCCCATAGTCGCAGCTAGTAATAGTCCCCAAACATAGTTGGGTTCGGGTACTGATTTGGTGGGGCTAGTAAAGCCATACTTATGCAAAATTTGCTGTCCTTTCTCTGACAAAATATAATCTGCTAGTTTCTGTGCATTCGGGTCAGCATTTTTGATAACTGTTAAACCGAATGGTGCTGCAACAGACAAATAATCTGGTAGCCCAACTACTTGCAGGCTCGGATCAATTTTTTGCGATGCGATCGCGCCAGTATAGTAACTTAAGAAAACATCTGCTTGCTGAGTTTTGTCAAGAAAATATACTAAGCTGTCCTGCCCTGATGGGATTATTGGGGAATTCCTTCCACCTGTTAATTGCAAGGCTTTACTATTGAGGGTATCAAAATTACCAGGGTTTTTTGAATTAGCTTGAGTAAATATCTGTTGAGTGTAGTCTCCAAGAGGATCTAATATAGGTGTTGCAATTCCCAACTTGATGTTGGGATTTAGTAAGTAATCTAACACCTGATTTGGTGTAATTTTTGCCTGAGAATACTTTGAGGAAAACACCGCTACAACCTGGTTTCGAGTAAATTCCACTGGCTGACTGCTCAACCCCTTAATGTAGAGTTTTTGGGGATTTCCAATATCTGCACTAGCAAAGACATCAGCAGTAGGCTGTCCCAGTTGGAGTTCTGTTTCTATTGCTTGCTCTCTAATCCCTGATGGCCCAAATACTGTATTCGTTCCTATTCCTGTTTCTTGGGTGAAGTCTTGGCTTACTTCCGTTAGTGCATTTCTTAAACTACCTGCTCCATATAAGTTGAGATTAGCTGCAAAAGCTTGATTTGGTATCAGAACACTAAAGGCACAAGCTGCCAAAGAACCTGTCAAAAAATATTTTTTCATCTGTTCCTAGAATCTTTAAGTTTTTGGGTATTTTATCCTCAAAACTAATATTACCAACTTAGTTGGATAAATGTAAATTACTTTATATAGACAAATGTTGACTTTGTTACTTACAATCCTCGGTTAAGAAAGTTATCAGTTGAGGCAAGCAGTTATTGAGCAGTTCTTGAGAAAGAATTATTGCTCAATAACTCTTTTTCCTCCCCTGCCACAACAGCCTATCTAAACCGTATTGGGCTTTGTTAATTATTGAAGACATGTTGGGTGTAAAACAAGTTTGACGCCAGTCATACTCAAGAGATTTACAAATGTCTCCAGAAGTTATTGCTGATATTATTGAGACTGACAAACTTAGTCTCTATATCAGAAATATTTTGGTTTCAAAGGAGAAGGAGGAGCAGATAATATGACGATATTTCTCACATTACTAACGTAACGACCTCCAGCTTTGTCACCTGGAACTACTAAACGAGCAAATCCTTCGTCTGTTAAAGGCACGGTTTTACCATCACTACCTTTTTTTGCAAATGCAACTAGCACTGTTTTCCCTTCAAAGTTAGGTTGAATTTCACCAATAGCTACGACTGCACCATAGCAATCTGTGGCGTCAACTAGAACATATTGCCTCAGAAAAGAGTTTTTACTATTCACCCCAGAATTCCCAGGTTTTAGACCACCTCCGGCTTTCGGATTATTAATCAATTCCCATAGGGGGACTCCATAGTATGTTTCTGTTTGTGGCCCTGAGCCGGTTTGAAAGCTCACAGTGATTTCAGTAACTAATGCTGGATTTTGTTTTTTTAAAGCATCTTGTAAATTTCGCAGTTTTTGCAAATTATAAGTGGCTGGATTATTGAGTTCTCCACCCAAGCGAAAACTTTGCGAATCACCTCCAAGACACTTATTTTTATCCCAGACAGAAGGTGTTTTTTCTTCTTTTTGCGAGGGAAGACCACTTCTTGAGTCAGCTAAAGTAGGCTGCCATATAACCAGTACCGATAGTATTAAAGACGCAATGGGTATCTTTTGGGTAAAACGCATAAAATTCTGTTCCATTTACTATTGAATATTGAGACAATTAGATAGTTTTGCTCAAAGCTGTTTGCTCAACAAAAATTAGTATCGTTATCGTCAAAATTGAGCAATTTGACAATAGATTCTGTTAGACGAAAATAAAAACGGTTCTATCGTTAGACTTTCAACTCCTTACCAGACGCTACTAAATAGCTAGTTTTTAATATGAGTTATTAAAAACTAATGAATCCTGACGCCAAAGGTAGTCGCAGACCTCTTGTTAGATTTTCGTTTTTCCAAATGGATAAGTGTATCTGTGTAATCTAACGAAGATAATACCAACTTATTGAGTAAAATACCAACTAATATAGTAATCAAACACAGACAAAATTAATTTTTATTTCTTTTTAAAATAGTTCAGCTTAATATTGTATAGAAACTAACATATCGTTATTTGCCCTATAAATAGGTAACTATCAAGTTAATAAACTCTTTATAAGTGAGACTCCCCTGTAAATTGGAAAACTGTTTCACCAGGTTGCTTGCCAATGCCAAGTCCGTAGGTTGTCAAATCTAGGTAAGGAACATCTTCCTGAATTAACTTAGCGATCGCCTCATCTGAGAAGAAAACACTCATTTTAGTTTTATGATCGGCTGACAAATAAATAGCTAAATCAAGATTCCCACTAAACCTAATCTCATTCAGTTATAGGAATTGTAATAATTACTACTATTGTCCCCAATAGTTGGTAACAAAATAACCTTGCGGGGCTACAAAAAGGGCTAGGATGCAGATAAAATAAGCCTCATAGCCCTTTTTGTAGCCCTGCAAGGTAAATTACAAACATAATCCAAAGAAAATTGAGAATGCTAAATTTAGATGCCATTGATCGTACAACAATGCAATCAGTTCCATACAGTTATGCTGTGATAGAGAATTTGTTGCCCAAAGCAGCTAGCTTGGAACTTGCTGCCAGCTTTCCCCAAGAGCAGTTTCGCTTATCAATAGGAGAAGGATATGAGTATCTTTGGAGTGAGATGCTTGCTAGTAATGAGGATATTGCTTTGATGTACAAATTTTGCCATTGCGCCAACCCTGAGTTGTCAGATCGTTGGCGCGATCGCATTGTACAAGGTAGATTATCTTCTAATCTTGGTAATCTCAGCAGTCCTTGGCGACAAATGATAGAAGAACTGTGGACACCTGCTTACCGCCAAGCCTTAACACAGATGTCTGGGGTGGAATTGAAATACTGTGCAATGGTGATTGGGTTTCGTCGATATAATCTAGGTAACTGTCATCGCCCTCATACTGATGAACCATCAAAAGCTTTGACTCATTTGCTATTTTTCAATGAACAATGGCCTATGGATTGGGGTGGTTGTTTGCGAATTCTCCTTGACGAAAAACCAGAATCTGTCTTCCAAGATATTGCACCACTGAACCAGTTTTCGGCCGTGATTGTGCGCTCAGATAATTCCTGGCACATGGTAACTCCAGTAGCCTCGACTGCACTACAGTGCCGATTGGCTCTCAGGATTGCTTTTTTTCACAATCTCGATGCAGGTGCTTAGTTGATAGTAGGACTTACGTAAAATATCTCTCAAACTCTGATTTCTCCGTGCCGCGCCAGTTGCTTCAAGTCGGGGAACCCGCCCAACGCACTGGCTTTTCTGTGCCTCTGCGGTAGCCTACGGCAAGCCGAAGCGTCTACGTTATTCCGTAGTTCATGCGTAAATCCTAGATAGTAAAAATACAATCCCTACAGAAAAGGCGATCGCCTCTATTTTCTGGAAACAAGTAGTTAACTAAGAATATAAAAGGCAGTTAGCTTTCTTACAGATTATTCTGATTATATGAGTGCAACTATAGCAGTCATACCTACTTTGTAAGCACATCCCCGACTTATTCACAAGTTGCAGATATGCTTACAAACGATTTAGAAATGCGATATTTTTAAACCTACTTTTCGCTTATACAGTAGTAAATTTATACCACCCGTGACTAACATGGCAGGTATTGAATCTGGTTCAGGAATTGGTGTAATTTGACCCGAACCACTGATTGTGTTGCTAAACTGGCCAAAATCATTCACTCGGCGACCGGTCGTAACTAAAAAGTATTTCTGTCCTGTAAGGAGTTCTTGGTTGAAAGTAACAGTACTACCATTAGTAGTGGTATTTGCTATAAGAACATTGGTTAATTGTTCAGTAGGATTGAAACTGTCCTGATATAAAGCTAAGAAAATATCCCATTTTCTATTTGCAGGTGGCGTAGGTTCAGATTCACCACTTATATTATATAAACCTGATTTATCTATCGTAAAATCAAATACACTGTAAGGTACACTCATTCCCAAATTCCCATCTTTTTCACCACTGATAAGAGTGGGAGGATTCCCTGGTGCTACACGCCGCCAAATTGGTTCATTTGTTGTATCTCCCTGATAAGTAAAGGTAGCAGCTTTGGAGGGTTGAGCGGTAGAAACAGTAGCTAATGCTAACCCCAGAATCACCATTAATGGTTTTTGAAAAAACTTTGTTTTTAACATAAATTATCTACTTGGATTTACTAATAGCTTGTTTCAAAAATGTTGAGAGCGAGAAACTTATCAAGCAGATTCTCGATTGTGAGTGACATTCGATGTATGGCGATCACGATCAATAGATAGGATTGCTGGCAAATGTCTCGAATCCCTCACTACTAATGCTTAAATAGTCCTTGATCTGAGCATTTAAACTTTATGAATTATTCAACAGTATTTATGGCATATTTTTTTATACGAATTTGTGTTTTTGATTGAAGCTATCATACCAACTTGGTTGGAAAAAATCAATTCAACTACGTAATTAAACGCTGACTTTATCAAAACTTTAAGTAAAAAGTTTTTTATTTTGCAGGACTTACACACATGACAAGACTTCACGAGTAACTACGACTGTGGTGCTTTTACGATGCCTACGGCAAGCGTACCCCTGCTCAAAAGCCAGCTATGCAGAGCGTCTTGTTGACGCAACCTCTGTCTCCGATACGCTATTCGCGTTCGTAGAGAAGCGATCGCAATCTCTACGACGGGCTACCCTTATGCAACATAGCTATTTGATCTCAAAATCCGAGCAACTTCTTGCATAGCGCGGAGATGTGTTTGTTTGCCTTGTGCCTTCTTTCACTATAAAAGAAAGCAAATGTGGAAGCATAACAGCTTATGAATCTTGTCCCTCGACAATTTCTTTTTGGATAAAACTAATTTGTGCAGCTAATTCTTGTCGAGTAGAAGCTTTGAATAGATATCGGAAAACAAACCAGATTAAGTAACCAATTCCAGTCAACTCAAAAACTAGATTTAACTGAGGAATTTCATTTATTACATCTAATACAGCTAGAATTATTTTAACTGCAATAGTCGCTGTAATAATTGTAGCAAAACAAATAATTGGCATCTGGTATTCAGTGGAAAAGCTACTTAAGTACTTAGGTAATTGCTTCAAAAATGCAGATAATTTGCCAATTGGCTGCCATTGAGGTAAGGGTTGATTATCAGGTATTAGCAGTGGTTGAGTATCAAATTTTGAACTTTCAATTGCTGAAATAGGTTCGGTAGATGTAATATCAATAGATTTCGATTGTTGTACTTCGTTCTTCTGAAGTAATGGTTGATTATCAGGTATTAGCAATGGTTGAGTATCAAATTTTGAACTTTCAAGCACTGCGTAGTTTACCGCCGTAGGCATCGGTTCGGTAAATGTAATATCAACAGATTTCGATTGTTGTACTTTACTCTCTTTAAGTTTCCTATTTTCTTCAGGGATAAGAGTTTTCATTTGCTCACCACGGATATCATCCTTAGCCAACTTCATCAAAGGGGAGTAAATGGCATTATACATATCCCTTGCCATATTCACCGCACCTTCAAAACCCATATAAGGGCCATTGTGGTAGCCATGACCATTCACATAAGGCAAATGCAACTTCTTCACCAATGCACCCACCCTCGGGCCAGTCAACACCAAATCCGGCTTGACCATCTCCAGCACCTCGAAGAACTCAAGTTCATTGCCATCATCAATATAGATAGTACCCTCTTCACCTCTGGCAATCACCTTTTCA
>LXQE01000036.1 GCA_003326195.1 Nostoc punctiforme NIES-2108
TACTTGTTGCGCGGTTTTGATGATAACAGTGGTCGGATTAAAGACATTCCCCTGGTGGCATTGTGTCAAATCTTAAATGTCAGCCAAGCGACTATTTATAGATGGCTAGCAGCAGGCGTTGCTGTGGGGGCATTTCGTCCCAAGTACCGGATCAAGAAAGGACTGTTAACGGTTTACTTGGGGGGACTGACCAAAGTTGCTTGGCATTTAAATTTAAAAGATTGGGGGGTAGTAGCAGAATGTCCGTTATGGGAGCTAAACGCCAATATTAGAGCGTTGACCACGGGCATAGTCACACAACGTTTGCAACAAAGAAGTAGATACGCAGCTAATCGCAACTTGAAACCGGAGTATCGCAAGCTTTACGGAGCGCCACATCCAAACGAGTTACTGGGGAATGGGGGGCAATCCTCGCCTGAAATGGGAGCGGGGGAAATACCTTTTATTCTTCATGTTGGCCCGTCGCGGGTGTTCGCGTCCAAAGGCTTTGTGCATTTTGGGACTTCTCAAAAGGCGATTAGTTGCAAATTGGGAATCCACACCCGTACAGTGCGGCGGCATCAGCAAGCGCTTGGCATGACCAGGCGGCAGCTGTGCCAAGCCAAGTATGAATATCGTCAACTGCAACGCGCTCTGGATCATGAATCACCAGAGTGCTGGGCTTGGAGCGATGACGGGGTGCGGTCAGAGATTGGGTATCAGTCATTGGGTGAAGGGGCGATCGCGTTTGCTGATGGCATTCCCAAAGGAGCCAAAAAGAAGCAACCCAACACGTACCGGATTCCTGCGGGTGAGTTATCAGGGCGATTTTTCCGAATGGGTGACAAAGTGTGGATGAATCGGTGCAACATTTACCGGGAAGAATTCACCCTAAAAACCATGACAGCAGCGCGGCGAAAGTGGCGGCACAAACTGTCACAGTGCCACTTTCAGGAAAATCGAGCCGTCCCGCAGGTTGACGATTGCAAAGCAATTGTCACAAGCCCCAGGATATGAAGGACATTTTTGAGAATTTTTTTGAGGGAATTTTTGCCCATGCCCAACGCGATTAGTAATCGGGCCTTAACCCTCGACAGGGGATGCAACAGTGGGGCGTAATTCGTCAAAACTTGCTGGCGGATAACATGGGGTAAATATAGCGAAGCTGTTATGAGGGGCAAGATAGTCTGAAAACCTTGCTATATCTACGTTATAGCTTTTTGACATTGAACTAGAATTTCTGAATGAATACACTGATACTTTTTACTCAATAATTGCTTCTTGCCTACCAAAGAGAATTATAAATACTGTTTGGTTGGAGTCTCTAGATTGGGCTACAAAGCTTTATGTCAAAGAGTTTCAGTCAATTCACCCCAAAAGATGATCATTGCCCTAGCTGTAAAATCTGTAAATAAAGTTAATAAATACTCCAGTTTGTGTAGCTATAGATACCCAAGTTTTGTACCCTGGTGTCAATTTTACTCAAACATCGCTGAAACCTATATATAGTAAGAGTTTTCAGTCTATCTTGCCCCTGGTGACAGCTTCGCTATATCTAGGCCAACATATATGTTGTCCGGTAAATTTTCGTCAAAATTCGCCGGCGGATAACTTAAAGTAGTCCAGCAAATTTTTGTAAATGCTTGCAATGGCTTGCCGTGGGTATGTCAAAGTTTATACACTAAAGTCAAACACTGGTGTATGAGCATGGATGTATTAGGAAGGCCGATGAGCCAAAACAAGGCAGTGCATCTAATGGATAACGAGAAACCTGGCCAGACAACTTGGTTTACGTTGTGCGGTCGGAAGATTCGGGCTACTCACGCTCTACCGTTGCAAAAATTTGATGCTGGTGAGAACTGCTGTACAGTCTGCGTCAAGATGCAACGCAGTAACTCCCTGCTGCACCAAAGGCTAAATGCAGCATGAG
Source organism: Nostoc punctiforme NIES-2108 (assembly GCA_003326195.1). GTDB lineage: Bacteria > Cyanobacteriota > Cyanobacteriia > Cyanobacteriales > Nostocaceae > Nostoc > Nostoc punctiforme_A. The sequence goes on from LXQE01000036.1 coordinate 1,910, forward strand.
TGCCTGTCTTGTGGGGACTGGTTAGACTGCCACCAAAATCCTTAGACGTTTCTGGCTAAACCTATTAGGTTTTTATCTTTATTGTTCACCAATCATTTTTCGCGGAAACATTAGATGTTTCCCCTAAGTTTCATAGTGAGTACGGGACATAGGGAAATGTTATACATTTCCAAAGTACGGAACACTCGTTGTGCAGTCGTCGCTATAGGAACCCTTAAGGGTTCCTAGTCCGTTGTGCAGTCGTTGTAAAAGTGTTTTTAAACCACGCGAAAATTGTATGCACGGGTGCTGTTATAGAGCGTTATAGCGTTTGTCGAGAGTTAAGTGTGTTTATAGAGCAACATGGGGTCTAGCAAGGCTTGTAATGAGTTGCTAAGATTTCCCACCCATAGGGTGGTTACATTCCTAGTAGGGTTGTCATCAGCGTGGTGAAAAGTTAGTTACTGGAGAGCGATCGCTAACTCTCCCTATCGAGCCTTAACCCTTGACCGAGTTTCACTCAACTAAAACTTTTCTACTGTGGAGTGTATTTTTTGCGGATGTTCTACGAAGCGGGGGGTTAAGGCTCCGTTTGCACGACTGTTCTACGGGCTATCGCCACACAACAACGGCTAAACCTTAAGGTTTGTATGAAGTTTGGGAGCACAACCACAATCAAAACCCAATCACAGAAAGTGCTTTGCGTCGCTGTTCGGGACTGACCTCAAGGTAGCGTTGCAACGTGCCAAGGTCATTGTGACCGCTAATTTCTTGGATGTGACGCAAGGGGATATTAGCGCTAGACATTTGATTGAGGGCTGTTCTGCGGAAGCTGTGGGTACTGACTCCCTCTAACTGGACGCGCTTGGCTGCAACGCGAAGAATTTTGTCGGCGGCGTAACGGGTGAGGCGTTCGGTTACGCCACGTACACCTGGGAACATGGGGCCTGCTTTGGGATGGTAGCCAGCAAGTATGGCGGCTAGTCCTGGCTCGATTTCGATAGCGCGGGTTTTGAGTTTCCCTTTGGTGGTAGACTTCCTGAAAGTGAGGGTTTCGCCTTTGATGTCTGTGGTTTGGAGCTTGAGGGCTTCTGAGACGCGGCAACCCGTGTACAAGCAGATGCCAAACAAAGCGCGATCGCGATCGCTGGTGAACCCGTCGCTGAATAGTCGCCTTAGTTCGTCGGAGGTGAGAATTTTGGCTCGTCCGTTGCCGTTAACCTTCATAACCCTTGTGGAGTAAGCATTCCAGTACTCTACACCAAAGTGATATAACGTGGAATGCAGCCCCTAAAGTATTGATTCTTCGTTGACCACTTCCCCCCAAGCTATTTTTTTGACCATTCTGTTAGTCAAAACCCCAATCTTTTCACCATACTGTTAGGAAAAACGCACATCGAGGGCTGCTCAGGGTGGAGCGCTGCGCGATCGCTCCACTTCCGACTTCAACTTACAACTTCAGCAACTAGTTAGTGGAAGTTGGAAGTCAGGATTGGAAGTTAGGAGTTACGATGCCTGCGGTGTTCTCGTTGCCATCGCGCTCCGGCTGCATCAGAATTTGCGTTGATGACCGTTGCAATTTTCATTGCACCTAAACTGCAATCGCACTTTTGGCGGGCGGGTACGATTTTTGGCAATGTGTCAGAAAAAATGCCTATTTTTTGGGAATTTCTGTTAAAAATGCCTCCCCCAAAAAATGTCTACAGTTGCCAAAAATCCTTCTATAAGCGAGTTTCAGCCGTCTACAGGCAATTTTTCAACTGGTTTCGGTGTAGACGCTCTGTTGTTGCACTGCAACCAAGTTGCAACCAAAGTATTGTTGCAGTGATACCGCACTGTAACCGCACTTATCGCAGTCTGTTGTCACAGTGTAGACAAACTGTAGACAGGTTTTGGTCGCGGTGTAGACGGGTTAAAACCGAGTTGAAACCGTCCAATAGTGGCACAGTTAGGGGCTTATAGTGCCTGCATACTGCCACTATAAAGGCACAATACTAGGGCTATAGTCCCGCTTATGCGGCACTTAAGTCCTTGCACACTAGGGTTATAGTCCCGCAATTGCTGCGCTTATGCGGCATTTAAGTCCGGGCATAGTGCCACTATTCGGGGACAATACCAACCTTTAATTCCTTAATAAAAGCCTGAATTGCCTTACCTGTCGGCGATTGTCTGCCCATTCTCAGCTTGGCAAGAGTGCGATCGCGAACTGCTTCATAGTCTGGTGCAAGAGAGTTACATACTGGTTTCCGTAACTCACTCCTGAGTTGCTGTACTTCCTTCTCCAGTTCCCTAATCTGTTCTAATCTCCTGTTGAGAACTGTTCCATCCTTCAAAATCTGGTTCTCTTTCTCAACGTCGGCCAATTGCTGCTGTAGTTCCTTGTTTTGGTTGCGTGCGTGTTTGAGTCGAGCTTCTAGGCTTTTGACCTGCTTATGTAACTGTCTAGCCTGCTCCTTGTCGGTTACAGTTGAGTCTTCATTGCTTGGTTGCCCGGTAGCGCTATTCTCCTCTACTACCGGGCTTTCAATTTTCCCCGCAGTTCCTCCAGCCGTTCCTTTAGTTGTGCTTCTAGTTGCGATCGCACTTCAGCTAACCCAATTTCTAACCGCTTGTCTATCAATTCTTCTATCCTATCTACATCTGTAGACAATCCTGTAGACAACTTTTTAGGTGAAGCTGTAGACAATCCTAAAGACTCAACAATAAACCTTTGAGCCGTCTGGTTTAGGCTCTCACCTTCTAACTGCAATGCTTCTAACGCTTCCACAACCTCATCAGCCAAGCGAAACGAAAACTGTTTGCTGACCATAACTTATGTCACTGAATACAACTGTCTACAATAATAGGTGGTTTAGTGGTTCTTGTCTACAGTTCTGTTGACAGTATGTATTCAGTTATTGTATTCTATTTGTAGACAGTTGAATACAGCAGTGAGTTCAAGGAAAGCGAGTAAGTTCGTCGCGTCGCATCGCTCCCTTAATGCCACTACCCACAGCTAATGGTTAAATGATCATCTGGCCTAAAGAACTGCGATGGCTACGTTGGTCTTGCAGTTGCCTACGTTGCTCTTGCAATTGGCTACGTTGCTCTTGCAGTTGGCTACGTAGCTTTTGCACTTGGCTGCGTTGCTCTCGCCATTGGCTACGTTGCTTTTGCAGTTGCCTACGTTGCTCTTGCAGTTGCCTACGTTGCTCTTGCCATTGGCTACATTGCTGTTGGTAATAGCGATGTAGTTCTTCAGTTAGTCCAACCCAATTTTCGGGGGTGGGGATGTCCATTACTCACACCTCACCTCGACCGTTGCCGCGTTGCTCTCTGAGGTACTGCCAGATGCGGTCAATTTGCGATCGCCATTCAACGCGATCGGCGTTGAGTTCTGTTGTGAGGCGTTCAAAATTTTGCTGGTGAATTGTTGCGACTTGCAGCAGTGCGTCTGCGGTGGCCCGCAGTTCTGTAACCGAGGTGCGGAGGTCGGCGTTGACGGCGACTTGCCTATCTAGGGCTGCTTCGATGCGGTCGAGTCTTTCTTCACTCATGCTGCACCCTGCTTTTTAGTGGCTTCTGCCTTATCCAAATATTCTTGAATAGCAATAGCTGCTAGTTGACTCACTGAACGCTTTTCAGCCATAGCAAGACGTTTCAATCTTTCTTTGTCTTCTTCACTGATGATTACGCTCAATGTCGGACTTTTAGCCATTGACCTTACTCATAGACTCTCTTCTCCGATCATACTCTATGAGAACATAGCAGGTTAACATATAGTCTATTTCCTATTAGACTATATTAAAAGCTGTGAGACTATAGTAGACTCTAGTAATAGATGCGCCCCGGTAACGGAGATTCCCGCCTCCGTTATCGGCACGACTTCGACCCAATCGTTAAGTGTTCGCCCACGATTAGGAGGCAATTTAGTATGTTACCGCTCAACACGCCCTTTTGGGGCTTACCTTGTGGTGTTCCGCGTTTTTGGCGATTGCGTGTAGCCAAAGATTTTACAAAGCCCAAATATTATATTGGTCAAACGGTTGTCCATTGGGCGAAAGTCAAAGAGACAGAAGTTTTTGCCCATGTGGATGTGCTTGGCATTTCATGGACGGGCATTGACTGGCAATACTTGGTTAACCTACCTGAAAACCATCCGTGGTTTAGGGCTAACGATGAAGAGTGGATATGGGCTGATAGCTGCGATCTGAAACTGCCATAGCTATGAGTAAAACTAATGGATTTTGTTGGGGCGCAACAAGAAAAACTGAACAATCAATTGATAAGTTCCTGTCCGCAAAACGAACAGCATGTGTTGGGGGGCAAAGAGAAAATCTGATTAATGTAGCCTGTATCCTGCCTTGACACAGGCAATGCAGACATTTTAGAGAGGGAGTCAGAATGAGTTTTGCGTATACAAAATACGGATATAAAACTCAAAATTCATACACAAGATTTTGCACGTGTAAAACGCTGGCAAATCTTATATAGGATGTGACCTGATTGATGCGTAGATAATTCAGATGTATGCTTGATACAGTCAATTTTCAACGAATTTTGCATTTGCAGAAATGCAGAATTCTACACGTGCAAAACCTTAAGAAAAAGGTCTTGTAGTTGAAAGTTGCTAACTTTTAAAAGCTCGATCCAGCCCCTCAAAGCTCACCACAAACAACCAAAGACCCCATTTAAACGTGCATTAAGGCTATCAATTTCTGTGGTGTGCTAGCAAGGGGAGATCGAAACTTTAAAAGTTAGCGCTTTCGCTACAGGACTGGAGCAAGCCATTGTCCAGCCCAAATCGCGCAACTACCAAAATTGAGGGGCCAGGTCATTGCCCTCTGAATTCACAGAAGGATAACCTAGCTTTATTAAATGTACCATTTCCATTATTTTTAGTACTAGTTAAAGCTGAAATAATCTTGCAGCCGTTCATCGTGCGGTTGCATTCTGGGATAGGCCGCCGACCGTGGGCGCGGCTGTGGTACTTGTTGCGCGGTTTTGATGATAACAGTGGTCGGATTAAAGACATTCCCCTGGTGGCATTGTGTCAAATCTTAAATGTCAGCCAAGCGACTATTTATAGATGGCTAGCAGCAGGCGTTGCTGTGGGGGCATTTCGTCCCAAGTACCGGATCAAGAAAGGACTGTTAACGGTTTACTTGGGGGGACTGACCAAAGTTGCTTGGCATTTAAATTTAAAAGATTGGGGGGTAGTAGCAGAATGTCCGTTATGGGAGCTAAACGCCAATATTAGAGCGTTGACCACGGGCATAGTCACACA
>LXQE01000037.1 GCA_003326195.1 Nostoc punctiforme NIES-2108
TGGTAATCGGTGCTTGTTACGCCAGCGATATAAGGCAATGATTCGATACAATTACTGCCCAACTGTTTTACAAAAACTGGAACCTCATGGTAATCGGTGCTTGTTACGCCAGCGATATAAGGCAATGATTCGATACAATTACTGCCCAACTGTTTTACAAAAACTGGAACCTCAGCAGCTTGACACTGCCTAGTAAGCGATCGCACCCAGTCGATGTGGCAAACTCTTGCATCTTTCCCTGACTCACCACCAACGATGACCCAATCTGGTGATGATTCCCACCTTGACCCTACTTTTAAGTCAAATTTACCTTCCTCATATTCATACAGCCCAAATACCTCAGATAAATCGATTTCTTCTAAAAGCGGTTCACAACACACATTTTTCACCTTAGCAGGAATTTGCAATAGAATAGGAATGCGTTTGTCTGCCATTTCTTGATTTTCACAAGTTACTCCAAACCACACATTTTTAAGTGGGAGTTCTGGCTTACAAACTAGATTTCCAGCATCTTTAATTCTTTGCGCTAAATTAAAATTCTGAAAATACTTCAGAGCGTTCAATGGACGTTTAGTTAAAACCTGGAATATGTGCCAGTGCGCTGCTGCCATTATTCCGAAAACGCGATCGCGCCACTGGTCTGGCACGTTTTCATGGAATAAATCGCTCATTGAGCAAACAAATATTCGTTTAGGCTTCTTCCATGACAAAGGCTTGAGTAGTGCCGATTCTGCAAATTCTACAGTTCCATTCCAATCTTTTACTTTTTGGTATTGTGGAAATTGTTGCAGTCTTGCGGATGCTGCTGCTGTGGATGCATAGCAATTTTGACATCCTGCGGAAATGCGAGAACACCCAACTATCGGGTTAATAGTCTCATCTGTCCAAGAAATATTTGTACTCATTTTTCTTCTTTAACTAAGTATTATTTGCTGCATCTTCATCAAGGCATCGACTAACCCATCGATAGACTGCATCAGATTCACTCATCCCTTGAGCGATCGCCCTTAATACATTTTGTTCGTAAGAGGCGATGCCTGCGGCGGGCTTCTCTACGAGACGCTGCGCGATCGCCTGCGCCTATCGACCTCTCATCATCCTCTTGAAAAGGCGATCGCTGTATCCTGTGCTAGACATCAAAATTTTTCTGCAACTTCCCTACAAAATCCAACAATTCTGCATCAGTTAAAAGGCTTCGCCCTACCTTGCTATAATTTTTTAACAGGTATTCTTTGCCTTGAGAAGCGCTCCAGTTCAAGTCAGCAATCAGGCGATCGCTCTCTGCTAGTAACGTTTCTCGTGAGGCTTTTGGTGGTTGGCTCTTTACCAAAGAGGGGGGAGCGTTATTACCCTCAAGCCTAGCTTTAGTATCCTGGATAATTCCCGCCCAGTCAGCGCTAGGGTTCCATTCTGCTTTTACTCTAGATTTAGTCGTCGCGTCATAAACGCGACAAAAAACCACGTTTTCTTCACCAGCAGCGCAGCCAATAATTAGAGGTTTAGTAAGGTCTTCAACGAGGGCGATCGCAAGTAGAAATGTTTTTGCAAAGTTGGTTTCAACGCCAGTACGGATAATATAGGTTTCGTTGGAGTTAATAACGATATCAAGCTTGACGTTTTCTTTGCCCTTGAACTCCCTAGATGTTAACCGCAACTCCGATAAATAGCCGCACAGCCCCGTATTGTATTCGGGCGTTATTTTTTCTTTGTCAAAGTCGTAGTAGTACCATGTGTAACCGTTGCCTTCCATCTCTCCACTTTTGATGTAGAGATATATTGGTTCAGGCGCTTTACAAAACCCTAATTTAATTTCAGTCGTCATACTTTTTTAAACTCCACAATCCATAGGACGGGTGCGATCGCCAATTGAGTTAAAAAGCGATCGCCCTTGAATCAAGAAAGTTGTTCCATCAACAAACCTATTTCTATTACTTGATTTTCTAGAAGTTCATTGCTGACAACAAACTGTTCATAATTGAAAAGCAAGTCTTTATAAAATTCGTACTGCTCTTTTCCCCATAGTTCAGGGGATTGAGAGTAACACCTAATATTGTGCAATTTGTCAGCAATACTGACTCGAATTGCTGAGTTAGAAAAGCAGCAAACTGATTCAATATAACGGGACTTGCGCTCTTTTTTGGGAAGCGCTTTATCCTCACTCAACTCTTGGACAATTTTGCAAACATTTTCCCCAAATTTTTCAATGATTAACCGGGGTTCAACCTGGACATCCTCAATTGCATCGTGAAGGAGAGCAGCGATCGCCTCATCCTCATTTCCACCAGCTTCTAATACCAAACTGGCAACTGCTAGTAAATGCGAAATGTAAGGTGCTTTTGTACCACCTTTGCGGACTTGATGAAGGTGCGCTTGATGAGCGAATACTAAGGCTTCGGAGAAGCGATTTGTGAGAATTGGTGAATCAGTGAAATTTGCCATATTATGTTTGAATTTGAATAGTTGTGTTGAGCGTAGCAGAAACATACGGTTTAGTGAGATCGCCCGTTTTAAAAGGGCGATCTCACTAGACTCAGGAAAGTTGTTTCATTAATTGTTTTTTAAATCTAGTTCCACTTCCCAAACAAGGGCCGCAATCTGGCCCACCATTATTTTGGGGCGTATATTCTGCAACGGCAGTGCATTCTACATCTCGCCTACCATCACCCCTGTTGCAGATTTCCTTGGCATGGATAGGCATCATACATTGGGCGACTAGAGCTATACCTAGTGCTGCCGATGCACAAAACTTCATGATGCTCATGCTCACAAGGGGCTTTTGGCAAACGAGTAGCGCCGATTCATGCAAATCCGCCACTGCTTCTTGGGGAGTGGCAAACGTAGTGAAGCTTTGATTATGCTCCCAAAAACACTGCCAAGTCATTTTGATTTCGCCCATTGGAATGCCATCATCAAGCACGTTCCAAGCGGCGACGTAATCACCACCAACCTGAATGCATCGAAGTAAATAATTACCTATAAAATGGCTATCCCCAACTTTGGGCTGATTGTCCGCTGGCAAATCTTCATGGAATAAGTAATCATCAACCTGCTCCGGTTGAGGGCTTGGCAAGGTTCCCTGCTTATAATGCCAGCGCACGTAATCATAGCAGCGTGCCCAGGTAGCGTTACGGTGTACCTCTACTCCTTCGATTTTGACTACCCAAGGCTGGGTTAATTCTTCGTCATTGGTGATGGTGGCGATCGCCTTCCCTTCAACCAAACAGGTATCGCCATCCATTTCTACTAATGGTTTCGGCGCAACAACTGGTTGAGGCTGTTTAGCTAAAATCGCTTCAATCCAAGATTGCTTAAGGCGCTTGTCTTGGGCTGCTGCACCTAATTGGGAGGCGATCGCCTTTAATTCTTGGAGGGTTTTGCCTTCTAACCGTTGCTGTGTATAAAGATGCTGTGTCATGATAGTTTGTACCTGATGTTTGTATAAGGTTCCAAGAGGCGATTGCGTGCCGTGGTAAGTAGGCGATCGCCTTTTTGGTTGTCTGTATCTAATGTAATGCCACAATCATGCTACTGTCAATACCAAAAGCATTACACTTGTCATTACGTTCAGATATTGCTAATTTGAGGGTATTGATAAGGGTATGATCATGGCAAAAAGAGACAGGACGTTTGTTCAAGTACAAGTAGATCCGGATAAAAAGAACAGGTTTGCCGAGAAACTGGAGGGAGAGGGCAAGAAGATAACGGATATCATCAATCAGTGGATTGATGAATATCTTGGTGAATCACCCGCTGATGTCGATGTGACGGAATTAAAAAACAATGTTGCTCTGCTACAAGAGCGCTTATCTGTTCTAGAGCAAGCTTTTCAGACAAAGGAGAAAGAATACCAGGGGGAATCCGTCGCCTGAGAGACGAGAACGCATCTCTCAGGCAAATACACGAAAAACTTAAAGAACTGCTTCATGAAAAACCCGCCAACGATTTGGCGGGTTAATTTTTGGTGTAGCATGGCAATGGTATTACAAAACCATGATTGAATTATGAACAATGGGCAAAAGAAAATTAAAGCCTGGCGATCGCGTTGTTTTTGAGTCTCACGATGAGCAGTGTAAGCCATTTCAGCAATTTGGTACTGTAAAACACTATGTTTATCCAGATTTTCACCCAAATGGATACATTGAGGTGGTGGATAGTGATGGCGACACAATTCTTTATGGTAATGCAGGTAAAGGAATTCAGAAAGTCAAATAACAAAAACAGAAAATTGCTATGAAATATATCAACGAAATAACACGACAAATTTGCATTTTGATAGAGCGCACTATGGCAATAGCACCTTATTCCTTGGTTGAATATTCCGATGGTACCCGCAAGCTCGAACACTGCGCTAATTTAAAAAGATTGGAGTAGATATTTTGTCTAAGCTACAAAAACTGACTTTCGTCCAATATATAAAATTTTATTAAGTGGAAGTAGTCGCTTTTGATAAAAGTATTTTTGTACTATAAAAATTTAAAATAATGACAGTTGAGGAATTAATTACTGAATTACAATCTTTTCCTTTAGATATGGAAGTACAGATCCGCGCCTCACGTAGCCAGTTAGAAATTGATTCAATCCATGTAGATAGTATAGGCAAGATAGTAGAGATAGACATTGGGGATATAGATATCGGTCATGAATATGACGATGAATATTAAGTGACGAAATACTAATTATGCCGCCCTGACAGAGGCGGAAAGCAAGCCTTTGCATTTATCAGGGCAATCCCATTGTACTAAATAGGAATTATGACTGAAAACTATCCACTTTATATAAAGCTTTCTGTTCAGAAGTTAAACCAGATTACGGCAACCGACGACTACGATCCAACAGACAATCTAGACCATGAGGGCTACACAAATCGCCCAGAGTGCCCAAACTGCGGTTCTCATGATATTGTCTGGGATGAAATGGAGGAAGCCAATCGATGTGAGGAATGCGATTGGTTTGGCTAATTGGAGCCACCAGAAGACAAAATGGAATTATGACTCACAGATTTGATGATGATGGCGGTGATAATTACAACGGTGACGATGACTGGGAACCTGGATCGCACAATAACCCTTGCCAACTGTATGATGATTGTCTTAGGGTTTGCCCTTTCTGCCACGGCAAAGGCAAGAGTCGCAGTTTATTTGATTATAAAAATTTTGATGAATTCATTTCAGAGAAATGCACACCTTGTAATGGATCTGGGTATCGTTAAGTGCAAAATGGAGATTTTGACAACTAAATTTTAAAAAGTACCGAACTAACCACTCCGTCTTTAATAATCACTTTTTCTATCAACGCCCGAAATATTACCCGCTTTTCATCATCTGGCAGCGTATGCCAATACAAAGGATCGGGGAACGATTTGAGCATATCAATTCTAGAATCAGTTTCAACTTGGCGATCGCCCAAGCTATAAACAAATTCATTGATGCGTCGCTGTAACTTGGTTTTTGCATCCTCAATGTCTGGATCGTACCCTAATTGAGATAAAGCAGTTAGGCGCGATCGCAGTTGCATCAACTCTTGGGGTTCTATGGTGGTGGCGGTAATACCGGCAAAATTAACAATTTCCCTAGATTTTTTGACCAACATTGAAATCACTGCATCTTCCACGATTTCAATACGCGGCGTGCGTCGTTGTGAACAAGTTTGAGATTGAATGCGCTGTTTGCGGCGGCGACAATAAACATAGATTCTTTCATTAGGGGCAGTTCCCCCGTGTGCCACGGTCATCTTAATTTGGCATTCGCCGCAGAACATCAACCCCCCCAAAGGATACTGTCTAGCGATGCGGTTTTGGCCCCAGTACTGTTTGTTATTTTGGAAAATCTCACAAATGACCCGATATTCAATTTCAGTCATCACCGCTTGATCGGAATGGGTATTGTGAATTATGGTTTCCCATTGTTCGTAGGTGCGATTATAGGGTGTGTGTCCTCGGAGCGTGGGATTAAGCAACCAGCGCCGCAAACCGTTGGCCGTCCACTGCTTACCATATTTCTCATCAATTAATCGGCAAGCGCCTTGGAGCGATCGCACCGCCAAAAATGCCTCAATTTGACCACGGGCGTTGACTTTGGGGTCAAGTTGGTATTTTTCATCTACTCGAATGTAGCCGTAGGGTGGCTTAGGATTAGCTTTTACCTTTTCACGGAAGTATTCAAACCCCTTTTTAATCCTCATACTCAGCATTCGGCTTTCAAATTCGGCATTTAGCCCAGCTTGACTGCGCTGTAGCCATTGATAGGGATTAGCAAGGTCAATCAGTCCGCCAGCATCTAATATCTCTAGCTGCACTTCACACCGAAAAAATGTTTCTAAGATTTGCAAAGTTGTGATTCCCCGCCTTGTAATGCGATCGTCACGGGTAATGCACACACAACTTACTTGGCGCGATCGCACCAATGCCATCAATTTTTCAAATTCAGGTCGGTCATCATCACTCCCTGATTGAATATCAAAAAATATTTCTTGGCAGCCAGCACGCTCTAGTCGGTTAATTTGTTGGGCAGCCGCATGAGTACAATCAGCTTGCTCGTTTGTCGAAACCCTTCCGTAACCTAGTTTTTGTTTCATTTGCCGTTTTAACTCTCACTACAAGGACGGTTAAGGCGGCAAATCAATGAAGGAAGCAGGAAGACGAAAGAAGGATGAAGTTAAGTCATCCCTCTTCCTACGAACTTCTTCCTTCATTCTTTTTCAACCCGCGTGGCGATCGCCCTTAGTAAATCCGCCAAATCAACCTGAGACATCAACTCAAGGTGGAAGGATACCCCTTCACCTTTGACACCATTGAGGGAAACTTTAGGTTGGGATAA
>LXQE01000038.1 GCA_003326195.1 Nostoc punctiforme NIES-2108
GCGATAACGGTTTTCTTATTTTGCTATGGAATCTGACCCGGTTTTCTTATTTTGCTATGGAATCTGACCCCAGAACCGAAATACGAAATTTACCAAGTTCTAGAGGAAGTGTATCAAGCTTATGCTCCCTCATTTGCCCGATATGACGGTGCAGAAGTTCAAGCGGAGGTTTTGAGGGGTTTTGAACAAGAGATTTTAGACTCCAATTGTTTTCAAGAGTTGGTTGTCGAGCAAACCGCGTGTGAAGTCACCTATAGCATTGATGACTACCTCAAGCTTTTGATTACCTTGCACAGAGTAGAGCCACAAGCCAAAGAGTTACTATGCGTAGGATTGCGAGAGAAGCTAGAAAAATTTGGAGATAGCGTACAACTTGAGTTTCTTTCTGCTGTTCATGTTGCCCGCAAAGCACCTGTGAGAGGTTAGGCACTTATCAAGAATAAATCAGCCCAGCCGTCGCTTTCACCTTGAGAGCTTTCATCACTGAATTTTGAATCCTGGCTCCTGAATCGGATGAAAATAAATCAATAAAAAAATATCATAGACATTTCTCAGGAAACTAAATACTGTTGAATTTCAGCTTTTTGACGACGTAAAACAGTGATTGCTTGCTGCTGATTTTGGCGAACTCGTTCTCTACTGACATTCAATTTCTCTCTAATTTGAGCTAAAGTTAGTTCTTGATCGTTCTCTAACCAAAACGCAAAATTAATACTTCACGCTGCGTCGGTTTGAGTGATTCTAATAAACTATTAATGTCTTGGCGCAAAAGTTCTTTGGTGATATGTTCATCTGGAGATATGCCTTCATCTTTCTCCACTAGCTGATAATATAAACTCACCCATGTTTCTCATTAAATCTAATGCATGACCTTTTGTTAAAGAAGAACCAGCTTTTTTCAAACCAACTTTGCCGCTCATCATCTGTATTAAAAGCAGCGTCGGCGAAGGTTTGTAAATGCTCGGCAGCATGATAAAAATCTAATAAATTATAGTTTCATCGGAAAATTTCAAGCCATTTTGATAACAACCCATTTCGACTTTTTGATATTCTTTAGATTTTTATCAGCGTAGCGGAAAGCTGCTGCCTTATTATATTTTGCTATATTCAGTGCTTGTAACAATACGTATAATGGAATTGCCACCTGTGTGAGCTTTTCGGCTAATATTACTGACTCTTCTTCTGTTGCTGCTACTGTCGCTTCTAATGGTTCAAATTTTATTTGCTTACTTATACGGTTATCTAACATTGCAGTATCAGCCATAAATGCACTTTCAAAACTTGTATAATGCAGTTTTACTGAAAGGCAGCATTGAATGAATCCGTGTTTTTACGGGACTTATTAATCAGCTAACTTCATGAATCTGCACAATTGCCGTAGCCAGCACATCTTGATTAAAAATCTAGTTCGCCATCCTTTTCCAAGATGGCAATTAATTCCAACACTCGCATATTTTCTCCCGTCCAAACTTTATCTAGTAACCGCAAATTTTCAATAGTTAGGTCGCTCTCTTTCATTATCGATACATTTGTTTTGCCCAGTGCCATCAACAAATCTTCAAATACCACTAAGCCATTAAACTCCAAGCCTTGAATCTCGGTTGATGCTAAGGCTGACAATCGCTCACCACAAATCTCAATCATGAACCACTCACAAAAATCTTTTTCCAGCAATGGATGACGACCACTGATCCCTTGCATCAGCCATAGACCATAAATACTGGCTGTTGCATCATCCATTGTGGCTAAACGTTTAGCTGCCACCCTCCCAAGATTCTCAAAAAATCGCACACCTAAAGCTTTTTCTAACATCTGCATTGGCTCTGGTAGTGCATGAGCTACAACAGAAATTTGGCTATTTTCTAGTTGTTTTGAATGATAATTTTCTAAATATTCATTTGCCTCCTTTGATGCCAACATCCTACCATCTGGGTGTAAGTTGAAATCAACCCCTGGCTTGAAACCTCCAAGAAAATAGTTTTTGAGTCATGCTTGTCGATACATCCTTTACGGCTTGTTGATAACTTTCCTTGCCTACGTATTCTTGCAAGAACCAAACAAAATTTACATACTCTACTTGCACGAGAGCTTCTTTGAGGATTATTGTCTCATCCTCTAATTGTGCTAGGCTTAGGATTTTTTGAATTTCTTGCAGATTTTGACAAGAAATCGCTTCTATCAACTGCTGTTTTAGGAGTTCATTTTGCGAATTCATTTATATTTCTACTATTTTTCCAGTTTTTAGATAATATTCAGCTTCATATCAGGCTCATCTCAGAATAATCTGTCACTCTAATAATTAAAATAAATCAGACAGTATTGAGGAAATATTTTCTTATAAAGTATCTGTCTGATTCGATAAGTTTCACTTAAAATTATCATAAAAGAGTTGTCAAAGATATGCAAAATACTAATCTACAAAAAGCGACATTTGGAGCAGGCTGTTTCTGGGGAGTTGAAGCAGCATTTCATCAAGTAAAAGGAGTAACTTCTACAGCAGTTGGTTACAGTGGCGGACACTTTGAGAATCCAACCTACGAAGATGTCTGTAGAGGAAAAACTGGACACGCTGAGGTAGTGGAAGTGGAATACAATCCAACAATAGTATCTTATAATGAACTGCTAAATGTGTTTTGGAATAAGCACAATCCCACAGCATCAAACCATCAGGAGCTAGATGTTGGTTATCAATATCGGTCAGTGATATTTTTCCACACTCCAGAGCAGGAATTATTAGCAAGAGCCTCCAAGGAGCAGCTTGAAAATAGTTCTCGTTATCACAAAAATCCAATTGTGACGGAGATTGTACCTGCATCACAATTCTATAGAGCAGAAGAGTATCATCAGCAATATCTAGAGAAGCATGGACGAGCGTCTTACAGGATAGGTTAATCTTTCACTGGATTGAGGGGATGTTAAAAGCCGAATGCTGCAAATCCCCTTACTTGCTATACATATCAGGGAACTTTGCTTGGAGTTTAGCCAGTTTCGGCAAGTCATTCACTACCACATAGCGATCGCTTGGATGATGCCCTATATAATTCTGATGGTATGCCGCAGCCTGATAAAAACCTTTCAAAGGATCTAATTCTGTCACAATCGACTTATCGAAGATTCGTGATTTGTTGAGTTGAGCGATATATTCTTGTGCAGCCTGTTTCTGCTCATTGTTAGCAAAAAAGATCGCCGAACGATATTGCTTACCTGAGTCTGGGCCTTGTCGATTCAACTCTGTTGGGTCATGCGCTACCAAAAAGTAGACCTTCAGAAGCTGGTTATATGATATTTTTGATGGATCGTAAGTGATTTTTACGGATTCAGCATGATTAGTTAATCCAGCACTGACAAGTGTATAGTCTGCGGTTCTTGCATCACCCCCAGAAAAGCCAGAAACAACATCAGAAACACCTAATAGATGCTCAAAAACTGCTTCCATTCCCCAGTAGCACCCACCAGCGAAAACCGCTATTTGCTTTCCCTGCGGTATGGCAGTCGAGATATCAGTGGCCGGAGCAGGAAGTATCACACGAGATGCACCATATAGGAGTAAAACAGTCAGCGAAATGATGGACAAGTTGCGTAATAACTGGCGGGATAGAGTAAAGTTATGAATTGACATTCGGTTGTAAATTCCTTTATTTAATAGACCAAGCTAAGGTTTCTTTGAGAATAGAATTTTCACCATTCCAAATAGCAATCGCAAAACAAAGCTGTTGATGATTATCAGAAATACCAAAAATACCATCTTCACTCCAACGGTAGGCGCGAGAACTGGCTTGATCATGGGTGAAATAGTCCCATCCAGTACTGTTAGGACTGTAGTCTTCGCACATCCCTTCCCATTGGCGATCGCTTAAATATCAACCCATCTGCGCCAATAGGCTATGTGATGTAAGGCTTTTGCAAATCTGATTTCTTCTTGGGTTGGAGTTGTCATCATCTCACTCTGTACATATCTGCACTTTAGTTTAGTTAATTTGCTATATGGATTATCACGTTTTTATCAAAGATGGGACTGATATTTTGATTAAAATTTGCTAGGTGAATTGATAAATAAAAATTTAGGATAAACTCAGGAAAAACTTATATTAATTTTTATTATCAAAATAAATTATCATTCGATTGTTGCAATAATAAGCCCTCCAGAGGCTAGGGCAAACGCATCTAAATTACTCTTGATCACAACGAAGCTCAAGAAACAACGAAAAAATCAGGATTTCGCGTTTGATTATTTTTAAGTAACCGCTCAATAATCCGGGGTAAATCGCTCAGTGACAAGGCTCAAATGGCGTAAACTCGTTCCTGAACTGGTAGTTCGCCCCGATTTATTGAGCGGATACATTTTTAAAGCCCCAAAGCGATCGCCTAATTTCTTCGCAATAAGCAAGAGTTAATGACATTATTTTTAGCTCTATTGAGAATAGACTTTACTTATTGACATGATGCGGCCGCCCTACTCCAGAGGCTAACCTTGTAGAAGGACAAATTATTTGACTAGAATGGCAGATTATTTGTCATCAATCTAAATTTTTCTAAGTTTCCTGTTCTAGCAATTTTTATAACTTCATGCCAGAAATCCTAAAAATTAGATACTGAATGCTTACATATCACCTGTGCTGCTATCGAAAGGTTAACCAAAATATAGTCAGCAATTCCTAGACGAGACATTTGGGGCTGAGACTGATTACCCTTCACTATCAAAATCGTTTTACACCCTGCACTATGTCCAGCTTCTACATCACTGAGATTATCGCCAATAAACCAAGAATTTGCTAAATCTATATTTTGTTCGCTAGCTGCACGTAAAATCAAGCCTGGTTTAGGTTTACGGCACTCGCAAGCAATTGCATACTCAGATATTACACCATTTGGATGATGGGGACAGTAGTAGAACCCATCTAGCGATAGATCCGCTTTTTCTAATATTTCATTCAATCGCGCTTCCACTCCCATCAAGGCAGATTCTGGGAAATAATCCCGTGCTACTCCCGACTGGTTAGTAATCACAATTAATTTATATCCAGCTTTGCTAAGTATTTGTAATCCTTCAATAGCACCGATTTTCATTTCGATTAATTGCGGAGCAACATTGTTTGGTACATTTTCAATTAAAGTGCCATCTTTATCTAGAAATATCGCCGGCATTTGAGATTGCGAATTTAATTTGTTAGTTCGATGCCAAATTTTCTGATTTTCCAAGAAGTATATTTCCCCATCTTAAATCTAATACCACTTGCAAAAGACGACAACGGCGTTGCTGTGTCTCCCGTGAGCGATCGCGTCCAGCATTATCGCACAGTATAAAACTCGCCAATATAATAAAGCAAGTATAGTCATTTACAACAGTGGCGAGATTTGATATGCAGTGTATCATCTCCAGCTTATTGTCTATATAATTTGCTCTTGATGAAGTAAAATCGCATCAAATGAATCCAAAACATCTTTACTACTTTTAGAACTGAGATTGTCGGTATCTTAACTTGAAGAGCTTGTGGCATAATGAGCAATATTCCTACGGGAGAAAAATCATTGTTGAGGTAGATTAAATGCCTGTTACCTACGAACTTAGAGATTATCAACATCAGTGGATAAAAGATATTTGGAATTCTTGGGAGAATGGTAATAGGCGAGTGCTTGCACAACTCCCGACAGCTGCCGGGAAAACGGTGTGTTTTGCACATATTTCTCATAAATTCTTTGAGCAAGGGAAGCAAGTTTTAGTTATTGCCCACCGGATTGAGTTGATATCTCAAGCTGCCGAAAAGCTCTCAGAAATTATCGGTGAACCAGTTGGGATTATCAAAGCAGGTGTTCTGGCTAATCCTGAGCGAAGAATCCAAGTTGCTAGCGTTCAAACGTTGAGCAGACGAGAGGTATTAGAGTTGCCAATTAACATTGGACTTTTGATATTAGATGAAGCGCATCATGCAACTGCTTTATCTTATCGGCGATTAATTGAACATTATGAAAGCGCCCAAATATTAGGTGTAACTGCCACCCCCCAAAGGATTGACGGTCAAGGTTTTGTTGATTTATTTGATGATTTGGTTATTGGCATTGACACGGCTTACTTAATTGAGTCTGGGTATTTAAGTAACTTTCGATTATTTGCAACGAATCAAACTATTTCTACTCTTGGAGTTGCAAAATCTCGTGGGG
>LXQE01000039.1 GCA_003326195.1 Nostoc punctiforme NIES-2108
CGGCGATGGATAACACAAATATTTACTAAACATTTTAGCGCTAGCTTAAAAATAGTAGATCAAAACTTCAGTTGAATGTTTTACATAAAAGTTTGATTTATTCTCTAAATATGTTTTTACGTAGCTCATAATTGAATTATTTTAGTATTGATGATTAGTCATTCAGTTGAAGATAAGCTAATTCAGATTTTTAAAAATATTTTATTTATTTTATTTATCATCCCATCAATTTTTAGAATTATCTATGTCATTTTGGAATCTCCCTTAGTTTTTATTAGTAAATAAGATGCGTTTGCCCTGGAGTGGCAACAGAATCAAATCAGGATCGCGGGTAAAACAATGCCTGTCCCTCGCCTTGAATGTATTTACGGTAATGCTGGATGTGATTACCTCTACTCGAATAACGTATTTTTGAAACCACTATGGTGGACAGAAGCTCTGTCTAGCTTGCGCGATCAGATCACTGCATTGACTGGTTATAAGTTCCACATTGTCATCGGCAATCAATACAGAAGCGGACAAGACAGTATCGGCTGGCACTCTGACAACGAGCCATCGATGGGATTTAACCCTGCGATCGCATCGGTAAGCCTGGGGTCATGTCGCAAGTTTCAAATTAAACCGAGAAATGGCAGACCAACGGATTTCTGGCTGGAACACGGGAGCTTGCTTGTGATGCACCCCGGTTGTCAGTCCACACATCTGCATCAGGTTCCCAAAACAAACAAAGTTGTTAGCACACGTATTAATCTCACATTTCGACCACACACAGGCGGGAACAGATAACGCTGTAGCTGGCTGTTGAGGATTTCATAGCCAGCATAAGCATCGCAAAAAGTTTGAACTGGCGGCACAGGCCCAAGTACCGCTCCATTTCCATGCGTCAAAAACAGAGGGAATATGCGTATAATCGAATCTGATTCTCAAGCAAAACATTTACAGGAATGGCAGGGCAGTGGCGTTGACGAAGAAATCTTTCATCTGAATGCGCGATCGCTGTCTGGGACGTTACCCTACGAATATCTGCTCTACAGTCCCAAAATCTCCCGTCGCAACGATGGGCGCTTACGAGACAGAGACTTGAAAAAATACCAGCACATTGAACTCGGCGGCTGGTGGTGCAGTGGCGTTGACCCGCTCAACAACTACGTCCTGATGATGTGGGGCTGCTTCAAACCCGACCATCCCCGACGTGACCGCCAGAAGATCCACAAGTTCATCAAGTACGAACACCCATTTAGAGAAGAGACACGCGCTTTCTTCCTCCTAGTGCCGAATCGCATTTGGGTGAAAGTCTCCCTACGTTGCAGTGTCCCCATCACCAAAGAAGACTTGCAGCATCCCGGTGGTTTCTGGCATTGGGTATGGAAGCATAATGTACCAGTGACAATCGTGGAAGGTGTCAAAAAAGCAGGAGCGTTACTAACTGCTGGTTATGCAGTGATCGCAATTCCTGGGGTTAACGCTGGATACCGCACACCCCAGGATGAGTACGGTACTGCCATCGGTAAGCCAAACCTCATCCCCGACTTGAAACATTTTGCAACACAGGGGAGACAGGTTAATATTTGCTTTGACCAGGACAACAAACCTGAGACAGTCCAGCGAGTCAGAACCGCTATCAGTCGCATGGGTCGGCTGCTGGTAAATGAGGGCTGTTCGCTACGAGTCATTGATTTACCATTCGGGGCAGAGAAAGATGTTGATGATTTTATCGTCGCCAAGGGTCAACCAGCATTTGATGCACTCTACAACACAGCCGTTGCACTGGAGTTGTGGGAAATAAAGCTGTTCACTCTGTTGACCTATCCCCCAGCGATCGCACTCAACCAAAGATTCCTCGGTCAGCTTCTCGTACCCGAAGATGAAAAGCTGATTATCCTCAAAGCCCCCAAAGGCACTGGTAAAACCGAATGGCTGGCAACTGAAGTGGCAAAAGCACATGACCAGGGGCAGAGGGTATTAATTATCACCCATCGTATCCAACTGGGTGAGGCGTTGTGTAATCGCTTCGGTGTTAACTATGTTACCGAAGTCCGCACCAATGAAACAGGCACATTATTAGGATACGGGGTGTGTGTTGATTCTTTGCATCAAGAAAGTCAGGCGCGATTCAACCCGAACGACTGGGCGAATGATGTGATTATTATTGATGAATGTGACCAAGTATTCTGGCATTTGCTCAACTCTGGTACGGAAGTGCAAAAACGTCGGGTATCCGTTCTCAAAAACCTCAAACAACTGGTACAGAATGTTTTAGGCAGCAGTCAGGGAAAGATTTACCTATCAAGCGCTGATGTCTCAGATACAGATGTAAAGTATGTTTTATCACTCGCTGGGGAATATCGAGTTAACCCGTTCGTCATTGTCAACAATTATCGGAATAGTGCTGGCAACTGTTACAACTATTCTGGCAGTAACCCGAAAAATCTCATTGCCGCACTCGACAAAGCCATTGCCAAAGGGGGGCATCATTTACTCTGCTGCTCTGCTCAAAAAGCAAAATCCAAATGGGGAACCCAAGCACTTGAGGAACGTGCGATTCGTTGGCTAGAAACCAATCCCTACAAGGGTTATGGAGGATTAGCCGCGTTATTTTTGCTCTCAGGTGGTCGAATACTTGAGTAGGTGCTAACCAGATGCAATAACGGGTGAGATTGAGTAAGAAGCGAATGCTTGGCTGTAATGGTCAAGATATGCTGACGTACTCACGATGATTTGGATGTATGGTCTTTATAGGAAGTATATATGTCTAAAACACTGGTTTTCCAGATGGTGGAATGGAATACGATACCTTGGCGCAAGTTAGAGCGTAACGTATACAAGCTTCAGAAAAGAATATACCAAGCCTCTCTACGTGGTGAGACTAAAGCAGTACGCAGACTCCAAAAGACCTTGATGAGGTCGTGGTCAGGAAAAGCTTTATCTGTTCGCAAAGTAACCCAGGATAACCAAGGTAAGAAAACCGCAGGCGTTGACGGCGTAAAGTCGCTAACTCCCAAGGCTCGGCTTACTTTAGTACTGAGCTTAAAGCTAAACCAGAAAGTTAGCGCAACTAGAAGGGTGTGGATTCCCAAGCCCGGAACAGTTGAGAAGCGTCCTCTAAGTATTCCTACTATGCAGGACAGAGCAACTCAAGCACTTGTCAAACTGGCGTTAGAGCCAGAATGGGAGGCGCATTTTGAGCCAAACAGCTACGGTTTCCGACCCGGACGCAGCGCTCATGATGCAATCGGAGCAATATTTAACAGCATTAAACAATCCAGTAAATGGGTTCTAGATGCAGATATATCCAAATGCTTTGACAAAATTAACCACAAGGAATTGCTGACCTAAATAAATACATTCCCAACACTGCGGAGAATAATCAAAGCATGGTTGAAAGCGGGTGTACTAGATGATGGTCAAATGTTCGACACACCAGAGGGTACTCCCCAAGGCGGCGTAATATCTCCACTACTAGCCAACATTGCGTTACACGGAATGGAAGAATTAGTAAAAGAATATGCAGGCGGATTGGTAGGACGTAAGAAAGAAAATCAAAGTTCAGTATCCCTAATAAGGTATGCCGACGACTTTGTAATCCTTGCACCCCGACGATTTAACATAGAAACTCTCCACCTGAAGATTTCTAAGTGGTTAGCAAAAATGGGTCTGGAATTAAGCCCTAGTAAAACCAAAATTGGTCACACCCAAGACGTTAATCAAAAGTTTACTCCAGGAGTGGTTAACAGTGGCGTAGAAGTCTCTGAAAAAGATGGTTTCGACTTCCTCGGCTTCAATGTGAGGCAATACGAAGTCGGTAAACATCACTCAGGGAAGAAATCCAATAAGGAATTACTCGGATTTAAAACTCTCATCAAACCCAGTAATCAAGCGATTAAGAGACACTATGAAGTAATCGCGGAAATTACCGACGCTCACAAATCAGCCCCTCAAGAGGCATTGATAAGCAGGCTCAACCCTGTGATCAGGGGATGGGTAAATTATTACTCAACAGTTGTAAGCAAAGAAACATTTTCACATTTAGACCACTTAGTGTACACAAAGCTTGCCAGATGGGCAAAACGTCGCCACCCTCAAAAATCAGGGGCATGGGTTTCCAATAGATATTGGAACACGGTCGGTGACAATAATTGGGTATTCTCAACAACCAAAGATGGAAAGGTCGCAATGTCTTTGACCAAGCACTCTCACAAAGAAATTGTCAGACACGTAAAAGTTCAAGGAATAGCGTCCCCCTTCGATGGAAACCTGAAATACTGGAGTTCAAGAATGGGTAAAAATCCTCTTATGCCAACAAGGGTAGCAACGCTACTCAAGAAGCAAAAAGGGAAATGCACTCACTGCCGATTGTACTTTCAAGAAGACGATTTAATTGAAGTTGATCATATCATCCCCAAGTCACAAGGCGGAAAGGAAAACTATGACAACCTTCAAGCATTACATCGTCACTGCCATGATGTTAAGACTGCCAACGACAACCGAGACTCAAAACTTGAGAATTCCTCCGTTGATAAAGAGTGGTTGCCGTGGTAGTTAGAGGTACTCATAACAAGAGTCAAGTCATTGAGGAGCCGTGTGAAGTGAAAGTTTCATGCACGGTTTTGAAGACCAGCGGAACTGGTGACAGTTTCGCTGAGTTTAATGGTTTCGTCGCAAATTTCCACACCTGCGGATTCTGCGAATTGACAGCGAATCTGTTGCAGTTGCTCACGCCTGGGGAGCAGTTGCGGGGAAGTGACGACAAGATGGTGGAGTTTAAAGCACTGGCGCTAAAGCATCGGCACGTTATCAAAAATTATCTGAATGTCAGTATCTCGGAAAATTTGACCCCGGTAGCGATCGCACAGAAACTACTTGCGAAGATTGATTTGAAGTTGGATTACGTTGGTCGGTTGGGCAAGCGTGAAAATCGGGAGTGCGTTTACCAGTTTGTTGCCCCTGATGATCAGCGTGATTCAATTTTCGGGCAGTGGTTAAATCGGGATGAAGTGTTTCTTAGTGAGTCGGTGTCAGTCACGAACAATATAGAGTTACAAACANCGCGAGAGTTTCTGACCAACCGTGATGCAAAACGGGCAGCATCGCAGTTGGAATTAGGGGAGAATTCGATTTGGAAACCAGACTTTAACAAGGGGCAAATGTTGCCGGCTGTACTGTTGTTAGAAGAACTGAATCTGTTGCAGTTGCTCACGCCTGGGGAGCAGTTGCGGGGAAGTGACGAAAAGATGGTGGAGTTTAAAGCACTGGCGCTAAAGCATCGGCACGTTATCAAAAATTATCTGAATGTCAGTATCTCGGAAAATTTGACCCCGGTAGCGATCGCACAGAAACTACTTGCGAAGATTGATTTGAAGTTGGATTACGTTGGTCGGTTGGGCAAGCGTGAAAATCGGGAGTGCGTTTACCAGTTTGTTGCCCCTGATGATCAGCGTGATTCAATTTTCGGGCAGTGGTTAAATCGGGATGAAGTGTTTCTTAGTGAGTCGGTGTCAGTCACGAACAATATAGAGTTACAAACACAAGGTATTGACACGGAATCTCTTGACATTCCCCAAACATTTACCCAGGAAGATCCTGAAGTCCTTGGATGGAAAGGGTTACGCCTGAAATTGCGCCAAGGACTCGACAGTGTTGGACAGTTCTACCAACAAATGGTTTCCCAGCTTGGTGAGGCTATTGGGATAGCTGATAGTGAGCCTTACTGGAACGCTTATCTGAACCAGTGGCAGGTTTGGGTTAACTTTGGAGACGAGTATAGGTCTGTGATCTGTGATTGGCTGGTGGAGGTGTAGCTGATGTTGTCTTGAAGAAGATAGTATCAGATCAAGGCAGAGGGCAGAATGTCTAATCTTGAATCTTTTGTTGATAAATTTGCGGTGCAAGAATCACTTGAATTTGCCTTTCCTGGCATCTTTGAGAAAAAACGCTAATTTGCTCGGACTCGTCTCCTTGA
>LXQE01000040.1 GCA_003326195.1 Nostoc punctiforme NIES-2108
AAACTAATTAGGGGTTGAAGAAACCCAATAATACTTAACCTTCGTCCCCTGCGTTTACTCTGCTCCAAGCGTTTTTGCTGGCCTCGGAAGTAGTAACTGTAGCTGGGTTCACTCCAGGCACAAAACCCTGATTCATCCATATACTTTAAATCGATTTCTCCAGCAGTAGCAGACAATTCCAACATCTCTAAGTCTGCCTGTTTGATTTGCTGCAATACTTGGTCTTGTTTTCCTTTGTGGCAAATTCAAAGTTCGCTTCCAAATGACCCCYTTTTTTTGAGTACCTGCCTTAACCAATCAGGACTCAATTTTACGGAGCGTTCTTGCTCTAATTTTTGGGCTAATTGAACACTATTGTATGTACGTGGTTCTTGCTCCAAGCATTTTTCTAAAAACGCCATGTCAGCTTCCGCCCACCTTGATTTTCCTCCCCGCCCTGGTTTCTCCCAAAGCCCCTCTAAGCCAAAATGTTCCCATCTATGCAACACTTCTCTCACTGGTAAAAAGCCCGTTCTCATAGTTGCTCATGAACCTCTAAGCCAAAATGTTCCCATCTATGCAACACTTCTCTCACTGTTTGAGCAGTCCAGTTAAAGTGTGCTGCTATCTTCTCTACATACCAACCATGTGCGCTCAATCTAATCACTTCGGCTCTGTCTTTCACCTTCTGGGGTATATCTGCCGTTCTCAGGTTCATGCATAGTTCTATCTTGCTCTCTAGTCAAAAATACCCTTAAACGACTGCCCATATCACTGTTACCTTTGTAGACACATTATACGTATTTACTTATCTTTACATAGTTTGGTTTTTTCACCTCGTTCTACTTATAGCAGTGGGTAGTGAAGCTTATGCAGCCGCGTTGCAGGTGTATAACTATGCCAAAGCTAGTGGACAAGGTGCTGGTTTAGATGGAGTAGTTGAGGAAATGGGGCAAAGGTTTGCCCGTAAATCTCGGAAGTCCAAGCCTCAAGCAGCAGCGTTGTAGAAAATAGCTCGGCGATCGCACTTTTTAGGTGCAATGTTGAAGCTAAGAACTCGGATGTTGGAGTAAATTGCTCGGCGTTCCGAGTTCTGAACTCGAAGTTTCAACCTCAGAACATGGAAGTTTGAGATAAAAACACAAAACTTGAAGCTATGAACAGCAACGTCCGAGATCCAAAGGTAAACGATCGTGAGTAAAAGGCAATTACTCTCCCTTTTAACTCGGAACTTCGTGCTTTGAACAGCAACAGCCGAGATTCAAGAGTGAATTATGGTGAGTGAAAGGTGTAGCCGTAGCTGGCCCTTAGAGGATGTTTGAAAAGTATTTTTGGTAACTTCTAAGCCTCGAAAACCTAACCCCCTTAGCCCCCTTCCCTACAAGGAAATGGGGGTTTCAAAGCCTCTCTTTGCTTGCCTAACGGCAGGCTGACGCCAACGGAGATTTTGGTCATAAGAAATAATAGAGCGTAGTTTACCACCGCAGGCATCGCAACAAACTATATCATCCATCTATCTGCTTTTTTAGGCAGTATTCAGGATTTTTATTCATAACTTGTTATTTCTAACGGTACAAGACAAAGAACTAAAAATGGTGCAATTTAAAAGTAGTGTAAATATGGTCAATTATGGACGCTGCCAAACGCCTTGCAACTCTAAATCGCATCCGCAAACTCAGCCGTCTGATGGATACATCAATACGTATCCCTTTGACAGGTTTTCGCATTGGAATAGACCCAATCATTGGTCTAGTTCCAGGTGCTGGTGATTTAATTAGTACAGCGTTTTCAGCTTACATTATATTTTTAGCCACTCGGTTTGGCATCCCGCGTCAAGACTTAGCCAAAATGATTTTTAATGTAGGTTTGGAAACAGTCGTTGGTACTGTGCCTTTAGTGGGTGATTTGTTTGATGCTTTCTATAAGTCCAACATTCGGAATTTGGCAATTTTGGAGCAACATTTGACAGTAGTTGAACCAGAACTAAAAAAAGTGTCTGATGAAGTTTACTCTCAAAAATTCAGCCAAATTTAAGTAGGAAAAGAGCGTAGTTTACGGTCGCAGGCATTGCCATTGCACATTTACTATGTATTTTCAAGTACATTACTAGCCAGTTGTGGTGAAGCGATGACCGAGCACTGTGGGGGGGCTGCTGAGTTCGTCTACAGCGTTGGGTCAACAACTGGCGATTTGCGTCTGTTCTGTTGATATCTTATTTAAACGGCAATTCAGAGATAAGTTATGCCAAATTGCCAGAACCTTTGAACGCGGCATCGTCACTTCAACTTTTTCTTAAATAGAGAAATGGAAAGAATTGATGGGCGAACCTATCGGTTAAATTAAGCCTTGGTGTAATTGAAAATATTGTAAAGTATAGAATTGCCCTAAGTATTGCCCTACGCAACTCCCTCTATGACTACCGCACCCTTAAGCTGGGAAGAACTAGAAACCCTCACGGACTATCAAATAGATACCGTTAATGGTCTCACCAATGCTAGAGCCAGGTTGCGCTTGTTTGGTCAGCCGGAATCTGATGTGCGGGTAACGCTGTACCGCGATAACCACGCCTGGTGTCCTTACTGTCAAAAAGTTTGGTTATGGCTAGAGGAAAAACAGATCCCCTACCGCATCGAAAAAGTGACAATGTTCTGCTACGGGGAGAAAGAAAGTTGGTACAAACGTAAGGTACCATCAGGAATGCTGCCCGCGATCGAGCTAGATGGGCGGATTATTAAGGAAAGCGATGACATTTTGATCGCTTTGGAAAAGGTATTTGCTCCATTGAACCAAGGGATGGAAGACCGCACGGTGCTTCCTCTACGTCAATTAGAACGACTTTTATTTAGAGCTTGGTGTGCTTGGCTATGCTCTAGAACCGATTCCTCTCAACAAGAACAACGCAACCGAGAACAATTTATCGGAGTGGTGGCTAGGGTAGAGGAGGCTCTAGGTCGCACCCCTAGCCCTTACTTTCTAGATAGCTTCGGCATCGTCGATGTCATTTTTACGCCATATCTCGAACGGATGAATGCGAGCCTTTACTACTACAAAGGCTACTCACTGCGGGAGGAAAACCCTCGTTTGAGCGCATGGTTTGCGGCAATGGAAAGCCGACCGACCTACTGCGGTACCCAGAGTGACTTTCACACCCACGCACATGATTTGCCGCCTCAAATGGGGGGCTGTTGGGAAAACGGCGAAACCCAGATGCTTCTCAATAAAGCGCGGGTGGATAACGGCCCCTGGTTCGGGCTACCAGATGTTACTTATCCAGAACCAGAAAACTCTCGCATGGAAGCTCTTAAACGAACTATCAAGCACCGGATCAATATTATCCGAGTCAACCCCTTAGATGATAAATTGTTCGATCTAGCGCTACGTTGTGCTTTAACACACATGATGACAGGGGAAGACTGTGTACCTCCATCGGGATCTGATGTTGCTCTCCGATATTTGCGCGATCGCATTAATGTACCACGAGACATGTCTATCTACGCAGCCAAGCGATTGAGGGAATCCCTGGAGAAAACCGCAGCCCTTGCAGGTGATGGGCAGCCAGCCCCCATTCCCACTAAGCATCGACGAGATCAAGACCCGTCTAACTTTGCCATCAAGTAGGATTTCAGATATTTATGCCTAAGCGAATGGCGGCAACCATGTAGCGAAATCTAGTTTAATAACTCAGTATAATTACGAGTAGCTTCAAGATAACAAGCCCAAACTGTATTTTAGAAATAGCAAGTGCTACTGTTGAACACACAGCCTTTTTTACATCTAGGCTAAGTCCTCGCTTGCGGCTACCAACAACTGTGATTTGATAGCCAGAAAATCTTAACGGGTGACAAGGTGGCTCAAGATGAGATGTAGTAAGAATTTGAGAAAATAAGGTGGTAAAAAAATAGGGGGAAGTAAACCCCCACAAAAAAATAAAATCTTACCACAATCATATCAAACTATCTTCCGCAAGCACTTGAGTGAACAGCAGTATCTGACACTAGAGTTATTGTTGTTACTGATACAAGCTCATCGACAAGTAAAGCTGTCAACATTGGCCAGCTTATTTCCGCAAGCAATTACATATGAAAGTCGAAAACGCAATCTACAAAGATTTTTAGTGGGAGGTAATCTCTGCGTGAAATTATTGTGGTTTCCCCTGATCAAATATTGGATCAGACAACAGAGAACAGGACATAAATTAAATCGAGAACAGCGACGTTATTTCGACAAGAAAAAGCATCAAAAATATGGTTATTGGATGGTGGCACTGGATAGAACTCTTTTGGATTGGGCGGAATGTATTTATGGTGACATTGGTATGGGGTACCTTGCAGGGCTACAAAAAAGGCTAGGATGCAGATAGAATAAGCCTCATAGCTCTCTCTCCTTGCTGGTAGTACTTACGCTTATTAAGACTTAATCTCAATAATTCAGTAACTAACTCATAAGAATTTTCCATGAAATTAACCCAATTGTCGCCATAAAGACCAATATAAAAACTACTATGTCGTCGAACAATCCTTAAGGATTCTTTAATTCGTCCAACATATTTTTGAACACCCATACGTTTTATTTTTTGACCAGATATAGTTGCAGCCGTATAGGCAAGTGAGATTAATAATATTAGGGAAATTAGCCTTTGACCTGATACATTAGTATCTTCCAAGTTATAACCACCACTCTTAAAATCTCTAAACATCTCTTCAATATCAAAACGTTGTTTATAAGCTCTAATAACTGAATTTAAATCATCTAAGTTGGTAAGGATAAACCAGCCCTCCTCCGGCGCAACTCCCAAACGTTGACGCTTCCATTTAGCAGCAAGATTAAAGCTAACAAACCCAAGAGATTTTGTATATTTAATGCCTTGGTAAAAGAAGGAAAGACTAGGCGCTAAACCTAAATCTCTTAATTGCAGCCAAATTTCCGGTTCTATTTCTATAAACGCATCTTTTTTTAAGCGTAAACAGAAATATACTTTCTGCTCTGTCAGCCAGAAATCCGCGCTTTATCGAGCAAAATTCACGGTCTCCTAACACAACAGTTTTATAATTATTAAAAAGCGGCAATGCTTTTTTGAATACTGCTTCTTGTTCATCAAAATTACTTGAACCCAATTTATCTAATAGCTTAAAGTATATTGGGATAGACCTTTTATCCCAATATACACTAATCATTAACAGATTAATACATCCCCAATTAGTCCGGTCAATTACTAAATAAATAGCTTCATTTAAGGGGAAATATATCTCTAACCAGCTTTTAATAATTGGGAACCAAATTTCTTCAATGTTTATGTAATTTAATGACAAAAATCTTTTAACTTTCTTTCTTCTACTTTCAAAAAATATGGGGATAGGTAAAGTAGTAGCCAGTGCCTCAATGCTAACAGTTTTAATAGATTGTAAGTAGAACGAGGTGAAAAAACCAAACTATGTAAAGATAAGTAAATACGTATAATGTGTCTACAAAGGTAACAGTGATATGGGCAGTCGTTTAAGGGTATTTTTGACTAGAGAGCAAGATAGAACTATGCATGAACCTGAGAACGGCAGATATACCCCAGAAGGTGAAAGACAGAGCCGAAGTGATTAGATTGAGCGCACATGGTTGGTATGTAGAGAAGATAGCAGCACACTTTAACTGGACTGCTCAAACAGTGAGAGAAGTGTTGCATAGATGGGAACATTTTGGCTTAGAGGGGCTTTGGGAGAAACCAGGGCGGGG
>LXQE01000041.1 GCA_003326195.1 Nostoc punctiforme NIES-2108
ATAGCACGCTATATGACGGCGAAACCTCTAAAGCGCTTAAAAGGCAAAACCATTCATGTGGACATTGTGGAATGAAGTTTATCAGCGAAGAACGGGTAAACCTCCACCACATAGACGGAAATCATGATAACTGGAAAGTTAAGAATCTAGTTGCTGTACATGAGTCCTGTCATGATTACATACACATGAGCAAGAAACAGGAACATCCTGAGAATATCGGGAGCCGTGTGCAGCGAAAGTTGCAAGCACGGTTCTAACTGAGAGGTGCGCGGGATAATACCCGCCATCGACTCAACCAATACCTACACTGACCTTCAGTAGTTCACACCCTATAGTCAACTGGATGAGTACAGTAAAATCTGTTTCCAGTTGGCTTTTTTGTTTTTGGTAACAGATAATAGGTCTTATCCAATGCCCAATTATTAATTTTCCTGCGGCATTTCGTTCTGCAAACACTTAAGCTAAAGGAAATTAGGTAAATACATTTACTTTAAAAGATGTATATTTTAATTTATTTTTATAACACTTGAGAGCCACCTTGGGATGTAATTTAGTCCGATAGTTAATCGCTATAGGAAATAGAGAATATTTCTGCCTACTAGGTAATGGCAATGAATCAGCAGCTAGGCAAGCGTTTTGTGAAGTTAATCTTTGGACTGAAACAATCGCTTAGTCGAGGACACAGAGAATTGATTACTGCGGCCAGCGTTGCAGTCTGCGTCCTGCTTTTGCACTCCATCGGATTATTGCAATCTTTGGAGTTGGCGGCTTTGGATCAATTTTTTCGCTTACGTCCAAATGAACCGTCAGAAGACCGGATTACGATCGTAGTGATTGATGAGACCTATTTAAACGAAGTACGTTCGTGGCCAATTCCAGATGCGAAGATTGCCCTGTTATTGCAAAAATTAAATGCCCACAAACCCCGTGCGATTGGCTTAGATATCTACAGAAATTTACCAGTAGAGCCTGGTAATCAAGAACTGCGTAATGTTTATCAGTCAATGCCCAACTTAATTGGTATTGAACTATTAGCAAATGACAAAAACAAAAACGTTAGTGTTTCGCCTCCATTGGGGCTAAATCGGGATCAAGTGGGCTTTAATAACGTGCTGTACGATCTTGATGGTAAAGTACGTCGTAGTTTGTTGTATTGGCACGTTAAAACTGAAGCACACGAAAGTTTTGCCCTGAAGTTGGCTTTATTGTATTTAAAGTCAAAGGGAATTACTCCCACCAAAGCGAAAAGCAACCCTGAGTATTTGCAATTGGGTAAGGCAGCATTTACTCGTTTTGAGGCTAATGATGGTGCTTATGTGGGAGCTGATGCTAGAGGCTACCAAATTTTGAGCAATTTTCCCAAACCCAAATGTCAAAGTTCGTCTGGAGAATTTTGTAGTTTTCGCCAAGTCTCGATGAGAGATGTACTGGCAGATAAAGTCAAAGCAAACTTAATCAAAGATCGGATTATACTTATTGGCTCCACTGCACCCAGTCTCCAAGATTTTGTATTTATTCCCTACTCCAGCAGTGTTATGAGTACGGCAAAGCCTGTACCTGGTATTCAATTGCAGGCTTATTTTATTAGTGAGTTAATCTCTGCTGCTGTTGATGGAAGACCATTACTCAAAGTTTGGCCTGACTTGGTGGAATACTTGTGGGTTTTTGTTTGGTCTTATCTGGGAGCCGTGACGATATGGCGGATACGACACGCAACGAGGAGTCTCTTTTGTATCCTAGTTTCTTGCTTTGTATTGACCGTGAGTGCATACCTGGCTTTCTTGTACGGTTTGTGGATACCACTCATTCCCTCACTGGTTTGCTTTGGTACTTCAGCTATTTGGATGACTAGTCATATTGCTCATATACAGGAAGAGTGGAAACGTTCCAAAGAATTTTTGCATCACGTTATCAACACGATCCCCGATCCAATTTTTGTGAAAAATGAACAACACCAGTGGATTGTTTTAAATGAGGCGTATTGTCGATTTATTGGTTATCCGAATAAGTTATTAATTGAAAAGTCAGACTATGACTTTTTCCCAAAACATGAAGCTGATGTGTTTCGACAACAGGACGATCTGGTTTTTCGGACTCAGCAAGCCCAAGAACATGAAGAAGAATTTACAAATGCCGATGGACAGACTCACCAAATTGCCACTAAGCGATCGCTTCACAAAGACTCAGCTGGCAATTTCTTTTTAGTTGGTGTCATCCGAGATATTACTCAGCGCAAGCTGATGGAAGAACAGCTGAAGCGTACTGCTGCTGAACTATTCCGCTCTAACAATGAACTAAAACTCAAAGAAGACCACTTACGTTATTTAGCGTATCACGACCCTCTCACCGGTTTATCCAATCGCAAATTTTTTGCCGAGCAACTTTACGAATCCTTACATTGGGCACAACACAACAACTTGTTGCTGGGGCTGCTGTTTATTGATCTAGATGGCTTTAAGCAAGTCAATGATACTTTGGGACACGAGACAGGCGATCGCTTGCTAATGACTATCGCTGAAAGACTCAGCAACTCTTTACGCGCTAGTGATACAGTTTCTCGTTTGGGTGGTGATGAATTTACTGTGATTTTACGGGCAATTCCTAATGTTCAAATAGCTGCTAAAGTCGCCGAAAAAATTTTAAGCAGTATTACCAAGCCAATTGTTTTGGATGGCTATACAATTCGAGTCTCTGCCAGTATTGGCATTAGTGTTTACCCATATAACAGTCAAGACAGTGAAACTTTGATGAAACAAGCTGATACAGCAATGTATCGTGCCAAGCGCCTGGGTAAAAATCGCTACGAGTTTGCTTAATTAGTTAAGAGTCAAGTCTTCAGATTTTTTCACTTTAGTCACAATTTTTACCTTCAAATTAAGATTTTAGACTGGAGACACGTCTAAGACACTGTTTTGAAAAAATATCGCGTATATACTGCGAGGTAAATTTTTAGCTAAGATGTATATCCATCAAGGCTTTTTGCCTTTAATACTAAACCTCATAATTGATGCCAGAAAGCAATTAGTCATCAGAGATAATTAAGAAAATAAATTTTTAATGTAAATTTACTTACATTAAAAATTATACTTGTACTTATTCGCTTATTACGCTGTTTGATAGCTTTAAAAATCCTTTTAATACGATCAACATGTTGTTTTATCTTTATATATCTTTACTCATTAAATTTAAACTATACAATCAAATAAGTATTCTTTCATGTTTTTCTGAACTCTTAATTCAGCAAACATAGTATTTACACTTAAGAGTATTAAGATATTATTAATAAATAGTGAATTAAGCAAAATACTTGCAGTAAACCATTGACATATCTAACCTGAGACTGATGTAAAAACTGCTTATTAAGAATACCACTTAAGTATAAAGACTATTTAATATCGGCAGCTTAAGCTTACTCGACAAGCGAATACCACAATAATTTGTACATTACCAGCAATAATTTCATAAAGTTAAAACACTTTTTTCAAAAAGCACAGTAAATATACGTAAGCAAACAAAAAATACTCTTTAAGATAAAAAACTAGTAAATTTACTGAAAGATATGAAGACTAACTTCCGAATCACAAAGTTTATGATATTCTGCATAGGTGCTTATATATTGATCCCAAAAATTGCCGCTTGCACAGGTATATTCAGTACTGCAAGTGCTAATTCTTTTGGACCTACTAGCAGTAACACCTTAATCGCCCGCAAGGTCAATTCTCAAAATTTACAAGACATATACATTCCACCAAATTATGGTGGTCCCGACAGTCATAATGGTAGCGGTACCCGGTGATGGCAATTTTGAATTTTAAATTCTGGTAGAGCAGCAAAATGAGGTAGTTACCGTCTTGGACACCACGTCTTTTACTTGGCAGCTCATTTCAAGATGTTGTGCTTAGGGTTGCGAAAACCGTCAGGCTGTTTAAGGTCGTTGATTCAAGACAATAGTGGAGATTTCCACCAGTGATTTGTTTGTATAAGTGTGTGGACTTGCCAATTTGAGTCTGGTTGAGGATAATCTAAACGGAAGTGTCCGCCTCGGCTTTCGGTTCTAAAAGCAGCACTTTTGAGAATTAAATCAGCTACATCTAATAAATTTCGGGTTTCTGCCCAAAGTCCCAATTGCCGTTCAACATCTGGTAGGTCAAAACTAGCGGGTTCTACTGGACGTAAAGCGAGCAAGAATTGACTTAAAGGCAAGGCAGCGAAATCTTGCTGCCAAGATTCAATAGTAGCGATCGCAGTTTCTAGCCTTGATTGCTCCCGACAAATACCAGCACTTTCCCATACTAGACGCGGTAACTTCTCCCTGAGTGCTTCTAGCTGTTTTTGTTGGATGTGCCACTCACTAGGATCGGGATTAAATTTCCGTAATGGTAGCACTGGTATTTCTGAGGACAGCCCAATATTTTCTAACTTAATATTAGCCATCTGGGCCCCAAACACAATACATTCCAACAGAGAATTACTAGCAAGGCGATTTGCCCCATGCACACCAGTACTAGCGGTTTCACCCACCGCGTACAAACCGGGGATATTCGTGCGATTCATCAGATCCGCAACAATTCCACCCATCCAGTAATGGGCGGCTGGCGCTACAGGAATTGGTTCGTGGAAGACATCAACGCCCCAATGTTGACAAACTTTGATGATATTGGGAAAGCGGTGACGAATCTTGTCGGCGGGGATGGGGCGCATATCCAACCACACATGGGCAGTAGCCAAATCAATAGCGGTACGTTGCAAATGGCTGAAAATTGCTCTACTGACCACATCTCTAGGTGCAAGTTCACCCGCAGGGTGGTAATCAAAGGCAAAACGTCGCCCTTCATTATCGATGAGATGTGCCCCCTCGCCGCGTACAGCTTCACTGATTAGGAAGCGATCGGCACCAGGTTTAGTGAGTGCGGTGGGGTGAAATTGGACAAATTCTAAATCGCGGAGGATAGCCCCAGCACGAGCTGCGATCGCTACCCCATCACCGGTACTCACAGCGGGATTAGTGGTTTGGGCAAATACCTGACCGCCACCGCCGGTTGCTAGTACCACAGCACCAGCTCTTACCCAGGTGATTTTACTTTGATAAAACAGGCTAATTCCTTGACAGCAACCAGTTTCGGGTTCAATCCACAAACTCAAAGCCAAAGCTTGCTGAATGACTTGAATATTTTGGCGACGTAATACTTGGGCGGTCAGGGTGGTGGTAACTTCCCTCCCTGTGGTGTCCGCAGCATGGAGAACACGGCGGCGAGAATGGGCGGCTTCCAAAGTTAAAGCTAAGGCTTGACCATGACGGTCAAAAGCTACTCCCAAGTTAACTAGGGATTGAATACAGTTAGGGGCGTGTTGGGCGAGAAATTCGACAGCGGTGCGATCGCATAAACCGGCACCCGCCTGGATCGTATCTTCAATGTGCAGCGTGGGAGAATCTTCTGGGGCGATCGCTGCGGCAATGCCACCTTGTGCCCAATCACTGGCGGATAAAGCAACGGTTTCTTTGGTAATCAAACCGACTCGCAAGGATTCTGGCAGACACAGCGCTGTGTATAGTCCAGCGGCACCAGCGCCGACTACTAAGACATCAAATTGGCTGGGAATATCTATCTGAGACAAGGTAATGGGTAGGGGGAGCAAGGGGGCAGGGGCAGGGG
>LXQE01000042.1 GCA_003326195.1 Nostoc punctiforme NIES-2108
AGTCTGTGTGCCATGATGATTTAAATTGTCATAAATTTCGTTGTAGAGGCGATTGCATAACTCTAGGGGGAGCAATCGCCTTTTCTCACTTCTAGAACTAGGGATTTATTACACTCTGCATTGGCATCTGTAGCAGGTAGGAAAATTTCCTTCTGACAGTTACCTACTTCAAGCAAGAGGTTACTTGCTGCACTTTGTGCCATGATTGGTATTTCTTAAGCGATTACATTTTGGAGGCGATTGCTTTTGTCTTGGGAAGCAATCACCCTTTTTCCTTCAGCAACTTACGCCGCTACTGCTGCTCGGACTCCCAACAATGCAATCACTTGTTCTGCGCTAGGAGCCACACGATTGACTCCGTACTGTCTGGGTCTTGCGTACCAGCCTTGTTGATTGCACCCGACGAAGCCAACAAAATGCCCGTCTTGGTAGAGTTTGGTGCTAAACGAGAGCCAGTCAATCTCACCGTGATACAGACCAAAAACAGCGCAGGCTTCCTCTAGTTCATCGCTTAATCGTTCGTTACGTTCCCGTAGGCTTTCTGGTAGGGTCGCTTTTACCTCTGCAACTCTTGTAGCGAACCAGTTGCGATCAAACGGTAGCCTTCCGCCTTCCACAAACTGCACCCATACTGTGATTCCGCCTTCTATCCAGATGGTACGGACTGATTCGGGTTGGACTTCGATAATCTCACCAATGATGCGGCGATCTCTGCTG
The DNA here is from genome assembly GCA_003326195.1 of Nostoc punctiforme NIES-2108. Taxonomy (GTDB): domain Bacteria; phylum Cyanobacteriota; class Cyanobacteriia; order Cyanobacteriales; family Nostocaceae; genus Nostoc; species Nostoc punctiforme_A. The sequence goes on from LXQE01000042.1 coordinate 718, forward strand.
GTGAGAGGATCTTGGGTTGGGGCTACAGCTTCGGCTTGGGTTTCCAGGTGGCTGTATAGTTCTGCTTGGGCTAGTGCTTGCTCATCAACAGAAGAACTAGGAATTGCTTGCTGTGTATGTGTTGTATAAGGCATAATATTGATCTCCATTCAGTTGGATAAAAGGCGATCGCTCGGTTTACCAGACAGTAGCGGTCGCTTTTGTTATGTGTGCAAACAACGTTGTAGTTTGGCACAACGCTCTCAAAAAGATTTGGCGTAGCCATATATTCGTGACTCAAAGCCAGTGGCACTTGAGTATTACCAAAACAGGAGATACAGCGTATCAGGCGACGTTTAGCTTCAAAGGCTTTAACTGCCGTCCGTCGTCCTGCTGGTAATTTCTTATTCAGTGCAAATCCATTTCCGGCTGTGTACCCCTCGCCTTCTCTGGTTGTGCCAGTGCCTCGACTACTCATCAAACCGTCACTCTGGATTGCTGTCAAAGTTCAGATAGCAATACGGTTCAGTTAAGGCTCAAAGTTCTGTAAATTAAGGATTGTAATCAAGACTGAAAATAAATTGTCGTGAATCTCAAAGATTTCTCCCTGTTGTCTCCAATGATACAAAGCGATGATTTGCTAAAAGCAATAGAGACAGCCATACCTGCAACTGCCATAGAGCAAGCGATCGCAACCACCAAAGCCAATGAAGAAAGACATCGTTCTTTACCAGCACATTTGGTAGTTGGACTGGTGATAGCAATGAGCTTGTGGTCTAGAGATTCGATGCGAGATGTACTCAAAAACTTAGTCGATGGTCTTTCTGTGGTATGGGTAAAAGTTGGGAAATATTGGCGAGTACCTTGTAAATCAGCAATTACTCAAGCTCGGCAACGATTAGGGGCAGGGGTGATGAGGCAATTGTTTCACCAGTTAGTACGACCACTGGCGACTGGTGAGACGATAGGAGCATTTTTAAATGGGCTACGAATTATGGTGATTGATGGCACTTGTTTTGATGTTCCAGACAGCGATGAAAATGCCAGAGTTTTTGGTCGCCCTGGTAGTCGTCCAGGTACAGTAGCAGCTTTTCCTAAAGTCAGATTAGTCATATTGGTAGAAGCAGGAACACACATAATATTTGATGCTTTAATGTGTCCATATCGCATTGGAGAACGAGTTCGAGCATTAAAATTATTACGCTCTGTACAATCAGGAATGTTGTTGATGTGGGATAGAGGTTTACATTCTTATGAAATGGTACAGAAAACGGTATCCCAGGGATGTGATTATTTAGGAAGAATCCCAGCCAATGTGAAATTCTTAGCAGAGAAACCGTTAGCGGACGGCTCCTATTTATCGTGGATAAATCCTTCAGGGAAACTACGAAAGAAAGGTTGTAAGCCTTTGATGGTGAGAGTTATTGAATACACAATTGAGCATCCACACAACCCATCTGAACAACTTACTTATCGCTTAATTACAAGTTTATTAGATATTAATAAATTTCCAGCAGAATTATTAGCCAAGGAATACCATCAACGTTGGGAAGTAGAAAGTACCATTGATGAATTGAAAATCCATCTTTTGGGGCGGAAAACTCATGTTCGTTCCCACAAACCACGTGAAGTAGTGCAGGAAATTTATGGTTGGTTGTTGAGTCATTGGTCAGTACGAGTGTTAATGTTCCAAGCCGCAACTACTGCTGGGATTCCACCATTGCGCCTAAGTTTTACAGGTACATTACGAGTTATTCGCCGAGCTATTCCTAAGTTTCAAGACTTGCAACCAGGGGAATCTCCCTTTTTTTCGATTGGTTAATTGTCGAGATTTTAGATACGTTGTTACCTGAACGCGTTCACCGTATTAATCCTAGAGTCGTGAAAAAACCTGTATCAAAGTTTCGTTCTAAAAAGCCAAAACACAGAGGTACTGGACAGCGAGTAGAAGCTCCGAAATTTCACATTACTAATCCGCTTTTTAGCCTTAACTGAACCGTATTGGTTCAGATAGTGCAAACCTTTTATTGCGTCCGGGTGCAGGCAGTTTGCTTTCCCTTGCCCCTTATGATTAATAATATAAAGTTCAAAGCTGGATTTGTCAAGCTTAAACTTGTATTTATAAGGCTTGTTTCTTGATTTATATAGTACTAAGCTTGATTATTTGTGGTAAGTTAAGGATAGAAGTAAGCTTAAGGTGTAGAATTATGAATCAAGCCTTGATTAAGTGGAAGTTAAAAGAAGTAATGGCAAGGCATAACATTAAAGCCCGTGACCTTGCCGCAGAAATGGGGGTTAGCGCTAACTCCGTATCGAACTTACGAAACGCTAGAACTATGCCACGGTTGGATGGTGAGATTTTAAACAATCTTTGTGAATGCTTAAATAGACTGGCACAAGACTTGGAAGGAGAGATTACCCCTTCTGACTTAATTAGCTACGCCAGAGGGCCAAACCCAGTTGTTGATGAGAATTATGAAATCAAAGGAGCCAAAGCACCAACCCAGCAAAAAAAATCTCGTATAACGAGTTCTAAAACTGAAATAGAAAATACTTCGTTATCAACTGCTGCCTAGTAAAAGCGACCGCCGCCGACCAAAGCTATGCGATCGCCTGCTCAATCCGTTGATCACAAAGTGAGCTTATTATAATGCTGACACATTTTTGTGCAAACATCCTTCAGTATCTCCTCAGTTCACTTTGGTTAAACTGCAACACCCCAACTTTCAAGCATTTACCATACATAGTGGGCAAGAGATATGCTGACACTAGACAGAGGACAAACAACAGCACTCGATTACAGCAACCTCAACACCAGCATCCAGGAAACCTTTACCGCCATCGACCGATTTGAATGGCAAGCGGTAGATGAAATCCTCCTGATGCGCGAACAGCAGTTTTACCTGCAAGCTGGCTATAAAAACTTTTCAGAATACTGCCAGCGTGAATTATACGCCTGGGGTGGATACCGACGAATCAAGCAACTGCTAGGAGCCAAAAAGGTCATAGACGCAGTTGGTGAATTGGGGGGACACATCAAAAATGAGCGTCAAGCCCGTCCACTACTGTAACTTGAACCATAAAATGGCAATAATTGCCACTTTATGGTTCACAAACTAGGTGTCCAATATATACTTCTGTTTTCATATATAGGGAATTTATTTGGTAATGATTATCGCGTAGAGGGGAGAAGTGGGTAGTTACGAGACGCGCAACTACTCAATTCTCCGTGATTATCATTTTTACTTGGGAAAAGCCATTTTGGCGATCGCCTTTCTTACAAACAGAGCGATCGCAATAAACAAATATCAGCGTTAACTCAAATATAGATAAAAATATAGTTTTGAACCATATCATGACCGCTTTGAANAAATATCAGCGTTAACTCAAATATAGATAAAAATATAGTTTTGAACCATATCATGACCGCTTTGAATCATATCTGAGTACAAAAGTTCCAAATTTAGACTGAAATTGAAGTGTTTGAATACTCCTAAATTTAATAATGTTGAAATTAAACTTTTGGTCGCATTATGATGCACATTTTAAACTTGCGGTCATTATTTGATTCACAGCATGAGATGTTGATTGTTTCAAAGCCTTGAGATTACGTGAACTATTGGTCAGGTTATGATTCATTTTTTGGCCAAATTATCGTTCAAAGCACAACTACTACGGTTAGTCAAGGAACCAGAGAAACTAAAACAAGCTGTAGCGATCGCTCTCAAAGATAACCCTGACCCAAGTGTTTCAGACTTTGCTGCTGCTGCAAATATTGTGTTTCCTCAACTTCCACGCAAAAAGCAATCTACTCAGGAACCAATGGTTCCCGAAATTCAAGAACCAGTGGTTCCCCAAAAAGCTAAAGTCACAGTTTCACAACAGTCCCATCCAAGATATGGAGAAGAGGGAACTATTGGGGCAGACGCACCAAATCGTTGGCAACAGATTGTTACCTTTGCTGATGGTGAGAGGCTGCTTATCAACAATACTGATTTGGATGCCCCCAGCGTTCCCTTTCCCAGAGAACGCAATTACCCCGCAGAATATTCTGAGGTGATCGCTGCTATCGAAGAACGCCATAAACAGGAGCTAGAGCGACTCTCCCAAGAATTGAGGATTGGTTTGCAAACAGAGGCCACTGCTAATGCCGAAGCCCAAGTGCAAGAGCAAATCCAATCTCTGCAAAACCTGTACAAGCAACAAAGGGAGCAAAACGTTCAGTTACAGCGACGACTGGATGAAATGGAATCGCTACGGCAGTTGGAGACTGAGAACCAACAGCTTAGGCAGCGTATTCAAGATTTGGAAAACGCTGTAGAGCAGCGCCCTTATCAAGAATGGGGAAATACCATGACCCAACAGGCAACCAAGGCTTTGAACAAGCAAGTGAAACAGGCATTAGAGAAAACCATTGATTTGCGATCGCTAGCTCAAGAACCCCCAAAAGAGAATGCCCAAGAATGCTTACGCTTGATGGGCATGGCTTTGAAGAATCTCGCTAGTGCCATGAACAACACCCAAGCGCTCGAAGCTGCTGCGATAATCTTGGGAAGCGAACCTACACCAACTGCGATCGCATATCGAGCCGAACAACTGGAAATGTTGCCCCAGGCGGTGAGTGACATTAGAGCAGTGCTGGCTAAACCGGGGTGTACTTGGCAGGAGTTTTGTAGTGTTGCCCAAGAGTATGAGGTGATTAAATCAGACTACTGGGCGGAATTGACCAGTGAAGAGACTGATTTAATCACTGCTCTCCAGAACCCATCCTCTCAACCAGACACCATTGGCGTTGGTTCTATCGTTGCCCACGCTGACCCATACCCATACCGCACTTTGTATGTCGAGAGGGGTGAGGTGGTGCAAGATTTGGGCGAGGAAGTGGTGGTTGCCTGGGATTGTTGGAAAGAGCAATCGAAAAAGGCTGACAGGTATTTCCGAGATGAGTTGCGTTTTTGGAAGGGCGAGAACCAGTAAAGAAAGATTCGCTTTGAGAATAGCTAAAAAACTTAAACGTGGCATAGATGCAATGCCGCTCACATTGTCATGCAAATTTTGGAGGAAAGATGACTACTACAGCGTTAAAAGCAATCAACGGTGGCAGCAAACAGCGAAACGAGCGGAAACTTGCTGATGCAGATAAATCGATTAGACCACACTGCAAGGTATCAATTGAGGATATCAACTGGGTTCGTCAGCAGCCTCCATCTGTGCAGCAGCTTTGGTTAGATAGCGTGGCGGCTGAACAATTCGGGGGTTCTGCTCATAAACTCGACACTAACCTCACCTACAAATCCTTCCAAAAAGCGGGTGCGGCGTTGACTGCTCAAGGACTGTTCCAGTTTGAGGAAGTGTTTGGCCGCTTACCCTCCGGTAGACCAGGACTGATTAGCTACCGTGTTCGTAACTTGCACGGTTATTACAATCGCTTTTACTGGGAATCGTCCACGTCTGAAGAAACCAATTCTTGTGACGAGAAAGCCGTCCACGCCGGGGAGAAAACAAATGCGCCCGGACGGAATGAAAACCACCCCAAGGTGGAACAAATCCACCCTGATTTGGAATCATTCCAAAAGAATGGTCAAAAAAGTGAGGAATTGCAAGGGTTTCAAAAACCTAACAACGTTTTTAACAACCCACTAACTACCTACCAACAACCAACTAAGGTTGTTGGTATGGTAGTTGGTTCTGACGCGCCAACTAAAAATCTGCGTGTTGAGGAAACGGCTCACGCGCCCTTGAGGGGCGCGTCGCCTTCACATATCGAAAGCGCGTCAGAACTTGAAGAATTGCCTGTGGCAATGGACTGTACGACGCTGGCGCTTGTGGAAGCTGCACGAAGTAATCCCGCTTCGTTGGTAGCTGAAAACCAGGACTGTGACGTTGAAGCAATATTCCCTCATGAGGGTACTTGTTCCGCCTCGCCCGTTACCCAAAATGAAGAATATTTAAGTTCAGCGATCGCTAATCAAACACAAGGGCAAGCAGAACAAAGTAATTGCGCTTCTCTACGAGACGCTGCGCGAACGTTGTCGGGGGAAAATCAAGTCTCAGGTTTTGAGCCGAAAGACTGTGATGAAGAACCAAGTTCCGCCGCGCCCGTCTCATTAAATCAAAGTGAGATATTTGAATGGTTGGATAGAGCAAACGTTGGAGAATGTCCCCCGTTGTGGGTAATTCAATATTTGCTAGACAGCAAGTATTACGCCAGCATGAGGGCAAGCATCAGCAAGTTTGAGAAGCAGTGGAATATATCTGTAGTCAATTATCAGGTGCAAAAATCTAGTAGTTTGCCAACCCAAAATAGCTGGATGGAGGTCGGCGCTTGCGCTCTTGAGCAGAGGAGAGATTTGACATTACATTACTTAAGCCAACTCAACACTTCTTCTAGCTGTTCGTGCCACTTCCGTCTTTAGTGTTGCAGTTTGTAGATGCTGGTTTATCATAGTCTGCTTTTACACTTTTACACTCATCCGTATTATCTCGTACTCTTTTTCAAAAATCAAATAGGATTCCTATATTCAAAGATATGTCTAATGGAATAAATCTCAATGAAATCAGTAAATTTACTGTAGTTCTTTATGAAATTTTTATAAGTTAATAGCTTAACTCCTCATCAGACTAAAAATCACCTAAAACTAAGTGATTTCCAGGTTAGGACAGACAACGGCTGCAACGAAAAAACCATCAATAGCAGTAATTATGTCAAACACCATGTTAATCACGATCCCTAGCCAGTCAACTCAAGATTTGCATGAGCAAATACCTCCTACTCGCTTAGTTTTCATAGACCCAAAGGTTGAGAACTACCCCAGTTTGGTAGCAGGTGTGTTGCCGAATACCTCAGTTGTGATCTTAGATGCTGACCAAGATGGCATTGAGCAAATTAGCCAAGTGCTGGCAACTCATCAGGAAATCAACAGCTTACACATTGTCTCCCACGGAAAGTCTGGTGCAATACAGTTAGGCAATGGCTGGTTAACCCGCTCCCAGTTGCAAAACTATGTCAGTCAATTGGAGTCTTGGAAAAGTAGGCTCACCGTAGATGCCGATATTTTGCTGTATGGGTGTGATGTAGCTAAAGGTGAAGAAGGAATTGCCTTTGTAGAGCAACTGAGTCAGTTAACCGGAGCAAATGTTGCCGCCTCTAATAACTTAACAGGGAGTATCGAGGCTGGGGGAGATTGGAACTTGGAAGTCACAACAGGTTTGATTAAATCGCCTTTAGCATTTCCAAAAGCGGTGCTGGACGGATATACCAGAGTCCTAGCAGAGTACAAAGTAACTAATACCCAGGACGATAACTCGTTAGAGTCACTACGTAAAGCAATTGAGCAAGCAAACGCTACTCTTGAAGCCGATACAATTGTCTTTGATGGAAATCTCTTCACTAACCCCCAAACCATTAAACTCCAATCTGAATTGTTGATCAGTGGGGACTTAACCATCACTGGAACTGGAAAGACTAGTCTCATCATTAGCGGCGATGCTAACAACAACGGCACAAACGATTTTGGAGATACGCGGGTCTTTTTCGTCAGCAAAGGCAATGTCAAGCTGGAAAACCTGACAGTATCGGGCGGTTACGCTCAAGGTGGTAATGGTGGGGATGGTATTTCTGGTGGTGGTGGTGCAGCAGGTCTGGGCGGTGGCTTGCTGATTAACGATGGCTCTGTCACCTTAAAGAATGTCACCTTTGATGGCAACCAAGCGATCGGCGGCATCGGCGGTATCGGCGGCAAAGGCGGCGGCTACGGCGCCGGCGGCGGCGGCTTCGGCGGCTACGGCGGTAACAGCAACGGCAACGGCGGCAACGGCGGCTTCGGCGGCAACTTCGGCGGCTACGGCGGCTTCGGTATCAACAACGGCAACGACGACAACGGCGGCAACGGCGGCGGCGGCGGCGGCGGTGGCGGCGGCAGCGTCAGCGGCGGCAACGGCGGCTTCGGCGGCGGTGGCGGCGGTGGCTTCGACGGCAACAACGGCGACGGCGGCAGCGGCGGCAACTTTGGCGGCAACGGCGGCAACGGCAGCAGCAACATGTTCAGCGGCAACGGCGGCAACGGCGGCGACGGCGCTGGACTAGGCGGTGCTGTTTTTATTCGCACAGGCTCCCTGACTCTAGACAATGCCACATTCAGTAATAACATTGCACAAAATAGTACAGGCGCAAACACAGGTCAGGGCAAAGGCGGTGCGATCTTTATCCTCAATCAGTTGACTAACTCCAATGGCAACAATCAGGGAATGCCCGCTAGTGTGCCAAAGGTCATTTCTCTAACAGCAACCTTCAGCACTAATAATGCCTTAGATGCAACAGATAATAATGGCACCTCTACTAATGGCTTTGGCGAGAATCAAGACAATAATGATGTCTTTGGTACAATATCCCTTAACACTGCGCCCAGCTTAACAGGCAATGCCACCTTAGCAGAGATTGCAGAAGACACTGTTAATCCCAATGGCAGTAGTATTACTAGCCTCTTTAATGGCAAGTTCAGCGATCCTGATCCCGACTCCAGCCTCAGCGGCATAGCAGTAGTGGGTAATACGTCCGATGCCAGCGCTCAAGGCAGATGGCAATACTCCATTGACGGCGACAACTGGAATGACATCGGTACTGTAGCTGATGAGATAGCCTTAGCGTTGTCCGCAAACACTAAGTTACGCTTCCTTCCCGTTGCCAACTATAACGGCACTCCCGACAGCCTCAGCGTCCACGCCTTAGACAATACTTACAGTGGTGGCTTTACAGAAAACAATCCCGTCACTATCGACACTACAGAAAACGGCAACTCTACATCCA
>LXQE01000043.1 GCA_003326195.1 Nostoc punctiforme NIES-2108
GGGTTCGCAAAATTAAAGCAATCAATGCTGCAACAACTAAAAGTTCTAATACTGGTAAAAGTTGGTATAAAATGTAGAGTACCACTGCTACCATTACTGCCAATGGCGCACCACGAGTTAACTGCGACCATCCATTCTCTGTATCTCTGGGATTCGCCATTACTATCACTTATTCTTCTGTTTGAATTTGACAATTTTAGTGCCTGGGATGGCGGATAATTTTTATTTTTAAGAATAACTATGAGCCTAATTACCACAAGGGCGATTGAAATCGACGGTCACAACCTAGAAGAAATTGGGCGTTGCATACACAGCAACTATCGATAACCTCAACTATCCCACAGTGATTGTGGCTCGGACAAAGAAGGGCAAGGGTGTTGCAGATTTAGAAGATATTGGCGGTTGGCATAGTAAAAGCCTTGAAGCCTGACCAAGCAAAGGCAGCGATCGCCTGATTGAGAGTGCGATCGCTCTTCGTACACCCCAGTCCATTTAAACAAGGGAGAAAATTATTGGCAATTTCTTAAAGTTCCTTTTTCCGAAAGTTTCAGCTTTTCTTAGTGCTATTCGGTTACAGGGTTTTCCTGACTGGTATGAATTTCCCAACGAGACTGCTACGGCGATATATTAAGATTTAGAAAAAGATTATACGGGAAGTTTCCGTATAATAAATAGTTAGTCATCTTCCGTCACTGAGAGTTGTTGGTAGCGAAAGGTTCTTAGTCAGTGGCACAGGTTGGGTACGCGGAAGTTGAACAAGGAGGTAGATGAACAACTCTAGAATTCAGGGTAGTTGCCTTTGTGGAACGGTGAACTTTGAAGTGAACCCGCCGTTCCAAAAAATGGTTCATTGCCACTGCTCACGGTGTCGCAAAGGCACGGGCACAGGCCATGCCACAAATCTAACCGTTGAACCCAGCCAGTTCCGATGGCTTTCCGGCGAGGAAGTCGTTACACGTTATAACCTTTCCACGGCAAAGAGCTTCGGCAAATGGTTTTGTAGGCATTGCGGGTGTCCGGTTCCACGGCTAACGCGCAACGGCAAGATCGTGGTTATTCCAGCCGGCTCGTTGGATACAGCACCACCTATCACTCCTACAGATCACATCTTCTGATTATGATGCCCGTCGTGCTTATGGCTTGAGTTGTTCTCCAAGGCAAGCTGCGATCCCTTGGAAACGGATTGATTATTTGTGGCATCTATTGTCCTGTCAGGAGGCATAAGCATTATTTGTCCTGTCAGGAGGCATAAGCATTATTAACCTTGTCCAAACTTTAGAAACTTGCTGGTATGTTTCACCACCTTGGGGTAAAGAGATTCCTCCCTTAGAAGTTTCCCTGTTGGAGAAAGTCTACGTCACTACCACCAAATCTTTCGGTTACTGTTGCGGTGTAGAGTGGTCAGCTAAAGGCTGGAGTTATGAGATTGTCTCCGGCAACGATAATCTAACTGTTTTAGGACGTGAAATCATTGGTACAGGTAACTTACAATTAGTTACCAAAGAAAAGCCTGTGTTTGAACTGGGTGAATTAGTCGAGTTCCGATTTCATGGCGACGGGCCACCAGCAAGGATTGTCCAAGGCATCCAACTGATTAACGATTGCTGGTTTTACAGCGTGGAATGGTACGAGCGTCGGTTGCGAGGGATTCTTCACTCTTCGGCAGCAGTTGATTGAGCTTTGGGTGAATTGGCAACGCAAAACCTTATTGATAAGCTAATCGGCATTTAACTTGCATAAAAGCAGGGCTGAAGCCCTTACTACAAGCGAATCATTCTGGAAAAATGAATGACGATTAGCTTATAAGGCTCTCGCTGTTATGAAAAGCTAGGGGATTTAAATGTAACTAGTAGTTAATATTTGATATTGATTTGGGCAAAATGATCTCAGGCTCTTTTCATGACAGTAAATTTGTCCAATTTATCTAACGATAACTTCTTCACCAAGAAATTCATATATATGAGCAACTGTACCAAAACAAAAATTCCACATGACTATCACATTTTCAAGTTACTTTACTTTGGGAATAGACAAATCAATTCACTGTATTGAGATATGCATAGCCTTCTCAATGTTTAAAACTAAAAATTAGTGAATTTGTATGTCTATTGAAGAGTTAAATCAAGAGTTAACTAGATTACGTCAATGCCTTCAGCAACTAAAAACAGAGAATGCTGAACTACGCCAGGCAGTTCTAGAATATACTACTCAATTAAAGCAACACAAGAGCGAACAGCAAGCTGCACTGCTTGAGCGCCAACGGATAGAAGAACAACTCCAAACTACTCAACAGTTTCTGTATTCTGTGATTCAAACCATGCCTGTAGCAGTTTTTGTCAAAGATGTGGTTGATCTGCGAATTGTCTTATGTAATCAAGCCGCGGAAAAGTTAGCTGGTGTCAGTGCCGATGAAATTTTAGGAAAGAACGACTACGACCTATTCCCCAGAGAAGAGGCCGATTTTTTTACCACGCGAGATCGCGAAGCACTTAATAGCAAAAAATTATTAGAGATTCCTGAAGAAATAATTCGCACAAAAAGCGGCGAAACCCGCATTTTGCAGATTAAAAAAGCTCCGATTCTTGATTCTCAAGGACAGCCTAAATATTTATTAGTGGTTCGATACGACATTACAGAACATAAACAAGCAGAGGCTCAACTCAAACAGCAAGCAATAGAACTAGAGCAAACTCTCAAAGAATTACAAAGTACTCAAGCTCAACTTATCCAAAGTGAGAAAATGTCTTCTCTGGGTCAATTAGTTGCTGGAGTTGCCCATGAAATCAATAATCCAGTAAATTTTATCTCCGGCAATTTAACTTACGCTAACAAATATATCCAACAACTACTGAATCTACTTCATCTTTACCGCATAAACTATCCCAATCCGGCTCAAGAAATTCAAATGACAATTCAAGAGATGGAATTCGATTTTTTAGTAGAAGATTTGCTAAAATTACTCTCTTCAATGGAAATTGGTGCTGAACGCATACAGCAAATTGTAGTTTCTCTTCGTATCTTTTCGCGGCTAGATGAAGCCGAGTTAAAAGCAGTAGATATTCATCAGGGTATTGAAAGTACACTGAGTATTCTGGAGCATCGTTTAAAACCCAGAGCTAATCATGTCGAAATTCAGGTTCTTAAAGATTATGACGATTTACCTTTAGTTGAGTGCTATGCTGGCCAGCTAAATCAAGTATTTATGAATATTTTGTCCAATGCAATCGATGCTTTAGAAGAGGCATTAATTCAAGGGAAACTCTCGCATAACCACCCACAAATTCGGATTTGTACTCAACAACTGAATGCTCAACAAATAGTTATTCGGATCATCGATAATGGACTTGGTATTCCCGAACAAGTTAAACAAAAGTTATTTGATCCTTTTTTTACTACCAAAGATGTCGGGAAAGGTACTGGTTTAGGTTTATCGATTAGCTATCAGATTATTACCGAGCGGCATGGTGGTTCGTTAGAGTGTGTTTCTTCTCTTGAAGAGGGAGCAGAACTTATTATTACAATTCCAGTTGTACAACCCAAACAGTAATTTTGATTCAAAATGTGTGATTGCAGGTATCTGGAATATAGCGAGGATTTTGGGGATTGGTCGGAACTTGGGGTGCTGGCAGTGCTTTCGGGGTTACAGCAGGAGTTCTATCGGGGGCGGTTGGTGGGGTCTGGCTGAGGCTGGAGTGTCTTGCGGGAGCGACGAAGTTACAAGGCTTTCCTGACTGGTACGAATTCCCTAACGAAACTGCTACGGCTGGGTCAATTATCGGCTATTCTGTACAACCCAGTTTCGCCACGCAGTTATTTACTCACATACAGAAACAATTATCAGGAGCATTTTTATGACAAACCGAGTGTGATTTGAACTAAAAAATGAGATTTTAACCCATGATATGCTTCAGAAATGAGTATCCAGTTTATAGTTCACTTTTAGTATTCGAGTTTATTACTAATAATGATTATCGTGTAGGGTATAAAAAGACTGATAAGAGGGACGTTCGTATCAATCTTCCGGCTTGATTATCATTATTAGTTCAGCTACGATTTGAGTAGGCAATCGCTTAACAACAGAGCGATACCTGCGGCACACTTCGTGAACGCTTGGACAATGAAATATTTTATTTTTACTCAGATATCTACTAAAACAAAGGTTTTGAACCATAATATGGGCATTTGAACCATATTTTGAATTGAAAGTTTAAGTTAGAGCAATTTTTTCAGGAATTTTTTGTGCAAGTTTTATCCAATTGTGTTTTTTCAACTCATTCTCTAGTTATGATTCAGAATTTCAACTTTCACTCATAATTTGATTCAAAGTTTTAATTTGTGATTAGCGCAAAAGCCTGAATTTTCGTTAACTCTTTTCTAATTTATGGATCAAAATTTTTCTCACATTATGATTCAAAGCATACCGAGAGCAACTCGCTTGAAATGTGTTGCTACAGGTAAGGAAGAGGACAACCAACAAGCAGGGGACAGAAAAGAAGAAGCACAGAGGTTGTGCGGTGAGAGCGAATTTCCGCCTTCCGCCTACTTTAATGGTTTTCTTTCCTTAGCGACAGTTCACATCTGGGTTCGCAGAATTTTATTCGTGGGATAGATTCATAGCTGCCGCAAGCTCGAACTGCTCTCTGCCTTTCTCAATGAGTTATCTCAAAAAGATTAAGGGTAAGTAATTCGGATTAACTACCAACAGTTTAGTTAAAATGCCCTAATTAAAGTGCCTAGAGTTGGCGTACCTAAAACTGAAGAGGCTAAATTACCTGGGATATTCCCATCAATTATCCAGCAGTCAATCCCTAAACTAGAAATAGTCAAAAACTCCTCAACTTTCTTAGCCATCCCGCCAGTAACATCTACTGATTTGCTCTTGCCCAAGAAAGGTTTAATCCGAAAATAGTTAGCTTGAGTAATATTGGAAATTACTTGCCCATCTTGGTCATATACACCTGCATAATTCCCAACATTTATTAGTCTAACTTTAAACTTACCTTG
>LXQE01000044.1 GCA_003326195.1 Nostoc punctiforme NIES-2108
AAAATAACAACGAAATAAATGTGGAAATCAGCGCATGATACTTTCCACTCATGATACTTTCCACTTTATACCAAAATGAACAGCTTTTATTTTTTCAGGTTCTATCAATAATGATCTTTCAAAATCTATAAATAAGAAGTTCTTAGGCAGTTGCACAGTTGCATCTATATCTCTGGTAATTGCCGTACTTTATCAAAGCAGTTGTTACGAAGTGGTACTGCGATTGGGGCTAATGTAAGAGTTGCTCAATCGGCACAATCTGATAAAGATTTTCTTAGCAAGCTAGAAATTGCACTAAAAGAAGAAAGAGAAACTTAATACTGGCTGGAAATATTAATAGAGTCAGAACTGGTTGATAAAAGTAAGTTTGACTCATTGCTGCAAGAAACTAGAGAAATTGGAAAGATTCTGGTTTCATCTACTCGAAAGGTGAAAGAGAAAATCAACAAGCTCAATTAATTGCGAATTGCGAATTGCGAATTGCGAATTGGTTTGACCCCCTGGGCAAACCAAATTGTCAATCAGATTACGCAAGTACGGTTCTCTCATGAAGACCGAAGCTATCAACCCGGAGTTCTTACGGTGGCTTTTGGGGTTCCCGTTGGAGTAGCCAAGGGAATTAAGGGGAATTACGATGCCCGTCGTGCTTATGGCTTGAGTTGTTCTCCAAGGCAAGCTGCGATCGCTTGGAAACGGATTGATTACTTGTGGAGTCTTCTCGCTCATAATGAGGCATAAACATGATTAACCTTATCCACACTTTAGAATCATGTAGGTATCTTTCGCCACCTTGGGGTAAAGAGATTCCCACCCTCGAAGTTTCCCTGTTGGAGAAAGTCTACGAAACAGTAGAGCTTGGAGTCTAGGGTAACAAAACAATACTTCTAGTAGTCTGCCAAGCCAACTTTGCTAGGTTAGATTTGGATATAAACGCTGCATTTTTCGGCGAGCATCTTTGGTTTGGAAACCCCAATATACGCTGGCTTTTTGCTGATTACGTTGTTTCTCCCAAACGGCAATCTCAGAAGTTAATGTTTCTGCATTAGGAATACGCCGTTCTAGACATTGGCGAGATAAAACAGATAATTCAATTTCTACTTGATTCAGCCAATAAGCGTGCTTAGGAGTATAGTGAAACTCTAATTTTTGAATAATTCGACGTGCTTCTTCTGGTGGAAAAACTTCATACAATGCACTGGGGGTATGAATATTCAGGTTATCAACTACTAAACGAATAACATCGGCATCTCGGTAATAAACATCTACTAAACTTTTCATCTGTTTAGCAAAATCGGCTTTAGTTCGACGTTTTGTAACTTCGATATGCCGCCAGCCAGCCAAGGGCTGAAAACATGCAAATAAATTGACTGTCCCGTTACGCTTATACTCGAAATCATAACGTTCAGGCTGCTCCGGCTCTGGTGGTAAAGGAAGTCTTACTTCTTCTACTAATTGGTAGGGACGTTCATCAAAGCAGACTACAGGGCGTTTAGGATCATAAGGCTCATTGTATAAATCCAACACATCTTCCATTCGGAAAACATATTCTGCATTAACTTGGCTGAATACACCATTGTTCTTTCAACCAAGGCTTAATTTCATTTTTTTTAAAGTTTGACGTACTGTTTCATCTGAGATTGAATCTATGATACCAACGTTCACTAAATGATCTGCTAATAATTGCATTGTCCACCGCACTCTCCCTTCTGGCGGATTAGAACAAGCTGTTGCAATCAAAAATGCTTCTTGCTTTTCATCTAATTTTTGAGGTTTCGGTGGATGCGGTTCATCCTTTAACGCAAAATCTAATCCACCAATGACAAATTTTTCTCGTGTTCGCTGTACTGTTGCAACATGAACTCTAACTCTATCAGCGATCGCTGAGTCTGTTTCATCTTCAGCAGCCATCAAAAGAATATTTGCACGGGTTATAGTTCTTGCCTTGTGCTTACCTTTCTTTATTATTGATTGCAGTTGAGCAACTTCATCTCCACTCAAGTCAACGATGTACTTCTTTGCCATATTATTCCCTGTTTTTGGCTAGTTTACCAATTACAGGTATTACTTAGCAAACTTTGCTTGGCAGACTACTAGAAGGAAGTTATTTGCTTCTTGAAGATATCGGCCGAGAGCAAC
Source organism: Nostoc punctiforme NIES-2108 (assembly GCA_003326195.1). Taxonomy (GTDB): domain Bacteria; phylum Cyanobacteriota; class Cyanobacteriia; order Cyanobacteriales; family Nostocaceae; genus Nostoc; species Nostoc punctiforme_A. The sequence goes on from LXQE01000044.1 coordinate 2,137, forward strand.
CAGAAATTGCTCCTTATCCCTATTATCATGACAGTGTTCTGCACTCTGCTGGATATCATGACATAAACCAAACCACTTGGTGGGTGCTGAAACATCGAGGCATTTGTCTGATTGGACTTCCAGCAGAAAACCTTGCATTTACAGTTGATTGGAATCTGCTGCAAAGAAAGATGAAGGAAAATCTGAATAGCTATTGGGTGAGTTGGACGCGATCGCCAAGTAAATTAGCATATTTATTAACAGATAGTGGTATTGAGTGGGCTGTGCTTGGCGTTCTGCGTCTGTTTTACGTGTTGAGAGAGCATGAAATCGTCTCTAAAACGGAGGCTGGTCGATATGCTTTGGTGCATCTTCCACCAAAGTGGCATCAACTTATTCAAGAGGCAATTAACCTCCGTGAAATTCGGCATGGTTCCTCTTATCGCAGCAAAGTGAGCCGTGCTGTTGAAGCAGTACGCTTCTTACGCTATGTAATTAATGTATGTAACGAAATACGCATTTGACATTTGACTTGCTTATATCTGGGATGGTGTTGATGCTGGCAGCTAACTCTTGGTGACAGCAGTTTCAAGATTTTTGGTTAGTTTTGCATAAAACACAAAACAAAAGAAGAAGAATATTACATACCAAACGAATTATGTATAAACCAAGAGACAACGCTTTAAAAGTTCCCTTAAGGGGAAAAGGGAAAGGGTTTGAATTTACCTTTATCCCTTGCCCTCTAACCTTTTACAGACCAAAAGAGAGATTGTTGGGTTTGTCCGAAAAGTATTGCCTACACCCCTGTATCCGGTAACAGCAAGAGTTTCAAGTTTATAAGCGTACCATTCCCTCGACAGCCGACAATATGCCATTGGGCAGAAATCTTCAGTCTTCTCGAAACACAACAAGGTAATATCTGCATTCGCCTGCTGTTGTTTCCGTACCCAAAGGTCAATCAACTGCTGCCTTATAGTGAAGAACTTCTCGGAACCGACGTTCATACTCAAGTTCAGGTAGTAGGATTGCCAGCACAGATAGCTTGCAGCAGGGACTCTGCACGAGATTTAAGAATATCTGCATTTGATTAAATGCTACTTCTTCGGTCTGTAATTGTATTTCAATCCTGCATACGCAACAGCTTTTTGTTTTGTAATGAGCTTGCTTTTTGTGAGTAACTATGAGATATTTTGCTTGAGATTTAAATACTATATTCCTATCAACTTACTGTAAAACACTAATAACTAGCAGGCTGCATAAGTTTTTTGACATGAAATTAAGTTTTTTGACAAAGTATCCACTTCTGTTTATTATCATAATTTTCTTTGAGCTTTTTTTCAGTAGTAGAGTAGTTGCTGCTAGCTTCAAATTAGAATTTGCTGCCAAGAACTCTGGGTTGTTACAATCAGCAGATCCTCAAGGTATTACAAGTGCAGAACAACAATTACGTGTAGATAAATTACTAAAATTAATCCAACAAAGATTGCTAATTGCACATGATGTAGCCCGATGGAAATGGAATCACAAACGTTTTTGACACATAAGTTTTTTGACATGAAATTAAGTTTTTTGACAAAGTATCCACTTCTGTTTATTATCATAATTTTCTTTGAGCTTTTTTTCAGTAGTAGAGTAGTTGCTGCTAGCTTCAAATTAGAATTTGCTGCCAAGAACTCTGGGTTGTTACAATCAGCAGATCCTCAAGGTATTACAAGTGCAGAACAACAATTACGTGTAGATAAATTACTAAAATTAATCCAACAAAGATTGCTAATTGCACATGATGTAGCCCGATGGAAATGGAATCACAAACGTCCTATCGAGGATCGAAAGCGGGAACAAGAGTTATTATTAAAGGTTAGGCAACAAGCAACAATCCATAGCCTAGAACCCGATACAGTTGCAGCATTTTTTCAAGCACAAATAGAAGCAGGAAAACTTATCCAAGCAGTTGATTTTCAAAACTGGCAAAAGCAAGGCATTAAATCTTTTCCTCACGTGCCAGACTTAAACCTGATATTGCGACCATCTTTAGATAAATTAAATACAGAGTTTCTTTTTGCTTTAACAGAACTGACTCAATTTCTAGGTTGTCCGCAGATACGGGAATTAATTCAGTCACGTTCCCAGGTGATTATTCAGGGAGATGGCATTGTCAAGCAAGTGCAGTCTGTTGCAATTTCACCCTTGTTGCAATTTCAAAGCACTTCTTGCTCCCGTCAGTAGACCGAAAAATTCTGCGATTGTCTTCTTCTAAATGAGACGATCGCCAACCACCTCCCGCAAGGCGATGTGCTATTGGGCAGAAATCCCTGGTCTTCTCGAAGCACAGTAATGTAATGTCCGAGCTAGCCTGCTGCTGTTTCCGCACCCAAAGCTCAATCAGCTGCTGCCTTATAGTGAAGAACCAGTAGAAACTGACGCTCGTACTCTTTTTTCAGCTTCAGTATCTTTGGTAGAGGCTTTCCACCATTTTAAAAGTTCAGGAGTTGGCGCGAACAGGGGAAGGTGTTTGCCTTTCCAGTTTTTGGGAGGGTACAGCGATATTGAGATGCCCTCGTTTATGATTTGTCCACTGTCAGTAGATCACAAACTTTTTCCCAAAGGGCGATGGCTTGAAAGTTTTGTAGTCAATGATACTTTTTATCAGTTGCTGTTTAAGCAAGTAGGTGGGACATTGATAAGAATCCCTTATAAAGGGGTAGCAACTGAGTTTCTAACAATTAACCTGATGGAAGATAAATACCTTCAACAACTTCATGTATTTTGTCAACAGCTTGACGCAGGAAGGCTAACATCTGTCTGAGACTAAATAATTGGCGATAAATTAATCTTCCGCCCTTCCTCTTCAGGCTAATTTT
>LXQE01000045.1 GCA_003326195.1 Nostoc punctiforme NIES-2108
AAAGCAAAATCTAACCCACCAATGACAAATTTTTCTCGTATCCGTTGTACTGTTGCAGTATGCGCTCTAACTGTGTCAGCGATCGCCGAGTCTGTTTCATCTTCAGCAGCCATCAAAAGAATGTTTGCACGGGTTATAGTTCTTGCCTTGTGCTTACCTTTCTTTATTATTGATTGTAGTTGAGCAACTTCATCTTCACTCAAGTCAACGATGTACTTCTTTACCATATTATTCCCTGTTTTTGGCTAATTTACCAATCACAGGTATTACTTAGCAAACTTTGCTTGGCAGACTACTAGTTCTGATCCCATACAGCGAAATGGTGTGGTGTATGCAATCTCTTTTCTGTCGAATTACCAAGGAAATCAGGAAGTAATTAGTACCCTAACCGAAGTAGCAGCAAATATTGCTGAGGCTCCTTTTGTTAGAGCGCAAGCATTAGAAGGAATTGGCAATAAGCTCTCTCATGAGTTACCAGAAAATTTATATCAGCCAGCAGTGAGTGTAGTTATCCAAGGGTTGGATGATACTGAAGCTGAAGTTAGATTTTGGTCATGTTTTGCTGCCGGTGCTTTAGAAATCAAGGAGACTTTGCCCAAGCTGCAACTATTGGCGCAGACTGATAAAACCTAGAACCGCAAAGTTTGCTAGAGAAGTAGTTGCTCAAGAGTAGCCAAGTAAGCTTCAGGATTTCGACGGAATCGTAGTTGTTCAATGCGATTAAGTTGATGTTGGCGTAAATCAGAGCGTAATTGTTGCCAAGTCTTTATCTTAATGGTTTACTTGCTATTTGAGTGTTTCTGCCAAAAGTGGATGCTCCCGGTTATTTCCTAAATTATAGCGAGCTAAACCCCGGTTGTAATAAGCATCTGCATAGTTAGGATTAAACTTAATGGCTTGGTTATAATCTTCAATTGCAGTTTGGTTATTTCCTAAATTATAGCGAGCTAAACCCCGATTGTAATAAGCATCTGCATAGTTAGGATTAAACTTAATGGCTTGGTTATAATCTTCAATTGCAGTTTGGTTATTTCCTAAATTATAGCGAGCTAAACCCCGGTTGATGTAAGCATTTGCATATTTAGGATTAATTTGGATGGCTTGGTTATAATCTTCAATTGCAGTTTGGTTATTTCCTAAATTATAGTGAGCTAAACCCCGGTTGATGTAAGCATTTGCATATTTAGGATTAATTTGGATGGCTTGGTTATAATCTTCAATTGCAGTTTGGTTATTTCCTAAATTATAGTGAGCTAAACCCCGGTTGATGTAAGCATTTGCATAGTTAGGATTAATTTGGATGGCTTGGTTGTAATCTTCAATTGCACCGCGAAAATCTTTGTTGTTGTATTTTTCTAATCCTTCATTATAGTAAGTATCAGCACTTTTACTTTTCTGTTCTATTGTTACTGGATTTGTCTGTCTTGGCAAATAAACAGTACCACCACCCATCAATACAATTAATGGAATAACAACAAGATATATAGGAATAGAAATTTTGTGCCGAGGTGTTGGAGTAACTGGAGGTGTAACAGGCTGAGTTACTGGTATTGGCTTTGAATTTAACGCTTGTAAAACTTCTGCCGCCGACTGATAACGCTGCTGGTATTCTTCTTGCAACAATCTATCGAGTATTTGCCCCAAATCCTCACTCACTGGTTGCTGCAAATACTGTCTCCAACTAACAACCCAAGCATAACCTTGTCGTTGCCAAAGTTCCCAAGGGTGAATTCCACTCAACAGGTGAAAGCAAGTTGCACCTACACTATATAAATCACTCGCCGGGTAAGCTTTACCTCCCTGCATTTGTTCCAGTGACGCATAACCAAAAGAACCAATGGTTGTTCCTATTTGTGTCATTACTGTTGCTGTCAATTGTTTGGATGCACCAAAGTCAATAAGCACTAACTGCCCATCACTCCGACGAATGATATTCTCTGGCTTGATATCACGATGAATGACTTGCTGTTGATGAACTGTTTTGAGAATATTTAACAAATCGAGCAATAATTCTCTAGCTTTCTGCTGATTGAAAATTCCCTGCTGTTTTAATTCATCTAATAAATTCTGTCCGTCGATAAACTCCTGCACCAAATACAGGCGGTTATCTTGGTTAAAATACGCCAATAATGTGGGAATTTGGCGATGATTTCCTAATTGTTGCAGTTGCTTTGCTTCTTGCTCAAATAGTTCTGTAGCTTTGTTTAGTGCGGCAGTTCCCTGGACTTGCGGTGCAAATTGCTTGATGACACAATACTCATTGAGTTTGTCTATATCTTCTGCTAAATAAGTTTTACCAAATCCCCCACCACCTAATGTTTTAATCGGGCGATAGCGGTTTCTCAGCACTACCAGTCCTGTACCGCAATTGGAGCAAAACATTGTGTGATCGCTATTGGGCGGATTGTGGCAATTTGAATTTAAGCAGCAGATCATAACTATGCTTTTATTAGGAAATGTAATTATTATCGCTTAACTACAAGCTATTCTTCAGAAAAGGCGCAGAATAATAGATAAATGAGTTATTCACAGCAAGCAGAATCTTATGTGGTTTTCCTACCTAAGTTTTCCCATGTAATGCAGCTTATTTAAAAACAATAAAAACTCGGACAGATAATTTTGACTATGACTGAATGGCACTAAGAAAGGCTGAAACACTTGTTTGTGGTTAAGCCTTTTTTAATTGCTTTCGTACTTTCTGATAACATTTTTATTTCTCACAAAAAAAATAATCAGGACTAGTTCAATGTCTAAATTAATTTTGAAGGTTTGTAGTAAGCACTTTAGTGGTTAAAATAATCATGACTAAAGTTCTTGCTACAAACTGGCTTATCCATCAATTTCAACTTGACGTACTACTAGCAAACTAGCCAACAAATACTCAATCTATGTATTTAGCTCTTAAGGCTTAGCAACACTAGTGACATCCTTGTTAAGAACCCCTAAAGCTGTTGACAATTTCTGTTTATTTGGTACAGAGGTTTTCAGTCCTGCCTTAATCTCATCGGATTTATCTTCAATTTCTTTGTAGGTAGTAGGAGATTTAGTTTTAACTCCATCCTCAACCTTTGACCAGAAATCTTCAAATTTATCAAATTCCCCTTTAGCTTTAGTAAAATCTCCCGCCTCAACTGCGGTTTTAGTATTGGTAACAACACTCTGTAGACCTTGAAATTCAGTTGTTTTAGCGGGACTGGCTGCTGCACCAGGGGAGGTTGTCGCAGAAGGAGTGGCTGCGGCATCAGGGCTGGCTGTCGCAGTGGGAGTGGCTGTTGTATCGGAGATGGAACTCCCGGCAGGTGGTGTTTGTGCAGTAGGTTCGTCACCCTTATTGCATCCAATCAAAGTCATCATGCTGATTGCAGCAACTATCATTACTGGATTAAAACGATTCATTCTCAACTCCTCATCAAAACTCGTTTGTGTAGACTAGTACCGCAAAGCGGAAATCAAAAGTCACTCATGCTTTAATTTTGGGTCTTCTGGCTGTAATGAAATAGTAGGTTTATTTCCTCCGACCTGTACTAGTGTTCATATATTACACTGACTAGGAATAAAAATATTAGGTAACATTTTTGTTATTCAAATATTAAAGTACAGCAAGTAAAAAACTTGGAAAGAGCAAATATTGGTTCTTTCCGAGTTTTTTACCAAACTCAGTGCTGAGTGCTGAGTAATGAGTGTTGAGTAATAAGAATACCTAGTATTTTTGCACTCGGTAAATGCCGCGCCCCTTGTGGGCGGAATCTTCTGATTGAGAGAAGTTTGATACCCTGCCCCTTGTGGGCGGTTTTTAACTCAGTACTCTTCATTTGCTGTGCTTTACCTGGTTAAAGGTTGAATTATTAACGGAGATTGTTAAGAATATTCTTCCAGCTTTTTTCATCATTCCACCAGGAATGCGAAGCTAATTTTGTAAGTATAATCTCCATTTTCTCAAGTAAAACCTTAATAATCTGTAATTATGAATCCCATCAGTTTATTCAACACCAGGGCAAATATATCTTAATTGGTTCTGAAAATGAGATATAGATTAAGATTAACACTGCTCTGGTACAAATCCAGAGTAGTGTTAATCACGTACAAACTCTCTAACCACATCTAAAAATTCTGCGGTGGGAGTGGCTGTCCTTGGCTCTTTGGAACATTAACTACGTTTAAAGCTTTGGCAATTGCAATAACGTCATTATCTAATATTTGAGCTTTAGGATTGCCAGGACAACTGATGTCTTGCGACTGCTGATCGGCTAACTTAATGGTAGTTATTGTACCAAAAGAAACAGATTTTACGCAACTTTGTTGAACTGGTAAATTAGATAAAGGTTCAGCAATCTTCACGTCACGAAAGAACTTTTTTGTGAGTTTTTGGGACAATTTACCTTGATGAGAGCCTTTCCCATCAACATAATTAACTTCTCCAGGCGGTGATACGTAAATCCGGTATCCAATCGTATTTGTAGAACCACTATTGACGATAATTGCAACGTTTAAGGGTACAAGTGCCATTGCTAATTGAGACGAACAAAGCAAAAATGATACACCTGCTAACCCTAGTAAGCTTTGAGAAAAA
>LXQE01000046.1 GCA_003326195.1 Nostoc punctiforme NIES-2108
GCAAAGTTTTGAGAAGGTGATATAGGAATACTGACGTACTGAGGTGTAAATAATACTGTGCCTTTTGGCTTGAGATAGGCAAATCTTTCTGACCAAGGCTGAGTTAAATCTTGTTTGGAGATGATTGCAATGTCAGTTTGTTTGTTGACAAAATCATCAAAAATCAGAGCGAATTCATTATTGAGTTGAGTTGTTCCGTAGTTTGGATCTAATAAGCGACGACGTTTAGCTTCTCCCATATTTGGTTCCTTTTTTCAAGTGTGGATACGACTGGTAGATGAATCAGGGAACGCCATACCCAAGCAGGGGTTTAGTGATGTTTTGTCTCTGGTGGCTCAGGCAATGAATGATTCTGATTCTTTAGTAGTACAAATGTACTAAGAGAGGGTATTATACATGATCTGGAGAATCAGAATTATCTACCCCCGCTGTGCGGTCGGAATGTGAGATTGATACGGGTACTAACCACTTTGTTAGTCTTGGGAACTTGGTGCAGATGCGTAGACTGACAGCCTGGGTGCATCACAAGCAAGCTCCCGTGTTCCAGCCAGAAATCCGTTGCTTTGCCATTTCTCGGTTTAATTTGGAATTTGCGACATGACCCCAGACTGACTGATGCGATTGCAGGGTTAGATCCCATCGATGGTTCATTGTCCGAGTGCCACCCGATTGAGTCAGTGCCAGTTCGGTATTGATTGCCAATGACGATACGGAATTTGTAACCTGTCAACGCAGTGATTCTGTCCCGTAAGTTAGCCAGATTGTCTGTCCAAGTAAGGGGTTTTAAGAATACGCTGTTGGAGTAAAGATAATCACATCCAGCATCACCGTAAATACATTCAAGGCGAGGGACGGGCATTGTTTTACCCGCGATCCTGATTTGATTCTGTTGCCACTCCAGTTTCAAGCAGTGTTGGTAGAGTTCGTTTGCTTGTTCAATACTCAAGAAATCGGGATAGTAGGTGATAGGTAAAACTGGGGCTGATTCAGAGAAAAGTGTGAGTTGTTGCATAATTTTGTTCTCAAAGTTTTTGAGTTGTGTAACCGAGAAATAGTATGCTTATAAAAAGCAACTAACCCTCTAGTAGTTTGTTATAGTCAAGCGAACGCTCGTTTAAAAAGCGTTCGCTTTTAACTTTTGACCAACACACGTGGCTTCTTTGTAGTAAAAGCACCCGCAGTTCTTAATGCAGCAGTCGGGTTTGGATGGGTGAAAAACTCTTCAATTGCCTTGGTTAGACCATCTGCAACAATTGGGTCATGGCAGGCGTAAACGTAAACTGGCTGCTGAGTGCCGTTGACCAGGCGCATTTCCTGACGCTCTCCCAGTTGTGGGTAAAAGGTGCGAACCCAAGTACCGAGATGACCGCGATAATGAGAACCGCTCAAGGGGACTTTTTTACCCAGTTCGCTCTCTGCAAAGTTCACAACGCCCATCCATTTTTCTCGGCTACCGACTAGGGCTTGTTGATTGTGTTGGGCTAGGAGATTGGCGGCGAAGTCTTGAAAATGCTGCTCCATGTATGGGTTGAGTCTGCCACCTGTAAGTTCAGCTAAAGTTCTCATCGCCTCGACCAAAGTTTGTAGGCGCTGCTCAACCGGTGGGAGGGCAGGGGCAGGTGCAGGAGTTTGGGCAGTGATACTGGGAACAGCTGCAACCAAGTCTAAAATGATGGTTCTAACTTGTGCTGCTACTTGAGATTGCTGCAAGATCATTGCGATCCTTAATGCACCCAAAGCCGAAAAAACTCTAATTTGGGAAGTTCTAGATGGTAGACAGAGTGTCTGTCGAGCATCACGTAAGTCTTTTCCAGTAAGGGTTTTAGTTTCAAGGCTTTGGAATTCAGATTGATTTACTCTTGTTAGTTCTTTGACTGCGGACTCTGTAACTGAAAAATATTCCGCTATTTGTGCAGTAGTTGCCCAGCCGCTACCGTTCCATACAGCGAACACTATTGCCTTTGCTTTGCTGAGAAGTTCTTGGGCGCGTGAATCATCTAGGTTAGAAAGTGCAGAAGTTCTTAATGATGGAGACTCAACTAAAACATTTTGATTTAAAGGTAAACTCATCTTGTTCGACTCCTAAGTAAATTTCAAGACTTTAAACATTTACCCGCACCAAACTTTTCTCACCAACCAATGAGAAGCGATTAGATATAGTTGGTGTATTAATTAACGTTGGCGACATTAATTCAACCATGTAAAACCAAGATTTATGCACCAGCGCAATCCCTAGAATTAGCCGTTGTTTTGTTCCCTTATCGTGAGAACAGAGGATCACTCTTTCACCCAAAACGAAAGCAGGTTTTTGCACGTTGAGGGCTTCTAATTCTCCAGTTCCGATGATTTGGTTTTGTGTGGCGTGGAGTATTTCTTTCCCACAATCAATTGAGTAAATCCAGCACTCGTGTTTCCATTGCATACCACAGCAGTAACCAAATGTTCTTGTTGTGCGGAGAAAAACTCTCTCCAGTAAATTAACTGCAACAGGTGGAATTGTTCCACGCCAAGGTGGAGAAAGATACCAGCTAGTTTTTAGTGCGTTAATGTGGTCAATCATGCTTTTCTTCCTAATAAGTAATTAATGGCTTCAACATCAAGAGCAGCAATGCGTTTTTTAATTGATTGTGGCGGGTTATCAAAAAACTGCTGAAGATGCCATCTCCGAATTTGGTAATGTCTGGCAGAGCGTGTTGTAGCTTTGAGCCATCCTTTTTTTACCCACCTTGTAACAGTTGAGAAATTCAATTGAAGAACTTGAGCAATTTCTTTGCAAGAATAGTTATCAAGAGTGGGACGGGCTGAATAACCTAAGTTGTTTAACTTCAGGTAAATTGCAATTGGTGTGCGTTCATATCCTCGTCTTTTTAGGATTGAAGCTATTTGTTTGACTGTATAGACTTCAGCTTTCGCCTCAATAATTGCAAGTTCTTCATCAGTCCATTTGATACTCATCTAATTACCTCTCTTATTTATGCAGATTTAGCATCAGACTGTTCTTGAACAATCCGAGCGCTGATTGATTCAAAGTCAACTTGAAAGATGTTCATATCTGTGGACATTAGCCCACTGTTGTAGCGGTCTACTATGTGCTGTCTAATTGCGGATTTATTCAGCCCATCAGGGATATCGATGTGCGCTTCACTTGTGATTTTTTCAACAACTGTAACGATGACTTTCATGGGTAATTCCTATTTGATTAATTGAGGATTCAGAAGTAAAAATATTCTGAATCCTGATTTGTGATTTACATTGCTCCAGCTTTTGTAGCTTGCAACTGTTGCATCCATGCGTTGATTGCTGTCAACTCATCCGCACCGTTAACAACAGCATTAACAACAAGATTTTGATACGAAGATTCAGCTTCATTGGGATATTCACACTTGCCTGCTGCCCAAGCCAAACACATGGTTTTGATTAGTTCATTAATCTGGCTAATATCAAGTAAACTTGGGCGGTCAACATCTTGAAATTGCAACCATTCTTTGACTAAATCAAGGGGATAATCAAGCAAAGTACGAATGTTTTTAATTCGTAAATCTTGAGGATGCACTGGTTGAGGGACTACGCTAAGTTTTGGTGTAAATGGGATAGTTGAGGATGTGCCGCCTAAGCGAGATTGAATGTCATGAATGATGGTTGCCCAATCAGCATTTTTGTTCCATTCTCTTTCAATTCTGCTTTTACTTGCAGCATCGTAAAGATTGCAGAAAACTGTGTTTTCGTCGCCAGCATTCGCAACGATAATCAGTGGTTTGGAAAAATCTTGGATTAAAGAGGCAGCAAGAAGAAAGCTTTTGGCAAAATTGGTTTCAACACCAGTTCTGACAACATAAAGTTCATCAGCACTGATGACAATATCCAGCTTCAAGTTGTCCTTGCCTTTAAACTCTTTAGTCGTTAGGCGGAGTTCAGACAAATACCCAGTTAATGCTCTTTGGGGAACTGGGATTTTCTTCTCCTGGCTAATATTGAACTTGTACCAAACGAAAGATTCACCATCTCTTCCCCCTGATTGACAAATAAATAGATGGGTTCGGGGGGGTTGCATAAGCCTAGTTTAATTTCAGTAAACATATTTTGTTGGGGTGTGTGATAATTAGTGGTTTGTAGCGTAAACTTTCAGTGCTTTACGATTGCTTGAAGAAAAGCTGATATTCAAGCAATCGCTTTTTTACTAAACAGAAAGTTATCGATTCCGCTCTAACTCCCATTGCAGATAAGTCAAAGCAGTTTGAGCATCGGCAATGTTTAAATCTGGCTGATACCCTACTTCCAAGAGTTGTTTGTAGTTTGGGTGCGT
>LXQE01000047.1 GCA_003326195.1 Nostoc punctiforme NIES-2108
GATTTCTAATAAGCCTGATATACCATCAGTTCTGTACTTCTGCAACCATCTCGTGACCGTTGAAGTATCTTTTGCCAAGCGTTTTCCGATTTCTTGCTGCTCCTTAACCTGCCCGCTTTTTATCCACCACAGCATAATAAGCTTTTCTTTCTGGTTTCCTAAATTCACTGTTTGTAGACGTTTTTTAAGTTCTTCTTCGCTCTCTGCGATTTCAATCTTAAAAGGGCGGCTCATGGTTATTTTAATTTATCAAGTTTGTTTTCTCTATTATATGCAGCTTCATATAAAATTGGTATTAGCATTAAAATGTGTAAACATCATATTTTGGAGAAAAATATATGACAAAATCTAATTTTATTATCGGGAATTGGGGCTTTTGAGCCAAAATAACAGTAAAAAGTAACCACCCGCAAATTATTTTTGCGCTTGGCAAGCAAATTTGCAATTTCTATGATAGTCTTTTTATATGGGGAATCAAGACAGCGAAAGCACAAAAACTCGTCAAAGAGAAATGATATAAACTCAAAGACCAGACTTTCGCCTTGGCAGATGCAATATTTAAACGCGCTACGGCTTTTTGAAACCAAGAGACAAAGCCAATAAAGCAGGATAGTGACCTCCGTAATAACTTGAAGTCCATTAGAACTCGCTTAGGCATGAGCCATAGCGGTTGGTTCTGATTTGCTCATTACTAATTCTCACGCAGTTGCGATCGCTCAACGTTGAAAAATTCCTCTTTACCGTCAAAATATTCCCATTTTTGACCGTTTAGATGCCAATCAGTTTACCAAAGTTGGCTATTGAAATAGTAAGATAATTGTCATTCATTTTTCTAGAATGATTCGCTCGTAGTAAGCGGCTCCAGTCCTGCTTTTATGCAACTTAAATGCTGATTAGCTTATGCAGCTTTTGTTTGATATTGGCAAGGTATTTTTAGAACAGGAGACAAAAGTTAAATATTAAATCTAGCCCATTCTAACGTTTAGTAATAGTGCATAGTGCCTTAAAAAATACTTGCTCATCTAAACCAAGACCAACCATCAGTAGTTACAAATAATAGCTCTTATGCTTGTGTTGTCATTAATTGCTTTAGCAATGGCTGTAGTTTTTCTTTGTATCAGTGCAAATATTACGGATCGGGTAGACCAGATCATAAGTATGTTGGTTGTCTTATTTTTCTTGGCTTTAAGTCTGATTTTTGCACCTTTACTCATCAAACTACTGATTGCAACAGTTTTGCTACGAAGTTTACAACCAATACTTAGAACTAAGTCCGCCTCAACTGAGCCGTCGATTAGCCAGAAAGAGAAATAATACCAATTTTTTTGGTATTAAGTAGCAATAGATACAATATTCTAGAACAATTTTAGCTTTGATAGTTACTGTCAAGTCGTATACGTCATCTGCAAATATACCAACAATGTTAGCAAGCTAGGCGCGAGCTTCTGCATTGACTCAAAATGAAGTCTTCTATTTTCATGAATCCAGTGCAGCTAAAGCAAATAACTGTGAAGGCGAGTCGTGTTAGAAAAAAACTTCGCCGCCGTTTTGATTTAACACAATCTACGATGCCTGCGGCGGACGTTCGCGTAGCGTTTCTCAAGAAAGAGAAGCCATTGCATACGCTAACCTGGTTTGAGGTTACTGGCTACACGGTTTTATTAGAGCCAGATATTGCTTTGGGTAAGTATCGGATAGGACATATTTGCAATGAAAACTGGACTTTTTTGTAATTACGAAAACCATTATCAAAATGCTCATCGTGCAATCTTTGAGCAAGTAGCATTAGTGAAATACGCAGAAAGCCTGGATTTTGAAGAAGCTTGGATAACAGAGCATCATTTTAATGATTTCAGTGTCAGCCCATCGACTTTGGTGATAATGGCACATTTAGCAGGTGTAACTCACAAAATTCGATTAGGTTCGGCAGCATTATTGCTACCATTTCATAACCCAATTATTATTGCTGAAAGCATTGCTACACTGGATAATTTGTGCAACGGGCGACTTTCTATTGGAATTGCTAAGGGCGGGCCGTTCCCGGAACAAAACAAGCATTTTGCTACTTCGGTGAGTGAATCTCGCTCTAAAACTCTAGAAGCAATGACACTAATTCATCAGCTGCTATATGACACTGACGTGTCATTTAGCGGTGAATATTATCAGTGCCAAGGGGTGACTATTTATCCAAAACCTTTGCAGAAATCGATTCCAGTATATGTAGCAACCAGCGATGATGACACGCTTAAATTTAGCGCCGTCAATTCTCTTGGCTTAATGGGAGGAACACGGTTTTCTCTAGATACTCTTAAAAGTAATGTTACAAAATATCGTGCTATCAATCCCAGTGGTTCCGATCTATTGATGCTAGCACGGTTCTTTTTTGTTGCTCGCACAAATGAAGAAGCTGTGAGTGAAGCGTTGCCATTTATTCGCATTTTCAACCAAAGAATGAAAGCTGCTAAAAATAAAGTTCAAAGTTACGAAAATCACAGTCAAAATGCGATGCCAATTAGCGCTAAAAAAGCGTCTTTTAATGAAGATAATTTACTGGAAAACTCAATTATAGGTGATGTCAATACCTGTCGTGACAAAATCAAACGATTTCAAGATGAGATTAACTTAGGCAGTCTAGCACTTAATCCCTGCTCGTTAGACCTGCAAAAAAAACTAGAAAGTTTGACACTTTATAACCAAGAGGTGCGAAATTATGTCTGAAGAAGCTGCGATAGCTTAATAATTATCAAATCTCTTACTACTGGCTAAACCCAACTGAGCATCAGGGATTCGTTTACCCTACACTACTGACAGAAATTTTTTGAATAAAATTAGTGGTTGGTAGAATTGTACCAAGAGGATGTTTGAAAAGTCTGTAGTAGTGTATCAAATATGAAACAAGAGTGGAGAATGTGAGTTTGCCTAACATGTCACAGCAGGGGACTTACGAAAGCTCTCTGTGCTGAGTTCGAGGCTATCTGCCGCTGCTACGTTATATCGTTATACCTAACCGATAAGCCCGTTAATGCTGACTGTTTCTGGTCAAGATTTTTCCATCAAAAATGATTTACCTAATTCGTAGAGAAGGCTCCCGCCATAATCTGTGATTTGGCGGCGAGATGAATCTAAGGTGAAAAACTTAGCATCCTCCGACCATAACTGACTGAAAGTCAGTAAGGGAGAGGGGATAGCTAAGTTTTTCGTATTTTCTGTATTATAATTTACATTAGTAGACTTGACGTAATATGCTGGTATTTGAAGCAAGTGCGATTCGTTGTGAGTGAATCGCGGTAATCAGTCCGTAAATAAACTCACCAACTCACATGAGTTGAACTCTCATTAGATGTAGGTGTAAGTCCTATCCGCCAGGTTCAGGCGTGACTCCTTATCTGTCCACACCGAGTTAGCTCGATTCTAACAGAGTGAAGCTGGAAACAGGGCGCAAACAGTACTACCGTTATGGGTGGTAACGGCGCTAACGGGGGGTTCCCACGGTAAAATCGATGCCTAGAAAAGTAACCTAAAATAAAGCGGGTCATATCTTTTAATCCCGACTTCATC
>LXQE01000048.1 GCA_003326195.1 Nostoc punctiforme NIES-2108
GTATAGATAAGAATGTCGTATTTTACGGAAATTTGAGCGAACTGTATCGCTTGGCAAAAGAGGGTAAGATTAAGACTACTTTGCAAGGTAGTCATACCCGCCCCTGTAAATTCTGGACTGCAACGAAGATTTTAAGTGGTATTAAAAATGCGATCGTCATTTCTCACGGGCCGAGTGGCTGTGCTTATGGAGTCAAACGGGCATACAAACTGACCAATAGCCGCAATAGTGGTTCACCTTATGAACCCGTGGTGACTACAAACATGAGTGAGAATGTGCTTTGAACGATAATTTGGCCAAAAAATGAATCATAACCTGACCAATAGTTCACGTAATCTCAAGGCTTTGAAACAATCAACATCTCATGCTGTGAATCAAATAATGACCGCAAGTTTAAAATGTGCATCATAATGCGACCAAAAGTTTAATTTCAACATTATTAAATTTAGGAGTATTCAAACACTTCAATTTCAGTCTAAATTTGGAACTTTTGTACTCAGATATGATTCAAAGCGGTCATGATATGGTTCAAAACTATATTTTTATCTATATTTGAGTTAACGCTGATATTTGTTTATTGCGATCGCTCTGTTTGTAAGAAAGGCGATCGCCAAAATGGCTTTTCCCAAGTAAAAATGATAATCACGGAGAATTGAGTAGTTGCGCGTCTCGTAACTACCCACTTCTCCCCTCTACGCGATAATCATTACCAAATAAATTCCCTATATATGAAAACAGAAGTATATATTGGACACCTAGTTTGTGAACCATAAAGTGGCAATTATTGCCATTTTATGGTTCAAGTCACAGAGAAAGCGGTAATTTTTGGAGGCGAAAAAGAATTAGCAGGCGCGATTCGAGAAGTAGATGAAAAATACCATCCTGATGCGATCGTTGTTGCCACTAGTTGTGCGTCTGGTATTATTGGCGACTGTGTTGATGACGTAGTGAATAAAGCCCGCAGTGAAATCGATGCTGAGATCATGACGATACATTGTGAAGGATTCGCCGGGGGGTATCGCAGTGGATTTGATATCGTATTTCGGCAAATCGTAGACTTTATGGAGCCGCCAACTCCAGAACGGAAAGCACAACTAGCCGATGCTGTCAATATTGTAGGCGCGAAGATGGGCCCTGAAAGGACAGAAGTCGAAACTGATGTCAAAGAATTGGTGCGATTAATAGAAGCAATGGGGGCAAGAGTTCACAGCGTCATCGCAGGTGATTGTACATTAGAAGAACTCAAGCAAGCACCGAGTGCAGCAGTCAACTGTACTTTATGTTTGGATCTTGGCTATACCATTGGCAAAGCCATGTCAGACAAGTTCGGTACGCCGTTAAATTCTACTATCCTCCCCTATGGAATCAGCGCTACAGAAAAATGGCTCGAAGGGGCGGCAAAATATTTAGGGATGGAAGAACAGGCGGCTGCCCTAATGGAAAAGGAATATGCCGCAATCAAGACTGAATTTGAAGCAGCTAAGAGTTATATAGAAGGGAAGTTAGCGATTATCGAAGGACATGATGCTATCAAGTGCTTATCCCTTGCTCACATGTTGGATCGTGATTTTGGGATGCGTGTAGTAATCTATAACTTCCATCCCTGGAGTACAGAAGCACGAGAAACCAGTGTAGATTATTTGTTGGAAACAGGGTTAGACCCAGAAATCCTGATTACGAAAGGGACACTGGCCTTTGGTAAGTACGAGTCCATGAAACAAACGGAAGATGAATTACTGGATTTCATTGGTGGTCTTGATGCAGAATCGGTAGTTTATTTTGGTTCTTCCTTGAGTTTTCCCCATATTCCCGTAGTCGATTTAAATGCTATTTTAAATCGTCCCAGATTTGGCTATCGCGGAGCCTTAAAGGTCGCAAGGTGTATTAAAACAGCACTTCAATATGGCTTTAGACCTCGGAGTGCTTTAACCAAGCAAATGGTATTCCCTAAAAATTCCGGGTTAGCATCTACTCAATCACTAAGCGGAAAATTAGCTCAAGACATGCCTGACTGTACCGTATATGCAGCAGGAAAGAAGCGGGGAAAATGTTTTAACGAGTAATAAATAAAATGTGATTTTGCTGAATCAAAGTATGGATTTGTCGGGCTACGCCCCGCAACTCTTGGAGACGCTCCGCGTAGCTTGCTTCCCCGTAGGGGTACGCTAACACGCAGAAAATTGTAGGTTGGGTAGAACGTAGATGCCGGAGGCGGCTGACCACAGGGTAGTGAAACCCAACCTACGTAGACTATTCCAGGTTGGTGTAACGAGTAAAATTTTTACCATAGTCAAGCCTTAGAGAAACAGGAGGAAAAATGTCTGCTGAAACGACTTTTGACAATTGTAACCATAGTAAAGACCCAGTAGTTGGCTGTGCCCTTGAAGGTATTGCAACTACAGTTGCTGGGATTAAAGATGTTAGTATTGTGATTCAATCTCCACAGGGTTGCGCGTCCACTGTCGCAGCTGGGTATGATGCTCATGAGGTTGATTTCACCAAGCGGAAAGTAGGTTGTACTCGTCTTTTTGAGTCAGACATTGTGATGGGAGCGTCTGATAAACTCAAAGGGATGATTAAAGAGGCGGATCAATCTTTTGATTCTAAGGTGATGTTTGTCGTTGGGACTTGCGCGGCAGATATCATTGGTGAAGATATTGCGGGATTGTGCAACCAGCTTCAGCCAGATATCAAAGCCAAACTCGTTCCTTTAATGGCTGGCGGGTTTCGGGGCAATGCTTACGATGGCTTGGAGATGGGTTTGGAGGCTTTACTTCCTTTTATCAAAAAAAGGCAGACCAAGAGAAGGGGCAGGAAGCCAAGGATTGTAAATATCATTGCACCACAGGCAAATCTGAATCCTACTTGGTGGGCTGATTTGGAATGGGTAAAGCAGACGTTAAAATCTTTAAGGATTAGAGTACAGACGGTCTTCTCTCATAATACCTCTTTTGAAGAACTAGAGCAAGCTGGTGAGGCAACCGCCAATATTGTTCTCAGTCATGATGTTGGGTATAAGTTTGCTCGGAAAATGCAACAAACCCACGACATCCCTTTGATCCTTGATGATATACCTTTACCAATAGGTGTAAACAACACTACTCGATGGTTGAAGGCATTGGCGGCACATTTCAAGATAGATGAAAAAGTAGAGCCAATCATCAAACAAGGCGAAGAAATGGTTGTAGATACACTTCGCAAACGAGCATTGATGATTGTGATTTGAATCATAAAATAAACTTTTAGCTCAAGATATGCTTCAAAAAGAGTTAACCATTTTATGCTTCAGAAATCGG
>LXQE01000049.1 GCA_003326195.1 Nostoc punctiforme NIES-2108
TAGGTGGAAGTGCAGTAATGTATGTAGCCGAGCCGTGCTAACAGACCGAGGGCTTGACCTCACAACTCTTTTGCTCTATTAATTTAATTGCTTATTCGCGTTGCTTGCAGTCTTCAGGGTCTCTGACCCAACAATCTTTCCTGGTGTCTATTGCGCGGTGGAACCACACTGAACCCTTCCCGAACTCAGAGGTGAAACGCTGCTGCGGCCACGATAGTTTAGGGGTAGCCCTACGCAAAAATAGCTCGATGCCAGGTTTATTCTTACAAACTAAAAGCCCCACGCTCCACAGCCTGGGGTTTTTTGCTTATTATACTTGTATGATGCATACAATAAATTGGCGTTAGTGAAGCGGGGCGGAAAACACGTCGCAAGATATACAGATGGTCTAGTTGTTGTAGTCAATAGCCAAGGTGTATTTGTTGGTACTCAATCCAGCGATGTTTCCAAATTTATTACAGCGACTTTTGGAGTCGGCTTGTCGGGAACTATTGAGATTAATTCCCCTGACAATAGTTCCATCCAAAATAGCTTCACCAAATTATCTCTAGTGGCGTGGCACAGCTAAAATGATGCATTAGAATCCTCTATTCCATCGGTTTCAAAAACAGGATAAAGATGCTTGAGTTTGACCCTTGCATCTTCAGTGGTAAATTGCCAGACGACTTTGCTAGCTGTGCGGTTAGGTTCTTGCTGCCAAGCGGTTAACTCAGCAGAGAGTTTTTCAACACAAGGAATGCGTCGGTCTAAACATTGCTGTGCCAAAACACTCAATTCGATCATTTCTATTGCACTATTTTAGCTGTGCCACGCCAGTAGTCATTGATGCTAATGCACTCATCGCCATAGTTACATTTCACGCGGCATCAAGTGACAAGAAAACTCTTTTACTATTACAGGTTCTGGTGCTTTGATTACTAATCGTCTTGATTTGGTGTTTTAGTTTCTAGCTACAGTGACGTGAGGGGTGTCAAAACTACATCCTGTCGCTAGCGTCCGATTATCGAATCTACTGGTGTATATCGGCTGAATAATGGGCAGTTGCTATTAAGTCGAGAATGTTCTTAATTTTGGATAAAGTCGAGCTAAAATCATGACGGAAAGAAGCCCATAGCTCCTAAAATATGTGTCTCTATACAAGATGCATACATGGTTCATACAGATGATAAAATTTACAAATTTCAACAGTGCCGGTAAACTGACTACTCTTTTGTTCCTGATAACTCTTTTCCTGACACCTTGTGTGATTGTAAATGCAGGAGAACGTGGTGTGTTAATGAAATTTGGTGAAGTACAAAACCAGATATTAGGAGAAGGACTTCACCTAATTATTCCTATAGTCAATACTGTGACCAAGTTGAGTATTAGAGTCCAAAAACAGGAAATCTCCACTGAGGCTTCTTCCAAAGATTTACAAAATGTTTTCGCTGATATAGCTCTCAATTGGCATATTATCCCGCAGGAAGCAAATGCCATTTTTCAAGAAATCGGAGATGAACAAAATGTAGTTATTCGGATTATTAACCCAGCTGTTGAAGAAGTGCTAAAAGCAGTAATAGCAAAGTATACTGCCGAAGAAATTATTACTAAACGAGGAGAAGTCAAAAGTGGAGTAGATGATGCATTGTCCACGCGACTGGGTAGCTATCACCTTGCAGTTAATGATATTTCTCTAGTTCATGTGCATTTTTCTGAAAGATTTGGTGAGGCAGTGGAGGCAAAGCAGATTGCTGAACAAGAAGCAAAACGAGCAGAGTTTATAGCACTGAAAGCAACAAAAGAGGCTGAAGCAAAAGTTAATTTAGCTAAAGGCGAAGCTGAGATGCACAGATTATTACGTGATGGTTTAACTCCAGAAATTCTGCAAAGGCAAGCAATAGAAAAATGGAATGGTAAGTTACCATTAATTGTAAGTAAGGAGGCTCCAAAATTGTTGAATTTAAGTGAATTTTTAAAATTTGATGAAAATTGATCTTTTTACTCCCTGATTGGCTCTCCACCAAGAGACTCAGAACCCCAATTTATGGAATAATTCAGGTTTTTTTTGTTCGTAGCTCTTCCAAACATTGCTATATCTACTACATATACATAGTATGGATGCACAGATGTGCACCCATGCTATCGATTCCTTTGTAGAAAGTGATAAACTAAATTAACTGTTGGAGAATAAAATAGGAGAATCAAGAATCTTCAACTGGATCAATAGCATAATCAACAGGGTATAAACTGTTGAAGAAATTAGACCTGTGAACAATTCTTTTTTGAGGTTATGCTCTTGAGGATCTTTTTGAAAAATGTCCTTAGAACCGAATTGCATCAAGAGAATTCCCACAATGTTAGAGAGCCAGTATCCGATAATTGAACAAGGTAGAAGCAATTTTGGGGAAAGTAAACTACATGCATACCCAAAACCATAAGCTATTGGCAGATTGAATAGTAGGTCATTCCACCAACATAGTGGTGACAATAAATATCCGAGTATTAGAAAAAATCCACCTCTGAGTTTTTTGAAAATGTCTTTTTTGAATTCTACTGGAGTAGACTTTTGTAATTGCTCTAGTGCTGTGTCTGTTGTTCCATTCAACTCTTGACTAACGTTTTGGACGCTTTCCATAAAAACCCACTATTCCTATCGTCTTAATGTAGTTTAATATATAAACTAAATCAACGTCTAGTATAGGAGTGATGACATTTTGGTTTTTTGATGCTGAAAGTTTTACCACTGCATAGTCTCAGCAAAATCGTAAAGAGCAAAATTGAGTTTAAATCAACTGCCACTTCACGATATCTGAATTTCTGCCAGAGACACATCAGTTAGTTCGCTTCTTGCAGAATTTTGGTTTTTCCTTGAATATCTGAGTGAGATAGAAAAATTTATACACAATTGAGACAATTAACACCATTTATTTGCTCAATAAGTTTCGACATCAAAATATATATTTATTAACTATAGCAGACGATAAGTTCCAATACCAATACTGAATGGCCAGAGCCTTATACCAGTTTAATATGAAGCTGCATAGAATAGAGCTTCCAGGATAAAGTTATAAGAAGAGACAGAAATTACCTGGTCAAATGTAAGTTGGTCGAATATTTCTTGGATGCGCTCGCGTAAAGCTTGTAAAGAAGAGAAAAGTTGATTTTTGAGAGGTTTCTTGAGAGCTTGCCAAAGCCTTTCAATGGGATTGAGTTCAGGGGCTGAAGCTGGTTGAAACAGAGGAATAATATTTTCTGGCCAACGAATTGCAGAACTTGTATGAGCAGGTGCTTGGTCAATCTGTAAAATGGCATA
>LXQE01000050.1 GCA_003326195.1 Nostoc punctiforme NIES-2108
AAAGCAAAATCTAACCCACCAAAAGCAAAATCTAACCCACCAATGACAAATTTTTCTCGTATCCGTTGTACTGTTGCAGTATGCGCTCTAACTGTGTCAGCGATCGCCGAGTCTGTTTCATCTTCAGCAGCCATCAAAAGAATGTTTGCACGGGTTATAGTTCTTGCCTTGTGCTTACCTTTCTTTATTATTGATTGTAGTTGAGCAACTTCATCTTCACTCAAGTCAACGATGTACTTCTTTACCATATTATTCCCTGTTTTTGGCTAATTTACCAATCACAGGTATTACTTAGCAAACTTTGCTTGGCAGACTACTAGCATTTTCCCAAAGCCCGCTGCCGAGGCTTGAACGCGGCTGCGATGGAAGATGACCTGTAGAGCATCTGACAAGCTCAAAGCTCCGGCAACGTGGGCGGCTGCAACTTCACCAACACTGTGACCTACGATCGCTTGGGGCGTAATCCCCCAGGAACGCCACAAGGCAGCTAGAGCGATTTGCACGGCAAAGATGGAACACTGAGCGATTTGGGTAGAGTTGATACGGCTCGTCTCGTCTGATGCTCTCAGTTCTGACAACAATGACCAATCAGCATATTGCCGCAGCAACTCGTCACACTGTTCGATGACTTCTCGGAATATGGGTTCTGACTCCAACAACTGACGCCCCATCGCCCACCATTGCGGTCCCATGCCAGAAAAAACGAAAGCTAGCTTGGGTTGAAAGTCTGGAACTAGGTGACCAGAAGACAGACCTGGACGGTTTTCTCCCGCCAGAAATGCTTCCAGATTTTCTACCAGATTTTCTTTGGTATCAGTCGCCAATGCCAACCGATGGTCGTGATGACCTCGGCGATTGCTGGCAGTGTGGCAGATGTCTGTCAATGAAACATCAGCGCCCTCAGAAAGAGTAGTTAAAAACTTATGGGTTGCTCGCGCAACAGCCACAAGTGCGTTCGGACTCTTTGCCGATAGGGGCAATAGCACGGGAAGAGAACCGCGCTCTGAATCGCCTATATCCGTTACATCCGTTGCTAATCCTGACAAAAGCACATGGGCATTCGTTCCCCCAAATCCGAAGGAATTTACACCAGCTAGTCGCGCTTCTTTTGAGTTTGGCCAAGGCTCAAGGGTAGTAGGCACCCGCAACCCCAATTCCTCAAAAGGAATTTTGGGATTCGGTGTCTGAAAATGGAGATTTGGCGGAATCTGGCGGTGCTTGAGAGCCAGTGCGACTTTGATGAGTCCAGCAATTCCTGATGCTGTTTCCAAATGTCCAATGTTGGTTTTAACTGAACCAACTGTGCAGTACTCTCCCAGAGTCCGATTTTTACCCAGTACGTTTCCCAGAGCGATCGCTTCTATCGGATCGCCTACAGGTGTACCAGTGCCGTGAGCCTCAATATACTGTATCTGCTGTGGTAATATCCCTGCATTCTGGCAGGCTTCCTGGAGTGCTGCTTCTTGAGACTGTCCGTTAGGAACCGTGATCCCATTGGTTTGACCATCTTGGTTGACTGCGCTGCTGATAATGACAGCATAAATCGGGTCTCTATCTGCCATGGCTTGAGATAAAGGCTTCAAGACAACAATACCGGCTTCCTCAGCCCGGACATAACCATTGGCTCGTGCATCAAAGGTAAAGCAACGCCCATCGGGAGAGAGCATTGATGCCTTAGAAAATCCTATGGTTGCTTCTGGTCTGAGTATCGCATTCACGCCTCCTGCTATTGCCAGCACAGACTCTCCATGCCAGATACTTTGATACGCAAGATGAACTGCAACCAGCGATGAAGAGCAGGCTGTGTCAACAGTCATACTTGGCCCTTTGAGGTCAAATACGTAGGAAATGCGGTTAGCTGTGACACAGTTAACACCGCCCAAATTTGTGTAAGCGTTAATGGAGTCGCGATCGCTCCCTTGGATGTTTTGGTAATCGCTACCTGATATTCCAATAAACACCCCTGTCTTGGAGTCAGCAAGGCGTTCGCTCATCTGCCCCCCATCTTCCAGCGCTTCCCAGGCTACCTCTAGCATCACTCGTTGCTGTGGGTCTATGCGTGAGGCTTCTCGGGGAGAAATCCCGAAAAATTGAGCATCAAAAAAGTCTATTTTATCTACAAAGCCGCCCCAGCGGGTTCGCATTTTGCCTGGTTTTGTTATATCTGGGTCGTAAAATTTATTTACATTCCAGCGTGACTCTGGCACTTCGGTAATAGCATCTATGCCCGAAACCAGCAGTTTCCAGAAAGCTTCTGGACTATTAGCACTGCCTGGAAAACGGCAGCCTATACCGATAATGGCTATACGTTCTGCTATCTTACCACTGTCTGCACTTTCAAAGTCGGTAGTTTCTTTTGAAGTTTGCGGCTTAAGATATGGCACATTCTGAGTCATAATGGATTTCTTCTTAAAAGAATAATTTCATTCTGGCGTTGCATAATTAAGTGATGAACTGTCCTCATTGTGCATCTCACCCATATTCGTAAGAACGGGCATCGACGTGATAAACAAATTTATATTTGCGTGTTATGCGAACGCCAATTTACAAAATCACATTCAAAACGAAGTTATTCAGATAAAATTAAGAAACAATGTTTGACAATGTACTTTATTAATAGATATCATTGTTGCTGTTTCCACTAAATTAATGCTGTGATTTGTTTTAAAAATATGCAATGACAGTTAAGAAAATAAATTTAGACAGTTAAAAAAACTACTTAATTATTTTGTTGAGCAGCCCACAATATATCTTCTAATACCAATTTTATATGAAGCTGCATATAATAGAGAAAACAAACTTGATAAATTAAAATAACCATGAGCCGCCCTTTTAAGATTGAAATCGCAGAGAGCGAAGAAGAACTTAAAAAACGTCTACAAACAGTGAATTTAGGAAACCAGAAAGAAAAGCTTATTATGCTGTGGTGGATAAAAAGCGGGCAGGTTAAGGAGCAGCAAGAAATCGGAAAACGCTTGGCAAAAGATACTTCAACGGTCACGAGATGGTTGCAGAAGTACAGAACTGATGG
>LXQE01000051.1 GCA_003326195.1 Nostoc punctiforme NIES-2108
AATGAATGGCCGCGATGCCTGCGGTTCTTGCTAGCCGAAGCACCTTCTTCAGCGTATGCTTAATTCCCGAAGCGATCGCCATCGGCTCATGGCGGTTACGCCATCAAGTTATCAAGTATGGTGAATTGCATTTAAAAAGTTGGGGGTAGGTTTTGCACCCACTCCAAGGTGTTTAGAAAGATGTGTTGGGAGTTTGGCAGCAGTCGGGCGATCGCTTGGCATAACCTCTGTAATCGATTCTCCCCTACCCCTGCTATAGAAACCCAAGAGCCTATCTCTGGCGATCGCACTCCCTACCCAATCTCCAATTCCTATTTTCCTCCTGGGCGATCGCCTCCCCACTTTTGGCACAACTTTTGAAACCTCAAATTTTCACCACGAATGAAATCGCCTCATCTAATTCCCTCCCCGCCGCGCCCCCAAAACAAAAAAAGGTATCTGGGGAATGGGGAAAAAAGCACTCACTCCCGCCCCACAATCTCCTACAGTACCCTTTACTTTCATCATGGCTACTTTGCCTTGCATTGGGTGTTGGGCATTGGGGAATCAAGAGAGGGAGCGATCGCACTCACCACACACCCCACAATCGCCTATAGTTCCTTTAATCTCCTAACTTGGCTAATTTGCCCATTCACCACATTTACGCGGCTTATTTCTCATCCTGGGAGGAAGTTAAAAGCGATCGCTATTCATCCCTCTGCCTTCTGCCTTTTTCAAAAATTCTCGCGTGACCCCTAGTTGTACTCTCCAGGAAGATCAGTTTTTCTAACAGTAATGCTGCCAACTTTCTTACCTGACATTCTCAATAATTCATCACCTGAAAATTCAAAACCAAGCTTTAGTGCTATTCGCGCAACATCATCTGCGGTTGGTGCTGCAAGCACCTCGTTTTTAAGTTCAGGTTCAGACTGCATTTTCTTTAAAAATGCTTCGATTTGCTCAAAAGCCATATTTAAAATTTGATCCTCGCTAGCTACTCGTAATATAAAGAAAAACAGCAGTANCTGCCTTTTTCAAAAATTCTCGCGTGACCCCTAGTTGTACTCTCCAGGAAGATCAGTTTTTCTAACAGTAATGCTGCCAACTTTCTTACCTGACATTCTCAATAATTCATCACCTGAAAATTCAAAACCAAGCTTTAGTGCTATTCGCGCAACATCATCTGCGGTTGGTGCTGCAAGCACCTCGTTTTTAAGTTCAGGTTCAGACTGCATTTTCTTTAAAAATGCTTCGATTTGCTCAAAAGCCATATTTAAAATTTGATCCTCGCTAGCTACTCGTAATATAAAGAAAAACAGCAGTATATTTTTTAAGACTAGCAGCACAAGGGTATCAAGATTTGGCGGAAAGATGATTATAGCGACGCGCTGCTCTTCATTTATCAGAATCTTGCTTATAAGAAATCACGTTCTGGTAAGCCAAATTCTCATAAGTAAACTTGGAAGATTGGGACGGTGTGACGGGTTGGGAATAAAAAATAGGTTATGGAAACTAGGATTCTCCACTGCGATCGCCTACTAGGCACATCTGACAGCAGCTTTTCTTTGTGCGATCGCTAACCACTACCACCAAACATTTTTTCGCTTCTCAATTTTTCCCAGCGCGATCGCTAACTCCTAACTCCCCATTTTTACCCGTGGCACGACCGCACCGCCAACTCTTGGAGACGCTTCGCGTAGCAAGATCCCCGAAGTGGTACGGCATTGCTGTACTAGTTTGACAATGCTGGCTTTTATACAATCTTTGGTAGTCACCACTGAAGGTAGCGGAATTTTGTATCAGATGTTGATNCTAGGATTCTCCACTGCGATCGCCTACTAGGCACATCTGACAGCAGCTTTTCTTTGTGCGATCGCTAACCACTACCACCAAACATTTTTTCGCTTCTCAATTTTTCCCAGCGCGATCGCTAACTCCTAACTCCCCATTTTTACCCGTGGCACGACCGCACCGCCAACTCTTGGAGACGCTTCGCGTAGCAAGATCCCCGAAGTGGTACGGCATTGCTGTACTAGTTTGACAATGCTGGCTTTTATACAATCTTTGGTAGTCACCACTGAAGGTAGCGGAATTTTGTATCAGATGTTGATACCGTAGTCACGCTCTCTATATAAATAAAGATTAATCATCGTGACTACCAAAATCCTCGTGACTACCAAACCCTGACTACTAAAACCCCTAAACCTCCAATCTATTTTTATGGCATTGGGCGATCGCCTTCGGTAGCAAGCTACGCTCTCCCTACCCCTGCCACAATTCCCTACAGCAAGTTCGGGGTAACATTCCACAGCCAACACTCTACAACCGCCTAGAATCCCAAAATTAACCTTACTCATGTTTGAAGTGAGAGTTTGGGTATTGGGGACGAGGGGCGATCGCTCCTCCTCATTCCCCCATTGTCGGCTCCTTGACCCTCACAAAGGCATTAGTCATCACAAGGGCGCAATCACAATCCCACACACCAAAAAGCCTCGCAGGCGATTCTACGAGGGGGGGAGTAGAGGGTGATAAGAGCGGGGACAGGGGCAGGATACACTTGTTTTTGACTGTTAGCTTAAATTTCCATTTTCCTGAACAACTCTCTTTAACTGCTCAAAGGTGATACTACCGTCTTTATCGCCGTGCGTAGCTAGCAATTCCTGCGGACTACTCACACCCGTTACTGCTGAGATGACCGCACTTAAGCCAGGGCTAAAAAAAAGCTCATTAATTGATACTTTGCCATCCCGATCGCTATCCAAGGTATTAAAAAGAGATTGAAGCTCTTGCTCGGTTGCCATAATTTTTCTNGGGGGGAGTAGAGGGTGATAAGAGCGGGGACAGGGGCAGGATACACTTGTTTTTGACTGTTAGCTTAAATTTCCATTTTCCTGAACAACTCTCTTTAACTGCTCAAAGGTGATACTACCGTCTTTATCGCCGTGCGTAGCTAGCAATTCCTGCGGACTACTCACACCCGTTACTGCTGAGATGACCGCACTTAAGCCAGGGCTAAAAAAAAGCTCATTAATTGATACTTTGCCATCCCGATCGCTATCCAAGGTATTAAAAAGAGATTGAAGCTCTTGCTCGGTTGCCATAATTTTTCTATCTGAATTAATTTTTTCAATTTAATATCTCAAAATATTGACAAAGACACAAGAACAGTCAACAAAATTATGCTTTCATACTTTCCCCAGGCATAACTTCTCTGGTGTGGGCTTGACCTTTAAAGGGAATCTGCTCAATTAGCTTGCGAAACTCTATGGTTAATGTAGTTTGCCCCCATAGCGAGCGCCTACCGAGCGGGGGAGCATCTCTGAGACGGCTGGCAATTTCCCCAGGTGCGTAGCTTGAACTGGCAGCTACGCTCCATACCGCATCTATCCGGTTAGACATTGTTAATAACTAGTTCTGATATAAATAACAGGTTGCTGCGTTCGCTACCTATCCCTGACCGCCGCCAAAATCCAGAGTCCCCATTTTCCCCACTAGCATGGCCGCACCGATGATTAATTCTGTACTATCTTAGCCCTGCTAGCTTTTATACAAGGCTTGGTAGTCACCACTGAAACAGCCATATTTTGTATCAGAKTTGATACCGTAGTCACGCCCTCTATATAAATAAAGATTAATCATCGTGACTACCAAAATCATCGTGACTACCAAAATCATCGTGACTACCAGACCATGACTACCAAGACCCCTAAACCTCCAATTTGTTTTTATGGCATTGGGTGTTGGGAATGAKGGGTGATGCCGAAGGCGGCTGGCTACGCAAATACAAGGGTAATAAAGTTCAGTTAACAGCGATACAAGAGATGGCTGTTAACTAAACTTTTTGATCAGTCTATACAGTTAGTGCCAGCATACTAGCTTTATTGTATAAACCTACCAATTTCCTAACTGCGCTGCTGACTCAGCGCTTTCCTTATCTGACTATCTTTTCATATTTCAAGACTTAAGTTCTYAAATCTCACCTTATTTTGATATTTGACTGGAGGCGTTGCCGCCTGCGTTTCCCTGCGATCGCACCAAATCCTCAGCGTGATTATTGCGTACTGTTGATGTGGCTATGGTGGCGTTGATCGTGTCAAATAATTATGCCTTATCATTGTCTTCTGGCATAACTCCGATGAGCGCGTTTTCTATCTCTTCCAAGGCTTTATCAATCGCATCCAATTGCTTGCGATTTTCCCATTCCCGATATGCTTCTGTAACAAGAGGATCGGTTCCTAACCCAGTGTTACTGCCTACCCTGCCTATGTGTTGATGACAGGTAWAGTCTGGGTTCTTGCCGCGCTGAACAATCCCTTTTAGCCTAGCTTTTGGGTTCCTCTTAAAAATTGGCTCATTCGCTTGCCATTTTGCGTATATGTACCAATAAACATCACCATCTTTTTTGTATTGCTTCCACACCTCATACTGATGAATCCAGACCCCAGGTTCTGACATTGGTTCATTGACTAACTGCTGTCGGATTTCCTTTAGTTCTCGAAGCTTCTCTATGATTTGGTCGATGCGATCGCCGTTAGGCGTACCGGAGGTATCAGTCATGGCAGCAATAACAGTTATGCTTAATTAAAAATTTTAAAGCATAACTCCTATGACCGCACTAGGGAAGTTTRGCGATGCAAAAGGCGGCAGGCGCGATGCCTGCGGCGGGCGTAGCCATCGCACCTACTACACACCCCACAATCCCCTACAGCGAAGCCAGGGAAATCCACAGCTAACCTACTAGAGCCTGTTTAAACCTCTACAGCGACGAATTATTTGACCACAGCGACAAATAATTTGTCAAGTTCTTCAAGCTTGTAAGCTTCGCTCTAGAAGAATCTGATTTTTAGCGTTTCTGATATGAAGCTATAGAAATTGTTTGAACAAGCAAGTAGAAGAATTTGGATTGCTGACAAAAAAATTGCCGTT
Organism: Nostoc punctiforme NIES-2108; assembly: GCA_003326195.1. Classification (GTDB taxonomy): domain Bacteria; phylum Cyanobacteriota; class Cyanobacteriia; order Cyanobacteriales; family Nostocaceae; genus Nostoc; species Nostoc punctiforme_A. Next base: position 4,906 of record LXQE01000051.1, read on the forward strand.
TTGGTCAAATAATTTGTCCCTCTACAACATCGAGTATCCGCAAAGCGATCGCTGATCCCGACCATGTTAACTACTACATCTCAGCAGGATTTCAGCGAACTCGTCTTGTTGTCGATGCGCTCGATCG
>LXQE01000052.1 GCA_003326195.1 Nostoc punctiforme NIES-2108
TTATATCTTATATCGTCCAGGAATTACCTGCTTTAATTACTGCAAATTTCCCCACCCAACCTGATAAACAAGGCATTTTCGGTCATTCGATGGGCGGACATGGGGCACTTGTCTGTGCAATGAGAAACCCAGAACTCTACAAATCAGTATCAGCCTTTGCACCGATTACTGCACCTATGCGTTGTCCTTGGGGTCAAAAGGCTTTTAGTGGTTATCTTGGCAGCAATCAAGAAAATTGGCGTGCTTATGATGCTAGTGAATTAGTCAAGCAAGTAGGTTATCACAGTTCAATTCTTATTGATCAAGGGACTTGTGATAAATTTTTAGCTAAACAATTACTGCCAGAGGTGTTTAAGCAAGTTTGTACAGATGTTAACCAGCCGCTAAACTTGCGTTACCAAGAAGGCTATGACCACAGTTATTATTTCATCGCCAGTTTTATTGAAGATCATATCCGCCACCATGCGAGCGCTTTTAAAAAACTAGACCGGAAAACAGGAATTCAGATTTGACACTTTTCTTAAGTTTTATATTGTAGTTAAACAATGCAGTTATTTAATTTGCCAAATATGTATAATGCTATCCTCATTGCTACTAGCAAGGGTTTTACCATCTCGGCTCAGAGCAAGCCCTAAAACAGAACTGGAACCATCTTGAAAGGTATGCAACGGCTTTAAAGTCTCTAAGCTCCACAGTTTAATAGTGCCATCATAATTGCCGCAGATGAGAATTTTTCCATCGGGGCTGATGGCAAGAGATTCAACTGAATTAAAATTATCAGTAAACTCATGTAGCAGTTTTCCAGTTTGAAGATTCCATAACTTTAGGGTACTAATCGCACGATTTCGAGAAACTAGCTGACCAAAACTACCACTAACAAGCTTTTTGCTATCTGGAGTAATGGCAATAGCATCAACTCCGGTTTTGTGTCCTTTGAGAATATGGCGTGTTTTTTTGGTTTGTAAATCAATCAGCCTAATTGTATTATCATCGCCACCCCCACTACTCACAAGGGTTTGCATATCAGGGCTAAATGCAACTTTACTCACAAATCCTGAGTGTGCAGGAATGGTATCAAGCAACTTAAGCGTCTGTAAATCCCAAAGCTTGATTGTGCGATCGTCACTGCCAGTAGCAATAAATCTACCATCTGAACTAATCGCAATGGTTTCTACTGGTTGGGTATGCCCACTGTCGCCCTTTAACATAAGGAAAGTGCGTAAATCCCAAACCTTCATTGTTGGGGTGGTTATCCCACCAGTTACAATCCTCTTGCCATCTGGACTAATCGCAATTGAAGTAATACCATCTGAGTGAGCGTCTAAACTATGCAGTAATTTTCCAGTACGTAAATTCCAGAATTTAATCGTATCATCTCTACCTCCACTAATCAGGGTTTGCCCCGAAGAGCTAATCGCAACTGCTCGAACACCAAAAGTCACTTTTTTATGCCCAGTCAGTGTGTGAACAAGTTGAATCTGTAGTTGGGACTGAGTAATTGTACTCTTGCCTATGGGAAGATTTGAACTAGAAGAATGTATATCAATAACAGTGATGTTTACTGCAATTGCTAAAACTATAATGACTGCTTTGGATTTGAGAAAATTCAATAATTTCATGGTGCCCAGGAACGCAATTACATAACATGATTCCCATTTGATGGGACGCGATCGCAGCTATTTGGAAATCATTAGGGCCTATTGGAGTACCTTTTGCGAATAATTCTGCACGAATTCTACCGTAAGTGAGGGCAGCGACAGCTTAAAATTAAAAGTACATCATCCTCTAAGAGATACTGTCCATACACCTAAGAAATGTAAGTGTTATGCAGATAGAGCAGGTAGAAAAAGAGATAACCACGATTCGTTTGAGTCAAGAAGAAGTGGTAATTATAAACAATGCTTTAAATGAGGTATGCAACGGATTATATCTGAACGAGTTTTCGACTCGAATAGGTGCGTCAAGGGCAAATGTGGAGAAGTTACTTTTCCAAATAAGGAAAATCATTGATGCAATGAAGTAGATAAATTATTTAGCTCAACAAGCTCGGTCTTTTTACTGAGTTAAATAAATTTGCTTCTTACCTTAAGTTATTGTAGTATTGCAATCCATTTGAAGGTACAAACATTGTACCTGCGTCGGAATTAGCTGGATCAACAATAAATACAGTGCCTTTGTTAGAACTAGTACCGGGTAAATAATGAGACGGATTTATGACTCCTCAGAAGGCTCTTTTCCCCTGTCCAAAAGGTTTTGACTGTGCATTTGTTGCCTTGGAGTTAAGGATATCTTTAGCAATTTTTGTCATAACACCCTGTGTTGGGCTATGGCTAAGAGTAGCGATAACAGGACTTACGCAACTGGCACAAATAGCGGGCAGGGCTGCGCTCTACCTCACGACAATTTAAATCAAATCAAGCACATAAGAATACTTGGGCGTTTCAATTGCTGAATTAAATAATTAGAAAGCAAGTTATGCTTGATTTGATAAATAGTTTGACCCGTTGTATAGGCTAAATTCTTTAACCTAACCCAAACCAACATTGCACAAGCGATATGATTTCTTTGAAGCCTAGCTTTCCGACATTGGCAAGATTCAATCCCAGTTAATTGTTTAATTTCTCTGTGAAACTCCTCGATTTTCCAACGAATTTTACACACAAGACAGTACAACATCCGTGGAACTTTGAGATAAATCGTTAGTTGC
>LXQE01000053.1 GCA_003326195.1 Nostoc punctiforme NIES-2108
TATATAAGAAGTGTCAGTGTGAGTAATCAAAAATGAAAGTCTAGCCTCAACATCATCATAAGAAACAGAATAACCGCATCGTTCCAGATAGGCATGAATATGATGGGACAAGAGAGAAGAATCATTAATCAATTCACGCGATTTAGACTTTTTATCAGCAAAAATTTTATCTACACGATTCAACAAAGTAGGTGATAACATTGAAAAGTTCCTAAATGTAATAAGAGTACAAGAGGGAATAGACCCGCTAGCAGTTGTTACCAGCAACTAACTAGTGGGCATCTAAATAAATAGTAGTAGATTAGATACAAATTGGCAAGGGAGAATTACCTATTATTGAGCTACGAAAACCTGATCTACTTCTTCATTCTTCAGAAGTAGCTCAGACCTTCATACACTCAACAATAGGTCTGAAATAAGTAACCGTTTTCATAGATATATGCAATTAGCTTGGATATATCTATGCAATAACAGAATAATCATTGGACACAAAGTTATTATCAAACACACGAGATGATTTATAAAGACGAATATAGGCATCATGTTCAGACGTAAAGTTAGCCTTACCCCTATCGCACATATCAGTAATCCACCTATGAAAACGTGCTACACCCAACATCTCTTTCGCAATTGCCAATGCTTTATAACACTTAGTTTCTATCCATTGAATTTGTTTTACTCCAGAAAATTGTACCTTTGGCTTTTGCACTCGAATAGCACCGCCAGCAGCATCAATAAATATTCCCCAAAACTCGTAGCGCAAACACCTATCTAAATTCTTAACTGTTTCACCATCCTTATATATAAAATCAACAGAACCCGCAACCAATTTATGAATTACTTCCGCACTTTGGCCAAAGTTTAAGTTATCTTCAGGAGTGCCGATAATTTGGTCAAACGCTTGCTGTGCGCGACTATTGCGAAATCTTACTTCGATATCCAGAGCATCAATTCCGTGAACTGGCAGCGCATAATAAAAACTAATTCTTTTGTCAGAACTGGGGACACCAAGAGTAATTGTCCTGCCAACAATGTCAGTGTTAGGAGTACTTGATTTGTGAAATGTGTACTCCATAACTGGGGTAAAGTCCTTAGATTTTACGACTTCTTCGAGAGTATCAAAGTCAACAATTTTGTTGTGGCATCTAACCTTTGGGTCAGTACGAGAACAGCGAAACTGGTAAACTTCTTTAAGCAATCTCATAAACATTAAAACAGTTTTAAAACCCAATGCCGCTAAAGGTTTGCCAGACATTGTAAGGTGAAATTTAACAGGAGTATCAGGATGTAAATAGATATCTGCATTGCTAGACGAAGCTATCTCTGCACTCATCTCTGCGTTTATGTCAACACCAAGCGGGACATACTGAAGTTGCATTGCAAGTATACTTTGGTAGGTATGAAGATATCTAGTATCACCCACATACTTATAAGTATAAGATTTATGAAAAAACTCATCGAGAGCATTATCAGAATACCACTTGACAAGTGACTGCAAATCAGAGTAAGCGCAATAACCAGTTCCTTGCAAGTAATCTACGTATGGCTCGAATCCAGACTCATATAAGTTCCAAGTTGTTGTGTTTTGGTTTTGTGAATTTGACCCCGTGTTACAGACCGGGGTCTTAACTTTTCTAGAAGCAATTCCAGTTAGTGAAGTATCCGAGCAAGTGGCAGTCACTCGTGCCTCGTGCCCGCCCCTTGCTGAGGAAAATTCACCAACATGAAAACCACCACAGGAAATATTAGAACATGAACAAACCTTAGCAGGGCGGAGAACCCCATCAGAATAAACAAGTTTACAATGTGGCGGATGAGTATTTTTTTGTGATAACATCTGAGGAAGTATTAAGAAATAGCTAGAAGCCCGGAAGTTTTTGCGAACTCCGGGCATTTACTTTGTAGCAGAGAATTGCAATGAAAATGCAAAAATTATTTATTTAAAGTGAAAAAGAGCAAAAATCTTTACCGATCGGGGCAGACCGGGAGGTTATTTTAATCAAAAAGGAGCTTCCCCAAACTCATTTTCTTGCCACTCAAGAGCAATTTCCTTAAGAGCAGCATGATATTTTTGGGGCAAACGAATATGCTTAGTTTGAAGATGCCACTCAGTAGGACGACCACCTTTAGACTGAATACGACTTATATAAGAAGTGTCAGTGTGAGTAATCAAAAATGAAAGTCTAGCCTCAACATCATCATAAGAAACAGAATAACCGCATCGTTCCAGATAGGCATGAATATGATGGGACAAGAGAGAAGAATCATTAATCAATTCACGCGATTTAGACTTTTTATCAGCAAAAATTTTATCTACACGATTCAACAAAGTAGGTGATAACATTGAAAAGTTCCTAAATGTAATAAGAGTACAAGAGGGAATAGACCCGCTAGCAGTTGTTACCAGCAACTAACTAGTGGGCATCTAAATAAATAGTAGTAGATTAGATACAAATTGGCAAGGGAGAATTACCTATTATTGAGCTACGAAAACCTGATCTACTTCTTCATTCTTCAGAAGTAGCTCAGACCTTCATACACTCAACAATAGGTCTGAAATAAGTAACCGTTTTCATAGATATATGCAA
>LXQE01000054.1 GCA_003326195.1 Nostoc punctiforme NIES-2108
TATCGCTGGCGTACCAAGCACCGATTACCAATTTAAAACGAGCGATCGCAAAGGTGGCGATATTTCAGAGTTTCCAGAAGATTTACAAGTGAGAAAATTTCCAGATATTCACAAAACACGATAAACTAACTGGGTGGATGAATGGATGGATACTTTAGATTTACAGTCAGTCAGCACTGAAGACGTTATGCTTCGTTACGGCATTAAAAGCCGTACAACCTTAAACAAATTTCTTGAAAATGCTGGTGTGAATAGTTTCAAGGAAGGACGCAAGACTTTCATTAGAATGTACCAATTAGGTGTTTTGGATAGATCCGCCCATGAATTAAACTATCCAATTAATCAATCATCCAATCAATCCATCCAATCAATCCATCCAACTGATTCAATTAAAAGTGAACAGATGGAATTAGCAGAAAGCACAGGATTATTCCCTCTGACTACAGTTGACTTGCTGTATATTACTTGTGAGTATGAAAACCTGCCAAGGCTAGCTAAATGGCTTGCTGGTTATGCTTTCTTGGAGAAGATGTCATCTGGCAGAGTAATTTTACCAAGAGACGTTGTGTTAAAAATATTAGATTACAAAAGATTACCGACTTGCAAAGATGGTTATTTTAGGTATGGGAACTTTGTTTTTCTCATGATTGGCGACCATAAAAAAGAATGGCTGGTTAGCAAAAAATAGGAATAAACGCTGTTGGTAAAGTCTCATGCAAAAAATAAAATTTATAGAATTTTACCTCAGATTTTGGCTGATTATTCCAATGCGCGGTGGGTATCTTTGACTCTTCTGGCGAATGACTGTTCATCCGATGAATTGTTACGAACAACTTTAGATTTGATGAACGAATCACTTCGTAGGTTAGTTAAGCTTAAAATTTTCCCAGGAATAGGGTGGATTAAGTTTGTTGAGGTGACTCAAAGATGTGGTGGTAATATTCGCCCTTGCTTTCATATTTTAATGATAGTGAAAGCTTCGTATTTTGGTCACGGGTATTTATCGCAAAAGAAATGGGCTGAAGTGTGGCAGCGGTCTTTAAGGGTTGACTATAGTCCAACTGTAAGTGTAAAAAGATTAAACCCTGAGCAAGATTTATTGATAGGTTTAATATCTGAATCTGCGAAATATTGCTCAAATGAAGCAGTTATTTTGCAATTATCTCAAAGAGTACCTAATGTAAAGACAGTTACAATTGGAGGCATTTTACGTAATTATTCGGATTTGTTAACGCCAATCAATATTACTCCTGCTTCAATTTTTCCGTCTGATAGTTGCGCTGGAGGTATTCCCTCCTGAATCAAAGTTTTTTGATGAGGCTAATATTTATCATCTGTGGGTTTTTCTTTTAAAGTTTAAAATTCGTGTTGTTTTATAGCTACTGAGGTTAATAGGATGAACATTTTATTTGTCGATATTGACGGAACTTTAACAGAAACCATCAGTGGACACACTTTTAAGCAGTCGCCAACTGATGTAAAAATAATTGATGGTGCAGATAAGGCGATCGCGCACTTTGCTGCGTTGGGATGGCTAATTGTGGGAATCTCTAATCAAGGCGGATGTGCTGCAATTAATCCAGAAACAGGTAAACCTCGCAAAACAATTGAGGGCACTATCGCTGAGATGCAATTCACCCTTGAACTACTGCCCCAATTAACAGCAATTTATTTTTGTCCCGATTTTGAAGGTAACGATTGCTGGAAAGTTTCTCAGTTTGATGCCTACGAAACTAGTGATAGAGAAATGCAATTAATTGGGGAATTTCGCAAACCAAATGCAGGAATGCTTAAACTTGTGAAACTGTTTGTAGAGGATGGTGGTGAAGATGTTGAGGAGATGGTTATGGTGGGCGATCGCCCTGAAGATTTGGAATGTGCTTCGGCTATGGAATGCAAATTCATGTGGGCTGAAAATTGGCGCAAAGAATTTGGAGGTGATTCATGAAATTCAGCTACAAGCAAAAAGAGGATTTGTTAATAAGCTTTTTAACGATTCAAGCCAAGCATTATGGTTACACAACAGATGAAGAGATTTTGCTTAATAGCCAACACCCAAGAATTATCTTTATCAGGAATATTGCTCACAAATTAATAGAAGTTGTAGAAGCTACAATTCACCAGAAACCACTGGATTAGGTGATGCCGAAATAGTCAATATCTGTGTCATGTCCCGATGGGGCAGGTAAGGAATCTTTAGGGCGATCCCTGTCCGCCCACAATACGCATTTTGTAGGGTAAAAGCGATGCCTGCGGCGGCAAGCTACGAGACGCTGCGCGAACGCCTACGCGTATTGATTTTAGCTTATTCCAGTACAAATACCAAAAGACAGGGAAATCCCTGTCTTTTTGCTTTCAGTGAACTTGCAGTGGTAAAAAAAAATACCAGAAGCCACAATCAAGCAAGCGCGGGAGAGCGCCAAGTTAATTGTAAGCTTGGTGGCGTATGACAACTATTTCTGAAATTGCTGCTGACACCAAGTTAGCAGTGCAAGTACAGCAACTACTAATTAATTTAAAATTACTCTCTGGTGTGGCTGACGGTAAAGTTGGTCCACAAACCATTGGGGCGATCGCCGAACTCTTG
>LXQE01000055.1 GCA_003326195.1 Nostoc punctiforme NIES-2108
CTCCAAGGATGCTTTTGAGCCGTCTCCAAGGATGCTTTTGAGCCGTCGTTGGTATCCTGCGCTTGTCCCTGTAATCGTTTCGATAAAAAAACCCCTACTTCTGGCATAACATGTTTTTGCATTTGACTCCGCACTGCTTCTTCAATTCCTGCAAGATTTGTGAGCTTTTCTTTTGACGTATCTTCGTACAATATTTTAGCCATCGCCTGAATATGTTCTTGAAGAGCTTGCTTTTGTTCTGGGGTCATTGGTAAATAAATACACTCGTCTTACCTATCCTGACTGATTTTCGCCTTCTTTGCAAAAAACTGGGATGCTCCCTCCCCAACGACTGCAACAGACTTTTAACTGTCTCCTCCAGCGAATCGGAATACACTCGACTGATGCGATCGCAAATCACCTGCATCTGCTCACATTCAGCAGGCAAGTATTCGTAATATTTCAGGTGTTGCAACCCAACTGTGTGTTCGCCATCCCACATTTTCACGGTGCAACTAAAGTCATTCACTGCGCTGACACTAGCCCAACAGCCACCTTTGCCTCTCAGTTCGGGATTATCTTTGACAAGGATTTGGCAGACTTCGCTGATTTGGTAGGTATTGGGTACTTGGGTTCGCTCCATAATCCTTTGCACAACGTCTTTCACGATTCTACCAGTCGGTACTTTCCCACCAGCAAGTTCTACTGCCGTTAGCCACACTTCCTGCTGTTCCTGGGGTTCGAGCTTGGTCATGGGTCGAACTTGGCGCTCACTCGTGGGCAGAATTTGTGATCCATTGGTTGTCAAATTCTCATTTGTCACATTTTGACAACCAATGGTTGTCAAATTTTCGTAAACACCAGCTGCGGCAATCAAATAGTTTGATTGTTGCCGACTATGCCCAAAGCGATCGCGGCAATAATCTTCAAATGTTTTATGCGTGGAGCGATAAAGCCGTCTGTCCCTCAATTCCGTCAGTGCTTTGCCCGCCTCAAAAAACGCCCGTTCCACCTTCCGCTCCAGGTGCAGGCGATCGCGCTGTTCTTCCTCTGTCAACTCTGGAACTTCAACAGCCGCAGGATGCATACCTGTCATCTCGACAAGCTTTAAAAAGCCGCGAGTTAGTAGCAGCGAAAACAGAATCCAGAATTTAGGAGCCACTTAAGACGCAAGGGGTAGAGTGCAGAGGTGAAGAAAATGCGGCTTTCTGTGACCCTTTTAGTTAAATTGATAAACATTAATATTTATATGACAGTACAATTTTGATTAACCAAATTATCGGGAATTCTTTCTAAAATACCAGAACCAAATACCTTATTCATTTCTAAATATTCTAGATGAACATAACCAATATGACAGTGACAAGTTTGGTTGGTACAAGGTTGTTTAGACAAAGCTGCTTCCCAGGTAGAATCGTAAATATTACCAATTGCTGCTTTAATAAAATGACATCGGTACATTGTCCCATCACCATCAACAGAAATCACTGATTCTCCAGCCCGACAAGAATGCCCAAAGCTAGGATAATGTTGAGTATTTAGTTCATGTAACGGGTCAATAGATTTGAAGAATTCTCGACTTTCTGGTGATAAATTAGGAAGTTCAGCTTTCACAGCATTAATCCACAAATAAACGTGGTTTGGTAATTCTTGACGTAAAGCTGCTATTTCTGTTTTAAACTTGGGAAAACCGACAAATCCAACACTGAATTTGATATTTTTATTGTCTAGATTGAGGCATTTTTGTAAGAAGCGATCGCGTGACACCCATTCGGAATGAAAAGTTGCCCAAAGCGCCAATTTATCTTTGTTACATTCCTCTACCCAATCTAAATTACAAGATAGATTAGTTTGAATTGCGGCTTTATTAACATTGGGCAACTGCGTTAATTTTATCAGTGCTTGCTGATACCAAGAATGGATTAGGGCTTCTCCCCAAGGAGTAAACAGAATTGAAAATTGATGCTGGGGATGTTGGGAAATAAAATTGACAAAACGTTCTAATGCTTGTTTATCAATTGCTAATTCTGCGGCTGTTTGTTGGCGTTTAGCAAAGGGGCAATATTCACAACCATAGTTGCAACTGATTAAAGGGCCGCGATAGAGGATAGTGAGGTGCATAGTAATAGTTATTATTGAATATTAGTTAAATTTGATTATTCGGTGGCAGAATAATATCTATATGGTGTTTTTTGTTTATCAGCAATAACTTTAATATTTAATTGATTAAATTTTTCAATGAGATCGGCAGTTAAACAGTTATCAATAATATCAAGAGTATTTACAGCACTTTGCGCGACTAACTGGTACAGTAGCAACAATGAGAAAAGTAGTTTTGGAGTTGCTGGCTTGAGCATAAGAGAACTCCTAGAGACAACAGTTGTACTACTGCCAAAATATTTTTAGGTGAAAACTTGCGGATAAATGCTTTGAGTTGCCACCAGAGATGTTCGATGGGGTTAAATTCAGGTGAATAAGGTGATAAATAAACTACCCTTGCGCCTACGGACTCGATCATTTCAATAATCCCCTTGATTTTATGTGCTTTGAGATTATCC
>LXQE01000056.1 GCA_003326195.1 Nostoc punctiforme NIES-2108
TCAAAAGTATCACTATTCCACATCAAAGGCTCAAACAAGCCTTAGATACTTTATTAATTAATATTCTGGAGCCAGCTGACACTTTAGTATTTTTAGTTTTTGGTGTGACTGGTGTAGGAAAAACAACCTTACGCTTGCGTCTGGAAAATCTGCTAAATTACGAATTTCTCCCCTCATTACGCCAAAATCCTGGTCAAATTGCTGTTGCTGGTATTGATCAAAAGTATCACTATTCCACATCAAAGGCTCAAACAAGCCTTAGATACTTTATTAATTAATATTCTGGAGCCAGCTGACACTTTAGTATTTTTAGTTTTTGGTGTGACTGGTGTAGGAAAAACAACCTTACGCTTGCGTCTGGAAAATCTGCTAAATTACGAATTTCTCCCCTCATTACGCCAAAATCCTGGTCAAATTGCTGTTGCTGGTATTGAAGCTATTCCAACAGAACAAGGAAAGTTTAGCTATAAAGATTATTACACTCGCGCCCTAGAATCCCTTCAGGAAGTTTTGATTGAATACAAAATTGATTATGAAATTCCTCACGGTGAGGTAAAGGATTTGGGGTTGCTAAATCGGGCTTACCGCCAAGATTCGCCCGCATTACGCCGAGCAATGGAAAAAGCATTTCGTTATCGTCAGGTAAAAGCTTTTACTGTAGACGAGGCACAGCATTTATTTATGATGGCAGGCGGACACCAGATGTTACAGCAAATGAACTGGATTAAGTCTATTGCTAATCTTACTGGTACAGTACATATTTTATTTGGAACTTATGAACTGCTTAACTGTCCTACCTTGAATGGGCAAATAGGGCGGCGTAGCGAAGATATTCACCTGTTACCTTACCAAGCTGATAACCCAGAAGATATTGCTGAATTTATTAGAGTAATTAGAACTTTTCAACGCCACATTCCGCTTGTACAAGAACCAAAATTAGAACAACACTATGAGTATCTTTTTTCTGGCTCAGTTGGTTGTGTGGGGCTATTGAAGAATTGGTTAACTCGTTCTTTGAGAGTTGCCTATTCTGAAGAAGCTCGGACTCTTAATAGCAAACATCTTAAATTAGGTGCTTTTTCTGCATCTCGTATCAACAAAATTAAGGAAGAAGCACAACAGGGATTTAAACGCTTTCAAGAAGAATCCAGTTTTTTTGAGCGGCAATATTCAACAGAACATGGAATAAAAATGCCAGCCAAAAATTCCCTACTCAAAAAAGGTCGTGTTGGACAAAGAAAACCTAAAAGAGATGATGTAGGGGTAAATTCAGATGATGACTAACATGGCGGTTAACGATGAATTGTGGCTCAAAGACCCAGAATTTACTCCCAGTCCTAGCCGGTTGTTTCATCTGGAACCGATTGGACTTGGTACTTGTTATGTTGAAAGTCTGACTAGCTATGTTGCTCGTCTAGCCGCAGCTCATAGCGTATTGCCTGGAACTTTATTGGCTAGAGAGATAAAACCAATAGTTGGGCATAACCATACTACCAATCCCTTGAATTCTAAAAGTATCGTAAGTTTGTATGGACAAGCTTCTGTAAAAGCTTTAAACGGAACACAAATTGGAGCTAAACAACTGGTTTTTGCTCTAGAAATATTGACAAAACGTACTGACTTACAGTTTTTGACAATGCTACCTTGGGCAAAAGTCTTCCCAGTTTTGGGATTGCTCAAGCATTCTCATGCTTGGTGTCCTTATTGCTATCAAGACTGGTTAAATAATCAACAAGTCATTTATTCACCTCTGCTGTGGGCTTTGAAACCAGCTAACATTTGTCCCATCCATTATCGATTTTTAGAATCAAAATGTCCTCACTGTGACCTTGAATTTTTACACCTGTGGCATAACTCACGACCTGGATTTTGTCTGAAATGTGGTGGTTGGTTGGGGATGAACTATGAAGTATCTTTGCCAGATAATAGATTGTTCGAGGAGATACCCAATTTACAGCAAGAGATTTGGATAGTTAAGACTTTAGGAGATTTAATTGCTCAAGCTCCTGAATTTCCTTGTCCACCTCCAAGAGAGACTATTAAAACAATCCTAGAAGCTTACGTCTATCAATATACTCAAGGTAATGTTTCCGCTTTTGGTCGTTGGCTTGGGTTATCGAGATATGAAATTCTACATTGGTATTCAGGTGTAGCCATCCCAAATTTAGATAAACTTTTGAAAATCTGCTACGCCTTATCAACTAATCTTGTCGATTTTCTTCAACTTAAAATACTACCTCTTACTCTTAAGCAGCTAGTTTCTCTACCTGCTCCTAAACAGAAAAAATTATCATCACAGTCTGCTTTAGTTACTTCAAATAGTAGTCCTAAGTGCGAACGAGTTATTCAGGCGATGCAACTAGCTCAAGAAGAAGAACCACCTCCTTCTTTAACTCAATTAGCTGTTCGTTTAGGATTCAAAACTCCTAGTAGTTTAACTGCTTGCTCAAAATCTTTATCA
>LXQE01000057.1 GCA_003326195.1 Nostoc punctiforme NIES-2108
ATTTTGAGGATTCAGAGGAGAAACACAAATTCGACTTTTGCCTGTCGTTTTAAGTGTGACTAAACTATTTTTAGGTATTCCTTTATCCAGTAAAGTTAATGATTGCTCCAAAGATTGCTGTAAATTAGCAATAAAGACTTCTACATCGGATGGTTGTTTCAAAGCTTTTTAAGTGTGACTAAACTATTTTTAGGTATTCCTTTATCCAGTAAAGTTAATGATTGCTCCAAAGATTGCTGTAAATTAGCAATAAAGACTTCTACATCGGATGGTTGTTTCAAAGCTTGGAAATATTCTAATCTTTGCGCCTCAAAATCAGCAGGTAAATCTTCTTCAGGGTTTCTGTAACGATTAGCTCCTACAACCCATATTTCCTTGCATCTCAGCTTTTCTCTCAATGCTTGCAGCACGCTCAACTCATAATTAATGCGATTAACTTTGATTTCATCGTCTGCTCCCGTCTCTAATATAATTTCTTGCCAACCACTACGTAATACCCCCTCAATGGGTATATCTTCTCCAGCATCATAATAACGCTGTTTACTATCAGCATACTTTTTTAGTAAAGATATCGCTTGAATAACTGGACGATGAACTTCATTATTTGAACGAAATTCGAGCTTGTTTAAAATTAACGGTAAAATTCGCCGATAATATCCACCATAAGAAGAGCGCATCACCGTATAAACTTTCTCACGGTAAGCATTCCCTGTAGATTTATACTCTTTCACTAAATTCTTGAGAGTCACTTCACTTACTACAGGAAAAATCACATCCTTGACTGTGCCATCAGGTGTTTTCAAGGAAGCTTCTGCCATTTGGTATAGTAGATTATTCTTCCCATGAACCCGTTTAAAATCCTGAATAAGCTCTTTATCTACACGTTTTTCTGCATTCACACCTATGCGATGGACAATCTGAATGAGTAACTCTACTAAATTATCTATAACTTCTTGACTTCTGAGCCAACAAAAAGCTGTAAATAGTGTGTAGCTAATATGTTCTGGGTGACGGCGTAAGTCACGAGGATGTTCAACAATTACCCGACTTTTATAGACTTGGAGAACTTTGGTAGAGATGTTTTTAAATAAGTCTGTTGGTAATTCTAATTGCTCAAAAATCTCTAATTTAGCAACTTCCTTTTGAAAACTTTCTACACCAATTCTCCCTGGGTCTGTTTTTAATTCAGCCCATGTTAATCTAGTCACTTCAGTGTTTATTTCTGAGTTATTCGTGTCATCTAACTGTTGAGATAATTGGATATCTCCTGGATTATTCAGTTGTTTATCATGATTTGTTTGTGTGGTATCATCTAATTCCTGATCGGAAGCTTTCTCTTTCAAAAAATCATTTATCCACTTTTTAGATTGGTTAGATAGTTGGGAAGTTATGTCCCGAAAAAATTTAGATTCAAAATTTCTGATAGCAGAGCGAATGATACGTTCTAATCTGGAATCTGTCGGTGGTTCAAGTTTTAAATTCCGTAGTCTCGCTACTGCTGCAAGTTTTAGCTGTTCAAATTTTAACTCATAAATTAGTGCTTGTTCTGCTAACCAATTAGTTAACTCAAAAGCATCACTAACTTTGGTTTCTTGAAATCCAAAGAATTCTCTAATTTGAGCGCGATGATATTTTATGGAGCGTCCTTGCCAATCGTAGTAAGAGTACTTTTGGGGGGAAATATCTAAAAGTTTGGCAACATAATCAACAACATTTTGGGAGATTTCTTGATTATTCTCAGGAAATCTGGCATAAATCTCAAAAAACTTGAGCAATATAGCAAAACCTAACCGATTTTCGTCGTTTTTCTGATTCAGTAGTGCTAATTCAAGAGGGAGTAGCGTCCAATACTCTACTAATTCTTCTGGCTGCCAGGTTTTTTTCATTAAGTCTCACTCTTCAACCAAACAGTATTCTATCTTCTTTGGGGTAACAATCTTTAACTGAGATAAAATGCTGTTTCTCGATGAAAAACATACTGGAACTGAGTGATTCTATATAATTGCCCTAAAGGTCAGCTTTTTGGTCGGAATTAATCAGTATATTCAAGGCATGACGTGCAGCTGATTCTGATTTCTGTGAGGTGACTTTAGCGTAACGTAAAGTTGTTTGAATGCTTTCATGTCCCATTAATGAGCATAATTCCTCAATACTGATTAACCCCACTCGTTCTGTAGCAAATGTATGTCGTAAATCGTGAATGCGAACTCCTTGAAGGTGTGGATACTTATTGGTTGTCTCCCGCCAATAATCATGCAATGTATGGTAGCTGATTCTACTTACTTTTCGGGTAACTGGATGTTGTGCTGTAAAGGTTCTTGATATCTACAGAATCTATGTTTAGGGCTAAAAGCTCTCCTATTCTGCATCCTGTGCGTCACTGTAAAAACACCACCGTTGCTTGTTGCCTTT
>LXQE01000058.1 GCA_003326195.1 Nostoc punctiforme NIES-2108
ATGCTCAATCTCCTGAAAACCTGTGCTTATCCCTGACTGGAGCTGATATTCTCGTGATTCCTAGTCATTAATCTAAAACTATTGAGAATTAGACTGTGAAAATACTTACGCTAGAAGAGTGGAGAACTGACCGTGAAAATTCAGGCAGCCGAGCCGTCGGCTGCCTCTAACTCCCTACTTATAATGATTCTCATTTTCATAATCAGTGAGGTCGAATTTCCTCAAAGCTTTATTTAGTTTGAGTCTTGGTGTATTTTACCCTGATTCAGGCTTGTCAATATTTAGATGCGTTTGCCCTGCCCGTGTAATCCGTTGGGGTAGTGATAAACTGTGTTGCAACATCTGCAAAATCTTCAGCAGTTTTCAACGGAAAACCCCGCAGTAAAACGGCTCCATACTCTGCAAATATTGAGTTGATTTGACTGACAACATCTTTGTTTAATAAATGCTCGCCCATCTCTTCAAAATTTAGTTGGAATGGAATAGTAATGGTTGTCATGTGTATATTTATGGTTTTTACAAGGTAATCTTTATTCCAAAAATGTAAGGGAAAAAACTAGTGCAGTGGGGCAGAAATTTTCCATTAGTTTGAAAGTTGAAAAAAAGGTAAAAAACTGATTTTAAAACCAATATTTCTTCTGCTATCTGCCTTTTTGTACTAGTGTACTGTTCTCCTATAACTCTTTTTAGAAAGAGTCTTGTGTCAACTAATTGACAAACAAAGAATTGATGATAGCTCCTCAGATATTGCTTGCAAAAGCAGCTGTTGATCGCTGTGCAAGAATAAATGATTGCCGCTTAACATTTGCAGCTTAAAGTTACTGCGAGTTTGTTCACGCCAAGCCGAAAGTAAATCTTCAGTTATCACCTTGTCTTGAATCCCTCCAAACACAGAAATAGGACAATTTAGTGGCTCTTCCTCTGTGTAGCTGTATCTTTCAGCCAACAAAGTTACTTCCTTTAAAATCAGTGGTAACAATCCCACCAGTTCTGTATTGTCCCGATACAATTGGGGTAAATCGTTGATAGATACTCCTTTGACTGACTCGAATTCAGGGAGCTTCGTCAACAGAAGGATGTAAATAGGGTATCTGAGGAGCTTGTGAAGCACCAACGAACAAGTGAGCAGGAGTTTTACTATTTTCGCGGCGCAACTGACGGGTGAGTTCAAAGCTGACCAATGCCCCTAGACTGTGACCATAGAAAGCGAATGGTTTGTCTAGATAAGGAAGCAGAACTTGTACTAAGGTTTCCACAATAGAGGTTAGCTCGTCGAATGACTGTTCGCCTAAAAAGTCTTTACCTCCGGGAAGCTTGATGGCACAAACTTCTACACTTGACGGTAAGCAATCTGACCAAGGAAGAAATTCTGAGGAACTGCCTCCAAGGTATGGGAAGCAGAACAGACGCAAGCAGGCATCCGGATTTGGTTTGGCGAAAACAAGCCAATCAGTTGGAACTGCGGTCACTGAAGAAGGTAATTGTGTCTGGGAAGTTCCCATCAGTTGCTCAACTAGCTCCACTGCTAGTTGCGAAATTACTTGGGCCCTGCATAAGTTTCATTGTGGGTACACTCACACCCAAAACGCTCTCTATTCGGTTACTCAGTTCTACTCCCATCAAGGAGTCAAGTCCCAGATTGGTCAGCGATTTTTGACTATCCAATTTGGCAGGAGAAGTTCCCAATACCCGAGCTACGAGTTCTCGCAGATGAGATTCCAAAATTTGCAAGCGCTCTGTTGGTTGGGCTGTCATCAGGTCGTCTAAGAGCAAATCTCCTTTGCTATTGCGCCTGTCCGCCTTTGGTAGAACAGCTGCTTCGTTGACTAGCTGAGAAAATCGCGCTGATGCACCAGTTGGGTAAATCTCGCTCAAGCGCTGCCAGTTAAAAGGTGCTACTCCTGTCTGCACTGCCTCGACACGGAGTAATTGTCCTAATATCTGTAGTGCTTGGTGCGATCGCAAACCTTTAATTCCAATCTGGTCTAAATACTGGCCTATCACAGTATTTTCAGCGACATAACCAACATCAGCAATCACACCCCAGTTGACAGTTAAGGCTGGCAGTCCTAGTAGTCTACCAAGCCAACTTTGCTAGGTTAAATCCGGGTATAAACGCTGCATTTTTCGACGAGCATCTTTGGTTTGGAAACCCCAATAGACACTGGCTTTTTGTTGATTACGTTGTTTCTCCCAAGCGGCAATCTCAGAAGTTAATGTTTCTGCATTAGGAATACGCCGTTCTAAACATTGGCGAGATAAAACAGATAACTCAATTTCTACTTGATTTAACCAAGAAGCGTGTTTAGGAGTATAGTGAAACTCTAATTTTTGAATGATTCGACGTGCTTCTTGTGGTGAAAAAATC
>LXQE01000059.1 GCA_003326195.1 Nostoc punctiforme NIES-2108
AGTTTGTCAGAATAGGAAAGTAGCCCTAATCCTCGCAATTTTTCTAAAGCTGCTGTACTGGATGGCTCATTGTTGCCCATTCCCAACTGAGAATAAAGACATTGGCTAACCAAAGTAACAGTTGTCGGTTCTTGTTCTTGAATCAACTCCAAAAGTGCCACGGCTTTTGCAACTTTTATCGCCATCTCGTCTTTAATAACTTCTTCATGGCTGAACAAACGTGCTAGCGTAGTTTGCACATCAGCGTCTAAAGCCGACTGTTGCAATTCATAAATGCTATCGATAGTAACTAACGCACCTAGTAGTCTGCCAAGCTAACTTTGCTATGTTAAATTTGGATATAAACGCTCCATTTTTCGGCGAGCATCTTTGGTTTGAAAACCCCAATAAACACTAGCTTTTTGCTGATTACGTTTTTTCTCCCAAGCGGCAATCTCAGAAGTTAATGTTTCTGCATTAGGAATACGCCGTTCTAAACATTGGCGAGATAAAACAGATAATTCGATTTCTACCTGATTCAGCCCTTCGGGTTCGCCAGTTGCTTCAAGTCGGGGAACCCGCCCAACGCACTGGCTCACCAAGAAGCGTGTTTAGGAGTATAGTGAAACTCTAACTTTTGAATAATTCGACGTGCTTCTTCTGGTGGAAAAACTTCATATAATGCATTGGGTGTATGAATATTCAAGTTATCAACTACTAAACGAATAACATCGGCATCTCGGTAGGAAACATCTACTAAATTTTTCATTTGTTTAGCAAAATCGGCTTTAGTTCGACGTTCTGTAACTTCGATATGCCGCCATCCAGCCAAGGGTTGAAAACATGCGAATAAATTTACTGTCCCGTTACGTTTATACTCAAAATCATAACGTTCAGGTTGCTCTGGCTGTGGTGGCAAAGGAAGTCTTACTTCTTCTACTAATTGGTATGGACGTTCATCAAAGCAGACTACAGGGCGTTTAGGATCATAAGGCTCATTGTATAAATCCAGCACATCTTCCATTCGGAAAACATATTCTGCGTTAACTTCAGGAATACACCATTGTTCTTTCAACCAAGGCTTAATTTCATTTTTTTTAAAGTTTGACGTACTGTTTCATCTGAGATTGAATCTATGATACCAACGTTCACTAAATGATCTGCTAATAATTGCATTGTCCAACGCACTCTTCCTTCTGGCGGATTAGAACAAGCTGTTGCAATCAAAAATGCTTCTTGCTTTTCATCTAATTTTTTATGTTTTGGTGGATGAACTTCATCCTTTAAAGCAAAATCTAACCCTCCAATGACAAATTTTTCTCGTATTCGTTGCACTGTTGCAACATGCGCTCTAACTATGCTAGCGATCGCTTGATCCGTTTCTCCTTCGGAAGCCATCAAAAGAATGTTTGCACGGCTTATGGTTCTTGCCTTATGCTTACCTTTCTTAATTATCGATTGCAGTTGGGAAACTTCATCTTCATTCAAGTCAACAATGTACTTTTTTGCCATGTTACACCCCGTTTTTGGCTATTTTACCAATTAGAGGTTTTACTTAGCAAAGTTACCTTGGTASACTACTAGTGTCTGACTACAATCTGACTGTGAATATCACAGCAGCAATTTTGGGAGCCAATGCTGTCGGTGATGGTTGGTTTGACCTTGAATTACAAGGAACAGATGCACAAATTCAGAGCGGACTAACCTATCTTCAGGACTTGGAGTTACAAGTCTGGGATGACACTCAAAGAAGTGATTGGTAAGGCTTATAGAACAATACAGTTCAGGCTTAAACTCTTTGTTAAGGTTAATTTTTTTAACGAACTGCATTCGCGCAGCGTCTCGTTAGAGAAGGACACAAAGGAAGAGAAAGAAGAGAAGGAAGAGAAGGAAGAAATGCTTAACCCAAGCGTATTGAGTTATAAAACATTAGTGAAGGTATGCAGCTAACTGTACGCCCTCACTAATGTTTTATATTCATATTGAATTATAAACTGCTATACTAACGAGCTACGCTTGAATGATGAAGTCTGTAGCTGTAAGATTGGGCGCACCGCTAATAATTGCAAATAGGCCACCACTACCAAAACCAGCTGCGCTGCCATTTTGGTTGTAGAACAACTGCCCACTCACAGCGTCGTAGATAATTTTTGCTGTAGTAGCCGCCCCTGAAGAAGTGATTTTAAAATCAGTGGCATTACTAAAACCGATTCCTGGAGCA